>CAWFGA010000001.1:0-456856 GCA_963815225.1 uncultured Flavobacteriaceae bacterium
TTTCAGCTCAGAATTAACCAAAATCAATTAAAATTATGAAAAAACTCGCTAACTCATGGGATCGGTATGAATATACCTTTCCGAAAATTCGACTTAAAAATGAAACTTTCTTTCCTTTTCGTCTTTTTAATGCTCTTTCAATTAAAGGCGGAGTCAGGATATGCGCAAAACACTAAGATTACATTGGATATGGGTACTTCATCAGTTCTAGAAGTGATGAATAAAATCGAATCCATGTCGGAATTTCGATTCTTTATAGCAAAGAAAATTTAGGGCTTGATAAGGAAGTTCTTATCAAAGTGAAAAATAAAAAAATTGCAGATGTGCTGAAGCTGCTATTCCCTAATGACCTTATTAATTATAAAATAATTGATAGACACATCATCCTTACAAAAAGTACCGAGGCAAGCATCGGGATCGAATTAAACACGGAAGCAGAAGATTCGGGGAACGGTTCCTCAGAGCTCGGTAACGGGAACGGTCACTGATGAAAATGGTGAACCATTACCAGGAGCCAACATCGTTGAAAAAGGCACAACTAATGGTACCCAGACCGATTTCGATGGTAATTATTCAATAGCTCTGACGACTGATACCCCAATTCTAGTTTTCAGCTATATAGGTTTTCAAACACAAGAAAAAGCCGTTGGGCAGTCTACTACAATGAATATACAAATGGCTACGGATTCACAGGGTCTTGATGAAGTGGTGGTTATAGGATATGGCAGCGTAAAAAAGAGCGATGTTACAGGCTCGGTAGCCTCCATTAGTGAGGATGACTTGGATCGGGGTTAATGCCTCTGTTAATCAATTGATTCAGGGTAGAGCGGCCGGTGTCCAAATTCAACAAACTAGTTCTGAACCAGGTGGAGGCGTCTCCGTAAGGATACGTGGAGCTAGTTCTGTGAATGCAGGTAACCAACCCCTTTATGTTATAGATGGTCTGCCTATAGATAACGGGAACATGCACTCGCTCAGCACAGGGTATCACCAGTCCTACCAATACCAACAGCCCCGCTAGGAATCCTTTAAATTCCTTGAATCCCGGGGATATTAAATCTATAAGAAGTACTCAAGGATGCTTCTGCTTCTGCTATTTACGGTTCAAGGGGAGCCAATGGGGTTGTACTTATCACTACTAAAAGTGGCACAGAACAGTACAGATGTTACGTTCAGCACCTACACAGGGATACAGGAAGTGGCCAATACTAACGATATGTTGAATGCCCAACAATATACGCAAGTACTCAATGAGTTGAGCATAGCAAGAGGAAATGGCATTATATTCAGTCCTGAGGAAATCAATCAAATTGGTTCAGGTACCAATTGGCAACGAGAAATTTATCGTTTTGCCAAAACAACCAATCATCAACTGGCCGTTAGCGGTGGAGGGGAAAACAACACCTACTATGCCTCTATCAACTATTTTGATTAGAAGGGATAATCGAAAATTCTGGACTGACACGGTATTCTACGCGTCTAAATCTCAAGCAGGATAAAGGTAACTTTACGTATGGTCTAAACCTGAATGCCAGCTTCCAAAAAGATAACTTTGTAGCGTTTAATGGTGGGGGTCAGATAGTCAGGCCGGAGCAATACAGGCAGCGGTGTTTTATGATCCAACAGCTCCGGTATTCGATAGTGCGGGAAATTTCAATCAGGCCCCTAGTATGGATTTTGAAAATCCTGTGGCCCTTGTTAGGAACGTTACGAATTTGGCCGAAACTACAAGAATTTTCGGTACTGCGTATATGCAGTATGAACTTTTACCAGGCCTTAACGCAAAATTGAATGTAGGTGCGGACAGGCAGTCTGCAAGAAGGGATAACTATTACCCTACAACGACGTTATTTGGTTCACAAAACGGCGGTGTCGCGGATGTGGCTAGTGTTGAAGCATCAAACTACCTTCTGGAAGCCACGCTGAATTATGACAAACAACTGAATGATGCTAATAGAATCAGTATTCTTGCAGGCTATACCTACCAAAATTTTATAAATAGAGGTACCAATGTTAGTGCTCAAGGTTTTCCAACGGACGTATTCCTAACCGATAATTTAGGCTCCGCGGCAAACAGCGATACCTATCTCATAAGTAGCTTTAAGAACAGGAATCAGCTTTTGAGTTATTTAGGCCGTTTCAATTATTCGCTTCTTGACAAATATCTTTTAACGGGGTCGATAAGGGTCGACGGTTCTTCAAGATTCGGGGATAATAACAAATATGGGGTATTTCCATCAGGTGCATTTGCCTGGAAACTATCCGAAGAAGAATTTTTAAAAGACTCTTCCGTTTTAAGTAATCTGAAATTACGGTTGAGTTACGGTATTACCGGTAATCAAGAAATCAATAACTACCTATCACTACCATTGTTCTCCGTCCAAGGAGAACAATGCGGTCATCGGAGGCTAAGAAGTCTCCAGTATAGGTGTCGTAAACCTTTCCAATCGAGATTTAAAATGGGAGCGTACGGGTCAATTCAACGTAGACTCGATTTTGGTTTTGCTAATGGCCGAATTACATCCAGCATTGATTATTACGTTAAGGATACAGACGATTTACTTTTTAGTCAACCGCAACCTGCATCCACAGGAGTAGGGACACAATTGGTTAATTTAGGTTCCGTTTAGGAACGAGGGGCATAGAATTTCTTTTGAATACCGATAACATTGTTGGAGATTTCAATTGGTCAACGTCATTGAATCTTTCAGCATATACCAATGAGGTAACCAGTATTGGGGATTTGGAAACCGAACCTTTTGTTGGAGGCAGTGGTTTCCTACCCAATTTTGCAATCGTACGCGTCGGAGAGCCTATCTATTCTTATTTTGGTTACGAAGTAGCCGGTGTTCTTCAATTGAACGATGATATTGCAAATTCTGCTCAGCCAACCGCACAGCCGGAGGACCTAAAGTTCACGGACGCTAACGGCGATGGGGTCCTTGATCAGGACGACCAAGTTGTTTTGGGCTCGCCAATTTCCGATTTTACCTTCGGTGTAAGTAACACATTTGCATATAAGCGTTTATCCCTAAGCGTCTTCTTCAAAGGAAGCGTTGGGAACGAGTTGTTCAATCGTAATCAATTACAGTCCGATCTTCCACCAAATGCTAGGCTAAACAGGTTTGCAGAGCCTTACCTGAATAGGTGGACTCCTGATAATCCTACCAACGAGAATCCATCTTTCTTGAACCAGTTTTCACAGATTAATGATGACGTAGGTATGTAGAAGATGCAAGTTATGTTAGGCTTAGGAACATTAATCTTGCTTTCCAAATTCCAGTAGAAAACATTTCCTTTATCAAATCTGCCGACGTGTATATCTCAGGACAGAATTTGTTGACCATCACGGATTATACCGGTGTAAATCCCGAGACAAACTCCAACGGGGATAGTGGTGTTGTGGTCGATTTCAATTCCTATCCAGTTGCTGATTATTTTATATACGCTAGGTGCCAACATTAGATTTTAATTAAAATACAAAAAACATGAAAACTTTTATAAAATATACGCTCTCATTCTTCTTTTTAGTCTCAATAGCAAGCTGTGAAGATTTGCTCGATGAGAAATATATTAGTCAGATTACCACCACAAGCATTACCCCTGAGGTTGCCGAAGGTATTCTGAACGGAGTTTATCAATTGTCACAAAGCCAAGGAGACGAATCACAGCGATTGATGTTGGCCAATGAGCTCACGACGGACTTAATGTTCAATGAAGGTGTGGAGGACTGGAAAACCTGAATAGACCATACCAAGACTTTACGTGGGCACCTACCGATTTTTATTTAATTCAATTAATTTATCAACATCAATTTAGTATCGTTGCACAGGCCAACCAAGCTTTGGAGTTCATACCTCAAAGCCCGTTGGATTAAGGAGATAAAGATTTGTTTGAATCAGAGGCTAGATTTCTTAGGGCCTTGGCGTTCTTCAGAATATGGAGGACCTGTATGGACCTGTTCCATTGGATACGGTCTTTTTAGCAAGTGAGCGGCGCTTTCCACAAGACCAAGCCAAATGGAAATGGAAAAGTTTATACGGGAAGAGTATAGAAATGCTGCTACTGTTTTACCTATAGAGGCACGTACTTATGGGCGGGCCACCAAAGGGGCGGCCTTGGCGATGCTCATGAGGTTTGAACTGAACAAGAAGAATTGGCAGACGGTAGTTGATTTATCGAAGGAAATTATGGATTTAGGGGCCTACAGTATTTTTCAAAGCGATAATAGAGCTGACTTGTTCAAAATAGAAAACGAAGTAAACTCAGAATTCATTTGGGCCAGGAATTATATTGCCGCAACAGAAATCGGGATGATTTACTTACCCCGCTCTGCACCTAGGTACCAAATTACCAGTATTTATTTCCGCCTAAAGCGAATTTTGCGACAAATTATAAAATATACAGTGATTTTTATAACAGTTTTGAACCCAATGATCAGCGTAGAGAGAGTTTATTAACGGAATACTTGGCGGTCACTGGAGAAACCGTTCAGTTAGGTGAGGATAATATAAGACCTTTTGAATATCAAGAAGATCCTGATGGCTTTGATAGATGGGCAGGGGACGATATGCCCATCATTCAGTATGCTGACGTATTGTTGTCGAGGGCCGAGGCCTTGAACGAGTTGAACGGTCCGACTCAAGAATCTATTGATTTAATCAATCAAGTCAGAGAGGCTGCAGGGCTGGAAGGTATTTCATTGGCCAATTTTAGCAGTACGGATTCTCTTAGAGAATAATGCTCGACGAACGGGGCTGGGAGTTTTGGAATGAGGAAATACGAAGACAAGATTTAATACGTCACGGAAAGTTTATCTTTGGAGGAGCTATTGAACGGGGAATTCCCGGAACCCTTTCAAGTAAAGTTTCCCATTCCGCAAACAGAAATCGATGCTAATCCTAATTTAACCCAGAACGATGGATACTAGATATTAATTAGAAGTTTCGGAATCGGATTAAACTGAAAATCTTTCAAATATAGAATTTTTGATTATTGTCAGTAATCCATTTTACGATCCTATTCAATGATCTAAATTAGGGAGGATACAATCTATAACATTTTGACCCTCCGGTTAAACCTTTAAAATCAACATGGTTATGAAATCATTTAAAAAATTTAAGAACCTAACACTTAGCTGTTCGATTAGATTTTTGATTATAATCTGTTTGTTCTCATGTGAACTAATCAGTTCACAGCTTGCACAGGGAGAATCAAAATTTCTTGGGAATATTGGCTTAGGCAAGAGCTTTAAATCCAAAGCCACTTCCCCAAAACTATATGGACTATTGGAGATCAGCTATCTCCCGAAAATGCTTCAAAATGGAGTGAGGTTGAAATTTCAAGAGATGTCTATGACTGGTCACAAGTTGATTTATTATATAATTTTTGTCAAACAAATAATATTCCATTCAAGTGGCATACGGCTCTGTGGAAAAAAATCTGAGCCTGCCTGGATACAAGGATTGTCCAATGTTGAAATCAGGGAAGAAGTGGAAGAATGGATAAGCGATTTTATGGCTCGTTATCCCAACACGCAATATATAGAAGTAATCAACGAGTTTATTATACATGATGATGGGGCAACCGAAGCTATCAAAAATGCATTTGGTGGCAATGGAAATACGGGGTTGGATTGGGCAATAGCTATTCATCAACTTGCTCGATTATATGCTCCAAATGCTGTACTCATTGCAAATGATTATACAATTCTTTCCAATAATAGTAACACTCAGACAATGACCAATAAAGTTGCTATTTTAAACAAGTAGGTGTAATCGATGCTATTGGATGTCAATCTCACTTTCTAGAAACGGTTCCAGGAGCTGACTGACACAAAGACTAACTACACTTGCTTCCTCAGGTCTCGATGTTTTTATTACTGAATATGACGTAAACGAGCCTAATGATGTACTTCAACGAGCAATTTATCAAGACCAATTTCCGGCCATGTGGGAACATCCGGCAGTTAAGGGTGTTACTTTGTGGGGTTATATTCAGCCCATGTTTAGAATAAATGGATGGCTTTATAACGTTACGACAATACCGAGCGCCCCGCGCTGGTATGGCTGAAAGGCTATTTTAACACAACTATACCGCCCCCTTCAAGCTTAAATGAATTTAGGTTGGAGAATAAGTCACGGGGTAAATGGCTGCAGAACTTAACCACACCTGATTCTAGTAACAGTACAATTTGTGGCGGAATTGGTACCAATGTTAGAGGCGTTAATACCACTAAGACCGGGGACGCGACCAAATGGGAATTGGTTCCGGCCAACGCAGATTATTTTTATATCAGAAATGTAGCTAGAAATAACTATTTACGATTAGCGTATGATGTCAGTCCAGGATCTGTCGGTAATGAAAGTTGTGGTTTAACCTTTGCGGTTAGGGGTGTATCTGTAGGTTTATGCGTGGGTGACTGGACCCAATGGAAACTATCGAGGCTGGTACAGGTTATTCGCGTTTGGAAAATAAAGGTAATGGCTACTGGTTACAAATGCCGGATATTACCGATATTGATGATGGTAGTTTGGATGGAGGATTAGAGGTAAGGGCAGTATCTAATTGCAAGACCGGGAGATGCTTCTAGATGGAAACTGAGGGATGTAATGAATAGCGCGGCTCTAAAGGTGAGTATTATCGATGAATTTACAATTCAAGATGACCATGCAGGTTTCTATGCTTATCCTAATCCCTCTAGCACTTCGATATGGATAGAAACCGGATTGGAATCTAAAGAACAGGGGTCACTTGCCCTTAGGGATTTCTCAGGTAGAATCTTAAATACTGTAGAATATCAACGAAAATTTATGAGATGGATATGAGTAATTATTCTCCTGGGATATATTTCGTTTCGATCAAGTAGTCCGCAGGTAAAAAGACAAAGAAAATAATTAAAGAGTAAGAAAGTTACTATTTACACGATTTTGATTTCAAAAAAATCAGGTTCTCTTTATGGATTATTATCGTAGGGTAGGCACCGGTTCGTTAAAACTTTAAAAATAAAACATGTCAATGAACATTTCGATTATAGGAAATTACTATTGCCTAGGTTACATTTTCATATTTCTCTTGTTTCGTTTAATGCAGTTGCCCAAAAAAAACCCAATATTGTATTCATTTTAGTAGACGACTTAGGCTGGTCGGATTTGGGTTGTTATGGCAATCGTTTTAATGAGACGAAAGCTATTGATGAAGTTGCCCAGAAGGTGTCAGATTTACCAATGCCTACGCGTCAGCGGCCATTTGTTCCCCTACAAGGGCAAGTATCTTAACCGGGAAATATCCGGCAAACCTTAATGTTACGGATTTCATCCCAGGACATCAGAACTATAGCGGTATGTTGATGACCAAATGCTCATTGGGCCAGACTTTTATCATGAATTACCCAAAGAGGAAACCACCATTGCTGAAATTTTGAGTCTAAATGGATGTGCGAACGCAAGTATTGGTAAATGGCATTTGGGGGGCGAGCGGCTCCCTGCCAAGTGACCATGGTTTTCAGGTAAGCTTAGGCGGTAACCACAAAGGCTATCCTCCCTCCTACTTTTATCCCTACGAAAATGCGAGCGTAGCTTTGGATGATTTAAATCGTAAAGGAAATGAAGGTGAATATTTGACAGATAGGCTAGCGGAAGAAGCGGTCAACTTTATTTCTCAAAATAGACAAAATTCTTTCTTTCTGTATTTATCACACTACGCAGTGCATACACCGATGAAAGCAAAACAAAAGCTAATACAGAAGTACGAACAGAAGGCTAAGACCTACAAAGATTCCATATTTACTAACCCGGTGTATGCGGCTATGTTGGAAAGTATAGATGAAAGTGTGGCTAAAGTTGTAGCACACTTGAAGCAATTAAACCTTTATGATAGTACCATTCTCATTGTAGCATCGGATAATGGCGGCTTGGTTCGCGATTCCGGCCCATTTACCCCTCCTACGAAAAACTTCCCATTGAGAAGTGGTAAGGGCTTTAATTATGAAGGAGGAATAAAAGTGCCTCTCATAATAAGATGGCCGCCTTTGTTAGAAGGTGGTACAATTTCCGAACAGATAACAAGTTCAATTGATTTTTTGCCCACAATTACTGGTATGGTAGATTTAAATTATAATGATAAAAATCTCGACGGAATCAATTTGATGCCCAATATTTCTGGTAATAAAACTGAAGAAAGAGCGATTTTTTGGCATTATCCACATTATCATGAATTGGGCAGCAAACCTACAAGCGGCCTTCAAGAAAGGAAAATGGAAGTACATTGAGAATTATGAAACGAACCAGCCGGAACTCTACGATTTGATAAAAGATATCGGCGAACAGAAGGATGTATCTGTTGAAAATTCGGATATAGTTCAGGAATTGAGAATCTTACTTTCAGCATGGCGCGCCAACGTAGGCGCTAAGCCTCCACGAATGAACCCAAAATATTTTAGTAAAGAGCAATAAGCATAATTTTTATCAAATGATTAAATACTGTTTTAGTCTATTTATAGCGGTATCTATGGGAGTTAGTTAAAATAAATTTTTGAAGAACAATAATTAGTGGTTATTAGGCAATTAATGTCTTAACTATTTTGCTCAATCGATTACACTTACCTATTCTTATAAATTATGAAAGATAAAAAAATAGCCCTTAAAACCTATATGTTTAGAAAGTTCTTGGCAACTATATGTGTCTTAATAACATTTTTTAAGGGGATTTATGCGCAGGAAAGCGTAGAATTAAGTTTAAAATGGCAATACGTGGCCGGTTATGCATACAACATGCAAAAACAACCACCGTGGGAGGTGTAGCATTCCCCATAGTTGGAACGCTACCGATGCAAAAGACGGCAATATCGGATATTATAGAGGACTAGGGGTGTATAGAAAACAGTTTGAAGTCACGAACTTTGACTCAGATAAGCGCTATTTTCCTCCATTTTGAAGGAAGTACCACAATTACCGACGTTTCGGTTAACGGCTACCATGTTGGCCATCATAAGGGAGGTTCTACAGGGTTTAACTTTGAAATAACAAACGCCATCAATGACCGAGAAAATGAGTTGTTGGTCATGGTCAACAATGCGTATGATAGTGAAGTGATGCCGCTGGTAGGAGACTTTAATGTGTACGGGGGTATTCACAGACCCGTTCATCTTATCATTACTAATGAGGTCACTTTTGAAAAGGACAATTACGGGTCGCCAGGTATTTTTATTACCCAAAAGAACGTCGGCAATTCGAATGCATCGATGGAGATCAAGGGGTCTGTTTCGAATAGTTCGGACAAGGCAAAAAAAATAAAGATTACCACCAGTATTTTGGATGCATCAGGTAAAGAAGTAGCCAGCTCTTTTCCGAACTAAATGTTTCCAAAGGTGCCAAAGAAAATTGGATGCAACAAATCGAGCTTTCAAACCCCAATTTGTGGAACGGCAGGGAGAATCCATATTTATATAAGGCCGTATTTAGCCTGCAGGAAGGAAGTCAGGTTTTGGAGAAAGTAGAACAACCTCTTGGATTACGATTTTTCAAATTGGATGCTGACAAAGGGTTTTTTCTGAATGGAGAATATTTGGATCTTAAAGGAACCTGTTATCATGAGGCCAAATTGAATCAAGGCTCGGCACTTACGAAAACCGATATCGAAGAGGATTTACAAATAATGTTGGACATGGGGGTGAACGCCATCCGTACTTCGCATTATCCTCAATCCGAAACCTTTTACGCCTTGTGCGATTCCTTGGGTATTATACTTTATACAGAAATTCCTCAGGTTGGTCCAGGTGGATATATTGGGAGGGGTTTCATGAATTCAACCGGCTTTAAAGAAAATGGCAAACAGCAATTGTTGGAAATGATGCGTCAGAACTACAATCATCCTTCCATAGTCTTTTGGGGACTGTATAACGAACTAAAAATTCAAGGAGATGATCCCTACGAGTATATTAATGAACTAAATACCATTGCTAAAAAGGAAGACCCTTATCGCTTTACTATGGCAGCAACATTCCAAGATAATCACAATAATGATATTACCGATGCCTTGGGGTGGAACAAATACTATGGTTGGTACGGAGGAAAGCCGGAAGAAATGGGAAACTGGGCAGACGAGGTACATGAAGAACAACCCAACAGGCCCATATCCGTCTCGGAATATGGGGCCGGGGCGAGTGTACTGCACCATAGTGATTCCTTGATAGCTCCCAAGGCTGCAGGCAGCTGGCATCCGGAGGAGTGGCAGGCACACTATCATGAAAAAAACTGGGAAGTATTGAAGACCCGTCCGTTCATATGGGGCAAGTTTATATGGTTGATGTTTGATTTTGGCGCTGCCCACCGGGCGGAGGGCGACACGAACGGGTTAAACGACAAAGGCTTGGTGACGGCCGACCGTAAACTAAAAAAGGACGCTTATTATTTTTACAAGGCCAACTGGAACCCGGAACCTATGCTTCATCTTGCGGAGAAACGGTTTTCTGAACGGGTCAACCCGCAGATAAGGATAAAGGCGTATACAAATTTGAAATACGTAGATTTTTACCTCAACGGAAAAAAAATAGGTTCGGAAAAACCTGAAAACGGAATTGCCCTTTCCAAAGAAATCATTCTAAAAAAGGGAGAAAACAAGATAGAGATTCGTGGGAAATCCGGTAAGGAAACACTGGTCGATACCGTTAAATGGTCCTTTGAGTAAAAAAGACAGTACACTTTAATGATATATTCCAAATTTTAAATTATGAAACGTTTTACAGCAACCTTATTGCTTAGTGCATTTTTAATATTAGTGCTTAGCTGTGGTTCAAAACATACAAAAGGTAACACCGGCGAGAAAGTGGAAAATAGGGACGGAACCCTTTTCGAACCTATTCAGCTTACTTTTGGTCCGAAGCAGCATTGGTTCGGATATTATGATAAGCAGCAAATGGGATCTAACCGGAAGATTTGGGCATGGAAGTGGATACCATTTTCCGTTCGCCGACCAGTGATGATACGGTGAAAATAGGAATGGTGGATTTACAAGACAATAATCGATGGATTGAGTTAGGAACCAGTAATGCATGGGGCTGGCAACAAGGTTGTATGCTCCAATGGATACCGGGCTCTCCGGAGGAGATTATATGGAACGACATTCAAGATGGAAAATTCATAAGTCACATCCTGAATATTAAGACCAAGGAAAAACGAACCCTGCCTAAGGCGATTTACACATTGAGCAATGATGGTGCTTTCGCATTGGGAACGGAATTCAATCGCATTCAAAATTTAAGGCCCGGCTACGGCTATCCTGGTGTGGATGATCCCTATGCGCAAGAAAAATATCCTTCACAGATAGGAATTTATAAAATGGACCTCAAAACTGGGGAGAATATAATGATTATCAGTATAGCTGATATGGCCACCAAATCCAATCTAGATGAAAATCTTACGGATTATTGGCATTGGTTCAACCATCTTTTGGTGTCACCTGACAATGAACGATTTATTTTTTTACACAGATGGCGTGAGGAAATGGGAACTAGGGAAGAGCGTGCCGTTAGCGGTTTTACGACCCGTATGGTTACGGCCAATGTGGATGGCACTGACCAGTACCTATTGGACCCTTCAGGCTATACTTCCCATTTTGTATGGCAAGATTCGAAGCATATCTTCATGTGGACTAAACCTACCGGAAAAGATTGGGGTTTTTATCTTTTCAAGGACAAAACGGACGAAGTTGAAGCTGTTGGAGAAGGATTAATGACCCAAAACGGGCATAATACTTATTTGAACGGGACTAATTATGAATGGGTGCTGAACGATACTTATCCCTCTGCGGAAGATAGGTTACAAACCCTTTACCTATATAATGTTAATACAAAGGACACCATAACCTTGGGAAAATTCCATGAACCTGAGAAATTCAAAGGGGAATGGCGTACAGATCTGCACCCAAAATCCGGACCAAATGGTAAATGGGTAATTTTTGATTCTACCCATGGCGGAGACGGTCGTCAGATGTATATGATGAACGTCAGCAAGGTTGTAGAATAACATCTAAGTGCTAGTAAGAAACAAGAAGTCTTTGAATAGTATTTGTTAAAACTGAGATTTGGTTGTTGTTGTTTAGACATTACGATGCATCGGCAACAATGTAATCGATTACCTTACTATTCAATATTTTAATTATTTGGTCGTAAATTTGATGTAATATATTAATGTCACCAATAATCATAGTTTGAATTCCAATCGAAAGGTCACCATTCACGATATCGCAAAAGAGCTGAACATTACTGCTGCCACGGTATCCAGGGCTTTGAACGACACAGGTAGGATAAGTGAGCGCACACGTAAACGTATCAAGGAGACGGCCGTCAAGTTCAACTACCGTCCTAACAGTCTGGCATCATCACTGCGAAGTGGTAAGTCCGGTAGTATCGGGGTAATCGTCCCTACTATAAACAGGGCATTTTTTTCTTCAGTAGTAAGGGGTTTGGAAGAAATAGCAAAAGAAAAAGGGTACAAGGTGATCATCGCACAATCCAATGATGACTTCAACACAGAAGTCGATATCATTGATACGATGGTAACTGCACAGGTCGAAGGCATTTTCGTGTCCATGAGTAAGGCTACTTCCGATTTCTCCCATTATAAAAAAATAATTGAAAGTAATATTAAACTGATTCAATTTGATAGAATTACAAGTACCTTCCCTTCCAATCAGGTCGTCCTAGATGATTACAAGGGAGCATACATGGCTACCGAGCATTTGATCGAACAGGGATGTAAAAAAATCGTCCATTTGACCGGACACCATGATATCAACATCTATCAAGAACGTTTAAGAGGCTATCGAGAAGCTTTGATGGAAAATGATATTACAATCGATGAAGATTTGATTCTAAGGAGCAACATGCAATTAGAGGACGGTCAGGAATCAGTAAGGTTATTGTTAAAAAATGGAGTGCAATTCGATGGCCTATTTTCATCCAGTGATTATGCCGCCATGGGTGCCATACAGGTTCTGAAGGAAAAAGGAATATCAATTCCAGATCAAGTGGCAGTAGTGGGGTTCATGGACGAACCATTTGCAGAATTCTCGGAGCCACAACTTTCATCGGTAAAGCAATTTCCAATCGATATGGGCAAGGCCGCCGCACAGCTGTTCTTTAAGGAACTAGATGCTAAAACTAACGAGTTATTTTCAAAAAAAATAATCCGACCTGAGTTAAAGATTAGGGCTTCTTCACTTAGGAATTAACGTAAAAAATTTAAAAATATGAGTAATCGATTACGCGACTATAAAAAGTCTTTTATCCACGATGATTTTTTGCTTCAAAATGAATTTGCTGGTACCTTATATCATGACTATGCAAAACATCTTCCCATTATAGATTATCACAACCATTTGGCACCGAACTTGATTTTGGAAAATATAAACTTTTTCAATATTTCCGAGGCATGGTTGGCGGGGGATCATTACAAATGGAGGAGTATGCGTACTCTGGGAATCGATGAACATTACATTACCGGTACCTCCTCCGATAGGGAAAAGTTCGAGAAGTGGGCCGCTACCGTACCCTACACGATAAGAAATCCGCTTTACCATTGGACCCATTTGGAGCTCAAACGTTACTTCGATATCGATGAACTATTGACTCCTGAAAGTGCCGAGCGAATCTTTGAAGAGACAAAAAGACAACTACAACAACCTTCACATACCACGGTAGGTCTTTTAAAAGGACAAAACGTAGAGGTGGTCTGCACGACGGATGACCCAACGAAAAATCTCGATGCCCACATAAAGTTTGCTGCAAAAGAGACCGATCTAAAAATGTCGATGGCCTTTCGCCCCGATAAAGCGTATGCCGTAGAACACCCAAAAAAACTCAATGAGTATCTAACCACTTTGGAGGAAGTAACAGCTCTCGACCATTTCAACTTTTGAAAATCTGCTTGAAGCCTTGGAAAAGAGAATGGATTACTTCCATGATCAGGGCTGTCGGCTATCGGACCACGGCCTAGAATATCTTCCTTACGTCAAGGATACTGAAATAAGTATCGATGACATTTTCCGCAAAATCAGGTCTGGAAAATTCTTGGAAACATCCGAGATGGATCAGTTCAAATTTGAGACCCTAAAGTTCCTCTGTAAAAAGTATCATGCCAAGGGGTGGGTACAGCAATTCCATTTGGGAGCTCTCAGAAGTACTAATTCCAGAATGTTGAAAATTCTAGGGCCGGATACCGGGTACGACTCCATAGGGGACTTTTCCCAAGCCCGAAATCTAGCGCTTTTTATGGACCATCTGGATAGTACGAATCAGCTTACCAAGACCATCATCTATAATCTTAATCCAGCGGATAACGAAATTATAGCCAGTATGATAGGGAATTTTAATGATGGGAGCCATAAAGGTAAAATACAGTTCGGTTCCGGATGGTGGTTTCTGGATCAAAAAGATGGAATGGAAAAACAGTTGAACGCGCTGTCGAATATAGGACTGTTGAGCTGTTTTGTTGGTATGTTGACGGATTCCAGAAGTTTTCTTTCGTTTCCAAGGCACGAATACTTCAGAAGGGTTCTGTGCAACCTTATTGGTAAGGATGTTGAAAATGGAGAGCTTCCGGCGGATGAAAAATGGCTTGGAAAAATCGTATCGGACATCTGTTATACAAATGCCAAAAATTATTTTGAATTTTAATAGTTGGATATGAAAAAACTGAATCGTACTACAGCTAAGGAGCCTTTGGAAAGACCTGTAAAAATCGTTCAATTCGGGGAAGGTAATTTCTTGAGGGGATTTGTGGATTGGATGATCGATATTCTTAACGAAAAGACCGATTTCAATGGAGCGATCGACATGGTTCAACCACGTTCATCAGGTCGCGGAAATAGAGTCAATACCCAAGAAGGATTATATCATACTTGGCTTGTCGGGTTGCGAAACGGACAGGAAATAAACGAAACCCGTTTGATTACTTCGGTGAACAGGCTTGTTGATCCTTTTAAGGATTACCAAGTGTTTTTGGCACTTGCCCACAACATGGACCTTCGTTTTATCGTTTCCAATACAACGGAGGCCGGAATAGAATTTGATCCGAACGATTCCGTTTATACAGGTTTACCCAAGACGTTCCCCGGCAAACTCACGGCCCTATTATTCGAGCGTTTTAAACAGTTTGAAGGAGCTCCGTCAAAAGGATTAATTATTCTCCCCGTGGAACTTATCCATAAAAATGGGGACACCCTAAAGGAAACTATCATAAACTATATAGCTCTTTGGGATTTACCAGTCGATTTTTTGGATTGGATAGAACAACACAATTATTTTTGTAATACGTTGGTGGACCGAATCGTTCCCGGTTATCCTAAAGAGGACGAAGAAAGCATACAAGCCCGATTGGGGTACTGTGACGAGCTCATTGTAAAGGGTGAACCATTCCATTTATGGGTGATAGAGGCGCCCGAATTTGTAAAAAAAGAACTTCCTCTCTCTGGCGTGGGACTGAACGTTAAATTCGTTAAGGATTTGACGCCTTACAGAATTAGAAAGGTTATGATTTTGAACGGTGCACATACGGCAATGGTAGCCTATGGCTATTTAAATGGCTGCAGAACGGTCAAGGAATGTTTGGAGAAAGAACCTGTCGCAATTTTCGTGAGAGAACTGATTTTCGATGAAATAATACCCACGTTGGATTTACCGAATGAAGAACTGAACTCTTTTGCGAGCGATGTTCTTGAGCGTTTTCAAAACCCTTATATCCGTCACGAACTTTTATCGATTTCGCTGAACTCCATTTCTAAATTTGAAGTAAGGGTGCTGCCAAGTTTACTAGAGTACTATAAGCGTAAAAAAAAGTTGCCTGAAAATCTGGTAAGGGCTTTCGCCGCCTTGATTGTTTTTTACAGAGGAGAATACGGGGGAAAGGAAATCGTTTTGAAAGATGATGCCTACAACATAAAGTTCATGGCGAACATTTGGGAAGGTGGGGACCTTAAAGAATTGGTAAGCAGCGTATTGTCCAATAAAAAATTCTGGAACCAAGATCTTACCTTAGTTCCGGGTTTGGAACGGGAACTAATAGTGAATATTATACCCTTGTTGGAGAAAGGATACAAATGAAATTCTATATGATTCTTAAAATTATTTATTCTTAAAAAATCAATTCTTTATGATTATGTCGCAGGAACAATCTAGCGAATTTTGCATTGGATTGGATTTTGGCTCAGACTCTGTACGTTCATTATTGGTGAATGTAAATTCCGGGGAGGAAATTGCCTCCGCTGTACACTTTTATTCTAGATGGGCGGATGGAAAATACTGTGAGCCATCAAAGAATCGATTCCGACAACATCCATTCGATTATAACGAGGGTATCCAGAATACGATTAAAGGAGTGGTCTCTCAAGTATCCGATGAAGTCGTTGGGAATATTGTGGGTATAGGCGTCGATACTACCGGGTCCACTCCTGTCGCAGTGGACAAAACGGGAACACCTTTGGCCTTGTTGGAGGAATTCGATGAAAACCCAAATGCCATGTTCGTTCTCTGGAAAGACCATACAGGAACCAAGGAAGCCGATGAGATCAATAAACTCTGTAAAACCTGGAATATCGATTATTCCCTATATGAAGGAGGTATCTATTCCTCCGAATGGTTCTGGTCCAAAATTCTTCATGTTTCCCGACAAGACAAAAATGTATTGGAAGCTGCTTATTCTTGGGTCGAACATTGTGATTGGGTGCCATTTTTATTGACAGGGGGAAACGATGTGCATGCCATGAAACGCAGTCGATGTGCCGCTGGTCATAAGGCGTTATGGCATGAATCTTTTGGGGGATTGCCGCCCAACGAGTTTTTTGTTGCTTTGGACCCTACTCTTGACGGTTTACGCGACCTCTTGTTCACCGTGACCCATACCTCAGATAAAGCCGCCGGGAAACTATCATCTGAATGGGCTAAAAAGCTTGGGCTTTCAACCAATATTATAGTTGCTGTTGGTGCCTTTGATGCCCATATGGGTGCGGTTGGCGCAAAAACGGAACCTTATTTTTTAACTAAGATTATGGGAACCTCCACATGCGATATTTTGGTGGCACCTATAGACAGTGATGAAAAATTGGTCCAAGGTATTTGCGGTCAGGTAGATGGTTCGGTCATTCCCAATATGCTAGGACTAGAGGCAGGGCAATCCGCTTTTGGAGATATCTACGCGTGGTACGAACGCATTCTGGCATGGCCAATCGAAAAACTAATCGGTAATTCAAATCTTATTGATGACGCAACCAGAACAAAATTGGTGGAAAATGCGATTTCCGATATTATTCCTGAATTAAGTAAAGCTTCTGAAAAAGAGTCCATTGGTGCTTCGGGTGAATTGGCCTTGGACTGGATGAACGGCAGACGCACCCCGGACGCCAATCAAAATTTGAAAGGTGTGATATCCGGTATCAATCTCGGTAGTACTTCACCTAAAATTTTTAGGGCACTGGTCGAGGCCTCCTGTTTTGGTGCCAAGAAAATCGTAGATAGATTTTTGGATGAGGATATTCCGATAAAAGGCGTAGTCGCCTTAGGTGGTGTGGCCAAAAAATCGGCATTTATCATGCAAATGATGGCCGACTTGTTGAACATGCCGATCAAAGTTGTGAAATCGGAGCAGGCTTGTGCACTAGGTGCCGCTATATTTGGCGCAGTGGCCGCAGAGGTCCATAAGGATACATTAACTGCTATGGAAGCCATGGGCAGCCCCTTTGAAAAGATTTATGAACCCATAGTGGACAATGTTCCCAAATACGATGCGATTTACAAAAAATACAACTCACTTTGTGATACTATGGAGAGCCATATGATGAACCGATTTAAATAATTATGAGTAGCTATAAAACATTAAAAGAGGAAGCATATGAGGCAAATATGTTGTTACCGAAACTCGGCTTAGTGCTGTTCACTTTTGGCAACGCCAGTGCTGTCGATAGAAAAAAAGCAGTATTTACCATCAAACCAGGTGGGGTGCCCTACGAAGAGTTAAGGCCAGAGGATATCGTTATTTGCGACTATGATGCAAAAATTGTGGAGGGAAAAATGCGCTCTTCCTCGGACACTAAAACCCATGCGGTACTATATAAGGAGTGGGACAAAATCGGTGGTGTAGTCCATACGCATTCCACTTATGCCACTGCTTGGGCGCAATCACTTCAGGACATACCTATTTTCGGTACTACCCATGCGGATCATTTGATTTCCGATATTCCTTGTGCACCTCCCATGAAAGACGAATATATAAAGGGGGATTATGAACACATGACAGGTTATCAGATTATAGACTGTATAAAGGAAAGAGGTTTGGATTATATGGATCGGGAATGCTTCTAGTTGGGAACCATGCTCCTTTTACCTGGGGAAAAGATGCTACCAAAGCAGTTTACAATAGTGCTGTTTGCGAGGAGGTGGCAAAGATGGCTTATCTAACCCTGCAAATAAATCCCAACGCCAACAAGTTAAAAGAAGCGTTGAAGAAGAAACACTTTGACCGTAAACACGGCAAGGATGCCTATTACGGACAAGGATGCTAACCCTCGTCGAATCGAAAACCAAAATCAACCCTAAAATGTCTTGATCTTATACTAGGAACTAACCGCAATTATTATGGCAATACTATCGTTTATCGCTTTTACCTTATTAGTAGCTATCATCGCATATATCTCGACCCGTAGAACCGATGAAAATACCTCCGATGGTTATTTTCTTGGGGGAAGAAGTTTGACGGGTCCCGTAATCGCAGGGTCCTTATTGTTGACCAATCTTTCCACCGAACAAATTGTAGGAATGAACGGGGTATCTTTCAGGGATGGTCTGCCCATTATGGCATATGAAGTCGTTGCGGCGATAGCCATGGCTTTCACGGCCTTCATACTCTTGCCCAAGTACCTAAAGAGTGGTATAGCCACTATTCCCCAATTCTTGGAGAAGCGCTATGGTAAATCGACAAAGACCATCGTTTCCCTATTGTTCCTATTGGGTTATGCGATTTCAATGCTACCGACAGTTTTATATTCAGGTGCGCTAGCGATCAATACCATGTTCGATATTCCGGAGATGATAGGAATAGGACCGGAAGCCACGCTATGGGTAACAGTTTGGTCAATTGGCATAATTGGTAGTATTTACGCTATTTTTGGGGGATTAAAGGCAGTTGCCGTTTCGGATTCCATCAATGCCGTTGGTTTAATTATCGGAGGTTCCCTGATTCCTATATTCGGTTTGATGTACATCGGGGACGGGAATGCCTTTACTGGTTTAACCATGCTTACAACTACGGTCCCGGAAAAGTTCGATATCATCGGAGGACCGGATTCCGACGTCCCCTTTTGGACACTTATCACGGGAATGATCATTGTTAACTTCTATTATTGGGGAACGAACCAAGCCATTATTCAACGGGCACTGGGGGCAAGAAATCTTAAAGAAGGTCAAAAGGGATTATTGTTGGCCGCATTCATTAAAATACTGGGGCCAATTATAGTGGTGCTTCCGGGCATAATCGCTTTTTATATTTTCAAGGGCGATATACCCAATGCGGACGAAGCCTACCCCATGTTGGTCAAGGCCGTCTTGCCTGTCGCGTTCATAGGATTTTTTGCTGCAGTATTGTTCGGTGCCATTCTAAGTTCGTTCAACAGTGCGCTGAACAGTTCTGTCACGTTTTTTGGTTTGGATTTTTACAAGGAATATATCAATAAGGACGCATCGGAGAAAATCGTGGTTAGGGCCGGTAAAATATTCGGTATTATGCTGGCCATATTCTCTATGGCCATAGCGCCCTTGCTGTATGGGGTAGAGGGCGGAATTTTCACCTACCTCCAAGAGCTGAACGGAACCCATAGCGTTCCTATCCTCGCCATTGTCATCGTCGGTATATTTTCCAAACGTGTATCCGGTAAAGCGGCCAATAGCGCCATAATATTTAGTGTGGTGACCTATCTCATCACGTTGTACATCATAAAACCGGACATTAGTTTCTTGCATCTTATGGGGATTTTATTTGTCCTTACAATACTTATTATGCTCGCGGTCAGCAAATTTATACCTAGAGATACCGACTATGTCCAGCGGTACACAGGCCAAGTGGACATTAAGGGTTGGAAATATTTGAAGCCGGTTGGCTTCACTATAGTTGGCCTCGTGGTAGCACTATATATTCTTTTATCATAACAAAACTTAAAAAACTGAAATGATCGATTTAAAACAGTATGAAATTTGGTTCGTAACGGGAAGCCAGCATTTATATGGCCCCGAGACCTTGAAACAGGTTGCGGAACATTCCAAGGAAATAGCCAATAACTATGATAATACTACTGACATTCCTGTCAAAATAGATTTTAGACCCACGGTGAAAACCGCGGATGAGATTCATGCTTTGTGTAAGGAAGCGAACAATACAGATGCCTGTGTAGGATTGATTACCTGGATGCATACGTTTTCCCCGGCCAAAATGTGGATAGCGGGGTTGACAGCCCTGCAAAAGCCTTTCTTACATCTACATACACAGTACAACAGGGATATCCCTTGGAATTCCATTGATATGGATTTTATGAATTTGAACCAATCGGCCCACGGAGGTCGTGAGTTTGGCTTTATGGTGTCCCGTATGCGAATGAAAAGGAAAGTGGTCGTAGGCCACTGGAAGGATTCCCAGGTCATAAAAAAGGTAGCTGACTGGTGCAGGGCGCCTGTGCCGTGGCCGACTCGAAAAAAATGAAGGTAGCCCGTTTCGGGGACAATATGCGACAAGTTGCTGTAACCGATGGTAACAAGGTTTCGGCCCAGATGAAATTCGGCTATGAAGTGAATGGTTATGGGGTCGGGGATTTGGTAAAGTATATTGATGGAATATCTGATGCTCAAATTAATACTTTGATAAAGGAATATGAAGCTTTATACGTCATGGCGGCAAAGATCATGTCGGACGGCGTAATGAGGGCCTCCCTTCGGGATGCTGCAAAAATAGAGCTTGGGATGCGCGCTTGCCTGGAGGAAGGTGGATTTACTGCATTTACGGACACTTTCGAGAATCTGCACGGCATGAAACAACTTCCCGGAATCGCAACACAACGTTTAATGGCCAGCGGTTACGGATTTGGAGGCGAGGGGGATTGGAAGACCGCCGCATTGGTTAGAACCATGAAGGTCATGGGATCGGGTCTCGAAGGCGGTAATAGTTTTATGGAAGACTACACCTATCATGTTGATCCTACCGATACCACGTGCCTAGGATCCCACATGTTGGAGATATGTCCATCCATTGCCAAGGGAAAAATTTCTTGTGAAATACATCCGTTAGAAATCGGGGGCAAGGAAGACCCGGTCCGATTGGTATTCAATGCCGGGGCCGGAAAGGCACTTAATGCTTCTATAGTCGATATGGGCAACCGTTTTAGAATGTTGGTCAATACCGTAGAGGCCATAGAAATTAAGAAGGACATGCCCAAACTGCCCGTGGCACGGGTTCTATGGGATGCCAAGCCAGATCTCCAGACCGCGGCCGCAGCATGGATATATGGCGGTGGTGCACATCACACCTGTTACAGTCAAAATATCCCTGCGGAGTCTTTGGAGGATTTTGCTGAAATTATGGATATAGAATTTTTATTGATCGATGAAAAAACGGATCCCTACCGTTTCAAACAGGAATTGAGATGGAATGATATGAGTTACAAATGGTAGGTTCATTGATTTACTTGTATATTTTAAATTGAATTCAATAGCTCTTGATATATCCAAACTGTTGTCAGTTTACCATGTCCAAACATTATTAAAATTCCCCTAGGGACTATATTCTAAAGCGTTACATGCTGACAAAACTTTGTCCCTAAACGAATGATTTTATATATTCTTGCTTGCATAATCCGCTTTTTTTGTATGGGGTTTAAATGAATCTTTTTCTGGCTCCTTTTACCTATTCGTATTGTATTTCAAAGACATTCGGTATAGTGATGGAAAGAATAAAATCTTCTTTTTGTTTCCCTCCCCAATAAAACGTAAGCAACTCTTCAAGTAGTTAGGTAACGCTGATATCCTATCTTTTTAAGGGCTATGAACGCCGAAGTTCAATAGGAATCTGTAGTCTATATTGTTTATGCGAGATACTAGATTAGCTACGCAAAAAAATAATTCAAGCGCTTTTTCCTTTTAAACAGCCTATATTTTACATGTTCAAACTATATTATTTGAATCCAAATAGGCACAAATGGATGGAAAAAATTGTTTGTATTGTTAAACTATGTTAAAATTTAATAACCGAGCGTAAACCGAGCGTTTTTTAAAATAGAAAAAGGCCTCACATCTGTGAAGCCCCGTGTTTATTGGTGGAGAATACCGGAGTCGAACCGGTGACCTCTTGCCTGCCAGGCAAGCGCTCTAGCCAACTGAGCTAATCCCCCTTTTTTAAGAGGGTCAAAGGAAATACATTTTAACAAGGTATCAAAATCCTATCTAATCTTTCTTTACACTTAAAACCAATACCGGAATTGGCGCGTAGAATTCAGATTTGGAAATGGTACTCTTCTCCCACAATTTCTTAAAGAATCCCCTCTTTCTTCTAAATACGCATAACAAATCTGGGTGCTCTGCCTGAAAGTGCTCCAAGACACCGTGGTAGGTCGTAGGATTTTCGGTCAACTTTAGTTGGGAGCTAATGTCCATTAAAGCGGTGTTTACCTTTAAATCATCATCAGAATAGCCCGGGGTTTTGACCAACAAAAGATGCACCTCGGCCCTGTGCTTGTTCTTTATGGTAATAAGCGGGTCCAAAATTCTTTTTCGTTTAAGTATTCCAGATTTGAAAGCGACTAGAATTGAAGTGAACTTTTTATAGCTCGTCCCCTTTGGAACAATCAAGGTAGGAATATTGGTTTTTTTGATGATGGCCCCTGAGGTATGCCCCAAATAATACTCCTCTTGAATATCGTGGCTTCTGGGCGCCAAGATAATGAGGTCTATTCCTAATTCTTTATCAATTTCTATAAGCCCATCTGGCAACTCACCATTAAAGCTAACGATCTTCAATGATTTCTCCTTTACCTTGACTTTACTAATGACCTCCTTTAGCCGTTCCTTACCGCTTTCCGCAATTTTTTGACTAACATTGGTCAAGGTCCCGGTTTTACCCGTTGCGTTGAAAACTTCCATTACATATATTTGAGCCCCAAAATCTTCCGCAAAATCCGATGCATACTGCAGGGTTTCATGTGCATTTTCAGAAGTGCCTATCGGTACAAGAATATTCATCATAATTACTAGTGTTGATTATTACTCTAAATTTACAATTTATATAAATTGCTTGTATGATTCAACCTGCAAAGATATCTCAAATTAATGATATTCTAAGCATGACCAACGCTTGTAGGATAGCGATGGAGGCAAAGGGTATCTATCAATGGACCTTGGACTATCCGTCCAAAAAAGCCTTTGAAAATGACATTTTACGAAATGAATTATTCGTTTTAATGGCGGATGGAACGTTGATGGGCTGCATCGTTATTTCTACTTTGATGGATGCCGAATATGAAGCGGTTTCTTGGCTAAGCCCCACAAAGAACAATTACTACATTCACCGCTTAGCAGTGCATCCAGCGGTTCAAGGTAAAGGTCATGCCCGCCAACTGATGGATTTCGCCGAAAAATATGCAAAGGATAACAAGGCGGTTTCTGTGCGGTTAGATACCTTTAGCCAGAATAAACGAAACCAAAATTTTTACGAGCAACGCGGGTATGTAAAGCTGGGGGATATCCATTTTCCAAAGCAAAGTGAACATCCTTTTCATTGTTACGAATTGGTTTTGTAGAAAATCCTATTATTTTTGAAAAAAGCGGTCAATTTTAAGTCCATAAATAATCTGGCGATTCCCGCCACGATTGCCGGTATCGCGGAACCCCTGCTTTCGATTACAGACACGGCAATCGTTGGGAATATTCCCGTAGATGGGCTCGAATCCCTTGCGGCGGCAGGTATCGTGGGCTCTTTTTTGTCTATGCTCATCTGGATTTTAGGGCAGACCAGAAGTGCCATATCCGCTATAATCTCCCAATATCTTGGGGCAGGAAAACTGGAGGAGGTAAAAACGCTCCCGGCACAGGCCATCTATCTTAATATTGGCCTAAGTATTCTTATCCTTTTGGCCACCATCTTTGTGGTACAGGACATATTTGAGCTCTTGAATGCCCGCGGTAAAATTTTAGACTATTGCATTAGTTATTACTCCATCCGTGTTTGGGGATTTCCCTTGACCCTCTTCGTATTTGCTGTAATGGGTATTTTCAGGGGCCTACAAAACACGTATTGGCCCATGATGATCGCCATTACAGGCGCGGTACTGAATGTGGTCTTGGATTTTGTGCTGGTCTACGGGATAGAGGGTTTCCTAGAACCCATGTACCTGGACGGTGCCGCATGGGCCAGTCTTATTGCACAAGGTGTTATGGCGCTTATGGCTTTTTATCTTTTATGGACCAAGACAGATATAAGTCTAGCCTTAAAATTTCCCATACACAAAGAATTGGGGAGGTTGGTCGTCATGAGCCTTAATCTTTTCGTTAGGGCCATAGCACTCAATACGGCCCTGATTTTAGCCGTACGGGAAGCAACCTCCTTAGGGGATAAATTTATTGGAGCCCATACCATCGCTATCAACCTTTGGCTGTTCTCCGCCTTTTTTATTGATGGGTACGGGGCAGCAGGAAATATTATGGGAGGTCGGTTATTGGGCGAAAAAAACTATGATGCGCTGTGGGACCTTGCAAAAAAAATAACCAAATACGGTCTGGCCGTAAGCGCCTTCATCATGTTGGCTTCCACTATTTTTTATAGACCTCTTGGCGCACTTTTTTCAAATGAAACCATAGTGCTCACCACATTCTATAGTGTCTTCTATATCATTATCCTAGGTTTGCCCATTAATACGATCGCCTTTGTACTGGATGGGGTTTTTAAGGGCCTGGGAGAAATGAAATATTTACGGAATACCTTATTGGCAGCCACATTTCTAGGCTTTGTACCTACACTTTTTTTAGGGAAATACCTTGATTGGGGGCTTGCCGGTATTTGGCTGGCATTTACGGTGTGGATGCTTATACGTGGCGGGGCACTCGTATGGAAATTTAGGCGAAAATTTAGGCCTTTATTACAAAACCCTTAATTTTAGACAAACAAAAATTGAGATGGTCACGACAAGAAAAAATGGAAGTTTGTATACGCGCATGGATGGTAAGGTTGCTACGGTAGAATTTGGCCATCCGGCAAGTAACTCCTTCGTTGCGGAATTGCTTTTACGATTGACGGACACCATAAACGAGCTCTCGGAAAATAAGGGTATTTCGGTCATACTCCTAAAATCTGAAGGGCAAAAGGCTTTTTGTGCCGGGGCATCGTTCGATGAATTGTTGGAAGTTTCCAACTTAGAGGAAGGGAAAGAATTCTTTAGTGGTTTTGCCCACGTGATCAATGCCATGCGCAAATGTAAAAAGGTAATCGTAGGAAGGGTTCATGGCAAAACCGTTGGCGGTGGCGTAGGCCTTGCGGCAGCATGCGACTATGTATATTCCAACGAAAATGCAGCAATTAAACTATCTGAATTAAGTATAGGAATTGCCCCTCTCGTTATAGCGCCTGCGGTGGAACGCAAAATTGGCACTGCCGCTTTGGCGGAGCTTTCGTTGGCACCAACCGAATGGAAAAGCGCCTATTGGGCACAAGAAAAAGGACTTTTTTCAAAAGTGTTCAGTACCCCGGAAGAGATGGACAAGGAGTTGGATTTTTTCATCCATCAATTGGCAAGTTACAACCCGGATGCATTGACCGAATGGAAAAAAGCGTTGTGGCAAGGAACAGCTCATTGGGACACCCTGCTTACGGAACGTGCAGAACTTTCCGGTAAGTTGGCGCTATCAGAATTTACTAGAAATGCACTCTCAAAATTCAAAAAATAAACAATAACCTATTTTTTGTTCCGTTCTCGTTCTAAACAAATTCTATGGATATCCTAAAATTCCTAAACGGTGATTTGGTCTTCCCAATGCTGGCCCTCCTCGTAGTGGTCATCTATTTTGTGAATAGGGTACGGACCAGAAAAAAATTTAAACGATAATAACTTCGCACACGCAACCTTTTACAGAACCTTGCGTCATTTTAAAAAATGGTATTATGTTCGAAAAGCTGGTCCTAACTTTTATGACCCTATTGTTTGTTGGCTGCACAAGTGACGATAGCCCAAAACCGCCTGATTGCAGTACAACCATCTGTACTCAAAATTTTGTTACCCTTTTTGTTACTATCAGTGATGCTTCGGGAGTAGCAATACCGCTAGATAGCTATAAAGTGGTCGATACCCAGACGGGCGAAGATATCACCCTTACTACCGGCGCTGAAGAATTTGAAACCTTTCGAGACCAGGGCACCTATCCTATTCTAAACGACGCCTACCGCATGCAGTATCAAAATACGAACACCACCATCTCCTTTACAGGATTTATATCAGGTGAAGAGGTCGTAAGTGAACGCTTTGTAGTAGGAGCAGATTGTTGTCATGTTCAGCTGATATCTGGGAATACAGCTATCATTATCGATTGATTTTCCAAGTTATAATTACTTTTAAAGATTCGCTACCTTTGCCCAATATTTCATTCCAATGGGCAAAATACGCATCACCAAACAATTCAATTTCGAAACGGGTCATGCCCTCTATGGTTATGATGGGAAGTGCAGAAACGTACATGGCCATAGTTATAAATTATCGGTAACCGTCATTGGCACCCCTATCCAGGAAACTACGCATGTAAAATTAGGAATGGTCATCGATTTTGGGGACCTCAAAAAAATTGTCAAAGAGGAAATCGTGGATAAATTTGACCATGCTACCGTATTCAATAAAAACACGCCTCATGTAGAGCTTGCCAAAGAGCTAACCGATCGTGGCCACAATGTTATATTGGCCAATTACCAACCTACCAGTGAAAATATGGTGATTGATTTTGCTGAAAAAATAGCTGCTAGATTGCCCAAGACTATCTCGCTTTTTTCGCTTAAACTTCAGGAAACGGATACCTCATTTGCTGAATGGTATGCCAGCGATAACTAAGCAGGAGCGTTGCAGTCGCTAATTTGTATATTTACAGCCTAGATGACCACTATAGAGCTTTCACCGGGTAAAAAAGTTTACTTTGCAAGTGATAACCACTTGGGCGCGCCTACTATGGAGGCCAGTAGGCCAAGGGAAAAAAAGTTCATTCGTTGGTTGGATAGGGTAAAGGCCGATGCCGGAGCCATTTTCTTAATGGGTGATCTTTTCGATTTTTGGTTCGAGTATAAAAAGGTGGTGCCAAAGGGTTTTACACGAACCTTGGGAAAGCTCGCCGAACTTACGGATGCCGGAATACCGGTGTATTACTTCGTAGGTAATCATGATCTTTGGATGGACGGCTACTTTGAGGAAGAACTCAACATTCCCGTATTCCATGAGCCCCAGTGTTACACCATTGCCGACCAGACTTTTTTTATTGGACATGGGGATGGCTTAGGTCCTCATGACAAGGGCTTTAAACGTATGAAGAAAGTGTTTACAAATCCTGTATCAAAATGGTTTTTTAGGTGGTTGCATCCAGATATTGGAGTGCGATTGGGACAGTATTTTTCGGTTAAGAATAAATTGATATCTGGCGATGCGGATGCCCAATTTTTAGGGAACGACAAAGAATGGCTAGTGCAATATGCCTTACGAAAATTAGCGACCAAGCACTATGACCACTTTATTTTTGGACATAGACACCTTCCCCTAAAAATTGATTTGAACGAGGATTCCAGGTATACCAATCTGGGGGATTGGATTCATTTTTACACTTACGCCGTGTTTGATGGCAAAACCCTTGAACTTAAGACCTTTAGCCCTTAGATTCATGGCTAGTGTCCAACGCAACCTTTACTATTTTTCACATCTATAATTAGATTAAAAACAGAAATGAAAAATATTCTTAAAGGGGTATTCCTATTTTGCTTTATTTCTATGGGAATTATGAGTTGCTCGAACAATGACGACGCGCTTAGCTACAAGAACAACGCGTTAAGCGGAATTTGGCATTTGACACAATACGGTGGCGGATTTACAGGGCAGTTTACATCCTACGATAAAGGCAGCGTAACTTGGAACTTTGACACTATAAACACTACGGTTTCCATAAAAAGTAAGAAAAATTATTTTGGCCCCGCTTCTGGCAGTAATCCGTATGAACTTCGCCAAATTGAAGACGAGGTAATTCTGTACTTAAATGATTCGGTCAATGGACGGTTATTCGTTGAAAAAAATGAATTGTCTTTTGAGAAAGCGCTTATCGCCACTTTTGAAAGATACTAAGAAGTGACCCGTCATTTTTCTAAAATTATAAGGCAGCTGTTTACAGTAAACAATATGTAATCTTTTTCTTACAACAAGAATTGCGCAGTACACAACAAAATTTATATAATGGTTTTGTTGTATTCTATATTTATCCTGTTGTTACGATTGATTGTTGACCCAAATCCTTAGCATTACCTACGCTAATCCAAGGCCCCTTTTGTAAGGGGCTTTTTTAGTTTACCGATCAATTGCTTTCATGGTCCTCAACATCTTTCTGTAAATCCAGTTTTCTGAATTTTGGGGAAACCAAGGCCGTTAGTCCTACGGTCAATAAGGTCATCGTACCCCCAAATACTACAGCCGTAACCGTGCCCATTAATTTTGCGGTGACCCCGCTTTCAAAAGCCCCTAACTCATTGGAGGAGCCTACGAACATAGAATTGACAGACGCTACACGGCCGCGCATATTATCCGGTGTCTTTAGCTGTAAAATGGTCTGGCGTATGATCATGGACACCCCATCTACCGCACCGCTTAAAAACAATGCTACTACAGATAGCCAGAAATATGTGGAAAGCCCAAAGACAATCATACAGATACCGAATGCAAATACTGCAAGCAACAGTTTTTTACCTGCATTTTTATGCAAGGGGAACCGTGTGGAACCCAGCATTGTGATTGCTGCGCCTACTGCCGGTGCCGCCCTTAAGACACCAAATCCTTCCGATCCAACATTCAAGATATCCTGTGCGTAGATGGGCAATAAGGCTACCGCCCCACCAAATAAAACGGCGATCATATCCAAGGTTAGTGCTCCCAAAACAGATCGGGTTTTGAACACAAAATTCAAATCCTTCCCTTAAACTTTGAAAAACAGGCTCGCCAATTTTGGGGTTTAGAATAGGTTTACGTTTTATTTTAAGGAGAACGGTGAGTGCCAATACCGAGAATCCAAAAATTACGCACATGGACCAATGAACACCAATAAAACTAATGGAAAATCCTGCTAGTGCAGGACCCAATACAGAGGCCAATTGCCACGTAGAGCTACTCCAAGTGGCGGCATTGGGGTAGATTTTCTTAGGTACAATGAGTGCAATCAACGAAAAAATAGTGGGTCCTAGAAACGCCCTTACCAAGCCCCCCAGGAAAACCAAGCCATAAATACTGTATAAGATTACCTTGGTTTCATAGCGTTCCAAAACGCTAGGTATACTCAAAACAAAGAGGCCGAAACTAATGACGGAAAAGCCTAGAATACACTTCACCAAGAGGTTGCGTTTCTCTTTTTGATCCACGATATGGCCGGCAAAAAGAGCCATTCCAACCGCGGGTATTACTTCCATAAGACCAATTATACCCAAGGACAAAGGATCTTTGGTAATGGAATAGACCTGCCATTCTATGACTATAAATTGCATAGACCATGCGAAGACCATTGCAAAACGGACTACTAAAAAGATATTGAATTCCCTAAAACGTAAGGCTGCATACGGATCGGTAACACTCATAAAAACCCACTTGAAAGGGGCAAAGATATCTAATTCGGTAAAGGTTACCGGTTACGCAACAACTAATTATGGTTTCAAATGAAACCATTTTTGGATAAATATGAGCTTAGGTTCAATTGGAACAAGGTATTGTCTATTAAATCTTTTAGGTCGACTACCTCATTATAACTTACCGCAAATGTTATTTGGCGTACTGGCGATTCTAAAAGCAACGACCTACACCTGCCCTCATTTTTACAATCCTTGCAAAGTACTTGCTGGCATTTGCCCAGCACGCGGTCTATATTCCTTGAAAAGTGCAAAAGTTCCGCTTTGGACAGAAGCAGTCCGGTATCCCTAAATATCACCTGTACTTTCTTGGTTATTTTGTTGGAATTGCTTTTCCAATGGAAGGCAATACCCAACCGGTTGTTGTAAATCAATTCAATATCTTCCATCAGTGGTTTATTAATGATAGCTTAAAGATATAAATTATTTAGACTAAATATAAATAAGATAATTAAGTTGTTATTTCTATCCTGTTCCCCTCAGGGTCCGCGACCACACTTTCGTAGTAGCCGTCACCCGTCGTCCGAGGAATCCCTAGCACCTTGAAACCATTATTCTCCAAACGTCCCGTTAAGGCATCTACTTTTTCCTTTGAACCCACGGCAATGGCAAAATGGGTTAACCCGACCCTTTCTTCCCTACTTTTTAAATTATCCGCTATCTTGGGGTTGTACATCAATTCTAGACGGCATCCTTCTGAAAAACTTAAAAAGTAAGACGTAAACTCTTTTGCAGGATTTTCATATTTGTCACCGGACACAGCATTAAAATAAGCGCTATAGAAATTTCGCATCGACTCCAAATCCTGTACCCAAATGGCCAAATGCTCTATTTTCATTTAATGTCCTTTACTTTTAATTGCAGATTTACCGTCCCCTGCCATTCATTTTCGTCAATCGTAAAAACGATATCAAAAGGTTTTCTCCCCGTAACTAGGGGTAATTTATCGCCCATATTAAAACCAATACCATCAATTTTGTAACGATTATCCTGTACCACCGCTATCTTTAGATGAGCCTGTTCTGCGCCTACTCCCTTTGCATAACCGGTATCGCTAACATTTTCAGCCATGAATGTGGGTGTCATATTCCCGGGCCCAAACGGTGCAAACTGCTTTATGATGCGCATTAATTTTGGGCTTATCTCCTTTAGCGTGATCACCGCATCTACCATAATTTCCGGAATCAACAATTGCGGATCAATGGTCTCAGCAACCACTTTTTCAAATTGATGCTTAAAATTGCCGTACTGCTCCTCCAGCAATGTGAGTCCCGCTGCATATTTATGTCCTCCAAACTGCTCTATATAATCGGCACAGCCTTCTAGGGCATTATAAACATCAAAGCCACGAACCGATCTTGCCGATGCCGCCAATTTATCCCCACTCTTGGTAAAGACCAATGTAGGCCTATAATAGGTTTCCGTCAATCGTGATGCTACAATACCGATCACACCCTTGTGCCAAGATTCGTGATACACCACAGAGGTAAATCCCTCCTCCTCTTTGTTCTTTTGGATTTGTAGCAAGGCTTGCTGAGTAATTTCCTGATCTAGTCCCCTCCGATCAGAATTGAATTTTTCAATTTCCGAAGCAAAGGCAACTGCCCTTTTACTATCTGTTTCCGTTAACAAGTTTACCGCATGCTGCCCATGCTTCATTCTACCAGCGGCATTTATTCTGGGGGCAATGATAAATACAACATCCGTTATGGTGAGCTCCGTTTTCTTTAGTTGATCTATGATGGCCTTAAAGCCGGTTCGAGGTTGTTGATTGATTACCTGTAGGCCGTAATAGGCTAAAATTCTATTCTCACCGGTTATGGGTACAATGTCCGCCCCAATTGCAGTGGCCACAAGGTCTAGATAGGGAATTAAATCGTGAATCGATTCGCCCCTTTTTGATGCTAAAGCCTGGATTAATTTAAAGCCTACCCCGCACCCACAAAGCTCATCATAAGGATAGGTGCAATCTTCCCGTTTTGGATCTAAAACCGCCACGGCCTTAGGCAGCTGGTTACCGGGTCTGTGGTGATCACAGATAATAAAATCGATTCCTTTTTCCTTGGCATAGGAGACCTTATCCAATGCCTTTACGCCACAATCCAATGCAATAATAAGGGAGAATCCATTGTCTTCGGCAAAATCGATTCCTTTAAAGGATACGCCGTACCCTTCATCATAGCGATCTGGAATATAGGTTGCCACATTTGGGTAATAGCTTAAAAGGTAAGACGATAACAAGGCTACCGCTGTGGTACCATCCACATCATAATCACCATAAACCAAAATATTTTCATTATTACCAACGGCTGTTTCTATTCGGTTGACAGCCAGGTCCATATCCTTCATTAAAAAAGGATCATGCAAATCTGACAATTGTGGTCTAAAGAATTTTTTCGCCTCGTCAAAAGTAGAAATCCCCCTTTGCAGTAATAACTGGGCCAGCAAATCCTCAACGCCCAAGGCATTGGCCAAGCGCTCAACATCCTTTTGATCCGGTTTTGGTTTTAGGGTCCAACGCATTTTCTCTAGTAATCAGTTTTCAGTAACCGTACTCAAATTCTTCTCAGTACGAGGCACAAAGCAATCTCAAGCTAAATGCACTCAATAGTCGATTTTCTTTTAAATCGCAATAAACTTTATTCAGAATGAAAAACCGTCTTAATCTCCAAGTCCGCAAATCGCCTAAACATTTCCATAACGCCACAATAGGTTTTTACGGATAGGTCCACCGCCTTTTGTAATTTCCGTTCTTCTAGATTAGGGCCATAAAAATGGTATTCAATGACAACTTTATCGTAGTATTTGGGATGTTCATCCGTAAGGTTTGCAATGGTCTCGATGTGAAATGCATCTACCTCTAACTTCATCTTTTTGAAAAGCGCCACTACGTCCAAACCGGAGCAACCTGCCAGGGAAGTAAGCATCAAGGCCTTTGGTCGCAAGCCGCTGCCATCACCGCCATCTTCCTTTGCAATATCGATTTTTAAGGAATGCCCGGACGGGTTATTGCTTTCAAAAGCCATATTCCCCAGCCATTTTGTACTGATATGATTTACTGTACCCATAATCTCTATGTATTGTAGTCTTTCAAAAATACAATAAACACAGCGGGAAAATCAAGCCAATTGGATAACTTTAGCGAGATAGCCCAGATTAGGGCTGCAACGAATGAACCCTTAACGAACAACGTATGCCTTTAGTAAAACCCCTAGATTCCAGTCATAGTCCGGAAACGGCGGAACTCGCAAAATTTTTCAATGAAACCTTAGGTTTTTGTCCCAATTCCGTACTTACGATGCAGCACAGGCCTGCAATTTCAAAGGCCTTTATCAACCTCAATAAAGCGGTGATGGCTAATGAGGGCAGGGTAACTTCCGCCCTAAAACGGATGATCGCCTGGGTAAGCAGCAACGCCACGGGTTGTAGGTATTGCCAAGCGCATGCCATACGCGCTGCGGAACGTTATGGTGCGGAGCAAGAGCAATTGGATAATATTTGGGAATATAGAACCCACCCCTCTTTTTCAGAAGCGGAGCGTGCAGCTCTGGATTTTTCATTAATGGCCTCACAAGTACCTAATGCTGTCGATGCTGAAATAAAAGAGCGATTATACCAACATTGGAATGAAGGTGAGATTGTAGAAATGCTAGGGGTAATTTCGTTCCTTTTTGGCTACCTCAACCGTTGGAACGATTCTATGGGGACCTCCATTGAAAACGACGCTATTGAAAGTGCGGACCAGTATCTTGGCAAACATGGTTGGGAGAAGGGGAAACATGATGGGTCTATTTATTAGTTAATGGTTGACGGTAGTTGGTAGTTGGTAGTTAAAATCTAAACAAATACGAACAACTGTTTAGGAATTACTAATCCCTACTGTTCATTTAATAGCTGCGCAATTAACTTCTGTAGCTCGCCCACAACCTCATCTTCAAACCAAGGATTCTTACCACGCCAAAAATGGTTTACAGGAGAAGGGTGCGGTAGTGGAAAAATGTTGGGAAGAAAATCTGTGTAGTTCCTGACATTTTCCGTCAAATTTTTTTTGGAATCTTTTCCCAGATACTGATCCTGGGCGTACTTTCCAATTAAAATAATAAGCTTTACGTTGCCAAATTGTTCCCAAAGCTTTGGATGCCATAAGGGGGCGCATTCCCTTCTGGGTGGTAAATCGCCCGTTGCCCCTTTACCCGGGTAACAAAACCCCATGGGCAATACGGCAAAGTTATCGGGATTAAAAAACTGCGCATCGCTTACCCCTAACCATTCCCTTAATTTTTTACCACTTGGATCGTCCCATGCTTTATTTTGGTCGTGCGCTTTACGCCCAGGGGCCTGACTCACCAATATTATCTTGGATTGCAGGGTGCCGCTTACGATTGGCCTAGGTCGCAATGGCAAATGTCCTTGCAGACTTCACAACCTCTTATTTCAGAAAGTAGATTTTGCATGGCTATCTTCATCCTGGGACAACAAGATTCTTCAATAACCATATGGTCAACATTCCCCAAAAAGTTCCGGTGGCCATGCTAAGAATAGCGAGCACAATGGCATGGGGCATCCACTTTAAATTGTACGCTGCGGTAACTGCAGGTGCCGTAGCGATGCCCCCTACATTGGCCATACTTGCAATGGGAACCCATGCCATATTAACATTAAGCAGTTTGGCGATACCGAGCATAAACAAAAAATGACCTACCAACCATATACTTAGAAAACCAAGAAATGGGATATTAAAGCCCAGCGTTGCCAATTGAAGCTTCAGTCCTAAAACGGCCATGACCACAATAATCAATATACCGCCCGCCTTTAGCGCGAATGCAAAATTCCAGCGGGGTATAAAATTACTGATGGCCAGCCCTATAAACGATAGAACCACAACTTTTACAACAAAACTTTGCAGTAGAAAATTACTTAATAGCACAAGGAGTACTAGTACTACTGCACAAAACCAAGGAGACAATTTTAATCCTTTTTCTATGCGTATATCCTCTGGAATGGCAATATCCGTCACATTGAACCACCTATTGAGCCAATCGCTCTTCTTTATACTTTGAAACATGAGAATCGTCCAACTATTTACCAAAATATTGTCCATAACCAATACGGTAAGAAAGATATTTTCTGGGCACTCCACCAATTCCTTCAGTACCAGTTGGCTTGTACTACCTCCGATCCAACTACCCACAACAGGGGGAAGCCCCATCCAATACCCTTCGCCAATCATTGTGTTTGAGATGAGATCCGTATCTAAAAACAATAGCATCAATACTACCGGGAATACCGCTATGAATAAAGAGCCCGATAAAAAAACCACAAGCGGTTTAAACCCAATTGCCTTTAATTGACTAAGCGACAGACTGCTCATTACAGCAATAATGGCGAGCGGAATGAAATAGTCCCTGCTAAAATCGTGGATAGTGGCTTGGGAATAATCTGCATTTAATACATAGGAAATAAGGGCGGGTATGATATAGGCCAACAGGATGGCAGGGACCCAAGCGAACACCGATTTTATGTGCTTATTTTCCCAGCGGTCCAAAAAATAAACGGCCAGAACCGTAACAGCAGCAATAATCCATGGTGTTAACATGGCCTCAATTTAAGTTATTTTTTACCGCCAACGATAATCACGATTTCGCCCTTAGGTGGTTTTTCGGTAAAGTGTTTCAAAACTTCTTCTGTCGTGCCTCTTACCGTTTCCTCATAAAGTTTTGTCAATTCCCTGGAGACGGCTACAGGCCGATCTGGTCCAAAATAGTCGGCAAAGTTGGTCAAAGTCTTAAGCAATTTATGCGGGGATTCATAAAAAATAAGGGTGCGGGGTTCTTCTGCCAATATCTTTAGCCGGGTTTGCCGTCCCTTTTTGACAGGCAAAAAGCCTTCGAATACAAATTTATCATTAGGAAGGCCACTGTTCACCAAAGCGGGAACAAAAGCAGTGGCGCCGGGCAAACAATCCACTTCAATTTGGTTTTCCACACAGGCGCGTACCAATAAAAATCCAGGGTCTGAAATGCCCTGGTGTGCCGGCATCTGATATCAATGCCATGTTTTCAGTGCCCTTTAGCCGGCTTATCAAATAAGCTACCATGGTATGCTCATTATGCATATGATAGCTTTTCATGGGCGTATCAATTTCAAAATGCTGTAGCAATTTTCCGCTTGTACGGGTATCCTCCGCCAGTATTAAGGCAACCTCCTTAAGAACGCGTATGGCACGTAAGGTCATATCCTCCAAATTCCCGATTGGTGTCGGCACCAAAAAAAGCTTTCCCATAATTAAAAGTAAACTACCCCGAAGCAAGCTGACCAAGGCTTATAATGATATTTTAATTCATATTTCAAAATAGGCAATCATACGACAAAGAGCACTAGTACCATGCAAAAAACCCAACACAAGGTTGGGCAAATTACCTAATAATTTTTAGGGCTATGCAAATCTACGGGCAATGACTTCCAAGAATCGTGCTTCATACTCTTCTTTTCCAGCCCATTGGTTATAGTCCGGCTTTACCATATTCTCGATAAAAGCAATGGAGCGTTCCTCAGAATCTATCGTATTCAATTGGGATAGCACCCGGTTGTAATCCTCCATATTTCCGTTAAACAAATGCTTAACGAAAGCGAGCCTATTGTTAAGATCAACCTTAATGTTGCTCTTGCCCAAACGGTCGTTCAACGATTTTGGTTTTTCCCCTTTGTTTAAAACCTCTTCTTTGGATGGCATGAACAATTCCTTATCATTCTTCAAATAATTGGGTTTGGCCATGAATTCTGCCAAAACATCCTCGAGCTCCTCCGTGTTCGGCATTTCAGAAACCATATCCTTAATGGTATCCATACCGGGAATAATGATATCGTCTTCATGCGGGTTGCTTTCCGGCACGGTTTGGTTTGACCGCAATATAGCACTGGCCATTTCCTCAAATTTTGCCGCAATGGCATTCTTGGACACATCAACATCCATGTCGTTCAACTCTTCCTCTATAAAACGCAACACTGCCAATTTTTCGTAAAGTTTTTTGGAAACTTCGTAAAGACCAGAAATATCATCTAGATCATCTGCAGTAAGGATATCCGTAGATAACTTTTTTAACTCTTGTTTCAACTTTCTTTTCATCACACAATTTTAAAGGTCCCGACCTGTAAGGTGGCTTTTTTTAATAACTTTATCATTCTTAAATAATAACGAAAAACCCCTTATTTTCGTCTAAAATTACAAAATGTTTCTTGAAAACACGGTCAATCATAAAGAACAATTCGGATGGATAGAAGTCATCGCGGGATCTATGTTTTCTGGAAAGACAGAAGAGCTGATCCGTCGTTTAAAGCGTGCCCAATTTGCCAAATTGAAAGTAGAGATTTTTAAACCGATGATCGATACGCGGTATAATGATGAAATGGTAGTTTCGCATGATGCCAACGAGATCAGATCTACCCCTGTACCGGCCGCGGCCAATATTCGTATTCTTGCGGATACCTGTGATGTTATAGGTATAGATGAGGCCCAGTTCTTTGACGATGAAATTGTTACCGTATGTAACGATTTGGCAAACAAAGGAGTTCGTGTAATCGTAGCTGGCCTGGATATGGATTTTAAAGGAAAGCCGTTTGGCCCTATGCCCGCCTTGATGGCAACGGCAGAATATGTAACCAAGGTGCATGCCATTTGCACGCGTACCGGTAATTTGGCCAACTATAGCTTTAGAAAATCAACCAATGAGAACCTGGTTCTATTGGGGGAAACAGGCGAATATGAACCACTAAGCCGTGGTGCATTCTATAAGGCGATGCTAAAAGAACGAATAAAAACAATGGACGTAAAATCGGAAGAAATCAATGCTACCAAAAAAGACGCGAATGGTTAAGGCAACCGAGACCATTTTGGAGATTGATCTTGCCGCACTTGAGCATAATTACCGTTACCTACGTTCAAAGATAGAGCCAAACACCAAGTTTATGGCCGTGGTTAAAGCCTACGGCTATGGCAGCGATGCCCAAGAAATAGCATTACGTCTACAAGAACTAGGGGTCGATTATTTTGCCGTGGCCTATGTGAACGAGGGTATTCATTTAAGGGAAGCCGGTATTGTAAAGCCTATTCTCGTGCTCCACCCACAGCAAGTACATTTCAAGGCACTGGTCGAGCACTGTTTGGAACCTAATATCTATTCCAAAACCATTTTGACAGAATTTATTGCCATCGCCCAAGAGATGGGAATCAATAAGTATCCGGTACATTTGAAGTTCAATACAGGGCTCAATAGATTAGGATTTTCTACGAAGGAAGTCAATGAAGTTGCTGCATTGATAAAGGCACAGAATGCTATAAAAGTGATTGCCATACTATCCCACCTGGCGGCAACGGAAGACCCAGGCGAAACTGAATTTACCTTGCTACAGTTGTCGCGCTTTAAGGAAATTTGCGAACATATGGACGCGCTTTTTAAGCCGGCACCTTTTAAACATGTACTAAATACATCGGGCATTATAAATTACCCCCAGGCGCAGTATGATATGGTGCGAAGCGGCATCGGACTTTATGGATACGGAAACCACCCCAATGTCGATGCCCATTTAACACCTGTAGCGACCCTTAAAACCATTATTGCCCAAATACATACCATTCCAGCTGGTGAGACAGTTGGTTATAACCGTAAATACAAGTCTGATCAGGAAACGGTGAGCGCTACCCTACCGCTAGGCCATGCAGATGGTATAGGACGTGAATATGGGCGTGGAAAAACCTACGTGATGATCAATGGCAAAAAAGCCCCCATAATTGGCAATGTCTGTATGGACATGATGATGGTCGATGTTACCGGGATTCAATGCAGGGAGGGTGATGAAGTCATTATTTTTGGGAAAGGCCTGCCGGCAACGGAGTTTTCGGCTACGGCGAACACCATTTCGTATGAATTGTTGACCGGTTTGTCGCAACGGATCAAAAGAATAGTTACCTAATTGAGCCATCCTTAAGATTTTATAAAGCGTCGAATTTTTTAGTACTTTGCAACATAAATTTTAAATAACCATTAATTAAAACACTAAAACATGTTAAAAGAATTTAAGAATTTCATCATGACGGGGAACGTTATTGATTTGGCCGTAGCCGTTATTTTGGCCGGTGCCGTTGGCATGGTCGTAAATGGATTTGTGACCGACATTATGATGCCTATTGTAGGTCATTTTAGTGGCGGTGTCGATTTTGCCGACATGAAGGTCGTACTTTCAGAAGCAGTAATTGCTGCGGATGGAACCGTTACAAAACCTGAAAATGCAGTCATGTACGGAAAATGGGTAAATGCCATTATCAATTTGGTTATCGTAGGTTTTGTGTTGTTCATGATTGTAAAGGCATACAACAAAACAAAAACACCTCCCGAACCAAAGAAAGAAGCCCCAAAAGGACCTACTACAGAGGAACTTTTGATGGAAATACGCGATGCATTAAAAAAATAAATGTTAAGATATTCCTTGGAACGTTCCAGGGTACCGTTGCACTGCAACATAGTTTAACCAAAGCCGTCAATCTGGTCTCGCTAACCGGGTTGACGGTTATTTTTTCCGGTTCCCCTTTTTTTAAAACGCTTTAACTTTAGTTACACAAGGGAGTACAATGCATTGATAACAGCTTCAATCACTACAGTCTAAAGGCCAAAACCTATTTCTTTAAATGAAAACAATTTATTTTCATTGTTATTTTTATAACTTATTGTTATATTTTAATTAATCCTTGCGCTTTTTCGTTGTGGCGCACTACTATTCCTTATTTTTGTCGCTCAATTTTTAACATATACTATAATGAAAGTAGCAGTTGTTGGAGCCACAGGAATGGTAGGCGAAGTGATGCTAAAGGTTTTGGCAGAACGTAATTTTCCATTGACGGAGTTACTATTGGTCGCCTCTGAGCGTTCAGTAGGAAAAAAGATGACGTATAAAGGCACGGAGTACACAATCATTGGGCTAGCAGATGCAGTTGCCGCCAAGCCACATATCGCCATATTCTCTGCAGGGGGAGACACCTCTTTGGAATGGGCTCCAAAATTTGCGGAGGCAGGAACCACCGTAGTAGACAATTCATCGGCATGGCGCATGGACGCCTCCAAAAAATTAATTGTGCCGGAAATCAATGCACACGAACTTACTGCCGCTGACAAGATTATTGCCAACCCCAACTGTTCCACCATACAATTGGTCATGGCCTTGTATCCGCTTCACAAAAAGTATAAAATGAAACGTGTTGTAGTTTCCACCTATCAATCCGTATCCGGTACCGGCGTAAAGGCTGTAAAACAACTCGAGAATGAAATTGCAGGGGTACAAGGAGAAATGGCATATCCCTACCCTATTGGAAGAAACGCCCTGCCACACTGTGATGTGTTTTTGGAGAATGGCTATACCAAAGAAGAAATGAAATTGGCGCGCGAACCCCAAAAAATATTGAATGACCGAACGTTTTCCGTAAGTGCAACTGCCGTTCGCATCCCTACCGCCGGAGGACACTCGGAATCTGTAAACGTAGAATTTGAAAATGATTTTGAACTTAACGAAGTACGCCAATTATTGAACGAAATGCCCGGCGTAACGGTACAGGATAATCCGGATACCAACACGTATCCAATGCCCATTTATGCGCATGATAAAGATGAAGTTTTTGTAGGTCGTTTGCGAAGGGACGAAACCCAAAGAAATACCTTGAATATGTGGATCGTTGCAGACAACCTGCGCAAAGGGGCCGCAACGAATGCAGTACAAATTTCGGAATATTTAATTGCCAACGCCCTAGTCTAAATCCTCCTAATAGAACGTTAAAACCTTCAAAACAACCCTGTTTTGAAGGTTTTTTTGTAGTAATTTAGGCGGAAACCAAGACACCATGAAAAATGTATTGCCCTGTCTATTGACGTTAATCCTAATTACTTCGTGCGAAGACCTACCTAAATCAGAAACTACTATTGTGAATTATCCCCTTACCGCCAAAGTTGATACCGTTGACACCTATTTTGGAACTGAAGTAAAAGACCCCTACCGCTGGTTGGAAGATGACAGAAGCAAGGAAACCGAAGCCTGGGTAGAAAGCCAGAACAAGACGACCTTTGGCTATTTGGAAAACATTCCGTTCCGTAACGCGTTAAAGAACCGACTCGAGAAATTGTGGAACTATGAAAAATTAGGCTCTCCGCAAAAAAAAGGAGACTACACCTATTTCTACAAGAATGACGGACTTCAAAATCAATATGTCGTGTACCGTAAAAAAGGTGATGAAAAACCAGAGGTTTTTCTTGACCCCAACACCTTTTCTGAAGATGGCACCACGTCACTTTCCGGATTAACTTTTACAAAGGATGGCTCTTTAGCCGCCTACTTGATCTCTGAAGGCGGTAGTGATTGGCGTAAAGCGATTGTAATGAATGCCGAGACCAAGGAAATCATGGAAGACACCTTGGTAGATATCAAATTTAGCGGGGTCTCCTGGAAAGGAAACGCAGGTTTTTACTATTCCAGTTATGACAAACCCAAAGGCAGTGAGCTATCGGCAAAAACAGACCAACATAAAGTATATTACCACAAGTTGGGTACATCCCAGGAAAGTGATGCGCTTATTTATGGCGGTATCCCTACAGAAAAACACCGCTATGTCTCAGGGTCGGTGACAGAAGACAATAACTATTTGGTTATTAGCGCCTCGGTCTCTACATCGGGCAATAAACTGTTCATAAGAGACCTCAACGATCCAAACGGCCTACTTGTACCCATTGTAGAGGATACGGACTCTGACAATTATATCATCGATAATGTAGGATCCAAACTCTATATCGTAACCGACAGAAATGCACCCAATAAAAAAATAGTTACGGTAGATGCCAAAAATCCAACACCTGATAATTGGACGGATTTCATACCGGAAACTGAAAATGTGCTAAGCCCAAACACCGGTGGCGGCTATTTCTTTACGGAGTATATGGTGGATGCCATTTCAAAAGTGATGCAGTACGATTATGATGGCAAACTCATACGCGAAGTGGAATTGCCCGGTGTAGGTAGCGCTGGCGGTTTTGGAGGTGAAAAAGAGGATAACGAATTCTATTTTTCCTTCACCAATTACAGTACCCCGGGATCCCTATATAAATATAATGTAGAGACCGGTGCTTACGAATTATATTGGAAACCTGAAATTGATTTTGATCCTGCTGGCTATGAGTCCAAACAAGTTTTTTATACTTCCAAGGACGGCACCAAAATACCAATGATCATTACCCACAAGAAAGGCTTGGAGCTAAACGGTAAAAATCCCACTATCCTTTACGGGTATGGTGGTTTCAATATTAGCCTTACACCTTCCTTCAGCATTACGAACGCAGTTTGGATGGAGCAAGGTGGCGTTTATGCGGTACCCAACCTTAGGGGTGGAGGCGAGTACGGTAAAAAATGGCATAATGCCGGTATTAAAACAAAAAAGCAGAACGTCTTTGATGATTTTATTGCCGCAGCGGAATACTTGATTGAAAACAACTATACCTCTAAAGACTTCCTGGCCATTCGCGGAGGCTCCAATGGCGGTTTGTTGGTTGGGGCTACAATGACACAACGTCCAGACCTAATGCAGGTAGCATTGCCTGCCGTTGGGGTAATGGACATGCTGCGCTACCATACATTTACGGCAGGAGCCGGGTGGGCCTATGATTATGGTACTGCAGAAGACAATAAGGAAATGTTCGAATACCTCAAAGGATATTCTCCCGTCCATAATGTAAGGGAAGGCACCGCATATCCTGCAACTTTGGTTACCACCGGTGATCACGATGACCGTGTAGTACCGGCACATAGTTTTAAGTTTGCCGCCGAGCTTCAGGAAAAACAGGCCGGGGACAATCCTACCCTAATACGCATCGAGACCAATGCGGGGCATGGAGCAGGAACACCCGTAAGCAAGACTATTGAGCAATATGCAGATATTTTTGGATTTACCCTTTACAATATGGGCTATTCAGAATTACCAAACCAGGCCGTTTTAAAGGATTTTAAAGAGTAACCACTATCCAAATCAATAATTTATTGAAAAATCCGTTTCAAATAGAAGCGGATTTTTCAATTTTGTCCTCCAAATACCTTAAACATGTTACGCGTAGAAAATCTCTCCTTTTCGTATGGCAAACTGCAAGTTTTAAATCATATCGATTTACGCATTCAGCGTGGGGAGCATATTGCCATAGTAGGTGAAAGTGGTTGCGGAAAAAGCACCCTGCTAAAAATAATTTATGGCTTGATGGATGTGGAACAAGGGGAAGTATTTTGGGAAGACAAGCCTATTCTTGGTCCGGCCTATAATCTGGTTCCAGGTCCAAAATTCATGAAATATCTTTCCCAAGATTTTGACTTGATGCCCTTTATAACCGTTTCCGAAAATATTAGTCAGTACCTATCCGTTTTTTATCCTGATGCATTAAAAGAACGTACCCAAGAATTGCTTGAACTGATAGAGCTTACTGATTATGCCGATAAAAAAGTAAACACCTTAAGTGGTGGCCAGCAACAACGCGTGGCCTTGGCAAGGGTGTTGGCACAAAAACCCGAAGTACTGTTACTCGACGAACCTTTTGGCCATATTGACAATTTTTTAAAAAATAGCTTAAGACGAAATATTTTCAATTATTTAAAGGAGCAGCACATCACCACCTTGGTCGCCACGCACGATGTACAGGACGTTTTGCCCTTTGCAGACCGTGCCGTTGTGTTACGCGACAAAGAAATTATAGCTAGGGCAAGACCTACGGAGCTCTATAGAAATCCCAAAACCTTATACGTTGCATCCCTTTTTGGTGAGGCTAGCTTAATCTCAATCGATGTCTTAAAGACCTATGCCAACACGAAAAGAAAAATAATTGTGTACGCGCATGAGTTTAGGGTATCCCATTCTTCCGGTTTAAAAGTTACCGTAGTAAAGGCATACCCTATGGGGAATCATTATTTAACCGAAAGTACAGGTCCGGAGAATGAGAAAATTTTCTTTAATGCGGAACGATTATTTCCAAAAGGAAAGGAAGTATTCCTGAACGTGGCCATTGAAACCATCAACCAACGTATACAAGAAGCACCATCAGCCCAGCCAAATTAAAAAACAGCGCTTAAACGCTTTATTTCAGCATTTTATCAAAAAAGTTCAATCAAAATGAACTAATGTTAGTTCCCTTACGTTAGTAGGTTGAATTTTTAATCAAATGCAATGAGAAGATTACATTTTATATTGGCCGTTGTAGTTTTTACAATGATCCTTTTGCCCATTCTTTAAGTAAGGGTTACAACATTTACGAATTTTTCAATGTTCCTGTCTAGCATGTATAAAACAGGAACATTTGTTTTTAAGTACTTTTGCTTAAATCATTCTTTTTGAACCAAGCTCAAATTCTTACGGAGTTGCAATTTAAGGCTATACGCAGTAGTGGGCCTGGTGGACAGCATGCCAATAAAGTTTCCTCAAAAGTGGAATTGGCGTTCAATGTTCTAGATTCCAATGGGCTTACAGAGCGAGAAAAAAATAGGATAAAACTAAAACTGGATAGCCGGCTGACCAAAGAAACCATTTTGCTGTTGCAATGCGACGAATCTCGAAGTCAACATAAAAATAAGGAGCTGGTTACCAAACGCTTTTTATCCCTTCTTGAAAAAACCCTGCGCATTCCTAAAAAAAGAAAGGCGAGCAGACCTACCCGCTCATCCATAGAAAAAAGGTTGAAAAGTAAAAAAATAAACTCCCTGAAAAAATCGAACAGGGGCAAACCGGATATTTAATCCACCCTATTCGCCAAGGTTCCTATACCATCTATGGAAATTAACACCTCATCACCTTTGTGCAATGTAAAATTGGACGGCGGAATAATTCCCGTACCCGTCATTAACAAGCTGCCATAGGGAAACGAACATTCCTTGTATAGGTACTCCACTAAGTCGCCTAACTTTCGTTTAATCTGATCGACCCCTATACTTTTTTCAAATACACTGGTCTCGTTTCTATTGATGGTTAAACTTATTTTAGTGCTAATAGGTAACGCTTCATTTGTTAAAAAAATACACGGACCAAGTGCGGCACAGCCATCGTAGGTCTTTGCCTGAGGCAAGTACAATGGGTTTTCGCCCTCAATGCTCCTGGAGCTCATGTCGTTCCCGATCGAATACCCAATAATCTTTTGGTTGGAGGTAATGGCCAAGGTTAGTTCCGGTTCCGGAACGTTCCACTTGGAATCTTTTCGTATCCGTACTTTACCCCCATGCCCAACCGTGCGGTGTGCCGTGGCCTTAAAGAATAGCTCTGGCCGTTCCGCCTCGTATACTTTGGCATAAAAACTGCTTCCCCCTGCATTTTTGGATTCTTCTTCCCTGCCAAGCTTACTATTAAAATACGTGACGCCGCTTGCCCACAGCTCTTGACTTTCCATAGGAGGCTTTAGCTCGTTTTTTAATAGGTAGGCAGCATCGGTTGTTTCGTTGACTATGCTAAGCTTGGCAAGTGTATTGGCGATAATGGCATCGTCATTTATAAATTCATCCCAAGGCTCCTGCTTTAAAAGATAGAATTTGGATTGATGTGCTACTAGCACCCCGCTATGGGTATTATATACCTTCATATTCAATAGGTTTAAGCAAAAATGGAATAAAAAACAAACACGGCAATCGCCCCGGTAAGGCCCAAAAGTCCGCTTCCCAAGCTAAATAATCGATATCCTGTTTTTACGTTCATCCCACTCATTTGTGTAACCACCCAGAAAAAACTATCATTGGCATGTGATACCACGGCAGAACCAGCTCCAACGGCAACTACGACCAGCGCTTTCTGTATCTCGGAATCAAAACCGAGGGAGGGCATCATGGGCATAAGGATGGAAGCGGTAGTTACCAATGCCACCGTGGAGGATCCCTGTGCCGTTTTTAATGCAGCAGCCAATACGAACGGAAGAAAAATACCCATGTTATAATCGGTTAAGGTTTGTCCAAGAATATCGGCTATTCCCGAATTTTGTAAAATTTTTCCGAAGATCCCTCCTGCTCCCGTAATCAATATAATAGAAGCTGCATCCTTGATTGCCTTACCTACCCAGCCCGTGGAGGATAGCATATCATAATTCAACTTTTTGGGTAAGAGCAAACACAAAAAGATACCAATCAATAAGGAGATTACCGGCTCCCCCACAAAATTGATGAATTCAATGAAGCCATTATCCAATCCGGTCTTGGCAGGGTTTAAGACAGATTTCAAAACAATCAACGCAATAGGTACAAGAATGGGAATCGAAGATTTGAAGGCGCTTGGCGGATTTTCAATTTTTTTTTCGGCCTCCAACGCATCCGCCACATTGGGCTCAATATAGGTTTTGGCCGCATACTTTCTGGCAAAAATGATACCCACAGTTAAAGCGATGATACTAATGGGAAAACCGAATGCGATTACGAGTCCCAAATCAGCCTCCAAAATACCCGCGGCGGCTATTGGGCCGGGAGTTGGGGGTACCATCGTATGTGAAGCCATTAACCCTAAACCTAGGGCAATGGCGGGACCTGCAATTGAAATTTTTGCTTTTTTGGAAAGACTTTTGTTCAAAGGGTGCAACAGCATAAATCCACTATCGGCGAAAACCGGAATGGAAACAATGTAGCCGATGATACCCATGGCGGTAGGTACCCGCTTTTTTCCTATAATCTTTAGTACTTTTTCAGCAATAGCAAAGGCGCCACCCGTATTTTCTAGAAATGCACCTATTATTACGCCCAAAACAATAATAAGGCCTATTTTTCCCAGAGTTCCGCCAAAGCCCTCATTTATGGAAAGAATGATAGCTGCGTACGGCATGCCGGCAAATACGCCGTAACAGATAGAAATAATAAAAAGTGCCAGAAAAGCATGCACTTTAAGCTTGGTCGTCATAACAATAATGGCCAGTACCGCGATAATCAAATAAAGTATTTCCATAGTCTAGTGTAAATCCCGTTCTACTTTTGATCCTGAACCTCCTACCAAAAAATCGAGGTCGGCCCCTTTGTCGGCCTGCTGTACATGCTCAATGTACATTTTAACATAGCCACGTTCCGCTACCGGATTTGGTGATCTCCATGCCCTTTTACGATCAGCCAATATTGTTTCGTCAACTTCTAAATTCAACAAGCGCTTTTCAACGTCAAGTTCAATCAAATCCCCATTTTGGACCAATGCCAAGGTGCCCCCTACCGTTGATTCTGGCGATACATGTAAAATAACGGTCCCCGCCGCGGTACCGCTCATGCGACCGTCTGAAATACGCACAATATCCGTAATCCCTTGTGCCAATAATTTCTTTGGAAGGTCTACGTTGCCCACTTCGGGCATTCCGGGATATCCCCTTGGGCCAACGCCTTTTAGAACAAGTATACTGTCCGCATCAATTTCAAGATCGGGATCATCTATACGTTCATGGTAATCTTCCATACTTTCAAATACGACAGCTTTTCCCTTGTGCCTCATGAGTTTAGCCGTAGCGGCTGAAGGCTTTATAACGGCCCCATTTTCGCATAGATTCCCCTTTAAGACCGCTATACCCGCTTCCTTTAAAAAAGGTGAGGCCAACGTTGCTATTACATCCCTATGGTAACAAACTTCACTGTTATAATTATCCGTTATATTCTTTCCATTGACCGTTACGGATTCTTGCAATAATGGTCGGATTTCCTTTAGGACTACTGGCAAACCCCCGGCATAAAAGAAATCTTCCATTAAATATTTTCCTGATGGTTTTAGGTTTACCAACAAGGGTATTTTGCTCCCTATTTTATCAAAATCATCCAACTTTAAATCTACTCCGATCCTCCCTGCAATGGCAGTTAAATGTATAATTAAATTGGTAGAACCCCCAACGGCGGCGTTGATAACGATTGCATTATCGAACGCGGATCCAGTCAATATTTTAGATAGCTTTAGATCCTCTTTTACCATTTCAACGATGCGTCTTCCGGACAATTGGGCGAATAGTTTCTTTCTGGAATCCACCGCCGGTATGGATGAAAAACCGGGCAAGGTCAAACCTAGTGCCTCACACATGGTGGCCATTGTAGAGGCGGTACCCATGGTATTGCAATGACCAATGCTACGAGCTACACATACTTCTGCCTCCCGTATATCAGCAGCGTTGTATCCGGCCAGTTCCTGCCGCTCCTTGATCATCCAATTCATAGAGCCAGAGCCTATCTTTTCTCCCCTAAAGCGACCGGTGAGCATGGGGCCCCCGGGAACTACAATCGTGGGCAGGTCTACACTACAGGCGCCCATAATGGTAGCGGGTGTGGTTTTGTCGCAGCCTGTCAATAGTACAATACCGTCCAACGGATTGGCGCGGATCGATTCTTCCGTATCCATACTGGCCAAATTTCGAAATAACATGGTCGTGGGTTTCATTATGGTCTCGCCCAAGGACATTACAGGAAATTCCAATGGAAAGCCTCCTGCTTCCAAAATTCCTCTTTTAACTACCTCGGCAAAATCCCTAAGGTGACCATTACAGGGTGTAAGTTCTGACCATGTATTGCAAATACCTATAACAGGCTTGCCTTCAAAATAATCATCTGGGTATCCTTGGTTGCGCAACCAGGAACGGTGTACAAACCCCATTTTGTCATTACCACCAAACCACTCGCTGCTGCGTAACTTTCTTTTTTTATCCATAATTGTAGCTTAACAAAAAAGGTTTGCCAGCTTCAAGATAGCCAAAAATTATAGTGTTTCTTAGTGAATTGCTACAATGGTGATTGTTTTTCCATTGAAGTCAAAAGTGTGACCGATAGTCTGGCCCATGACCTTTTGCGCAATAGGGGTAGCTGCGGAAATACAATAAACGGACTTGTTTTGAAGCTTACACTCCCCAGCGGATATCGCTATATAATAAACTAAAACATCGGTAACCACCAAACTACCAAGGCCTACGGTGGCGGTACTCCTGTCTTTGGGAACTTTGGACAATAGGTGTTGTGTTTTTTCGGCCTCCGCCAGCTGCTGCCCTAGTTTTTCGCGCTCGAGCTGAATCATGGCCCTACCTGTTTCGTGCTTATCGCCTGCACTGCTTTTGGTTTCTGAAGTCAAAGCAGTTTCAAGCGCGGTTATCTGAGATCTTATCCGTGCTAACCTATCCGTTACAAACCCGAAACAGAATTCATACGCAACCTTTTTTAAGGGCTCATAATTTACACTATTCTTCAACGTGATAAAGATCGGCAAGTTTATAAATAAGGTAATTAACCATAGTTTTTTCAGATTCGCCTTCACGTATCATTTTCTGAATGGCCACCTTGTTCTCCAGTTTAAAATAATCCAAATCCCCGGTACGATTCTCACTAAATATATTCCATGACTTCAACCCACTTAACATGGCCGTATGTGCCTTATACTTCCTCGTAATTTCAGTACTATACTTCTTACTCCCCCGTTCTTGGGTATTCTGGTTTTGAAGTAATTGGTATTCTGCCGCAATACGTGCGTCTGCCTTTTCGGCTTCCGTGATTATCTTAAAATAGGCTTTGGAGACCAATGTCTCATATTGATTGTCAAAAGCGATACTTGCTTTCGCATCGTCCACAACTACCATCTCATCTTCCGAACTCACATAAAGGTTGTCGTTACCATAATCATTTCGGGCCATCAGGGATTCTTTCCATGCTTGGGTTTGAATCAGTTCTTTCCATACTTTGGCATATTCACGCTGGTACTTGGTCTGTGTAATACCACATCCATTTAAACTTAGCAGCACGAGTAATGCACAGGCTTTTATCGTAAAATTTTGTAAATCAACTATTTTCATATAATGTTCAACACGAGGCCATGGCAATTGGGATGTTTGGTGTTCTAAGGCAAACAAAAACCAAGTAGCTGTGTAAAGGTAAGTTGTAGGGGATAGGCAATATACTCATAAATATGGGAGATACTACGTCTTGTGGATAAGATTTAAAAAACAGGGAATAGCACTATGATGGGTCAAAGCAAGAGGCCAATTGCTTGCCCATGGTTGTACCGATAGCAATGCCCATTCCCCCCAATCGTACCCCACAGGCCACATTATTGGATAGTAGTTTTAGGATGGGTTTTTTCTGTGGCCCTACTCCCATAATACCACTCCACCCATACGCTATTTCAAAAGACAGCTCGGGCAAAATAACGGTTCCCATTAGTTCGATAAGTTTATCCTGCACCAATTGGGTTTCTCCAAATTCGGTAGTTTCCTCGGTCTTCAAATCTAAATTTCTACCACCGCCCAAAAGAATACGGTCATCAATATTCCGAAAATAATAATAGCCCTCTTCCAAATGAAATGTTCCTTTGATATGAAGATTCTTTATGGGTTTTGTAATAATTACCTGAGCCCTTGCCGGCTTTAAGCTTTCTGGCATTATGTTTGCGGCAAACCCATTTGTGGCCAAAAAGAGCTTTTTTGTTTGAAATTCAAACCCGTTCAATTGTACCTGTACTTTATTCCCGTTATCCTCATACGTAGTGACCGTGGCCGCATTTAAAATGCTAATGTCCATTTTCAAAGCCAATTGCACTAAGGATTTCATCATCTCCCCGGTATCTATCTGCCCTTCATGTAAATGCGTTATGTAGTTTTTCTGAGAACGGTAGAAACTGAATTTGTTTTCTGTTTCTACAAATGCGTTTCCTTGAAAAACAGGACGTAGCAATTCATTGACGTACATCATTTTTTGTTTGCATTCACCGTAACTTTCGGTATCGCCTTCCAAAAAAAGCTCGTGTCCGCCCCATTGCTTATACCCTATTGCCGTATCTCCCAAAAGATTTCTTAATTCATGAATGCCATTATACCTGTCCCTTACTAGTTGTACCAGTTCCTCTTCTGAATGGGTCTTTAAATCGGATAGGATTTCAGAAATACTCCCAAAACAAGCAAAGCCGGCATTTTTGGTGCTGGCCCCTTGCGGCAGGACACCCTTTTCCAAAACTAAAATACGAGCCTTTGGATGCGCTTTTTTTAACTGAATTGCACAATTTAAACCCACAATTCCGCTCCCAACAATGGTAAAGTCAATATTGGTAAACCAAGATTTGCGTTCCCAGTAACTTAGATTCATATTATTTTGTGAATTAAGAATCCGGATACTACAATTTCAGTTTTGAGCCATCCCTTTTATCCGCCCTAAAATACTGATAAAATTATACTACTTGCAGCTAAAAACAGGAAAGGTTCATGACTGGTGAACCTTTAGGGTTTCAAGGATTAGCTGTAGGTTTACCTTTTGTAACGTATATCAATTGATTTAAATAAAAAAGCTAGCGCAAATTCATGAATACACAGAAGGAAGGGGAGAAAAGAACCAAGACACCTTGGCCTACCGCACGGGTCATGGAGCAAATCTATGCCCAAAACCTTTGGGGTGGAACCACGGGTAAATTCTATTCAGGGATTGGCTCGCATGACCCGGACATTATTAAGCCATATGTTGAGGTAGTTACGTCCTTTCTTAACGCTTTTAGAATCCCCCTAACAGTCTGCGATTTTGGTTGCGGAGATTTTAATGTTGGCAAGGAATTGGTTCCTTACACAAAGCATTATAGCGCAGTTGATATCGTACCAAGCCTTATTGCCCGGAATAAGAAACTATTTAAATCGGAGAATTTAGAATTCCTTTGCCTTGATATTGCAAAGGAAGAATTGCCTAAAGGTGACTGCGTTCTCCTACGACAAGTACTCCAGCATTTATCGAATGCTGAAATACAGAAAATACTCCCCAAATTATCAAATTTCAAGTATGTTGTTTTGACGGAACACCTGCCCACAGGGAATTTTGAAGCCAATACGGATATCATTTCCGGCCAGGGAACCCGGTTAAAGAAACAGAGCGGTGTCGACCTTTTACTACCTCCTTTCAACCTAAAGGTTAGAGCCAAAAAACAGCTCTTATCCGTAAGAGTAAATAACGGTAGAGAAGTAATTGTAACGACGCTATATCAATGGAAAGAATCTTGTAATTCTTTTTAGGCCCTTGAACGGGTAAAAAAGTATTCCTTATCTTCAATACCGAAGCAGAAAATAAGGTTGAACGCTTAAAACTTGTCCAATGGCTTTGGGAAAAAGGTCTTCTTCAAGACCTAAAGTGTATAAGTTTGTCCATCGCAGCGATGAATATATACAAACCAACATGAAGGGAATCGAATACCGAAACGAGAACGGTTGGTTGAAAATCGATAAATCGGGACGAATATACCTTTATGCTTCCAGTCATGATGGATATGCTTGGGATGGCTGTACCCCTAAATTTATTTTTCTTGATTTTTTGATCGGTACCCCGGACGGAAAACTGGACTATGGTACAGAAAAACCGATTACCTATTTTGCTTCCATGACCCATGATATGTTATATCAGTTTAAACGTGAAATACCATTGTCACGCGCAACGGCAGATAGACTTTTTTATCTAATGCTCAAGGATTCAGGCTTTATTTGGTCTGGGTTCTATTACCTAATCGTCCGTTTGTTTGGCGGGGCGCTATTCCCGGGTTGGAACACCAAAAACCAAAAAATAAAACTACGCATTGAGGAATGTTCTTGGATTGAAAGAACCAAGGAAACGTTTAAAAAAATCAATATGCCCAAGGGCATGGAGCATCCCTTCTTAAAAAAATAATTTTAAATGAACGATACTAGTAAGAAGAGTTACGCGAGCCTTAATCTTCCCGTGCAGTGGGGCGATATGGATGCCGCCCAACATGTGAACAATACATTATATCTACGGTGGATGGAATCTACACGGATCGTAATGTTTCAAAGAATGAATGGAAAAACCTTGAAGGGACAAAAAATAGTTCCCATTTTGGCCTGGCAAGATTGTAAATACATCTATCCTGTAACCTTTCCAGACCAGATTTCCATTCATTTAGACGTTTTGGAATTGTTCGAGGACAGGGTACTTTGCCAAGGTAAAATTTTTAGTAGTTCCCATAATCGCCTAGTTGCCATATCAAAGGCCATTTTAATGGCATACGATATGGAAGGATTAAAGAAACACCCGTTTCCGCCAAACTGGAGACAATCCTTAATTGATTTTTACGGGGAATCTATTTTGAGGTCGTAAAAGTACTGTTCAAATACTAGCTAAATTGTGAGTTAGTAGGTCAAACCAGCGAACCTAAGAGATTTGGCTCTGAAATAGACGAGGTTCAACACCTGATGAAAATTACATCTAGGTCAATGTTTGGCCAACACACTACTTTGGTTATACGCGTTGCGCATCTACACAAAAATTTGAACTTAGGGTTATAGGTATCCTTTATGGTACTGTATAGTTAACCGTACCCCTTAAAAAAACTCCAACATTGCTGTTGGAGTTTTCTTCTATTCTTCTGGTTGTGGATCCATTTTAAAATCGTTCATAAAGGCCGTTGTATAGTTCCCTGCCAGATAATCTGGGTGGTCCATAAGCTGCCTATGGAACGGAATGGTAGTTTTTATTCCTTCAATAACGAACTCGTCCAATGCGCGCTTCATCTTATTAATGGCCTCTTCCCTTGTTTGGGCAGTGGTAATCAATTTAGCGATCATGGAATCATAATTTGGTGGAATACTGTAGCCACTATATACGTGTGTATCCATACGGACTCCGTGGCCCCCCGGCGTGTGTAAAGTTGTAATCCTTCCCGGTGATGGCCTAAAATTATTATAGGGGTCTTCCGCGTTGATCCTACACTCAATGGAATGCAATTTTGGGTAGTAATTTTTTCCGGAAATAGGCACTCCAGCGGCGACCAATATTTGCTCGCGTATTAAATCGTAATCGATGACCTGCTCCGTGATAGGATGCTCTACCTGTATACGGGTGTTCATTTCCATAAAATAGAACTTGCGATGTTTATCCACCAAAAACTCTATGGTGCCTGCGCCTTCATACTTTATATATTCTGCGGCTTTTACGGCTGCATTCCCCATAGCTTCCCGTAACTTATCCGTCATAAAAGGCGACGGCGTCTCTTCGGTCAATTTTTGGTGACGACGCTGTATGGAACAGTCTCTTTCAGACAAATGACAGGCTTTCCCGTACTGGTCCCCTACTACTTGAATCTCAATATGCCTAGGTTCCTCTATAAGCTTTTCCATATACATGGCTCCGTTTCCAAAAGCGGCAGATGCCTCTTTTACGGCACTATTAAAAAGCTCCTCCATTTTGTCCTCAGACATTACGGCACGCATTCCTTTACCGCCACCGCCAGCTGTAGCCTTTATCATAACGGGGTATCCCATCTTTTTAGCTACTTTTTTAGCATCGTCCACATCTTTCAAAAGACCTTCGGAGCCAGGAACACAAGGTACCCCTGCCTTTTTCATGGTCTCCTTGGCCGTAGCCTTGTCTCCCATACGGTCTATCTGGTCGCCGGAAGCACCAATGAATTTGATTTCGTGTTCCGCACAGATTCGTGAGAATTTTGAGTTTTCAGATAAGAAACCGTATCCCGGATGAATGGCATCTGCATTGGTGATTTCTGCAGCGGCAATGATATTTGGTATTTTTAGATAGGATTCGCTACTTGCGGCAGGACCAATACAAACGGCCTCATCTGCGAAGCGCACATGTAAGCTTTCTTCATCTGCCTTACTGTAAACGGCAACGGTCTTAATACCCATTTCCTTACAGGTACGGATGACGCGCAACGCGATTTCTCCCCTATTTGCAATCAGTATTTTTTTAAACATCTTTTAAATTTTAAGTTCTTGGTTCCATTTTACTCTTAAATCCCGTTCTACATAGAAGCGGCATCTAACAATGACTACTCAAAATTTAGTTAGGCAGGATCTACCAAAAACAGCGGTTGATCAAATTCTACCGGAGAAGAATCATCTACCAAAATCTTAACGATAGTTCCAGAAACCTCTGACTCTATGTCATTGAAAAGTTTCATGGCTTCGATTACACAAAGCACATCCCCTTTTGCAATCGTATCCCCTACTTCTACAAAGACAGGTTTGTCAGGAGAAGGTTTTCTGTAAAACGTTCCAATTATGGGCGACTTGATCGTAATGTATTTCGCATCCTCTGATTTTTGCTTTGCTTCCGCAGCTTCCCCATCCGATACGGCTTTTTGTTGTTCTGTCTGTACAGGAGCAGCGGGCTGAACCGCTGGTTGTGCCATAGGCATCGTATGTACATAAGTAGGTTCCGCATTTCCACTCGCCAGACTTCCCGTGCGTATGGTAATCTTAATATCGTCCGTCTCCAATTTCACCTCGCTTGCGCCAGATTTGGCCACGAACTTGATAAGGCTTTGAATCTCTTTTATATCCATAGTTGTTTAAGTTATATTGGTAGTTTATGTTAGTTATAGGCCCATTTTAAATAAATTGATCCCCAAGTAAAGCCGCCGCCAAAGGCAGCGAATACCAAGTTATCCCCCTTTTTTATCTTACTTTCAAAATCATTGAGCAATAAGGGTAGGGTAGCCGATGTGGTGTTCCCGTACCGCTCTATATTCATCAACACTTTGGAATCATCTATTCCCATCCTTTTGGCCGTGGCATCGATTATTCGTTTATTGGCTTGATGTGGAACCAACCAGGCCACATCCTTTTCGGTTAGGTCGTTGCGCTCCATTATTTTTGCGGCTACGTCTGCCATATTGGATACTGCAAATTTAAATACCGTTTTCCCGTCTTGAAAAATGAAGTGCTTTTTATTCTTTACACTTTCCAGCGTTGCGGGCATCAAGGATCCGCCACCTTCCATTCCCAAAAATTTTCTGCCATTACCGTCAGATCGCAGGTACTCGTCCTGTAACCCAAAACCTTCCGTGTTTGGTTCGAAAAGCACCGCACCTGCCCCGTCACCAAAAATAATACAGGTCGTACGATCTGTATAATCTATAATGGAAGACATTTTATCTGCGCCGATCAACAGCACTTTTTTGTATCGTCCAGATTCTATATAACCTGCCACCGTTGACATACCGAACAAAAAGCTGGAACAGGCCGCCAATAAATCATAGGCAAAAGCGTTGACCGCTCCTATCTCAGATGCCACAAAAGCGGCGGTTGAGGCTACCATACTATCCGGGGTTGCCGTCGCAACGATAATAAGGTCTATTTCTTCCGGGTTCAGGGCTTTCTTGTTCATTAGGTCCCTTGCTGCTTTAATAGCCAAATACGAAGTACCTTCCCCCTCTTCTTTTTTAAGTACCCTACGCTCTTTTATACCCGTTCTTGTGGTTATCCATTCATCATTGGTTTCCACCAAATCCTCCAGCATTTTATTGGTCAGAACAAATTGGGGAACATAGCCTCCCACAGCGGTAATTGCTGCCGTTATTTTGGTCATACTTTGTTGCTTTCTTGTGAAAAACTTAAAAAACGAGTCAAAAGTCATGAAAATTAATGATTTTCAACGACTTTTCTCTAAAAGTTGTCCGGTTTTTAAAAAATTCCCTTCGCCCTACGATTTTCAAAAACAGGCCTATTCCTTTAAACGTAAACGGGAATAAACAAATTGGGCTAAAAAAAACTCCCTACTTCTTACGAAGTGGGAGCCCAGTATACTGCAATAAGGTCTTACGCCTCTGCTTCTTCGGTCTTATCGATCAAAACTTGACCTCTGTAATGCAATTTACCTTCGTGCCAGTGTGCTCTATGGTAAAGGTGCATTTCTCCAGTGGAGGAATCCGTAGCCAATGTAGGGGCTACCGCCTTATAATGTGTTCTTCTCTTGTCTCTCCTTGTTTTGGAAATCTTTCTTTTAGGATGTGCCATTTAAACCTTATTTATCCGTTAATAGTTTTTTTAATTCATCCCAACGGGGATCACTTTCTTCTTTATCAGATCTTTTTTCTTTTGGTTGAAGCTCTTGCAATTTCTCCAAGGCTTCAGACTTTAACGTTCCATCCTCGATGCCGGGATGCACCCGTTTTTGTGGAACTGCCAATACGACCATTTCGTAGATGTACTGGGCTATGTTCAACTGATGTTCACCATGGGGAAGAATTAGGATGTCGTCATCCTCATCATTATAGGCTTCTCCAAATTTTACCACCAAGTGCAATACGGCTGCAATAGGTTGATCATATGGTTCACTGGTTATATCACAATCAACGTTTACAGATCCCTCCGCTTCAAAATCAAGTTCCAACATGGTGCTTGTCTTGTGCATTACCACGTCTAGGGTGATATTGGCATCGTTGAATTCATCGTATCCAAAAGAATCAAAGAACGTATTATCAATCTGGTAATTAAAGTGGTGTTTTCCTTGCTTCAATCCTGAGAAAGGAATATTGAACTCCTTTTGCTTCATCACGTACACACTTAAATTTTCACAATCGGCCCATAAAAGGCGGGTGCAAAGATACTATTATTTTAATAAAAGCCAATAGTTATCAACTAATTATCTTTATAACTTTTTTAGCCTAGAAAATGTTATCGTTCCCGCTTTAATCGTTGCTTTTTTAGCACGTTACTCGTGAGTTCCTGGTATTCTGTCCTGTTCTTGAATATCTTCAAGGCCATGAACACCGCCTCCTTGAAAGAGCTTTCGTCCGCCACCCCTTTTCCTGCTATCTCATAGGCCGTGCCATGGTCTGGAGATGTTCTTACCTTATCCAGGCCTGCAGTAAAATTGACGCCCTGCCCAAAGGAAATAGTTTTAAAAGGTATCAATCCCTGATCGTGGTAGGCGGCAAGTACAGCATCAAATTTCTTATACCCATCAGAGCCAAAAAAACTATCGGCGGAGTAGGGTCCATAGACCAAATGGCCCATATTGAACATTTCCCGTATAACCGGTTTTACTATTTCATCATCTTCCTTACCAATAACGCCATTGTCCCCACTATGTGGATTTATGCCCAACAGTGCAATCTTGGGTTTACGGATGCCAAAATCCATGATGAGCGATTTTTCAATAGTATTGACCTTATCCCTGATGAGTCTCGGAATAATGGAAGCGGAAACGTCCTTTACCGCAACGTGATCTGTCAACAAGCCAACTTTTAATGTTTCCGTCACCATAAACATTAAACTTTCCCCTTTTAATTCCTGCGCTAGATAATCTGTATGCCCCGGAAAATTGAAGTCGTTGGACTGGATATTATTTTTATTAATGGGTGCCGTTACCAACACATCTATTGCATCGCTTTTAAGCGCTTCGACTGCAGCTTTCAGGGATTTTATGGCGTATGCACCTCCTTCTTGGGTAGATTCCCCGAATTGAATATTGGGAATTTCCTTCCAAACGTTGACAATATTGAGCTTGTTATCAATGGCCTTGGATGCCTCTGGTATACCGTTAAATACAATGTTTAACCCCAGCTCCTTTAATTGGTGGGAGATGGTTTTGTTGGATGCAAAGATAACAGGGGTGCAAAAATCCAACATCCTACTGTCCTCAAAGGTTTTTAGGGCAACTTCACAGCCTATTCCGTTTAGGTCACCAATTGAAATACCCAATCTAATTTTCCTGTTTTCCTCCATGATAATCTGTACCTTTGACGTCCAATTTAAATATCAAAATTACTTAATTTAAACGACACATGTTCACCGGTATTATTGAAACATTAGGGAAAGTAACCCACTTGGAACCAAATGGGGGAAACTTGAATATTACCCTAGCATCCAAGCTTACGCCGCAATTGAAGATTGACCAAAGTATCGCACATAATGGGGTCTGCTTAACCGTTGTTTCACTTTCGGATACGACCTATACCGTAACCGCAATAGCAGAAACCTTAAGTAAAACAAATTTAAATCAGCTGAAAGTAAATGACCTGGTCAACTTGGAACGTGCCATGATATTAGGTTCTACGATTGGATGGCCATATTGTACAGGGGCATGTAGACCAGACCGGAAAATGCACTGGTATAAAGGAGGAAGGTGGCAGTTGGATTTTTTCCTTTACATATGATTTGGCGAAAGGTAACCCGACCATCGAAAAAGGATCGATTACTATTGATGGAACAAGCCTTACCGTGGTAAATTCTGGCCAAAACACATTTGATGTCGCAATTATACCTTACACCTACGAACATACACGGTTTAACTCCTATAAGGTTGGTACGATTGTAAATTTAGAGTTTGACGTAATAGGCAAATATGTAGCTAAATTGATGGGTTCTTTTAGCCCCTCCTAAGGCAAAAGATTTTCCTGGCCATGTCATTCTTTTTGGCCCTTGTGTCAGCTATACGGATTATTGTTCAAAGAAACTTATAGAGGACCCTATCCACGTTTCATCGACTTGATGCGATACATTGATCATTTCCCCCTTGCTCATGCGGGTAAGGTTGATGACCGGTTCTAACTGCTCTTTCTCTTCATCCCAAACAAATAACATACGCAACTCCACCTTTGAATTTTTAGGGGTCTTGGTCTTAATCAGGGGCGCATAGTTCACTTTTCGTTGTAAGATATAATTCTGTTTATCGGGGATGGCGGCAATGGTCTCCTTGTCCGGATGCAGATTAATTCCCTGGCCTGCGAAAGAAAAGAGTGGCTTCAAAACATACTCACCCAAATCCAAATCTGTGGGGAAATCTGTAAGATAATAAGACTTTGGTATGTTTTTATGTTCCAAAAGCGGCATAATACATTTAGAGATCATAAAGAACCAATCTGGGTGTGTAACCCATTCTACCTCCAAATCATCATTTAGGTTGAAATTGGTTTTCAAATCCTTAATACGCTCCAATTCGTCATAAATAACCCTATTGTATATTCTGTGGATGGGTGTTTTAGTACCCTCTTTCATATAAAAAAGTTTTTTACCCTCTTTTAGCACTTTCGTCATGCAGACGATTTCTATTCCCAAAGCCTCCTTGGTAGACCAAAAATCGATTCTGGTCTTCTGTTTTTCTGGGAATAGCTCCAAAAGAATCACGTTTTCGGGCTTTTCATCGCCTAAAATTACCTTCTTTACCTTTTGTGTATAGGTTTCTTTTTTAAGGCCATTTAAATAATAGTCAAATCCTTCTTTAGGCATGTTGGGATAATATTCCATAAATGCCTCTCCCAAAAAGGGTTGGTAAAAAAATAATGTAGGAAATGCTTGTAATTCAATTAATTGGGGAACAATACCTCCTTTTCCATCCTCACACAAGCCAAAATCTATGGCCAAAAAATGGGGATTCCCCATGGGTACCGGAGATTGAAGCGCTTCTGGAATAAACTTCCGTCTAATTTCAGAAAAATCTATCTGCCATAATTGATCTATAATAGCGGAGCATGCGGTTTCCAGTTCTTCCTTAATTGCCTTATTGATAAAAACAGGAGTCTCTGAAATCCTAAATGCACTTGGCTCCTTATAACGATCAATGATGTGTTGTAAAAGGTTTTCGTAGTATGATTCTTTAAAGGTAGCGTTGAAGGCTTCTCGTATTTTTGGTATCATACCGTTTGTAGTTTTTGACTATCGATGGCCTCCGCTGCCAATTTTAGAAATGTTGGTATTAAAATCCGGTTGGTTTTGTAGATTTTGACCTTATCATCCAATTGGGTGATCATCTCCTCATATTTCTTTTTTCCGTGCCGTTTTATAATCTGTTTTCTTTTTTCCTCTTTTGCGAAATAACGGAGCATCCCTTCCGAATCAGCTTCCGGGTGAAACTGTACGCCAAAAACCTCGTTGGAAAATCTAATGGCCATAACCGCCCGTTCCAAAGGAACATTGGGCCTTATTTTTTCCCTACACAAAACCTTTCCGGCCAGGGTATCCAATTTCCATTCCTTTGGGCCAACGACTTGATAGTCCCTGGAATCCACGGCATAAAAAGGGTCATCCAAATCTTGGAACAATACCTCCTGTTCCCCGCTCTTTGTTTTGTAAATTGGAAAAATGCCAAATGATGTGGAACGCCGTTTAGTAACTTTTGCGACATCCCAATGTAAACATGCCAATTGAAAGGAGTGGCATATTAGAAATACATGCTTTTTCTGCCTATTGGACAAGTTATGGAACAATATGCTGTCTAAAAAGCGAAAGTATTTGGCTTCCCAATCGGCTCCTGTTTTTAACGGTGAACCTGGTCCGCCCGAGGATACGAATATATCGTATTCATTTAGGTCAGGAATCTCTTCTTTATCGCGGACTTCAAATACATCGTAGGTTCCTTTCACACCATCTTGCGTCAAAAATTCACCCATAAGGCTAGTAATGCAACGCATTCCCTCATTAGGTGCTCCCGCATTCATATCTAACACAGCAATTCTATAATTCCCCATCGTCTTTCTCAAATAAAATATATTTCACGTGAACTAAATGAATACACGCACTTTACTTCATAACTCTCATTAGAGCCCTTTTCTTGTCTGCTCCACAATATATTTGGTTACCTCCACCAAATCTCCCGTATCGTTGAAAACCTGTAATTGACGATCGGCGCCAGATCCGGCTTCCAAAATTTGATATACATAATTAACGTCTGATCTGCAGCCCAGTTCATCGACAACATCATCGATAAACTCCAACAGTTCGTTAATCAACTTTGCAAAGGGAACTTCCTCCTCTTTCCCAAAATCGATTAATTTCGATTCTATGCCCCACCTGGCAGCACGCCATTTATTCTCGTTTAATAGTAAACGCCTGTAATTCTTGAAGGTTTGGTTCTTGCGATTCATTTTATATAGTTTCGCCACCAGACATTGCATAATTGCAGAGATACAGGCAACCTCATCTACCGTCATGACTACATCGCATATCCTAAACTCAATGGTAGGATAGAACGGGTGTAAGCGAATGTCCCACCAAATTTTCTTACTGTTATCCAAACACTTGGTCTTAACCAAGATATCCACGAACTTATCGTACTCGCCCACACTGGCAAAAAATGGGGGAATTCCCGTTCTGGGAAACTTGTCAAAGACCTTGCTTCTATACGACTTAAAACCCGTATTACGCCCTTCCCAAAAGGGCGAGTTTGTAGACAAGGCATATAGATGTGGTAAAAAATAACGTACGGTGTTCAGAATTTCAAGCCCTTCCTCCCTACTCGGAATGGCGACGTGCACATGCATGCCAAAAATGAGATTGCCCCGCGCAACATCTGCCATTTCTTGAATAATCGCATCATACCTGGGGTTGGCAGTAATCAATTGTTCGTTCCATTCGGAAAACGGATGTGTTCCTGCAGCTGCCACTTTTAACCCTTCATCATCCGCTAGTTTAATGACCTGCTGTCGCAAATAAGAAACCTCGTCCCTAACCTGGTTTATGTTTTCACAGACATTGGTGCCCATTTCCACCATGGACTGATGCATTTCCTCTTTTATCCGCTCCTGGAGGAGGACCTTCCCATCATCTATGATTTTGGACATTTGGGAACGCAGTCTATAAGTATCACTATCCAATACCTGAAACTCCTCTTCTATCCCTAGGGTAAATTTATGCATGTACCTACCTTTTTATCTTACTATTTAATGAGAAACGCGCCTTTACTTTTTAGGCTTTGGTGCCGGCTTGGCTTTTGCCGGAGCTTTTTTTACCGCTTCTTTTTTTGCCGTAGCCGTTTTTTTTACTGCCGGGGTTTTCTTTGCCTGCCACTTTAGCCTTAGTGGAACTTGCCTTTGCCGGACCTTTCTTTATCGCTGTTTTCTTTACCTCGGCTGCCGACTTTAAACTAACGTTCCCAGTTTTTGCTTTGATAGGAGTTACGGAATTTCTTACGAATCCGCCCCAAGAGGTATTGTTCTGTTTTGGCTTGTGCGCTTTTGCTTTCTCGATTGCGTATTTAGCGGAATGCTCCACAATCCATTTGAAATTTTCCTCACCTACGGAGTGGATATCCGCATCCGGTGCAGGATTACAGAAGTCAATGGCATAAGGTACACCATCACGTACGGCAAATTCTACCGTATTGAAATCATAGCCCAACGCTTGGTTCAATTTTAAGGTATAATCATGTACCGTGGCCAATAATTTTTTGCGCTCCTCACCGGTCGCCTTGATATCGCTTACGTAACGCTCATGAAAAGGTTTTCTAGGATCATAGGGCATGATATGAACATATTTCTGTCCTAAGCAATAGACTCTAAAATAATCGTCAAAAACAATTTCTTCCTGTAGCATCATCACCAACTGCCCTGTTTCTTCATGTTTGGCAAAAAGGTCATCCGCATTGTCTACACGGTATACGTTTTTCCACCCACCACCGTCGTGCGGCTTCATATAAGCTGGAAAGCCAATATAGTCGAACATGTATTCCCAATCCAATGGTGCCTTTAGGTTTCTGAAAGAGGTTTCACTTGTATTGTCCGGTCTGGCATTGGAAGGCAAAAGAACGGTTTTTGGAACGGGTATCCCCATTTCCATGGACAGACAATTATTGAAAAACTTCTCATCTGAACTCCACCAAAAAGGATTATTGATTACCGCTGTTCCCATTAACGCCGCGTTCTTTAGATACGCACGGTAAAATGGTACTTCCTGTGAAATACGATCAAAGATTACACTGTAGCCGTAATCGATCCCTTGCTGTACCTTATCAATCTGTACTGCCTCGGCAACGATTTCGCCATTTCCCAATTCGTTTACTTTATCTATAAACGCCCATGGAAAGGTGTCTTCCATTCCGAATAATATTCCTACTTTTTTTGCCATGATATATTTTTTTTAGTTCGTTTTTATCTACTAGAAAAGGTACGGTTTTTATAAATGCATTCTTGGCTCAATTACAAACATCACTAGCTTATATCAACCAAAATAGGCTCCCAAATACTCTGGGAACATCATTTTCCACAAAGGCCAATCATGCTCCGCCCATTTTTTCTCATCATACCAGTGGGCAATGCCTTTACTGTTCAGAATACCGGACATGTACCTGTTCTTGTCCAAACAGATATCCCAATCAGAAGTGCCCAGGACAATCTGCATATGCTCATATTTCCAACCTTCTTCGTGCCGCATAAACTCATCGGGGCAATTGTAATAGATTCGCATATCATCAGACATTGGCGCCATGGTCCTCATATTAAAAGCAGCGCTCATTCCTATAAAATGGGATACAAGGTCTGGGAAACGAAATGCCGTATTCGCAGCATGATATCCTCCAAAGCTTACTCCGGAGACCCCTATTCTATGGGTATTGCATTCCTTTTGAATGTAGGGAATCAACTCGTTCTTCAAAAACTGCATGTAACGTTCATAATTATGCATCTTGGTGCCGGTATCCATATGGTCATCATAGAACGATAGTAGATCAATCGTTTCTACATTGTAAAGCTTTACCTTTCCTTCCTCTATAAAATTCATAACAGAGCCCACCAATCCAAAATCCGTATTTTGGGTAAATTGCCCGCCCGAAGAGGGAAACATGAGAATGGGGTGACCCCAATGCCCGGTTACCTCCAAATTAATATTACGTTGAAGGGTATGGGAATAGTACTGTATGTATTCAATCTTTGGCATAAGGGTCAATATAAATAAAATGTTTAAAAATCAATGGTTTAGGGCCGGCAAAAGTAATTTATTTTAAAATAGTTGACTATTTATTTTAATGGATTGCTATACTTGCACTCAGATTTAAAAAAAACATGCAATTCCAGATTGAAAGCATCCGCATAAAAGGTAGTTATTTTTCCAAGAACTTGGACCGTTTGGTACAATTTCATGTGGTTGTACCGCCCAATTATTTAAAAACAAATGGCAGGTTTCCTGTATTGCTGATGAACGATGGGCAGGATTACGAGGCCATGAACTTAGAGAAAACCTTATCTGCCGCGTTTGTGTCCAAAGAGACCAATCCCTTCATTTATATTGGCATTTCATGTAATGAAAATAGAATCCATGAATATGGTACGGCTTCAACGGCAGACTTTAAAGGTAGGGGAGGCCAAGCTTTAAAGTATTCTAAATTCATAATCACGGAATTCATCCCGTTCTTAAAAAAAGAATTCAAGGTTTCAAACGAACCTAAAGAATGGGTATACTGCGGAATGTCTCTTGGGGGGCTCTCCGCTTTTGACATCGTTTACAACCATAGCGCTTATTTTGGTAAGGTTGGGGTTTTTAGCGGCTCCTTCTGGTGGCGCAAAAAGGCCTATGTGAAAAATGACATGGCGGACCGTAGTCGTATTGTATTGGATGTGGTCAAAAATGGATCCTACGCACAACATCTAAAATTTTGGTTTGAATGTGGAACCTTGGATGAGAAAGCAGATAGAAACAGTAATGGAATTATCGATGCCATAGACGATACGCTAGACCTTATAAAAGAACTCGTAAAAAAGGGTTATTCCTATCCTGGGGATATTACCTATGTACAGATTGAGGGGGGCAAACATGATTTACCCACTTGGGGAAATGCATTTCCCGGGTTTATTAAATGGGCATTTACGTAACGTATTGCAATTCCAGGCTTCTGCTATTACTAGGAAATGTTTGGAACGAAAAACCCAATTAATTTTATCCTTCTAGCTTTTCAATTTAAAAATCCAAGACGATGCCTATGCTCGGTATGGGTCTACCATTATCCTGCATTAGGGCCAATAGACTCCTTGGCTCGATTAAAGCTCCATTTTCTTCCCTATTAAGGCCATATTCAGGAGGTTGTGGATTGTTCTGTGCCAAAACATTCTGAACTTCAAGGAAGACATTCAACGACAGTTTACGAAAATTCCATTTTTTATCTACACGAACATCCAGTTGACTAAAAATGTCCAGTTTTTCTTCGCCCAAACGCGTATAATCCAACACAATATCCGGATATACTTCCAAGGTTCTTTCCAAATCTGTTGGCACAAAAGGCGTCCTACCTGCAAATCTATAGCGTGCACTAACTTCCCAATTTCGATTAAGTTTATACCCCCCTACCAAAGAAAACAAATGGCGACTATCCCAAACGGAAGGTAAAAACACGTTTCTGTCAAACCCTGTAAATTCGCTGTAGAAATAGGTGTAAGAGAAAATACCGTAAAAATTGTTGGTCAGTTTTTGTTGAAATTGAAGTTCTGCGCCATAGGCCCGCCCGCGACCAACTGCCGCTATTTCTTCATTACCCAATACTTCAAAACCACCACCTTTGTTTGCAATGGAAACACCGTCTATAACGGAAACGGGGTAATCGTCATAGTTCTTGAAAAATCCTTCAACCGATATACTGGCGGCTGGCCCTAAAATACGTTGCACTCCCAGAACGTAATGATCACTGCGGGTATACTTTAAGTCTTGATTTACAAGTTCAAGTTCATTATTGCGGAAGCCGAGCATCGTGTACGGGGGTATTTTAAAATAGCGTCCTACGGATGCATTTAGCTTCCAATCATCTTTAAATTCGTAGGATATCGCAACCCTCGGCGAAAGGGTGCTTGCCAAAGTGTTTCCTTGAGTGAAGGTGTCCGCATCAGTTCTTATACCAAAAGAAACATCCAAGGTATTTGCAAAAAACGAATTGGTTGCATTGACAAAAAAACCGTATTTCACAAAATCTATCTCAGTATTGAAAAGGAGGTTGTTCGTGGTGTTTACGGTTTCGTTAGAATAATACGATTGTTGCAAATTAAAACCTCCGGCTACTTTCCAATCACCATAAAACTTAGTAATCTGGTACCGTAACTTAGTTTCTGCCTCTACGGCATCATTTCTAAAAATTACCCCGGTCCTGCTCTCCCCGTCCTCATACCGTGTAAATATATTTGCCAAACGGTTATTGCTAAGCGTAGTCTGCATAAACCCTGTACCGTCCTTGAACCGATTTTTCCAGGTTAGACCAATTGTATTGGACTTTTGGTCTATAAAAGGTGCTTGCTCCAACTGAGCCTGCTGTCCAGAATCGAATTCATCCGGTGGGGCCAAGGTAAAATCATCTATGGAGCCAAGACCGAGCAAGGTAATGGAATTATATTCATCCAGTTCATGGTCTATCTTATATTGGTAATCCCAATAATTTGGGCGAAATGGCAGCCCGATCAGTGCAAAAAGTGCCTGCAAATAACTTCTTCGGGCCGATACTAAAAACGAAGTTTTCGATTGTTCCTTATCCTTTTTAAACAAGGGCCCTTCCAGGGTTAGTGCCGCTTCACTGGCACTTACCCTAAAATTACCTCCAAAATTACGGTTGTTCCCATTTCGTTGCCGAAATTGTAAAACTCCGGAAAGCGGATTATCGTACTGCGCACCAAAAGCGGACGTTGAAAGTGTTACATCTTCAATAAAGGAAACATTCAAAAGACCTACCGGACCACCAGCACTACCTTGGGTACTGAAATGATTGATATTCGGGACTTCCATACCGTCCAGATAATACACCGTTTCATTGGGAGCGCCTCCCCTAATGATCAAATCGTTTCTAAAACCTCCTATGGAGGGCGAAACGCCCGGTAGGGTTTGGGCTACTTGTACCACATCATTGTTACTGCCAGGATAGGTTGCAATCTCTACGGCGGACAAGGTTTGTGTTGAAAGTGGGGTTTCTTTGGGGCGGCCTATTTTGGAATTCGTGACCACAACCTCATCTAAATTCTCGGTTGACTCCGTAAGGATAAAGTTATACGCTTGATTTCCTATCGATTTTACTAGAATATTGAACTTTGTTTGCGTTTCAAAGCCCAAGTAGCTGACCGTTAAATTATAAGATCCAGGAATTATTTCTGAAAGTAGGTATTGGCCATTTTCATCTGTAATCGTTCCTTTCTCGGTGCCGTTCAAAAAAATGGAAGCGCCAACTACAGGTTCTCCAGACACATCCGTTACTTTACCGGATAAGGTTCCAGCAACCTGAGCATTGGCAATACCAGACAATAATAAAAAAATAACAAAGGTGGATTTTAGATTTTTATATAAAATGAAAAATGGTGATTTTAAGGAAATCATATTGATTGTTTATCATTTTGATTCAAAGATTAAACATAAAATGATTTCAACCTAAAAGTCTTTCACTAAATCTCTGTTAAATAAAACTGTTTGACGGTCTCCAGCTATAAATTCTAAAAATGTGAGCTTTCTAAAACCAACTATTTCATCACCCACTACACCTTTATAAAAATCTTTCTTTTGTAAAGCACGTAACCCAAAAAGCCGTAAAACAATACTACTGTTAATCCATAGAGCAATGAAGAGGCTTGCAGGCTTAAAAAATCGTGCACATATATCCTTTGAAATAGCCAGCCATGTAATGATGTATTGCCAACTTGGATTTGGCCCATTACCTTACTAATAAAACTGGATAGAAAGTAAATAATAATTGCATTGGCACCCGCATATCTGAAAATAGATCCAAATGAAATTTTCTTTACATCGGTCAAATAATAGATTAGGGCAAGTATCAAATTGGCCCACCCCGCCGTAACCAATACAAAACTACTGGTCCATAAGGCTTTATTGATAGGGAATATAATATCCCATAGGTGTCCAAGGATTAAAAGGCTACCTCCCAGCCCCATAAGAATGGTGGCTTTTTTTTCCTGTTTAGAGGTAAGTATCAGCCCGGTGAAAATACCCATCAAGGCACTGGCTATGGAAGGTATGGTACTCAAAAGGCCCTCTGGGTCATAATCAGATTTATAATTATGGGAGCCAAAAACAGTTACATCCAACCAATTCGCCAAATTATTAGGAGCCCTTTCCAAGGTAGACGGCACCCCTTCAACCGGTACCAAGGTCATTAGCAACCAGTACCCAACCAATAAAAAAACAGTTATCCCAATCAGTTTTTTCCAATTCAAATGAATAAAAAGAAGTGCCGCAAAAAAGAAAACGACCCCTATTCGTTGAAGCACACCGGGGAAACGGATATTTTCAAAATCTTTAAAAAAAGGAAACTCAATCATAAATGCACCCAAAAAGATTCCTAAGGCAATCAGTTTTAAGGTCCTAACAGCAATTTTCTTATAGGTCGTAGCTTCTATAGGTTTGTTTTGATAAGAAAATACGATGGAGGTCCCTACAATAAAAAGGAAAAATGGGAACACAAGGTCGGTGGGAGTATACCCATGCCAATCCGCATGTAAAAACGGTGCGTACACAGCAGACCACGTACCGGGCGTGTTTACCAAGACCATTAGCAGTATGGTTGCTCCCCTAAATATATCTACGGATAATATTCTGTCTTTCATCATTCCGCTACTATAAAATGTTACCCCTTAATCTTTTCCAAGCCCGTATCAATAATACTCCGGCAATAAGGGATACGATAGAGAGTACAATGGCCTGTGTTGTTCTGCCATAAATCCAATAGCCCGTAGCGAACATAATCGAATAAATCAATACAATCCCAATCAACATTGCGGTGATTCCTGCCGGTACGCTCCATACTTCTCCAGGTTTTGACACCTCCTCATTTGCCGCTTCTGCCTCATTGACCACTTTGCTCCATCCTGGGCCACCAGGTTGGGTCTTTCTGTAAAAAGAGCGTAAGGTTTCTTTCGATTCCGGAGGGGTTAAAAACGTAGCGGTCATCCAAATTACCGTGGTTACCACCACAATGAAAGGATAGGTGGCCCAAGCAGGGAATATTCCAATTTCCGGGGCAAAGAGCAAATCGCCCAGTTCGGTTCTGGCCAAAAGGATTACGATGATTCCTGAAGCGAACATGGCGGTTATTTCGCTCCACGCATTTATACGCCACCAAAACCATCTTAATATGAATACCAACCCGGTTCCTGCTCCAAACTGAATCAAAAGATCAAAAACTTCAAATGCGTTTTGCAATGTAAGGGCGAACAATGCACTTAACACCATGAGTACTACCGTAGAAATTCTACCTACCGCTACCATTTGTTTCTCCGTTGCATTTGGATTGATCTGTCTTTTATAAAAATCAAACACGATGTAGGAGGATCCCCAGTTCAATTGGGTAGAGATGGTACTCATATAAGCGGCAACCAAAGAGGCCAATACAACCCCCAACAAACCACTGGGTAATTTGGTGAGCATTGCGGAATAGGCCAAATCATTTCCTAGTTTGCTCTCCGCAACATTGGGAAAGGCCTCTGCAATACTTGCTACATCTGGATAAACGACCAAAGAAGCCAATGCCACCAAAATCCAGGGCCAGGGTCGCAAGGCATAGTGCATGATATTGAAAAAGAATGTGGCGCCAATAGCGTGGTTCTCATCCTTGGCCGCCAACATACGTTGTGCAATATAGCCCCCACCTCCCGGCTCCGCACCAGGATACCATGAGCTCCACCATTGAACGGCAATTGGGATGATGAACAGCATGATGAGTACCTCGGTATTGTCAAAATCTGGAAGGATATTCAACTTGCTGACCACGTTTTCATGGCTCATTAATGCCTGTATCCCGCCAACTTCAGGAATGTTGACCAAATAATATGCCGCTCCTATAGCCCCGGACATAGCCACGAAAAAAAGTAAAAAATCCGTATAAACTACCCCTTTAAATCCGCCAAGGGCGCTAAAGATTACCGTAATTAAACCAGCGCTTACTACGGTTTCCCACGGTTCCAGGCCTAGCATTATACCCCCAATCTTTATCGCCGCAAGCGTAACCGATGCCATGGTGATGATATTGAACAGTGCACCAAGGTAGATTGCCCTAAATTTCCTTAAAAAACTCGCTGGTTTTCCTCCGTAGCGCATTTCATAGAATTCCAAATCCGTGTTAACATTAGACCTTCTCCATAATTTTGCATACACGAAGACCGTCAACATACCGGTAATTAAAAAACACCACCAAACCCAGTTACCGGAAACCCCGTTGGTACGAACTATATCCGTTACCAAATTGGGCGTGTCCGTAGAAAACGTTGTTGCAACCATCGAAAGGCCCAGAAGCCACCAGGGCATTGTTCGACCGGAAAGAAAGAATTCTGATGAGCTTTTACCTGATTTTTTTGATACGTATATTCCAATCCCGAGCACAAGGGAAAAGAAAACTATGATGAAGCCATAGTCCAAGGTACTGAGTTCCATAAATTGGTTTTAGGTTGATGGCTAAAGATATGTTTTTTTAGGATATTTTTGCCGCTAATACGCTAAACGTACCACGTGTTCCTTTCAACGACTTCCCCTATTCCCGTAACCGCTTGGATTCTCGCCTATGCCGCTGCCTTTATTATTGGACTTTCAAAAGCGGGTATCAAAGGAATAGCCGTAATGAACGTTACCTTGATGGCCTTGGCTTTTGGTGCAAAAGAGTCTACCGGCATGGTGGTTCCACTCCTAATTCTGGCGGATATTTTTGCCGTAATCTATTACAACCGCTACACACAATGGCGTTATGTTTTTAAGGTTCTTCCATGGATGGTCGTGGGCGTTTTAATTGGGGTAGTGATCGGTAAGGATTTGCCAGAAAAGCTCTTTAAAATTGGGATGTCAATCATAATCATCATCACTGTTTTTATGATGTATTGGTGGGATCGGAAAAAAGCAAAACAAGTACCTACGCATTGGGCCTTTGCAAGTTCTATAGGCACCATAGCGGGCATAACTACCATGGTGGGCAACTTGGCCGGCGCCTTCTCCAACATTTATTTTTTGGCAATGCGCTTGCCCAAAAATCATTTCATTGGTACTGCGGCATGGCTTTTTTTATTGGTAAATGTGTTTAAATTACCGTTTCATTTCTTTGTTTGGGAAACAATTTCATTAGAAACGCTATCCTTGAACCTACAGCTTCTGCCGGGCATTTTAGTGGGCTTTTTTGTAGGAGTGCGTTTTATAAAGTTTATAAAGGAAGCCTTTTTTAGAAAAATGATCTTGGCCCTGACGGCCGTTGGGGCCCTACTTATAATGCTAGGCTAAGAACCCCCATGGTAAGCACTACAAGTCTTTCCAAGAAACGAATAAGGTCTATTTCTTTTAAATTTGGGCTATTCTTTATCCTGCGGATACACTACTTTTAAGCCTTAAATCTGGAAATATAGACGCTATGAATATTATTGGTAATTTCATTAAGGGAGTCATTAACGTAACGGACAAAATTACCGGAGAAGACAATCCTGTTGAAGAACAAAAAGAGGTACTGAGAAAATTGCTTGAAACCGCAAAGGACACGTCTTTTGGAAAGGCCTATGAATTCAATACTATTTTAGAGCAAAAGGATAGGGCCGCATCCTTTAGGAAGTGCGTGCCCTATTTTGACTATAACGAGATTAATGAAAAGTGGTGGCATCAATTGCACGAGGACCACTCCAATGTCACATGGCCGGGTCATCCAGACTATTTTGCACTTAGCTCAGGTACAACAGGAAAAACCAGCAAACGAATTCCAGTTACCAAGGAGATGATCGATGCTATACGGAATGCAGGTATAAAACAAGTGCTAGCCTTGGCCAATTTTGATTTACCTGCGGATTTTTATGAAACAGGCATTCTAATGTTGGGAAGTTCGACGGATTTAATTGAAAATAACGACCATTTAGAAGGAGAGATCAGTGGAATTAGTGCCAGTAATATTCCCTCTTGGTTCAGCGGCTACTACAAACCGGGAAAGGAAATAGCTAAAATAGACGACTGGGACAATAGGGTGGCCAAAATCGTTGAAAAAGCTCCCGATTGGGATATAGGGGCATTAAGCGGTATACCTTCTTGGATCGAGTTGATGTTAAAAGAGGTCATCAAGGGGCATAAGCTCAGCAATATCCATGAAATATGGCCCAATTTAACGGTTTATACATCCGGTGGGGTAGCTTTTGGCCCCTATGAGAAAAGTTTCAAGGCACTTATGGGGAAACCGGTAACGGTAATCGACACCTATTTGGCGTCGGAAGGTTTTATCGCCTTCCAAAATAGGCCCGATACAGATGCCATGAAGTTGGTAACCGATAATGGGATTTACTTTGAATTTGTTCCTTTTGATCCAGATTATATCTTGGAAGATGGTTCCCTATCCCAAGATGCTCCATCGCTAACACTTTCCGAAGTAGAAAAAGGACAGAATTATGTACTTATCATTAGCACCGTTAGCGGCGCTTGGCGTTATTTGATCGGGGACACCATTGAATTTACCGATGTGGAACGGGCAGAAATAAAGATTACGGGGCGTACCAAATTCTTTCTAAATACGGTAGGATCACAGCTATCTGTCAATAAATTGGATGACGCACTGCAAGATTTGGAAAAGATTTTCGACATTGAAATACCGGAATATACCCTCTGTGCCAAAAAATATAAGGATGGGTTTTACCACACCTGGTATTTGGGAACTACCACAAAGGTGGATGCCAAAGAGGTCGCAAAAAAATTGGATGAATCCTTAAAGGATGCCAATAAAAATTATAAAGTAGCCCGATCTAAGGCCCTAAAAGGGGTAAAAGTTTTTCTAGTTGACCCAGAGGTGTTCTATGCATGGAACGACCGTAACAAAAAGAAGGGTGGTCAAGTAAAAATGGAACGGGTGATGAACGAAGAGAAATTTGCAAAATGGGAAGATTTTGTCGAAAAACAACAGTAACCATCATTGAGCTATTGCTCCGTCACCGCATCACGCTCCTCTACCAAAAGCATAATTTCCTCGGGAGACAGATATAGGTTTTTGATACGATTGATATATTTTTGGGAAAGCCCCGCTTTTTCCAGGATAAATTCCTTAGTTGCTAAAATATACTGTTCCATACCATGGTTTACGGCATAGGAATCTGCACGGCGCTCTGCGCCTCGTATATATTTTTTGGATGTCAAATACCCTATTCCAAAACCAATGAGGTTTAGCCCGCTGCGCTGTTCAAAATCTATAATGTGGCCCAGCTCATGACCCAGCCATCCGATCATGATCTCAGACGGCATGTCCTTGGTATAGTACACAGAGTCCGCAATCTTTATCTTTTCGCTTATAAGAATTTTATAGGACCTGTGTTTTCTTCTTTTGAAGACACTGGAAAATTTTGGCTGCGCCTGCATGGTCGATTTTTTTATCTTCTTTTTAAACTTGAATTCAATGGGCGTTGAGGCTAATTCTGGATAATAGGAAAGGGCCTTTTTGGCTTCGGGCGCTATTTCATGAGGAATTGTATGCTGTGCAGATGCAACCATAGTAAAGCTGAATAGTATGAAAAGTAATTGTTTAAACATTGGTGCCGCAAAGATATTGTTATAGCAACGGACTAAAGAATTTTGCCAGTCCTTCCAAAAATTTTGTGAATGGGGATCTTTTCTTAAAGCTCTCCAATTCTAGCTGTATTTCCTCTTTGCAATGGGCGTCAAAGAGTTCTTCTACTTTAGCCGCCAATTCTTTGTCGTAAAGAATGGCATTAGTTTCAAAATTATGCTCGAAACTTCTATAATCGAAATTTCCGGAGCCTACCGAAACTATTTCTCCATCTATAATGATGACTTTACTGTGTGAAAAATCCGGCCTTAAAAAAATTTTGGCCCCCACCTGAAGTAAAGACTCAAAAGTTGAAAACATGCTATACTTGGCAATTAAGGAATCTGATTCCTTTGGTGTAAGCAAGGTTACCTTTACGCCGCTCAATGCCGCAATCCGTAAGGCTTCCAGTACGGGTTCGCCCGGAATAAAATAAGGATTTGCGATACAGATACGCTCCCTTGCAATATTGATCATTGCCAAATATTGCTGCATAATTGCAGGATATCTGGAATCAGGACCGCTTGAAATGACTTGGGCAATAGCGTTTCCACTAGACTCAATTTTTGGAAAGTACCGCTCCTGCAACAATAAGTCCTCTTCTCCGGCAAAATGATAGTCCTTGACAAAAACACGTTGTAAACTATTAACGACCGGTCCCTCAAGCTTTAGGTGCAGGTCTTGCCATACCCCCAATTCAGAAATGGGCTTCATGTACTTATCCGAAACATTGAAGCCTCCTGTAAAGCCTATTTTGCCGTCAACAATTACAATTTTTCTATGGTTTCTATAGTTTAGGGTGAACAAAAGGTTTCCAAAACGTATGGGCATGGAGGCATATGCTTTAACCCCAATTTCATTAAAGCGCTTCACTACTTTTCCACGAAGGGAATTACTCCCCAAAGAATCATACAACATACGTATTTCCACACCTTCCTCAGTTTTCTTCTTAAACAGCTCATAGAAACGATCTAAGAGCATACCCTCCTCTAAAATGTAATACTGCAGATGTATAAAATCCTTTGCTTCATCGATTGCCTTGAAAATAGCATCAAATACTTCTTCCCCGTTATTTAATAGGGTAACCTTATTTCCTTCGTAAGGGGCAAAGTAGCTATTGCTACGAATAAGTGATGCCAATTTATCTTGCTTGTAATCCTCAAAATTGTGCACACTTTGCTCCCCTCCCTTAAGCTCCTTATACGTTTCTGAATATAATTTTCGCTTTTCGGTTTGTTTAAGTTTAAATAGCTTGAACTTTCTTCGGTTTATCCCGAATAAATAATACAAAAGCGGCCCTATAAATGGCAATACGATAACCGACAAGGTCCAGCTGATCATCTTGGAAGCCGTTGACCCGTTAAATATGATATTAACAATACTCCATAAGGTAACCGTTAGATAGGCAAGCCACAATAAAGTATACATTGGTAGTTATTTCGTTAAATAACAAGATACTATATTTTATTAATCTGCCCGATTTTAATTCTATTACAGGTACTTTTCATTTGATACGAGTTAATTATTAAATTAGTGGAGAATTACCTTTAAAAAAAAGAGATGGGAGTGATCGCTATGGATAAAAAACAACTTACACTTTATTATAGTTCAGAAAATTCGTTGGGCAAACAAGTGCTTGCCTATGTGAAATCTTCAGGTAAAAATCACTTGACAATAGATATTTCCAAGACCAATGTTACTGGAACCCAATGGGCCGAATTGGCGGGGGGACTCGATAAGGAACTTTCGGAATTAGTAAATGTTGATCATCCAGATTTTAAAGAGAAATATGGGGACAATAATGCAAGTTTGGACCAGGATGGTTGGTTGAAGGTTCTGGACAAAAATCCGAGTTTATTAAAATATCCCATTCTTGTCAAAAAGGAAAAGTTTATTGAATTGAAAAGCGCATCGGATTTTAAACATCATATGGAACCGGATAGCGCAGGTCTTGACAAACCCTATAATAAGGAAAAATAAATACCGCTGGGCCGGGTTATAACTTACCTTGGAATCGTGTTTGCATTCTATAAGCGAACTTGAAACGCCGTGAGGCATGAGTAAAACCATACTATTACTTTGTTTTATGCCATAGAGGTTAGCCCCCAAGGTAATTTAAAACTCTTATTTTGTTCCCATGACCCGTATCCTCAAATGGCTCCTGCTTTTACTCGTTTTCATTGTAGGCGGCTATTTTGTAGCTGAGTGGCGCATGAAAATTGAGGTAAAGGAATTTTTAAACCAAAAAGTTCCAGACCACATTGATTTCTCCTATGCCGCTCTTCAAATTAATTTGCTAAAAGGCCATCTCAGATTTCAAGACATCGAGGTGTTTAGTCGTGGTAGACAAACTTCCTCCTGTGAAATACTTGTAAACGCCGAGCAATTGTCCATAGATGGCTTTAGTTACCGTAAACTTTTTTTTGATAAATCCATCTACCTAAAAAAGCTTTCCCTTTCCAAACCGCAATTGAATTTTAAAACATGTCCTAAGGATACTTCGAATAGCGTTTCCGCGGCCAAACCCATCAATCTTTTAAAACCCATTTTTATTGAAGAACTAGTTTTCGACTCTGGTACCGTGGCCATTTGGAATACAACTGAGGAAATTGAGCTATTATCCGTTAAGTCTATTGATTTAAGCTTTAAGGATATTGCAACGGACCCCAAAATAATTAACAAATATGTCCCCTTTGCATTTTCTGATTACACGATTGGCATACAGGATTTAAAAGCTCCCTTAGGCCAATTTGAACAGCTAAAAATGGGCAAGTATGGTCTTGGATACAAGCGGAATTGAGCTGAAGTAATGTCGCTTTAGCCACCATACTTTCAAAAACGGAACTCAGTAAAAAAATAAAGGTAGAGCGTGATCATGTCAACTTGGTAATTCCAACCATTTTGATAAAAGAACATGTGTATACTATGGAAAACGACACGTTAAATGTCTTGTATAATTCACTCACCTTAAGCGAACCTAAGCTGGAACTTTATAGAAACAAAGCCTTGCCGGACAATCTTGAACGCAAACCATTATATTCTGAAATGCTTCGTAAGCTTCCCTTTAAAGTAGCAATTGACTCTGTTTCCATAGAGGAAGCTACTGTACGCTACGAAGAAGACGCACCAAATATTAGTGAAGCCGGTATTCTTACATTCGAACATTTAAATGCAAGAATTGCCAATTTATCCAACCTGGTTACCGGCAAGGCTAATTTAAAGACCACTATTAATGCGGAATTGATGGGTGCCGGTCTTTTTGAGCTGGACTGGGAGTTTGACGTGCAGGACAAAAAAGACGCATTTAAAATATCTGGAGCACTTTCTAACTTAAATACGGCCTTGCTCAATGATTTTCTTGTCCCCAATTTAGGGGCAAAGGCCCAAGGAGAAATAGATCAACTTTATTTTACGATTAGCGGAGACCAGTATGTGTCTAGCGGCGACATAAAGATGCGGTACGAGGACTTCAAATTTCAGGTTCTCAATAAGGATAGAAATCACGTGAAAAAGGTGCTATCCTTTATAGGGAATCTTTTTGTAAATGACGGATCTAAAGCGGATGAACATGGATACCGCTATGGGGATATTGCTACGGAACGACCTAAAAACAAATCGTTCTTTAATTATCTATGGGTAAATTTGGAGGATGGCTTGCTGGACGTACTCACCGGCAACGGAAAAAAGGAATAATGGAATCATACTTACCGTTTTTACATAAAAAAGTCCGGCATACTAGATGCCGGACTTTTTTTAGCAATTTTTAAAAATTAATGGTCGTCCGTTGCATCATCAACGGCATCCTCCACATCTTCAGCGCCTTCTTCAATCTCGTCTCCAACATCTTCAACGCCCTCTTCAATTTTTTCTCCAGTCGTTTTTTCTTCCCTGCAACTCATTGCAACCCCAATGGTCATAAGTGCAAAAAGGAACATTACTATTGATTTTTTCATATCGTAAACATTTAATAATTAGGTTATTGTTTAATAAAATTAGGAATATATGACGAAAATCATAGTATCCACTCCACAAAAGTGCTATAATTTAGCTAAACCGATTGCTTGAAAAGCATGAAATATTGACCCATCTAAACAAATGTGGTTAAATACTGATTTTCATGTGTTTATGGTTTACCCGCAATAAACAACTACCATCCCTGCTAAAAAAAAATTCCATAATATTGCGGATATCTATCTGTCATATACCATGAGCATTAAGCGGGAACTAAAGGAATTAAATGTTATTGATGTAGTAAAGGATATCGCCAAACGATTGAAGGTTGACTACGAGGAAGAAAACAATGAGATTTGTATCGATATCCCAGAAGACGCAGGTACAGGCCACATTAAGGCAATTAGTTTTTCCCACGGAGTAGGTATAATGGATGTGGACATTCGCTTAAAGAAAGAAGTTAGGTTTATGCTCAACCAGTCTTTGGTGCAGCCCTTGGAAATTGTTTTTAATCGTGAAACAAGTCTATATCATGAATTTTCCGGTCAGGAAAAAGGACATGAAATTAAGCATTTGGAAAGTGCCATTTTTTCATGTAATGGCAAATATGGAAACGTTCTTACCATGAAAGCGAACGAGCCCATTTGCTTTTTCAATCTTGAAATAAATCGAAAGTCTTTCGAAGAAAAAATAGAGACTTTTCTCCCGGAAATGGATGAGGATCTGGAAGCCTTGTTTAGGGATGTCAATGGCATCAATCTCTTTTTTCACAAAGGACATTATAGCCTAGATATCGCCCAATGCATAGAAGACATAAATGAAAGTGAGGATACCGGGTTTACCAAAAGTGTTTTCATAGAAGGAAAATGTTACGAAATACTGGCCCATCATTTACGACAATATGTTGATGATACTTCTCCAGAAGATAAAAGAACGATTTTAAGGCAATCTACCGTAGTAAAAATAGAGGAAGCGGCAGACCTTATAGCGCAAGATCTGGAACAAAATACCAGTATACTCGCATTGGCCAAAAAAGTAGGGCTTAACCAGAATACCTTACAAAATGGCTTCCAAAATCTATTTGGATTATCGGTGAAGGAATATATCCAGAACAAGCGGATGGAGTTGGCACGTCATTTAATGGAAACCACAGCATTGAACATTACGGAGATAACCTACAGGATTGGAATCAATTCTAGGAGTTATTTTTCAAAGTTATTTAAGCAGCGCTACGCCATGACCCCAAAACAGTACATGAAAAAATTAGAAGGACAATAGGTATTGAAAATCAAAAAATAAGCTAATCTACCCTATTTACAATCCTATAAATCAATCATTTAACTTTATCCCTAAAGGTAAAAGTGCCCATTTGTGTTAATTAACGTGTCAAAACTGTTAATCTAATCCTCTCTATTCCAATTACTTTGTGGGCCACAATTTTCGTGGTCTATAAAATAGAGGTATGAGAGAACTTGTATTGAACAGTGCAGATACTGAGGCTATTTTCCGTTTGCTGTGTACGCAACTCAATGGTGAAATAAAGGAAGAATGGGGAGAGCTCGTTTTGCGCTTCGATAATGCAATTGGCAAAGGAATCTTTAGAACCATAAGCTTTAACTGGGGCGTTTCCTTGATTGATTGCGCCATGACCTTGTATGAAGAAACAAAATTTATTTTTGACACCAAGGAGGTCTCGCCAATAGAATTTATTTTCATTACCGAGGGAACTTTTAAATACAGTGAGAACAATTCTGGCGATTATACGGACCTGGAGCAGTTTCAGAACATTATCCTTTCCCCAAAAAGAAATTCTAAAAAGACGTTTCTGTTTCCCAAACAGAAGAAGCTGAAAATAAATTTTATTCGCATCGTTCGCAAAGAATATTTGAAAAAGAAAAACAACAATATTAACTATTTGAACGCCCTTTTGATATCACTTTTTAATGACCGCAAGGGCAGTCTGGAATATCAACATGGTGGAAGCTATAGTTTAAAGATTGCGGATGAGGTTAAACGATTGAACGATGTGGACGATAGCGGTATGCTCAGGACCTTATCCTTGGAGGGTAGGTTATACTTGATAATTGCACTCCAGCTCATGGAGCATCATAATTTTCAAAGAAACACCAACCTGCCGGAGACACTTTCTAAGAATGATATTACAAAAATCCATAAGCTGACGGAATATATTCTGGAGCATATTTCGGAAAGTATTACCATAAACATACTTTGTTCTGAATCTGGTTTGAGCCCCAAAAAGCTACAATTGGGCTTTAAGCTACTTTATTCCAAGACCATTAACGAATATATTAGGCAGCTTAAATTGGAGGTTTCGAGAGACTATCTAAAAAATACCGATTTATCCGTTTCGGAAATTGTTTACGCCATTGGCATTAAAAGCCGTAGTTATTTTTCAAAAATATTTTATGAGGCCTATAGTGTTCTGCCAACAGCATACAGAAAACATTTAAAGGGGAATAATAAGCCATACGTGGATAGCTAATCTTCGGGAAAGTCAAAAGGCATCAACATACTATCATAGGATATATCTTGGTTGAATAGACTTTTAGCAATGGGTTTCGCCTTAAGGTCCATTCCATGGGGCGTATTCAGAATTTCCATGGCTCTTTTCTGCTTCGTTTCGGTCTCCAACCATTCGTCCTTTCTGTTTTCAGGAATAAGCATGGGCATATAATTGACCAAGTTTTGATATTTTCCGAGAAATGCGTCCATAGGACCGGTAAGAATTGTTGATGTAATGAAACCGTCCTCGAGAACGGAATAAATTCCAGCTAAATAGAGCGGCCTGCCGTCTTTCGATTCAATGAAGTAAGGCTGAATTTCGCCATCTTTTAGAATAGAGGTAAAATACCCGGTAACAGGCAATAAACATCTATGGTCTTCAAATGCATTTGCGTACCATAGTTCAGAATTCAAGGTATCTGTATGAATATTTAACGTATTGGTCAGGTTCTGAAATAACTCCCAATCATCCTGATAATTACTGGGCAATAGGCCCCAAATAGATAAGGAAATTACGTTGGGTTCCTGCATGGTGATAATTGGAATGGAAACTTCCGTTAATCCGCTAATTACTACTCTGGGCTCATAAAGATTTGGGTATTTAAATAAAGCGTTTGCCTCACTCTCCAACACCTTCATATCCGCTGTATTCGATAACTTAAAATACATATGAATCTCTCGCTTTTACATTGCAAGTTCGGTAAATACGATCGTTACCCTTGTTGCAAACCAATAAAATGCTAACCCATTAAAGGTAAGCCCATTACTATATGGGCCGCATTTCCTCAATTCTGTTAAACATTTTCTGTATAACGTTACCCATTGTCCTAAATCGGCACTAATTTTAAGCTGAACACGAACCCCAATATATTAACTATGGAAACGAGAAGACTAAATGCACATAATGAGTTACTTCTTTTGAAGGACTATTTGCAGGGAAAAATAATAAAAAAGAACGGATTGCAATTACTAGATCTTGATCCAACAATAGGTTCTGGGCAGGTACATTCCGTTGTTTTGAACAAAGGGCTCACCGCTTTTGAATTCGACATACGGCTAAAAGATGATCATGAGCTGGTGCTCGATGCCGTGGACGACCACATGGTTTATCTATTTTACTGCCTTAAAGGCAGCTGCTTCCATAAATTTAAAGGCGACGAGGTAGTGCACAAATTAGAAGAACTGCAAACAGCGGTACTTTTCAATGACGACGAGAATAAAAGTAAGTTTATCTTTAAAAAAGAGGAACGCACAATCCTAAATTGTATCCGAATCAACCTGTCCGTGTATGGAAATACGAATAGCGCCAACGCAGATGATTTAGATTTTATGGCGCTTCTAAAAAACTATAACAAGAGTTTGGGTTGTTTCCATTTTGGAAAGTTCAATTTAGAAATTGGTGAGCTGATTAAAAAATTGGAAGATGCCAAGTATGCTGATTCTATTTCCAATCTTATGTACTTTCAAGGTATTTGCCATATGATTATGGCAAAGCAATTGGACCAATTTGAGTTGGATCTTTCCAATGGCTTAAAATCCTCCACCACCTTATTAAAGAACGAATTAGAAATGATCAGCGAAGTAGGCGACTTTATAAATAACTACCCAGAGTTGCCGCATACCATTAGTTCCATTTCTACTAAATCTGGACTTTCACCATCAAAATTACAGCAAGGTTTTAAGTTTATGCATGATATGACCCTTGGAGAATATATTAGGGAAGTACGATTAAAAAAATCCGAGGTACTGATCAGGACAACAGATTTAAATATTTCGCAGGTAGTCTATTCTATCGGCTTTACCAGTAGAAGCTACTTTTGCAAGATTTTTAAAAAGAAATACAATTGCAGTCCAAAAGCATACAAAACGCAGGCCATGGAAATGTCTATCGCATAAAAAAGAGGCCAAATGGCCTCTTTTTTTTAAGATTCTGTAAAAGCATCTAGCTCAAATCTTCCAAGGATTTAATATTGGAAAGTCCATTTTCAATAGCCTGTCTTTGACTTCTTAAGATTGTTGATGTGCTGGAAGGCAGTGAAGTTTCTTTTAAAACATCCTCATATTCCTCCAACGCAGCTTTTTCTCCCCTTATGGCTTCCTCCAACATAGCCTCATCATCATCTGACGAAAAAAGTGCTTTAACATCCATCCAAGCCCTATGCGCCTTGCCGGTGAGGCTATCGCCTTTATCCACTTCCTGACCGAACATTTTAATTTCAGATTTTAAGGCATGCCCAAAATCATACCGCTGTTTTGCCTTGTTTTCAAAATAAGAACTAAGTCCGCTGTGGTCTGTATTCTCCGCAGCTTTTTTAAATCCCTTTTCGGCATCATACGTTTTCTCTAAAAGTCCGTTCAATTTTTTTCCTACTTCTTCTGTATATGTACTCATGGTCTAACTTATTAAATTATATAGTCTCTTGATTAAGAATGTGGACTATTGTTACATCTTATAAAATCTATTTCGCTGTTTAAATTTTTGTATTTTCTGTTTTAACGCTTCTATATCCATGGGCTTGGATTGGTCCACGCCCCGCATTAAAAACTCCAAATCTATATCGCAAAAAGCCTCCTCTGCTATGCCTTCTGTGGTACCTGTGGAATTCCCAAAAACAGAATCCTTAACAAAAAGCACTATAAAACCTGCCGCAATCAGTATAGCGATAGCTGAAATAAATACCATCATAGTTACCATTCTTCATTTCTTATATTTCGTAAAAATAACACAGAACGCTTTCAGCTATTAGCCTGAAAAACAGAACTATTGACTCCATTGGATTGTGTTAATTTCCAATTCTTTTGCATTAAAAAAGAGACGGGTAAACGAGGTACTTTCAACAATTTTTTAGAAATTGTAGCAAACAAAATATTTTCAAGTTTGTGCACCTAGTTAGGTGATTTTCCATCACACTGTTCTCCAAAACTTCTATGTGTGATGGAAAGCACAGACTTAAACTCAATTTTCTATGATACGAAAGGGTACTACAGTAAAATGGTCGTGGGGCAATGGCACCGCAGAAGGAACGGTAGAGGAGACGTATACCTCAAAAATTACCAAGACCATTAAAGGAACAGATGTAACCCGTAATGGGGAAGAAGGCGATAAGGCCCTTTACATTAAACAAAAGGACGGTGATTACGTGCTAAAAAGTGAAAGCGAAGTTGAACGAATAGGGTGATTATTTTTCGTCTTTTCCCTTCATTGATTCGATTTTTACAGATTTAGGGAAATCCAAGGTCCTGATCGGGAAAGGAATATTGATATCATTTTTGTCAAACGCGGCTTTTATAGCAATCATCGCATTTGTTTTTGCTTTCGCCACTTCCAAGGCCGAGGTGGATTCTATCCAAAAACGGGTTTCAAAATTTATGGAGCTATCGCCAAATTCTGAATAGAGGAAAATGATCTCTTCCTTATTCTCGATAGATTCAAAATTTTCCAAAATAGTTTTCTTTACCAAATCCCTAACAAACTCAAGGTCTGACGAGTACCCTACCCCGCACTGCAGTATTACCCTAGATTGGGCGGTGGTTGAATAGTTCTTGATCGGGTTTTCTATTACCAATTTATTTGGCAAATAAACCAGGTTGTTATCCGGTTGTTTCAAGGTAACGGACCTCAGGTCCAAATCTACGACCTCTCCTTCGTAACCGCTGCTTTCAATCCAATCCCCAAATTTAATATGCTTTACATAGGATAGCACAATACCAGAATAGGTATTTGCCAAAGCTCCCTGTAATGCGAGACCAACGGCAAGACCAACCACGCCAGCACCTGCCAAGACCGTATTAAGGGCTTTGCTTAAGTTTAGGATTCCTAAAACTAAAAACAGCCCTAAAATCACAATTAATATCGCCGCAATTCTAGACAATAGCGTTTTCATGGATTCTTGAAGCTTGGTCTTCTCCAATAACCTAGAAACGCCACTACTTATAGCTTTTGAAATTATAATTGAAAGTGCAAAAACTACGATAGCAATTAAAATGTTGGGCAAATTGATAACCAATGAATCTAGCCAGGAATCCAGTTTCTCAATCATTTTAGACCATGCTTCTGCGAATTGTTCTTTCATGCTAGTTTATTTAGACCTGCCAACGGATTAAAATTAGCAATAAGTTTTAATAGCGCTGCTTCCGCATCTGTTTGATATTCCAATGGTGAAGACCCTTCAACGGCATCAAAAACGGAATAGAGTTCCTGTTCCTCATACTTCCTCACTACCAGCGGGTGCACATAGTATTTTCTACATACATTCCTGGAATTTCCCAAGGCCTTTGCGGTATTGTCAAAGGCATTCAAAATGTTTTTTTTAATGCGCTTTTCATCCGTTGCAAAATCCTGTTCCATGAGTGATTCAAAGAAAATTAAGGTGCCAGACCATGTCCTAAAGTCTTTGGCAGTAAAGAGTTCCCCACTCACCTCCTGAAGGTATTCGTTTATCATTCCGCTATCCACGCTGGTCTTGTTTCCATCCTCATCAAAAAACTGGAACAATTCCCAACCAGGTATTTCTTCGCACTGTAATACTAGCTTTCTTAAGCGTTTGTTACGCAAGGTTATATTGTGTTTCTTACCCTTCTTCCCCGTAAACTGAAATCTCAATTTACCTCCATTCGTTTTTAAGTGTTTGGTTCGCAATGTAGAAAGACCATAGGTCTTGTTGCGCTTAGCATATTGTTCGTTCCCAATTCGTATATGGGTTTCTTCCATTAACCTTACAATCAGTGCCAAAACCTTATTTTTAGGCCAACCTTGCAATTTAAGGTCTGCCTCAACTTTTTCCCTAAGTGCCGGTAAGGCTTCCCCAAATTTCAACATTCTTAAAAATTTGGTCCTGTTCCTAACTTTTAGCCAAAGGTTATGGTACCTATATTGTAACCTTTTTTTTAGATCATAGCCCACTGCCTGCAAATGTGCATTGGAAATGGGAGCTATTTTAACCTGATGCCACGCCGGTGGTATCACCAATTTCTCTATGCGGGACAGGTCTTCTTTTCTGCGTAATGGTTCTGTGCCGTTTATATAACTAAACTTATCCTCGTTTCTAATACGTGCAATGGTGAGCTTCTCCCGTGGTACATACTTTAAATGCATATGAGCGGCGGCATCTTCGGGCTCACTGGCAAGAAGGTTTAAATAATCCATTGACAAATTTTTTACTTTCATTTTATTTTGGAAAAAATAGCGAAAAAATTAGAGAATTATGAACCCTTTTCAAAACAAAATGGCCCTGACCAAGCGGCCAGGACCATTCTAACAACCAACCAAAAAATTATTTCGTATAAATGACGGTGTAACCCTCCATTTTGCTCTCAACATCGTTCATTGCATTCATATAGTTGTATTTCGTGTTGAACACACGGTCTGGTTTTTGCCCTACGATTATGTATTTTACATTCATATCAGGGGCATTAAGAACCACTTGGTCAGATACACGCATCTTTTTGTCCCCAATACTTTTGTCCATTGCCTTTAATTCAGAAACCACATACAGGTTATTATTGGAAGCATAAATTTTTTGGATTTCCAACGCATGCTCGGTATCTGTTACCTCGGCCTCCACCATTAGCGTACGCTCATCCATTTCAGAAGTATCGCCGTCTGGCATTTCTACGTCAATAACAGGCACCTCAACCTCTTCTTCCTCCATGACAATGACCACTTTAGGTACACTTACCATCTTGGTGGTCGTCCCCACATTTATATCTGCCCAGTTGACTTCATATTCAGGTAATTCCCCTGAGTTTGCTGTCACATCAACATCTACCTCTGGCATTTCTCCTTTTTCCTCTTTTTTTACATTACAGCTCGCAATCAGCGAAATGGCTAGTATTAAAATCGATAATTTCTTCATATTCATTGTATTTACGTTTAGGTTTCTAATTAATTACAAAACTAAGAGGTATAGATTGGGTTGTTTTGTTATATCCAATCGATTATTGACTGTAAAGATGATTGATTTTCAATGACTTAGGTAAAATGGGAAATGAAACGTATTGTAGTATTTATTTTTTCGAACGAAGCATTATTGCTATGTAGATTACACTACCTTCCGCGCTAACCTATTTTGAAATTCCTATGAAAGGAGCTCCCATGTTGTTGTGCATACCCGATATAAGTGGTTTTACTGAATTTATGAGTGAAACCGATTTTGATTTGAGTTCAAAGATTATTCCATCGCTCTTGAACAAAATTATATATTCCAATGAAATTGGATTAAAAGTATCTGAAATAGAAGGGGATGCCGTCTTGTTTTTTAAAACTGGTAAATTACCTGAACTAGAAGTCCTTATCAACCAGTGCAGGACCTTTTACATCGAATTCTATAAACAGCTTGCAGATTTACGGGAGAAATACAAAAAGAACGAACAAGCTGCAGTAATCCCGGATATCTTAGGCTTAAAAATCATTCTGCATTATGGAAAAGAGGTGGCCTTGACTAAAGTGGGTACGAGTATTAAATTGTTTGGCGAAGATCTTATTGTTGCCCACAGATTGCTCAAAAACAAAATTAGGATGGACGAATACCTACTGTTGACAGAGGGTTTGACGGACTATTATAAAGAGAAGGACCTAGACGCTAAATTTGATTGGGCAAGCCTAAAAGAGAACGCTACCGAATACGACCATGTGGGGAAAATTAAATACTATTATATAAACCTTAAGCCCCTTATCAGCTCTTGACTTATGAGGTGATTTTATAACTCAAAAGCGTTCATCCCTATGGGTTCTGAGTTAATGTGCGACCCTTTAACTTCTTATCTTTATACCGAATTAAAAAATAAAATTGTATGAGTTATTTAGATATTAAGTCAAAAGACATCGCCCCTATTGTGGAGGAATTAAACGCACTCCTTGCAGATTATAATATATATTACCAAAATCTTAGGGGGTATCATTGGAATGTATTGGGCAAGAATTTTTTTGACCTACACATTAAGTTTGAGGAAATGTATACGGATGCACGCATTAAAATCGATGAAATTGCAGAACGTATCCTTACCTTAAGACACCATCCTACAAGTGAATTTTCGACCTATTTTAAGTTGTCTTCCATCAAGGAAACTTCATCGCTTATTTCAGATAAGAAAATGGTAGAGCACATTCTTGATCAGCATCAACATTTATTAAAACAAATGAACAAAGTGATCAAAAAAGCCGAACCGGCAGGAGATGAAGGTACCATTGATATGATGGGCGCCTACATTGGAGAGTTAGAGAAAGTAAGTTGGATGTTAGACGCTTGGTTGAAAGACGGCAGGGAATAACACAATTAAAATAACGACTTAAACAGGACACCTCTTTTGCAAGAGGTGTTTTTTTTGCCTTTACTTCGTACTATTAAAGTCAATTCCATACCATTGTTAAAAGTTCAAATTATACATGTTTTAAATTTTTGACCGATATTTACAGTCTAATGGGAAAAGAGATGAATGTCATAGAGGTCCATGCCACCGGCTTGCAGGACACAATAAAGCAGATGCAACATATTTTAGGTGGAGAAATCAAGGAAAGATGGGGCGAGTACACCTATACCGTAAACAATGAAAATGCAACGGGCAGCATCCGCTTCGTTATGTTCGAGTGGGGGGTTGATCTCTTGGAATATGACATTGTATTCCATGATGAAACTACACTAATCACGGATACCTCAACACACAATCCTATCCATTTTATTTATTGTTTGGAAGGTTTTTGCAGCCATCGCTTTGCTCATGACTCCATAAATGATATGAAACGCATAGAGCAGTTTCAATCAGTAATCATTACCAACAAAAATGGGGGCAACAATTATACGTACTTTCCAAAGGGTGCCAAGATGGCCATCAATATTGTACAGATAACCCGTAAAAAGTTTTTGAAGAAAAAACTCAATGGAGTTGAATCATTGAACGAAAAACTTCATGAGGTCTTTATGGACACAAATCATGTGAATAGGTTTGCCTATTATGGTTCCTATAATTTAAAGTTGGCTAACAAAATCAATGCCCTTAGAAAGGTTCCTTCTAAAAATGGAATGATCCGTATTATGCAGATGGAAGGTATGGTGTATGAAATATTGGCCATGCATATTAGCCAGCATGAAAAGGATAGTCACAATCTTTTTCCAGAAACCAACCTTCTAAAACGGGAGTTAAAGGTTATCCGAAACATTGCCAAAAAAATCGTAACCAATTTCTCGATGAATTATTCCGTTGAAGGACTATCCAAGGAATCCGGTCTATCGCAGGCAAAATTACAGGAAGGTTTTAAATTACTGTATACCAGAACGGTTACAGAATATATACGGCATATTCGCTTAGAAGCTGCAAGAGATTTTATTAGTACTACCGATATGAATATATCGCAAGTAGTCTACACGATCGGGTTTAGTAGTAGAAGTTATTTTTCCAAGATATTCAAGGCCAAATATGGTCTTAGCCCAAGTGAATTTCAGAACAATGCCAAAAAAAGTACAGTAGCAATGGAAGTCGCCTAAGCCAGTTATTTTACTATTTTTCGAATAAGGTAAAGCATTCCATATTTTTTTACGGCAGAAAGAATGGTCGACAACCAACTATAGGGGCTCAGGTCCTCTTTAACGTCTTGTTTTAAGCCTTTAATCTCTTCAAGGGCAATTGCACGTTCTAATTTTAGGCGCTTTAAATCGAATTCTATTTCGTCAAAATTTCTATACATGCTTCTCATCTTAATTAAAAAATTTAACGGATAGTTTTCGCACCAAAATATTATCTATCCTTTTTCTCAAGATATAGGCAATGAGAACAAAAAATAGGAATAGCCCACCTGCGATTAGGTATGCAGCCACCATACTATCCAACTTATTACCTAAAAATAGTATGCCGGCTACCGTAAGAAAAATAAGTGCTAAGAAGGCAAGACCACCAATTACCGCTATTTTTAGCAGCATACCGGTGGTCATTGTCAACTGTTGAAACACTTTAAGCCTATAATACTCTTGCGTCTTCTTATAGTAAATCTCTCCTACGTCTACCGCTTTGTTAGACGTTTCGTTAAGCGAATCAATAATACCCATTTATGATGTTTTCTGCAATTTCTTATTTTTTGCTTTAAGCTCAGCCAATTTTTTCTCTAAAGTACTGATTACATCTTCTGTTTTATAACTTAAATCGGTTACCAACGATTCTACCCGTGTATCCAAAGTCTGTTTTTCATCCGAAATTCTTGATGCTACCCGATTCTTTAAATCTACCGCACTTTCAGAAAGACTATCCCTGGTTGCGGCTGCTTGGTCTGCAATCATTTTTCTTGTATTCTCTCCTTTATCCGGTGCGTAAAGTATACCTAAGGCAGCTCCTATGGCTGATCCTACTATTACCGCTAGTAATGTATTTCCACTATTGTTATTCATAATTTTAAATTTTTTTGTTTCGTTAATTGTATTGTTTGATGGCGAACATCGTATTGCAACAAATATCGATAAATTAGGGCGAATCCCTTAACTCAAACCAATGAAATATTAACGTTAACAAGAGCTTAAAAGGGTCAAGATTAAAGCGGAACGCATTAAGGGGTGAGCCATTGAAACCCTAAATTTGTAACCATGAAAACTATACAATCAAAAAATCCATATAACGGCGCTATACTTAACTCCTACACCAAGGAAACGAAAAGCGCTATTCGCACCAAATTAGAAAAAGCTGAAACCATTGGTATCTCCTGGGCTGCTATACCCGTGGAGGATCGTTGTGAACTGCTTTCAATGGTGGCAGATTTATTATTGGAACGTAAGGAGGAGTATGCGGAGTTAATGACCAAGGAAATGGGGAAACCCGTTTCGCAAAGTATTTCAGAAATTGAAAAATGTGCTTGGGCCTGTGATTTTTATGCCTTGAACGCTGAAGATCTTTTGGCCGATGAGCTTATTTCCACTGATGCCGACGAAAGCTTTATCAGTTACGACCCCCTAGGGTGTATTCTTGCGGTAATGCCTTGGAACTATCCTTTTTGGCAGGCAATTCGGTTTGCGGCGCCTACATTAACGGCGGGTAATACGGTACTTTTAAAGCACGCCGAAAATGTAACCGGATGTTCCTTGGCCTTACAACAGTTGTTCTTGGATGCCGGCTACCCAGAAGGATGTTTTCAAAGCATTATTACCGGTCATGAGGAAATAGCGGAATTGATCGCAAATGAGGGCATAAAGGCAGTTACGCTTACCGGCAGTGAAAAAGCGGGTAGGGCAATCGCCAAAACCGCAGGGGAACAGCTTAAAAAAACGGTACTCGAATTGGGCGGAAACAATGCCTGTATTGTTTGGGAGGATGCCGACCTCGAAAAATATATGGACATCATGGTCACTGCCAGAATGCAGAATACGGGGCAGAGCTGTATTGCCGCGAAGCGATTCATTGTATGTGAGGAAATCTACGATACCTTTCTAGAGCAATTTACGGCAAAAGTGAAAGGCCTTACCATTGGCGACCCCATGGATGATGAAACCGTTATTGGTGTTATGGCCCGTGAAGATTTGGCAGACACCCTTCAAAATCAAATAGAGGGTTCCCTTAAAAAAGGGGCTAAGGTTATTTTAGGAAATGAGCGTAAAGGCGCGTATTTTGCCCCTACGATTCTGACAGAGGTTACGCCAGACATGCCCGTTTTTAAGGAAGAGACCTTTGGGCCGGTAGCGGCCATTTGTAAAGCCAAGGACCGCAAGGAGGCCATTGCCATGGCGGCAAATTCTAGGTTTGGATTGGGAAGTATGTTGTTTACGGAAGATATTGAAGCGGCCACCCATACAATTTCAGAAATACCGGATGGTGCATTTTTTATCAACGATATGGTAAAGTCTGACCCTAGATTGCCTTTTGGAGGTACGAAAGCATCCGGTTATGGTAGGGAGTTGTCACGGGAAGGAATACTGGAATTTGTCAACAAAAAAACAGTATATATAAAAAAGTGAAACCAATGAAACAAGGACCAGAGAAAACACAGTTTGTAAAGGACCCGGAAGAAGATACCAATAAATACATTTTTCAAAAGAACAGGAAGACCAAGATAGGGGCCCTAATTCTCATTGTCTTTTTGGTTTCCTTATTGATTGGCCTGCTCGTTTCAAATTCTTTCCTAAGTACTTAAAATGCAGGGGCATCGCTATAGCAATGCTGATGCAACCCGTTAAATTTTTTTAGGAACCAATGCTGGAAAAGCTTTGGGCTAACCTTTTTGGACGATTTCGCCTACTATCTCTAGAAAGATGAGATTTTGGTGCTGATTCTTCATTACCTTAACTATTTTAAAATTCTTAAATTCATGGGCATTTAGCCCTTTAAAAATAAAATATGTCGACCATAGTAACCAAAGCAGCGGATTTTGCAACCTCCAAATTGGCCTCTAAATCCGGTCCAAACTATTTATACCATAACCTAAGGCACACGCAGCGTGTGGTTGAAAGCACAAAAGAGCTTATAGAAGGAGAGGAAGTCGAGGACGCGGACGCAACGCTTTTAATAGTTGCGGCATGGTTTCATGATTTGGGTTACACGGTAGCGTACGACAATCATGAGGAACAAAGTTGCGAACTTGCCAAAGTATTTTTAACCGAAAATGGATGTGATAAGGATTTCATAGCAAACGTATGTCAACTGATTATGGCTACCGTTAAAGAACACAAGCCCAAGAATAAATTGGAAGAGATTATACGCGATGCAGATTCATCGCATTTTGCCGTAAAAGGATTCTTGGCTACCTCAGAACTATTGCGCGAAGAACTTGCCTCCCTGGGCATACAGGATTATTCCATAACAGATTGGCGCAGGGAGAATGTGCACCTTTTGCGCAACAAACATCGGTTCTATACAGACTACGCAAAGGAAAACTGGCAAGCCGGTAAGGATAAGAATATTAAAAAGCTAATAAAGGCCAAGAAAAAGAATAATAAGCTTGTTAAAAAGGAAACCCTAAAGGCCAAGTTTAAGGGGGAATTACCCGATCGAGGCATACAGACCCTGTACCGGGTTACGCTAAGAAACCATATGAAGTTGAGTGATATTGCAGATACCAAGGCCAACATTCTTCTATCGGTAAATGCTATCATTATCTCCATGGCTTTGGCCAATCTTATTCCAAAGCTGGACAATCCCTCCAATGATTATCTTTTTTACCCTACGTTCCTTTTTATAATTTTCAGTATCGCTTCTATGGTAATGTCCGTTTTGGCGACGAAGCCCAATGTAACTTCCGGCCAGTTTACGGAGGAAGAGGTAAAGTCCAAAAAAGTTAATCTTCTTTTCTTCGGCAATTTCCACAAGATGGAGTTGGCGCAGTATAATTGGGCTATGACACAGTTGATAAAGGACAAGGACTACATTTATAGTTCGTTGACCAAAGACCTTTATTTCTTGGGAATTGTTCTGGAACGGAAATACCGCTTATTGCGTTGGACCTATACCATTTTTATGTTCGGTATGGTACTTTCAGTAATTGTTTTCGGAATCGCATTAAAATTTTATGGTCCCGATCGTGTTCTTGAAATTCCCGAAATGCAACCTTAAAAAACGTATAAGGGAACTGCAGAAACGAAAAAAGGTTGCCTACAAGTTCAATTATTCCCAAACAGCCACTGCTTCCTCGGCCAATAGCTGTTCCAACTTAAATTCACGGTGCCTTGCGCCTTTGTCTGAAGTATAGAACATGTTGGAATAGATGTAGCCGTGCTCCTTGGCCTGTAGTGCGGAGGCCCCATAATAAATCTTTTGAAACTTGGCCCAGTAACTCGCCCCTAAGCACATCATGCAAGGTTCACAGCTCGTGTAAAGAATACATTCCTTTAGGGTGGTGGATTCTAGTTTCCTACATGCCTTTTGAATGGTAAGCAGCTCTGCATGTTGGGTGCAGTCAGATAATGCTTTCACCTTGTTGAAGCCTTCCGCAATAATTTCGCCATTTCTAACGATAACCGCACCAAAGGCTCCGCCGTCGTTTTCCTTTCCCAATTTAGCCAAATAAATGGCCCTCCTCATAAAACGTAAATTATCGGTATCCATAATAAAAAATTCTTAAAAGATTACTACGTGGAACTAAATATAAAAAGGAACTGCAAGGTTGATTTCAATTTCCAGTGGCCAAGAAAATGATACATAGTACCACACCTATTGCTGCGAGAACGATTGTGAATTTTATGGTCTTCATTAGTGGTGATTCCTCACTAATTGGATTTGGTTTTGAATTTGTTTTGGATGGTGCCATGGTCGACTTTTATTTATAAACTTAAAATACCCTTATAAAATGGCGTTTTTTAACTTGACCGCTTTATTTTTTGACTGGATGCATTTTGCTTAACATGTTGGTTGATTGTGATTTACCATAATCTTGAAATCATAATTGCTCGAGGATTCCATTAACTTGTGCTTTGGGGCGTTTAACTAAATTATTGGCACAGGAAAACTGACTTCTTGCTTTCCATTGCGAACCAAGTACAACTTGGCTTTGCGTATGTAAGGTTTTCTGAATAGCTTTGGACATAGCTCTTAGTTATGGCCACTACGGATAGATTGCTCCTTGCTTTTCAACATTTTGATGCCGCCAACAAAAACGACCCGAATACGGAAGTTTTTCAAGGAAGGGCCTATCCTAAAGAAGTGCTCTATGGCATCCGTATGACGGACCAACTGAATTCCTTTGCGCCAAATGCTTCCGAAGCATTGCGTCTGGCCGCACGTTGCCAACATATTTGTAGGTGGGAAATACCCAGGGAGTCGTATGACATGACCCGCGAAGGTTATTTGAAATGGCGCCATACCCTAAAGAAATACCATGCGCAAAAAGCATCCACAATCTTAACCAAGGTAGGTTATGGTCAAGAAACTGTTGATGCCGTTTGCTTTTTACTCGAAAAAAAGCAGCTAAAACGAAATGTGGATACACAGACCCTGGAGGATGTCATCTGTTTGGTGTTTTTAGAATATTATTTTGAAGCGTTTGCACACAAGCATCCGAAGGAAAAAACCGTCGAAATTCTCGAAAAAACGTGGAGGAAAATGTCGGGGAAAGGCAAGGAGGCGGCCTTGGAATTGCCCTTATCCAAATTTGCATCGGATTTGGTCAGCAAAGCCGTTGCAAAATAGATGCTTTTCATGACTGGCGCTAAGGCTTACTAAAATAGTTTAAATGGAAAGGAACGAACTTTATCCCGTGTTTTTAAAAGTATCCAATCTTCAAATCCTTATCGTTGGCGGTGGTAATGTAGCCCTTGAGAAATTGACCTTTTTATTAAAATCCAGCCCAAACGCACAAGTGGAAATGGTGTCTCCCATGTTCAGGGAAGAGACCATGGCCCTGGCAACTGAATTTAAAATAAAAATGCACTTGGCTCCTTATGACAAAAGCTATTTGAAAGGGAAACATATGGCCATTGCCACTACGGATAACGTGCCCGTTAATGAACAGGTATATCATGATTGCAGGGCAAACCAGATACTTGTAAACGTGGCGGACAACCCTCCTTTCTGTGATTTTTATATGGGAGGCATCGTTACCAAGGGAAATGTAAAAGTGGCTATTTCCACCAATGGAAAATCTCCTACGACGGCCAAACGCTTGCGTCAATTTTTTGAGGATGTACTCCCAGAAAATATCGACGATCTCGTGAAAAACCTCAACGAATACAGAAAGACCATAAAAGGGGATTTTGAGGAAAAAGTAGAGACGCTCAACGAGTTTACCAAGGGGCTTGTGGGTAAAAAAAAGGAAGACTGATACATTCAGCTTCACTTCAAAACTTCCTCTGATAAGCCTATGTATTTAAGGAATTGCCCACGTTTGATGCAATTTGCACAACTAAAAACGGACTGGTCCTATGAGCTGTTGAGTTTAGTTTTACTCGTAGTTCGGGAAAGGTAGCCTTTGTTATATCTGTAAATTTTAGACGCTTAAAAGCTAGAAAGGCCAAGGTTTAGGTACTTTTGCAAAATTCTAAAACGGCAAGCGACATGTCCACATCCCAAAAAGAAACTGCACGCAACAAATTCCTCTTGATTACGGGCATAATCTTTATAGCGATTAACCTACGGCCGGCCTTAGCCAGTGTTGGACCTTTGGTAGAGGACATACGGGCTACCACGGGCCTGTCCAATACGCTTTTGGGACTGTTGACCACGCTTCCATTGATTGCTTTTGGGGTAGTTTCTACCCTAACCCCGCTGTTTACAAAACGATTTGGTATTGGTGGTACCCTATTGGGAGCCATGCTCCTTTTGACCGCTGGTATTGCCATTCGTTACATCGACTGGATTCCTGCGCTATACATCGGCACCCTTTTATTGGGGGTGGCCATTGCCTTGGGCAATGTGCTTTTACCCAGTTTAACGAAACGAAATTTTAATGAGCACTCCGGTTTTATGACCAGTCTCTATTCCAGCTTTATGGCTTTGGGCGCGGCAACTGCTGCGGGGCTTAGCGTTCCCTTGGCCCATGACCTACAACTGGGTTGGCGCGGCGCTCTAGTCGTCTGGGGGATTCCCGCGTTACTTGCGTTTTTCATATGGATGCCCCAGGTTCCCAGATTGACCAAATCGTCTAGTGCCCGCAGTTTTAAGGAGGCCATGAAAAAATTGGGAAGCTCCAGGTTAGCCTGGAACGTAGCCCTCTTCATGGGTTTACAATCTATGGTCTTCTACATTGTTTTAGCTTGGTTGCCCGTTATTTTGCAAAGCCGGGGGTATGATGCAGCGTTCGCCGAATGGATGCTTTCCCTGTCCCAGGCTACGGGAATCATTGGGTCTTTGGTCATACCCTATGTGGCCGGAAAGCAAAAAAACCAGCGCGGCATCGTTACCATTCTCGTTCTGCTGGAAGTGGTAAGTCTGCTTGGGATTCTGTTGCCGGAATTTGGGCTTATCGCCGTATGGGTCTCCCTGTTGGGGATTGTCCTGGGCGGTACCTTTGGGCTGGCACTGCTGTTTCTGGTGCTGCGTTCACGGGATACCGAAGGGGCAACCGAACTTTCCGGGATGGCGCAATCTGTAGGCTATCTGGTCGCCGCTACCGGACCCATGTTTTTTGGGGGCATCTTTGACCTCACCGGAAAATGGGACTATGCCCTTCTTTTTCTTTTCCTTATCGCTGCGATTAAATTGTATATGGGGCTGGGCGCCGGAAAAGCAGCGCGGGTCTAACTCCCAATAGCTGAACCTTTCTTCGGAAAAACCCAGTTACCGATCCGCAGTAGCATGGTCTAGGTCATGGTTACAGCAATAGTGTGCAAAACTCGCCGCATAGACAGCGGCATCGGCGGCGTTCTGTGCCTTGATGATCATGCGTTGCGCCTTGCGCATATGGTATTGGAGGTTCCCTAGATTATTGGCGGTAAGGGCCGTTTTCACATTCTGGAAGGCCTCGGCGGCAAAATCACGTGCGTCTATGGCGTTGGTTTCTGCATCTATGGTATAACTCATGGCTTCTGCCAAACCGCAGCGATCGGAATTATATTGGGCTTCCGAAGCTAAGGCAACGGCATCATCGGCCGCATTTACGGCTATGCCCATAAGCACTTTTACTTTTCTAGTGTTGTATCGGGCATTGCCCAAATGCGCATCAAATGCGGCAATCTCGGTGGCGGGTTTTAAGGAATCCGTGAGTTGGCTTACCTGCTGCATGTAGCGTTCAACATCGGTAAGTTCACTTTTAAAGACCTCACATTGGGCCTGGGCATACCACGAAGTGCATAGGTATACCAGGATAATTTTTAAGTAGGTGTTGCGCATGTGTATTGGGGGTTTATCGAATTCTTTTTGTTACGACCATTGCTTTTTCGTATCGCTATTGAACTACTTACGGTAGCCGTTGGTTGCTCTAATCGGGATGTTGCTACGTGTTTTTTAATGGTGATCTAGATTATGTTTCAAATTTGTAAGAAACAACTTACTAACGCTTAAAACGGCTGCGCTATTGCCCTTGACCCCTCCAAAATGGGAGCCATAAGTGCACCCTAACCTTAAAACATCATGTAATGAAATGATAATCAATCCTATACCTTGACCTTAGTCTTGAACGATTCCTTACTATTTTGGCAAGCGGGCCCCTAGTGCAGGAATGGGTAGCCCATTACTTTAGTTTGACAAGAGATTGTCCAAAACTGCCCTAGTGGCCGCACTGTTCCAGTCCGCCGCACCCGTTTCCTTAATGACGATAGTGCCCTGCGCATCAATAACGTAGTTGGTGGGGATGCTATTCTCCTGCAAGGCATCGGGCGGTGGCATGAGGGGAAAATAAACGGGCAAATCGTAGCCCTTTTTATCCATAAAACGCTGCACCCTAGTCACCTCTTCCTGAGTAAGCAGTATAAAATTAATCCTGTCCTTATAGTCGGTATAGAGTGCCTGTATACCCGGTAGCTCGGCGATACAGGGTGGGCACCACGTGGCCCAATAACTTAAAAACGTAACCTTGCCCTGTGCAATCCCTATAGTTTTGGAAACACCGTTTAAATCATGCACGCGGTAGGTAAAGGCTTCTACCTTTTCACGATCTTCCACGGCCTCTGCCCGTGGCGACCATACCAATACCTTTAGCTTGTTAAGGGCTACCTGTATGGGCGTACGCGTTTGCGGAATAAGCAATAGCGCAATAAACACGACAAAGAGGATATCGCTGGTCTTAAATTTCCGTTTTTTCATGGGCGATAGACCAAGGTACCTATGGTTTTTGCAGGCATCTCAAAGCGTAAACCCTGTTCCCCTAGCTGCACTTCGATGGCCATCACCTCCGTACTTTTGTTCTGTAGGATGGAAACAATTTCACCTTCCGGCGTTTTGAACGCCACGTTGGGCAATTGGTCCAAACTGTTGGAGGCAATTCGTACGGCACCCGGCGGCACAAATTTGGAAGCCTGTGCAATGGTATAGTACGCAGGGTTTCGAGTAATGGAATCCCCACTAATGGTCAATGCGCCCAAACAACGGTCGCACCCGCCACGGTCTGTATGGGGGTCCTGGTTTTCATCGGCGGCCAAGTTCCATTCAAGTACGGTCTTGCACCAGTTGCGGGTAGCGCCAATAATGAGTACCTCATTGTGCCACGCCACATCCTCCTCAAAATTACCGGGGGCACCCAACCATTGCTCCGTAAAATAGAGGTTTTTTGAAGGGTGCGCTGCATGTACCTCGGATAGGGCCTCTATTTCGCCCCCGTACATGTGAAAAGCGGAACCGTCTATATATTGGGCCGCATCGGCGTTGTCCAAAATGGAAATGGGATAATCGGGCCGGTCCGCATTATGATCGTAGATGATCAGCTTCGTTTTAAGGCCCATTTCCGTAAAGGTTGGCCCTAGATCCGAAGCGATAAATTCTGCCTGCTGGTCTGCCAGCATTAACAGGCTAGGATTGTTGCCGGGATGTAGGGGTTCGTTCTGTATGGTGATCGCATCTATGGGAATTTCCTGTTTGGCCATTTCCTGTACGTATTTGGCAAGATACTTCGCATAAACGCCATGGTATTTTGGTAGCAAGCTGCCCCCACGGGTGTCCTCATTGTCTTTCATCCAAGCCGGTGGCGACCACGGGGAACCCATTAATTTAAGGTCTGGGGCCACCTGCAGGATTTCCTTGAGTACCGGTATCAGGTAGAGAGTATCGTAGGCCAATGAAAATTGGGTCAGCGCCTCGTCCGTAGCCCCTTTGGGCAGGTCGTTGTAGGACCAGGGCCGCTCATCCAGATCAGAACCTCCAATACTAAGCCGTAGGTAGCTTACGCCAATACCGTCCCCTTCCGTTCCAAAAAGTTCCCGTAACAGTTTTGCCCGTGCAGGGGCAGACATCTTGCTTAGGTGTAGCGCACTACCCCCGGTAAGCGTATAGCCAAACCCGTCCATTTCCTGGTAGGTGGTGTTGGGGTCTATTTGTACCCTTACTTCTGGGCTTAGCGTCTTGTTTTCAATGAGCTCGTATGCCGTTAATAACTGCGATTTGTCCAACGCGGTAATGTAGATTTTTGCTACCGCCTCCCTTTCTTCGGTATTGTTTTTTTGTTTGGGGGAGCAGCCCGTTAGCGTGCTTAAGAGGAAAAGGGCAAGACAAGCGGAGCGAAATAGGATGATTTTCATGCGGATTCTGTTATCCTTAAATATAAGGAACTCCCTTCTAGATTGCATCGGATAGTGCTATTAAATTGAAATACCACAACTTGGGCTTCTTTTGAATAAAGTAGCCTGGAATTATAACAAATTCGTTTCTTGGTAATTAGCAATTAAAAAAGCGAATTACTTATTAAGATTTTTCTTTAAGAGTGCATTTTAGAGGAGGTTTGTTTATTTTGGTAATTAAATCCCAATTGATAAATCCTCAGATGTTTTTAAAACTTTCTAATAGTTTCCACGTTATCTGAAAGAATAATTACTGATTACCTCTACATTTATGAAAAACATAGCCCGTATAATTTTTGCTTTATTACTGATCTTTACGAGTTGTTCTAAAAGTTCCGATGGCGATAAGGACATAGAACCTATTGAGTACACACTAACCATTTCCATAACACCCGATGATAGCGGAAGTGTGAACCCGACCAGCGCATCATACGATAGTGGTGTTGAATTAAGTATTGAAGCTTCGCCTCTTAACGGATATTTCTTTAAGGAATGGACCGGTAGTGTTCAAAGTACCGTTAATCCAGTAAGTGTTACAATGAATTCCAATAAAAATATCATCGCGGTTTTCGAAAAACTAGATACGGATCAAGACGGGGTAATAGATGATCTTGATCAATGTCCCGATACCCCAACTGGATCCACAGTAAATGAAATTGGGTGCCCCGCTGCCGGTTTGTTTTTAGATCAAAATGGGGTAACTATTAAATGCGACGAGTCCAGCAATATAGGAGATACTGCAGTAATTAATGGCATTAACTATGTAATTGTAGATGAATCTATATTAAGGCAGATGGTTAATGATGATGAAGATGTCACCACTGTGTGTACCTGCAAAATAACCGATATGAATCGTCTTTTTCAAAATAAAACCGAATTCAATCAGGATATTGGTTCTTGGGATGTTAGTCTTGTGACCAACACGTCATACATGTTTGAAAATACTTCTTTTAACGCTGACATAAGTTCTTGGGACATTAGCAACGTAACTACAATGTATTACATGTTCAAAGATTCTCCATTTAACCAACCTATAGGGGAATGGAATGTCGGGAATGTTACGACCATGTATGGTCTATTTCAAAATACCCCCTTTAATCAAACTATAGGAAAGTGGAATGTTAGTAGTGTTACAAATATGGGTGATATGTTCCTTGCCACTCCGTTTAACCAATCCATTGCCGATTGGGACGTAAGCAACGTTATCACGATGTTTCGGATGTTTTACCGATCGGAATTTAATCAACCTATAGGGGAATGGAATGTTGGGAACGTTATTATGATGTTCGGCATGTTTTGGGATTCGCAGTTCAATCAGCCAATTGCAAATTGGAATGTTGGTAGTGTTGCCGAAATGTCGAGTATGTTTGAAAGTTCTATGTTTAATCAAGATATAGGTTCTTGGAATGTAGCCAATGTGGAAGATATGACTGAAATGTTTTCGGAATCAGTTTTTAATAAGTCCCTAGAAAATTGGAATGTTGGTAATGTTACAAGCATGTACCGTATGTTCAAGAATTCTTCCTTCGACCAACCTATAGCTTCGTGGAACGTTGAAAGTGTCACCAATATGTCAGAAATGTTCTCTTCATCTATTTTTAATCAGGACTTGAGCAGTTGGAACGTGGATAGGGTAAACAATTGTATTGGTTTTAACTCGAATACAATGCAATGGACGCTTCCAAAACCAAATTTTACAAATTGCACTCCATAAAAGGAGTGATAAGAAACTAGTTGCCTTTGTTGAATTTAAAAGGTCTTCTGCATCATTCTAAACATATACCAGAAATGCTTTTCATTTTATACCTGAATTAATTCAAGTTTTTAATTGGACCAATTGGAAGGATACCGTTTCCTATAAAAGCTAAGCCCGGCACGATAATATCTTGGGTGTTTAGCCTGGAAGATATCTTAGGGTTCTTAATAAAGTCATCAAAAATGAATCTTTTAGAAAGACGATCTTAATCCTTACAGTTTAGGGGGTGATATTTATTTTGTTTCGAGAAGAAAAATTGACCTAGTGTAATAAGACGAATTTTACTTATTGCACCTATTAGTATTTCTGTTTTATAGCATGAGCATAAGATAAAAACACGTAAGATTTTTCTTTTCAGGTGTTTTTTAGAACTACTTTGTTTATTTTGTTGTTCTATTTTAAGCTACCCGTCTAAAAGTAGAACACAACCAGGGATTAGACCCCAGACCATTCAAATTTTCTTACCAGATGGGTCTCCAAGACTGCTAAGGCAAGACGAGAGCAACGAAACAGGGTGATTTTCATATGGATTTTATTATTTCTAAATATAAGGAAATTCTATCTAGCTAAGGGTACATCGATCCATTCTACTGATCTACGGGCCATAATAGGATTACCACAAAAAGCAATGCCCGTTGCCGGTATAGCGTCCACATTCCATTTTATAAAACAACCCAAGTTTCTGTATTTGTATACTTTTGTAATTGGGACGCCCTTGGGCCAACAGTACCTGATCAAAGCGACCCTTAACCGCAGTAAAGAAACCAAAATGGCAACTACCACGTATAGAACCTGTCAAAATTGTGGGACCGTTAATCTGAACCGCGATTATTGTGAGAACTGCGGGGAGATTATCAATATTCATTTAAAACGGAAGCTGGAGCGGGAGCAAAAGGCCAAGGATAAGACCGCCGCTGAAAAGGTGCAAAAGAAAAATAAAATCACTGTTTTCTTTGAGGAGGCCAAGGAACATCAGAATTTCCTTATCCGGTATAGCGCCAAATTTTTCTATTCCATTTGGGTCATCGTGCTTGCCATAGGTTCTTTTTTAGCCTTACTGTTCGGCTATATTGCGGCCTAGGCATAAAAACAATTCCAATGAAAAAGGCATATTCCAGTGTAATCGAACCCCTTAAAACCTATTATTTCCCCTTTTTTATAATCCTTGCGGCCACTATTTATCTAGCACAGCGCTTGGATAGTTTTTTGCCGGAACTCGTCAATAACCACCTCAACGATTTCCTGTGTATGCCCCTTGTGCTTAAAACGTGTCTTTATGGTGTACGCCATGTAAAATCCGACGACCGAATTCAACTTCCTTTGCTGTTACAGATTTCAATTACGGTAGTGTTTATCGTCTATTTTGAAGTGGTGCTTGCTGGTATCGACCCACGCTATACCGCAGACCCGTTAGATGTGCTGGCCTATACGGCGGGGCTCGTATTTTTTATGGCCATTGAAGGTTGGGAGCGTTGATTTCGTAGCCCTTTCGTTTTGGGGATGGGATTCTATTTGCCCGTTCAACCTTAATCATAGCCAATGCGGTCGCGTATGGTGCCATCCGTTCTATGGATAATAACATCGGCCTGGTGTTTTCTGGCCAGCCGCTTTGCTTTTCGTATAGCGGTCTCTTGCAACCGGTGGGTGGAAGTGATCCGTTGGTTGCCCTCGCGGCGCACGGCCCAACCCTTTTCATGGGGCACCACATGCTGGTGCCAGGTTCGTGGCCTACTTTGCGCACGCGAACTCTTAAAAAAGACCTCCACCAGTTCAAGTAAGATTTTAATCCAAGATTTAGGGCTATTGTTCGTGGTCATCGTTGGGATCTTCTATGCTTAGCAAGATACTGCTTTTGTAGGGATGGCTACTGGATCGGTGCCTATTCTACCCGCAAAGGGTAGGGCAAAACCAATGGGGTTGGCCTTTGCTAGTGCTACACTACCAATGCATTTAGCGCAACATCAGGTCGCTATTGCACTCACTACAAAGTCCACTGAAACCCGGAAAAATTGACCGTTAGTTGAATTTTTGTAGCAGTGATGCAAACTTTTCATCATCTGAAATGGAGTGGTTTCCAAAATCCTTCACAACGGAGAATTTTATGTTGTTATGGAGCAAAAAGGTACTAATTCGCTCAAGTTCTTCCGGGGAACCATTGATTTCAATTTTAGCCATTGTGCGAAATGCTTTGTAGTTGATTATTATTTAGCTCTTTTGAGATTAGGAAAACGTATCCTATCCCAATTTGGTATACCAACTACCAAAAATAAGGGGCTACCCCATTAACTTCGTTGGGAACGTCACACTGCCTAACCACATTTTTTAATGCTTACGCATCTTATACCTATCCCACGAACCACTGCCTCTAAGGCCCGTGCTTAAGCGGAGCAAGGAAATTGAATCGATGCAATGGATACCTTCACGTAGGTAGCAATTAAAAAGAAAATGCTTCTAGAATTTTGGCAGCTCCATTCCCCGTTCAATTCTGGTCCACTACACCCGGAGCCCCTCTGTTTTTATCCTCCGCATCCAAAACCAGCACCCAATCGTTAGCCTTTCCAGAAGTTGGGGGCGAAATGGATATCCGATTACTTTTTTCAACCAATCCCCCGGCAAAGGCGTTCCCCGTACGTGGATCAAACCACCAAACCTTGAAAACTTCGCCATCCATAGCGGTCAGGTCTATGGAACGTGCTTGCCCGGTGGGAAAGTAGACCATGGCGTAAGAACCCATCAAATCCCGTGTAGCAATTACATAGTTTTCGTCGTCTACCTGTTCACCGACGATAATGGATTGGTCCGGAATTCTATCGAGAAAAGGGCGGGACAGAAAAAGATTTTTAAGGTGTTTTACCTGGTTCGCCATAGGCAGGTCTAGCGCCTCGGGCCAAGGTCGTAGTGGTCCGTTGACGCCTTCTTTATCTGGCGTATACATTTGCCAAACATCGTGGCACCCGTAGGTTTGCCCAAACGCGCCCGCAAAAACGTTCCAGTACATGATGCGCCTAATATCGCTTGCTACGCTGTACCCAAGTTCCTTTGCGTTAAAGCAGTTGGGGTGGTCTTCGTAGAGGGGCTCCCCGTCCAAAACAGGTTTTACCGGCTCCAACCTGTAATCCTTGCCTATAAGCCGGTACGTGGGCTGGTTGGCACAGTGCCCGGTCTGGTGCATGTTAAAATCCAGCCAGGGTTCTTCATGGAACCATCGCGAGGACCCGCCCAAGGCACTCGGTTGTGGATGAAAGGTCATTAATGTGTTTTCGTACCCGCCCGCCGCTTCGGCAATACCTTCGGCCATGGCATTCCAAATGGCCACATCAGTGGTTCCTTCCCGTGCGTTTCTATCGCCGCCAATGACCCAGATGAGGTTGTCGGCGTCTTTATACCGATTCCCTATCCAGTTTCCGAAAAGCTTGGCATTTTTCGTAGTGAAAATCTCCGGACCCGTTCCCCAACTTTCGGTAAAGACCTTATCGCCCCAAGTGGGCAAAAGTGCAATATACAGCCCTAGACTATCGGCTTTTTTAATAACGTAGTCCACGTGCTCAAAATAGTTGGGGTTTGGTCTGGCGGGGTCGTTGTTGAACAAAGGAACCTCCCCATAGCGGTTTGGATCGTTGAGTCCGTCCAGTTCGGCAAGGGCAACCGCTTGTATAATGGTAAAACCTTGTTCCTTTCGTTTGGTAAGGTACATCTCCACCTCTTCCCGTGTAGTCCTGTGAAAAAGTTCCCAAGCAGTGTCGGCCATCCAAAAGAACGGCTCCTTTTCTTCCGTTACCAAAAACCTGTTGTTGTCAGCGACCTTTAACTTTTGCGCGTTCGCCAATGAACCTATGCATAGGACGATGATACCGATGCTCTTATAAAATTTCATGATTTGAGTATTAGACCCAAAAATTACTCAATTATTCTAAATTTTAAGTATTCCAGAACCCATAAGTGATATAGCCTTAATCATCCTTGGCGTCAACCATTTTATAAGCGTAGGTAAACCAGCACGCTTTCCCATTTCCTAATTTCCATTCCAACGGTGCTACATTTTACCGAAATAAACGCTGTACTCTTTTCGCTTTGCAAAACGTACATTAGAATTTTTCAGCCCCCTGCAATTAAAGGTTCTCAACCCAATGGTAAGACCCTATCAACCCTGCTAAGCATCTCAACTAAGAAACAAAAAATAGAAGTAACTCCAAGATGGCCCTAAAACAACACAAATTGGACGCTAAAAAGAAAAAGGACTGGAACCCGGTAACTTACCTACCGGTTTTCCTCGAAGTATGCGGGACTGTTTTTCTCATGGGCTGTAAGGAGCAAATTTTCATAAATAAATCTTTTTATCTCCTATCCTTCAAATAATCCATAACGAAGGCCAACGATAGATATCGTTGTCTACGATAATCCTTCAGCTGACTACGGGTACACTTTGCAGAATATCTCCCCCCTTCGGAATCACATTTACTAAAAAATTACTTTGGGCTATTATAGAAATCCGTAATTAGAATTAAATTTTTAACTGAATTTTAAAAAGAAAAGCCTCCGAAATTCAGAGGTTTTTAAAGGTAGCCTTTTCTCTTAGAATGGCTATTTTTAGTCTTTCTAAGTGGATTACAGTTGATAACTTTATTCAATTGTTACAACAAATTGAAAATGAAATTGCATTAGCAACAAGTAATCAAATTAGCTAGAAAATTAAACCCTAAGTAATTATAAAAATCAATGGCAAAAAAAACAACCAAAAAACAAAAATCAATAGAAGAATCACTCTGGGATTCTGCCAACAAACTTAGAGGTTCCGTAGAACCCTCAGAATACAAACACGTTGTACTAGGATTAATCTTCCTAAAGTTTGCTTCTGATAAGTTTGAAGCACGCAGAGAAGAGCTTATAGCTGAAGGCAAAGAAAAGTATATAGAAATGAAGGAGTTCTACAACATGAAGAACGTCTTTTTTCTATCGCCCATAGCACGCTGGTCGTATATCATACAAAATGCAAAGCAAGACGATATTGCCTTAAAGATAGATACCGCTTTACATACTATAGAAAAGAACAACCCTTCCTTAAAAGGAGCCTTGCCAGACAATTACTTTTCACGCTTGGCATTAGACATCAGTAAGCTCGCCGCCTTGTTGGATACCATTAACAATATTGACACGCAGCAAGACAAAGCCCAAGATATTGTTGGGCGCGTTTACGAATACTTTTTATCCAAGTTTGCCATTGCAGAAGGTAAAGGAAAAGGAGAGTTCTACACCCCTAAAAGTATTGTAAACCTTATTGCCGAAATGATAGAACCTTACGAAGGTATTATCTATGATCCTGCCTGTGGTTCTGGTGGTATGTTTGTACAGTCTATTAAGTTTATTGAAAGCCATCATGGAGACAAACGTAATATCTCTATCTACGGACAAGAATATACCAATACCACCTATAAACTGGCTAAAATGAACCTTGCCATACGTGGTATCTCGGGTAATTTGGGAGAAAAGGCAGCTAATACCTTTGCAGACGACCAACACAAAGATTTAAAGGCCGATTATATCATGGCCAACCCACCGTTTAATCAAAAGGACTGGCGAGCAGATAATGAACTCATAGACGACCCACGTTGGATGGGTTACGAAGTACCGCCAACAAGTAATGCCAATTACGGTTGGATTCTAACCATGGCATCCAAACTCTCAGAAAACGGAGTGGCAGGATTTTTATTGGCTAATGGTGCATTGTCTGGTGGTGGCGAAGAATATAAAATACGTAAAAAACTCATTGATAACGGACTGGTAGAAGCGATTGTGATTCTACCACGGAATATGTTTTATACCACTGATATTAGTGTGACGCTTTGGATTTTAAATAAGAATAAGAATGAACATACTAGAGAAATTGGTGATGTTTCTAGAAACTATAGAAGCCGTAAAGACGAAATTCTGTTCATGGATTTAAGACAGATTGGTATCCCATTTGAAAAAAAATACATCCAATTCAGTGAAGAGCAAATTGATAGAATTACTGGTGCATATCATAACTGGCAACAACTCGATAAGGGCTATGAAGATGTGCCAGAGTATTGTTACAGCGCACATCGAGATGAAGTACGAAAGAAAGACTATTCCTTGGTGCCAAGTAAGTATATCGAATTTGTCAACAGAGACGAAAATATTGCCTTTGATGAGAAAATGGAAAACCTCAAAGAAGAATTTACGGCCTTACTGAAAGAGGAACAACAATCAAAACAAGACTTATTAAAAGTATTTAAAGAATTAGGATTTGAAATCGAATTATAAAAGGTTAGGGCCACATATACAGGAGGTTAATATACGTAATTCAGATTTATTAGTTGATAGATTATTGGGAGTTAGTATCAAGAAGATTTTAATTCCTTCAATAGCAAATACTGTTGGCACTGATATGTCTAAATACAAGGTTGTTCGTAAAGGACAATTTGGATATGGACCAGTAACCTCTCGAAATGGTGACAAAATATCAATTGCATTATTAGAAGATTATGACTCAGCTATAATCTCACAATCATATAAAGTATTTGAAATTATTGATAAAACTAAATTGCTTCCTGAATATTTAATGATGTGGTTTAGACGTCCAGAATTTGATAGGTATGCAAGATTCATGAGTCATGGTAGTACTAGAGAAACTTTTGATTGGGATGAAATGTGCGATACAGAACTACCAATTCCCTCAATTGAAAAACAACAAGAAATCATTAAGGAATACAACACCATTACCAATCGCATTGCGCTTAACGAACAACTCAACCAAAAACTAGAAGAAACAGCACAAGCACTTTACAAACATTGGTTTGTAGATTTTGAGTTTCCTAATGAAGAAGGCAAGCCTTATAATTCTTCTGGAGGTAAACTAGTATATAATGAGGAATTGGATAAGGAGATTCCAGAGGGATGGCAGGTATTACCAATTTCTCAATTTTGTGACGTTACTTTTAGTAAAAGAATTTATCAATCGGAGTATGTGGAAAACGGTGTCCCTTTTTATAGAAGTAAAGAAATTATCCTTAAAAAAGATGGAGAAAGAATTTCAAATGAATTATATATATCTAAAAATAGATATAAGGAGTTAACCAATAAATTTGGTTCAATAACGAAAGGAGATATACTGCTTACTGCAGTTGGAACAATAGGTATTAGTTACTTAATTTCAACTAAAGATTATTTTTATTTTAAGGATGGAAATTTATTTTGGTTTAAAAACTTCAAAAAGAAAGGTTATAATAAGTTGCTTTATGAATGGATGCAAACACAGTTATTTAAAGATACAATAGAAGAAATAACTTTTGGGTCAACACAAAAAGTAATTACAACCACAGCAGTTTATTTACTTAATCATGTGAGTCCTGATAAAAAAGTTTTAGAACAATTTAATTCATTAATAGGAATTATTCATGAATATATTGAACATCTCAGAAATCAATCATCAGCTCTAAACAAATTAAAAGATTTATTTCTTTCTAAAATGACTAAGGTTGAGTTAAACATAAACCCTGAACCAATAAAAAATTAAAAAATGTATATTTCTCAACTAGCAATAACCAATTACAGAGGTATAAAAGAAACTCGGAGGATATATTTAGACGAGCTATCATCGATTGTTGGAAAAAATGATGCGGGAAAAACTATTTTACTTCATGCCGTTGCAACTTTTCTTGACATTAAAAGCTTTCCAATAACCTATTCAGATTTCAATGACATAGACCAACCTATCATATTTGAGTTTGAATTTAAATCTGATAATCTGGTAGATTTGTTAATGTCAAAACTTAAATCAAAGGTAAAGAAAACAGAGGGTTTAGAAGAATATGTACAAGACTTCATTTTTGATGGTACAATTAAATATAAACGTGAAGCAGCCAAAGTAGACAAGAAGTTTTCAGCCGAGTATGTTTTAATTGAAGATTTTGAGCAAGAAGATATTAAGGCATTATATTTAAAATCTGATGAAGATTTAAATAATATACTTGAAAATTATGGTATTGACGTACCAGTAGCAGGAAAAGGTCGAAATTCAAAGGTTGAAAAAATAAAATACATCAAGATACATTTTGAGGGTGCAAAACGAACTTCGTTTTGGTTGGAAGACGATAGTAAAATATCGAGTTTTTTCCCAGAAGTAGAAATGTTTAAGGCAGATTATGGTTTAGAAGCAGATACCAAATTTAAAACGAACTCTGTTAGTGAAATTCAAGATTATTTTTTACGAGAGGCTACCGAAGAAGATACTAAGCTAAAAAAGGTAGAAGCCGAAATAATTGAGGAAATGAAAAAGGAAGCTGAATCGGTTAAAAGCTATATGCAAGATTATGCTTCCACTCTAAAGTCTGTTCAAATTACACCAGCAGTGATTTGGAAAGACGCTATTAAAGGTGTAGATGTTAGTTTCCAATTTGAAGGAGATGACAAATTTATTCCTATGAGTCATAAAGGTACGGGATATAGACGATTATTTATGGTTGCTCGTTTTAGATATTTAGCTGAAAAAAGTAAAGGCAGTAACATCATCTATCTAATAGAAGAACCTGAAACATTTTTGCATCCAACAGCTCAGGCTGATTTATTAAATGCTTTAAAAGAGTTGTCAGATGATAATCAGGTCATTATAACAACACATTCACCAGTATTTGCTGGCGCAACTAATGTTGATGGTGTGGTGCTGTGTACCAAAGATGGGCAATCTAATTATCTCAATGCAATCGAAGAAGATGATGCTAATTTTATAAGTAAAGTAATAGACGAGCTTGGGATTAAACCTAGTTATAATTTGAGGGATAATTTCGAAAAAATATTATTTGTAGAGGGGCCAGGTGATTTGATGTTTTTTAAGAAGATTTGTTCCAAAGTATTAGGTAGGAATTTAGATGATAAAGTGTTGGTCTTACCCACAGGAGGTAGTAGTATTGATAGTTTTATAAATATTAGTTATTTTAAAAAGAATGGCAGAGAATTATTTTTGATTTTAGATAGTGATAAAGGATTGTCAGTGAAAAATCCAGAAAAACCTCTTAAACAGCAATCAATCGTAGATGATTTTAAGGAAAATTTTGGGAGCTCATATCTTCTAAACAAATCAAATATTGAAAGTTATTTGCATCCACGAGCTATTGAAAGAAGGTATGACCATATAGAAAATGATTCAATTCATTTCTTTGCTGATGATGAATATTTATCAGAATATTTTAAGGAAAACGGTATTATAAAAAAGCATAACATTCAAATTTTCGACTTAATGACAAAAGAAGAATTTGAAGAAGTTTTAGAGCAAGAATTAATAGATTTTCTAACAGAAATAACAAATTAAAATGCCAATTAGCCTTGTTAAGTGTGCAAAGCACTGTTTAAGAACAGATAAATGTATGGCCAATTAGCTTAGCTAATAAACACTGTTCCCTGATGGCCCTTGTATTTTCCATAATATACAACAATTTGGAAAATACATTCGATTCAATTTCGGTAATAGACCGACCCAAGGTGAAAGGCATTTTTTAAATATGAATAAACGACCGATAGAATATTATTTTTCGAAGAGAGAACTACTTAAAATTTTATGTAGAAAGAGAGCTCTATTGGCTAAAAAAGAGCATGATAAGCTATTTCATAAGAGGTTACTACTCAGTAAAGGAAATCAAAATTTAAATGAGCTATATGATATATTCCCTTCTAGAAAGGAATGGATTCGATTAAAAAAGAGAGAACGTGCAGGAAAGAATGCATTACAAATTAATACAATTCAACTTGAAAGAACAGTACTAAGAGTTACAAATAAATTTAAAAACATCCCATCAAATGATTGGCAGAAAAAGCTATATGATTATTTAGATGATTTAAGTGTTGATGCATTAGGAGGAACTTACGTCATTCAAAAACCTGACATTTTTGGACAGTTTAAAGAGAAAAAAGATGGTAAAAGTATTTTCCGACCTATTGCACATTATGATTTAAAAGATAGGATTAAAATAAGTCAATTTAGTAAATATTTGACCGAGTGCTTTGATGCCACTTTTGAAGATTGTTCATACGCCTTTAGATCAACGAGGGTATTAAAAAAATCTTATTCTCATCATTCTGCTATTGAAGATATTATTGATTATAAAACAAAGTTTAAGAATCAAGATTTATGGGTGTCCGAATGTGATATAAAAAAGTTCTACGATTGCGCTAATCATAAAGTAATCAAAAAAATATTATTAAATAAAATTGACGAGTGTAAGCTACTTGGTATGGTTGTCGATCAACGTGCGATAGATGTATTCTATTCTTATTTGGATAGCTACACTTTTAATTTTGATGTTAAGACTAAAAATTTAGGTCGTAATAAGGTATTTGGTTGGGTTACGGAAAAAGAACTATTAAAAGTTGGTTCAGATCCGTCAAAAGATAAAATTGGTATTCCTCAAGGAGGTGCCATTTCTTGTTTAATTGCTAATCTATTGATGGACTCAGTTGATAAGAAAGTATTATCTGTGAACACTGATGGTGATTTATTTTATGCAAGATTCTGCGATGATATGGTTTTATTGCATCCAAATAAATCAAAGTGTAAAAGCGCATTAAATGAGTACAAAAAAGGACTAGAAGAAATAAAACTTTTGAATCATCTTTTTACTGTTATCACGAATTATGATAAAGATTTTTGGAAGTCAAAGTCAAAAGCACCCTATCAATGGGGAAAAAATACAACAAAAAAGAGTAATGTTCCTTGGTTATCCTTTGTTGGCTATCAAATATCTTATGATTTAAGATTAAGGGTACGTCGGTCTTCCTTAAAAAAGGAAATAGAAAAGCAAGTAAGAGAAACTGGTAAAGTCATATCTTGTATAACACAAGGTAAAGATTTTAGAGTTTCTGAACGGTCTATAAATAAGCGATTAAAACAAAGATTGTTATCCATGTCTGTTGGCAGGAAAAATATATTTGATTTGCACAAAAAAGGAAATATGTGCTGGACTTCGGGTTTCAAGTTATTAAAAACTTATCCTAATGTTCAATATCAGGCTAAGCATTTAGATAAGAAAAGAGTAGCTCAATTTGCACGTTTAGAAAGTCATTTAAAAAAAATGGATGAAACACAAAGGCCACCTAAAACTAGGAAAGCAGTAAAAATAGATAAAGATCCTAAGTATTATGGTTCGCCTTTTAGTTATCATTTTCAATTTAAAAACTAAGTATTATGTCAAATATTAAACTCAATCAAAAATTAAAAAGAGTAGAAATTCAAAAGTTTGAACTATACAATGAGATTGTCTTTAACTACTTTGATAAACTCCCAGCAAATGAACGTGATGACAAATTCTTACGTGCCTTGTATATTGGAGTATTGGCTTTAATGGAAGATAGGCTATCAGCCTTTTTATCTAAAACGTCTAATGAATTGGGTACTGAGCTTGAAAGTCTCAAAATGATTTTTGAGATGAAGCAGGAGCTGTTTTATAAGTCCACCATTAAAGGCACGCTTGCAGAAGATGAAGTTGCAGAAGCTCTTAATGAGTTTTTTAGTTCTAAAAAAATGAAGGATGTGGCATTTTTAACTGGTAATGCTGCAGGCGAAATCCCCAAAAATAAGACAGGTGATATTATCTGTAATATCAATGGCGATAGTGAGCTAAAAATAGCCATTGAATGTAAGTTTGATAAAAGCGTTAAACTTGGAGAAATTCAAACCAAGGATGTTTTTATAAGAAAAACAGATACAGCCTGGAGTCAATTAATAGAATCAGATGCCAACAGAAACTCTAAAGTGAGTTTAATTGTATTTGATATTTCTTTGGTAGACAATGCTATTTTAAAGTTTACAGATAATGTGGGCTATATCCCTGAGATTGGGTTTGTAGCCATCATTGATTCTCAAAAAGGGGACTACAATAACCTGTTTATCGCTTATATGTTAGCAAGAGATATTGCAGTTAACTCCAAAACCTTGGATTTAGATAAAGAGGTATTAGCAGTTATTGTAACCCGAATAATAAAGGATATTAATGAAATAAAAGCCATTAAAACCCTAGTAGAAAAAAACATAGACAACAATAAAGAGATTCTTAAACAGCTAGAAAAATCGATGTTGCTTATTGAGTTCAATCAAAAATACCTCACTCAGTTTTTAGCTACAGGTACACTTACCAAAAAGGACTTGTTAGAATTTTATATGGGCGAAGAGATCAAAGATCAGTATAAGTTGATTGAGAAAGATATTAAAGAATTATAATTTAATTAAATGAATAGTAGTGCTAAAAATGAGTTTTTAAAAGGTGAAATGTGGCTACTCGCCTTTGGTGGTGCTTTTCAGCGTAGCAACATTTACAAACCCAATACAACCGAATTAGAACGTAAGCATTTCAGAATAAAGTTAAGAGGCTTTATAGAACATACCATTTTAGAGCGATATAACAAAAAGGTAGACGAGAGCGACCATCTTGAAGCTATCCTTTCAATTTCTGAGTTTACTCAAAACTTTAAAAATGAACTAAAACAACCACTTACAATAGGAGTAAGCCAAAAAATATTAAATCTTGTTTTAAAGTACTATTGGTGTTTAGGTTGGGTCGTAGAGCCGCCGCATTTTCCAGTTGATCGTATCATTCAAAAGGAATTGCCTTTACATAAGACGATAAATTGGACGACTTTAGATAATATAAAGGATTATATGTCGATAGTCTCAGAAGCGCGTAATCAATTGCAAAAAGACGAAACACTTGCTATTTGGGAGCTTAAAAATTTTAGAAGAAATTCTGCTTTATGAAATTTACAGAAGCACAATTAGAACAAGCCTTTATAGATCTCTTAGCAGAAAAAGAGATACCGCATGTTTTAGGTAATGCTATTACACGAGAACCAGAGGATGTTTTAATTCTAGAAGATTTAAAAAGCCATTTACTTCAGCAGTACAGCAACGAAAAACTAACCGAAACTGAGGCGCATCAAATCATTAGAGAGTTACAAGTATTACCAGCTTCCGATTTGTACGAAAGTAATAAGGCCTTTATGACCAAACTGTCTAACGGCTTTAAGTTTAAGCGTGAAGATCGCAGTCAAAAAGACATTTGGATTTACCTGATTGATTTTAGCAAAAAGAACAACAATACCTATAAGATTGTTAACCAACTAGAAATAGAAGGCTCGCACAAGCGCATTCCAGATGGTATTTTGTACATCAATGGTTTACCAGTAGTGGTGTTTGAGTTTAAAACTACCATTCAAGAAAATACGACCATTCATGATGCTTACGTTCAATTAACCGTTCGATACAAAAGAGATATTGCTGAGCTCTTTAAATATAACGCCTTTTGTGTCATTAGCGATGGGGTTAATAATAAAGCAGGGGCTTTCTTTGCCCCGTATGAGTTCTTTTACGCTTGGCGTAAAATTGAAAGCTCAAAAACAGAAGTGGATGGTATTGATTCTATGTTCACCCTTATTCACGGTATGTTTCATCATGATCGGCTGAGGGACATTATCAGAAACTTTATTTACCTGCCAGATTCTTCAAAAAAGGATGAGAAAATTTTAGCGCGTTATCCGCAATATTATGCGGCAAATAAGCTCTATAAGAACATAATAGAACACCAAAAACCAGATGGTGACGGTAAAGGGGGTACGTATTTTGGCGCCACAGGATGCGGCAAGAGTTTTACCATGTTATTCTTAACCCGCTTGTTAATGAAATCCATTCATTTTTCAAGTCCAACGATAGTTTTACTAACCGATAGAACGGATTTAGATGATCAATTGTCTGGTCAGTTTACAAATGCTAAGGGATATATAGGCGATAATTTTGTGAAATCTGTTGAGAGCCGTGCCGAGTTACGTACGTATCTTCAAGATCGCCAGAGCGGAGGTGTATTTTTAACCACCATTCATAAATTTACCGAAGACACGCAACTACTTACGGACAGAACCAATGTGGTCTGTATTTCAGATGAAGCACATCGTAGTCAAATCAACCTAGATCAAAAAGTAAGGGTCACCGAAAAAGGTGTGGTAAAATCCTATGGCTTTGCCAAATATTTACATGATTCATTGCCCAATGCCACCTACGTAGGTTTCACGGGAACACCTATCGATGCTACTTTAGATGTGTTTGGAGACATTGTAGATGCTTATACCATGACCGAATCTGTAAGAGATGAAATTACAGTGCGTATAGTCTATGAAGGTCGTGCGGCCAAAGTCCTTCTTAAAAACGAAAAGCTTTACGAAATAGAAGAATATTATAGACAAGTAGCGGAAGAAGGTGCTAATGAATATCAAATAGAGGAGAGCAAAAAGGCAACGGCAAATATGAATAGTATTTTAGGCGACCCAGAACGCTTAAAAGCTTTGGCCGAAGACTTTGTTAAGCATTACGAAAGTAGAGTGACCGAAGGTGCTACGGTAAAAGGGAAAGCTATGTTTGTATGCAGCAGTAGACAAATAGCTTTTGAATTTTATCAAAATGTGATTGCCTTACGTCCAGAATGGGCAGAAGTTAAGGTCGCAGAGGAAGGTGTTGAGTTAACCGAGAGGGAAAAGCGTGAAATTAAACCAATGGAACGCATTAAGATGATCATGACCCGAGGCCAAGACGATCCCCGAGAAATGTATGATGCCTTGGGGAATAAAGACTACCGGAAAGAGTTGGATCGCCAGTTTAAAAATGAGAAGTCCAACTTTAAAATTGCTATTGTGGTTGATATGTGGCTGACTGGTTTTGATGTACCATTTTTAGATACCATTTACATCGATAAACCAATTCAACAGCATAATCTCATACAAACGATATCTAGGGTAAACAGAAAGTTTGAAGGAAAAAATAAAGGTCTTGTAGTCGATTATATTGGTATCAAGAAACAGATGAATCTAGCTTTGGCACATTACAATAAAGCAGACAGTCAAAACTTTGAGGATATTGAACAATCCATAATAGTTGTAAAGGACAATCTTGATTTGTTATATAAGATATTCTATGCGTTTAATGCCAAAGGGTATTTCGACGGTAACCCTCTAGAACAGCTCAATACCTTGAATAAAGCTGCCGAATTTGTGCAAAGTACAGCAGAACTAGAAAAGCGTTTTATGTTTATCGTAAAGCGGCTAAAAGCGGCATACGATATTTGTTCAGGTAGTGGTAAAATATCTCATTATGATAAGGAATATATCCATTTTTATTTAGCAATCAGGTCTATTGTTTTTAAACTTACAAAGGGTAATGCCCCAGATACTGCCCAGATGAATGCCAAAGTAAGGGAAATGATTAAGAATGCTTTAGCGAGTGATGGCGTAGAAGAAATTTTTAAACTTGGGGAAGGCGATAATGCGGAGTATGACATTTTTGATGATTCATACTTGGCAAAACTGGAAAAAATTAAACTGCCGAATACAAAAATTAAGCTTTTGCAACAGCTTTTAGCCAAAGCTATAGGTGACTTAAAAAAAGTAAACAAGGTACAGGGAACTGATTTCTCAAAAAAGATGCAGGCCCTAGTTGAACGCTATAATGAAAGGCGAGAAGATGATGTATTGCGTAGTGAGGTATTAGAAGATTTTACCGATGAGATTATAGATTTGTATCATGCCATAAAAAAAGAACGAGGTTCTTTTAAAGATCTGGGAATAGATTTTGAAGAAAAAGCATTCTACGATATCCTAAAGCAGCTATGCTCTAAGTATGATTTCACCTACGCTGAAGACAAACTCATTTTGTTAGCACAAAAGGTAAAAGAGGTAGTTGATGACAAAGCTAAATTTACTGATTGGAGCAAACGAGCTGATATCAAAGCCGAATTAAAAGTTGATCTTATTATTCTATTAGCAGAAAATGGCTACCCACCAGTCGATAGGGATGAAGTCTATAAAGAGATATTTGAACAAGCCGAGAATTTTAAGAAGTATAACTAAGTTTGGAGCTTAAAGTTCAATCAAAGAAACATTTAATGGAGAACGAAAAAATATTTTACAAAGACACTAATGTTTTAATAACCCAATCGCGCATAGTTTCCTACGGTAAAACATATGCAATGAGAAACATTTCCTCTGCGGGTATTTCTAAAAACTCAAAGTCATTTCTAAAGATTGCCTCAACCATTATGCTTGTGTTTGGATTAAGTAGTTTATACACCGAAGACTATTGGTTGGGTGCTACTACTTTGGGTATTGCTGTAATTTTATTGCTCAACTCAAGAGATGACTACATTTTGGTGATATCAAGCAATTCCGGTGACAATAATGCCTTAAACTCAAAAAACAGAGCGTATATTCAAACTGTTATGGATGCTATTAATGAGGCAATTGTATATAGGGGTTAAGGTCTTTAAATTAATGGATGAAAAACGAAAAATAACAACTCAAAATGAGGAAAGGAGTGATTTAGAGAACCCAACTAGTAGAGTGTGCAAATTATTGCATTCCATGCAATACGGAATACATAATAACAATAATAATAAATGGCAATAGTCTACGGACAAATAGAATCCCTAAAAAAAAATTAGAGAAACTTTAGATCGCAAAGGAATCTTTAGATTTAATTCTACTGGCGACATCAACAAATTCAATAAAAACTACGAAAACGAAAAAGAACAGTCATTTTTTGAGATAGAGCGGGATTTTGACCTCGAGATAGACATACTTCAAGCGGAGGGATTTAGCCTCCAGAAAAACTATGACGATTTAAAAACTGATTCGGCAACAAGACTTGATCGGAGCATAGCCAGCCTAAAAACAAAAGTTGGGAAATTAACATCGTATGCTTCAGAAAATCCCTTTAAGGAGGTAGGCTACTGGTACCTTCTACAGATATTTAAAGCACAAAAGTTTATTCTGGAAAGGAATTATAATTTCATAATATGGGTTCAAACCTATAGGACACACGAGCGGCTGAAGTCAACCATGAAAAAAATCAATTCTTTAATGATGAACAGGGAAACTATTATCTCAAAACGTTATGGCCCTAAATTAAAAGAGCTTGAGCACATAAAGACTACTGTCAATGAGTTATACCCCTTGATTGCAGGAGCTATTGGAGAAGATTTAGTAAAAAAAGAACTAATGAAACTATCGGATGACTATTTTTTATTTAATGACTTTTCACTAAAATTTGAAAAACCAATCTACAACAAAAAGAAAAATGACCGAATACAAAGCATCCAAATTGACCATCTACTTGTAACCCGTGCAGGTGTCTTTAATATTGAGACCAAGAACTGGAGTAAAGATTCCCTTGCTCGTTATGATTTAAGGTCCCCCGTGGAACAAATACAAAGGGCAAGTTTTGCTCTTTTTATCGTTCTTAACGGTAAAAAATCAGAAGGAAGCAGATACCTTCAACATCATCATTGGGGCGATAAAAAATTACCTGTAAGAAATATTATAGCGATGATAAACCATAGGCCGAGAGAAAAATTCAAATTCGTTTCAATAAAAAATTTGAAAGAACTAAATAACTATATCAACTATTTTGAGCCAATCTTAAATGATACGGAAGTGAAAAATATAGCTGAACATCTGAAAAAAATCCAAAATTAAATGATGCTTTTGCCAAAATAATCCATGTTAGGAATTTGCAGCTTCCCTATTTTTAATCGAATTGTTTTCTTAACTGGAAATTCCCGACTGAATTCCCTCGCTAAAATAATAACCGAACCGGTGGCACAAAATTCAAATAAAGTATCTGTTTTTCTTAATATATGGTAGAATTGTCGGCACTATGTCGGCACAACTAAAAAAAGTCTTTGCCCACATTGCTGTAGACAAAGACTTTAGCGTATTTACTTGTGGTCCCACCTGGGCTCGAACCAGGGACCACCTGATTATGAGTCAGGTGCTCTAACCAACTGAGCTATAGGACCCGCGAATTGCGGATGCAATATTACCATTTATTTTTAATCGGCACAAGCAATTTATACGCTACTTCGGTATTTCTTGACAAAGCTCTACCAACACCCCATTGGCACTTTTGGGATGTACAAAGGCGACCCATTTGTTGTCCGCCCCTTTTTTGGGTTCCTCGTTCAAGAGTGTAAAGCCTTCTTGTTTTAATCGGGCCAGTTCCGCTTTTATATCATCCACCGCAAAGGCTACATGGTGTATGCCTTCCCCCTTCTTTTCCAAGAATTTGGCAATGGGCCCGTCCGCAGCGGTCGAGGCCAATAATTCTATTTTGTTCGGTCCGTTTTGAAAGAAGGAGGTAAGCACCCCTTCCGTAGGTACGGCCTCCTGTTTATAGGGTGCCACCCCCAATAATTTTTCAAAAAGGGCATTGGAGGCGTCCAGGTCCTGGACCGCTATGCCCAAATGTTCAATTTTTTTCATGCCTTATTTGCTTCAGGATGCATCACATAGCGGTCAAGATACATTTTTCTATGTACTTTTGCAGTATGGAAACGCAGAGACAACGTAAAATAGCTGGGGTCATACAAAAGGATATTGTAGACATTCTACAAAAGGCCGCCATAGATGGCGGGTTACGGGGTACGCTGATTTCCGTTTCCAAGGTTTCCGTGACCACAGACCTCTCCATTGCCAAGGTCTATGTAAGTATTTTTCCGAACGATAAGGCCAAGGAGCTGTTGGAAGGTATGCGCAGCAACCAGCCCTTGATCAAGCATGAGCTATCGCAACGTACGCGCAACCAATTGCGACGCGTGCCGGAACTTTTATTTTACTTGGACGATTCCTTGGATTACATTGAAAACATCGAGAAATCGCTAAAACGCGAGGAGAACCCTATTGAAAACAGGGAGTTGTTGCCGAAACGAAAAAAGTCTTGATCGTTTGAATTTTCCCCTCTATATCGCCAAACGGTATGTGCGTTCCAAGAGCACCCAGAACGCGGTCAACATCATTAATTTTATCACCTTTTTGGTCATTGTCATCGGTTCTGCGGCCCTGTTCATCGTGCTTTCGGCGTTCGCCGGATTAAAGATGTTCAGCCTATCGTTTACCGAATCCTTCGATCCGCAATTGAAAGCGCTACCCGCCACCGGAAAAACATTTGCCCTGAGCCCCGAGCAAGAACAACAATTGCAAGCGGTAGAGGGCATTGCGGTTTACTCCAAGGAATTGGAGGAAAAAGTATCCTTGGAGCACCGCAGTAAAAACCATATCGCCTACATCAAAGGAATCGATAGTAATTACACCCAGGTTACCGGAATCGATAGCACCATTTATATCGGCGACTGGACCATTAACGATGCACAGGTCGTTTCCGGATTGGGTATCGCCAATATTCTGGGGGTGACCATTAACCAATATCGGAGTCCGGTGCAGATCTATGCCTTTAAGCCCGGCAAGGGTTCCATTTCCCAGCAAAGTATCTCATCGCTCTATAACCAAATCCCCATGGTCATTGGAGGGGTGTACGCCGTAGAGGCCGATCTGGACAACAAATATGTATTTGCCGACCTGCGCCTGACCCAAGCCTTGTTGGAAAAGGATTCGCTGCAAATTTCGGGCATCAATTTTAAGATGAAGGAGGGTGTGGACCCAAATTCCGTAAAGCCGGAACTCATGGGCATTTTAGGGAATGGGGTGCAACTCAAAAACCGTCAAGAACTGAACAGTACGCTGTACAAAATGTTGAATACCGAGAATGTGGCCACCTACCTTATTTTTACCTTGGTGCTTATAATTGCCTTGTTCAATGTAGTGGGTGCCATCATTATGATGATCCTGGACAAGCAACAGAATTCGAAAACCCTGTATAGTTTGGGGACCACCATTGCAGCACTACGGCGTATCTATTTTGTACAAGGGGTGTTGGTAACCGGTTTGGGGGGGTTGATCGGAGTGCTACTTGGCGCACTGCTCATATGGTCGCAATTGGCCTTTGGCTGGTTGCGGATAACGCCCTCCTTGGCCTATCCGGTAAAATTTGAACTGATCAATATTGTCATCGTTCTGGCCACCATTATTATTCTAGGGGTAATCGCCTCTAAAATTGCGAGCAGCCGCATTAACGAAAAACTGATCGCTGCTTAGGCTAGGCTAAAGTTGTGGTCCCCGAATTTTTCCAGTACCTCCTCAAAAGCTTCAAATACGGAGGCAGAATCATCGCTCGTTACCATTTTCATGCGGTATTCCTTAAAGTTGGGGATGCCCTTAAAGTAATTGGTATAGTGGCGGCGAGTCTCAAAAACACCCAAGGTCTCCCCCTTCCAGTCTATGGACATCTGTAAATGGCGGCGTGCGGCATCTACCCGTTCTTCCATGGTGGGCGGGTCTAAATGCGTACCGGTTTCAAAATAGTGCTTAATTTCCCTAAAAATCCACGGATAGCCAATACTGGCACGGCCGATCATAGCGCCGTCCAAACCAAATGCATCGCGCATTTTTACGGCAGCCTCCGGGGTATCCACATCCCCATTTCCAAATACGGGGATATGCATTCTGGGATTGTTCTTCACCTCCGCTATGGGGTGCCAATTGGCAGTACCCTTATACATTTGCGCCCTAGTTCGCCCGTGGATTGAAATGGCCTTGCAACCCACATCCTGTAGGCGTTCCGCTACCTCAACAATTTTTATGGAATCATCGTCCCACCCCAAACGGGTCTTTACGGTTATGGGCAGTTTGGTGTGTTTCACCATCGCCTTGGTCAAGGAAACCATGAGATCGATATCCTTTAAAATACCGGCACCGGCACCCTTGGACACCACCTTTTTCACCGGACATCCAAAATTGATGTCTATGATATCCGGATTGGATTTCTCAACGATCTCGACGGACTGTAACATGCTTTCCAAATTGGCCCCGAAGATTTGGATGCCTACCGGCCGTTCCTTTTCGTAAATATCCAATTTCATGACACTCTTGGCCGCATCACGGATCAAGCCTTCCGAGGATATGAACTCGGTATATACCACATCGGCACCCTGTTCCTTGCAAAGAGCACGAAACGGTGGGTCGCTCACATCTTCCATGGGGGCTAGAAGCAACGGGAAATCAGGTAGTTGTATGTCTCCTATTTTAGGCACGGCACAATTTATTTTTGGGATGCAAAGTTATATAAAAATTCGGCATGGTCAAGTGACCCAACTCTGGGTGCGCATAACGTCAATTGTTTGCATGGAGCGCCCCATATAAGTTGAATTGCTCGCCACCTTGGAGCTAGCCGCACTCCGTATACATTTTAGACAGCGCTTCCCGCAAAGGCGTTTTCATGAAACGGGATTGCGGAATGCTCCCCTTAGTGTTAAAAGGTGATTTTGGCCGATACCTTTTCTTGGTTGCGCTTTACCACGACCTTAGTGGTATCCCCTTCCTCAAAACTGGACAGGGCCCGCATATAGCTCATCATATCGATTACCGTACTATCGCCCAATTGAATGACCACATCCCCTTTTTGGAGTCCGGCCCTAGCGGCTGGTCGATCCTCGGTAACACCATCGATGCGCATGCCCTCGCCGTCAAAGAGATAGTCGGGCATGACCCCCAGGGCTACCTTAAACCGGGGTACTTCCTCGCTTTCGTTCTTTGTTTTGCGAAACGCCAATTTGGGATCGTCGTTCAGTTCCAGGACAACAGCTTCGATGTAGGTCTTTATTTGCCGCATGCCCTCATAATTGAGTTTGTTGGCATCATCACTCGGTTTATGGTAATCTTCATGCTGCCCCGTAAAAAAATGCAATACAGGGATGTCCTGCAGGTAAAAAGAGGTATGGTCCGACGGGCCTACGCCAGATTCTCCCAAGACCAGTTTAAAATTGGTATTGGAGGTGTTCAGCACTTGGTTCCAAATGGGGCTGGTTCCGGTACCGCTAATGGAAAGCGTCCGGTCCTCCCGCAAACGGCCCACCATATCCATATTCAACATATACGTTACGTTGGATAGGTCTATCGTGGGATTTTTACTAAAATAATTGGACCCTAACAAGCCCATTTCCTCGCCGGAAAAGGCCATAAACAAAAAGTTAGTACCCGTATACGCTTCCTTTTGGAGGTCTGCGGCCAACTGTAATAGGATGGCGACACCACTAGCGTTGTCATCGGCGCCGTTATGCACCGCTTCGCCCTCCGCATACAACGAACCTTCGCCCCCCATACCCAAATGATCATAATGTGCCCCAATAACAACGGTATGGGCAGCCCCGTTATCCACATAACCAATGACATTGGTTCCCGTAATGGTGCTATCGCCCGCCATAAATTGTACCTGGCTGTGCGGATCGCTCTTGGGTTTGAACGTAAAGGTCTGAAAATAGGTGCCCGCATTCCCCTTGGGTGCCAACCCCAACTGTTCAAAACGCTTTTGGATATATTCCGCCGCCGCCACTTCCTGGGGCGTTCCCGTTTCCCTTCCCCGTAAGGCATCGTCCGCCAAGAAGGCAATGTCCTCTTCCATGGAAATGTTCGTTGGTTTTTCCTGTTGACAGGCCATCAGCAATAAGAAAAAAATAGGAATTAGAATTTTTTTAGCCATTTTTGAAGTGTATTTGCGTTAAAATTAAGCATCCTATGAGAATATTTATCCTTCTTACCCTTCTATTTGTATTGGGTAGCTGTAAAAACGAAGCCAAGAAAAATGAACAACCACCAGCGGAGCGACCCTCACTTATGGCGGGTACCGACACGCTTATCTACCCCGAGGAAAAGTATTTTAAAAGCATACGGCAAATCACTTTTGGCGGTGATAATGCGGAAGCCTATTGGAGTTGGGACGATAAACAGATGATATTCCAATCCAACAACGAAGCATGGGGCATGAACTGCGACCAGATGTTCTTGATGAATATCGAGGAATCCTTTCAAGATTCCGTTCCGCCAATGGTAAGTACGGGAATGGGCCGTACCACCTGTGCCTATTTTCTGCCAGACAACAAGCACTTTGTATACGGCTCTACCCATCTGGCCGATAAGGAATGTCCCGAGGTACCGCTACGCAAGAACGGTAATTACGTCTGGCCGGTCTATGATTCCTTTGATATTTTTGTGGCCGATCTAGAAGGGAACATTACCGCACAATTGACCGATGCGCCCGGTTACGATGCCGAAGCAACGGTATCGCCCAAAGGCGATAAAATCGTATTTACTTCTACCCGTAGCGGCGATTTGGAACTCTATACCATGAATTTGGACGGCACCGATGTACAACAGATCACCGATGAACTGGGCTACGATGGCGGGGCCTTTTTTTCACCGGATGGCACCAAGCTTATCTTTAGGGCCTCCAGACCAAAAACCCCGGAAGCCATTAAAAAATACAAGGACCTCTTGGCAGACGGTTTGGTGGAACCCACCGAAATGGAACTCTTTATCTGCAATGCCGATGGTAGCGACCTAAAGCAGCTTACCTTCTTGGGAAATGCCAATTGGAGTCCGTTTTTTCATCCCTCCGGGAAAAAGATTTTATTCTCCAGTAATTTTGAAGCGGAAAAAGGCTTTCCGTTCAACCTGTACTTTATCGACATTGACGGGAAAAATCTGGAACGCGTAACCCATGGCGAAACCTTTGATGCTTTCCCGGTATTCTCCAATGACGGCAAGTATTTGGCTTTTTCCAGCAACCGCAACAACGGGGGTACAAGAGATACCAATCTTTTTATAGCGGAGTGGCAAGAATAACTTGAACCGCAGGGTTGCTTGGCCCTGGTCTATTGCAAACGGCGGCCCTCATCCGTGTTCTTGTTCTTTTGATTGTCCTTTATTTGGGTATTCCCGAATTTATAGCGGAAACCGAAAACAAAGACCCTATTTTCAATTCGGGTAAATGTACTGTTGTTCTGGTCCAGGTAATCGCGAGTGGTAATCCTATTGCCATTATTGAAGATGTCCTCTACCGCCAACGAAATACTGCACGCCTTGTTCCAGAGCGATTTTCTAAAGGTAAGGCCCAGTTTGCTATAGGCCTCGATCCTGGCGTTGCCCATGATCCGGGGCGAAAAACGGGAATAGGTAAGGTCTGCAAATAAGGATTTGTCACTAAGCAAATTAAAACTATTGGTCGCCCGTATATGTGTCGTCCAAATCGAGTTCTCCACCAGGGTATTCGTGCCCAAATCGGTAAAGCTGTCCTCATCATAGAAATGCGTAATCAGAAAAAACGTATTCCAATACGAGGTAAGGTCCTTGGAGATACTCGCATCGGCCCCGTAATAGTAGTTGGTCGCCAAATTTATATACTGTAGCCTTAAGATATTGGCTTCATTATCCTGGAAAAGTTGCTGGGATTGCTCGTTGGATTGCTTCCCTCCAAAAACCACAACTTTATAGGCCTTGTCATACACATAGTCCAACTGAATGTAGTCCCTATATGCAGGTTTTAGATTGGGATTGCCCTCCTCAATGGAATTTGCCGTTTGGTAAAATTGAAAGGGATTAATGACATTGTATTTAGGACGTACAATTCGCCGATACGCTTTAAGGAAAAAACCATTTTTTTCCTTGATGTAGGATACGGCTAGCGAGGGAAACCAATCCAGGTATTCGTTATTGTTTACCAGATTGCCTACATCCAATTTGCCACGGGTATCCGTATACTCGGTCCGTAGGCCCAGGTTTAGGTTCCAATGTTCCCAACGATTGTTCAAACTTATATATGCGGCATAGATATTCTCGTCATAATTAAATATGCCGGCCTCGGTAGGGTCGACCCCGTCCCTTATTTGGTCAAAACCTGTCTGCACAATGCTGGACTCAGAATTGATGGTCGCATACCGGAGTCCTGTTTCCATGTTGGAATTCTGGTTCAAGGGAAATGAAAAATCCGTTTGAAAACTATAGAGGTTGATAATTTGATCTGATGCGACGGTAAATTCGTTGTCGATACTCAATTGGGTTTCACCGTCAATTATGGTATTGTTCAAATCTTGATTTCGCTTAAAATCGTAATAGGTATAGTGGGCATTAAAGGCTACTTCGGCCCCTTTATCGTTGAGTTTGTGAATCCAATCCAGGTAATATGCGGTGTTGAACACGTCATTATCGGATACGTTCATGCTTTCCCACCGTGCAATTGAGTTTCCCGCGGTATTGGTAATGTCCGTTTCAGAATCAAAGTTACGTATCCTATTGGGGGATAAACTGGAATTGGAGGATAGGCTTATGGTATTCTTGGCATCTAATTCAACATCCAAAAAAAGATTGAGGTTATGGCCTTTGTTCCGATCGATGGATTTCTGTTCCGCGGTCCAGGTTTGGTTGGGGGCGCCTTCTTCAAAGAAATTGGTGATTTCCGTATACCGGGTCCAATCCAAATCGTTGCTAAAGCTGTAGTTGGTGGAGAAATCCAATTTGCGCCCTTTAAAAAAATGGTCCATGCCCAGGGTATGTTTGGGCAGGACACCTTGGGTGTAGCGGTTAAAGACAGAACCGTTATAGCCCGATACCAAGTTCTTCTTCATTTTAATATCGATCAAAAGCCCTCCCTCGGCGCTGTATTTAGCGGGCGGACTGGTAATTACCTCTATGGATTCAACATTACTGGCGGAATTACCGGAAAGAAGGTTGATCACATCCTCTTGGGGCAGGTTAATCAGCTTGCCATTGATCATGATGTTTACGTTTGGGCTACCGTTAATAAACAACCTATTGTCCATGACCATAACCCCGGGGGTCCGTTTTAAGACGTCCCAAATATCATTTTCGGAAAGGGCGGTATTGGCGATATTAAAAACCAGCCGATCTGCCAATTGTTCCAAAATTGGTTTTTGACGGACTACCGTCACCTCATCCAATTCTTGGGCACCATTTAAAACAAGTGGTTCAATAGCAAGGTCCCCGTTCAATTGAATAAGTGGACTTTCAACCGTATTGGCGATATAACTGGCGGCAATGATATACGGGCCAGCGGTTAGGGACTTGAATTCATAAAAACCAGCATCATCCGTAACGGTCCCCGTGATGAACGTGCCGTCTTGGGTAAGTAGCAGCACATTGGCCAAGACAACGGGTTGTTGTTCCTCATCCAATACAAAGCCTGTTAAACGTAGCTCTTGGGAAAACGTGAGGGAAAACGTTAATCCAAAAAGTAGGTAAGCAATAAGGTCCCTCTTCATTTGAGCGTGGTATAGCGCTAAAATAGAAAAGTAAATCGGAAATATCTTACAGCAGCTTTACTATTTAATAGTCCGACATGTAAGGAATTGATTGTGAAATAGTTGCTTTCCTTAATGGGCGAGATTTAGAATGGTCCAGCACTGACGTCATTTCCCGTTCAATTCCTCGCGGGCTTGCATAATTCTTTATTCCAAGCGCTCACGCTCTATTTTTTCAATACCCCGATTATTGTCCTCCAAACGGAAGTTTCCAAAATTATAGGTGAATCCAAACCGTACGTATTGGGTCTCGGGGATCGATAGATAGCGGTTATCCTGATTTAGATAATCCGAATTTACATAGGCATTGTACTTGCCCAAAAGGTCATTGGCACTTACACTTAAAACAGCGCGGTTGTCCCAGAACGATTTTCTAAAGCCTAAGGTCAAATTTGTGGATTCTTCCTGTAAGAAGGAAGCTTGCAAATACCCGGACATATAGACGAACCCCAGTTCCCCCTTAAACGTACCATCTTTGGAAAGCGTGAAGTAATTGGTTAAATCGATATAGGCCCCGTTAATTTCATTTTTAAAGGAAAAGGCATCACTTTCCAGGGCAAGGAACGTTTCGTCTTCGTGGAACAGCGAAATATAGCTATACAGGTACCAGCTATTGGAAATCGATTTTCCGTAGGTGAAATCAAAACCGTAGGAGGTGCTCTCCAAAACGTTTTGGGTAATGTCCCGTAACACCAAGTTTTCATTATCCTGAAAGGTAATGGTGGAAATATACCGGCCATTGTCCCGGTAGTAAAAATCAAAGAAAAATTCTTGATTAAGGGTGTAGTTGAGGTTAAAATTAGAGCTAAAGCTTGGCAATAGGTTGGGGTTACCCTCTAAAAAAGTCCGTTCGTTGACATAAGTCCTGAACGGATTTAAATCATCATACCTAGGGCGTTGTAATTTTCGGGAATAGTCAAAGGAAAGGCTATGGTTTTCGTTAATCGTATGTAAAACGTAGAACGATGGAAACCATTCCAGGTAACTTAACTCATTAATCGCATCCACATTTCTTGAGTTTCCGGTACTCTGGGTCTGTTCTGCCCTCAAACCCGTTTTAATGCTCCATTTTTCCCAATCCTTGGAAAGACTGAAATAGCCGGCATAGACCTTTTCGTCATACCTGAAATTATCCGATAGGTTGGGGATGAATTCAGATCCGTTATTCAAAAGGAAATAGTCTAGGATACTTTCAGAATTTATGAGGGAGCCCTTGGCGCCGGTTTCAAAAGAAAGACTCCCGAAAAGCGCGTTATAATCCACTTGGGCCGTCTTAATGTCTATCTGTTGGTCCGCATTGGTGAAAAAATTGAAGTCGCGTATAAACGTGCCGTCTGGCAAGAAATAGTTGGAATTTACATCTTGGCCGCGTGAAAGTTCAAAATAGGTATAATGTGCGTTCGCGCTTAGCCTTTCTTTGTCATTGAAACGGTGCTTAAAGGTCAAGTCCCCCGATAGGTTGTTCTTCGTTTCATCCAAAAAACTGCCCGTGGTAAATGTTGAATCCAAGACACCCATACCATTCCGCATGGTGGTATTCTGGAAAAAATCTGATTCCCTTTTGGGTTGTAGCTGGGCATTGGAAGTAAGGCTTACGGTATTCTTGTCGTCAAATTCATAGTCCACCACCAGACCGGCGCTATGGGTGTGGGTTCTGATTACTTGGTCAAAATCTGTATCCCATACCGAAAAAATACCGGATTCATCACTATAGTTAACCGTGTTCAAGGTGTTCTTGAATTCCTTTTTGGGAGCGAAATTATAGCTTGCATTCACGTTCAATTTAGCGGTCTTGTAAAAATGGGACGTCCCAAAATTATATTTTGGAAATACCCCTTGGGTATAGCCGGCACTTAAGTTACCCTTATAGCCCAGCGAAACATTTTTACTGGTAATGATATTTAAAATCGAGCCTCCTTCCGCATCATAACTTGCGGGTGGATTATAGATTACCTCAACAGATTTGATATTCTCTCCCTGATAATTTTCCAATAGATTCCGAACCTCTTCCGGCGATAGCTGTACTTTACGGTCATTGATATACACCGTCGTAGCCTGGTTGCGTACCTGTAATTCATTGCCCATGACAATGACCCCTGGGGTCTGCCGTAGAATATCCCAAGAATTGTTTTGTGAAATAACCGTATTCTCTACATTGAACACGATACGGTCTACCTTACGGTCTACAACGGGTCTAGTGCTCGTTACGGTGACCTCGTTCAATTCTTCGGCCTGTTGTTCAATGATCAGGGCGCCTATTCTGGTATCCTTGATGATTTCCAAGGCCAAATTATTGGAAGTTTGGCCCACATAGGAAGCTTTTAGAAAGTAAAGCCCTTCCGTAATACCCATAATGGTAAAATTCCCTTCTTCATCGGCAGAGGTACCTTTTACCAAGGAAGAATCTGTTACCGTTAACAAAAAAACCGATGCAAAAGGTATCGGCGCACTGTATTGGTCCTTGACCTCACCTTTAAGCTCAAAGGTTTGTGCCAAAAAGTTTTGGGAAAAACCCAAAGCAATACAAAAAATAGCAAATCGTAGTTTCAATTCAAGTTTGGGTTGAGGTTCAAATCTAACAAAAATTCCGTTGTTTTCGATTACAATAGTTGTAATCCATATAAAAACCGCCCTCCATAAATTGGGGCCATCACCTAAGCAAAGCGCTATAAATTAGATTATATTTGCAGTTGCTCTTTAAAGCCTAACTTTGCAAAGGTTTTGAACAGTAATTATTATTACCGGTACCGCTATGAAAAACATTAGAAATTTCTGCATAATTGCACATATAGACCATGGTAAAAGTACCTTGGCAGACCGCTTGTTGGATTTTACGGGCTCTGTTACCGAACGTGAAAAAAAGGAGCAATTATTGGACAGTATGGATCTTGAAAGGGAGCGTGGTATTACCATTAAAAGCCATGCGATACAAATGGACTATACCTACAAAGGCGAACAATATGTGCTAAATCTAATAGACACCCCGGGCCACGTCGATTTCTCGTACGAGGTATCGCGTTCCATTGCGGCCTGTGAGGGAGCGCTTTTGGTGGTCGATGCGGCACAAAGCATACAGGCGCAGACCATTTCCAACCTATACTTGGCCTTGGAGAACGATTTGGAGATTATCCCCGTTTTGAATAAAGTTGACCTGCCCAGTGCCAACCCGGAAGAGGTTACCGATGATATCGTAGACCTATTGGGTTGCAAGGCGGAGGAGGTTATTCCTGCGAGTGCTAAAACCGGTATCGGTATCGAAGAAATCTTAACCGCCATCATAGAACGGATTCCGGCTCCAAAAGGAAACCCCGATGAAGCCTTACAGGCCCTTGTATTTGATTCTGTCTACAATCCGTTCAGGGGCGTAGAGACTTATTTTAGGGTCATCAACGGGTCGATAAAAAAAGGACAGAAAATAAAATTCGTTGCCACCGATAAAAGCTATTTTGCGGATGAGGTTGGTACCCTAAAACTGATCCAACATCCCAAAAAAGAAATTAAGGCGGGCGATGTGGGGTATTTGATTACCGGTATAAAAGATGCACGGGAAGTTAAAGTGGGGGATACCATTACAGACTCCGCAAATCCTACAAAAAACCCTATTGCCGGCTTTGAGGATGTAAAACCAATGGTGTTTGCGGGCATTTATCCCGTAGATACGGAAGATTTTGAGGAGTTGCGTTCCTCCATGGAAAAATTGCAGCTCAACGATGCCTCCCTGGTCTTTACGGCGGAAAGTAGTGCCGCCCTTGGCTTTGGATTCCGTTGTGGGTTTTTGGGAATGCTGCATATGGAAATCATTCAGGAACGTTTGGAGCGTGAATTTGATATGACCGTTATTACGACGGTCCCTAACGTTAGCTACCACGCCTTTACCCGTAAGGATGCTGAAGTTCCCTTAATCGTTAACAACCCAAGTGATTTACCGGATCCTTCCACTATTGACCGTGTGGAAGAACCGTATATAAAAGCTACCATCATTACAAAAGCTGATTTTGTGGGCAATGTTATGTCGCTTTGCATCGAAAAAAGAGGACAGATCACCAATCAGACCTATTTGACCACAGAACGTGTTGAGCTTAATTTCGATATGCCCCTGGCAGAAATTGTTTTTGATTTTTATGATCGTTTAAAAACAGTTTCCAAAGGGTATGCATCCTTTGATTACACACCAATAGGCATGCGGCAATCCAAACTGGTACGCGTAGACATTCTATTGAACGCACAACCTGTAGATGCCCTGTCCTCCTTGATTCATTTTGACAGTGCCACCACAATCGGTAAAAAGATGTGCGAGAAGTTAAAGGAACTCATTCCAAGGCAACAGTTTGACATTCCAATCCAAGCCGCGATCGGTTCTAAAATCATTTCCAGGGAGACCATTAAGGCCTTGCGCAAAGATGTAACGGCAAAGTGTTACGGAGGCGATATCTCGCGTAAGCGTAAACTTTTGGAAAAACAGAAAAAAGGAAAGAAACGTATGCGCCAGGTAGGTAACGTGGAAATTCCACAGGAAGCCTTTATGGCCGTTCTTAAATTGAACGACTAAGGTTGGAACGCTAATTGTGCTGACAGGCCAAGCCCTCAAACTCTGGGGCGTTTTTTGGGCTGTCTTCCACTGCCTGCACTGCATCCTCTAAACTTAGGTTTGCGGTACCTTCAATTAGTTCCCCGACCAAGGTAATTCCTTCGTTGGTTTCACGCACCTTAAAATTAGTATCATTGGGACCCATGCATTCATAGCACCCGCAGGCCACACTAACTTGGCGTTCAATTTCTGCACATAACTCTTGGGCCGCATCAGAAAATTCAAAATCAGTTGGTAAGGAAATAAGCGCTCCCCGTTCCTCAACATTTTCAAAAATCCGTATCTGGCCGGGTTCAACTTCTCAAATCTCAACACCCGCTACAGTACAGGCCGTACACTTATTTTCATCATTTTTTGAACAGGAACCTACGATTGTTATCATTATCGATAGCGCACAAAACACACTTGCTTTTTTCATGCTATTCATTTTAAATTGATGTAGCGTCTCTTTAGAGTGAATAAAACTATACCCTTAGGAAGGGGTAAACAATATTTTGAAAGGCGTATTTCCACCTACTGGTTTTCCGGTAGAACGCGCAGTCCATGCGCAAATAGCGCTTGCAAAGTCTAGGGTTTTTAGGCTTAGATACGGCTAGCCCAAATTGTGCTGTGATAAGTCCAAGATAAGAGCACTTGATCACAGGGAAAAAAGTAGCCTTAGGAGCCCAATAAAGCTTCAATCAAAAGGCAATAATCGAGCGTTGGTCGCTATTGGCAAGCAAAATTAATTATTAGGCTTTGTTTTCCGCTTCCTGCTTATTTATTTCCTTCTCTTCCTCGGTAGGGAACATCTTACCGAGATAGGCTAGTTTATAGCCTTCTTTAATGTCATTGAACTCTTTACTAAAAGCGGTAATTATTTGGATATTGCCTTTAGGATTCTTTAAAAACAAAGGAACGATATCTGCATCCGCTTTTGTAATTTCTATGAGTCCCTCATAATGCTCGGCATCATTAAGCTCGATTTCATGTACAACGGGATATTTTCTCGCCGCTTCCGTCAACTTGATAAAATCATCTGTATGGGAAAACAAACCTTCTTTTGGGTTGTTTTCGGGGTCGGCCATTTCATCGGCATCCACCAATCTAAACGAACCATTTTCCCCAAACACGTCCTGAAATTTGTTAATGGCGTATTTGTTTATATCCGAGTTGCCCGTTAAGGCCATGAGATATCCTATGTCATTTAGCTCTATATTATCGGTTAAGGTATCCGAATAAATATTGGCGGAAAGAGCCTCCAGACCCAATTTGGAAGCTTTATCAATATTGGATTGGTTGTTGTCTATCAGAACTACGTGGCGGTTGTTTTTATGCAAATAGTTCCCAATGAGCCTAGAGGCTTTTGAAGCACCCAATATTAGGATACCTTCAGATTTATTTAGAAAGACCCCTACCATTTTCGCAAAAATTCTTGCGGTGGTTGCGTTTAATAAAACAGTGCCCAGCACAATCATAAATACCAAAGGGGTTATGAACTCCGCCCCAGGCTCTCCTTTGGCAAGTAACTTTGACCCAAATAGCGATGCAATACCTGCGGCAACAATACCCCTGGGACCCACCCAACTTATAAAAAGCTTTTCCCTTAATTTAAGATTGGAACCGGCCGCACTCAAAAATACCCCCAGCGGCCTTATGATAAATATTATGGTAGCGAATAAGGCCAGCGTATTCCAATTATAGATCAGTTCTAAATCTGAGATATTAATATTGGCCGATAGCAATATAAAAAGAATGGAAATCAACAATACACTAAGCGATTCCTTAAAATAAAGCAATTCCTTGATGTTTGGAAGGTTCATGTTACCCAGTACCATTCCCATGACCACCACCGCCAATAGGCCGGATTCATGCGCAAATATTTCTGACTCCACAAAGACCAGTAAAACCACGGATAATGAAACAACGTTCAATAAATAATGGGGTATCAAATTCTTTTTAATGGCAAACGATAAGCCATGTGCGAAGGTGAAACCAAAAGTGAATCCAAAAAGTAATATTTTTCCGAATTCGATCAGGGCTGTGAGGGTATACCCATCGCCGCCCCCAACACTAATAAACTCAAATACCAATACGGCCGCCAAAGCACCTATGGGGTCAATTAAAATACCTTCCCATTTCAATACGGTTGATAAGTCCTTTTTTAAGGGGATGTTCCTTAAAATTGGAGTAATAACAGTAGGCCCTGTCACAATGATCAAAGCAGAGAACAAAAAGGAAATTTCCCAACTAAGGTCGAAAATAAAATGTGCCGCCAATCCTCCTGCCAGAAAAGTCACCAAGGAGCCTAGGGTAATCAATTTAGTGATGACCGGCCCTACATTTTTTATTTCAGCACGTTTTAAGGTAAGTCCCCCTTCAAACAGGATAATGCTGATAGCAAGGGAAACAAAATAGTAAAGCCCCTCGCCCGGGAAAAGACCCTTTTCGCCATTCCAAATCGGTTCAATTATTTTTGCCCCATCCGCGGTATATAAAGTAGAAATTGGACCTACCAAGAGCCCTATTAAAATTAGGGGTAGAATAGCAGGTAATTTTAAACGCCAAGCCACCCACTGTGCAATTATTCCCAAAATTATGATTCCAGCAAGCTCTAGCATTTTCCTTATTTTGGATAAAAATAGGAATTAAAGCGCATTTTAGGCCATAAAGTTTTGGCTTGGGCAATGAATTGGAACATGGGATAGGACAATTACTCGTCCAGATGCTCGTGGTGCTATATTTAAATACCCGTTTGCCAATGACGAACCTTAACCCGCAACGCTAATTCGTCAAATTAAAAAGTCTTAAAATTTAGACGAAATTACATCTCAAATCAAGGTCGTTTTTTAGGGCAATGTTGAATCAAGTAGGAGCTGGTTGTATAGTTAAAGAGCCTGGGAAAAGGAGCATTTTACAAGTCAATTTTCTATCCTATGTTTTTCGTATGAACTAGATAGTAAAAGCTTGCTGGGATATAATTACGATAATCATGGCTTTTGGGGCATTGGATTACTGGGCGCTCCCAACGAAAATAAACACTGCTTTCTGGAGAGGAAGTCCATACATCGGTCTGAAAAAAGATAATCTCTGTATGTGCCCGCAGAAGAAAAAGGAGGTGCTATCCTGAAAACATTACAACCGACAAAATTTCGGAATACCCCCCGTTGCCTTCAACGAATAAACCATAATATAAGGTAAAGCCTTACATAAAATCTAGAAATTATTTGCAACTTTGTACTCCGTTTAGTCCTTTTCAAAAAGGACTGCACCAATACCTAAGCTTAAGTACGCTGAAAATTTACTCCAAATGGAAATTTCACGAAAAAAATCGCCATTCAAACATCCGTTCTTTGTGGCCCTCATTGTGTTTTTTCTCGTTCTTTTGGTTTCGCAGTACCTCACTTATCAGCGTTTCTTGTTACTGGAAATTACGGAGCAAAACAAAACCGTCAATCACGCCATAGAGGTTGAGGAAAAACTGCAACAGGTCTTTCAATCAAAGTTTTGCGGCCACTAAAACGCTAGGGTTTATCGTGGAGAATTATGGTATTCCACAAAATTTTGATAGTGTTGCTGCCCTTATTATGGATTCAAACAAAAACATCGATGCATTAGAATTGGTTGATGGTAATGGAGAAATAACCCATGTATACCCCTTAAAGGATAACGAGGTTAAGGGATTTAATATCTTGGAAGATTCGATTGCCAAGAGCGGGGCGCTTACCACGATTAAAAGAAAAGACTATTTCATTACAGGTCCCATTCCGCTTAAACAGGGGGGCGTAGGATTTGTAAGTAGGACGCCCATCTTTGCGAACGATACCTTTTATGGTTTTACAGCTGCCGTAACAAAACTTCCTACGCTTTTAAACGCTGTAGACATAGATTCTATACAGAATGGTCCGTTTTCGTACCAACTTTCAAAAATAAATCCGGATAATTCAGAATCTGTATTTTTTGGTTCGGAGAATAGTGCTCCTTCCTATCTTCATAGCATCCCAATAGAAATTTATAATGCAGAATGGAAATTGTATGTGATTTCCAATGAAAGAATAACCTTCGCCTCGGTAGCGCTATTCTCAGTTGTTGGGGTGATACTATCCTTGCTTTGTGCATTTTTAATCTGGCAATTTTTACGACTGCCAGAATATTTGAGTAAGGTCGTACATCAAAAAACGGCGCTTTTAAAAGAGAGTAACCTTAAATTTAAGAACCTGGTTGACCAAGCAACGGACGGCATCTTCCTTACGTCTCAAAAAGGGGTGATTTTGGAAGTGAACATGCGAGGGGCAAGTATGTTGGGCTATACCGTTGATGAACTAGTGGGCTTAACGTTATTGGATATTTATGACCAAGAAGAATTAAAGGATAAGCCCATTAGGTTTAAAGAATTATTAGAAGGGAAGGCTATTTTGCACGAACGTAGAATGGTTAGAAAAGATGGTTCCTTTTTTTACGGTGAAATCAATGCTAAAATGACGGCTAATGGCAGCCTATTGGGAATTCTAAGGGATATTACCGAACGGATAGAGGCCAGGAAAATACTTGAGCAACAGAATATTGAGCTAACAAAAACGAACTCTGAGCTTGACAGTTTTGTGTATAGCGCCTCGCATGAACTCAGAGCGCCCCTTTCCTCTGTTTTGGGACTTATCAACATTATGCTGCCTGAAGAAACCAGACCGGATACAAGCCTGCAACTTAAAATGATGGAGCAATCCATTCAACGCCTAGATAATTTTATCGTGGATATTATCGAATATTCCAGAAATAAACATGTTGAGGTTAAGGTGGAACCTATAAATTTTTCTAATTTAATAGAAAATTCCCTTGAAAGTCTTTGGTATCTTGAGAACACCAAAAAATTGAGCATACATACTGATATAAAGGATAAAACTGAATTTTGGTCGGACAAGAAAAGGATTTCAATATTGTTGAATAATTTCACTTCCAATGCAATCAAATATCATGACCTGAGCAAAGATTCCCCATCCATTTGGATCAACATCACCACCTCCCACAAAGAGGCGGTTATACAGATAAAGGATAATGGCATAGGTATGGAGCCGGAGCAATTGGATAAAATATTTGATATGTTCTATAGGGTATCCTCCAATGTTATGGGAACGGGCATAGGCCTATTTATTGTTAAAGAGGTTTTGCTTAAATTAAATGGAAGTATCGAGGTAGAATCAAAACTAGGGAGGGGTTCACTATTTACATTAAAATTACCAAATGAATCAAACCGTGCAAACAAATAAAGATTCTGTCAGTGTACTATTAATAGACGACTCGGAAGTGGATAACTTTATCAACAAAGCCATCCTGTCCAAGGAAAACAGCATATCTGGAATAACCGTAAAAAGTTCAGGCTTTGCTGCATTGGAATATCTGGAAGGTATTGTGGAGCAAGACAATTCTTTTCCAGATTTAATCTTTTTGGATATTAGAATGCCACGAATGAACGGTTTTGAATTTTTGGATGCATACTCGAATTTTCCCGAAAAATTGACGACGCATTCTAAAGTATATATCCTTAGTTCCTCCTTAGATCCATTGGATTCTGAAAAAAGTAAAAAATACGCCGTAGTCAAAGGCCATTTGGTAAAACCGCTAGCACACCATCATGTAAGCAAATTGCTTTTAGAAGAATAATTCTGCATTCATATCCAAAATCCTGATTATCGATAACCGTTCTCTTTGGACAACTTCCTCCACAAATAGTTTCCAAACGCCCTTTTGTGCTTAATAAAAAGCAGATAAATGATAATATATTCTTAATAAATATAGGATTCCGTTCGCTTTTATTATTTTGCCCCTTATGAAAATTTACCCCATAGAAACCGGTAATTTTAAATTAGATGGTGGTGCCATGTTTGGTGTTGTGCCCAAGACGATATGGCAGCAGTCCAATCCAGCAGATGAAAAAAACCTCATCGATATTGCCGCTAGAGGCCTATTAATTGCAGATGGTAATCGTCTTACCTTAATAGATACGGGTATGGGGAACAAACAATCCGATAAATTTTTTGGCTACTACCACCGTTGGGGAAACTTCGACATCGACACCTCCCTCAAAAAATTCGGCTTTCACAGGGATGATATTACAGATGTCTTTCTCACCCATTTACATTTTGATCATTGTGGTGGCGCAATAAAGTGGAACAAAGATAGGACCGGCTATGAACCAGCCTTCAAAAATGCACGTTTTTGGTCCAATGAAATGCATTGGAAATGGGCATTGGAACCCAATCCAAGGGAAAAAGCATCCTTTTTAAAGGAGAACCTCCTTCCCTTGCAGGAGAGTGGGCAATTAATGTTTGTCGACCATCCAAACCAGGCTTATTTATCAAATTCCCCATTAGGGTTTGATATTAATTTTGTTGATGGCCATACCGAAAAGCAAATGCTGCCCCAGTTTACATATCAAGGCAAAACCATAGTTTATATGGCAGATTTAATACCCACCGTGGGTCATATTCCATTACCTTATGTAATGGGCTATGATACACGACCTTTGCTTACAATGGAAGAAAAACAACGTTTTTTACAACAAGCCGTTGACAATTCGTATTACCTATTTTTTGGGCATGATGCCCATAATCAGTTGTGCACCTTAAAACAAACGGAAAAAGGAGTGCGTTTAGATCGAGTCTATACCTTTGATGAACTTTTTAGTTGACGAAACCATTCCATTGGCTTTTATGCCCATCATACCATAAACATTCAAAAACCCCTTAAATTAATATTAATTAGTACCTATGACACGAACATTTTTAAAATCGATAATCCTATTTGCATTAGCGGCAGTACTTTACGGTTGCAGTGCCTCTAGCCTTGGGTCAAGCGGCGGGCTGATCCTTACACCTGTTGAAAATATTGATGCTACCCCTTTAAAATTAGAGGTGCTCACAGAGCGTGAGAAAAAGAATTGGGGCCATTTGGATTTGGTATCGGATACTATTCCAGGTATGAGCGTCGATAAGGCGTATAGCGAAATCATTAAAAATAAAAAAGGAACCAAGGTCATTGTTGCCGTATTGGATTCTGGTATCGACCTAGACCATGAAGATCTTGACGGGGTTTTATGGACCAACAAAGACGAAAAGGCTGGTAATAATATCGACGATGATGGCAACGGATATATAGACGATATCCATGGATATAATTTCTTGGGAGAGTCTTATAACGAACAATTGGAATATGTAAGAATGTTGCGCCTAAACATAGGTGACGCCGCTACCTTGACCAAGGCGAAGGTAAAGTTGGATGCGGAATATACTAAAGCCTTACAGAACAAACAGCAGTATGAGCAAATATTACAAGCGGTCACAGAAGCGGATGCGGCAGTAAAAAAATACCTGAGTAAGGAATCCTACACGACAGAAGATTTGGCAGGAATTGAAACTACAGACGAATCTATGCGGCGAAATGTTGCGGTGCTCAACCAAATGTTCGGTATAAAGGATACCATACCCGAAGTATTGGATGAGTTGGGAAAAGGGGTCAAGTATTTTACAGAGCAACTTAATTATAATCTTAACAAGGATTTCAATGGCAGGGAGTCTGTTGGAGATGACGCCTATGACATCACCGATACGGATTATGGCAATGGAAATCCAAATAACAGGGTGGCCGATGAAAGTCATGGCACCCATGTAGCCGGCATCATTGCGGCAGAACGCGACAACGGCAAAGGTGCGAACGGTGTGGCCAACAATGTTGAAATCATGAGTATAAGGGCCGTTCCCAACGGGGACGAATACGACAAGGATATTGCACTGGGTATCCGTTATGCCGTTGACAATGGGGCGCGGATCATTAACGGTAGTTTTGGCAAATCCTTCTCCCCTAAGGCGGAATGGGTTTATGATGCCATTAAGTACGCGGCTGAGAAAAATGTACTGTTCGTACACGCGGCAGGAAATGACGGTGCCGATTTGGACGACCCAACGAATGCCAATTTTCCCAATGATCAAGTAAATAACGGTCCAGAAATTGCGAACAATGTAATTACGGTAGGTGCGATAGATCCGGAATACGGTTCAGAATTGGTTGCTTCGTATTCTAATTACGGCAAAATAAACGTAGATATTTTTGCTCCGGGCACGGATATTTACTCAAGTTATCCTAATAACGAATACGAATATTCTCCCGGTACTTCCATGGCGGCACCGGCAGTGGCGGGAGTGGCGGCCTTGCTAATGTCACAATACCCATCATTGAGCGCAGCACAGGTTAAAGAAATTATTCTACGCTCAGGTTTGCCCATCAAGGCCAATGTAATTTTGGCTGGTGATAATTCTAAAAGTGCTTCACTTTCCGAAATTTCCACCTCAGGAAAAATTGCCAATGCCTATAATGCATTAATCATGGCGAGCAAGGTTGCCGCAGGACAGTTACAATTATAATTTTAAACAATACACATGACTAAATCAACAGTTACTTTTCTTATCGTACTATGCTCTTTTGGGTTGTGGGGCCAAAACAAAACGGATTATTGGCAGCAACACGTAGATTACACCATGGAGGTGGATATGGATGTTGCCACGTATCAGTATACGGGAACCCAGCAATTGGTATACACCAATAACTCACCAGACGTGTTGGACCGGGTGTTCTTCCATCTTTATTTTAACGCTTTTCAGCCGGGAAGTGAAATGGATGTCCGATTACAGACCATCGATGATCCAGACGGCCGTATGATTACCGAGGATAAAAAGAGTAGGATTGCATCCCTCACGGAAAGTGAAATGGGCTATTTACATGCCAAAGCCTTGAAGCAAGATGGCAAGGACGTTACATTTTCGGAAGAAGGTACCGTCTTGGTAGTTAACTTGGCCGCGCCAATACAGCCTGGTGGCAAAACCACTTTTAACATGGACTTTGAGGGTCAAGTTCCCTTACAGATTAGACGATCTGGTAGAAATAGCAGTGAAGGTGTAGCGCTTTCAATGAGCCAATGGTTTCCAAAATTGGCCGAATATGATTTTGAGGGATGGCATGCCGACCCGTACATAGCACGGGAATTCCATGGCGTTTGGGGAGATTTTGATGTAAAGTTGACCTTGGACAAAGATTATATTGTTGGCGGTACGGGTTATCTCCAAAATCCTGATGAGGTTGGCCATGGTTACGAAACGCCGGGAACAAAAGTAAAAAAACAAAAAGGGAAGACATTGACCTGGCACTTTAAGGCGCCCATGGTCCATGATTTTATGTGGGCGGCAGATCCAGAATACATTCATGACACACAGCAGGTTCCTGACGGTCCGTTACTCCACTTTTTTTACAAAAACAATCCGGACATATTGGAGAATTGGAAAAACCTGCAGCCAAAAACCGTCGAGGCCATGGAGTTTTTCAATAAAAATGTTGGCCCCTACCCTTACAAACAATACTCCGTAATACAGGGAGGTGATGGTGGAATGGAATATGCCATGGCCACTTTAATCACCGGGGAACGGAAATTTAGCAGCTTGGTTGGCGTCATGGCACATGAGCTGGCGCATTCATGGTTTCAACATGTTTTAGGTACCAACGAGGCCAAGCATGAGTGGATGGACGAAGGCTTCACCTCCTTTATCTCAACCCTATGCATGAACAAAATTATGGATCAAGGCAAGGACAATCCGTTTGAGAACACCTATAAAGGGTATCGAAACCTTGCCCTTTCCGGAAAGGAACAGCCGCAAACTACCTATGCAGATCGTTATGCACTCAATTTTGCCTATGGTATCTCTGCCTATAGCAAAGGTTCCATCTTTTTATCCCAACTGGGCTATGTAATAGGTCAAGATAAACTCATGGAGACGCTTCGTAAGTATTATGCCGATTTTAAATTTAAACACCCGGTGCCAAACGACATTAAACGTACTGCGGAAAAAGTGTCCGGCATGGAATTGGATTGGTACCTGACCGATTGGACCCAAACTACCAATACCATAGACTATGGCATAAAAGAGGTAGTGGCCAGTGAAAATTCCACCAAAGTTACCCTGGAGCGTATTGGTCTAATGCCGATGCCCATGGATATTTTGGTAGTGTACAATGATGATACCCGAGAAACCTTTTATGCCCCATTACGCATGATGCGCGGTGAAAAGGAAAATCCCTATGAGGGAATAGAACGTACCGTAATCAGTGATTGGCCTTGGGCTTATCCAACTTATGATTTTGTTATCGATAAGCCCCTATCCTCCATTAAGGCGATTGTTTTAGATCCATCGCAATTAATGGCAGACGTAGACTTGGAGAATAATGTTTGGCAGCAGGAATAGGCTTTTGAAGAATAATTGAAAATAGGATTGACCCCTTTAGGCCCAGCAATGATTTGGTCAAATGGGGGCAATTTTAATACGCTCTCCAACATGGACGAATCTTTTGGGAAAACGGAAAAACTTAAGAGCGTAAAACGCTTTGCCCAATTGTTTGCAGAGGGCAAAAGTATATCCGGTTACCCCTTAAAATTAATATACATTCGTATAGAACACCAAGAGGTATCCATCAAAGCCGGAGTAACCGTACCGAAGCGGAATTTTAAAAGCGCCGTTGCGCGAAATAAGGTCAAAAGGCTATTAAGGGAGGCTTATAGGCGTAATAAAGCCACAGTTTTTAACAATACGGATGCCAACTTTGCGTTTCTATTTTTATATCTTGGTAAGGAGATGCCTTCTTATGGGCAATTGGATGAGAAAATGAAGTTAGTCTTGAACAAATTTAAGGTCCAGAACAATGAAAAAAATAATCAGTAAAAAAGTTCTTATCCCCATTTTGGCAATTGCTTTTCTATTCGTGGGAAGTAGTTATAAGAGCGATTTTTTTGAAATAGCAAAGCAAATAGAAATTTTTACTACGCTTTTCAAAGAGCTGAATATGAACTATGTAGACGAGACCAATCCGGCAGAGCTGATGGATACCGCCATCAAGAATATGTTGGAGGAACTGGACCCCTACACCAAGTTTTTGAATGAACAGGATGTTGAGACCTATAGGATAAATAACGCCGGTGAATATTCTGGCATTGGTGCATTGGTACGTTCCTTTGATGATCGCTTGCTTATCGTTGAGCCCCACAAGGATTACCCTGCTGATAAGGCTGGACTGAAAGCGGGTGATGAAATCATTCAAATTGGGGATATAAAAGTGGCCGACTTTGAAGATAATGCCAGTGAGCTTTTGAAAGGGGCCAATGGATCTGCCGTTAATGTCACTTATAAACGACAGGGCAAAACGAATACAACTACCATTACACGTGAGGGAATCGAGGTAGATGCCGTACCGTTCTTCAAAATGATCGACGACAAAACCGGATATATCGTACTTTCCAAATTCAATGCAAAGGCATCGGAACAGACCAAAGCCGCCTTGCTTGATTTGAAGGGAAAGGGGGCGAAAAAAATAATTCTCGACCTTAGGGATAATCCGGGTGGTCTGCTTTCGGAAGCAATCAATGTTACTAATTTATTCGTTCCAAAAGGAGAATTGGTAGTGACCACAAAATCAAAGGTTAAAAAATTCAATAGGGAATATCTGACCAATAATCAACCTGTGGACGAGGAAATTCCATTGGTGGTTCTGGTAAATGGCAGCAGTGCTTCCGCCAGTGAAATTGTTTCGGGCAGTTTACAGGATTTAGATAGGGCCGTAATCATGGGTGCAAGAAGTTTTGGAAAGGGCCTCGTACAACGTCCTTTAAAACTTACTTATGGCACACAGCTTAAGGTAACCATATCACGCTATTATACCGCATCTGGCCGTTGCATTCAAGCCTTGGATTATTGGAACAGGGATGAGGGCGGCAATGCCATTCGAAATACACAATTCAACGATTTTTCTACCCGTAACGGTAGAAAGGTACAGGATGGTGGTGGAATTTTGCCCGATTTGGAAGTAGCTACCGTAAAAACGAACGACCTTACATTGGCATTACTGCAGAACAACGTCATTTTTGACTATGCCACTAACTACCATTATAAGAACAATGTAGAGAACGTATCCGATTTTAAATTCTCGGATTCCGATTTCAATGCATTCAAAAACTACGTGAAACAAAGTAATTTTTCCTTCGAGACCAAAGCTGAAAAAGCAATCAAAAAGGCCTTATCCGGAGATGAAAACGATTTTTTGGGTGCTGAGGTAAAGGACAGTTACAAAACGCTTTTAGCAAATATTGAAAAGGGTAAAATAAATGCATTGGACAAGTACCAGAGTGAAATACAGAAAAATCTTGAGGACGAGATTGTAAAGCGTTATTTCTATAGAGACGGGTTGTACCAATACTATTTAAGCAATGACGATGCCATCCTTGCGGCAACGGAATTATTGGCCAATGAATCCAAGTATAATGCTATCTTAAAATAGTAACTTGGCATTTTCCGGCTTATAATTAATCCCCTTTAACGTAAGTACAGGAACCAGGATCTGAGATTTTGTAATACGCTTTATAGTTTAGCGCATTGGGATTCATACACCCTTTTAGATTCCTAATTTTTATGTCCTTGAAGTCTATGGGCTGACCTTCGCTCTGTAGGGCGATGAAACCTTCTTTTAACGGTTTTCCATCTACTTTAATTGCCGGGTCATAACCATTGGCCACCCCACCCCCTATTTGCGGTTTTGTGTATTCCAAAACGGTTTTGCCATTTATTTTATGCGTCACCAACGAATCGTTAAATACGATAAGTTCCGCCATTACCCATTGGTCACCAAAAAAGGTGTCAGCGCTAGAATCGATACAGTGCCTAGGGTCAATCCGGCCATTATAGACTACATCGGTTCCAGGGGAACACATATTACCGGTAGGGCGTTCCTTCCCTTGTTCAATTCCTGCCAAAAATTGCATCTCAACGGAAATTGGCCAATCTTGCTCCTTAAGCATTGTTCTAGGGTCTTGGGAATGAAACATTATTCCACTATTCTTCAAGGTATAGTCTGGCGCCCCTTGATAAAGTTCCCCAACAAACCGATATTGCATGGTTAAATGAAAATCAGAAAACGGTTCGTCAAAATATAAATGTGAAAAGCGGTCATTAAACGGTCCTTGGTATTGGTCATACCGCACCTTTACCATTCCGTCCTCCGCCCTAAACGTGTCCCCGTAATTATTCCCTACCTCGTAGTGGTGTATTTTCGTCGTCCATCCCTCTAAATTCTGACCATTGAACATGCTTTGCCACCCATCAGCGTCTGTTTGTTGAGCGGTTGAAGAAGTATATGTCAAAAAGAAAATCGTCATACTCAATGAACACAACAGTGGAATTATATTTTTACACATTTGAACCAATTAAATTACACACATTAATCGAAGAGGGAATTGGAAACATTAAATGGACCAACAAATTTTCTCAGATAAATGTACTTCCCGTTGGCTGCTTTCCTATTTAAAAAATCTTCTTTGGTCAAATTGGGGTCGATTTGACTAAAGTGGCACTTAAAGGAGTCAAAAGCTTTAATTAAGTCTTCATCGCTATACGATATTTTAGTACTTAGATATTTGGAAGCCTGTCCTTTTAGAATTTTGTCGTCAGTGTTTGCTATGTAATCGGATGGTGTTCCATAGTAAAACAAGGCCATGGGTTTCGTCCATTCCTTACTCAAATATACCTGTGTTACCGATGCACCTACAAGTCTATGGTCCAAATGGGTTGACCCCCCCTCTGGCCCCCAAGTAATTATAGCATCGGGCTTCAACCGTTCAATTATTTCGTTTAAATCCAAAATTATAGCCCTGGCATATGGAACGTGGCCGTCATAACCTTCTCCTGCTTTCAATTGATCGTGGTAGTTTAGATGAATTAATTCAGCACCTAACTTAGAGGCGGCACATATCATTTCTTCCTTTCGCGTGGCCACAAGTGTTTCCCCTTCTTTATGATCGTGAAAATCATTGGTTCCATACCTACCGTCGGTTACGATTACTAAATGCACCTTAGCGCCTTCCCTTGCATATTTAGCCAATATGGGAGCCACCGTGCTTTCATCATCTGGATGCGCAAATATGCCCAATATGGTTTTATCTTCATAAGACTTTTGGGAAATTAAACCATTAGGGGCCAAAACCAATAAGGGAAAACACAACGTAGTTAGGGCAATTCTTAATTTTAAAAAAAAATGATGCTTCATTTTAATGGGATTTGTATTTGCAAAAACTAGTTGTTAGCAGCCTTGTTTTTTAAAGATAATAATTATAGGATTCTAATTTCACTAAATTTTATAATATCCTAATTGTAAACGATTATGACATTTCGGCCGCTATGAAGCCAGACTATTTTGATTACAGTGATTGATTTATCTGGATTGAACAAAACGATATATGGCAAACTTTAGATGGATTTTTGACGAAAAATAAAATTTCCGGTGGAAGCGAATGGTTTTTGATAAAATTCGTTACGTCAATACTAATATTTTATCCCTACTTTTAATTTAACGACATAAACAATTTAAACCAGCTATTAAAAACCATGCGGACTACTTCCTTTTTTATTGTTGGCCTTTTGCTAAGCACCATGGCACTGGCCCAAAAAGAAACAACAGAATCCATTGTAAAACCAATTCCAAGTGCAAAATCATTTATTACCAAACACCAAGGTGAATTTGGTGGTAAAACAATTGATTACACCGCAACGGCTAAAGAAACATTTCTGACCGATAAAAATGGTGATTCCATTGCTACTTTTTGGTCCGTAGCCTATACTAAAACGAGTATGGGCGACGTAACCAAACGTCCCGTTACCTTCGTTTTCAATGGTGGTCCCGGTTCCGCTTCCATGTGGTTGCATATGGGGTTATTTGGACCAAAAATCGTAAAAGTAGATTCTGACGCAAAAAATGATGATGGTGCCGCCCCCTACATGTTAGAGACCAACGTACATGGGCTATTGGATGTCACTGATTTCGTGTTCATAGATCCCGTAGGTACGGGCTATAGCAGGTTGGTAGGGAAAGGCGAGGGAAAGGATTTTTATGGCTTAAAAGAGGACGTGGATTCCTTTGCCCAATTTATTCGTACTTGGGTAACGGAAAATGAGCGCTGGTTCTCCCCAAAATATTTGGCCGGGGAAAGTTATGGTACTACGCGCGCTGCCGCGCTTGGAAACGCCCTGGAGGAATCTGGACAGAACATGGCATTAAATGGAATGATATTGATTTCGCAGGCGTTGGATTATGCCGGCTCCACTTCCGAACCCCACAATATAACCTCTTTCATTACCTACTTGCCCAGTATGGCCGCAACAGCTTGGTACCATAAAAAAGCAGGGGTGGGAAAATCCTTGGAAAGCTTTACGCAAGAATGTAGAGACTTCACTTATTCCACCTACGGCCCCGCTCTTTACAAAGGGAGCTTGCTGAGCGCGAATGAAAAGAATTCCATCGCCGAAAAAATGGCGTATTTCACAGGGCTGGACAAAAGTTATATCCTTCGCTCCAATCTGAGGATATTGATGGGGCGTTTCCAAAAACAACTCTTGATGAACGAAGGCCTCGCCATAGGTAGGCTTGATGGGAGGTTTATGGGAGAGGAAGAGGACCAAGTGGCCGAACGCCCTCATTTGGGTGATGCGGCCAGTTATCAAATAAGTGCGGCGTATACCGCAAGCCTAAACCACTATTTTGCATCGCAACTTAAGGTAAAAATGAATCGACCTTATATTACCTCGGGTGGAGGTGCTAACTGGCGTTGGAGAACCGTACCCGATAATCAGTACTGGGAACCAATGCCCGTAAATACCGCCCCACAATTGGGAGAAACCATGCGAAGAAATACCGCCATGAAAGTATTGGTCGCCTGTGGCTACTATGACTTGATTACCCCGTTTTTTGATGCGGAATATACCTTTGCCAGAAACGGTATTGTGGCCGAACGGGTGGAAATGAAATATTATGAAGGGGGCCATATGATGTACACCCATGAACCGGACCTTGTTCAGCTAAGCAAGGACATACGAGAATTTATGACCATGAAATAACGGTTAATTGCCAAGAAGGACGCCCAGCCGTTTTAAACCTTTACCCCATTGAACAAAAAGCTTCTCGACCATATTTCGTACCTGCTTTGTGTAAAGGTAGATAAAGTAAGGCCTTTATCCGGCGGGGACATCTCCAAGGTATTTTTACTGGAAACACCAACTGAACGTTTTGTCTGCAAAATGAATGATGCGGATAGTGCTTTAAACATGTTTCAATGCGAACGACAGGGTCTGGAGGCCATAGCGGAAACCAAAACCATTGCAGCGCCCAAAGTGTACCATTGTGAAGCTATTCGAAATGGCGCATTCCTTTTAATGGAATATATTGAAAGTAAACGCGCCGGGGAAAAGGACATGGAAATGCTGGGTCACCATTTGGCGGCGATGCACACAAATAGTCCAGAAAATCATTTTGGTTGGCATTCCCAAAATTATATAGGGAGTTTAATCCAGCCAAATGACACTAATACACAATGGGCTTTGTTTTATATTGAACAGAGATTATGGCCGCAACTTAAAATGGCCCAGGTTAATAGATTATTGGTGGCAGAGGAAATACCCTCCAAAGAAACACTTTTAAAGCGCTGCTCTGCTTTGGTAGGCACCGATGTTAAGCCAGTACTTCTTCATGGAGACTTATGGGGCGGTAATTTTCTTATAGGCTCAAATGGTGTTCCTTACTTAATCGACCCCGCCGTTTATCATGGTCATAGTGAGGTAGATGTAGCCATGACCAAACTCTTTGGTGGATTTTCAAATCGTTTTTATGATGCTTATTACGAACACTTTACGGTTCCTGGGAATACAAAAGAATTGACAGCTTTATATCAATTGTATTATGTTCTGGTTCATCTGAATTTATTTGGCAAAACGTATTATGGACAAGTAATTACGCTTTTAAAGCGTCTTTTTAGATGATTCTGGTTAGAAAATTACGGTACTGATGTCTTTTTCCTAATTTTAAGAAACACTTAAGGTCGCATGAAATTAAAAATAGCTATTACAATCACAGGAATTTTTGGCATTATCTTCCTCATTGGCTGTACCCCTACTTCCGAAACCAATAAATCCGATCATACCACCTGGTCATCATATCTAGGCGATAGCGGAAGGAGCCACTTTACTACACTTGATGAGATTACCAAAGAAAACCTTACCCAATTAGAAGTGGCTTGGCGGTATGAAGCACCGGATTGGGGGCAGATGCAAATGAACCCCTTGGTTTTAGACAGTGTTGTATATGGGGTTACGGCGGCATTGCGCGTCATTGCGCTTCACGCAGAAACCGGAAAAGAGCTTTGGCAATTTGGTGATTCCGTTCAAGTTTGGCACTCGACAAGTAGGGGGGTTTCCTTTTGGCAGAAAGGAGACGACAAACGTATTTTATGCACACGTGGGGCAAATCTTTTTGCGTTGAATGCCCTTACCGGGGAACCAATTCAATCCTTCGGAAACAATGGTAAAATAGATCTGCGCTCAGGGATGCCAGAATCCGCAAAGGATAAATTTGTAATCTCAAATACCCCGGGTACCATCTTTAAGGATTTGATTGTAATGCCACTTCGTATATCTGAAGGTACAGATGCCGCCCCGGGCGATGTTATGGCCTTCAATGTTGTTACGGGAGCCTTGGCGTGGGTGTTCCATACCATTCCACATCTTGGCGAGCCCGGCCATGAAACCTGGGAAAATCCAAATGCCTATAAAAGTCCTATGGTAGGCGCGGCAAACAATTGGGCCGGTATGGCCCTGGATGAAGCGGCCGAAATTATTTATGTGCCTACAGGTTCTGCAGCTCCGGATTTTTATGGGGGAGACCGCTTGGGCAGTAACTTATATGCCAATTCTTTGGTGGCTTTGAACGCCAATACAGGGGAACGTATTTGGCATTTTCAATTTACGCATCATGATATTTGGGATCGTGACCCACCTGCCCCGCCAAATTTATTGACTGTAGAACATGATGGTAAAAAAATAAAAGCAGTGGCACAAGTTACAAAACAAGGTTATGTCTATTTATTTAATAGACTGACCGGAGAACCCTTGTTTGACATAAAAGAGGTTCCCGTACCCGCATCCACATTAAAGGGGGAGGTTGCCTGGCCAACGCAACCCATACCGGTGAGACCAAAGCCATTTGCAAGACAATCAAATGAACTAACAGAGGCAGATATAAGCCCCTATGCCGAAAACAAGGAAGAACTATTAGAATTTTTTGATTCTGCGGTTAAAGCAATTTATAGTCCCCCAAGCTTGGAACCAACACTATTATTACCTGGTTATGACGGGGCGGCAGAATGGGGCGGTGCCGGTGCCGATCCGGAAGAGGGCATCCTTTATGTGAATTCGAACGAAATGGCCTGGAACCTTATAATGCAAAAGAATGCAACGGTAACGGATGAAATGACCCTTGGGGCAAAAATCTATGCCAACAAATGTGCCTCCTGCCATCAAAAAGATAGAAAAGGCATCGTAGCTAGTGGATTTCCTTCCTTGGTGGATATCGGTCTGGAAAAAAGTAAAGAAGAAGTATTGGCAATCATAACCCAAGGAAAAGGAATGATGACGGGCTTTCCAACACTATCTGAATTAGAAAGGGAGGGTCTCTTAAAATTTCTCTATAATGAAGCGGTTGATTTAGGGACGCAATCAAAAATGGAGGTGGCCGGCGCTTTAAATGAAACCCCATATGTGCATGGCGGTTACACTAAATTTTTAGATCAAAATGGATTGCCTGGAATCTCACCTCCCTGGGGTACCCTTCATGCGATCGATTTAAATACCGGGAACTTCCTTTGGTCTGTTCCTTTCGGAGAAACCCCATCGCTAAAGGAAAAAGGATTCCCAACTACGGGCACTGAAAACTATGGTGGACCCATAGTTACCCAAAACGGACTCCTTTTCATTGCAGCTACCAAGGATGGGTATTTTAGGGCATTCGATAAACATACAGGTGCGGTGCTTTGGGAACATAAATTACCGGCCCCGGCTTTTGCCACGCCCGCCACCTACAGCTTTAAGGGTAAACAATATATCGTTCTTGCCTGTGGAGGTGAAAAGTTAGGGACTATAAAGGGCAATCAGATTATCGCCTTTTCATTGCCTAATTCAAAATAGTATCCGCCATTTTTAAATTAAGGACATTCCCAACACCTGGTTTCAGGATTCGTTTGGAGCGTAAATAGCGCCCAACATTATAGGCATCATAATTTGCCTTATCGGCATCCACACTGCTAATACGTACCCGATCTGAAGAATGAATGAACTCATTGTTTCCGATCCACATCCCCACATGAACGACTTTTTCCATACTGGTATCCGTTGCTTTTCTGCCAAAAAATAAAAGATCTCCTTTCTCCAGGGCATCAAAATTCGCAATGGAATCAATGAATTTTCCCGTATGTACCTGTTGAGATGCATCCCTTGGGATAATCATTCCATTTAAATAATATACGGTCTTGGTAAAGCCACTACAGTCAACGCCCTTGGTTGAGGTGCCTCCCCATAAATAAGGCACGCCCATCAAGGTTTTGGAAGTCTCGACCAAGGCATCGGCCTCCATGGTAAGATTGGATAACCAATTCGTATATTCATCCGCTTCCGTTTTGGGTACAAAGGCGGGCCTACCATCCGGAAATTCAACTTCATAAAACGCTTCAGAAACATTTTTTAATTTTAATAAATTTCCGGCAACCAAGTCCGAAACTCTGCTGAGGGTGCTTATACTATCGTATGCATGACCATAGGTATTTGTATAGATAATTTTTTCAGAAGCGGACCAATTTTCAAGATTTTCGGGTTCTATTAATTCTATTCCTCCGGCATCTACCCAGGCTAAATAATCATCTGGAGTTTGTATCAAATACCAACTGTTTTCTTTCTTCAATACTTTTACGATTGTACCAAGGGTGGCCTGGGTGGCCAATTCAGCCGAGTGTTTTGGGTCGCTCCGTAAATTTGCAACGGAAATATTGATGACAGCATGTGTCTTGCCTTCCAGTTCTTCAGAAGGCAGCATTCTTATTTCATCCTTAAATTCTATTGCATCTGCCTTGAGCCTCGCCTTGAGGGAATCAATGGCATTGGGCAGGTTACTTTCCCCGGTCAAGGTAAAGTCTGATGGCCCCTCCAATATTACAATATCAAAAAGTGCGGTACGTTTATCCGGGGCAAAGTGGGCCTTGGTGTTCTCTATTGCGGTAATCAGCACCTCCTTTTTTTGAATATTGGTACCACAGGCCGTTGACAACGCTATGAACAGCACTAGTATTCCTTTTTGAAACCTCCTCGTCTTCATGCTTTAAATAATATTTTGATGGGATTAGCCCTATGAATTTATGTAAATTTAGCGCAAATGAAGAAACTTAAGGTCATAGAGCTTTTTGCCGGTGTTGGCGGCTTTCGATTGGGTTTGGAAGATGCCGGCAATTTTGAGGTTGTTTGGAGCAATCAATGGGAACCTAGTACAAAAACACAACATGCATCAAAAGTTTACGAAGCAAGGTTTGGGAGTAAAAATCATAGTAATGCCAATATAGCTTCGGTTGAAACCGCTGAAATTCCGGATGCGGACGTATTGGTGGGTGGGTTCCCCTGCCAAGATTATTCCGTTGCTACCACCCTTAAGAACTCCAAAGGTCTAATTGGTAAAAAGGGCGTTCTTTGGTGGAGTATCCACCGTATTCTGTCCGAAAAAAAACAAGCGCCAAAATACCTGTTCCTAGAGAATGTAGATCGTCTTCTAAAATCACCTTCCAACCAAAGGGGTCGTGATTTTGCCCTAATGCTTAAAAGTTTGGATGCTTTAGGCTACGCCGTAGAGTGGAGGGTTATCAATGCCGCGGATTATGGAATGCCACAACGCCGACGGCGCATATTTTTCTTAGGCTATCACAAATCTACCCTACTCTACAAAAAAATTAAAAACACCAAGAAAATGGAATGGGTTTTAACCTCTGGAATTGTTGCAAAAGCCTTTTCCGCTTCCCCGGTTTCATCTCAATTAACTTCGTTTCCAATCGAGGACGATTTGGTTACACTATCCAATAGTTTTAATCTCGGCGAGAAATTATCCCCTTTTCAAAATACGGGGGTATTCATTGACGGAATGGTTCATACCATTAAAACGAAAGCAAGTTTTGACGGACAAAAAACTATTTTGGGAGATATATTGCAAAAAGGGCCTGTAGCAGAAGAGTTTTACATAAAGGAAGCGGAGTATCCAAAATGGGAATATTTAAAAGGGCCCAAGAAAGAAATGCGCACTGCAAAATCTGGCTTTTCCTATAGTTATAGTGAGGGAGGTATGGTTTTTCCCGATGCCCTTACTAATGCCTCCAGAACTATAATAACGGGAGAGGGCGGTAAAAGTCCGTCGCGGTTTAAACACGTGGTTCAAACCCAAAATGGCATACGAAGATTGACGCCTGTTGAGCTCGAACGTTTAAATATGTTTCCAGACAACCACACGCAACTTACTGGTATATCTAACGCAAAGAGGGCTTTTTTTATGGGGAACGCCTTAGTGGTTGGTGTTGTACAAAAAATTGCGGAATCGCTTTACAGTCAAATTTCCGAAGTCAATTAGAGGAATTGCCCTTTAGGAAGTAGACCTGGTTTTTAGATACGGGCTCCGGCCCTTTTAAGTATTGAATATCGAGTTAAATAAATACTGGTGAAAAGCAGCTTCACATCCGATTTACAAAAAGAAAAACAACTCTGCCAACTTATGGATGCGTATTACCGGGACCATCTTCTATTTTACACTACTAAGCGGGTAATAGACCTCAAGAACCAAATGGCCGGAGTGGATGTAATTTTTGTCCATAAAAACACGGAAACTAATTTTTATATTGATGAAAAAGCCCAATTAGATTATGTTAACGAAGATTTGCCAACCTTTGCTTTTGAAATAGGTTATTACAAAAACAAAGCCTATAAAGAAGGTTGGCTTTATGATTCTCGTAAAAAGACGGATTTTTATGCCCTTGCCACTGCGATTTATGAAGATGAGCCCGGCACGTATACCAGCTGTAAAATAACCCTTGTCAATCGCAAAAAATTGCATTCCTGCCTCTCCAATCATAAGATAACAAAAACACTTCTGAACGAATATCGCTTTTCAAACAAGAGCCATCAGGGCAAATTAGTACTCAAGGAATTGTGTCAAAAAAGTGAAGGTTATCTGTATTTTTCCAATAGTAACAAAATGGAGAAACCGGTAAACCTAATTTTAAAACTTCATTTTTTAGAAAAAAACGGGATTGCTAAAAGATTGGTTTAGCCTTAAACCATAGCGTGAACAAACTGCATTTATCCGTAATATCTTGTGGGTTTAATCTTAACATATTGTTAATCAACCCTTAAAATTTGGAATTCTCCTTTTTTTTGCTATTTTATCAGGTATGGTAAAAGTAGAAAAGTCAGAAAATATAGAATTTTTAGAAAAGTCAATCCAACATTTAGAAGCCACCGGTTTTGAGAATATAAAGGCCGATATGGAGGGGTACGAAACCCCAAAATCCTATTCAAGGAAAGGAAAGGATGATAACATAACTCCGGATATTGTTGCGGTAAAAAATGGTAGGAAATACTATTTTGATATTAGTTTAAAATCGCCAAAAACGAGATTACTTAAGACAAAATGGTTATTCTTGGATACATTAAGTAGAATGAATTCCAATAGATTTAGAATCATAACCACAAGAGGACATTATAAATTTACGGATACCATGTTGGAAGACATCAATTTGAGTAACAAAAAACCAATTCGCATTTAATACAAACATCCCGCTTATAAACTAAAAATGTGCTCCGTTTTGGAGCACATTTTTAGTTTCGTACCATCTGAATATGCGGAATACCATCTTCTAGATAAGTTTCGCCGATTTCCTTAAATCCAAGGTCATTATAAAATTTTAATAGATAAGTTTGGGCGGATAATTTTATTTGCCTTGCGTTAAAATTATCCTCAATTGCCTTAATGGAAGCATTCATTATGATTTTTCCATATCCATATTTACGTTCTTCTTTGCAAACCGCTACCCTACCAATGCTTGAGACTTCAAAATAATCACCGGGCTTAAAAATACGGGTATAAGCGACAACCTTTTCGTTTTTTGTTCCTATTACATGTAGTGCCTTACTGTCTTTACCGTCTACATCTTGGTAGACGCAATCCTGCTCCACAACAAAGATGGCACTGCGTAATTGTAGTATTTCGTACAGCTCTTGCACCTTGAGCGCATGAAATCGTTTTACTTTTGTTTTCAACATTAATCTTGGGCAATTATTTGTTTATCATCACACCGTCCAAATTCTGGTTGAATATTAATATGATTTATTCCAAAGTTATGATAAAGTTCTTCCTGTATCTGTTCTAAAACTAAATCGAATTTGGACAATGTAATATCCTCTGTAAAGTCGATATGGGCTTCTAAATGAATTTGGTTCTCGTTCAATTGCCATAAATGCAAATGGTGCACGTTGTCTATGGGCTCTATTTTAGCAATAGCCTCAACAATACTGTTGATGTTCATTTGATTTGGTGTAAACAACATTAGTACCTTGGTAGAATTCTTTAACAAGCTATAACCCATATAGATTAAATATAGGGCTATGACCAAGGTAAGTGCTGGATCCACCCAGTAAAGGGCATAGAACTTCATTAAAAGGCCTCCCGCCAAAACAGCAAACGAAGCCATCATATCTGTTAATAAATGCAGATAGGCAGATTTCATATTCATACTACTAACCGCGTCTTTTTTAATAAGAAAAACACTAAAACCATTCGCTAAAATTCCTAAAAGCGAAAGCCAGATCACTAAATTGGACGCTACCTCCTGTGGATCCATAAAACGTTCCACGGCCTCTTTAATCAAAATAATGGCCACGACAATCAAGGTAGCAGAATTAACAAAGGCAGCAATAATCTCCGCCCTTTTATATCCAAAAGTTTTACCCAAAGAAGCTTCTTTCCTTGATAGCACATTGGCAATATAACTTACGATTAAGGATAGAACATCACTAAAATTATGAAGTGCATCAGAAAGGAGCGATAAGCTACCAGACAATATACCCCCTATTGCCTGCGCAAGGGTTATGACTACATTCAATAAGATAGAAATAGCGAGATTCTTACCTTTTACTTGAGGATGTGCGTGTGCGTGTTCATGCTTATGTCCATGACCCATACATAAAGTCTATTTTAAAGGAATTTTTTCTATTCTTCGTTCATGCCGCCCCCCTGAGAAAGATGTACTTAAAAAAGTAGATACCATTTCTAATGCCTGGGGCAAGGCAATATATCTAGCTGGTAAACTTAGAATATTGGCATCATTATGTTCGCGGGCCAATTGTGTAATTTCCTTATTCCAACAAAGCGCAGCGCGTACATTTTGTTGTTTGTTCGCAGTCATGCAGGCACCATTTCCGGTACCACAAATCAAAATCCCATAATCCACGGTTCCTTCTTCCACATCGCGGGCTACCGGATGGGCAAAATCCGGATAGTCCACACTGTCCGTACCGTCTGTACCGTAATTGCTTACCTGGACTTCCATAGATTTGAGTAAACCAATAACCGCCAGTTTATATTCTGTTCCTGCATGGTCATTGCCAATAGCTATTTTAATGAGCATATTGTTATTAGGTTAAAAGTACTAGGTTTTTCTTTGGGGGAATATAAGTACTTAGTTAAAGGTACGATAATCAAGTATTGACAACAAAAATTAAGCAGTTCACAACAAAAATTAGCATTTGTACGTTTAAGGTTGTTAATTTCTTTGTTGTAAGCAAGGGTAAGGCTTGCATAAATTGTTTAAAAAAAGTGACTTAAAAACTTGCTTTTTGTGTTTCTGATCTGCTTACGTCTTTATGAGGAATCCAAAGAATTAAAGTGTTATAAACTATTATCATCTTGTGATTCTAAAATAGCATTCCATTAACATTTATTTTACATTTAGTTATCAAAGAATTCATGTTGATAGGTTTTGTTAACCGTTGCTTATAACTCTCCAATTTTCTCATTTCCAACAGAAATAGAAACTCATAGCGTGTCAATAACTTCTAGTATGTCACAAAGGCAAGTGTCGTTCCAAAAAGTTATATCTGCTATCAACATACTATCATAACCATCAATAGTTAATTTAATTAAAAAGAAAAATTGTAGATACTGTTATAATTGTTGATAACTGTTTTTGTGTGCAAGAGATGAATACGAAGTAGTCTTACGGGTAGTGGATTATAATTCGTAATTTTCCAACAAATAAAAAGTTTAATGTCGAAGAGAAATAAGAAGGCTAATAATCATAGAAAAAATGAGATTACAAAGGGAATTTTCACCGTTTTGGAACGAGAACCCGAAAAGAGTTTCAATTATAAACAGATTGCCGCGAAGATAAATGTTACTGAGGCACAGGACAGAAATATATTGATTAAACGCTTAACGGAATTAAAAGAAAAGAAACGAATACAAGAAGTAGATAGAGGACAGTACAAAGTACTGGATAATCGTAAAACATACCACGAAGGTGTTGTAGATATTACAGGTAAAGGAAATGCCTATATTGTTGTTGAAGGTATGGATTACGATATCTTTATACCCTCCAATAAATTGAATAAAGCGTTCCATAAGGATAAGGTTGAAGTATATATCTATCCAAGAAAAAACAGCAAGAAGTTAGAAGGGGAAATTGTAAAGATTTTAGAGCGTAATAAAACCACTTTTGTCGGTATTGTTGATTTCCAGAAGACATTTGCTTTTGTAAGACCTACAGATTTTAGGATGTATACCGATATATTCGTTTCCAAGGACAAGCTGGGAGGCGCAAAGGACGGTGAAAAGGTATTGGTAGAAGTAAACGATTGGCCAGATAATGTAGATTCGCCATTTGGAACCGTTACGGAGGTCTTGGGTATACCAGGAGAGCATGATACGGAGATACATTCCATATTGGCGGAGTATGGGTTACCATACTCATTTCCAGAAGAGGTGCAACGATTTGCGGATGGCTTGGACACATCCATCAAACCAGAGGAAATTGCCAAGCGAAAAGATGTTAGGGATATACTTACTTTTACCATAGATCCCAAGGATGCAAAGGATTTCGATGATGCACTTTCGTTTCAAAAGCTGGATAATGGTAATTATGAAATAGGTATTCATATTGCGGATGTTTCCCATTATTTGGAGAAAGAGACCCTTTTAGACGAAGAAGCTTACGAGCGGGCTACCTCCGTTTATCTTGTAGATCGGGTAGTTCCTATGTTACCGGAAGTATTATCGAATAATGCATGCTCCCTAAGACCCAATGAAGAAAAATATACCTTTTCAGCGATTTTTGAATTGGATAATAATGCGGTACTAAGGAACCAGTGGTTTGGGAGAACGGTCATCAATTCCAATGAGCGTTTTGCTTATGAGGAAGCACAGCATATTATAGAGACAGGTAAAGGACATATACCAAAGGAAGTATCCATACGTGATAAAGGATATACCGTAGCGGAAGATGTAGTAGAGGCTACTTTGATTATGGATCGTTTAGCTAAGATTATGCGTAATAAACGTATGGATCAGGGCGCTCTATCTTTTGATAAAGTTGAAGTACGTTTTAATTTAGATGAAAATAGTGAACCTATAGGGGTTTATTTTAAAGAGTCAAAGGATGCCAATAAATTAATTGAGGAGTTCATGCTTTTGGCCAATAGAAAGGTCGCTGAATTTATAGGTAAACAGAAGCCTAAAAAAACATTTGTGTACCGGGTTCATGATGATCCAGATCCAGATAAATTGATGGCTTTGAATGGTATCGTTTCTAAGTTTGGACATAAACTTGATTTTAAGGATAAAAAGTCAATCAGTTCGTCCTTGAACCAGTTACTGCAAAATGTAAAAGGTAAGAAGGAGCAAAACATGGTAGATACCTTAACGATTCGTAGTATGAGTAAGGCAATCTATACTGTCGATAATATTGGACATTATGGTTTAGCCTTTGATTATTATACCCATTTTACCTCGCCAATAAGACGCTATCCGGATGTTATGGTCCATAGGTTATTACAGCATTATTTAGATGGTGGTTCAGCGGCAAAAGTGGAGGAATACGAGAAGAAATGTAAACATTCCTCCGATATGGAATACCTGGCTTCAAGTGCAGAGCGTGATTCCATAAAGTATATGCAGATTAAATTTATGCAGGACCATAAGGATGAGGAATTTAGAGGGGTTATAAGCGGGGTAACGGAGTGGGGAATCTACGTTGAAATAATAGCTAACAAATGTGAGGGAATGATACGTATTAGGGACATCAAAGGTGATTACTATATCTTTGATGAAAAGCAATATGCAATTATTGGCGAGCGTACCAAGAAGAAATATCAATTAGGTGATGAAGTAACGGTGATGGTTAAGAGTACGGATTTAGTAAAAAGACACTTAGATTTCGCCTTGATACCAGAAACCATTGATTAATTTGGAACGAATTTTGGTATCAAGAGGCTGAATTAGAAGAAGACATCCGTAATTGGTTTTTTTTTTGAAACGAAATTATACGTAAAGAAATGCAACAATTTGGAATTATACTGTTTCTCTTCGGATGTGTTGTGGTTTATGGGCAAGATAGTAAAGTAACCCAGAATCTTGAAACATTTAATGAAGTCAAAGGTTTTGATGGTCTTTCAATTAATTTAATCAAGTCAAATGAAAATAAAGCGGTAATTACCGGTGAGAATACACGTAGTGTGGCCATTGTTAACAATGATGGAATTTTAAAGATACGAATGCAGATCAATAAGATTTTTAGTGGCTACAAAACATTTGTTGATTTATATTATGCAGGATCTTTGGTGGTTATAGACGTAAATGAGGATGCAAGGATTACTTCCGATGGTATAATTAAACAGGATATTTTGGAGTTAAAGGCGCAAGAAGGTGGTGAGGTGGTCGTTAAGGCAGAGGTGGAACAGCTTCTAATAAAAGCGGTATCCGGTGGATTTGTGAAAGCTACTGGTTTTTCTAATCTACAGGATGTTCAAATCAATACCGGTGGGGTTTATGAAGGTAAGGGATTTTCTACTAAGTTTTCAACCATAAATGTAAATGCGGGGTCACGGGCAGAAGTTAGGGCATCAGATTATGTTAAGGCAACAGTAAAGGCTGGCGGTGAAGTTTTGGTCTATGGAAATCCCACTAAAGTAGAGGAGAAGACCGTTTTTGGTGGAACGATAAAAAGAATGTAAACATTCATGTTAGATGATATTCAGGCAGCAATTCCTTTGGGCTTTTTTTTAAGCTTTATGGTTGGTCCTGTTTTTTTCGTTCTACTTCAAACAAGTGCACTTAAAGGATTTAGGGCGGCCGTATCTTTTGACTGTGGTGTATTGGTGGCAGACATTCTATTTATCCTTTTAGCTTATTTTACCAGTTTTCAATTGTTGGAAAATTTAAGCAACCAGCCAGGGCTTTATGTTTTTGGAGGTGTAATTCTTCTAACGTACGGTCTTGTAACCTTTTTTAAGGTGGAAAGAAAGAAAGAGTTGACCGTTGATTCTAAAAAGATAAACAAGGCAGATTTTTTAAGTTTGTTCATTAAGGGGTTCCTATTAAATTTTATAAATATAGGGGTGCTCGTGTTTTGGCTTGGCATCATTATAATTGTTGGGCCAAGTTTGGATAATGAGCCAAAAAGGGTCTTTGTCTTTTTTGGTACGGTATTGCTTTCCTATTTTGTGACCGATATTTTCAAGATTTTATTGGCGAAGCAGTTGAAACGAAAACTTACCGCTGCTAGAGTGTGTTTTATAAAAAGGGTCATTGGTGTTATTCTGGTTATTTGTGGTTTGGTTTTAGTGGTCAAAGGATTCCTTCCAAAAAATCAATTGAGTATTGAACGTGGATTGGAGCAATTAGAAGAAAATATAATAGAATAAAAAAGGACACTCATTGGAGTGTCCTTTTTATTATATAAGTACTACTTTTTAATTTTTGTACTTGTCGTTCAATATCGTTACGATTTCATCTGTTAGGTCGTTTGCCTCTCTTCCGTACAGAACGCTACCACCATCGCCACCTCCCAAAATGTAAGAGTAACCGTTAGCTTTACCGTAGGCTTTGATTTCTTCTTTAACCGTGGCAACAATACTATCCATTTCTGTTTGGCCTTCCATTTGTAACTGTTGATCTTGCTGTTGTAATTGTTGGCCTATAATTTGGCCTTTTTGTTGCATAGCAGCATATTCTTCTTGAGCGGATGTTTGTGACATTGATTGGGCTTTTGTTTGAAAAGCTTGTGCCTCCATTTGAAAGGCTTGTGATATACTATCACGTTTTTTAGCTAATGCATCCGCTTTTATTTTAAATTTGGATTCTACATCAATTTTTTGCTGATACTCATCCATCAATTTTACATTGTCTACAAAACCTATTTTTTCTTGTTGGCAGGAGGCCATCAGAATAATAGCAAATACAAAAATCAATTTTTTCATTTCTATCTTTTTAAAGTTGCGCAAAAGTAGTAAAGCTTTTTTATTAAGGAAATTGTTTAAAAAGGTTTGTAGGGGTATTTTAGATATAATAGCTTTTTCTTAATATTAATTTTTTAAATTATTACTTTTTTCTATATTAAATAGCCTTTTTTAAGCCCTCTAATGATGTTTTTCCATAATTACCTTATTGGGTATTATAGTGGTTTCAATTCGCAAGCGTAGAGCTTTATTTTAAGTTTTAGGCCGTTGCAGTACGTAAATGAGTGAAGAGTATTCGTTTGTTCTCCTGGCTTTTAGGTTTGAAAGTAAACCTCTGTAAAATGCCGATATGTAATTGGTCCTTCCTTTTTTATATTTTTCGGATAATAGCGAAACGTAAAAAGAATCAAACGGCATTGGAATAGTTTTTACAACTGCTAAACCATGTTTCTCAAATAATGTAGCAATGGATTTTTGGGAAAAATGCCATAGGTGTCTTGGTACGTCGTAAGCGGCCCAATATTTTTTGTAATAGACCGCATCGTAGGATTTGTAATTTGGTACGGCAATAATTAGGGAGCCATCTTCATGTAAATAGTTTACGAATTTATCTATCTGTTCTTCTAAGTTTGGAATATGTTCTAGCACATGCCATAATGTTATAATTTTATATTTCGTATTGGGTAATGAATTGATGGATGTTAGTACCGAGAGCCCCTTTTCAATTGCTCGGCTTTGGGCCGCAAGATTTGGCTCTACTCCAAGCACTGTCCAGCCATTTGCTTTTGCTTTAATTAGAAATTCGCCCGTTCCCGCTCCAATATCCAATAATGTTTTTTCTTTTTGTGCGTAACGGTTTATAAGTTTTAATTTACGTTTTAGTGTATAGGATTTCACTAAATGATAGATTTTATCTATTATGCCCTGAGGCTTGTCCTGATGTGAAATGTAAGCCGAACTGTCGTAATAGCGTTCTATATTATCTGGCCTAGGACTAGTTATGAGCATCTCTGTCTTAGGGTCATGCAACAGGTTGAATTCTTCTTTGCTAAGGAAATAGTCTTTTGTTTTCAGGATGGTTTTAAATGCACTCATGTACTAGTGGTGTAGTTTACTAAAGGTAAGCTGCTCGAATTAAAGAATTTTATAGACTAGACTGGTTTGTCGAATTAATATCAAATAGTGTTGCCAGGTTATTTTGAAACAACGATTATTAATTGTTCCACGTGGAACAATTAATAATTACCGACCCAAGAAAACCAGCAGTACACTTATGTCACTTGGAGTTACCCCGCTAATGCGTGATGCTTGTGAAATGGTAACGGGTTTTATTTTGGTGAGTTTCTCTCTAGCCTCAAAAGAAAGACTTTTTAATTTCTTGTAATCAAAATTAGTTGGAATTTTAACGGATTCTAACCGGTGTAGTTTATCAGCATTTATCTTTTCCTTGGCAATATATCCGGAATACTTTATCTGTACTTCGGCTTGTTCTAAAACCTCATTGTCCAAATTGTTTTCAGAAACAAATTCTGATACGGGTACTAGCTGTAGCATATGGCCCATGGTAACATTCGGCCTGGAAAAAGCCTTGTACATTTTATCGGATTGTTTAACAGGAGCGGAGTTTATACTTTCCAAAATTGGATTTATATCTTTGGGCAGAACACTTGTTTCCTTAAAGAAATTAACGAGTGACTCAGATTTCTCAAGTTTATCTTCCATGCGTTTCATACGGTCTTCTTTGGCGAGTCCTATTTCATAGCTCATAGGGGTGAGTCTCAGGTCTGCGTTGTCTTGACGCAGAAGGGTTCTGTATTCTGCTCTTGAGGTGAACATTCTGTAGGGTTCTTCCGTTCCTTTTGTTATTAAGTCATCTATGAGAACCCCAATATAGGCTTCATCCCTTTTTAAAATTAAAGGTGCTTTTTCCTTTAATTTAAGGTGTGCATTAATACCTGCCATCAACCCTTGGGAGGCAGCTTCCTCGTACCCGGTAGTACCGTTTATTTGTCCCGCGAAATACAGGTTGGAAACAAGTTTGGTTTCCAAGGTATGTTTTAATTGCGTTGGTGGAAAGTAGTCATATTCAATTGCATATCCAGGTCTAAAGAATTTAACATTTTCAAACCCCACTACAGATCGTAAGGCTTTGAACTGTACATCTTCGGGCAGTGAGGTTGAAAAACCATTTACATAGACTTCTACCGTTTCCCATCCTTCGGGTTCAATAAACATTTGGTGGCTATCTTTGTCCGCAAACCTATTAATCTTATCCTCAATTGACGGGCAGTAGCGTGGGCCAACACTTTTTATGCGACCGTTGAACATGGGAGATCTATCAAAACCCTCTCGAAGTAAATCATGAACTTGAGCACTTGTATGGGTCATGTAACAATCCCTTTGTTTTTTCAAGGGTTGGGTGGTGCTGTATGAAAATTTCTCTGGATGGGTATCGCCGGGTTGTACAATCATTTTAGAGTAGTCCAGAGACCGACCATCTACTCGTGGTGGTGTTCCGGTTTTCATTCGGCCACTTTCAAAACCTAGTTCAACGAGTTGTTCAGTGATTCCTGTTGCAGCTTTCTCTCCTGCCCTGCCCCCACCAAATTGTTTCTCCCCAATATGGATGAGACCATTTAAGAACGTACCATTGGTTAAAACCACAGCTTTGGATCGTATTGGAATGCCCAACGATGTGTTTACGCCACAAACCTTACCGTCCTCAATCAGTAAACCGGAAACCATTTCTTGATAAAAATCCACATTTGGGGTACGCTCGAGCTGTAAACGCCATTCTTCTGCGAATCGCATTCTGTCGTTCTGTGTTCTAGGGCTCCACATTGCAGGTCCTTTGGACTTGTTTAGCATCTTAAATTGTATCGCTGAACGATCTGACACGATTCCGCTATATCCGCCTAAGGCATCGATTTCCCTTACTATTTGCCCTTTGGCGATTCCGCCCATTGCTGGGATTGCATGACATTTGCCCTATATTTTGCAAATTCATGGTAACTAAAAGGGTTTTTGAACCCAAATTGGCTGCTGCTGCTGCTGCCTCTGCCCCAGCGTGGCCACCGCCAACTACTATTACATCATATTCTTCTCCAAACATAATCCCTATTGTTCCACGTGGAACAGTTTTAATTTTTCATCTTCTTTGTTTCGCATTTCAGCCGTTGCCAAAGCTGTCTTGTCCGTATAGCCCATGAGGTGCAAAATACCATGTACCATGACACGTTTTAATTCATTTTCAAAAGCAACCTCAAAATCCAGTGCATTCTCTTGTATTCGATCAATGGAAATATAGAGGTCTGCGGAAAGTTGCTTTCCTAACACATAATCAAACGTAATTATGTCGGTCAAATAATCATGTTGTAAGTAATCTTGATTAATTTTTAAGAGGTAGGCATCGTCACAAAAAATATAATTTAGTTCGGCAATTTTAAACCCTTCGCTGTCGCAAACTTTTTTAAGCCATGAATCATATGAACTTTCTTCAGTTAATTTAAAATCAGTGAGATAATTATAATTAATCATTGCCTTTAAAGTACGCCTTTACTTTATTTTGAAAATTTTGGCGCAAAGGTAAGGCTTGTCGATTTAAAATCTCTGTTTCATTACGATAATTATCTAATAATGAGGGTTTCGTAAGAATAGGGTTCGTAAAGTCCTTTTTATTGCTTTCACTCTCCCTTGCAGATTTTTCACCCTGCTTCAAAGCAGCATTTTCAAGCTTCAAAAGCTCGTATTGAATTGTGTTGGCTTTGCTACGCGCGCGCTGGGTTATGCCATTTTCTAAAAGGTCATTTTCAAAGTCCTCCATCTGACGAATTAGCTTTTCACCTAATTTTTTATCACCCGCATTGATCATGTTCTCCAATTGCTTTTCAAGCTCTTGTCTTATTTTTTGTTGTTCTTGATAGATTTCATAAATCTCCCTTAATTCAGACTCACTCATTGAACCCTGCCCTTGCCCGGCACCTTCGCCATTGCCGGTCTTACCATTGCCATTCTTACCATCTTTGCCTTGCTCACCGTTTTGACCATTTTGTCCTTCTGAGCCACCATCTCCTTCTTGTCCATTTTCACCATTACTCCCCTTCTGCCCCTGTTTTCCTTGTTCTCCTTCGCCACTTGCCCCTTCCTTTCCAGATTTCCCGTCACTACCAGATTGGCCTTGCTCGCCCATCTTTTCACCCAATTGTTGTTGTCCCTTAATAATATCCGGTAATTGGAATCCACCTTCGCTTTGGCCAGACCCTTTTCCCATTTGCATACTCTGCTGCATGTTGTCCATCACTTCGGCAAGAAAATCGGCTAGACTGTTCGCTGCGGTCAACACATATTTTTGATGTGATATTCCTTGAAAAAGTTGACCATCTGCCATGGTTTCCAAAGATTTGTCTATGTTGTAATATACTTCAGTAATCTGTTCGTTAACGAACTCGGATAGTTCGGCCTGTCTTAAGGACAGGGCAAAAAGACTATCGTCTACGTGCTCAAAAAGTCCACGCAATTCTTTTTGGTCCCGTACGGTCTCAGAATATTGTGCCGCATCTTGATCTTCCTGTATGTTTATGTTATCAAGCAGCGCCTCCTGTTTAAAAGAGAATATGATAAGATTGTCAAGAATTTGCCGTAACATCTCCGCATCTTCTGCTACTGAGGAACTGCCTCCCCCGCCCGAAGAGGATGCACCTAATTGCTCACTCATTTCTTTCATCTTTTCAGCTGCTGACTTTTGTTTTTGGCTTGCTTTCTCGCCAGCAGTTTTCTTTTCATTCTCCTGTCTTTCTTCTGTTTGTTTTTGAAGCTCATCAGATGCAGCCTGTTGATCCTCTTTCACACTTTCTTTTTTATCCTCATCTATTTTCAGGTCCAACGGTTTTTTCAATGCATCATTATCCTCTTCCAGTGCATCCATTTCTTTGGAGATAGTTTCAAATTCTTCATTAAGCTCATTTTGTTTTTTTGGGCTGTCCAAGTCTTTATCCTGTTTTGATAATGCTTCTTGTTTTTTTGCTAAATCTTCTAAATCCCGCGCAAGCTGTGATGCCTTTTCGGTAACATAATACCGTTTGGTCAATTCTAACAATTGCTCAAGGCTTCGTTCACTATTCTGTTGTTTTTTTCCAAGTTCTTCAAGCCGTTTGGTCAGCTCCTCCTTGTTGATTTTATCAGCTACCTTATTTAACTCTTCTAGCAATTTCTCATTCTTTTTCGCTGCTTGTTCTTGTCGCTCTAAACGTTCTTGTAACAGTTGGTTTAATTTATCCTCCCTTTCTCCTTTGTTTAAGTTTTCTCTGAGTTCTTTGCTGAACTTTTGCATTAATTGCTCTTGTCGCTCTTGTTTTTTTAAGAAATCCTTAATTTGATTCTGGTCATTGAAGTTTAAACTGGTTTTTTCCTTCTGGTCTTGGCTCAGCTCATCTAATGCTTCTTTTTGTTCCTTCACCTTTTCCAAAGATTTATCCAAGTCCTTGATTAAGGATTGTTGGGCTTCCAAATCTTTATTTTTTAACTGATTCCCATCCAATAACACCTGTTGAAATACCTGGCTTTTAACAGATTTACCACCATGAATAGCGTCATTATCCATAGCTTCGAAATAAAACGCATAAGATTTGCCTGCATCAAGCTCCAAACCAGATGGAAAGGTGTAGTAGAATTGTTCAAAAGTGCTATTTGGCTTAGAAAGAGAAATTGTATTTTTAGCTTCCTCCGTGCCAATCTCGTAATAAACTAATTTTATGGTGCTAAGCCCGTAATCGTCCGTAGCGCTCCCTGTATAATACGAAAGGTTCGGATTTAAGGAATCCAACATTTGCCCTACTTGGACGGTTGGGTATTCATCCTTAATTACTTTAAGCGTATACGTTAGTTTTTCATAATCTGCAACGTTTTCATTGCTCGTGGTCAGTTGGTAGTTAAGGTCATTGAAAATACGATTGTTCAATTGAAATATTCCTTTACTATTTAGAAAAATTAATGTAGTGTCTTTTGTGATCAGCTTTACCTCATCTGTATTTCTGCCAGCAATATTCCAAGATACTTTGGTGCCTTCCGGTATTAGGGCGTTTCCTGTACTTTTTATGGTCTCCTTGTTTTTTTTCAGGTACGTTGGATAAGTTAAATCCATAGTAAAATCGGTAATAGAGGGGGTTTCTAAGGCAGTAAGCGTATACTCCCTTGATTGTACGTCGTTCGCACTAAAATAAAAATCAGCTGATTTTAAAGGGGGTGAAAATGTGTAGCTGAAAAATCCATCCTCCTGTTGAAGCATAATTTCCTTCCCGGCTATGGTAACAAATACATTCGCTGGTTTAATTGTGCCTTTGGTAACCACTTGGAGCGTAAAGGCCTCATCTTCCAAAACAGCTAGGTCCGTTGTCAATAACTCAAATTGAAATGGAGCAGGCCTTTCATAGGCTGTGTCATAATTGACGACACGTGTATAACTACCAAAAAAGGAATTCCATGTACCGGTAAAATAAACCGCACCAAAGACACTGAGCGGTATAAGTATGTATTTGCTGTAAGAAACAGCTTCTTTGTAGGTTACCGCACTGGTAAAGGGGATTGGACTGAGGTGCTGCGATCTTTGGGAAATACTCGCCAACAGTAACTCTGTTTTATCTTTGTTCCCGGCAAGATCCAACAGATTGATAAGTTTATCACCAACCTCTGGAAAATGAGTTCCAATCATAAAGGCGGCGTCCTTGTTGCCAATACCTTTTTTAATTCTAAAGAGGTAAAAAATAGGCTTGACAACGTAACGGAAGAGCAAAATTGACTCAACGACAAGAAATATACCAAAAAGTATCATTCTTCCATTCCGGCCCATCCACAAAAAATATTCCAGGCCTAGAATAACCAAAAAAAACAGCACCCCAAAAACAATGAAAAGGAGTATTCCTCTAAGCAAAACCTGGGTATAATGCTTGCGGATGAATGCTCTTAACTGTTCAAGAATTTGATTGTATTCGCGCAATTGTATCTTTTAACCACCAAGATAACGGATATCAGCCTCCTTTGTTGGGAAAAATTTGTTAAAAGAAGCCTTAGTAGTTTTAAAAAATGGCACTTGTTCCCAAACAGGCTTTAGGGATAAGACAAGGCGTTATGTATCTTTGTGCTTTTAAACGAGAGATATGCCTAAAAAAGTTCGAGTTCGTTTTGCACCTAGTCCTACAGGACCTTTACATATTGGTGGTGTACGTACGGCCCTATTCAATTACCTATTTGCAAAGAAACATGGAGGAGATTTTATCCTTAGAATTGAAGATACCGATCAAAACAGGTATGTTGAAGGCGCAGAACAGTATATTGTTGATGCTTTAAATTGGTGCGGAATTCCTTTCGACGAAGGTATAGGCAAGGATGGTGGCTTTGGACCCTACAGACAGAGTGAGCGAAAGCCAATATATAAAAAATATGCGGAGGAATTGGTTGTCAAAGGCAAGGCCTATTACGCTTTTGATACGGCCGACAAATTGGAAGAACATCGAAAAAATCATGAAAAAAAGGGAAAGACTTTTATATACAATTGGCACAACCGCCTAAAACTTGATAACTCGTTATCCCTTTTGCCAGAAGCGGTTGAAGAGAGACTGCGAAATGAATCAGATTATGTAATACGGTTTTTGACACCGCCGGATGAAAAACTCCATTTAAATGACATCATTAGGGGGGCTATAGAAATTGATACCAATGTGTTGGACGATAAGGTTTTGTTCAAGAGCGATGGTATGCCTACATACCATTTGGCGAATATTGTAGACGATCACTTGATGGAAATAAGTCATGTGATTCGTGGAGAAGAGTGGCTGCCATCCTTGGCCTTACATCAGCAGCTTTATGATGCATTTGGATGGACCGTACCAAAATTTTCCCACCTGCCGCTAATAATGAAACCTGTAGGTAAAGGAAAATTAAGCAAGCGCGATGGAGAAAAGATGGGATTTCCTGTATTTCCCCTTTCGTGGAACGATTCCGTTGGATATAAAGAAGCCGGATTTTTCCCAGAAGCGGTCGTTAATTTCTTGGCAATGCTGGGGTGGAATCCAGGTACGGAGCAGGAGTTGTTCTCTTTAAAAGCGCTGACGGAAGCATTTACCTTGGAGCGGGTAAACAAATCTGGAGCCAGGTTCGACCCAGAAAAAACCAAATGGTTTAATCAACATTACCTGCAGGAAACACCAAATGAAATGCTAGCAGATATGTTCATTCAGCAACCTATTTTCAAAGAGAAGGCACTTAGCACTAAGTATTCTAGGGCATTTATCGTAAATGTAGTATCCCTAATTAAGGAAAGGGCCGTATTTGTTTCGGATTTCTGGGAACTAAGCGATTATTTTTATGAAGCACCGGTAGCATACAACGAAAAAGCTGTTAAAAAACAATGGAAAGATGAAACACCGGCTATTATGAATGGGCTGGTTACCAGCTTAAAGGCTATATCCGATTTTTCCTCCGAAAATATTGAAGCGCGTGTAAAAATGTGGATCAGTGATAATGAACTATCCTTTGGCAAGGTCATGCCTCCACTGCGTTTGGTATTGGTAGGCGATATGAAAGGACCTCATATCTTTGATATAATGGGGCTCATTGGAAAAGAGGAAAGCATTGCCAGGATAGAGCGTGCACTTAGCCTGCTGTAAGGACTTCTCTAATTAGCGCTACAATTGTTGCGTTTCGAAATTTGCGAACCACATTGCAGGTTTTCAAAAAAGGATTTGAAAGTTGGTGAATCAAACCAAAACCAGTCACCATGATGCGTCACCCCTATTTTAATCAGAGTTATATTATTGCACCTCAATTTTATTTGAATTGAGCCGAGGCTGCAATAAACGAAGCTATGAATGATTGTAACAGAAGGTATTTACCAAACTAAAAGTAAGTTTTTGCACCTTGAAAATTTCTCCTTCGTTAGTTTTGACCTTGAACCGCTGTTAAAAAATCGACGCAATGGAGATAGATTAGGGCACCAAACGTTTTAAAATTGAAGCCAATGACACGAACGCCCAAACACCTTCTAGGATTACGAATGGCAGGTAGTCAAGTAAAATCGATGCCACACAAGCCATGGTGGCACCTAAAAAATTAAGCATAAGAAACAAAAGGCTTTTTGTATCCGCTTTTCCTTTAAGATTTAGAATATAGGCTAACAATATCTGAAAAACCCCTATAAAACCGATCCAGTCAACTTGATTCATTTTGTTTAAAATGTTTTAAAAAAACTACAGCCATCAAAACCTATTAGAGATAGCATGCCCTTGTCTAACCTTGAGATTACGGTTAAGGCTGTGTTCAACGACTACAATACCGATTATAACGAAGCCGCTGCCAGAATCTGTTTTTTAAACCAATTCTTAAGTAGACTTAAGCACCGATGTATTCCAACGCATTTCTGCCCATGCCCGCATTTCTTGGGCGTCTAGGAAAGTCCATGAAATTAATCGACTCTTCTTACTTCCCTGACCCATAGGTTTTGTTTTATGCATGGTAGCTCCTTTATACTCGATGCGGTCGTAAAATGTTTTTAAGTTGGATTGTTTGGATACCAGCGTAGAATACCATGCACAATTTTTGGGGTACTGTGCGCTCTCGTTTATTAAATTAAGTACAAATCGGCGCTCACCACCATCGGTCCATAATTCCCCGCCTTTGCCGCCAAAGTTGAGCTGTGGCCGTTTAATTTTTTTGTTCTTAAGGTTTCGTAGTTTGCGCAAGGTCCCCGCTTCGGCTTCAGACTGGGACGCATGAAATGGAGGATTGCAAATCACAAGGTCAACTAAATCATCTGGGCCCACAACTGTCTTTAATAAATGCGAAGGGTTTGGTTGTAATCGGAATTCAATAGTACCGCTAAATTTTGAGTTGGCTTCGGCGATATGTCTTGCCCAATCCAGGGCTTTTTCATCAATATCAACACCAATAAAGGACCAGCCGTATACACTATTTCCTATAATAGGGTAAATACAGTTGGCGCCTATCCCAATATCTAGGCACCTTATGTTTCTGCCTCGCGGAATGGTTCCGGCATTACTTTCCGCCAAGACATCGGCCACATGATGTAAGTAGTCCGCTCGGCCAGGAACAGGTGGGCACAGATATCCTTTTGGAATATCCCAAAAGTCTAAATTGTAATGCAATATGAGCAAGCCTTTGTTCAAGGCCTTAACCGCTAATGGATTAAAAAAATCAATGGATAGATTTCCATATTTATTTTTGGCCACAAAAGACTTCAGTTCAGGGTTGGCCCCGCAGAGCGCCTTTAGATCATACTGGCCCTTATGGGCATTACGAGGATGTAAACTGGGTTTATCCAAACCACCTTTCTTTATATCTGACATTTATGAATTTTACCGTTTGGTATTTCTGGCCGCCTAAGCTAAAGTTAATTTTAAAGCGTTACCGCTATTGCCCCGTATCTTTGTTTGCCCGCATCCTTTTGGGGCCATACCAAAGCCAAAAGCCGGTTATGGTAAAGATGAGAAGGGCAATGCCCATTACGGAGGTGTAAATAACCTTGACTTGATTGTTACTCGTGCCTAAATAATTATCTAGAATGGAACCGTCATGTACATTTTCTATTAAATCGGAATAACGGCGCTCTACATGAAGTAATTTACCGGTAGCACCATCCAGTTGTAGGCCCCAAATATGGTCGGTATACACAAATTTTACCATTCCCTTTTCTTTTCGGATATCAATACGGTCGATTTTAGTGGATAATTCCGGGGATACCGATTTCAAAAGGTAGGTGTTTGCCAAGGAGTGAAGGCTGTCAATGGGTAACCAGTCTTGTAAGTTGGTTGATGATCCGGTATAGGACTTTGAAAGTAGGATGTCTCCACTGTGTTTTTTCCAACCCAATAAAAGACCGGTAACGGAGATAAAGAAAAAAAACAGGAACAATGCGGCACCTGTCGTGCGGTGAACCTTTCTAAAAATCCGCAATAATTTTGCCTGTTGTTGCCTTTTGGTCTTCGCACCCATTAAAGTCTAATTCTTTTCATTTCACCAAAAAATAAAATCGGCCTGCAAGATAATCAGAACCCTAAGGTATATTTGATTTAGAAACGTTAAAAATTTTCCTAAATACTACCGGTTACTATGCGTCCTATTATGGATAATCAGACCGGTACGGTAAGCGGTATGTGCTTCCAGATTATGGATATCCGAAATCCAATTGTTCAATTTTTTAGCTGTAGCTGCTTTGAAATTTTACCCACAAGCAACTTGAAAACTATCCACCCTTCTTGTGGCCGACACCCAATTTGCAGACCAAGTCGTAAAAGTCTTCCCATTGTCGTCATCAAAACTTGGCAAAGATTCACCTTTGAACCTTAATAAGCAAAAGTTCGTTCCAAAAGCCAAAAAGGTAACGAGCTCCGCAAAAGAGGGGTTTTCGCGCTTTTTTCCATGAAGCACTTTTAGGGATAGGTTTGTTGGAACAAACCTATTCTGCTTCCTTGTAGGTGTTTTGTAAATATTACATCAATAAAGACGTAGCACCATTTAATCTGCCAGTATGGGAGCATGCTACAAATAGCGGGGATAGAGTTGAATACAACTTACTTTTTTCAAGGCTATGACCTTAAGGTTAAGCGGCTATTCTTATTTCTAACAGTGGTAGACTCTATTCAAATAAAAACAAAAGCGTCTCAGAAGTAGTTGAATATAGACAGATTAATTGACTTTAAAAATACGGCATAGTTTTTATCTATTAAGATTAAGTTTTTAATAAGTAGAATATAGGTAACTTTACTATTCGTAGAAAAAACAACACTAAAATTAATAGAATCATGAGCAACAATAATGGAAAAGGCGGTGCCTGGGAAGCAAATAGCGATGACATTGCAAACTGCCCATTTCTAAATGGAGAAATGAACAAAGCCGCTGGCGGCGGAATGACAAATAGGGACTGGTGGCCAAATATGTTAAATATTAACATTCTAAGGTTGCATTCCGAGAAGGCGGATCCAATGGATGAGGATTTCAATTATGCCGAGGAGTTTAAGTCATTGGATTTGGCAGCAGTAAAAAAGGACATTGCCGATTTAATGACCGATAGTCAGGATTGGTGGCCTGCGGATTATGGACATTACGGTCCTTTCTTTATTCGATTGGCTTGGCACGCCGCAGGGACGTATCGAATTGCAGACGGCCGCGGTGGATCGGGATCGGGGAATCAACGCTTTGCACCATTAAATAGTTGGCCGGATAATGCAAACTTGGATAAGGGGAGATTGTTGCTTTGGCCCATCAAACAGAAGTATGGCAAAAAAATCTCATGGGCAGATTTGTTTATCCTTGTAGGAAATGTTGCCCACGAAACAATGGGCTTGCCCATGTTTGGTTTTGCTGGTGGACGTGAGGATATTTGGCAACCGGAAGAGGATATTTATTGGGGATCTGAAAGCGAATGGCTAGGAAGTAAGAAGCGCTACGAAGATGGGGTAGGAGAACTCGAGAACCCATTAGGTGCTGCCCATATGGGACTAATATATGTAAATCCTGAAGGTCATAACGGGAATCCAGATCCAAAGGAAGCAGCTCACTACATTAGGGAAACGTTTGGCCGCATGGCAATGAACGATTATGAAACGGTTGCTTTGATTGCCGGCGGCCATACCTTTGGTAAAACACATGGCGCGGCTAGTGACGCTGAGTATTTGGAACCAGAACCAGCTGGTGCAGGTTTGGAAATGCAAGGACTAGGTTGGAAAAATAATTTTGGTACCGGTGTAGGTAAGGACACAATTACAAGTGGTTTGGAGGGTGCTTGGAGTCAAACACCAACCCAATGGAGCCATAGTTACTTCAAGAATTTGTTCGGGTTTGATTGGGAACTTACCAAGAGTCCGGGAGGCGCTTGGCAATATAAGCCCGTTGGTGATGCCGGAGCAGGTACAGTTCCAGATGCCCACGTAGAAGGCAAGACACATCAACCGTTTATGTTGGTAACCGATATCTCATTGCGTGAAGATCCGGCTTATGAAAAGATTTCAAGACATTTCTTGGAAAATCCGGAGGAGTTCGCCGATGCATACAAACGAGCGTGGTTTAAATTGACCCATAGAGATATGGGGCCGGTTTCACGTTACTTAGGACCAGAAGTACCTCAAGAGGAACTGCTATGGCAAGATCCGGTACCGGCAGTTGATTATGATTTGATTAATGATAGCGATGCAGAGGATCTTAAGAGAAATATTCTTGCTTCAGGATTATCGGTTTCAGCGTTGGTTTCTGCAGCTTGGGCTTCTGCTTCCACTTTTAGGGATTCTGATAAACGAGGCGGGGCCAATGGTGGCCGTATTCGTTTAGCCCCCCAAAAGGATTGGAAAGTTAATAAACCAGCTCAATTGGCCAAGGTAATCGACACTTTAGAGCGTATACAGCAAGAATTCAACGATGCGCAGACAGGTAACAAAAAAGTTTCATTTGCAGATTTGGTCGTTTTGGCCGGGTCGGCAGCTGTAGAAAAAGCTGCGAAAGACGCAGGGCACGAAACTAAAGTACCATTTACGCCAGGACGTACCGATGCAACCCAGGAAATGACCGATGTAGAGGCGTTTGAGGCATTGGAACCGCGTGCAGATGGTTTCCGTAATTATGCCAAGCAAAAATTCTCTATTAAAGAAGAGGAATTGTTGGTGGATAGGGCTAATCTATTGACCTTAACCCCGGCTGAAATGACCGTATTGGTAGGTGGATTACGAGTTTTGGACACAAATTATGACGGTTCCGATCATGGTGTTTTTACGGATAGACCCGGAGCGCTTACCAATGATTTTTTTGTCAATTTATTGGATATGGGCACCACTTGGAAATCAGTTTCTGAAGATGACTCCGTGTTTGAAGGGAGCGATCGTAAGTCAGGCAGTAAGAAATGGACAGGGTCAAGAGTTGACCTGATATTCGGTTCGAATTCTGAATTACGTGCAATGGCAGAAGTATATGCAACCAGCGATGCAAAACAGAAATTTGTTCGCGATTTTGTAAGGACCTGGGCCAAAGTAATGGATCTTGACCGTTACGAGGTAAAGAAGTAAAAGTAAACTTAACCCCGCATAGAAAAAGGCAGCTTAGGAATAAGCTGCCTTTTTTGTGTCGTACAGGGAGCATCTAGATGCAAAGCACTTAGGGTTTATGCAAGACTTAGAAAATGAATAAAGCGGATTGTTATCGGCTCAGGCAATAGGTTGGCCAAAGGTTATTAGGTTGGTGTCTGGGTCCAGCAAAGAGAACTCCAATTGTCCCCAAGGTTTTGCTTCCAATTTTCCATTTGGGTGTATGGAAACATTACGCTTTACCAATGACTCATATAATGCTGTTATATCTGTAGTGCGAATGTAAACCTGGCCATAATTTTCCTTCGGATCAAGGGCCTTAAAAAGAAAGAAATGCAATTGAACATTTTCTTTTTCCAGCATTAGGTATGCTTCGTGATCTAATGATCCATATACAGAAAAACCCAAAGCTTCCGCATAATAAGCTAATGTGACTTTTTTATTGCGCATGGGCAATTTTGGATGTACGGCTGTTAGCACAATATAAAATTTGTAGGGCAAGGTATACTTATAAATCAAACCAATGTAACAAAAGCATTCTTTTTGCTACAAATGAACAATGGGTTTTGTACCTTAACTAATTCACACTAAAACAAAGTTGCTATGGGCGCATTTATTTGGATTCCAATATTCTTTTTTGTCATTATCACCATTCTTTCAGGAGTTTTTATCGTAAAGCAACAAACCGCAGTGCTCATTGAAACCTTTGGTAGGTTTACTAGTGTTCGCAACTCTGGCTTACAGTTCAAGATTCCCTTTGTGCAGCGTATTGCCGCGCGCATCGGTTTAAAAATACAACAGTTAGATGTTATCATTGAGACAAAGACACTGGATGATGTGTTTGTAAAGCTCAAAGTTTCTGTTCAGTACGTCGTTATTAAGGAGAAGGTCTACGATGCTTTTTACAAGTTGGAGTATCCACATGAACAGATTACGTCTTATGTGTTTGACGTTGTACGTGCAGAGGTTCCCAAAATGAAATTGGATGACGTGTTTGTGAAAAAAGACGATATTGCCATTGCCGTTAAGGCGGAACTACAGGACGCAATGCTGGACTATGGATACGATATTATTAAAACCCTGGTTACCGATATTGATCCAGACGCACAGGTAAAGGAAGCCATGAACAGGATTAACGCGTCTGAACGCCAAAAAACCGCCGCGCAGTTTGAGGGAGATGCCGCTCGTATATTGATTGTGGAAAAGGCAAAAGCGGAAGCGGAAAGCAAACGACTACAAGGACAAGGTATTGCAGATCAACGAAGGGAAATTGCACGTGGTTTGGAGGAATCCGTTGAGGTATTGAACAAAGTAGGCATTAATTCACAGGAGGCTTCTGCGCTTATCGTGGTAACACAGCATTATGATACCCTTCAGAGTATAGGTGAAGAAACGAATACGAATTTGATTCTGCTCCCCAATTCACCTCAGGCGGGTAGCGATATGCTTAACAACATGGTTGCCAGCTTTACGGCAAGTAACATGATCGGGGAAAGTATGAAGAAGACTAATAAGCCTAAAACTAAAGATTAAGAAAAACGTGTTGGGGTGACGCTATGTTTCCAAACATTGCAATACTAATTGGTATTTTATATAATAAAGGCTCGTAGATATTGGTTCTACGAGCCTTTGTGTTGGCATGCTATTTTTTAGGGCAAAACGACCCAACTTGTATCCTAAACCAGAATAGGGTCTAATTCTGAAAGCGTAATCAGTTTTTATCTTGAATTTTAGCCCAAGAATCACGAAGGCCTACGGTTCTATTAAAGACCAGGTTTTCTGCCGTAGTATCTGGATCAACACAAAAGTAACCGATCCGTTGAAATTGAAATCGTTCTCCAGGTTTTGCATTTTTAAGTCCGGGTTCAACATAACCGGTAATGACTTGGAGGGATTCAGGATTTATAAAATCCAAAAAATCTTTGTCCTTATGCGTATCTGGGCTCTCATCGGTAAACAAGCGATCGTAAAGACGTATTTCCGCTTTAATGGCATGTTTAATCGAGACCCAATGTAAGGTTCCTTTGACGCGACGCAAACTCTCCTCTGTTCCACTTCCACTTTTACTTTTTGGGTCATAGGTGCATTGCACCTCTATAATATTCCCATCGGTATCTTTGGTACAACTTTCAGCTTTAATGATATAGCCGTTTTTTAAACGTACTTCGCCTCCTAACTTTAAACGAAAGAATTTTTTGTTTGCCTCCTCTTTGAAGTCGTCCTGCTCAATAAAAAGTTCCCTTGAAAATGGAATTTCCCTAAAGCCGGCCGCATCATCTTCCGGAGAGTTCTCAGCTTCAAGCAGCTCCGTTTTGTCTTCAGGATAATTGGTAATCACTAATTTTAATGGATTTAGGACGCCCATTACCCTATGTGTGGTTTTGTTGAGGTCTTCGCGAATGTTGAATTCCAACAGGGAAACATCAATTAGGTTATCACGTTTCGCGATTCCAATTGTATCGACAAAATTTCGGATAGACGCCGGGGTATAGCCCCTCCGACGCAAACCGGAGATGGTTGGCATGCGGGGATCGTCCCATCCGGTAACATAGCCCTTTTCAACCAACTGTAATAATTTACGTTTACTAACTACGGTGTGGCTTAAGTTTCTTCGAGCAAATTCCCGTTGTTTAGGTCTTACTTTCGCAGGATCGTATACCTGGTCCAAAAACCAATCGTAAAGTTCACGATGCATGGCAAATTCCAAGGTACACAAGGAATGGGAGACTTGTTCTATATAGTCACTTTCACCATGGGTCCAGTCATACATCGGATAAATACACCAATCGGTATTTGTTCTGTGGTGCGCTTTATGCAAGATGCGGTACATGATGGGATCCCGCATAAGCATATTGGGAGAGGCCATATTGATTTTGGCTCGTAAAACATGACTTCCTTCAGGAAAATCCCCGATTTTCATTTTTTCGAAAAGCATTAGGTTTTCCGAGACACTCCTATTTCTGTTCGGACTATCCGTACCGGGTTCTGTAGGGCTTCCTTTTTGTTGAGCCATAACTTCAGACGATTGGTTATCTACGTAGGCCTTGCCCTCTTTTATCAATTGAACCGCCCAATCATAAAGTTGTTGAAAATAATCAGACGCATACCGTTCGGTATCCCACTGAAATCCCAACCATTCAACATCACGCTTTATGGCATCAACGAATTCCTGTTCTTCCTTTGCGGGATTGGTGTCATCGAACCGTAGGTTAACGGGTGCATTGTACCGTAGGCCAAGGCCAAAATTAAGACAGATAGAACTAGCGTGTCCTATGTGTAGGTAACCATTAGGTTCCGGTGGAAATCTAAAACGGAGCTCATCCTTGGTATATCCATTTTTAAGGTCTTCCTCAACAATCTGTTCAATAAAATTTAAAGACTTTGGTGTCTCGCTCATGTCGTTTCAATTCTGGCCACAAAAGTAGCAAAAATGGCGTAATTGGGCGGTTTAAAATAGATACACCTTACATAAAATGCATTTCACAACAGAAATGTTCCTTCCGACAACAATAAATTCCTTTTCATCGTGATTAATAACATATTTGTCTATGGTTATATGGTGAAATAAAAAGTTTAGGAAACCGTTATAGTCAACCGTAGTGGCCCCATAACTACACATACTTATGAAAACCTTTACCAAAAATTACGTTTTTAGCGCAATCTTTATGCTTTTTGGCCTTGTTCAATTAACGGCCCAGGCTATTGTTATCAATGCGCCCCAACCTGCAGACAACCCCAATTTGGCGGGAAATTCTCCTTGGACCGCAATATGTGCGGGCAATGGAGGCTTTAATGAATATTTTGTCAACATTACTTGGGCGGGAACGGCGAATACCGGGAACCAGTTTATTCTGGAGCTTTCAGACGGTAGCGGCAGTTTTTCAAGCCCGCAAACATTGCAGACCATTACGGATAAAAATGCGGTTAATGATTTTGATATCAGCTTTTCCATACCAACCGATACACGCGGTCAAGGATACAAAATGCGGGTACGGAGCACGGATCCCGTGAAGATTGGAACCGCTTCCCCAGCATATAGCATGTACTTTATGGATGTTACCAGCAATCTGAATATTAGTGAACTTGGCAACGGGGTACCTCCGGGGAGTGTTTGTAGCACTAACCCGATTACGCTGCAAGTTGATAATATTGGCAACCCGGAAACCTATCAGTATATTTGGTACCGTAGCGGAACTGAGTTGGCGGGGCAGAAGGGGCATACCTTAACCGTTGCCCAAACCGGAATGTATAGTGTCTATATCGATTACGGTCCAATCTGTACCGGGTCTGGAAATACGGATTCCAATATTGTTGACGTTACCATTGGTGCCTCTGGCAATGCCATAGCGGTAACACCGCCCACTAAAACAGCGCTATGTAGCACGGAGAGCGAAACCTTAAGCATAAATCAAACAAATGCAGCCTGGAACTACCAATGGTTTAAGAATGGCAACGCTATACCTGGCGCCATTGCTACATCCTATACCGTTAATGGGGCAATTGTAGGTTTTGAAGGTGAGTATGCCGTAGAAATCTCTGGAACGGGTATTTGTAAAGAACGCTCAGAAGCCGTGAACATCACAAACTCTGATGCCTATACGGTAACGGTCGATAATGAAACGAACATGGTATTGCTTCCGTTACAAACGCAGGCACTATCTGTTTCCACTACAGCTACTAATCCTAGCTTTAAATGGTTTAGAAATGGAGTAGAGCTTAGTGGTGAAACCAACAATACGTTAACCGCTAACCAAGCTGGATCATATTATGCAGAAGTAACCCAATCTGGCGGAAGCTGTGCGGTAAGCTCAAAAAATTCTGAAACGACCACCATTGTATCCCCAACTTCATTTGAACTGGTTATAGATTACACGGGTGCGTATACCTCCTGTACATCAACCAGTACAACCTTAGGGGTGCAAACCATAAACGCAATAGCCTCCGATGGCTCAAAGACCGATGTTACCACCGCATTGATTGATTCTTTCACCTACCAATGGCAGAAGGATGGTGTGGCGGTTTCCGGCGCCAACGATAAGAATATAAGCCTTGCTTCCAATTTGGAGAACGGAGATTATATATTGGAGGGGACCATAGAAAGCTTCAACGAAACATCAAACACCCTTACGACCCAATTATTGACTAGTGAAACAGTAAGTATTAGCAGTTCGTCTACGGTATACTGTAGCGCCGGTGAAACGATTACCTTAAGTACGACCACAGATTTAAGTACAGCAAGCTTCCAATGGGAAGTAGACGGTACCTCAATGAACACTACGGATAGTGTGCTTACCGTAAACCAAACAGGAACATACCGGTTGGTCTTGGATAGGGATGGCTGTTCTTTAATCTCCAATGAAATAATAATCACTCCATTGGATGAAAACTTGATTACCCTTGACCCCGGTACTGAAATTGTTATACCGGAAGGCACGTCAAGAACGGTAACGGCGAGCGGGGGAACTGCCTATAGATGGTTAAATACTGAAAATGTAGAAATAGCCAACGCAAGTAGCGTTACATTTTCTGAAGCGGGTAATTATACCTTAATCGCTTCTATCGACAATTGTGAAATCATACGCAGCGTGGCGGTATCTTTTCTGGACACGTTTAAAGTACCTAATGTAATTACCGTAAATGGAGATGGTATCAATGACCAATGGATTATACCTAATTCGTATTCCAACAAGGCCGATGTAAATGTGATCATTTACAATGAGCAGGGACAGGAAATCATTAATGAATTCAATTATAAAAATAACTGGCCGCAGTCAGCTACTGCGTTCACAAAACAAAATATGGTGTTCTACTATAAGATAAGGAACGCCAGTGAGGTGCTCAAACAGGGCACTATCACGGTAATACGTTAAGCCCACCATGCTAAAGAAAAGTGTTTTATACCTATTGTTATTTTTGTTTGCGACCTTCAAGGTCGCTGCACAAGAGGACAATCCGTTTGTATCTTATGACGTTCCTGCACAGAACCTCTTAAAATACAACCGATTTTTAATCAACCCTACCTTTTCAACGGTTAGGGAGGATAAGTCCTACATCAACCTGTTACACAGAAACCAATCGGTACAGTTTGATGATAACAATCAAAACTACTTTTTAAGCTATAGCGGTCGTATAAGTGATAGAACGGGTCTAGGCCTTAGTTTATATACCCAACGCAGGGGTACCTTAAGCAACTTTGGTCTTTTGGCCAACTACGCCTATGGTATTAAACTGAGCGATAAGAGTAACTTTACTTTTGGCGCCAACGTTTCGTATTACAATAGTGGTTTTGACCTAGGCAGGGCCACCACGGTAGAGCAGGACCCCTTTCTTGCGGGATTGCAGGACCAGAACCTTATATCGTTTCAACCCGGTTTCAACCTTTCTTATGGAAAGTTCGATTTTGGATTATTTGCCGAAAATCTTTTCGATTATAACCTGAAGACCAGTGAATCGCTCACAGAATTCAAGGATAAAACTTACTCAGGGCATTTGCAATATACCCATCAGTTTGAAAATCAGGCGGGAATTTTTGAGGAAGGACGCTTAATGCCCTTGGCCCGCGTCCGAAAAGTGGGCGAGGAGGACATTACCTTGGGCGGAAGTTTAATTTTAGACTTACCCAAATTGGGATGGTTACAAGGAGGGTATGATAGTTTTTATGGTGCTGCCGCCGGGGTAGGTTTTAACCTAAACCGTAGAATTTCCTTAGGGTACACCATGGAAAAAGGCCTTTCCAACAATTTCGATAATTTTGGGGTTACACACGAAATTTCGGTCGCCTATTCGTTTACGCCCAATCTAACAGAAGACCGCGTCATGTTAGAAGACGATTATGAAGACGATTTAGTCGAAAACCTGTCGGAGCCAGATAACATAGCTACGAATGAGGAAATCGAGGAATTGAAAAGGAAATTGGCCGAAAACGACGCTATCATTGAGGAATTGATGTTTCGCCAAGATTCAATTGAGGCCATTCGTCAGGGCGATTTGGAACGACGCTTTGAGATGGTGATGCGTATGGTTCGCAACGAAACCAATGGGGAACGACCAGATTTGGAGCAAAGGGCGAAAGAACTCTTTATGGAGGATGATTCAGAGACTGCAATAGCGGTCACTCAAAACCCTTCCAACGATGGCGGTACTAACCCAACGGCGCTTCCTGAAAATAAATCAGAGACCGATCGTTTGGCGACCATAGCGGCAGAAAACAAAAAACAAAATAAAGAGGTCGCGGCAGTAAGGACCACAGCCCAGGATGCCTTGGCAACGAACAACACAAAAAGGGCACAGGATAAGGTTAAAAGTAGAAAGTTTAAAAATCTGCCAACTGCAACAGATGGCTATTATATTGTGGCAAACGTGTACAAGGGTGGTCAGTATATGGATAAATTCCTCAACACCTTATCCGAACAAGGATTTAACCCAGATTATATTGATAATCCGACGAACGGTCTAAAATATGTCTACCTACAACGTTACGATTCCTTTGCTGAAGCGGAGGCAGCACATTATTCCAATTTAAACGGTTCGTACGACGGGGATACCTGGATTATGAATGTGGATAACACCTACACCAATGAGGCCTATGTCAATAATGTTAATAAACTGAAAGAGAAGTCTGCAAAGTATGAAGCAGATGTGCTAAGTAAAAATGTTGTGGTAAAGGATAAAGTTGCGGCCAATGAGGCCGAGCCCAAAACCTATGTCATAGAAGGCGCAGGTTCTGGATATTATCTCATTGCCAATGTTTTTGCCAACCCTAACAATGCAAACAGGTTTGTAAAGCTGTTAAACTCCTATGGCTTAAGCGCTAGTTACTTTATCAATCCAAAGAACAATTATAGGTATGTGTATCTAAAAAAACACGATTCGTGGACAAATGCGCTGTTATCCTATTACTCCAAACTCAACGATGCCTATAATGACAAAATGTGGATTATGCGTGTAAGTGACCAACAAATGGCATAACCTAAACCATCTTCATAAGAAATGCACCATAGGCTCGTAAAACAAGTACGAACCAATTTAATTTTGCAATTGCTTTGCTTTAAGTTGTCTAATTCATCACTTGAATGCAATTAAATGTACCCGCTATTGCTCGCTTGATTTTTAATAGCACCTGAAAAAGAATCCACCCCTAAAATACAATGGTTCTAGCTATTTTCCTTCAATAAAAGTGCATGGTTTTTTCCTTCCAAATTTTTTACATTAATAAAAAAAATAGGTTTTGAGGGTGCACCGATTTGCGTAATTTTTAGGGTATCCAATTGCTAACCTAAAGTACATTTCTTACGAAATTCCTCCAGTGAAAAAGAAATAGTACTTAAAATCAGAAGCTCTAAATAGTAATAAAATTAGGCCTTCCAAAGAATACACACCTATTCTAATTGGTGTTTCACAACAGAAACCCATCATACCACAACATTAAATTTTACACCTAGTACCTAAGACCAATATTTGTTATTGGAGAATTCCGTACAGATTGATTTCAGCACATAAACGTACAATTTGAAGGCTCCATTAAGAAAATAGCATGACCAGACTAGTTATAAATACTCTTTTTTCCACACCACTTAGCTTAGGTAAAATGACTCAATCAATTTTAAGACGAAACTTTGCAGTTTTATTTTTTCTTTTTATTGCAGGTATTCTATATACAAATGCGCAAGAATATGTTCCATTTACGCCCAGACTTGCTGGCGGTAATATTGAGGTACGTGGCGATATTATTTTTGTTGGGAACAACATTCTAAATAGGGCATCACAGGCAAATCCCAGTGAAGCGAACACACCCTATAACGGCAATGCCAATAATAATTCCTTGTGGATGGAGTATATCGATATTGATAGTGACCCCACCACATTTAGTTCAAGTAGTGCCGAGCTTACTATGGCAGACCCAGCGTGTTCACAAGTTAGGTACGCCGGGCTATACTGGGCCGGAACCTACCCCAATGAACGTAGTACGGATGGCGGCGCATCCTTTACCGGAACGCCAAGAATAGAAGAGTGGAACGAGATAAAATTTAGGGTTCCAGGAGGTGCGTATGTAGATTTGGTGGCCGATGATAATCCAGACCCAGTAGGGCAGGAGGATGATATTATTATGAATGGGTATGATCCGGCAAACCCCACAAACTTTGTAAAGGATGCTCCCGTAATCTGTTATAAGAACATTACGGATTTAGTGCGTTCAAACCCAAATCCAAATGGGGAGTACACCGCTGCAAATGTTAGGGCTACGAGAGGGAGAAGGAATGGTTCAAGCTCTGCGGGTTGGGTTATGGTGATTATATACGAAAACCCGAATGAATCTGGCAAGTTTATCTCAACCTTTGACGGTTATGCGGGCCTCTCCGGTTCTGTTGGCAATGTAGATGTGGATGTCAATGGTTTTAGGACGCTTCCAGCACCTTTCCCTGTGCGTGCAAGAATAGGTGTTGCCGCTTTGGAGGGTGACAGGGGCATTAGCAATGACCGCTTTTTTATGCGCGCAGACCTTAACTCGGCTTCGGGCTTTACTAACCTTACAACGGGATTAAACCCCGCGAACAATTTTTTCAATTCTACAATTTCTACCAACGGGGCCCAAGTGCCTACCCGTACCCCATATGGAACAAATACCTTGGGAACGGATTTGGACCTTTTTAACCTGAACAACCCCAATGAGACTATTTTGCCGAATGATGAAAGTGGAGCAACCTTACGCTTTACATCCAGCGGTGATGGTTACGGACCTTTTCTGGCTACATTTTCAGTTGAAATAATCGAACCCAATATTGTTCTTGAAAAAAGAGTGGAAGATATTGCGGGTAATGACATTACGGGCGCAGGCGTTAATCTAGGCCAAACTTTGGACTATGTCTTGTCCTTTAGAAATTTAGGGAACGATGATGCCGTAGGCTATACCATTAGGGACGTATTACCGATCAATACAGAATTTGTAAGTGTGGATGTAACGGGCGCCCCAGGGGTAACCCATGTCGTTGATTTGGCCACCAATGAAATCACGTTTACCATCCCGGACAATTTAGTGCGAATGGGGAGACCAACCTACTCTATTCGAATGCGGGTAGAGGTGGCGGAAAATTGTTTCGACTTTGTAGATGCCTGTACGGATCTTATTCAAAATTTAGCTTACTCTACCTATCGGGGAGATATAAACAGTGCAACAATAACGGACGACCCCAGTGTGTCCGATTTTGATAACTGTGGCTTCGTTACCCCGGGTGCCACCAACTTTTTATTGGATGATCTTTCTTCCTGTAATTTCTCTAGAACAGCGCAACTCTGCGGTGATAATGTTGTTTTGGATTCTGGGGACGGTTTTGATAATTATGTTTGGTATTTGGACGTAAATGAAGACGGACTCATTGATGCTGGGGATATAAATATTACGGGCCAGGATGGAAATCCAGATAATGACCCCAGTACAATCTTGGTAACTGAGGTTGGGGTTTATATCGTTGACAAACAAATCGCCGATCCATGTAAAGGATTTATGGAGATTATTACGGTGGAACGTTTTGGTACTACCCAGACCAATCCAATTATTGATTTCTTCAATGCAAGTAATACAGACACAGATCCAACCAATGATATTCAGGGTGAAATTGTTGTAGATTGTAACGACGGAACGACCCAGTTCCCTAAAATTGCACTTTGCGGTATCAATGATTCGCAATTGCTGCAGGTTAACATATCCGATGCCCAAGGCTTGTTTTGGGAACGTTTGGATGAAACAAGTTGCTCTGTACAACCAGAAAATTGCTTAAACCGAAATTTAACCTGTACCTGGAATCAAGTAGGGTACGGGCAGTGATTTTACTGCAGATACCGCAGGAAAATATCGTTTATCCATACGGTATCAAAATGGTTGTGTGAGTCGTTTCTATTTTGATGTATTTCAGAATAATCTGGATATACAATACAATACCCGTAATGTAGTTTGCGAAACCGAAGGAAATATCACCATTACCAATTTAGGCAACGCATATGGATACCAGTTAGTGGATGTAAGTTCCAACACCGTCGTAATTCCTTTTAGCGCCAATAACGGTCCTAGTTTTGATTTCACCAGTAATGGTGCCTATAGGGTAGAAGTTGTACAATTAGACCCATCAACCCAAACTCCGATACCTGGGGCCTGTATTTTCAGTACTCCGGATATTGGAATTTTAAACAGGACATTGCAAGTAGATCTTATTACTACGGATGCAAATTGTAATTCATTGGGTAGCGTACAGATAAACGCCAACAATGTATTGCCCAATTATACGTATGAGCTTAGATTGAACGACGGTACACCACCACCCGCATCACCATCCTATGTAGGGCACCCGGGAGGTACTTTGGTAGATAGCGAAACGGCCCAACCCAGTAACACCTACACGTTCAATAACATAAATGCCGGCAACTATTTTATAGTCACCAGAACGGATGACGGTTGTGTGGATGTACAGCCCATGACCATTAATCGCATTCCAGACCCAACGCTTTCCGCGGTTACGATTGCGGATATTGGTTGTACTGCAGGCAGTATAGAATTGACGCGTACGGGAGGCCAGGGAAATCCAGATTTTCTATTTGCCATTTGGAGCAAGGATGGTACGTTGTTACATAGCCCTGGAGGCTCGCCTACGGAACAGGAAATCATTGATAATATAGACCCAAATGCCTATCAAGTGGATACTACATTTTCCTTTGGTTGGAGGGATACGGACGATGATGGAACCGATGAATATTTCCCAGGGGAAAATGGAACATACCAGTTCATCGTCATTGACGCGAACAACTGTTATTCCATTTCGGCCCCAGTTACTATCGATGACAATGGAGGCTTGACGATAGATTCAATTGCAGAGGTTCAACCGTCATGTTCCGGGGACGCCGATGGCGAATTAACCATTAACGTACTTGGTGGCGTTGGTCCATTCCAATACAGTATCGATGGGGGTACGAGTTACCAACCCACAAATCAATTTGTAAATCTTTCGGCAGGAAATTATGATATTAGGGTATTGGATAGCAGCGGTTGCGATGTTTCACAACAATATGTGCTAAATCAGCCTTTTCCATTAAGTGCCTCTGCCGGTGTGTCTAGGGACGCTACTTGTGACCCCAATGGTGCAGAAGTACGCATTACCAACGTTGTGGGCGGGTCCGGGACCTATGAATATAGCTTTGATGGCGGTACTACTTGGGGCGCTAGTTCAACACAGTTATTACCACCAGGGGATTATACGGTATTTGTACGTGATGGTTCTTGTTCGTTCCCTATGGATGTAACCGTAGAGGGATTGCCAACACCTCCTAATGTTACGTTGACACCGGAGGTTTCCTACAATTGTGATGGAACGGGGACGATAACCGCCTCTCCAAGTATTGCAGGGTATAATTACAGGTATGCTTTGGACGGTACGTTTAATACACCCGAGGACAGTAATGTATTTGGCAATGTAGGACCCGGCACCTATACCGTAACGACCTATTATGCCTCACAAACACCACCCACGCCCAGTCTATTACTTTCCGAGGATTTTGGTGTAGGGAACGGAACCATTCCAAGTCCCGATACCAGGGGCTATGCCTATGAAGACCAAACGACAAGTACTGCCGGCGGAGGTGACAGTAATAGAAACATAAACGATTTCCAATATAGTGTTACCAATAGGATTGTAGCTCCCTTTGGTGCTTGGGTGAATCCAAATGATCATACCAACCCTTCTGACCCTAATGGTCGATTTTTAGTAATCAATGTAGGAACACCTAGCCCAGGGCAAATAATTTACACCAAACCTATCAATGACGTTATTCCCAACCGACCGTTGAGGATAAGCCTTCACATTTTTAATCTCTTGAATGGGTTGACCGGCAACACACAACTAGACCCAGATCTGACTATTGAAATTAGAACTCCGGGAGGAGCTGTCATTCAATCTATCCGTACAGGGGATATTCCTAAGAATACGGGACCGAATGACTGGGAACTTTTCACAACTGACCTTGACCCCGGAGCAAACACTACCCTGGATTTCGTAATCAGAACGGAAAAAATAGGAAATAGTGGAAACGACTTGGCTATAGACGATATAGAAATCTTCCAAATCCCAGAGGTATGTGAGCTATTTGTTGAAACACCTGTTACCGTGGTTGCAGGTAATGTATTTGCGAGTTCACTAGGAGGTTCCACGAATGTATCCTGTAACGGATTATCCGATGGGACCATAACCTTTGAGGTCGAAAATTTTGATGCTACGGCAGGTTTTGAATATTCCGTAGACGGCGGAACTACATGGATTCCTTCCCTAAGTTCGCCCGTAACCACAAATCCGGTTTTTGGCGCGGGGAGCCAAACCGTCCAAATACGCAAGGCGGATGAAATTACATGTACCACTTCGGTAACCCAAACGATAACAGAACCTACCCCTCTTTCGGTAGCTTCTACAATAACCACTGCGTTAAGCTGTACCACTGATGCGACCATTAGGGCGACCGCCACTGGCGGAACTCCTGCCTACGCCTATCAATTGGAAGATACCAGTGGAGGCATCATCGGCCTTTTTGACTTTGCCTCCAATGGGAACAATCGATTTTTCTCAGGACTTTCGGCTGGAACATATGTAGTTAGGACTAGGGACGCTAATTCCTGTGAGGAAACCGCGGCACCCTTAACAATAGCACCATTGAACGCAGTTGCCTTCAATGTCACCGAAACATCTTGCTACAGTGGAGGAAACACGGCATCGATACAAGTCGATGTAACCGACGGTAACGGAGGATATCAATTTAGAATCAACGCAGGGCCATGGTTGACGCCAACCCCCGCGACTGCAACGAGCTACACCTTCAACGGACTCTCTAGTGGAAGCTTTGATATTGATGTAAGGGACCAATCTGGCTGCCCTGTGGCCTTGGCTACGGAAACGGTTACCATTGACCCTCAACTTACGGTATCTGCAACAGCGCAAAATATAACCGCTTGTGGTACGGATACGGATATACTCATTACGGCTAATGGTGGGGACCTCAACTATGTATACTCCATAGTTCCTAGCGGCAACACCCCTGCAGATGCCTCGTTTAGTACTACGAATCCTAGACTAGGATTTACACCGGGTACTTATGACGTTTATGTGCGGGATAACAATGGTAATTCCGTTCCCGGCTTTTGCGAGGCTATGGTTCCAATAACAATAACCATGGATGCTCCTTTGGCTTTCACCCCAACCCCAACCGACGTTTCTTGTTTTGGGGGTACTGATGGCAGCATCGACATCACTCTCATTTCTGGAGGACAAGGCCCTTATACTTACAGTTTGGATGGGGGTTCTACGTATGTAACGGGAACCAATTTTCCCAACTTAAACGCGGGAACGTACCCGGTAAGGATACGGGATGCCAATTTGTGTGAATCTACGGTACAGAACGTCATTGTTGGCGAGCCGGCTCAATTGGTTGCGGAAGCAATACAAACCCAAGAGTATACCTGTACACAACTAGGACAAATTTCCGTGGGTAGTGTAACCGCAACATCGGGGGGTTCTGGTAACTACCAGTATAGCATCAATGGAAGTGCGTGGACCGCAAGTACGACCGGGGGCCATGTGTTTGCGGATTTAGATAATAATACCTATTCCGTACGTGTTCGTGACGCAAATGCAACAGGGTGTTTCATCACGCTGCCTACGATTACGATCAATCCATTGCCAGTCGCCCCTATTGTTGATTATTCGGTAGATTACAACTGCGATGGTACAGGCAATGTAACGATCACACCTTTCGACGGTTCGTATATATATATTTTGGATGGATCCGCTCAGGGCCCGAGTCCTACAGCCAACGTTTTCAATACAATAGCAGTTGGGTCACACACCTTGCGGGTTACCTATGGTACGGACTGTCATGTGGACACTACCGTGATCATTGAAAATGGAAATGCCTTTGAAGCCGCTGTAACCGCATTTGACAATTTAGACTGTAACAGCGATGGCACTGGGACTATTACCATAAACGCGGATAATTTTGGTATTGGCGGTTACGAGTACAGTGCAAATGGAGCGCCTTTTAATGGGCCCTTTACAACACCTCAGCAAATCACGGGTTTAAATGCCCAAGCCCATACGATTGTGGTACGGGATGTAAATAATCCTACGGGATGTACGGTTTCCTTAAACCAAACACTTACGGAACCGGCCGCGGTAATCGCTTCCGCTGCGGTGACCGCTCAAATTACCTGTAATACTGGCGCAACAATTACCGCTAGTGCCTCCGGTGGAACACCAACTTACAACTACCAATTGGAGGATGATTTAGGAAATATTATTGCAGGATATGATTTTTTAACCAACGGAAACAATCGGGTATTTAGTAACATTACGCTTGCTGGGGACTATATTGTACGGGTTAGGGACACGAACAATTGCGATGATGCCATAGACACACCTATTACGGTTACGAATCCCGACACTATCGTTTTTACGGCAACGCCAACGATTTGTTACACAGGAAATAATGATGGGACAATTGCCGTAAATGTAACCGCTGGAAATGGTGGTTATCAATTTAGAATCGATGGAGGGCCTTGGAGAACGCCTACACCGGCAACGGCATCTACTTATAATTTTCAAAATTTGGCCGATGGAACTTATACGGTTGAGGTACGTGATCAATTTGGTTGCCCATTGGCCTCCAATTCGCAAACAGTTACCGTCAACCCAAGCTTGAATGCCTCCATTGATGTAATTGATATCAGTTCTTGTGCAGACGGTAGTATTACGGTCAATGCCGTAGGTGGCGACGGGGATTATTCCTATGCTTTTATGCCCACCGGTTCCGCTCCTGTATTTGCTGATTTTGGGGCATCCAATAGTTTTGCGGTCACTACCGGTAATGAAGGAGATTATGATGTATACGTACGCGATAATTTTGCTGTTGCACCCGATGCATGTAATTACACGGAGACGGTTACGGTAAATCCTGCGGTAGCCTTGGTTTTCACGGCCACACCTACAGACCCTGAATGCTATAATGGTCCGGGATCGATTGCCGTTAACATTACTTCTGGCGATGCACCCTATACCATTCAACTTATAGATTTGGACAATGGCGGTGCGGCAGACCAGACCAATACCAATGTAGTTAGCACTACAAGAACCTATTTCAATCTTGGCGCCGGAAACTATACGGTAATTGTAACGGACGCCAACGGTTGCGACATCACAGAGACCCCGGTAACCATTAACAATCCAGATGAACTTACCGCAGACATAAGCCCCATCCTACCTCCAGGCTGTGATCCAGACCCAAATTTATACGGGTTTGAATTTATCAATTACCCAGCAACATTGGGTACCTTGGAATTTAGCTCGGATGGCGGTACTACTTGGGGATTATCAGACACCTTCGTAGGGGTGAGCTTTGCCTCTGGGACAGAAGTGTTCCCATCCATAAGGGTGCAGGGTACAAACTGCCAAACAGACCTGCCAAGGTATACGATACCCTATCCTTTGGATGATTTGGATATTACCATTGCAGCCATTATTATTGATTGTAACGACCTACAGGTTACCGTACAAGGTACCGCCGGCGTTTCTCCGTATGAGTATACTTATTCCGAAGACCCGGTGAATTTTAATCCGGCTACCGCTGCGTGGACTGCGGCGACACCTGGAAGTCATGTTTTTGCCGGATTGGTTCCTGGGCGTACCTATGTGTTTTACGTAAGGGATTCTTCCGGACCCCCAGGATGTGTACGTCAAAGTAGTGTAAACGTTAATGACGTAGCACCGCCTCCAGTACAAATCGATGGCGTAGCTACGCCTACTTGTGATGGACTTACCAACGGTCAAATTACCTATACGGTTACTGAGGATACTCCTGGTGAATTAGGAGGCACCTTTGATTGGGAACTGTTTAGGGTAGGCAGCCCGGCACATACTTCTGTAGCTACAGGTACTGTTGCGGCATTTACGACCGGGGATAGTTTTTCGGTTCCAACCCCGGCAAGTTTAGGCGGTGGTGATTATTTTGTAGAGATTAGGGGCGCCGCTCCAAATAACTGTGTAATTGGAAGTGAGAACGTTGAAGTTGAGGTATTGGACCCAATTACCTTTACCCCGAATGTACTTAGCCACGTTACCTGTGCCGATGCCGGATTGATTGAAATTCAGAATCCACAAGGCGGGGGTGGTAGTTATACCTATACCCTAAGCAGTGCGAATTTTATTGCACCTATTGTAAGCACAAACAATCCTATAGCCGTTCCCATCACCAATTTGGTAGACCCAACCGCAACACCGTTTAATGTACTGGTAACAATTCAAGACCAATACAGTTGCCCTGTAACCAGTTTACCATCGCACACGGTGTCGATGAATATTTCGCAGAGTCCAACGATTACAAGTGTAGTGACAACCAATTGCGCTACACCGTTCAGTATTACGGTCAACGCAAGCGGTGGATTGGCCCCATACCTATATTCTATCAATGGAGGTAGTACCTATCTCAATAATGGAGGTGTTTTCAACAATGTCCCGGTAGGATCTTATGCTATTTCCATCATTGATGGCAATGGATGTACCGCTACGGATACCGCTGAAATTTATCCAACCTTACAGGCAAGTGCGGTGCAGACCAAACTTTTGGATTGTACGGTAGCGCCCAATGCTGAAATCACCATTTCGGCAAGTAATGGTTCCGGTTCTTATGAGTATCAAATCACAGGACCGGTAAATCAAGCAAGAATAGCGCTTCCTTCCCCGGCAAATTCTACCATTTGGAATTTAGCCTCGGTAGCAGGAACCTATACGGTAGAGGTTTTCGATACCAATAGGCCTACTTGCCCCGCAAGAAGCTTTAGTATCGAAGTAGCCCCTGAAATTGTACCTGTAATCGACACCATTAGCGCTACGGATGTTACCTGTATTGGTGATGCTGACGGAACTATTTCAATATCCGTATTGGATAATGCTACCGGACCCTATACTTTTGAGATAACCGCGTTTGATGGCACTCCGGTTTCAATCAGTCCAACAAGCACGTCCAGCACTTCAGCTACGTTTACAGGGCTTGCCCCAACAACCACGGCTGCTGGTTATGAAGTTACGGTAACAGGAAACACGGCCACAAACGATTGTACCACGACTACTGCTGCAATCATAGTAAGTGAACCCAACCCGATTGTGGTTACTATGGCAAGCCCAATAGAATTTGGGTGTACTCTTGGGAACAATCCCACCAATGCCAGTATAACGGTTCAAAGCGTAAGTGGCGGTTCAAATACCTATGTGCGTTATCAGTTCATCAATGACCTTAACCCTGGAACACCGGTTCAGGGAGGGTACCAACCCAACGTTTATCGAGACCAATTTTGCCGGAGGTAATTACACCATCAATGTATATGATGATCAAGGGTGTATTGGCACGACAACGGCAAGTATTGCTCCGTTCGATGTACTTCAACCCGCTACAATCACGGTAGACCAAACGATATCATGTACCAATGGCGGCGAGGATATTACCATAAATGCATTTGGCGCTATTACGGATTCAAGTACGCCAGCTGGTTTGGCCAATTATGAATTTAGGGAATTACCTTCCGGGGTGTTTACGCCATCCAATGTATTTACGAACTTAGCTACGGGCACGCATGATTTTGAAGTTAGAAATGTGAACACCAATTGTGTGGTTACCGTTCGGCATACTGTGGGTGAGCCTAATAATTTTGAGATTTTAAGTACCACTACAGATGTGGTATGTGATGGTACCGATGGCTCGGTGACCTTTACCATTAATGATCCCATTAACTCATATTCCGGTGGTTTTTCCTGGCAAATTTACGATTCGCAAGGAACGGTTGCCATTGGGGACGATGTATTGATTGGTGGAGCAAATGGAATATCCGTTAATGCAGGACCAACAACTCCATTTGCCATAGGCGAAGGGGATTATCGCGTGGAAATAATACAGGATTCAAATCCAGATTGTACAGCAAGCGACTACTTTACTATCGCCGGTCCGAATGGACCAATAACGGCAAATACCCAAATTACACCAGTAACCTGTGCTACAGATCCGGCCTTTAATGACGGGGTTATCGAAATCATAAATACGCAAGGTGGTTGGGGCGGCTATGAATATTTTGTGGCCTTGGCATCCAACCCGGCACCAACGATGGCAACAACCTTTGCGGCCAGCCCAAGATTTACAGGCCTGTCAGGAAGTCCTTCCCCGGCGGGAACGGATTATCAGGTATGGGTAAGGGACAATAGCGGTTGTATGCTTCAACTACCGAATGTTAATCTGGTTCAGCCAGACCCCATTACGGCAGATTTACAGATAAATCAACCAAACTGTACCGATTTTTCAGGGGAAATACAGCTTATCAATGTTTTGGGAGGCCAAGGAAGCAACTATACCTATCAACTGGTACGCAATGGTAGTCCGTTCGGACCACCACAATCCACGACTATTTTTAGCGGATTGGGCGCAGGATCCTATACGGTTCAAATTTCTGATCAGTTTAGTTGTACGGGATCAACGAGTGCTGCCATAACACTTTATGAAGTAATTGCCCCGAGAGCATCCATTGTGAAAACAATCGATTGTAATTCAGGAGGGGAAATTACGGTTACGCAAACGGGTGGTTCGGGTGCTTTTGACTATGAGGTGAGGTATCCGGGAACTTTAATTTCAGACCCTGCCGATGACACCAATAGTACGGGGATTTTTACCGGACTCAACCTTGTTGGCGACTATACCTTTACCGTAACGGACACGGCTATGGGCCATGGATGTAGCGTAACGGTAACCCAACGATTAGAAGATAGGGTTCTGCCGAACATTAGAATTGATGATTTTACAGACGTAAGCTGTAATGGTGCGGACGATGGTACCATAAGCGTAAGCGCCAATCCGGATAATGGAATAGGCCCCTATAGCTTTACTATAATTTCTGGACCAGGAAGCGGAGCTACCTTCCCAATTCTTCCAAGCAGCACAACGAATGCCACAGCGGTATTCACGGGATTGGAAGGAAGTGTTGCAGGGATTACGTATACAATCCGGGTATCTTCCCCTAATGGTTGTACGGATGATATTACCCAAGTAATTATGCAGCCCAATGTGATATCAAACTTTACCCTAACTAAAGAGGAGTTTGCATGTACAATAGGGAACAATGCCAATACGGCAAGCATCACTGTAGATACGGCTACATTGAGTGGAGGTTCCAGTACGTTCATTAGATACAGGTTCGTGAACACCACCTTGGGTACTGTAGTACAGGATGGACCTAACGCTACGTATATTGAAACAAATTATGCCGGTGGCACTTATGAAATAACAGCATTTGACGATAATGGCTGCGCAAGTCCGGTGGAAACGGAAACGATAGCTCCTTTTGTTCAAATTAGTATGCCAACAGTTGTAGATACGGCCGATGTTACTTGTAATCCGGGCAACGATGCTGAAATTGAGGTTGGTGTCACCTTAAATCCGAGTACGGCAACGCCTAATTTGGAGTATACCGTTACAGGAATTAATGTGGCGTATGGCCAAACGAGAGCATCTACAAATACTATAGAATCATTTACAGGCCTTGGCGCTGGAAATTATAGCATCTCCATTACCAACTTGGATACAGGTTGTATTATCAATACGGTACATACGATTGACGAACCAATTGAAATGGATGTTCTAGCTACCAAATTATCAGATGAGGAGTGTTTAAACAACGGTGTGGATGACGGTAGTTTCAGCGTGGCAATTTCCCCCTATACGGGTACGTATACCTATCAAGTATTTGATGCCGGCAATAATGCTATTGCAGGACAAGCAGGTCCTGGGGATACAACATTACCATTAATCATTACAAGCTTGCCTGGCAGTGCTTATTACGTGCGGATAACGCAAACACAAGCTCCTTTCTGTGTGGAAAACTCCAATGTCATTACGGTAAGGGCACCACAAGCACCAATTACGGCAACGGTAGTGCAACAGGCAAGTGTAAGCTGCTCTAATGACCAAGGTAGTTTATTGGTTGATCCAGTAGGAGGACAGGGTCCTTACACGATTGTTTTAAGCAATACAACTACGGGACAGGCCTATACACAAAACAACGTATCCGCGTTTATTTTCAGAAACTTGGCGGCCGGTGATTTTGATATCTTGGTGACCGATGCCTTTGGCTGTGATTATACTGATAGCATTACCCTGGTAAGACCAGATGATATTGTTGCCACTTTGAATGCAAGCACACTGGTTTGCTATGGCGACAATGATGCTTCCGTTACGGCTACCGTTGGTGCGCGAAACATATCCCCGGTGTATCGTTATCAATTGAATGTTTATGCGGATATGGCTGCGACAGTCCCCTTACAAACATCGGTTAGAAGGCCTAACCCATCGTTTACAGGTCTTGGCGCAGGATTCTATAGTGTTTTGGTAACCGATGACATTGGCTGTTCCTCGGAAACAAACAGAATTCAAATTACCGATCCGACCGAGGTATCTGCACAATTGATTCGATTGAATCCGCTTACCTGTACCACCGATGCTGTTCTGCAGCTTACCGCGACAGGAGGTACGGCACCTTACAGCTATAGTATTGATGGTGTTACGTATGTACCAATGAATGGTGTTAACGGTCCAAACACACATGTTTTCAATTCAATAACCGCGGGTACCTATCGCTACTATGTACAGGACAGCTTTAATTGCGCCTCCATACAAAGCAACGAGATAATGGAAGACCCAATAGAGCCACTTTCCCTTGTCGTGGATAGTTCTGCTGCATTTATAAATTGTACTGCGGAAAGTACGGCCATCCTTTTTGCCGAGGCCGATGGTGGATTGGGTAATTATGAATATGCGCTATACACTGACGTATCCTTGAGCGCAGGCTCTAGGATTGCAGGTCCGCAGGCACAGGGCGTCTTCAGGAATCTTTCGTCCGGCACTTATTTCGTGCAGGTAACCAGCGAGGACTGTACGGTAAGTGCGGAACGCGTGGAAATAATGGAGCCTGCACCGCTTGCTTACACGGAAGAGATTCTAAATGTAACCTGTGCCGGTGAAAATGATGGCCAGATTACGGTTACGCTTTCTGGAGGTGCTGGCGGATATCAATATTCGATATCCCCTAACTTGAACAGGTTTACGTCCACAAATACATTTACGGACCTTTCCCCGGGAGATTATACGGTAATTGCGCAGGATCAAAATGGATGTTTTGAATTATTGAACTATACCATTTCAGAGCCCACAATGCTTTCAGTAACCGCTACTACCACGCCTGAGATATGCGTTGATAGTGAAGATGGAAGCTTGTCGCTACAAATAAGTGGAGGAACCGCACCGTATAGTACGGCATTGAACGCGAATGCCGATTCAGATTTTGTGTTGGACCGAACGGACTTCTTTGACATGGCTTCAGGTAATTACCTTGTATTTGTTCGGGATGCCAATGGGTGTGACACCAGCCTTGTTGTTGACATTGAAAGAGGTGTTAACCTTAACGCTACGGTAGAACCCGTTTACGAGTGTTCTGGATCAGTTCCTTCGAACTTTGTAAACATTACGTTAGAGGATGAAACGGTAATTGGCGATGTGCTTTATGCGCTGGATTCCGTTGATCCGGCAGATTTCCAACTGAATCCAGATTTTAGGGATTCGGCTCCGGGCAATCATTACATTACCATTGCGCATGCAAATGGTTGTATACAGACCATCGATTTTGTAATCGAAGCTTTTGAACCCTTGACCCTCACATTGGAGCAACTCAATATCAACCAGATAACGGCTACCGTAGGTGGTGGAAGGGAAGGATATACCTATTTCTTTGATGGTATTGACAACGGTAATGAGAACACCTTCTATATTTCCAGAACGGATACCTATGAAGTTCGTGTGGTCGATGAAAATGGCTGTGAAGTTGTAGCGAATTTATTTATGGAGTTCATTGACATAGAAATTCCAAATTTCTTTACACCTGATGGAGATGGCCAGAATGATTTTTGGATTCCTAGGAACATGGAACAGTTCCCGGAAATACTAATTAAAATATTTGATCGTTATGGTAGGGTGGTTTCCAGTCAATCTTCCGATTCCCAAGGATGGGATGGCACCTATTCCAGCAAGGAATTGCCTACAGGAGACTACTGGTATGTGATTAAACTGAACGGAGAGAGAGATGAACGGGAATTTGTAGGCCATTTTACCCTATATAGATAAAACTTAACCTAAGATGATAATGCGAAACAGTATATTGACCTTGGCCTTTTTTATAAGTGCCTTTGCCCTAAAAGGTCAAGAGCTCACCATACCCCAATTATCGCAGTATTTGGCAGACAATCCTTTTGTGATGTCCCCAACATACGCAGGTATTGGAGACCATGTAAAAATACGTTTGAACGGTCTAACCCAATGGGTGGGCATCAAGGATGCTCCAGATACACAATCTTTGGCGGCGGACATGCGTATTGGCGAAAAATCGGGTATAGGAACATTGCTCTATAACGATAGCAATGGGGAGACAAAACAGCGCGGTGCGCGATTGTCTTTCGCCCACCACTTAACATTGGATCGGTATGATGACGAGTTCCTGTCCTTTGGATTATCGTATAACTTTAATCAGTTTCGAATAGATATCCAAAACTTTGACGCTTTGGACCCGTCCGTAACGGATGATCGGGCCACCACGAACCATAATTTTGACGTGGGCATGCTATATCGCTTAGACAAGTTCTATTTCAGTGTCAACGCTTCCAATATTTTAAACAAGGATTTAAGCAGGTTCAACCCGGTCTTTGAGCCCAATACCTTGCGAAACTATTATGTGTATACCGGGTATCGATACATGAAGAATAGGAACAGCAAAGTAGAGGTAGAACCTTCTGTTTTCTTTCAATTATTTGAAAGTGACGGCCGCTCCGTAACGGATTTGAACTTGAAATTTAGGTTTTACGATTTTGAGGATTATTACTATGCAGGTATCAATTACCGTTTCTTGAACGATCAAATAGGAAGCCCGCTGTACATTGCCCCGATAGTGGGATTAAAGAAGAGTAATTTTTACTTTGGTTATTCGTATCAGGTCATCCTTAACGAAATTCTTGGCTACAGTTCAGGAACCCATGTCGTTACTATTGGTGTAGATCTTTTCCAAGGCATCAGTAATTGTAGATGTACCTATTAAACCTTCTGGAGATTGATTAAGTTTGTGCTCCAGAATCAGGATAATGGGTAAAATACTTTTACAGAATATCAAGGCATACGCCTACCATGGCTGTTTGCCGCAAGAGACCAATATTGGCAGCGATTATTTAGTCAATGTTTCTGTCACGGCCAATTTATCAAAGGCCTCCACTTCGGATCATTTAAAGGACACGGTAGACTACGTACATCTCAATAAAATCGTTAAACAAGAAATGGCCATTCCATCTAAACTATTGGAACATGTGGCCAAACGAATTTCCGATCGTATTTTTAAGGAGTTGCCATCCGCAGAAAAATCAACGGTTTCCGTCTCCAAAATTAATCCCCCTATTAATGGGGACGTGGAGCGGGTTACCATCACATTAAAATCAAATAAAAAGGACTGAATTTTGTTTAACAAAAGTAAGGGCGTTACCTTTGTAAAGTGCGATATACGGCATTGTGGCTGAATTGGATAGGCAAAGTCCCGCAAGGATTTTTATGGTGGTTCGAGTCCACCCGATGCCTCAATAAAATAGCTTTAAGACTGGGGCATTTATCAAAGAAATTGTTGGAATCTATCTAAACAAACGGATTATTGTTTATTTTTGCCCCGCTAAAAAAGGGCATCGTGGCCGAGTGGCTAGGCACAGCTCTGCAAAAGCTTGTACAGCGGTTCGAATCCGCTCGATGCCTCTAAAACCTTCCCTTCCAGGAAGGTTTTTATGGTTATAAGGATATGATTCCGTGTTTGTTCTAAAATGAAAATTATTGACAATAAGCGACCGGTTTCTTAAAACTGCAGAAGAATGACCAACAAAATGGAAGGTATAAAATAGACCGCTATGGTTTTTGCCCCTTCGTAATCTTTGGCCACACGCTGGCCTAAGAGCAGCATCAATAAGGCCAGGCTCGATACGATAGCGCCGTACAGCGCCATGGTTTCATCACCCGCACTTAAAAGCCCATAAATACCAACTATACAAAGTAATCCGGCAACTATTTCGGTCACCAAAATAATACCCACTAATAGGGGCACACTGTTTTTAAAAGGTGTTTTAGAAAAATGTTCCTTTAGCCAAGAGACATTACCGTTCCAATCCATTGCCTTGTCCAGACCACTTTGTAGAAAGGTTATCGTTAGGAATAGGAGCAATAGAATTTCGGAGGCATGGTTTAAAATCGTTTTCATAAGTTGGCTAATTTAGGCTGCGGACTTTCGATGCAGCAATCGTGTTAGTTTAATGGATAAATCGGTGAAAATAATCTTTGCATTGCCATTTCGTTCAATGTGGTAAATTGCTTCTTCCAGTTCGTTGGTGATGTCCAAAATATTATTCTCATGCACGAACGGGGCAAATTTTTTGAGTTGAAACCCGTCCGCATGTATTTTTAAATACGCAAGTTCATCCGCACCATAATTTATCATAAGCGCCTGTCGCATTACAGTGATGCAATAATGTAAAAATTTCTTTTGGGTTTCCCGACCGGTCTTGGCCACCTCCTCGCTCCAGAGCAGTAGTTCGTGGATGGCCGCTTTGTTTCCCTTTGCCTTGAACGCACTTCGCACCCATTGTACGAACCAATTTTCGAAAACAAGATCTTCAGAATCATTGTTCAGAAGGTCTAGCGCTTTATTAAAATTTCCATTGGCTTCATGCGCAATGCGCATGGCCTCAGGCTTGGCCGCTCCCTTTTCAAGTAGGGCATTGGCAATGGCATCCTCCGCCAAGGGAGGAAAATGGACCACCTGGCACCTAGACCGGATGGTTTGGATAATCTGCTCCTCATCTTCGCAAAGCAATAGGAAAATAGTCTTATCGGGCGGCTCCTCGATTAACTTGAGCAATTTATTGGATGCTGCGGTGTTCAATTTTTCGGCCATCCAAATCAGCATCACCTTGTACCCTCCCTCGTATGATTTTAAATAGAGCTTCCTTACAATGTCCTGTGCTTCGTCAACGCCTATCTGCCCTTGTTTTTTCTCAATTTCTATTAAGCGGTACCAATCGAAAAGATTTCCATAGGGCTGTTCATTCATGAATTGCCTCCATTCTTTCATGTAGTGATCGCTAACGGCATGGCTTTTCACTTTATCCGAATTGGCGACAGGGAACGCAAAATGAACGTCAGGATGTGCAAAAGAATTGAACTTTAAGTTACATGCGGCATTTCCGCCCTCATTTTCCCCGCCCACGTTCTGGCAAATGATATATTGTGCGTATGCTAGCCCCATTGGCAAAAGGCCACACCCTTCCGGACCAACGAAAAGCTGTGCATGGGGTATTCGACCGGCATCGGCACTTGAGGACAAGTGGTTTTTAATATGGGAAAGCCCTAAAATATCCTTGAAAAACATAGCCTCAAATATAGTTGTTTTAAAGCATAACAAATTTAATGCGATTGCGCTTAAATTAACCGGTCTAGCACTTTAACCAAAACCTATTAATCTTTACATTTGTTACTTAACAAAAGGAAAAGCACATGAAAGTATTGAATGACTTTAATTTCGAGCATAAAAAAGCCTTGATAAGAGTGGATTTTAATGTTCCCTTGAATGATAAATTTGAAGTAACGGATACAAATAGAATAGAGGCAGCAAAGCCCACCATAATAAAGGTTTTGGAAGATGGCGGAAGTGCAGTATTAATGAGCCACTTAGGTAGACCGGACGGCAAACGCAATCCAGATCTTTCCTTAAAGCATATTTGTGCAACGGTCTCCGATATTATTGGGGTATCGGTAAAGTTTGTGGAAGACTGTGTTGGTGAAAAGGCGGAACAAGCCGTCGCTAATTTGAAGGATGGCGAAGTGCTTTTGCTGGAAAATTTGCGGTATCATAGTGAGGAAGAAAGTGGAGACGAGGCTTTTGCCGAAAAACTTTCCAAACTTGGAGATATCTATGTAAACGATGCTTTTGGTACGGCACACCGGGCACACGCTTCTACCACGATTGTTGCTCAATTTTTTCCAGACGCAAAGTGTTTTGGATATTTATTGGCCAAGGAAATAGAGGCAATCGAAAAAGTAATGGCAACGGGGGAAAAACCGGTTCTTGCCATTTTAGGGGGCGCAAAAGTCTCTTCAAAAATTACAATTATCGAGAATATCTTGGACAAGGTCGATGACCTTATAATTGGAGGCGGAATGACCTATACCTTCATTAAGGCCCAAGGCGGTAAGGTAGGGGATTCCATTTGTGAGGATGATAAAATGGAACTGGCCATGGAAATCCTGGACAAGGCTAAGAAAAAAGGGGTTAATGTCCATATACCCGTTGATGTTTTGGCTGCCGATGATTTTAACGCTAATGCCGAAACACAAGTAGTGGCAGTGGATAAGATACCAGAAGGTTGGCAGGGTCTGGATGCCGGTCCAAAAACATTGGAAAATTTTAAAAAAGTTATTCTGGCTTCAAAAACCATACTATGGAACGGGCCAATTGGGGTTTTTGAAATGGAAAAATTCGCCAAAGGAACCATTGCCGTGGGTAATTACATAGATGAAGCCACTAAAAACGGTGCTTTTTCATTAGTTGGTGGAGGAGATTCTGTTGCCGCAGTCAAGCAATTTGGGTTTGGAGATAAAGTAAGTTATGTTTCCACAGGCGGAGGCGCCATGTTGGAAAGTCTAGAAGGGAAAACCTTGCCGGGCATTGCTGCAATATTAACGTAGTAAGGGCGTTATCGATAAACGGGCAATCATGAAAATTTGTGCATTTTAAGAGAATTTATTTTATTCTCAAGTAAAAATGTACGATTTTCGTTTGTTCCGCTTTGAAATTTTGCCGTAAATGAAAAAACTACCAAATACTTGCTTTTATTTTTTAGGATTGATGTTGATTCCCCTATTGGGATCGGCCCAAAAATTGGATAGCAACAAGGGTGCATCAAAACGTTCCAAAAAAAGTATAACTATCAGTAAGCATACTGCTGTTTCTGTTGTTCAAGATACTATTGTTACAGGCACATTGGAGGTGATTACAAAGGCACCGGAAGAAGAACTTACTCTTTTTAAGCCGACGGAATCCTCGAGCTACACGCTTGAGGACCATCATCTTGCCGCCAAGTTTGACAGCCTATGGATGAAGGAATTAGTTGATGCAGCACCGCTATTTGAAGAGATGTATCTGGAGGTCATGGAGTTGGATACGTCCAATACCTACACCTATGATTTGCCTACAGATACTTTAAAAATGCGATTGGCGCGCTTAAATGAAAAAACACCTTTTAACGTAGAGTACAATCCATCATTAGAAAGTGTAATCAAATCTTTCCTGACCAGAAAACGGGATTTGATGGAGCGTATGCTTACGGTAAGCCAGTTTTACTTCCCAATGTTTGAGCAGCAACTAGACAATCACAATATTCCCTTGGAGATGAAGTACCTTTCCATAATCGAATCTGCTTTAAATCCCAAGGCACGCTCAAGAGTAGGTGCAACGGGGCTTTGGCAATTTATGTATGGTACGGGTCGCGAAATGAAATTGGATATCAATAGCTATGTAGATGAACGAAGTGATCCCATTAAGTCTACGGAAGCCGCATGTAATTACCTGAACAGGTTATATAGTATTTACGAAGATTGGGACCTTGCCTTGGCGGCCTATAATTCTGGTCCTGGTAATGTAAACAAGGCCATACGGCGATCAGGGGGGCATCGTAATTATTGGGCCATTAGAAGAAATTTACCTAGGGAAACGGCCGGTTATGTCCCTGCGTTTTTAGCTACTATGTACATTTTTGAATATGCTGAAGCCCATGAATTACGAACAAAACGCGCGGAAAGGGCTTATTTTGAAACCGATACCGTACATGTCAAAAGTATGATAACGTTCGACCAGATTTCACAATTGACCGGAATAGATAAGAAGGAGGTAGCACTATTGAACCCGGCTTACAAATTGGATGTCATACCCTTTGTGGAAGGAAAAACGTACGCATTACGCTTGCCCGTTCATCAAATGGGAAAATTTGTTGCCAATGAAGAAGCAATTTATGCCCATGTGGAGAAGGAATTGAAAAGTGAGGATAGTGCAATGGCAGAAATTGTGAAGCAGGCAGAGGAAAGTAGTATACGCTATAAAGTTAAAAGCGGTGATTTTTTAGGAAAAATCGCTGAGTATTATGGTGTAGGCGTGAGCCAAATCAAGCAATGGAACGGTCTTCGCAGCAATAATTTAAGAATTGGACAACGTTTGACCATCTACCCTAAAAGAAACGCGGTAAGCTCCGTAAAACCTAGGGATACCCCTACTAGAACGGGTGTTGCCGGTAATTCAAAATTACATGAAGTACGCAGCGGCGACTCCTTATGGACAATTTCTAGAAAATATCCCGGCATTACTATTGAAAATTTACGAAAATGGAACGGTATTAGCGGTAACAATTTAAAACCGGGCACAAAATTGAAATTGTGCGATTGTTCATCGTAAATTAAGAGACCAAATGAAAAAAAGAATTCTAGCTTGCTTTTTAGGAATATTGTTTATTACTATTGGATGTAAAGACGAAGGTAAACAAGATTACCTGCCAGATTCCGTTGGGGCAATGAATACCCTAACTATTGTAATTGAAAACGATTTATGGAAAAGTAGTGTAGGAGACGCAATACGCGAGAATTATACTGCCGCTGCACAGGGACTTACTTGGGATGAGGCACTATTTAGTGTCACCCAGATACCACCACAAATATTTTCCGGTTCTGTACGTAATACCAGTTCTGTTCTGTTTGTTATGGAGGACAGTTTAAGTATTGCGCACATGAAATCCAATATGTACGCCAAACCGCAAAAGGTGGGCGTGGTTAAAGGGAGGAACAAACAAGAAATCATTGACAATGTCAATAAAACCGCACCAGATTTCATCGATGAATTCAAGGCTTTAGAAATACAAAAGGCACAGCAACGGTTCACCAAATCCTTGAACAAGGAAAAAGCACTCCAGGAGAAGTTCAATATCTCAATGAAAATACCTTCAATTTATAGGGTAGGACGCGAAGAGGACAGTTTTGTTTGGATCGATCGTGAAATTCAAAAGGGAAATATGAACATTATCGTTTATGAGATGCCTTGGGATAGCTTTCAAAATGATTCCACTTTTGTACAAGATATTATTAAAATGCGCGATTCTATTGGAGGGCTCTATATTCCGGGAGAGGATATTCCTGGGAAAAAGAACCACATGATTACGGAGAAAGCATTTTCGCCCTATGTTTTTCCTGCTGAAGTTGCTGGTAAAAAGGCTGCTGAGGTTAGAGGAATTTGGGAAATGTCAGCATATCCAATGGCAGGGCCATTTTTAACCTATATCATCAACGATAAGGAGAACGATAGAAAGCTTATTCTTGAAGGTTTTGTTTTTGCCCCTGCAACTCGCAAACGTGACTATATGTTTGAATTGGAGGCGATATTAAAATCGGTTCAGTTTAATGTAAATGAAACTGAATAAAATATAAAACTGAGTACCATTAAAAAGGCCCAAGAAAATTTCTTGGGCCTTTTTAATGGTATTGTTTACGCTATCCTTTGTGCATAGCACAATTGCGTACTATAGATTACTAAACGAAAATCCTGTAGATATTCTAAATATTAGGGCATATGCGGCAATTGCAATCAGCATAAAACATACCCACGAGAAAAACTTAAAGTAATGTTCTAAAATATAACTTCTCCAATTCCTGAAGGCTTCGATGTAAATTTCCTTAACGAGTATAATTTTTTCCATATTCAATAATTTAGGGGTTTTTGAATACTGTAAAGGTGTCAACTTAATAGGTTGATATTGAAAAGATCAGTTCAAGCGTACATATTTACTATGAAAAGTATAGGGTAAATCGTTCTATCCACAACCTGTTGCCTTAACCCGTTCAAATGCATTGTTCATTTAGGTCTTTTCCTCGGTAAATGGTGCTAAACGAGTGATAAGGGGTATGTGGATGGTTGTAATTGCAATACAATGGTTCTTTATATTCAACTACCTTCAATGGGAGTTATTGATTCTATAATAGGATGGCTAAAATGAAAAACACCACCCATTACGGTGGTGTTTTCTATTGGATGTAGGTTGGAATCATTTTTACATATTAACGATGATAAACTCAGACCTACGGTTCAGGAAGTGTTGTTTTTCGGTACAGCGTGTAGTGCCGTCACATTCATTAAGGAGCTGCTCCTCCCCATAGCCTGTGGCACTTTCTATCCGTTGGGGGTCTATGCCCTGGGCAACGATATAGTCCCTTGTCGATTTCGCCCTCCGGTCAGAGAGGTATTTGTTGTAAACAGCGGCGCCCCTGGAATCAGTGTGGGATTCTATTTTTATGACCATATCCGGTGATTCTTTCATTACGGCGACCAATTTATCCAGTTCCTGTATAGCGTCTGAACGTATATCGTAGCTGTCAAAGTTGAAGTGGATCATTTCGGTCTTCAGTTTTCGGATACCGTTCTCGATCTTGATCATCTCGTTCAGTTTCTTCATGGATACCTCCACGTTCACCATTTCATTGTCCCCTGTTTCCACCGCTTTATTATCTTCGTAATAAGCGTCTTTGGTAGTCCGCAACACATAGCGGGTATCCCCTTCAAGGTCTTCGAAAATGAAAGTCCCGTCTTGATCGGCGACCGTTTCCTTTATCTTGATGTTGTTCCCGTCCAATAGCTCTACCAAGGCGTTGGGCATGAGCACACCGCTTACCATTTCCGTAATGATACCTGCTATGGCATTTTTATTTAGCGGGACTTCCTCCAATTCAAGTTTTTTGAAGGAGTAAATATCATCGTCCCCTTTTCCGCCGGCACGGTTGGAGGCAAAATAACCCTCTTGCGTTTCTTCATTTACGATATAGGAAAAATCGTCTTTTTTACTGTTGATCGGCTTGCCAACATTGCGTACTTCCAAATACCCGTCCTCATCGTTGAAGGCGACCTCAAATACGTCAAGGCCTCCCAGGCCCACATGGCCGTTGGAGGAAAAATAGAGTTTTTTATCATTGATGAACGGAAACATTTCCTTTTGCTTTGTATTGATTTCCGGTCCAAGGTTTCTTGGTTGTGTAAAGGACCCGTCTTCCAATACGTCTACAACAAAAATGTCGGTTTCACCGATACTTCCAGGCATATCCGAAACAAAATACAGCTGCTTGCCATCCTTGCTAAGGGCAGGGTGCCCTGTTGAGTACGCATCGCTGTTGAAGGATACCTCCTCGGCCTCGGCCCATGTGCCGTTAATTTTTTGGGAGCGGTAGATTTTAAGGTTATTGATTCCATTTTTGTCCCTTTTCAGCTTTTTACCGTAGTTGTTGCGGGTAAAGTACATGGTCCTATTATCCGGGGAAAATGTTACCGAGGCTTCATGGTATTTGGAATTTATTTTTTTTGAAAATTTGATGGCGTCCTTGAGTTCTTGCGAACCCTCGTTTACCTTGGCAACGTAGAGGTCTAGATATGGCTGATTGTTCCATTTATACCGTCTGGTATTGAAAACGGAGGAATCCTTTGATGAAGCATAAACGATTTCAGCGGTATTGAAATAGGCGGGGGAAAATTCCGAAAAAGGTGAATTGATTTCAAGATTTTTTAGTTCAAACCTGTCCTTCATTCGTAGAAGTCCGTCTAGAACAACTTCGTTCCGAGTATTATCGGTCCCGACTTTTTCCCCTTCGAGCTTTTTAGAGTAAAGCTTCATCAATCGTTTGGACCTGCCGTAGTTGCCGATGCCTTTTAAGGTGTGCGCGTACTTAAACACATTGTCCGAGGACATCTGGCCCTCGTACTTTTCATAGAGCAAGCTATACCATTTATGCGCCTGTTCCATATCCGTATTAAAATAGTGCGCATCACCGGCCTTTCGCAGTACATCGAAGGGGAAGTCCTGGCCATCCTTTTCAAGTGCCAGCTCGTAAAGTCTAGCAGCCTCGGCATACCACATCTTATCAAAATTTTCGTCCGCCATCTGTATAAGCCTACTTTTAGAATCGGGATCATTGACAGGTTTAGCTACGGTACCCTTTGACTCTTGTGGTAGAATAGGCTCTATTTCTTGTAACATGTCATAGGTCACATCTTCCAAAGCAATAGTTTCATTTTCTGGGACGCCACTGTCAATCCTCAGTACCCATACATCATCGATATATCTGTCTTCAAAATTAGTTTTACAATCTGCAAAAGCCTCTTGCCAAGTTGGATACCGATTTAGGTATAGGTAATTCAGCTCTGTTTCCGGGTTTTGGAAATAAGCTGCATCGAACCCTTTAGCATTCAATTTCCTGACCTGGGCTTTTAAGTTTTTGTCGTTTTCGAATATTCCCGCAACCACATAATAGCCATCTTTTAGGCTTTTTATGGTAGTGAACGTCTTATGCTGTATGGCATTTCTTTTCGCCGCTTTCTCGAATGTATTCGTATCAACCGCTTTCGTTTGATTGGCAATCGCTACGCTCTCGTTAGGAAATTCAGAAACGGCAGCAGTCTGGAACTCTTGCGCCTCTATAAAAACGACAAAGAATAAAAAATAAAGTTTAAGTAAATCTTTCATACACCTATTTCTTGGTCGAGTAATTTGGAAAAACGACCAGTTAACGAATAGTATCAATTAAAAAAGAAACAGATACTATTTGTCTTGTATCGAAATTAGTGCTTAAGGGTTTTATGTTCTATTTTTTGTTGTGAAAGAAGTGATTTTTGTCGTGTATTCAATAAATCCAGTTACTTTAAAGGCTTGAATACAGCGCCTAAAACTTGATAATTATGGAAATTTAAAGCCTAGTTTTGCTAACGGGCTGGGCCAGTCCTGGTTTCAAAAATTCGTAGGCATAAAAAAACGCCTTTCATCAAAAGGCGTTTATACTATTTATAAGGGTAAAAAGATTACTCTTTCTTCTTTTCTTCAAGTTTTTCGTCCTCTTTGGAGGCATCCTTAAATTCTTTGATTCCACTACCCAATCCTCTCATAAGTTCAGGAATCTTTTTCCCTCCGAACAACAAAAGAATTACGACCACTACTAAAATAATCTGGGGAGCGCCTATGGCTAAAAACGTAGATAAGATTGTCATAAGACATTAATTTTAATTGGATAACAAAGATACTAAAAACTAATATATAAAAACTTTAAAGGCGGAAATAGGTTGGGTTTCGATTATATTTTAACTATAAATTAGACAAACGGACCTTTTTGGCTTCAAATAATGACCCTATATTGCCCCAAGTAAACGCTGTAAGTTTAAAAGGTAAGTTTATCTTTGTTAAGATGGCAAAAAAAGTCAAAAAGAGAAAGGAAATAAAACGTAAGCTGCTGCACAAGTATCGCTTGGTAATCTTGAACGAAAGTACTTTCGAGGAAAAGATTTCTTTCAAACTAAGTAGGCTGAACGTTTTTGTGACAGGTTCACTTTTTATGATCGCCCTTATCGGCTTAACCACCTTATTAATTGCATTTACACCCTTACGGGAATATATCCCAGGCTATTCCTCTACAAAATTAAAAAGGGAGGCCACAGAACTCACGTATAAGACAGATTCCTTAGTGCGAACCTTAAATTATACCAATAAGTATTTAGATAATATTCGCATGGTCTTAAAGGGCGATATTGAGAACACGGTCGTAAATAGGGATTCACTTTTTCAACAATATAAATTAGATCCGGCATCCGTTGATTTAACACCAATTAGGGAAGATTCATTACTTAGGGCAGAAGTAGCACTTGAGGATAAATACAATCTGTTTGAACGTGTTATAGATAAAAAGAATTTAGTCCTTTTCACGCCTGTTTCCGGCCCAATTTCAATGGACTATAATCCGGAGGAAAAGCATTATGCCGTTGATGTTATTGCGGAAACGGATAGCCCTGTAAAAGCCATAGCCAATGGAACCGTTATATTTTCGGAATGGACTGCAGATACGGGCTATGTGATTATTTTGGAACATGAGGGCGGATTACTGAGTGTTTATAAGCATAATGGATCCTTGTCTAAATTTCAAGGGGATATCGTTAGGGGCGGTGAGGTTATTGCTTCGGTAGGTAATACAGGGGAATTTACGACCGGTCCGCATTTACATTTTGAAATTTGGGATAATGGAACGCCCATTAATCCATTGAATTTTATCGATTTTAACTAAACCAAGATGTCTTTAAAGACCTATGCCGCTAAAATATTCGCACACCGTGTTGCCAAAAGAACGGCTAAATGGGTAAGCAATCCTGTTGCCACGCAAGACAAGGTTTTTAAACAACTTATTAAGAAAGCAAGCGAAACTACTTTTGGAAAAGACCACGACTTTTGCTTCCATTAAAAACCATTATGCATTTGTCTCCAAAGTACCCATTCGGGATTACGAGGAACTAAAGGAATATATAGGATTAGTGGTTGCAGGGAAAGAGGACATCCTCTGGCCTGGAAAACCTATTTATTTTGCCAAAACCTCGGGCACGACTTCTGGCGCAAAATACATCCCTATCACAAAGCTTTCTATTAAGGAACAGGTAAAAGCTTCACGAAATGCAATTTTAAGCTACATCCATGAAACGGGAAGGGCCGATTTTGTAAGCGGAAAAATGATTTTTCTTCAGGGGAGTCCCGTTTTGGAGGAGAAAAACGGAATTAAATTAGGACGGCTTTCAGGCATATCCGCGCATTATGTACCCAATTATTTGCAAAAGAACCGCATGCCCAGTTGGGAAACGAATTGTATCGAGGATTGGGAAACCAAGGTAAACGCAATCGTTGCGGAGACCAAAGACGAGGACATGACCGTAATCGCCGGTATTCCTTCTTGGGTGCAAATGTATTTTGAACGCTTGAAGGAAACTACAAACAAAACGGTTGGGGAGCTTTTCAAGAATTTTGAACTATTTATCTATGGTGGGGTAAATTATGAGCCTTACCGAAAAAAGTTTGAGGCACTAATTGGAAGAAAAGTTGCTAGTATTGAGCTTTTTCCGGCGAGTGAAGGGTTTTTCGCCTACCAAAATTCCCAAAAGGAGCAAGGAATGCTTTTGCTTTTGGATGCCGGTATTTTCTACGAATTTATACGCTCTGATGAATTTTATAACGAAAATCCTAAGCGTATTACAATCAGGGACGTAGCTTTGGGTATTGATTATGTGATGATTATCTCTACAAACGCCGGTCTTTGGGCCTATAATTTAGGAGATACCGTTCGGTTTGTTTCCTTGAATCCTTTTAAGATTGTAGTTTCCGGGCGCATTAAGCATTTTATATCTGCCTTTGGCGAACATGTGATTGCGAAGGAAGTAGAGGAGGCAATGCTGGTTGCCGTCAAAGAGACCAATGCCAGCGTTAGTGAGTTTACAGTGGCCCCGCAAACAACGCCTAAAACCAACGAATTACCGTACCATGAATGGTTCATTGAATTTGAGGAAACTCCAAAGGACATGGCTGTTTTTATCCAGCATTTAGACGAGGAGCTACAAAAGCAAAATAGTTATTACTACGACCTTATTTCTGGTAAGGTCTTGCAGCGCCTAAAGGTAACACCTATTAAACCGAACGGATTTATGGAATATATGAAGTCCATCGGAAAACTTGGAGGACAGAATAAAGTGCAACGCCTTTCCAATGACCGCAAGCTGGCAGAAGCATTGGAGAACTTTAAAAGTTAAAATCCCAACGCTTTAAAGCAAATTATTAATCGTAATTTTGTTCGAAATTTTTAATGGGAAAATCAATTACAACCACCCGGGCACAAGAATCTACGAATGCAATAGAGCGCTTGTATATTACGATGCGCCACCTTTTTAATCGGGGTTTTTATAAGCCAAATGGTGTTTCTGGGGAAGCGTTAAAGAATGCATTACTTCAGCTAAGACCTGAAATTTATGGGTCTGTTGGAGAGCAAAAAGCGGAATTGAGTGGTCTCATTTATGTATTGGAACGTTTACCTGAGGGAATAGAACAGTGCAGGTATATTAACCTTACTTCGGATGAAGGCTATGGGATTTCCCACATTAACCCCATAATCCCACCTAAACGAAGAAGGAACTGCTATCGTATCGATGATGAGCAGATGAACATTGAAATAACACGGGGGCGATCGGATATTTACGACATTCTAACGCACCTTACGTTCTTATTCATTGAATCTGAAAAGATTTGTAATCGGGTATTGATACCGGATACGGAAAAAACAATCCGGGATTGGTCCAAACTCAAAGCTGCCGTACAAAAAGAGGAACTCTCGCAAGAAGAACGAGAGATTGCCTTGATACACACCGCTAATATTTTAGGGAGGTCATTCGAGGAAATCCTTGAAGTTTACAAGAAGTTTAGTACTAAAAAAACCCCGGAACGGTTTCTAACCATTATTTATTGGTTGGGCAAATTGGCTTTGGAAGAGCAAATTACGGGCGAGAAAAGGGCCATAACCTTTAGTGCCCTGTTGCGCGAACGTTTGGGCCATCATATTCACGGCGACCGTTGGGCCAATAATATAAAGGAGGTCTTGCAAAAGAACGACCTATTAAAACGACCCATCCATATTATTTCTGCAAACATGCATAGCGTGATGAATTCGTTGTTTGCAAAGTCCGCCTTAAAAGATAAATTTCCCAATAAGGACGCCTTGGCCATTTATGAAGCACTCAGTAGTTCGGGAAGTGTCTCACTGCGCGCCCTCGTGACTGAAGTGGCCGAGAAGAACGGCATGATTTCTATAAATGACACCTCGGGGACGAATATCGATGTACAAATATTTGATACCGCTAAAATAGGGAACAATAGTTGTGCCTATGATTTTCCAAATGTACCGGATGCGGAAAAACCTGTTATATTTGTAATGGATTACGCCTTTGGGGAGCAGGCTTACGAAACAATTGATGAGCTATTAAAACCGTATAGTACCAAAAAAAGTAAGGAAATACTGATGAATGTTTGTTCGGTATCCATTATGGGAAAGGCTGGAATCCTAGAGGGAGGAAAGGGCGATTTAATGATACCATCGGCTCATATTTTTGAGGGTACGGCAGATAACTACCCTTTTAAAAATGAATTGTGTGCCAAGGATTTTGAAGGATATGGTTTAGAGGTTTTTGAAGGAACTATGGTAACTGTTTTAGGAACTTCCCTGCAAAACAAGGATATTCTCAAGTTCTTTCACAGGTCTACGTGGAACGTAATAGGTTTGGAAATGGAAGGGGTGCATTATCAAAAAGCAATACAATCCGCCTCCAAGATTCGAAAAAGTATACGGGAGGATGTAAAAGTAAGATATGCCTATTATGCCTCGGATAATCCGTTGGAAACAGGAAGCACCTTGGCATCAGGAGGCTTGGGAACAACAGGGGTAAAACCCACCTATTTAATAACCGATAAAATATTGAAACAAGTATTTAATTTATAATATGGCCGAAAACCGAACACCAGCGAACCAAAATTCTTCCGATGAAATCGATTTGGGACAATTATTCCATTTGATTGGCCGTGGCTTTAATGCCGTTTTCCGGTTTTTTTTAAGGGTGTTCCTCTACCTGAAAAGGAACATTTTTATTCTGATTGGTCTAGCCCTAATTGGGTTGGCTGCGGGTTATGGTTTAAACAAAATCACGACAAAAAGGTTAAAGGCCGAGGTTATTGTAGAGCCCCAAACAGAAAGCAAGAATTATTTGTATGACGTTATCGACGAAATTCAAGCGAATATAAAAGCTAAGGATACCGCTTTCTTTCAATCAATAGGAATCGACAAGATTGATTTTGATGCCTTGGAAGTGACCATTGCCCCCGTTGACAACAATAAGGAGAGTTCTGAAAGCGAACTGAAGTATTTGGAACTGTTGCAAAGTTTCGAAAATACCAATGCCATTGCAGATATCGTGCGCGCTGAACTTCAGAACAAAAGCTCTTTCAATCACCGCATCACATTTTACTTTATAAACGCTCAATTAGGGAAACAATTTGCAAATCAAGTAGTGGATTATATCAATTCCAACCCCTACTTTGAACGATTGATCGAGGTGAATCGGAGTAATGCAGAAAGCAGAATTGAACAAAATCAGATTTTGTTGAAACAGGTGGATGAAATTATTTTGAACTATACAAGCGGTCTAGCGGCAAAGGCAAATACAGCTGTTAGTGACCGTATCGTTTTGGACACCCAAGAGCAAGTGAATATTGCTGATTTATTTGAGTACAAAAACCGGCTGATTCGTGATATTGAATTAAAAAAGCTCGAACTGGAAGAACAAACAGAACCTGTAAATATTATCAATTTTGGAAAAACACAGGTGGTGCAAAAATCGTTTTTCGGGAAGAATATTATACTGATACCGCTTGTGCTGGTAACCTTATTTTTTGTGGTTTCATTTTTGGCGTATCTAAACAGGAAATCCAAGGAAATATCCAACTAATATGGTTTCGCCTCCAGTTAAAAATCGCACGATTCTAATTACGGGTGGGGCAGGCTTTATAGGAAGTAATTTTATTCCGTTTTTTTTGGATAAATATCCTAAGGATACGATTATAAATCTAGATAAGCTTACGTATGCTGGAAGTTTGAGCAATTTAGCTGGGTTTGAGAACAATGAGAGACACCGATTTATAAAAGGAGATATTTGCGACACTCCTTTAATCCATGGACTTTTTGAGGATTTTGATATCACCGGTGTAATTCATTTTGCAGCTGAATCCCACGTAGATAATTCGATTAGCGCGCCTGGGGAATTTATTAAAACCAATATCGAAGGTACTTTTAAGCTATTAGAAACCGCAAGGAACTATTGGAAAGGCGCAAACCATCGATTTCATCATATTTCCACGGACGAAGTTTACGGTTCCTTAGGGAATAAAGGTCTGTTCACGGAGGATACAAAATACGCGCCCAATAGTCCCTACAGTGCATCTAAAGCCTCATCGGATTTTTTGGTCAGGAGTTATTTTCATACCTATGGAATGAATGTGGTAACTAGTAATTGCTCAAACAATTACGGGCCTAAACAGCATGACGAGAAACTAATCCCTACGATTATCAGAACGGCTTTAAAAGGCAAGGAAATCCCTATTTATGGGGATGGAAAAAATGTGAGGGATTGGTTATTTGTGACCGATCACTGTGAAGGGATCGATACTATTTTTCATAAAGGAAAAGCAGGAGAAACTTATCTTTTGGGGGGCAATAATGAATGTGATAATTTGGCTATTGCCCATAAGATTTGTTCCATTCTAGACCAATTACATCCTAGAAAAGTTGCAAAATACGAACGGCAAATAAAATTTGTGAAAGATCGATTAGGGCATGATTTTAGGTACGCCATCGATGCCACGAAAGTTAAAAAGGAGTTAGGTTGGAATGCTAAAGAAGGTTTTGAATCTGGATTGGAGAAGACGATAAGATGGTATCTCAATAAATATCAACAATGAAAGGAATCATTCTTGCAGGTGGATCAGGTACGCGTTTATGGCCATTGACAAGAGCTGTCAGTAAACAATTGATGCCCATTTATGACAAGCCTATGATTTATTACCCCTTATCCACTTTAATGCTGGCCGGGATACGGGAAATATTGATAATTACAACAAACGAAGATTTACAGCTGTTTAAAAATTTGCTATCCGATGGAACTCAGCTAGGGTGCCAATTTACCTATGCTACACAGGAAAGGCCCAATGGCCTGGCCGAAGCATTTATTATTGGTAAGGAGTTTATAGGGCAAAGTAAAGTGGCACTTATTTTAGGGGATAATATTTTTTATGGAACCGGTCTTGAAACTTTGTTACAAGAGAATAGTAATCCTGATGGGGGAATTATCTACGGGTACCATGTCAATGACCCGAAACGTTATGGAGTTGTGGAATTCGATACGGACGGGAATGCGATGTCCCTAGTGGAAAAGCCAGAACATCCCAAATCAAATTATGCAGTTCCCGGCATCTATTTTTACGACAATGAGGTGGTTGAAATTGCCGAAAGAATAATACCAAGTTCTAGAGGGGAACTTGAAATAACGGATATCAATAAGGCCTACCTAGGAAAGGGAAGACTGAAAGTAAGCATTCTGGACAAGGGAATTGCTTGGTTGGATACAGGAACATTCAGTTCTTTGATGCAAGCCTCTCAATTTGTTCAGGTCATTGAAGACCGGCAAGGACTAAAGATTGGTTGTATTGAAGAGGTGGCTTTTAGACAAGGGTACATTGATAGCACCCAATTGGAAAATTTGGCAAGACCCTTATTAAAGAGTGGTTATGGTGAGTATTTAATGAATTTGATTTCATGAACATCACAGAAACGAAACTAAAAGGTTGTTTTCTATTAGAGCCTAAAATATTTAAGGACCAAAGAGGTGTTTTTTTTGAGTTATTCCGAAAAGATGAATTGGAAAATAAATTAGGCTATGAAATCAATTTTGTTCAAGAGAACCAATCCATTTCTAAAAAAGGAGTGTTAAGAGGCCTTCATTTTCAAAAAGGAAATGCTGCACAGGCCAAATTGGTCACCGTAACGAAAGGAGATGTCTTGGACGTGGTGGTAGATTTGAGGAAAGGAAGCGAAACCTATGGGGAACACTTAAAAATCCGTTTATCGGACCAAAATCATCAGTGTTTGTTTATTCCGAGAGGTATGGCACATGGTTTTTTAGCATTGTCTGATGATACAGCTTTTTCGTATAAGTGTGATAATTACTATAACCCTGCTGAAGAAGGAGGTATTGTTTTTCATGATACAGACCTGAATATAGACTGGGAATATCCAATTGCTGAGCTGCTACTTTCAGAAAAAGACCTAAACCTACCCACATTTAAGGAGGTTCGGAAATGAAAAAGATACTCGTAACTGGGGCCAATGGTCAGCTTGGACAATGTATTAAAAAGATTGCAGAACGGCATTCAACCTTAGACTTTTCTTTTAAAAGTTCAGAAGAATTGGATATAAAAAACCCTGATTCGGTAAACAGGCTATTTGATGCAGTTCAATTTGATTTTTGCATTAATTGCGCTGCATATACCAATGTAGAACAAGCGGAAAAAACACCGGAAGTCGCTTTTAAAGTAAATGCCGAAGGCGTGAAAAACTTGGCATTGGCTTGTAAGGAATTTAATGTAAAATTGATTCATATTTCTACCGATTACGTGTTCGACGGGGAAAAGGAAGAAGGATATTTACCTACCGATGAGCCCAACCCTATAAATGAATACGGTAAGTCTAAGCTTAAGGGTGAGCAACATATTCAAGAGATTCTAAAGGAATTCTTAATTATTAGAACGTCATGGTTGTACTCGGAATATGGAAAAAATTTCTACAAGACCATTTTAAGGAAGGCAAAGGCTGGTGAAGACCTAGTCGTTACCGACCAACAAAAAGGATGTCCTACGAACGCTAATAATCTTGCGGAATTTATAATGAATTTACTTGTCTATAAAAAATTTGAGCGTGGAATTCAACATTTTACGGATAGCGCTGTCATGACTTGGTTTGAGTTTGCCGAAAAAATTTTAAACGACAACAATTTGGGCGACACCGTTAAACTTGTCAAGGATAAGAATTATCGTACTTTTGCCAGGAGGCCAGAATGTAGTGTATTACTTAACAAATAATTAGGTTGGCTTTGAATTAAGCAAGATGAAAATAAAGAATTTAATAATTTTCGGAACCCGACCAGAAGCCATTAAAATGGCCCCTTTGGTAAAAGAATTTCAAAAACATTCAACTGATTTTGATACCAAGGTGTGTATTACTGCCCAACACAGGGAAATGTTAGATCAAGTGTTGAATTTTTTCGAAATCATCCCTGATTTTGATTTAAATCTTATGAAACCGAATCAAAATTTATATACCCTTACTGCTGATATTGTCACGAGTCTAAAACCGGTTTTAGAAGAATTCAAGCCAGATTACGTTTATGTACATGGCGATACCACAACAACTATGGCAGCCAGTTTAGCTTCTTTTTACGCAGGAGCCCAAGTCTGCCACATAGAAGCTGGGCTAAGAACCTTTGATATGCAATCGCCATTCCCAGAGGAGATGAATAGAAGTGTAACTGGTGTAATAAGCAATTTACATTTTGCACCTACAACAACTTCTAGAGACAATTTGCTACGAGAAAACAAAAAGGAAGAAACCATAGTTATAACTGGGAATACCGTCATTGATGCCTTGTTGTTCAGTGTAAATAAGGTAAATAGTAGCGATTTTGTAGATACTGAAGTAAATCAATTAAAAACGCTTTTAGATGGGAACAAAAAATTAATCCTGGTCACAGGACACAGAAGGGAAAACCATGGTCAAGGTTTTATTCATATTTGTCAAGCCTTAAAACAAATTGCCCTTGAAAATCCTGATACTCAAATTGTATATCCAGTGCACTTAAATCCAAATGTTCAAAAGCCGGTATATGAATTGTTGGCGAACATTGATAATATATCACTTATAGCGCCACTATCTTATCCTGCCTTTGTGTGGCTAATGGAAAAGTCTTATATAATTATTACGGATAGTGGTGGGGTTCAGGAAGAAGCACCAAGTTTAGGAAAGCCAGTGTTGGTAATGCGCGACACCACGGAGCGCCCAGAGGCTGTTGATGCAGGAACGGTCCTATTAGTAGGTACAGATAAGGAAAGGATTGTGGCCGAAGCTACAAGACTCTTAAACAATCTCGAAGCCTATGAGGGAATGGGAAGATTACATAATCCTTACGGAGATGGAAAGGCTTGTTCCAAGATTGTTAATTATATTTTGAACTTAAATTAATACACGGGCTTAAACTACAGGTCATAATAAAACCGATAAAAATTAATGAATAATCCAGAAGTAGTAATTATTGGTTTAGGCTATATAGGTCTTCCTACGGCCGCCTTAATAGCACAAAACAAAACATATGTACATGGGGTGGATATTAATTCCAAGGTTGTAGAAACGATCAACAAAGGAAAAATCCATATCATAGAACCTGAATTGGATATTGCTGTTGCTAATGCGGTAAAAGACGGCTTTTTAAAAGCGGCCATTACGCCCGTGGAGGCTAACACCTATCTTGTAGTTGTGCCTACTCCTTTTAAAAGTAAAAACGAGCCGGATATTTCTTTTGTGGAGGCGGCTACTAAAGCTATAATACCTTTATTAAAGGAAGATGATTTATACATTATAGAATCTACTTCCCCAATTGGAACTACTGAAAAAATGAAGGAGCTAATTTATAACCATCGACCTGAGCTGAAAGAGAAGTTGCATATTGCCTATTGTCCAGAACGTGTATTGCCCGGTAATGTAATGTATGAGTTAGTACATAACGATAGGGTTATTGGTGGTGTAAATGAAAAATCAACAGAAAAAGCAGCTGCATTTTATAAACAGTTTATAAAAGGCGATTTGCATAAAACCAATGCCCGTACGGCCGAGATGTGTAAGCTGGTAGAAAACTCTTCTAGGGACGTACAGATAGCTTTTGCCAATGAGTTATCCTTAATATGTGACAAAGCAGATATCAATGTATGGGAATTGATTGATTTGGCCAATAAGCACCCTCGAGTGAATATCTTACAACCAGGATGCGGAGTAGGAGGACACTGTATAGCCGTTGATCCTTATTTTATAGTTGCTGATTATCCAATGGAGTCTAAAATTATAGGGACAGCAAGGGAAATCAATAACTATAAGTCTTTTTGGTGTGCGGAGAAAGTCCAAACCGCCAAATTAGAATTTGAATTGCAACATGGTCGCAAACCAAGTATTGCACTTATGGGATTGGCCTTTAAGCCTAATATTGATGATTTACGGGAATCTCCTGCAAAATATATTGTCCAGAAAGTATTGCAAAATGCAAATAATGAAGAGTACTTTATTGTTGAGCCAAACATTTCAGAACACAAAGTTTTTAAATTAACTAATTATAAAGAAGCTATTGAAAAAGCAGATATTATTGTGTTTTTAGTAGCCCATAAGGAGTTTGAGGGCCTTGAATTGCCTAATAAAAAAATTGTTTTAAATTTTTGTGGAGTTTAAAATTTTGGCAATTTGAAAAGACTTAAGGAATTAGTTGGTAAAGTGAAAAAATCCAAAGATTTAAGGGAGTTGTCCATTAACTCCTTTTGGTCGCTTTTGGGATCGGCAATTTCTAAAGGATTACTTTTTGTAGCCTGGTTAATGGTCGCAAAAATACTAGGGAAGGAAGGAAATGGAGAAGTAGGAATTGTACGTTCAACAATTAATGTATTTGTTATTTTTGTAGGCTCTGGAATAGCTCTTACAACTACCAAGTTCATTCCGGAACTATTGGAAAAGAACAAAGAAAGAGTAGGTAAAATTATAAGCCTTACTTTGATTGTGTCTACTCTGATAGGTTTCTTTTTAAGTTTACTTTTATTCGTTGGTTCCTCATTCATTGCCAATAATATTTTAAATGCTCCAGATTTATTGATAACATTACAAATAAGTTCCTTCCTTTTATTTTTAAGCGCTCTGAGCAGTCTTTTATCAGGTTGTCTAAGAGGTTTTAAGGACTTTAAGTCATTGATGGTAATTAATTTTTTCTATGGTATAAGTTTGCTCGGGTTTCTCTATTATGGAACCAAAAATTATGGGGTAGAAGGAACTTTTGCAGGTTTTACTATTAGTACCTTAATTCTGGTTGTATTGGGAATATTTTATTTGAGAAAAAACCTTGCCCAGAACCAGATAACACTTTCTATTAAATTCAAGGGAGAATATCCAATACTTAGGCATTTTACACTACCAGCAATTTTAACCGGCATAATGGTCATGCCTTTTAAATGGGGCGTGGACACCATCATGGTAAATAACCAAAATGGCTTTAAGGAACTAGGGTTATTTACCGCACTTATTTTGTTTCAGAATTTGGTCATGATGGTCACGACCACTTTAGATGCGCCTTTGATTACCATCATGGTTAAAGAGCAAATTAATAAAAAGATAGAACGGTTAAATCTTATTGTTCCTTGGGCCATTGGCGTATTTATGGTCTTGCCCGTATTCTTTTTTCCCAGTATATATGGAGTTTTACTGGGAGAAGAGTACATGGAGGATGCCAATTATAAAGGCACTTTGTTTCTAATACTTACAACCACAACAATAATGCTGTACAAACAAGGTATAGCAAGGATTATGATCGTAAATAATCTTATGTGGCTAAGCTTCGTGAGCAATTTAATTTGGGGGCTATTGCTCCTTTCTGTTTTCTATTTCACAAAAATCAAAAATGCCGAGTCGATGGCTTTTGCGTATTTTATTGCTTATATAGCCAATACTGTAATTATTCTACCCATATATGCGAAAAGAAAGATAATCCCCTTGTCACTAATCAAATCCCGATTATCCATCTACATTTGGGTTATTTTTTCTATCCTTGTGGTTACACTCTATAACTTTGAGATAACTAATGTGACAATTAGAGTTTTAGGCTTGGCTTTTCTATCTTCAGTTTTTGCCATCCTCTTCTACAATTTATTATTAAAGGATTAATGAAAATAGATAATATAATTTTATTGTCGCTAACAATTTTGCCCGTAAATTCACACAGCATCAGTATATTATTTAAAAATTGATAAAAATTGATAAAGAAATTAGAAAAAGAAAAAATTATAGGAATCAGAGGAGCATATGGTGAACAAAATTTTGGGGATGATGCTATAATGCTATTTTTATATAGGTGGTTTAAGAAGCAGAATATTAATGTAGTGTTTATAGGTAAACCAAATAGTTATGTGGATATATTGTTTCCGGAATGCAATTATATTCACAAAGAAGAAGAGTATAAATATAATTTTGATTTTCTTATTTTAGGAGGTGGCACCCAAGCTTTTTCTTTTTCGAAAGTTTCAAACTGGAAGAAATGGAAAGGACATTTATGGATTTTAATATCGGATCCAAAAAAAGGATTGTTAAAATTGACTCGTTTTATTAAAAAAAGAAAGATGGAAACTAATCCATCCTCTCAAAAACTGATTGGTTTAGGAATAGGGTTTGGGCCATTTTTAAAAGATTCAAAAATTCAAATTGATACAGAACAGCTTATTCAAAATATGGAAGTTTTATATGTTAGGGATAATTTAAGTTTTGAATTTGCCTCTCAACATAACAACAGCACTTATTTATACTCTGATATTTGTTACTTGGCAGGTATAATGAATTTTCCAAAGACCAAAAAGGAACATAATACCATAAAGTCAATAGGTGTTATCATTAGAGATTGGACACATGATGACTTCGGAAATAAATATTATCAGAATCTTCAATTACAAATACAAGAACTTCGAAAGGATGGATATCTTGTACAATATATTTTGTTTAAGGAAGAAGATTATTGGATTAAATACCTAAGAGAAAATAATGAACAATATATAATATGGCAACCCAATGAGCAAAGTATCGAAAATTTCGTCCAAGTCTTAGGGACCTTTGACCTTTTTATTTCAGCCAGGTTTCATGGGGTTATATTTGGAGCATTGTTAGGGATTCCTGCAATATCTATAGAAGTAGAACAAAAGTTAGCTTTGGTTTCTAGAATGATTTACGGTCATGAAATGGTGTGGAAGCAGCCGTTTAATTCTGTAGAATTAAAAGAATTATTAACTAGGTCGCAAATAGAATATGATAGTTTAATTCAAAAAATAAATGTGTCAAACCACGAGAATATGTTAAAGTCTAATCAGATGTTTAAGGATTTATTGTTCAATATAAAATGAAAGCATTTTTTTATTTATCGAAATATAAATCTGTAAATGATGCTGTCCAGTTTTACCTACAAATAATTAGCGAAGCCCTCACTGGCAAGACCAATTTTAAAGTTTCCGAAAATTTGCAAGAGGCAAACTCTGCCGATGTAATTGTCACCTATTTTGTCAAAGACTACTTTGTTGCCCGGATATTGCACCCCCGTAATACTATAATAAATTGGTTTCAAGGAATACTCCCGGAAGAATCCTATTTGTGGCAAAAAAACAAATTGCGCTACTACATTTATAGTTTTATGGAGTGGTTTTGCTTAAGGACATCGGATTATAATTTTTTTGTTTCTAAAGCAATGTTGGGTCATTATCAAAGAAAATATAATTACAATGGAAATAAGTATTTTATTATGCCTTGTTTTAATGCTCACTTAAAGGATGACTTTGGGATGAAAATGGATAGGCCGTCATTTGTTTACATCGGATCTCTATCCAAATGGCAATGTTTAGACAAGACTTTGGAACTTTTTAAAGAAATAAACAAGCACATCTCTACCTCCACCTTAGAAGTCCTGACCAACAAACAGGAAGAGGCCAGGCAGTTATTAAAAAAACACCAAATAGTAAATGCCAGTGTCAATTATGTGCCCTTGGACGAACTGCCTGGATATTTGGTTAAATTTAAATACGGCTTCTTAATTAGGGAAGACATTAATATTAATAATGTGGCCACTCCTAACAAGTTATGTACCTATATGGCATCTGGTGTAATACCCATATATTCTGATGTAATCAAGTCTTTTGAAATTCATCTGAAGGATATAAAACATAAAGTTGTACTTGCAAAACAGTTTGATTTGGAAGATGCTAAAAACCAAATCATAGAATACGAAAGGAGCGAAATAATAGATTATTCTGAATTACGAAGCGACTATGCCAAACTTTTTAATATGTTTTATAATAAAGATAAGTACGTAAGCAATATTAGGTTGGCCCTAAACGAATTGGGCATAAAGGGAAAAGTTTAACTTCAAAAAAATATTTTTTGCGAGTCTCGATTAAAAATATAGCCGTGGTTCTTCCATTGGTTCTCATTTTCATTTCGGAGTATTTTAGATTTACTAGTCCCGTTTTGGGACTGTATCTAAAATTATTTGCAGCCGCTTTGATGGTCCTGATTGTCATTATTTTTGGCAAATTTGACAGAAACCTTATTTTGCTTTCAACCTTATTTTTGCCTTTTTTGGTTATCCATTTTTTTTTATCATTTAGTTATAGTGCTGCAACGGAAGAATTGGTTAGATATTTTTTCCCGATAATAGTTCTATTTTTCGGTTATGCCATCAAGGAAAATTATAGGTTTCTTTTTAAGTTTTTGCTTGCATTCCTGATTTTAAATTATGTAGCCCAAATTTTCAATTATTATTTTTGGTCACAGGGAATAAACCAATGGTTCTATGTATATACCTCAACGGGGCGTGTAAACATTCCTGCAGTTGCCGGTGTTCTTAGGGCTACTGGCCTAATGGGCTTTTTTAGTACGTTCGGGTTCTTTAACCTTATAATGTATTTCCTTATTGATTTTTTTTATGACGGGAAAATTTAAGAAAACGCTTATGGTGCTTACGGTGGTTTTTTTATTCCTTAGCCTATCATTTAAGGGTATAGGAACATTTTTATTTCTGTTGTTCATATTCTCAAATAAAAAAGCAAAGATTATAGGGATAGCCATTTCTGTATTTTTGATGACAATCTTATTCTTTCCTTCCAAGGTAGCCTTTATGGCGGAAAATGCTAAAATTAGGGTTGAAGCATATATATCAGAAGGAAATTCAGCACGGTCTGAGTCGTATAGGATAATGTTACAAGAATCAAATTTTCTAATTGGTGAGGGCCTTGGTTCTTTTGGAGGACCTGCCTCCACGAAATATAAGTCCCCTTATTATGACGAAGTAAATTTTAACTGGTACGGACTGCCAGATTTACCTACTACGGATACTTTTTATCCACATTTGTTTATAGAAATAGGATTTTTTGGTACGATTGTATACTTATTTATTTTCTTTGTTCCCTTAATTTAGGCGAGAAAAATAAGGTTGCCATATTTTAAAATCTTATTAATTATATACTTTGCCTTATTTATAGATGCTCTTTTCACGTATTCACTAAACAATTTGGTTTATCTGTCCGTTTCAATATTATTGATTTATCCTATTATATATCATGGAAAGCAAAATAAGGGTATTATTCCTAGCCAATATCCCTCAAGTTGATAAGAGATCGGTAGGAGGGGCTACAGTATTGTCTAAAAATATATTGGACTTTCTAAAAAGGAAAGAGGAAATTTATTTGAGGCATTATCAATTTAGAAAAAATTGGAGACCAAAATTTCAGATTATAGATTTCATTGTTCTTATTCTAAAAATGCCCTTCATCTTGAGGAAATATGATGTTGTGAGTATTCATTCCACTCCAGATATGAATTTAACAATCGGTCCTGTTTTGGTTGTAATTGCCAAAATATTCAATAAAAAGATTATATATCACTTCTTTGGAGGCAACTTTTATGAACAATATAAATCTGCTCCAAAGTTGGTTAGAATAGTTATAGATAAAACTACATTTAAGGCTAACTTCGTATTTTTCGAAACCAAACAACTGCTTCAATACTTTAGTGCAGATATTAATAAAAATATAATATGGTTGCCCAATTCTAGGGACCAAATTTTGGATAAGTTTCCAAAAAGATCATACAATAAAAAATTTGTTTTTATTTCTAGAGTTATTAAAGAAAAAGGTGTTGATTTAATATTAGAGACATTTAAAAAACTGGACCGCTCCTATACCGTTTCAATTTATGGACCAATACCTCCGAATACATATAGAATCGAGGAATTAAATAAGCGAAATTGTTTTTACAAAGGGATTTTATCTGAGGAAGAGGTTCTGGATGTATTAATGGATAATGATGTGCTTTTGCTGCCAACTTATTTCGATGGAGAAGGTTATCCCGGCATCATTATTGAATCCCTATCCGTGGGAATGCCTGTTATTTCAAGTGATTGGAAAGCCATAAATGAAATTATATCCAGTGGCTTTAATGGGCTTTTATGTTTGCCTAAAAACTCAAGTTCTCTAATGAAGCAAATTCTTCATTTAAACGAAGAAAATTACCCATTGTTTTCCAAGAATGCATGGACGAGTTTTGAGGAGTTTAATGCTGATAGGGTATTTAATAAATTATTAATCAGTTATTTGAGTTAACACCAAAGAATATAAGTGAGTCCATTTCCGAATAAAGTCGTATATACATTTTCGTTTTTAGCCATTTTCATTTTCATGTTAATTGATTTTAGCTTGAAAGGATATAGGGAATTTCCACAGTTGTACTTTGATTGGGACAAAACGGAGTTAGTAAAGGATTATGGCAAGTGTGAGTTCATGTCATTAGCTCATAATAAAGTAATTTTAAGGCATAAAGAAGCTTTGATCGATTTAAACAGCGACAACACCTTAAAAATTAAGACTTCTAAAGGGAACCTATTCTATTTCAGGTATGAATATAAAATTGTAAAGGATGGAAACCTTCAGCTACGTGGAGGAGTATGGCTAACCCAACAGCCTAAAAATATAAGGGAATCCACCATCTCTGTTAGCGAGATTCATTTACCGATGGTTCAAAATGGTAATACTGATATTTGTTTCATAGGTTTTTCTGAGAACAAATGGGGAGGGTTTTAGATGGATAAGGAAGGAAATAAAACAAAAATATCACGATTTAAATTTTATTGGTCCAAAGCAGGATATATATGGTTATCCTTATATGCCTATCCAGATTAACAAAAATCAAGAGTTCTCGGCGAAAAATTTAAATAAATTTCCCACAGTCGACGTTTACATCATTTTTGTTGAATCTTTGGGAATGTTCAAAAATAGGAAAGCTTGGAACCAATTTGTTGAACGACTTTCTAAAAAGGGACAATTGATATACCTTAACACATGGCCAGAACTAAGGGGAAATTCCAAAAATGAGGAAATTCAAAAAATAAATATATTCCTACATGAAATCTCAGCATCCTACGAAAACGTACAATTATTAGAATTGAACGGTCTAAATGGGGCTGGGGCAACTATACTGGAAACAGGCCATTATTCTTTAGATAATTCTGGTTATCAATTGTATAAAAAATTAATACTCGAACAAATTGAAAGTAAAAAAGACTAAGGGTAAAATATTTTATTGGCTTCTGTCCTTGGTACTCGTAACATTACCATTTCCCAAGTACAATTTAAATTCCCAATGTATTATCGCTTTGGTGATTTTCTGGTTGTTCTTCAACTCGTTTTCTGAAAAGAAAAATAATTTAAAGGAAAACTCTAAGAGCTTTCTAGTAGTTTCTAGTCTTTTTATTATTTCTATCATAGGATTGGTATATACCTCTAACTTTAACGAGGCAATGAACAACTTGAAAAGTCCTTTTTTGATATTTCCCCTTATTATTTTTTCTGTGCGTCCGTTAACCCGGAATGAAGTTGGAAAATTATTGGATTTGTTTTCAATTGCTACTATTCTTGCCTCGCTCCTAGGGATTGGGAAAGCATTATGGTTCCATTACAATGGTTTGGGGGAATATTTTTATTATTTAGATTTTGCGAAGGTTCTAAACAAACACACCACTTATTTTTCTCTATTTGTCTGTATTTCGATAATAAATATTTCCTATGGTATATCTTTTAAAAAAGGCTTTAAAATACTTTACAGACTTGTTGCATTAACTTTTCTTGTATTTGTTTTATATCTGTTAAGTACCAAAGTCAGTATTATTTGCCTAATAATTGTGTTGTCGCTATCAATTGTTATGGCTTTTTTGAATAAAGATACTAGGCATGGCAAAATGCAAATGGTAAAAATATTGGTTTTACTTGCTTTACCATTCATGTTTTTTACGCCTAATTTAAAGGCACGTATTTTAAGTGAAAAAGCATCCAATCTTGGCGAACGAATACAGTTGTGGAATGCGGTTATGGATAGTTATCTGAACAATAATTTAATTCTAGGAGCAGGTACGGGCGATGGCCATAAGGGATTGGCGACTAGGTATGAAGAAATAAATTATGAAGTTGCAGTGAAAAATGAATATAATGCGCATAACCAGTATTTGGAACAGCTTCTTTTTTATGGTTTGTTCGGCCTAAGTTTATTAGTGATATTGATGTTTTATACATTTTATGACTTAATATCTAAGGGGCGACAATTATTTGTTTTAATCTTCTTTTCTTTTTTTATTTATATGTTTTCTGAATCAATTCTAGAAAGGCATAGCGGTTTGATTTTATTTTCTTTTTTGACCTCAATTTTTTTAGCAAGCTCAAATTTAAAAAATCTACATGGAGAAAGTTAATATACTTAATACTTCGATCAACAACCTTAATATGGGCGAGACCTTGGAGCTTATTGACAGATCAATTTTGGAAGGAAAGCAAATACATCATGTAGTTGTCAATGCCGGAAAAATAGTTGCAATGCAAAAAGACTTGCAGTTACGACAGAGTGTAAACGAAAGTCATTTGATTAATGCTGATGGTCAAGCTGTAGTTTGGGCATCTAGAATATTGGGAAAACCAATTAAGGAACGCGTTGCAGGAATCGACTTAATGAATAATTTGATTGAAATGGCTCTTAATAAGGATTATAGAATATTCTTTTTTGGCGCAAAAGAAGATGTGGTAAGGGCAGTTGTTAATAAGCTGTCTAGTAAATTTTCTCCAGATATTATTGCAGGTTATAGAAATGGATACTTTAATAAGGAAGATGAACAATCTATAGCTAAACAAATTGCAGAAAGTGGTGCTCAGATTTTATTTGTTGCTATTAGTTCCCCTATTAAGGAAAATTTCTTATTTGAAAATAAGAACCTCTTGAAGAAAGTGAATTTCATTATGGGAGTGGGCGGAAGTTTTGATGTTGTTGCGGGAAAAGTAAAAAGAGCTCCTCTTTGGATGCAAAAATCAGGGTTAGAGTGGTTCTATAGGTTTGCACAAGAACCAAAGCGAATGTGGAAGAGATATTTGGTCGGAAACAGCAAGTTCATCTTCTTAGTTATTAAAGAGAAGTTTGGTTTTTAATACCTTTATCTATTCTTAAATTAAGAAATGTTTTTTAAAAAAGGTAGATATTCAGGTCTTATAACTCCAATTTTCTATGGCTTGGATTTATTGGTGGTTAATCTATTCGCCTATTTTCTCCCCATCAATTTTCAAAATCCGTTGTTATTTCACTTTTATATATCCTTTACCTGGATCATTCTATCATTTAAAAATGAATTTTATGTTGTTCATAGGTATTCCAAAGCAGTAGTTTTACTGCGAAAATTATTTACGCAATTTGTTTTCTTTTTCCTTATTCTTTATGCTTACATAGGCTTTTTTAAGCAACCTTTAATGAGTAGACTGGCGTTGGGTCAATATTTTATTCTTGTTTTTGTGGGTATCGGATTTTTGAAAATATTCAATTTTTTTCTTTTAAATAAGTATAGGGAACGAATCAAGGGAAATCTAAGAAATGTTGTCGTCATTGGAAGAACCAAAAAGGCAAATCAGCTTATAGAGGTATTTAACGAAAGAAAAGAGTTCGGTTACCATTTTTCAGGACAATTTTCTCCAAGGGATAAGAATTTTGAACTTTTGAGCTGTTTTCAATTCATTGTGAAGAACAATGTGGATGAAATTTATTGTTCAGTTTCCGAATTAAAAAATGATGAGCTTTCATCTTTTATTAATTTTGCAGACAATAATTTAAAAACGCTTAAGTTTCTTCCGGATAATAAAAATATTTTTTCAAAGAAGCTCAAATTTGAATATTATGATTACCTGCCAATTCTTTCGCTTAGAGATATTCCATTACACAATCCGCTAAATGCAATTTTAAAACGATTTTTTGATATTCTATTTTCTCTATTTGTAATTTTTGGAATCCTAATATGGTTGGGGCCTCTTTTGGCTTTATTGATATCGATTGAATCTAGGGGGCCTGTATTTTTCATTCAGAAGCGTACCGGTTTTGATAATAATGAATTTCAGTGTTTTAAGTTTCGATCAATGGCAGTAAATGAATCATCTGATGAACGCCAAGCCGGAAAAAATGATATGCGCGTTACCAGAATAGGAAGGTTTATTCGTAAAACGAGTATTGATGAACTTCCCCAATTTTATAACGTATTATTTGGTAATATGTCTGTGGTAGGGCCAAGACCGCACATGTTAAAGCATACCGATGAGTATGCAAGCAGAGTGGATAAGTATATGCTTCGTCACTTTGTTAAACCTGGGATTACGGGACTTGCCCAGGTACGTGGATATAGAGGTGAGATAGAGCACGAAACTGATATTCAAAATCGAATTAAATTTGATATTTTTTATTTAGAGAATTGGTCCTTTTTTCTAGACATTAAGATTATCATACAAACAATTATAAATGCCTTTAAAGGCGAAGAGAAGGCTTATTAGTTCTCATAATTCAGAGGATACCCGTGTATAAGTTCTTGCCGTTACGGTAGTTTAATTAGCTACAAACCATTAATCAATAGATTTATTTATATTTTATGTAGTCCTTTGTGATGGGCAAGGAAAATCTGTGAAAATATTCATGTCATACTTGGAATTTCAGATGAGCTTTTATTGATAGTAGATTTCATATAGTTATTCCAGCTTTTGAAGGAATAATCGAATCCCTTAATTTAGCATTAGTGTTCCAAAACGATTCGCACTGAAGGATTAAAAATCGTATACGATTATTTCAGGTCCTTATCTCCTGAAGATTTGCAGAAAAAAGAACATAGAGATTTCTCCGGAAAATAGTTTTTTGCCCTTGAACCATTTATTTTTGCCAAAAGCAACAGTATGAATATTCTTATCCTCGGTTCAGGTGGTCGCGAACATGCCTTTGCCTGGAAATTATCCCAAAGTCCAAAATTGTCAAAATTATTCGTAGCTCCAGGAAATGCGGGAACGGCTGAAATAGCATCGAATATACCCATCGGTGTAAATGATTTTGATGCCATTAAAAAAGTGGTCTTAACAGAGCATATCGACTTGGTCCTGGTTGGTCCTGAAGATCCATTGGTTAATGGTATCCATGATTTTTTCCTAAATGATGAGACTTTAAGGGAAATTGGGGTAATAGGTCCGCAGAAATTGGCAGCGACATTGGAAGGTAGTAAGGAGTTTGCCAAGGAATTTATGATACGACACCACATTCCAACCGCTAACTATAAAAGTTTTACCGCAGAGACTGTTGATGCGGGGTTTCGGTTTTTGGAGCAATTAAAGCCACCCTATGTTTTAAAAGCGGACGGCTTGGCTGCTGGGAAAGGGGTTGTTATACTTCAGGACTTGGAAGCCGCAAAGTTGGAATTAAGGGCCATGTTGGTGGACGAAAAGTTTGGCGCCGCAAGTACCACTGTGGTAATCGAGGAATTTTTGGACGGTATTGAATTAAGTGTTTTTGTGCTTACCGATGGGGACACTTATAAAGTATTACCGACCGCCAAGGATTATAAACGGATAGGTGAAGGTGATACGGGACTCAATACGGGAGGTATGGGGGCTATTTCACCGGTTCCTTTTGCGGATAAGGCGTTCATGGACAAGATAGAGCAGCGCATCGTAAAACCTACGGTAGAAGGCCTTAAAATTGATAAAGTGCCGTACAAGGGATTTATCTTCATTGGTCTGATCAAAGTGGGCGATGACCCTAAGGTTATCGAATATAACGTACGGATGGGTGATCCTGAAACGGAGGTGGTACTGCCAAGGATAAAAAATGATATGGTGGAGCTGCTCCAAGCGGTGGCAAATAAAAAGCTAGCGGATATAGATTTAGAAATTGATGCGCGAACGGCAACTACGGTAATGACCGTTTCCGGGGGGTATCCAGGGGCCTATGAAAAAGGTAAAGAGATAATGGGGATAAATACGATTAAGGACTCTTTGGTGTTTCACGCAGGAACCACACTTAAAAATGGTAAAATAGTCACGAATGGTGGGCGGGTCATGGCCATTACTTCGTTCGGGGACGATTTTAAATCGGCCTTAGCAAAATCCTACGAAAACGTGTCAAAACTTTCCTTTGAAGGAATGAATTACAGAAAAGATATTGGTTTCGATTTATAAAAAAGGGTAGGCTATTCTTCAATAGTACCTGTCCTACTATTGAAAAGGGATAAATTTTTTAAAGATAGGAATGAGAGCTTATGGATTTGTCTTCCTCACCAGTCTCGTTATATTTTTTAAGTTCCAACATCCAATAGACAAAAGCTACGGTACCGATCAACATAAAAATCCAATTTAAGATGTTTGCGAGCGCCCAGCTTTCGGTAAATCGCAAAAGATCAAATGGTGCAAACAACACATTCACGAATAAATCCTCGATACCTTCAAAAAATGATTTCATCTTATTCCTATATTTACCAGCAAAAATATAAAAAGCTTAGATGATTTCAAGCATTTTTGGAAAAACAAAACCGGTCAACTTCATAATTCTGCTGGTTTTTCTATTTCTTTTTTATTGGACGGTTCAATTTTACCTTTTTGATTTCACTTTTGCGAATATTGAATTAGTGCCCTCCCTTGTGGTTCTTGCTACGCTACTTTTCAGTGTATTTGCCATCGATTTTGTGGTCAAAAGAAATAAACTAACCCGTAATAATTCATTTGCGATTCTATATTTTACACTCCTTTTTGTTGTTTTTCCCGGAACTCTCGGAGATAGTAAGGCAATCTTTACAAGCTTCTTTTTACTACTTGCCATGCGGCGTTTATTGAGTATAAAATCGCTTAAAAACATTAAACTCAAGATTTTTGACGCGGCCTTATGGATATGTGTTTCCAGTATATTTTATGAGTGGTCCATCCTTTATTTATTCTTGCTTTTTGCTGCTATTTATATCTACGACCCAAAAAATATCAGGAATTGGTTAGTGATTTTTTCTACAGGTTTCTGTTTTTTTATGATTTTGTACGCCGTTTTAGTCCTATTGGATGACACTGCATTTTTACTGGAACACTACGATTTTTCAATAGCATTGGACGCCATTTATCCACTACGATTGGGGGATAGTATAAAAATTTCGGTCTATGCAGTGCTGAACATCGTACTTGCTTTTTGGACATTCATTCGCTTGAATAAAGGAGGTATGGGCAAGGTCGTGGTGATGCGCTTAATTGCCTTGTGCTTTATTATAGGGCTGGTCGTAAATCTCTTGGTAACGTCGGATAACTCAAATGCCATAATGATAACCTTTTTTCCGTCCGTTGTGTTTATGGTCAATTACCTGGACTCCATTAAAAAGCCTAAGTTTTTGGAGTTGATATTGGTAACGAGTATTGTAGTTCCCTTACTGATATTTATCACCAGGGTTTAGATTAAGGCATTAACGGCTATCTTTGTAAAAAAGTGAGTATGTTCAGCGAATTCGCATTTTCAATTTTTCAAGAAAGCATCGATACCTATCATATCAAGGACGATGTCTATCAACCTTTCAACAATCCATATCCTCAGGATGCCATAGAGCATCTGTTATACCATAAAAATTGGATAGACACCGTACAATGGCACTATGAGGATATTATAAGGGACCCTAAAATAAAGCCGGAAGCAGCATTGGTATTGAAGCGAAAAATAGATTCTAGTAACCAAGACAGAACGGATTTGGTGGAGTATATTGATAGTTATTTTCTGAATAAATACCGATTGGTTGAGGTAAAGGCTACTGCAACGATTAATACGGAAAGTCCCGCATGGGCTATTGACCGACTCTCTATTTTGGCCCTTAAAATCTATCATATGAAGGAGGAAGCAACCCGTTCCGATGCTTCAAAAGAACATAGCGATAAATGTTCCATGAAATTGAGTGTACTCCTGGAACAGAAAAAAGACCTTTGTTCCGCAATTGATCGGTTGCTATTGGATATTGAAAATGGAGATACGTATATGAAAGTCTATAAGCAGATGAAAATGTACAATGACGAGGAATTAAATCCCATCTTACGTGGCCAAAAATAAACAAGAACACATGTTGGTTATACGCCTCTCCGCCATGGGCGATGTTGCCATGACCGTTCCGGTTTTGGTAGGCTTAATACGCAACTATCCAAATCTTTCGGTTACTGTACTTACAAAACCTTTTTTTAAACCCCTTTTTTCCGCCCTTCCCAATGTTACGGTACATGTTGCGGATGTCAAGGGAAAACATAAGGGTATCTTAGGTCTTTGGAAACTATTCCGAGAGTTGAAAAAGTTACCTATAGATAAGGTAGCAGACCTCCACAACGTTTTGCGAAGTAGCGTCCTTAAATATTTTTTTTGGGATTCTTCCATTCCTTTTGTACAGATTGATAAGGGCAGGGCCGCGAAAAAAGAACTAACAAACCCAAACCGAACTACATTTAAGCCCCTTAAAACCACAATCAATCGTTATTGCGAGGTGTTCGAAAAGCTGGGCTATCCTATTAGTCTTGAGAACACAGATGTATTACCCAAGCAGCATGCAGCCGGAAAAGTTGTGCAGTTTATAAAAAATGATGCTAAAATTTTATTAGGTGTCGCCCCCTTTGCCGCTTTTGAGGGCAAAATGTACCCGGAGGAGCTTATGGAAAAAGTATTGATTATTTTAAACGATACCAATAAGTATAAAATTATTTTGTTTGGCGGAGGTACAGATGAAGCAAAGGTGCTTACTTCCTGGGAGGAACAGTTCAGTAATACCTATAATGCCGCCAATATCTTATCCTTTTCGGAGGAATTGAAGCTTATTTCAAATTTGGATTTGATGCTGGCCATGGATAGTGGAAATGCCCATCTTGCGGCACTCTTTGGGGTACCAACACTTACACTTTGGGGAGTGACCCATCCCTATGCCGGTTTTTATCCCTTTGCTCAGCCTGAAGAAAATTCCCTTTTGGCAGATCGGGAAGCGTATCCCTTAATTCCAACCTCGATTTACGGAAATAAGCATCCACCGGGGTACGAAAAAGCTATGGAAACGATTAGACCGGAAGCCGTTGTTCAAAAAATCCAGGAATTATTGAAAATGGAATAGTTCCATTGCTGAATCATTATATAGTTACCGGTTTAGGTTCCAGGCTTTTGAAGTATTGACGCAGTTGTGTCATGAATCGATACTTCTTGGCACTTGGGGATGAACCTGCCATTAGGGTGCGTACGCCAAAATAGGAGCTCATTACAAAGATGGCCACCGCCTCACAGTCAACATGACGGTCTAGAAAACCATTGTATTTACCTTTTTGGAGGGAGGTAACCAGATTCACTTCCCAAACGGTTACAATTTCATTAAGGTGTTGCATTATTTCTGGATTCCTACCATTAAACTCGGTTAAAAAATTGCTAAGGATACATCCAAAATCCATTTCATTATGCACTGCTGTTTCCATTGCATTATCGAAACAGTTCGTAATCAGGGTTAATGGATTTTCATGGCCTTCAAGAGGTTCAATTAAAGTGCTATAGACTTTACGGGCCATAAGGTTCTGAATTATTTGGATAAAGAAATCCTCTTTAGATTCAAAGTGATAGTAGAAAGCCCCCTTGGATAACTCTAGTTCCTTAAGGATATCATCCACACTGGTGTTGAAATACCCTTTCGAGTAAAATAATTCCAATCCTTTCACTTGCATCCGTTGCATGGTAGCCATGCGTTTTAAACTCTTGTTCATAACAGTACGATTTGGGTTAATCCGACCAATTGGTCTAAACAAAGAACCACGAAATAGATTCCTACGTGAGGATTCTTAGTTGTATGTACGCAAAAATTCGCTAAAAGTTTAAAAATTCGATGAAGTGCATTTGTTTAAAAGCCAAGAACAAACCGGGCAGTCTGTTTAAGTGCATTAATGTTGGACCAATGACCGCTGCGATATGGAAGTTTAAGTTGAGAGTTCGGCCTAACGACACTTTGCATCGATGCTAAGTAGGAATGTGACAATAAAACGGGGCTTAGTACAGTTCAAAAAACCACCAAATCCACCTTAAAAAAACATATGGATTGGCGTAAGTGTTGCAGACATAAACAGTACCTCCATTACCACAATGTATATCCTGCGGTATCTTGGGAATTACTAGCATTAGTAATTCCCATACGTCTTGGTCCTCAACGAAGCGCTATGTATGGAATTAAAACAGCTGGCCGGATCGAGTAAGCATTCCCCCTCCTTGGGAGGGGTTAGGGGAGGCTTACGCTACGGTCCCTTGACAGCTACTTCCCGCGCCCGCCGTGCAGCCATAGCAATGTTGTGAAATAATAATATTCCTGTCGTTCAATACATCTTCATTGTAATCTTTGATGTGCTTTACCTTGCTCGCTACTTTTAAATCCAACATCTGGTTGAAATCACAGTCATATAACCATCCGTCCCAGCTTATGGAAATGGTATTGGTGCACATAACATTGGCCACCGCGGCGGGGTTATAGGCCTCTACCAGGGCATACATGTAATCCTCATAATTTTCGGAAGCGATTAGGTAATCCAGAAACCGGGCAATGGGCAAATTTGTTATTGCGAACAAATTATGGAATTGAATATCAAAATCTTCTTTTAAAGCTTTTTTGAAATCTTTTTCCATAGCCGCTTGGTCCCCGGGCAAGTATGCTCCGGATGGATTATAAACCAAATCTAATCGTAAGGAACTACCGGGCATACCATATCCGCGTTCATTGAGTTCTTGCAAGGCCTTTATCGATTTGTCAAACACTCCATCACCACGTTGTTTGTCGGTTTTACCCCTTGTGTAGTGCGGCATGGAAGAGATTACATGGACGTTGTGTTTTTTAAAGAAATCGGGCAAATCGTAATATTTTTTGTTTGCTCGAATAATGGTGAGGTTGGAACGTACAATAAAATCCTTGATGCCTGCCTTTGCTGCTTCTTCCACGAACCAGCGAAAATCTGGATTCATCTCTGGTGCACCACCGGTCAGGTCCAAGGTATGTGCACCTGTATTTTTAATGACCTCCAGACATTGTTGCATCGTGTCGCGGGTCATGATTTCCTTCCGGTCCGGTCCGGCATCTACGTGACAGTGCTCGCAAACCTGGTTGCACATATAGCCTACATTTATTTGTAGGATTTCCAATTTCTTCGGACGCAACGGAAATTGCCCTATTTGGGAGATTTTATCCTTGAAATAGGGGAGCTCCCCTTCCGCAAATATACCTCCGTTGAGAATTTCCAGTTGTTTGTTTGAAACTGCTAAATCGTTTCCCTTTGCTTTTAATGATTTCGTAGCCATTTTTTTTGTTAATTGAAAGTTGATAGTTGTTGGTTGATGGTCTTTATCCAAAACTTCAACTTTATCTATCAATCAAATTAATTTTTTTTAATCTTTTCGTTCCCCTTTGGGGCTTAGTGTGCTTTACATGCTAAGCTTGTTGTATTTGTTCATCATTTGAACCCCATGTACCAAGGTAGCACCACTTTCAATGGCCGCGCCAACGTGTACGGCTTCCATCATTTCCTCTTTGGTGATGCCCTTCTGTAATCCGTCTTTTGTATAGGCATCAATACAGTAGGGGCATTTTACAACGTGTGATACCGCTAGGGCAATTAAGGACTTCTCACGTGCACTTAGTGCGCCTTCTTCGAAAACCTTACCATAATAGTCAAAAAATTTGGTACCGAGTTCTTCGCTCCACTCTGTAATTTTTCCAAATTTCCGTAGATCCGCTGGGTCATAATACGTATTTGCCATATCTCTTTGTGTTTTAGTTTGTATAGAATTTTTTTGTGTTTCGTTAAAATATATGGGAATGCCCTGTCCCATTTTTTCTACTTCCGGTAGAATTTCCATGTTGTCCCAAATCCCTGAGGTTAGTGTGTCACCATAAGCTTCGGGTAGGTGGTTTTGGTACATTAATTTTTGGGCTTTTTCCGCATCGTACTCAAAATACCGATGGGTATATTCAAGATGGTCGCCTTTTGCCTCCAATAGCATATACCATACCCTTGACGTACCATCATTTGCGGGCATGCCAATAACTCCAGGGTTTAACCAGAGCTTTTCTTTTAATTCTTGATGAAAAGGAAGCCCACAATGGCCTGCAATAATCACGTCGCTTTTTGTTTCCTGAAAGCAATATTCCTTACTTGCTTCCGCATTGGATGCAAATATAAATTCGGATATGTTTTGATAATTGCCGTGTACGACCGTTACCTTTTTATCGGCATAGGAAAAGCTCATATTTTCTGGAAGCGTTGCTATCCACTCAACGGATGCTTGGGATAGATGTCCCTTGGTATAGGGGAACCACATTTTGGAAAAATCATCGCACCTACTGCCCGATTTAAAATCGCATCCACAGTCTTCACTGTCATTTGCTAATTGTTGTTCTACATTTCCTGCAATAGCCAGAGCTCCCCATTTTCGAAAAAGTTGTACGGTTTCCTCGGGTTGGGCACAATAGCCCGTAATATCACCCGTGCAGATACAGTTCTCAGGAGGGATACCGGCTTCCTCGGCAATGGAAATCAGTTGCTCCAAGGCCTGTAGATTACTGTAAACCCCGCCAAAGAGCAGCAGTTTTCCGCTTTTTGTTCCAATATGTTTTATTTTTTCAGCCATACAGGTAATAAATACAATAAAATACAACAACCAATGCCCCAAAAGTTGATCCATAGCAAGTCGGCATATTTGCCCGTAGTATAGATCAAGTTTTTGGGGAACCAATTAAATACCAATAAAAAACCGAATAGAATACCGGCGAACACGCTTAAATGAAAGCTAATTTTTGGTGCCTTTCCTTTCCAAAGGATAAAAATGGGGGTCAACCCAATGACCATTGTTCCGCTAATGGTCGTAGCGGATAGAATTTCAGCATTCAGGAATACCGGAATGGTCCCCAGAACGGCAATGACCACCATAGACCACCTGCCAAATTTCAACGAGTTTCCCATGTTCAAATCTACGGACACCAATTTTGAAAACGAGGAAAATGTGGAATCCAAGGTGGAGGCGGCTGAAGTGATCATAATAAAATTGATGACCAACAGGATAACAACGCCAAAGGCCTTTCCTACCTCAACGGCTGCCTGGCCTTGCATTCCCACAGTCTGTGCATAAACGCCAATAACACTGAACAGGACAATGCAGACGCCCCCTACCGCAGCCGCCCATAAGAAACTGTTTAAAGTAACTTTTGGGCTGCTCAAGAATCCTCTATCGGTCAAAACAGGATCGTGAAAAGGGTAACTGAACGATTGCAACAGGGCTGCAACTAGCAAATTTAAACCCATTTCAAAGGACCAAACCCCAGAATGTGCTACTTCGCTAATGGTTATAGTGGTCTTTTCTCCAAAAATAGTGAACAATATTACCATCAACAAGATTGAAAACAAACCCATTTGGATAATATCCGTAAAAATGGAACTGCTCATACCTCCTTTTAGTACATAAGCCAAGGTCAAGATTGTAAAGACCAAAATAGACCAATAATACGCACTAGTTCCTATATCCCCAAAGTAGGAACCAATAACCATGGTATTGCTCCAGACTTCATTGAAGAGCCGAATGGCAATTAAAATGGAAAATACCGAAACGGCCGTTGTACCAAATTTTGAGGACAAAAAGTGATGTATACTTTTATAGTTACCCTGTACGCGCATTTGGTATATGATGACGCCAGCTATAGCAAAGGACAAATAGTAGGTGGCATAGGCGACCCCCCCGACGATGCCAAACTCCAGGCCTAAATTGGCGGCGTTGGTAATGCTTTTGGCGAATATCCATGAGATGACCAAACTGCCCATTAATAGGAACGTGCTCGGCTTCTTCTTTTTTTGCATCGCTTTAAAAAACTGATTGGTATTTTTTGCCAATGGGGCTAAAAGAAACAGCGCCGCACTAGACGCTATTATCAATCCCCACTGCCAAATTTTTACTTCAGTCATTAATTTTAATTTTTAAATCAATCGCAAGCCCCCACTAATTTTACTCATCCCACCAAACCGGAACATTAATACTGTTGCCATCCGTTCGGTTTGCCGCTTCTTCATAATTGACACTGTTCAATGCCTCCTCTTCTGCGGGGTAGGGCATACGTACCGGAATTAAATTATTGTTTAGACTAGCCGATAGGGTCTTTAGTGCTGGAAATCCGGTTCTTCTATATTCAATCCAGCCTTCATAACCGTTGATGGCATTCGCAATCCACTTTTGCGTAATAATGTTTTCCAATGGGTCGCCATTAGTAAACGCGCCTTCCTCGGTAAGGTAATTTGGCGGTAAATCTACTTGCCAATACGCAAAGGCTTCCGTTACCCCCGTATCGTATAGTGCCCCGGCATCCCCAGTGATAATCCCATTTTCGGCCGCTTCCGCAAGCAACAAATGGGTTTCCATACTGGTCATAAAATTGGCATCCAATAACCCTGAATTTTCCCTAAAAATAGTTCCAAGGGAAGAGTAATCCGCTACGGAAACTCCTACAGAGGCATCAATACCATTGAGGAGACCATTGAATTCGCCCGATGTACTATTACCAAAAGGCCTATACAAACGGCTAATTCGAGAATCATTAAGGCCGGTAAGAATTTCATCCATGGTTTCGGAGAGTACGTAATTGTTGAAGTCCCCGATCCTAAGCCGTGCCAAACGAAAATTATTAGGTTCGCCATCCGTAAAATCAAACGTGGCATTTTCACTGTTTTCATCAATATAATTTCCTTCTTCCACGAGGGCAATTAGCTGGGAACGAACATTCACTATGTTGGAAATTCTTATGAGGTATTTGATTTTCAACGAATTGGCAAAGCGAACCCAACCGTTCAAATCCCCATTGTACAAAATGTCCCCTTCCAGCGGAATAGTACCGGAATAATTGGTAAGGGCTGCGATACCCCTGTCTAAATTGTCCATAATACCATCGGCTTCCATATAAATCGATTCTTGGGTATCATAGGAAGGGGTAACTGTGGCGGCATCCCCTTTAAAGGCTTCGGAATAGGGAACGTCACCGTACAAATCGGTCAGGGCTGCAGTCATGTAAGCCTTTAGAATCCTTGCCGGGCCTTCATAAACCTCAAAAGCGGTATTTTCTTGGGAAAGGTCCAAGATAATTTCATTATCCCTTAAGTTCTTGTAAAAAATAGGCCACGGGTTTCCACCCAACTGTGGGGATTTTAAATCGTGGCGGTCAAAAAGATTAAAGTCCAATGCGGTGCTGTATTGTCCCAATAAATTTCCAGCCGTAAATCCTTCATAGGACATCTGTTCCCCGTAGTCGTAAATAACTTGCCTAAGTAACAAGCTGGGCTGCACGGTTACGGGCGAATTGCTATTGGTATTGATTTCCTCAAAATTAGTGGTACACGAAATCAAAGCTGCAAAAGCCGCAAGGCTATATAGTGCTGTCTTAATTTTAAAATCTGTTCTATTTTCCATCTATCTTTTTCTAAAAATTAAAGCCCGCCTTCAGTCCAATACTTCTTGTTGTGGCATACGACATATCTTCCACACCGCTTATAAAACCATTGTCCTGAACCGCCAATTGTTCAGGATCAAAATGCGGGTTTTCCGTTAGCGCAAACAGATTTCTTCCGATCAGGGAAACATTCAAGGTAGCATTCTTATTAAAAAGGCTTAGATCGCTGAAGGTGTAACCGATTGATAATTGGCGCAACTTCAGAAACGAGGCATCGTAGGTATTGTTTTCCTCATGGTTACGGTCATAAAACTGTCTGTAATAACTTTCTGCCGACACGGCCACCGTATTAGGGGTATACACCGGGTTCTCGGCAGTTCCTGTATTTACGACTCCTTGGGGCACGATACCTTCTTCAGGCCTTATCGATGTTTCCGCCAATTGGCCCCCTACATTACCCAAAGCCCGTGTTCTGGATACTAGGATACCTCCTTGGCGCCAATCCAATAGGAAACCTAAATTCCAATTTCCATAATTGAATTGGTTATTGAAGCCGAGCATAAAGTCCGGATTGTAATTGCCCAATTTTTGAAGGTTATTGTCTGGAATATAACTTCCTGTATCGGTCAAGATAAATGCACCATCCTCGTTTTTTAAATAACCCGTTCCATAAAGGTCACCCACACGGCCACCTTCTTCTACCTGTAAAAATACCGTTTGGTTTTGACTATCGTAAATGCGCGAATAGGCTAAGGTCAAACGCCCATCATCCTGCGGTAAACTTTCTACGGTAGCCCTATTGGTACTAAAATTAAGGGTGCTGTTCCACCGAAGTTTTTGTGAGATTATGGGTGAAAAGCCTAAAATTAATTCCAGCCCTTTCGAGCGCACCTCGCCACCATTTACGACCTGTTGGTTATAGCCAGATGAAATACCAATGGGAAGTGAAATAATCTGGTCTTTTGTCAATGCATTGTAATAGGAAACATCTAAACGTACCTGATCCCCAAATAAACGTATATCTGCACCCACTTCAACCGAAGAGGTACGCTCTGGCTGCAGGTTAGGGTTTGCAATGGTATTGGCGTTACTAAAGGTAGGCTGACCGTTAAATGGGGTCTGTGCCACAAAAGCGCCCGTGGTCTGGTAGGGATTTGTGTCATTGCCCACCTGCGCCCAGCTTGCCCTAAGTTTTGCAAAGGATATTACCTGCGGCAAATCAATCACCTCAGAAACGATGAAACTGCTCGATACTGAGGGATAAAAGAACGATGTATTATCCACAGAAAAGGGAGTGGCCAGTGCACTTGACCAATCGTTTCGCCCCGTAAGGTCCAAAAAGAGAAAATCCTTATACCCGAATTTTGCCAGTCCGTAAAAGCTATTGATACGTTTGTTCGATTCAAATTCGAAAACCTCAATGGGGGAAGCGGCATTGGATAAACGAAAGATACCAGGTTGTGCCAAACTGGTTGTTTGTGCTTGTGATGTAAATGCTTTTTGATCCAATCGATTTCCACCGACCGACACATCTACCGTTATCGCATTGAAGCTATTGGTATAGTTCAAAAGAAAATCAGTATTGATTTCCCTAAACAGGACATCGTGCTCAGCATAGCCGCCATTTTTAAAGCGATTGGAACTATAGGCCCTTCGTAATTGCCGTATCTCGCTAGAATAATCCATACCCGTACGTACAGATGCCGTTAGATGATCTGTGATGTCATAACTCGCGGAAACATTTCCAAAAATACGATCGCGGTTAAAAGAGTTTCTATTTTCTAAAAGAATAAAATAGGGGTTGTCAAAAAAAGTATAGTTGTAGGAGTATTGTTGTACACCCTCTAACCCGGGTTGCCAGTAGTTTCTCAAGTTTTCGATGTTGAGCGAGCGTGGCCCCCAGGCTACCAAGGAGTAGTTGACATTTTCAGACCCGTACCCGTTTGATGGCCGGTTATCACTCTGTGAATTCACATAATTTATACTTGAATTTACCTGTAGTTTGGATAAAGGCTTAAAATGTAACCGTGCGCTTATGGTCTGGCGATCTAAATTTACCCCAGGAATAATGGACTCACTACGTAAATCGGTAAATGAAAGACGGTAGTTGCCTTGTTCAAAACTAGATCCAATGGCGATATTGTTGATGAGCGTGGTACCGGTCTCGTAAAAATTCTTCAAGTTGTCAGGGTTGGAAATAAACGGGGTAGGGGTAATTGGAATTCCACTATACAGGGCGGTATCGCCGCCACGCACAATAGTCCCATCCGCCAAGGTTACGGGACTATCAAATTGTGGCACCAAATTACCTACATCCAATCGCGGGCCCCAACTATAGGTGATTAAATCATTGGTGCCTCCGCCTAGACCATCTACGAAAGCGAAAGCTCCCGAATTTCCTTGTCCGTATTCATTTTGGAAATCGGGCAACCTGAAAGCCGAATCCACGAAAAAACTTGAATTGTAACTAATGCCCAGGCCTTTTGCATCCCTCCCGCTTTTGGTTTCAATAATAATAACCCCATTCGATGCCCGTGTACCGTAAAGTGCAGCAGCACTAGGACCTTTGAGAACCGATACCTCGGCAATATCATCTGGATTCACCTCCATGGCGCCGTTTCCAAAATCGATTTCCTGAAAACCGGCCGCCGCCTCGTTGGTAAAATTGAAGACCGAATTGTTGTTGATAGGTACCCCGTCCACGATAAATAAAGGATTGTTATTTGAAAATGAGGCTTCCCCACGGATGGTAATTTTGGAGGATGAACCAACACCGGTAGCGCCTTGATTTATGGTTACCCCGGCCAATTTGCCCGTTAGGTTGTCTAAAAAATTAACAGATTTTACCTCGGTTACGCTTTCTGCATCCAGGCTTTGTACCACGTAGCCCAATTCCTTGGTTTCCCTTTTTAGGCCCAAAGCGGTTAAGACGACTTCGTCCAGTACTTCCGAGGATTCTTCCAAGACAATAGCTAGGGTACGGGTATTGTTGATGGGCATAGTTTTGGTCTTATAGCCCAAGACCGAAAACTCAAGGGTGCCGGATAGGTTTGGAACGGTTAATGTAAACGTGCCATTTTCATTGGTAGTTGTTCCGGTCGTAGTTCCCAAAAGTAAAATATTTACGTAGGGTATGCTTGTGCCATTGACATCTCTTACGGTGCCAGTTACTGTTTCTTGGGCTTTGACCACCGTTAGCAATAACAGGGCAAAGGCCATTAAGGTATGCTTCATAAAAAGTGTTGAGATACGTTGTACTTGGGCCCGTTTCGGGCAGGTTTGTTTTAGCCTCCTAAAAGCTTAGGAGAACCTTTATTGTACAACGATTGGGAAAGTAAGGTGTCGTTAAAAACCTGTGGTTGTAGAAATGGGGCTCCAAGTCGACCCAAAATAGCATGGATGAGCTTAACCAAGACTGAACTCAGTGTTCTTGAAAAGGTGAGAATGGATTTTAAATCCTGTTCATCATCCACATCCTGGAGTACGGGAAGCCGTATGATTTCTAATGTATTGGGCCGTAGCCATTGCGAGATGCGGTTGAAAAGACTAAACCGCTGCCAGGGTAAGTTTCTAAAGCTGGTAGCTTCAAAATTGATTCTTTGAAGTCCCAACAAGTAAAAACCACCATCTGAAGAAGGCCCAATGACCGTTTTGCCTAAGTGGAGTTGTTGTGCTGCTTTTTTAAGGTGTTCCGTTTTTAATAGGGGGGTGTCGTTGCCAATAGTTATGATATTCTCAAAACCATCTGCAAAGACAGTCGCTATGGCATTGGTGAACCGCTCCCCAAAACTGGCACCTACTTGTTGTTTCTCCGTAAAATGGAATACGGGTAAACCGGTACGTTCTGCCTTTAGTACGGTTGTTGCGGGTAAGGGTATCGAACAATTCCCCACCTTTAGGTATGGCCTTGGATTCCATTTCCTTGGCTGCGGAATTGGCAAATACCAAGATTGCTGTACGGGGAGCCTTGTTCAATTAAATTTTCTTTTTCGTTGATAAACTTACGTAAAAATAGGGGAATGGTTTTTCTTCTTACAAAAAATATTCGTGGCTCATACTGATTATTGTCCTAGGTAATGTAAAAATGTCAGTTTTAAACTTGTTGGTCGGTTTTATTTTAGAGGCGGGACTGTATTTTGAAAATAAAAAGCGCTCATTGGTGCTAAAATAGCGCTGTACGGCTTAATCTATATGGCTATCAGGGCTTTAAAGGCTACTTACAAACTGTTTAGTCTAAAGGAATACTTAAAATTAGATTGAATTTTAAAGAATTTTTATCATTTAATTCGAAATATTTGGCACAGGTATTGCCATATTGGCACCAGAAGAATAAAATATAAATCAATTGTAATATGGAATCAAATAAGAAAAACAGAGCTGCTTGGAAAGTATATCTTTTCTCGGCACTAATTGCCCTCGCTGTAAGTTACGGGGTGATTGAATTTAGCAAAATGAACCAAAAGGAATCAATTGGCGTAACAGTAGTGGATTCCGTTCCCGGTAAAAAGGTACTTTATACGGCGGACAACGAAGGAAATATTAAACCGCTGGATTTTACGGAAACCTCTGAGAAGGTGTTGGATGCCGTTGTGCATATTAAATCTACGCAATCTGGGTCGGCATACGGTGACCAGAGGGCAAGGGAACTCCCAGATCCTTTCAAGGAATTTTTTGGGGATATGTTCAAGGGACAAACACCCGAAGGAATGCAGTCACAGCCTCGCGTTGGGACTGGATCAGGTGTAATTATTAACGATAAAGGCTACATTGTTACCAACAATCACGTAATCGATAATGCCGACGATGTGGAAGTTACGTTGTACAACAATGAATCGTACAGGGCTACCGTGATTGGTACAGATCCCACTACAGATTTGGCGCTTTTACAAATTAAAGCGGAGAATTTAAAAACCATGTCCTTAGTGAACTCAGATGATGTTGAGGTAGGCGAATGGGTATTGGCCGTAGGAAACCCAATGGGGCTTAACTCTACGGTTACCGCAGGTATCGTTAGTGCCAAGGCGCGCAATATTAACATTAATCCCGACCAATTTGCGGTAGAAAGTTTTATCCAGACCGATGCCGCCATTAATCCCGGTAATAGTGGAGGCGCTTTGGTTAACCTAGACGGGAATCTAGTGGGCATCAATACGGCCATCGCCAGTAGAACAGGCACCTACACCGGGTACGGTTTTGCGGTACCTAGTAATATTGTTACCAAAGTTGTCGAAGATCTTTTAAAATATGGAAATGTTCAACGCGGTATGTTGGGCGTCACCATACGCACTATGGACAGTAATTTGGCCAAAGAAAAGGATGTTGATTTTACGAAAGGTGTTTGGGTAGAACAAGTAGGTGAGGATAGTGGTGCAGATTTGGCCGGTGTTGAATCAGGAGATATAATCATGAGCGTGAACGGGAAGGAAACCAGCACCTCACCCAGACTTCAAGAAATAATTGCCGGAAAACGACCAGGAGATAAAGTAGTCCTTTTAGTCAATAGAAACGGCAAGGAAAAAGAGCTGGAAGTCACACTTAAAAATTCCGAAGGGGGTACGAGTATCATTAAAAAAGAAGAGAAAGAAGTATTCAACCTTTTGGGTGCGGATTTTGAGAACCTAAATAAGGAATTGGGCAAAAAACTTGATCTTGACGGTGGTGTACAGGTAAGTAAATTGTATCCGGGCAAGATCAAAAGGGAAACCCAAATGCGTGAAGGATTTATAATCACCCATATCGATGGTAAACGCGTAAAGGATATTGAAGATGTAGCAACGCTTTTGGAAGGTAAAAAAGGCGGTGTTATGCTAGAGGGGATATATGAAGATGGCAGTAAATATTATTATGCCTTCGGATTGGATTCGTAGTCCACGATTATACTTAATTTTATGCCGTGCGGATGGTTCTATCCGCACGGCATTTTTTTTGAAATTAATTTTAGGTGATGCAAATAGGTACAAAGTCCATTGGTTTGGTACTTTCCGGGGGAGGCGTTCGGGGAATGGCCCATATTGGGGTAATCAAGGCCATGCAAGAATTTGGGTTAGAGGCAAAAGTAGTTGCCGGAAGTAGTGTAGGCGCTTTGGTGGGTGCTTTATATGCGGCGGACAAACCTGTAGAGGATATGTTGCGGTTTTTTAAGGAAACGCCATTATTTAAATACAATTATTTTGCGGTAGCCAAACCCGGGCTTATAAATACGGAACGGTATATTGATACCTTTCAACAGTATTTTCCGGATAATAGTTTCGAGTCCTTAAAAAAAGATCTTTATGTCGTGGCCACTAATTTGGAAAAAGGAGAGGAAGTGTTTGTCAATGAAGGAGAATTGATAGTTCCCTTATTGGCATCTGCCGCTTTACCTCCTGTATTCAGTCCCGTTGAATATAATGGAGCTTTACATGCAGATGGAGGTATCATGAATAATTTTCCATCAGAGCCGGTAAAGGATCAGGTGGAGTATATGATTGGGAGCAATGTATCCATCGTTTCCACATTGGACAAAAAACACCTTAATAATTCATTCCAATTAACCGGAAGGGTCACCGGGCTTATGATTTACGCCATCAATAGGGAAAAAATAAACACTTGTGATCTTATTATTGAACCCCAAGCGTTGGAGCATATTGGTATTTTAGACCGCAGGGGTATAGAAAAAGCCTATACCATTGGGTATGAGACCGCTGTTGTACAGCTTTCAAGAATTCTTTCTTAGAATCTTCCTGTCGGATAAATGCTTAGTACTGGATTACAGCATCATGCTAAGCAGCATCGTTCCAACGACCCAGAGCACTGCGGATATTACGCCACCAATGACCAAAAAGTGTTTGAACTTGTAAATGCCCATACTATAGATAAGGGCATTGGTTTGATAGCCCAGCGGTGTAAAAAAACTGAAGTTCGCGGCGAACATTACGCAAAGGATAAAAGGTTTGGCATCTAGATTTAGTCCCGCCGCCAAGGAAATGCCAATTGGCGCCATGATGATTGCGGTGGCATTGTTTGAAACCACACTGCTCAACAGCATAGTCGTTAGAAAAAGGAGGCCAATAATAAACATGGGGCGTTGACCGGCCATGAGGCCCAAAAGTTCTTCAGTGATCCAAACGTCGGCTTTGGCATTGCTCATGGCAATGCCCAGCGGTATCATTCCTGCAAGCAAGAATATGATTTGCCAGTTTATTTTTTCGTAGATTCGGTTGAGTTCAACACATTTGAAAAGTAGCATTGCCAAGGTGCCGGTTATGACGCTGGTCATGACTTCGAAAACGCCTGTTGCGGCCATTGCAATGGTCACTATGAGGATTAAAATGGATAGGTTTCGTTTGAGGGGACTTGATGGCGCACCTACCTTCATACTGGTTAAGCACCGCCAAGTTGTTGCTATTTTCAAAATTGGGTACATACTCATGGTCAGTTTGTATCAACAGACGGTCCCCAACATGTAGCCTTGTATACTCGTGCATATTCTGGTACAAACGCTTTTTAAGGATTGTCAGTTTTTTGCGTTTGTTTACCGCTAAGGGTATTGCCCTGGGTACGAGCATCGTTTTAAGCTCTTCGAGACTACGCCCCAGAAAACGAGATCCCGGTAAAAGTAATAGTTCAAGAAGTACCGGTTCGTCAGTGTCCTCAACCCGTTCTTCTTCTAAGGTATTCTCTATTTTTTTTGTAGCGGCACCCACTTTTTTTATTTGTGTTTCCTTATTGGATTTAAAGGTGTCCTTTGCCTCCAGTTCAATATCAAAATAACCCTCGGCACGCATGCGTTGCAGATTTTCAAGGCTACAGTGCAAAAGGATTACATCATTTTCTTTTAGCTCTATTTGGTGGTTCGATAAATTTTGATCAATCCCTTTTCGGGTGAGACGTAGCACGGTAACATCCGGTTCCTTGAACATAAAGCTGTCGCCGATTTTTTTTCCTGCCAATGGTGATTTTGGAACGATCTTTAAGGTAAGCAAGTACCTGTTTAGGTCGTACTTATCGGATAGTTGGCTTGTATCTTTTGGTAAAAACCGATAAAACAGAAGCGATAATACCAATGGAAATTCCCATAAATGTGAGCCCCATCAACGAAAATTCAAAAAAGCCCAAACGTTCCCCGGTATACCTTGCAGCAATGTTGCTTACCAAAAGGTTGGTCGAAGTCCCCATAAGCGTACAGCTACCGCCAAGGATACTTGCAAAGGAAATGGGCAGCAATAATTTACCCGGGGGCAAATGGTATTTTTCCCGGAGCTCAGCCACGATTTTGATGAAAACAATGACCACCGCGGTGGAACTTATAAAAGCCGAGATACTACCGGCAATCACCATAATAATTATGGAGGCCAGCACCACCGGCCAATTTTTCAATACTTTAAGACCTTTGGCCAGCCATGAAATCGCTCCATTTTCCTCAAGGCCCACTGCTAAAATCATGAGACATAGAATCGTGATGACGGCTTTATTGGAAAACCCGCTTACCGCCTCTTCGGGAGAAACCAATCCTGTAAGCAATAAAGTTGCGATGATACAGAATGAAATTTTATCCATTGGGAATACCTCAAGCGCAAAAAGCAGTATAACCGCTAGTATAATGACAAACACGCCAATGATTTCCGTAGTCATGGAATAGGAATTAAAGTACTATCAAAGGTATTTTAAAACTAAGTTTACTAGGACCCAATCGAAACTTTTTTAAATCGGAAAAATTTAAATATACAGCACCGACCCCCTGATACGTTTTGCAAGGAACACTCTAAAGGACAAATAAGGGATTGCAATCAGCGCAATTTATGCTGTTATTGGATGCCTCCTGTTCAAAATTGTCATCCTAGTTTCCCAAAGACTGGAGGTTTAGGAGCAGTGGTCTAAGTATCCTGGATTAAATGTCATTGCGAACATAGTGTAGTACTCTTTCAGTTGACTTGTAATGTACAATAATTGCCTGTTGCAGTTCGGTAAACGTAAGGGCTACAGGGCAAATAGGAAGCAATTGAATTTAAATGTCCAATGCCAGTATTAAAAAGTAGAGAAACGGACTAAACGTCGTCGTAATCTATAGTTAAGGTAGGCGTGGTTGGATGTGCCTGGCAAGTTAAAATAAACCCATCCGCTATTTCGCCATCCGTTAATATCTGGTTTTGTACCATCTCTGCCTTTCCTTCCTTAACCTTTGCAATACAGCTGCTGCAAACGCCACCTTGGCAAGAATAGGGCGCATCGATATTCTCTTTAAGAACGGCATCCAGAACCAAGGTTTTCTTGTCCATGGTCAATGCGAACTCCTCGTCGTCCAAAATCACGGTCAGTTTGGTTTGCCCTTCCACATGAACGGGCATTTCATCTTTTATTTCGGTTGGGGTAAAAAGTTCGAAAAGGATTTTTTCCTTTGCGATGCCATTGTCCAATAAGGTGTCTTTTACGGTGTGGATCATCTTCTCCGGCCCGCAGAGGTAAAAACAATTGAAATCGACATCCTTATGCTTATTTTTAAGGGCATAATTGACCGTTGAGGTGTCTATCCTACCAAACAATGCCTTATCCTCCCGTGTCTGACTGTTGGTGAAGTACACAAAAAACCGATTGGAATATTCCAACTCCAGTTTAACCAAATCTGTATAGAACATGGCCTCTTCATAGGATTTATTGCCGTATACCAAGACGAATTTGTTCTTTGGATTGCTGTCCAGCACAGATTTAACGATACTCATTATAGGGGTAATGCCGCTACCAGCTGCAAAGGCCGCAATATTTTTTACTTCCTTGGAAGGTTTGAAAATAAAACGCCCCTCCGGCTCCATGACCTCCAATACGTCACCTACCTGCAGTTTGGTATTGGCATAATTTGAAAATCCACCCCTATCCACTTGCTTGATTCCTATGGTAATTCCATCCTTATCTGGAGACGAGCTAATGGAATAGGCCCTTCGAAGCTCCTTGCCCTTAATTTCCTTTTTTACGGTGATATACTGACCGGCACTAAAGGCAAAAGTCTGTGCCAACTCTTTAGGAATAGCCATGGTAACCGCAACCGAGGTTGGAGTCAATTTTTTTATATGTTTTACCGTCAATGCGTGAAAATGGGACATAATCTTTATTTGTGTTATTCTGAAATGCAAAATTAAGCATTGCTTGAGCGATATGAAATGAGAAGCTAAAAAAAATAGGTGGTGAAATGACACGGCCTAGTTTTTCAAGATCAAAATTCTCATTTCCAAAAAGTTATTTTAACATGATCAAAAAGTAACCAAAATTATCATTTAGCGATTAATTACCACATTTTTATGCTGCTCTGTGGTGTTTTACAGTCATTCTACATAATAAAAACCAATCGCGATAATTTATAGCAAACCCCTTTAGCACGAAATATATTCAGGGAATAAATGCTAATTTAAGTAACCAAAGTAAATGATTTGTGAGAGAAAAATCTGCAATAAAAAACCTTTAGGGGGCGGTTCTTACAAAATAAAATGCCATCCATACAATTCTTTCATTTCTATCAATTTCATAATAAAATAGTTTTATTTTTAATGATAAATCATAAAAACTGAATAATCATGAAGAAATTAGTGAGTAGTATCTTTTTTTTAATTGGGGCAACATTAACAATGCAGGCCCAAGAAGGCTTTGCCGTAAAGGCAGGGATCAACAATGTTTCAACAAAAGTAGACATTGATTTCGGTGAATTTGGAGGTGGAAGTGCCACCGATAGTGAACTTGGCTTTTATATTGGAGGAGGTTATAATTTAGAAATCGACGAAAAATGGGATATTGAACCATCCGCCCTCCTAAGTATTGTGAGTGACCTTACCTCACTTTACATTCCCGTTATGGTCAAATATAATATTTCAGAAGCCTTTAACGTTCAGGCCGGACCACAAGTAAATTACCTCTTGGAGGATGTTGAAGACGGGGCATTTGGAATAGATTTAGCCGTTGGCGGAGGCTATCAATTTGACCAGAATTGGTTCGTTGAGGCGCGCTATGGCTTTCAGATAAGTAGAGGCGGTGATTTTGGGGATTTGGTGAACATCAATACCCTTACCATTGGTGCAGGGTACCGATTTAATTAATTAATTCGTAAACAAATGAAGGGAAGCTATCATTTAATCGATAGCTTCTTTTTTATAGTATTTGTAATGAACGCAGCTTTAAAAAACTCAAAATAAACATAAGCGCACTTCAAAAATAAATCATCAACAGGTGCTAATTATGCAGGCTTGGTTTTGTAAAATTTGATTCTTTCATAAACCAAGGAATATAGAAAATTATTGTGGAGCATTCCAAACGGGAGTTTTAATTCGTCTTTAATTAAGAGTTCAAAAAACGTTTCGTTTATGATTTCTTCAACCCACAACTTTTCTAGTAAGTTTATGCCAAAAATTCGCACTAGTGCATGCTTCGCTTTTCCAGGGAAAATCTTAATATGGCTTTTCGTTTTTCTAATGCTCATTATGTAGTACCAAGCAAGAGCGGAATCGCGGATATTTTTTAAAAAACTTCCCGATAGAAGGTATGCGCTCAAAAATCCAATTCTTAACTACTTTTAGTTCTCCCAATTCAACGGTGCAATGATGTTAATATTACCAAGAGGTCTACTATTCTTGTAAGTAAGATGCATCTAATTCATAGTTTTATACCTAAATTTTCATTTTTGTTATACCTTGAAAAGCAAAAAAGTAAATACTAAAACCTTTCTAGTATAGAAAATAATTTGGATTTTGTAACAAATTCCATCTTCATAACACCTATAGCCAGAACTGTAAAACCAACCTTATGTTCAAACAATTTATTGCTTTACAATGGAAGTCCTTTTTTAGGTCTGCCAATCTGGGCAAGAGCCTGGGAATAAAAATCTTGATGGGGTTCCTAGGGGTTTACATGTTGTTAAGTTTGGCCGGGTTAGGGGCAGGCACCTACTTCATCCTAAGAAAATTGGTTCCGGACCAAAGTCCCATGTGGACCTTAAGCCAATATGTTATTATTTGGGTGCTGATTGAATTATTTCTGAGGTACTTTATGCAGAAATTACCTGTAATGGATATTAAACCCTTTTTAACCACACCGGTTAAAAAAAGTAACATCGCCCATTATATCTTAGGAAGGTCCGCGGCATCGATTTATAATTTACTGACCTTATTTTTTATAGTACCGTTTGCCATTGTTCTCTTATTTCAGGGATACCCAGCACTTAATGTCCTATTATGGGTAGTGGGTATAATGGCACTCGTTCTTTGTATCAATTATTTAAACTTGTTGATCAATAAGAATGAAAAGGTATTGATTGCCATTGCAAGCGTGTTGGTCATTGGCTACGGTTTGGAATATTTTGGAATATTTTCGGCAACCGTGCTTTTCGGTCCTATTTTCCACGCCCTTTATGCATACCCCATTGCCGTGTCAGCGCCCATTGTGTTGGCTATTGGGATTTACTATATCAATTACCGCTATTTAAAGGATAAAATATATTTGGATGCCAGTCTAAAGGAGAAGGCTGTCGAAGTAAATACATCAGAATTGGCCTGGACCAAACGTTTTGGGGAAATGGGGTCTTTTTTACAGCTTGATTTGAAAATGATCTGGAGGAACAAGCGAACCAAATCGCAAGTCTATATTTCATTACTTTTTGTATTCTACGGATTGTTCTTTTACACACAGGATATGTATGCTAGCATGATGCCTATGAAAGTATTCCTTGGTATTTTTATGACAGGGATTTTCTTGAGTAATTTTGGGCAATTCATTCCTGCTTGGGACAGTAGTTATTATGGTATGATGATGTCGCAAAATATTCCTATGCGAAAGTATTTGGAGTCAAAAGCAACCTTGATTACCGTTAGTGTTATCGCCATGTTTTTCCTAACCATACCCTATATCTACTTTGGCTGGGACGTTTTAGCCATTAATTTTGCCTGCGCCTTTTATAATCTGGGCGTAAATATACCGGTCATTTTATATTTTGGCTCTTTTAATAAAAAACGAATCGAGTTAGATCAAAGCCCGTTTGGCAACATGCAGGGTACTAGTGCCACCCAATTTTTAATTATGCTACCGGTTCTGGTAGTGCCGATTATATTGTTCTCGATAGTTTACTACCTAAGTTCCCTTGAAATTGCGGTTGGGGTGCTATCGATTTTGGGCGTAATAGGATTTTCCATGAAGAATTATCTATTAAACTTGATTACGGAGCAATACAGGCGAAAAAAATACGGTATGATTGCTGGTTTTAAGGAGAAAGGGAGTTAACTGCCCCAAAAAGAACATTAATTAGTCACCATTTGAATTCCAAGAATATGATAACAGTAGAAAAACTGACCAAGAAATACGGTTCACAGGTTGTTTTGAACATTGATGAACTAGTCATCCCAACCGGACAAAGTTTTGGACTCGTAGGGAACAATGGAGCAGGTAAGACCACACTCTTTAGTTTGTTGTTGGATTTAATCCAGCCTACCACCGGGCATATCCTTAATAATGAAGTACAGGTGAATACCAGTGAGGCTTGGAAACCGTTTACGTCCTCTTTCATTGACGAGACGTTTTTGATCGGCTATTTGACCCCGGAAGAGTATTTTTATTTTATCGGAGATCTGCGAGGCCAAAATAAAGCTGATGTTGACGCACTATTGGCCACATACCAGGATTTCTTTCATGGGGAAATCTTGGGGCAGAAGAAATATTTGCGCGACCTATCTAAAGGGAACCAGAAAAAAGCCGGAATCGTTGCTTCGTTCATTGGGAATCCCAAAGTGGTGATTTTGGATGAGCCATTTGCCAACTTGGACCCAACGACCCAAATTCGTTTGAAGCAGATAATTAAAGAATTGGCGCAGAAGCAAGAGGTAACGGTCCTAGTATCCAGTCATGATTTAATACATGTTACCGAAGTATGCGAGCGCATTGTGGTCCTGAACAAAGGTGAAATCGTCAAAGACATTAAAACATCTACCGAAACCTTAACTGAATTGGAAGTGTTCTTTGCCGGTTAATCACTAGTATAATTGCTTAGCGAATTGCTTTTCATCGATAGTACTAAACTATTCGATAAAATTCCTTAAACCGACCAGCCCGTCGGTTTTCTGTTTTATCCATTCCCCGGTCCGCCTTAAAAAACCGTTGAATCCATTTTTTTATGGGTAATGGACCTATGTTAAGGTAATAATTCGTGAATTATCCTCTAAACAGACCGGGCGGTCGGATAATAATTGAGGAGAAAGCCCAATTTAGATACGCCGTGGTGTAAATAAAATTACGGTTTACCGATGAATGGTATAATAATATGGAGGTTTTTAAGTTAACCATACATACGTAGACCGTTTATTTTGAACCTTAGAAACAAACTTATTTTGTCCGGTATTTTGGGAACCATGCTTTTTTCGGCATGTTCTACCAAAAAAGATGCCTTTATCAATAGAAATTGGCACGCCCTAAATACCAAATACAATACATTATATAACGGTAATATTTCTTTTGAAGAAGGCCGTAATACCCTAAACGACACGTATCAAGATGACTATTTTGAACTTTTGCCCGTAGAACGGTTAGAGGTAAGTGGCGAGATAAAGCTCGATTCTGAAGACAACAATCCCAATTTTTTAAGGGCGGAAGAAAAGGCAACCAAGGCCATACAACGCCATAGCATGGATATCAAAGACGAGGAACGCAACCCACAAACTGATGAGGCTTTTCTGTTGTTGGGCAAGGCCCGGTATTTTGATGAGCGCTATATTCCAGCTTTGGAATCCTTTAATTACATCCTTAATAAATATACCGAGAGTGATAAACTTAACGAAGCAACTATTTGGAGGGAAAAAGTAAATATCCGTTTGGAGAATGAGGATTTGGCCATTAAGAACTTAAAGCGCTTACTAAAATTTGAGCAGTTGAAAGATCAGGAATATGCAGATGCCAGAGCCATGATGGCACAGGCCTACATTAACCTAAATGCGCCGGATACTGCGGTGCAGAATCTTAAAATAGCATCGTACTATACCAAAAAGAATCCGGAAAAGGGCAGGTACTATTACATCATAGGGCAATTGTACAATCAATTGGGGTATAAGGATAGTGCAAATTATGCGTTTGACAGGGTGATTGAATTGAATAGAAAATCCCCCCGGGTATACATGATCAATGCTGAAATCCAAAAACTACGCAACACAGCAGTGACCAGCGAGAATAAAGAGGAAGTGTTCGAGTATCTGACCGCTTTGGAGGAAAATAGGGAGAACAGGCCCTTTTTGGATAAAATATACCGGCAGGTAGCCGAGTTTCACTTAGATCAAGCAGCGGATAGTTTGGCCTTGGTCTACTTTAACAAGTCCCTACGGGCTTCACAAAACAAACCCAAATTGAATGCACTCAACTATGAGAATCTGGCAGCGTATAATTTTGATGAGAGTAGCTACAAGGCGGCAGGTGCCTATTTTGATAGCGTGCTCACCAATCTAGACGAGAACACCAAAAAATACAGATCAATAAAAAAGAAATTGGACAATTTGGAGGATGTGATCAAGTATGAGGACATTGTGTACTATGCGGATAGCGTCATCACCCTTTATGAAATGCCCAAAGAGGAGCAATTGGCCTATTTTGGCAACTACATCGAAGGGCTTCAAAAGGCCAAGGAGGCTGCCCAGAAAAAGGAAAAGGACAGAATAACCAGTGGTTTTGTGGCCTTTACAAAAAGTAAGGGAGGCAAGGAAAACAAGGGGAAATTCTATTTCTACAATATTACCAGTTTAGGATACGGCCAAAATGACTTTAAAAACAGATGGGGCAATAGGGAACTGACCGATGATTGGCGTTGGTCAGATAAATCAATTATTGCCACGAGAGACGATTTGGCCCAAAACAGTGGTACCCTAACGGATACCTTGTCCACTATAAGTGACGATGAGAAATTTTCATTGGACTATTATATGGAACGCCTACCTACAGAGGTTACACTCATCGATAGTTTAAGGACTGAGCGCAATTTCGCCAACTACCAACTGGGCTTGATTTATAAGGAAAAGTTTAATGAATATCTTCTGGCTGCGGCCAAATTGGAGGATGTTTTGGCTTCCAACGCAGAGGAACGTTTGATTCTTCCATCAAAGTATAACTTATATAAGCTATATGAAGAGGTGGGGAGTCCTTTAAAGGAAGCAATGAAGGCCAATATTATTACCAATCATCCAAATTCCAGGTATGCCGAAATTTTATTGAATCCGCAAGCGGTATTGGCAGATAGCAGCGATAGTCCGGAAAAGCGCTATGAAGCCTTGTTCAAGCAGTACAATGACCAACAGTATTTACAGGTAATTACCGAAGCTGAAGAAAACATAAATAAATACACCGGAGACCCCATTGTACCAAAATTTGAAATGCTGAAAGCAAACGCTATTGGGCGTTTACAAGGTTTTGAACCGTTTAAGGAAGCCTTAAATTATGTCGCCTTGACTTATCCCAATAATCCAGAGGGAAAAAAGGCGGAACAAATGGTTGCCGAACAGCTTCCAAAACTGGAACCCAAGGAGTTTTCGCCAGAAACGGATTCCAAAGGAACATCGAACTGGAAAGTAGTATTTCCGTTTAAGAGGACCGCTAATGAAAAAGCGCTCAAATTAATGGAATTGTTGGAAAAATCCATTGAGGATTTGCGTTACAAGAATACTATATCCAAGGACATTTACAATTTGGAGGACCAATTTGTAGTCGTACACGGTTTTAAGTCCAAAGATTTTGCGCTGGGCTATGCGGAGCTCCTAAAAAACAATAAGGATTACCGCGTTGCTGATGAGAATTTCGTAGTTTTATCGGAGAACTATAAGATAATCCAAGTACATAAAAATATAGACGAATATATAAATACGCTTTTAACCCCAAAACCGTAAACAATGTTTTCAGACAAACAAAAACCTAGAGCTATGAACGAAATAGGAGGACAACCCAACAGAATTGAAAAGAACACTAAAATTAAAGGAGATATTATTTCAGAGGCCGATTTCCGTATCGATGGTAAATTGGATGGCAATGTAAAAACATCGGGCAAGGTAGTCATTGGCAAGGATGGGTACATACACGGTAAAGTAGAATGTGTAAATGCGGATATTGAAGGAAGTTTTAATGGTGAGCTTATGGTTTCTGATTTGTTATCCTTGAAAGCATCCGCAGTGATCGAAGGTACGGTCTCCGTTAATAAATTGGCCGTTGAACCTGGCGCAACCTTTAATGCATCCTGCTCTATGGGAGGAAAGAAGGGGATGGGTGCAACCAACACAGCTTCTAGCTTTAAGCAAAGTGAAACATCCAATAGTGGTAATGGATCCGCAAAAGCCTCGTGATAACTCAGAACTTTTAAAGACCGCCGCAAGCCTATCCGGTATTGCCATACAGATGGGGGCTACTATTTATTTAGGAAATCTCCTTGGAGGATGGTTGGACATGAAGTTTGAAAAAACATATTTGGAGGACACGTTTACGTTGATTGCCGTATTTTTGTCCATCTACTTGGTCATTAAAAAAGTAATGTCCTTGAATAAATAGTGCCCCTTGCTCAAAAAAATTATCATATATACAGTCGTGTTCCTTGTAGTGGGCACGACTTCTTTTTTTCTACAGATTTATCTTTTGGGGGATGCAAATACCAACTTCTTTAGTACGCTCAAGAAAGCCTATATCTTCCATTTTTGTTTTTCATTGGTCTTGTTGATGTGCTTTCGGGTATTGGCCAACTACGATAAGTTATTTCAGCAGCTGGGTTTTATTTATATGGGTTTATTGGTTATTAAGATTGTTGTATTTGCAAGCTATTTTTACCCCCAACTTCTAGGTAAAGACGCACTGCCCCGTTTTTATAGGGCTTCACTGTTAATTCCTGTTATCGTATTTTTGCTGCTTGAAGTGGTTTTCATTTCAAAAATTATGCAAGGCAAAAAAGCTTAAATTTTAAAGCTCTAAATTTGCGCAGTTTAGGTTAATATTGACTACTTTTGCGCAAAATTTCAAGAGCTTAATTTTTGAAAAAGAAATAATGAGGAAAGTTTCAAAAACGTTGAAAACGATAGCACTACTTTTTACACTATGTTTTTCCATACATGGATTTGCATTTTCTGACACCGATCAAGATCCGGCCGTAGACACCAAGGAAGAGGTAGATGAGTACATACAGCATCACATTAAGGATGCCCATGACTTTCATTTATTTTCCTATACGGCAGCAAACGGGGAGCGCAAGCACGTTGGCTTTCCTTTGCCGGTTATTTTATGGTCCAGCAATGGTCTGGTGACTTTTATGTCGTCTGAATTTCACCATGATGATGAAGGAGAGGTAGTCGTGGAACGTAACGGTTCAAGGTTTGTAAAGCTCCACACGAAAATCTATGAATTGGAGGCCGGTGCAACGGAGGTTGAATTGGATGAAACCAACCATGCGACCAACGCGCACAAAGTTTTGGATTTTTCCATTACTAAAAGTGTCATGGGAATATTGCTGGTAGGCCTCTTTATGTTGGTTGCCTTTTCAGCATTGGCCCGGCAATACAAGAATAAAAATGTTCCTACAGGGTTTGGGCGTGTTTTAGAGCCGTTGGTAATCTACGTACGTGACGAGATTGCAAGACCCAATATCGGAGAAAAGAAGTATAGAAAATTTACGGGCTATCTATTGACCGTGTTCTTTTTCATTTGGATTTTGAATCTTTTAGGATTGACTCCTTTTGGATTCAACGTAACGGGTCAGCTAGCGGTAACCGCAGCCTTGGCGATCTTTACGCTAGTAATTATATATACGGTAAGTGGAAATAAGGATTACTGGATGCATATGTTATGGATGCCGGAGCTCCATAGTGGATTCGACCCATTCTGGCCGTTATTGAGTTGGCAGGCGCTTTCTTAATTAAACCTTTTTCTCTATTAGTTCGTTTGTTCGCCAACATTTCTGCAGGGCATATTGTTGTCATGAGTCTTATCGCCATTATGTTTACCCTTAAAAATAGTTTAGGCGTAGTAGGTGCTACTGGCCTTTCGCTAGTATTGTCGTTTTTCATCACCCTGATCGAGGTTTTGGTGGCTTTTTTACAGGCTTATATCTTTACCATGCTTTCCGCCTTATTTATTGGAATGGCAGTTGCGGAGCATGATCATGGACACGAACACGATTTGGAAGGGCATGATGTGGTGGATGCAGAGGACGTAAGGGAGAATTTTATTTAACGCGAGTTTTTTTAATTTAATTATATAAATCAGTTTACTATGTACAATTTAATTGGAGCAGGTTTAATCGTTATTGGAGCAGGTATTGGACTTGGTCAAATTGGTGGTAAGGCAATGGAAGGTATTGCCCGTCAACCAGAAGCGACCGGTAAAATTCAAACTGCGATGATTATTATCGCTGCACTTTTGGAAGGTTTGGCATTCGGTGCCTTGTTCTTAGGAAAATAAGAACGTGAAGACCAAAGACACTTTCCTGTAACGGTTGGTTGCAGGAAGTGTTTTTTAATTATTGATTTAGTGTTTTAAAACAAAAAATATGGAAACTTTAATAAACGATTTTTCACCTGGGTTGTTCGTAGTGCAAACCATTCTATTATTGGGTTTGATTTTCCTATTGGTGAAATTCGCTTGGAAACCAATTTTAAATTCCTTGAATGAAAGGGAGAGTGGAATTCAAGAAGCCTTGGCCTCTGCAGAAAGAGCACGTGCAGACATGCAGAATTTACAGGCAGACAATGAAAAAATGTTGCAGGAAGCGCGTTCAGAGCGCGAAGCAATGTTGAAAGAGGCCCGTGAGATTAAGGATAAAATGATAGCAGACTCCAAAGAGCAGGCAAAAGTGGAAGGGGATAAAATGTTGAAGCAGGCACAGGCCGCTATTGAAAGTGAAAAACAAGCAGCTGTTTCTGAAATTAAAAGTCAGGTCGCTGAGTTGTCAGTTGCCATTGCAGAAAAAGTATTACGAGAAGAATTGTCTGGTAAGGACAAGCAAATGAAATTGGTAGACTCCATGTTGGGTGACATCAAATTGAACTAAGAAGAATGAGCGAATCTAGAGCCGCATTACGTTACGCAAAGGCCATTTTGGATATGGCCCAGGAAAAGAAAGCCTTGGATACCGTAGAAAAGGATATGCGCACTATTGTTGCCACCATTTCTGACAGTAAGGAGCTTAGGGATGTATTATCCAGTCCCGTAATTTCAGGATCTTCCAAAAAGAGCGCACTTTTAGAGATATTTAAAGGGAGCCAAGCCATAACGGAAGGGACCATAGGAATGTTGGTGGACAATAAACGCGTGGGAATGCTAAACGAAGTGGCCCTAAAATACCTTATTTTAAATGAGGACCTCAAAGGCAAGGGCGTAGCCTATGTAACAACTGCAGTGCCTTTAGATGCCAGTCTGGAGAAAAAAGTATTGAAGCAATTGGCTTCGATCACGGGTGATGAGGTTACTATTGAAAATATCGTTGATGAAGCGATTGTGGGAGGTTTTATATTACGCGTGGGGGATTTGCAGTATGATGCAAGTATCTCCAATAAATTGAGCAATTTAAAAAGAGAATTTACAAGTAGTCTTTAATAACTATATGGGGCAATGGGCTTAAATGTTCAATGTCCAATATCTTATATCTAATTAAAAATGGCAGGAGTAAAAGCCGCTGAAGTATCAGCAATTTTAAAGAAACAATTATCAGGATTTGATGCCACAGCTACCTTGGATGAGGTAGGAACAGTTTTACAGGTTGGTGATGGTATTGCAAGGGTCTATGGGTTAGCCAATGCCCAATATGGGGAGTTGGTTGAATTTGATGGCGGCCTAGAAGGTATCGTGTTAAATCTTGAGGAGGATAATGTTGGTGTTGTATTATTAGGGCCTTCCAAACAAGTTGGTGAGGGAGATACCGTAAAACGTACCCAACGAATCGCATCCATTAATGTTGGTGAAGGAATTGTTGGTCGTGTGGTGGATACCTTGGGAACACCTATTGATGGCAAGGGTCCCATAAGTGGTAAAACCTATGAAATGCCGTTGGAGCGTAAAGCACCAGGGGTAATTTACAGGGAGCCTGTAACAGAGCCTATGCAATCCGGTATCAAAGCGATTGATGCCATGATTCCGGTAGGAAGGGGACAACGGGAGTTGGTTATTGGTGACCGTCAAACGGGAAAGACTACGGTTTGTATCGATACCATTCTAAACCAAAAGGAATTTTATGATGCTGGCGAGCCGGTATACTGTATTTACGTGGCTATCGGTCAGAAAGCTTCTACAGTGGCGGGTATTGCGCAAGTGTTGGAAGATAAAGGCGCAATGGCCTATACGACCATCGTAGCTGCCAATGCATCCGATCCTGCACCTATGCAGGTATATGCACCATTTGCCGGGGCATCCATCGGGGAATATTTCAGGGATACAGGTCGCCCCGCTTTGATTATTTATGATGATTTGTCCAAACAAGCGGTTGCCTATCGTGAGGTATCTTTATTATTAAGAAGGCCACCAGGACGTGAGGCATATCCTGGGGATGTTTTTTACTTGCACTCCAGATTATTGGAGCGTGCCGCAAAGGTGATCAACAACGATGCCATTGCCAAGGAAATGAATGATTTGCCAGAGGTACTGAAGCCTATGGTAAAAGGAGGAGGTTCGTTAACGGCTTTACCCATTATTGAAACACAGGCAGGAGACGTATCGGCCTATATCCCAACCAATGTGATTTCGATTACCGACGGTCAGATATTCTTGGAGCAGGATTTATTCAACCAAGGGGTAAGACCAGCGATCAACGTGGGTATTTCCGTATCTCGTGTAGGAGGTAACGCCCAAATCAAATCCATGAAGAAAGTGGCAGGTACACTGAAGTTGGATCAAGCCCAGTTCCGTGAATTGGAAGCATTTGCCAAGTTTGGTTCGGATTTGGACGCAGCGACTTTAAATGTTATTGAAAAAGGACGTAGGAACGTTGAAATTTTAAAGCAGGCCCAAAACGATCCGTTTACGGTGGAAGACCAAGTTGCGATTATCTATGCCGGTTCTAAAAACTTGTTAAGGGACGTTCCTGTAGAAAAGGTAAAGGAATTCGAACGGGATTACCTAGAGTTCTTGAATGCCAAGCATAGGGATGTTTTGGATACGTTGAAAGCCGGAAAATTAACCGATGAGGCTACGGATACCTTAACTGCGGTTTGCAAAGATCTTTCGGCGAAATATAAATAAGTTAAAAGTGAAGAACGATGGGTTATGAGTAAATTAAACGAAAGTCCGATTAGGATTAAAAGTTTTTAATTTGCTTGTAGTATCGTAAAGTATAGTGATTCTCTAAAAAAGGATAAAGATTTTGAGTTAGCATCTCAATTATTGCGGAGTGGGACAAGTATCGGAGCGAATACTAGAGAAGCGCAGCGAGGGGTTAGCAAGAAAGAATTCAAAAATAAATTTGGAATTGCTCTAAAGGAGGCTGATAAAACCATGTATTGGTTAGAAATATTGGAAGCTACCGGGAGAAAAGTCCCAGAGAATATGAAAATTAAAGGTGAAGAGTTAAAAAGAATTTTGGTGACAATAATCAAGAACTCATAGCTCTGCATTCATAACTTATAACTCAAGTAAATGGCCAATTTAAAGGAAATACGTAATAGGATTACATCCGTCTCATCAACGATGCAGATTACCAGTGCCATGAAAATGGTATCTGCCGCAAAATTGAAAAAGGCTCAGGATGCCATCACGGCGATGAGACCGTACTCGGATAAACTTACAGAATTGTTGCAAAGTCTTAGCGCAAGTTTGGAAGGTGATTCTGGAAGCAAATATGCCGATAACAGGACAGTGAAAAAAGTATTGGTGGTAGCCATTACCTCTAACAGAGGACTTTGTGGTGCTTTCAATACCAATATTTTAAAACAGGCCGTTCATTTGGCCGAGAACGTCCATACTGGAAAGCAAGTCGATTTTATGGCCATCGGTAAGAAAGCGAACGATTTTTTGGGGAAACGGCATAAGGTTATCGCGAATCATAGCAAAGTTTATGAAGACCTTTCATTTGATGCTGTTGCTGAAATTGCCGAAGACCTAATGGAATTGTTTACCAATGGTGCGTATGACCGTATCGAGATTGTGTACAATAGTTTTAAAAACGCGGCCACTCAGATTGTTATGACCGAGCAGTTTTTACCCATTGTTCCCATGGAGGGGCAGAATAATGTGAGTGCCGATTATACTTTTGAACCTTCCAAAGTGGAAATCGTGGAGCAATTAATTCCAAAATCCTTGAAAACACAGTTATATAAAGGAATACGAGATTCATTTGCTAGTGAACACGGTGCGCGAATGACCGCGATGCACAAAGCTACCGATAATGCAACTGAGCTACGGGATCAATTGAAATTGACCTATAACAAGGCAAGACAGGCTGCGATTACCAACGAGATTTTAGAAATCGTAGGGGGAGCAGAAGCCTTGAACAATTAATGCGTAATGCAATTTTAATGGACAACTAAGTTCCAAGGTTTTTAATAGCGTAAAAGATTCATAAGAAAACCCCACATTAATGTGGGGTTTTGTTTTTTGAAAGATCGGTAGTTTCCATTTTTTAACCGACTTTTGCCGCACAAATGAAATCCAACAAGACCGCTTTACTTTTTATTTTCATCACTATTCTGGTCGATGTCATCGGTATTGGAATAATACTTCCCATAATTCCTGATCTAATTATGGAACTGACGGGTGAAGGTACCCATATGGCCATTATATACGGGATGTGGCTCACTACGGCGTTTGCGGGGATGCAGTTTTTATTTTCTCCTGTGCTCGGGGAAATCTCTGATAAATACGGGCGACGCCCTATTTTGCTTTTGGCGCTTTTGGGGCTGAGCATAGATTATATGATTCATGCATGGGCGCCCACCATTACCTGGTTATTTGTAGGAAGATTTTTAGCCGGTATTACAGGAGCCAGTTTTACGGTAGCCTCTGCCTATATTGCAGATATAAGTACTAGGGAAAATAAGGCCAAGAATTTTGGCTTGATAGGCGCTGCCTTCGGGATAGGATTTATTATAGGTCCCGGGATAGGAGGATTTTTCGGGGAAATCGACATACGCTTACCATTTTATATCGCCGCTGGTTTAACCTTCGCAAATTTCCTGTTTGGTTGGTTCTTTGTGCCAGAATCCCTGGCTCCGGAAAAACGAAGAAAGATAATTCTATCCAAAATGGTTCCCGGAGTGTCCTTATTCGCGCTAAGAAATTATAAGGGATTACTGTTGTTGATTTCAGCTTTCTTTTTAGCCAATTTGGCTGGACAGGCCCTGCCCTCTACGTGGTCTTACTATGGGATTGAACGGTACGACTGGAATCCCAAACAAATTGGAATTTCCTTAATGGTGGTGGGTCTTTTGGTGGCCATCGTGCAGGGTTTCCTTGTAGGTGTTTTGGTAAATAAGTTTGGAAAACGGAAGGTGATTATTTTCGGTTTTTTATTATGGACCGTAGGAATGTTCCTCTTTTCTTTCGCAAGCGAGCCCTGGATGCTGTACGCCTTTCTGATTCCTTATGCACTGGGGGGTATCGCCGGGCCTACGGTACAGGGAGTAATTTCCAACCAAGTTCCAGACAATGAACAAGGAATTTTACAGGGGTCCATTACCGGTCTTGTCAGTATTACAGCTATCTTGGGACAACTGATTTTCTCCCCTGTGTTTTACTACTTTGTTCGACCCGATGCTACCGTGTACTTTCCGGGGGCACCATATGCCTTGGCGGCGTTATTCTTGCTTGCCGCCTTCTGCTTTGCCTTCATTGCTATCCGAAGGATGAACGTGGAACCGGAATAAATTTTCAAAATAAAACGTAACATTTTAAAAGAACTGAATCTAAAAGGTAAATAACATTAAAAAACCTTACGATGAAAACGTTCAAAAATTTACTTTTTAGTCTACTGATGGCTTCGGCCTTATTTGCCAATGCTCAGGAATATCCTTTTCGGGCACAAGTTTCTGGCGCAGGGGAACCGATCCTTTTTTTTCCGGGGTTCACGTGCCCTGGGGAAGTTTGGGAGGATACCGTTGCAGAACTTTCAAAGAATTATGAGTGCCATGTATTTACCTTTGCCGGTTTTGGAGACGTACCCGCAATTGAAAAACCATGGTTGTCAAAAATTAAGGAAGGGGTACTCGAGTATATTATTGCGAATAAATTGAATGCGCCAACCCTCGTAGGGCACAGCTTAGGCGGCGCATTGGCCTTATGGATGGCAGCAGATGGAAATTCGTACAAAGAACTCATTATTGTGGACGCCCTGCCTTCCACAGGAGCATTGATGATGCCTGATTTTAAAAGTGAATATATGGTTTACGATACCCCGTACAACAAGCAACTTTTGGAAATGGACGAGGCCGGTTTTAAATCCATGGCGTTACAGATGGCAAGGGGTATGACTGCAAACAAGGAAAAACAGCCTAAAATCATGGAATGGATGATAACTGCGGATCGAGAAACGTACGTATATGGCTATACAGACCTGCTAAAGCTTGATTTACGGAAGGATATTTCAAAAATTGATGTTCCGGTTACCATCTTGGCCGCAACCAATCCTTACGGTCTTGAAATGGCAAAATCTACGTACGAAACGCAGTATAAAAATTTAAAGAACTATACTATCAGGTTTGCTGAGGATGCGGCCCACTTCATTATGTACGATAGGCCAAAATGGTTTCTTGAAAATCTACAAAGTACCTTGGAAGACTAATGGAGTTAAAAGAACAACACTACAAGCTAATCTTTCTTAATAATTATGCAAGGGTTTTGCGTATATGCACGGGGTATGTGGCCGGTGATGAGGCACGCGCCAAAGATTTGGCCCAAGAAACGTTCCTAAAAATTTGGCAGCATCTAGAAGGTTTTAGAAACGAAAGCGCTCTTGAGACTTGGATTTATAGGATTTGCGTGAATACCTGCCTAATGGCATTGAGAAAGGAAAAAAGACAAGTCTCTTTTGAACGGTTAGAACATGGCCTTGCGAATGAAAACGCAACCGAACCAGAAGAAAATGAATTAAAATTGGTTCGCATGTACGCGTGTATCAACAAATTGAATAGCACAAACAAGGCTATTATCCTATTGGAATTGGAAGGTTTGCCGCAATTGGAAATCTCCGAAATAATCGGGATCAACCATGAAGCGGTTCGGACCCGAATTCACAGAATTAAAAATCAATTAACAAAATGTGTACGCCATGAATAATTTTGAAGAACTAGAAAATGTCTGGAAAGGACAATCGGTTACAAGCCCTACCGAAAAGGAATTCGAACTGCTAAGAAAGGGTATAGTGGCTATTGAAAAAAAGCAAAACAGCACAAATATCATCTTAACGATTACGACAGTTATCTTGATTGCATTTGTGCTGTATGTCTCCGGGTATACGAATGCAACATTTTTAATTGGTATATCCTTAATGGTAGTTAGCCTGATTGTAAGAATAGCCATCGAAATTATGAGTAGATCACGTTTAAGAAAAATAGGAGTCCTGAAACACTTTCTTGATTTCAAGGAGGAAATTACGGCCTATTATAAAAACAGAAAAAAAGTACATTACATCATTACCCCTATATGTCTTTTAGCATACACTTTGGGTTTTATTATTTTATTGCCGCTATTCGAGAAAAGCCTTTCCTATGGTTTTTACCTTTATATTGTATGCTCCTACACTGTTTTTCTCGTCATATTCTCTCTATTCATTTTTAGCCAAATTAGAAAGGAATTGTTGAAATTAAAGGCATTGCAAGCGGACGCCAAACTAAAACGATAAGCTCCTTTTAAGGGTTCGGACAATTTTTTTATACACCGATACAAAGGTCGTTAAGACATATTGGTCTAGGCCAAGCATAAAGAAATGTACGCTAGCGAAGGGTGATGGCAATAAAACAAAAACAACCTGTAGCTTTTATCGGTGTACCCAAAAACTAACTTTGTAGACAGGGTTTTAATAGGTACTTTTAAGGCTTCAATATATGGTGTTTGAATCCGCTCAAAAAACTCTTTAAGCAAACTGCAATTTATGGCTTGGCTACGGTCTTGCCACGTATGATTTCGTTTCTATTGGTCCCCATCTATACCGATGTAATGCCACCTGGCACCTACGGTGAGGTAACCTTAATATTTTCTTGGTTCGCCATTTTCAACGTCTTTCTTGCCTATGGTATGGAGACGGCATTTTTCCGCTTTTATAAGGAGGCCGAAAACAGAAAAAGGGTCGTTAGCACGGCCCTTATCTCCATTATGGGGTCTACACTGTTGTTCTTGATTGTTGGACTTTTGTTTAAGGGCAAAATAGCCGAGGCACTTAATATTGAAATACAGTTTATAAATTATGTATACGCCATTCTGGCCTTGGATGCTTTGGTAATCATTCCTTTTGCATGGCTAAGGGCAAATGAAAAACCAATGCGATACGCTTTGGTGAAAATTTTAAACGTGGCCATGAATTTGGGGCTGAACCTCTTTTTCTTGATCTTGCTGCCTAAAATGGCAGGAGGCACTGAATCCGGCTTTTTTAACACCATTTACATACCAGATTATCAAATACTGTACATCCTTATCTCCAACCTTATTGCAAGCGGGGTTACTTTACTATTAATGATCAGGGTTTACATACGAAGGCCCTACGTTTTTGAGGCAGATTTATGGAAACGCATGTTACGGTATGCCATGCCGGTCATGGTGGCCGGGGTGGCGTTTACCATTAATGAGGTGTTTGACCGTTACCTATTATCAGAATTGTTGCCACCGGATATTGCCAAGAGCGAGATGGGTAAATATTCTGCCTGTTATAAACTGGCTTTATTCATGACCCTTTTTGCAACGGCATTCCGTATGGGTATAGAGCCCTTCTTCTTTAGCCATTCAGACACCAAGAATCCCCAGAAGGCCTATGCCCAGATCACCAATTACTTTGTGGTATTGGGGAGTATCATTCTACTTTCTGTGGTTGTGTTCGCAGATGTCCTCAAGAAATTGATTGTCTTGGATGAATCGTATTGGGAAGCGATGCCAGTAGTACCTCTCATTGTATTGGCCAGTTTTTTCCTGGGCATCTATCATAATCTTTCGGTTTGGTATAAAGTTACGGACAAGACTATTTATGGTGCCTATATTTCCATGATCGGGGCGGTGTTGACGATTGTTATCAATTTTATCTTCATCCCCTATTTTAGCTACATGGCTTCTGCAGTAGCTACAGTTACAGCTTACGGGACCATGATGTTCCTTTCCTTTTATTTTGGAAGAATGTATTACCCCGTTCCCTATAATTTTAGAAAAATTATCTTTTATTTAGGAGTCTCCATCTTGTTTTCTACCCTATCATTTTACATTTTTGATAGAAATCTTTTTGTAGGTATTCCGCTGTTATTAATATTCTTTGGCTTGGTGTACAAGTTGGAATCCCAGAATCTTAAAAAACTTTTTTTAACCAGATGAACATTAAAATAATCAACAAATCGGAGCATGATTTGCCGCACTATGAAACGAGTGCTTCGGCGGGTATGGACTTAAGGGCCAATTTAACGGAACCCATTACATTGAAGCCTTTAGAGCGGGCCATCATTAAAACCGGACTTTTCATTGAACTTCCCGTTGGCATAGAGGCACAGGTTAGACCAAGAAGTGGGTTAGCGGCTAAAAAGGGTATCACCGTTCTTAATGCGCCTGGCACGATTGATGCAGATTACAGGGGAGAAGTGGGCGTAATTCTGGTCAACCTATCCAATGAATCCTTTACCATAGAAAACGGGGAACGAATTGCCCAGATGGTAATCGCAAAACATGAGCGTGCACAATGGGAGCCAGTTAGTATTTTATCGGAGACCATAAGGGGGGAAGGCGGCTTTGGTAGCACGGGAGTAAAATAAAACATTCGGTATCTTCAGGATATTATGAAAAAACTATTTTTTTGTGCACTTGCAATGTTGGGATGTTTATCGCCATTGGCAACGTATGCCCAAGAAGAAGAACAAATAGATGTTGAACAGAGTGCCGAAGTATTTTTGGAGGATTATTCGGATGCCTTTCAAGAGAATTTCTTTGAGGGTTTAAAGCAGAAGGGAATACAAAATTATGATAGGGCCATTACCTACTTCATGGAGTGCAAGCGGCTGGAGCCACAAAACAGGGTCGTTTCCTTTGAGTTGGCAAAAGCACACCTTCTGGAAAAGGAATTACTGTCTGCCGAAGAATTTGCACTAGAAGCATTAAATGGGAATCCTGAGAACTATTGGTATGCAGAAGCTTTGACGGATATCGTTGCGGCCAAAAAATCGAACCTAGATCAAGTTACCTCACAAATACCATGGAACAATGCCATATTGCGAGAAAACATGGCGAAAATCTATTTTAACAAGGGGGAATATGAGCTGGCAAAAACCATCATATCAGAAGTAAAAGGGCCAAAAAAATATGCCAATCTGGAAAAGCGGATAATGGACTCCATTGCCAAAAACAATCTAAAAAAAGAGTCGGTTTCGTTTTCCGTATCGGCGGAAAATACTGGAGAGATCAACGCTATGGAACAGTATAAGGCAAGGATAAAAGGACTTATGGGAAACGAGCTGTTCAGTAACTCGATCATACAGCTTTCTGAGGAGGCTATGGAAACATTTCCGGCACAACCTTATTTTTATTACGCCAACGGATACGCGCTAAATAGAACCAATAAACATAGGGAAGCAATTGAGCTATTAGAGACTGGGCTTGATTACCTTATTAACGACGTACCCTTAGAGAATTTGATCTATAAGGAATTGGCGGAGGCCTATACAGCTATAAATAATCCCGTAAAGGCGGATAGTTATAAACGAAAAATAAAACCTGGTTTTTAATGAGGAAATTTTTGAGCAAGCGTAATGGAAGTCAGTTTTTATGGATTGCTTTGGTGGTCATCGTTACCTCATGTAAGGGCACCAAGGTGGTTACTGGCGGAGCGGTAGATGAAAGGCTCTCGGCGAAAGCCGTTATAAAGGCCCATTATCAAAATGAAACTAATTTTAGGACCTTGAACGGCAGAGTTCGCATTGGCTATATAAACGGTGACGATGCTCAGAATGTGTCGGTAAGCATCCGTATGGAAAAGGATAAGGCAATTTGGATCAGTGCACCGCTTGGTATCGTTAAGGCCTATATTACGCCAGACCGGGTTTCGTTCTATAATAAGTTGGAAAATGAATATTTTGACGGGGATTTTAATTATTTAAGTAATTTGTTGGGTACGCAAATTGATTTTTCCATTTTGCAAAATCTTTTAACCGGACAGGCAATCGTAGACCTGAGACAAGAAAAATATGTGATAGATATAGCTGAAGGTTCCTATAGGCTCGTTCCCAAACTGCAAGGAGTATTGTACAAGACCTTGTTCAGGGTAGAGCCAAAGAATTTTAAGATGGGCGTGCAACAGCTTTCACAGCCTTTGGAGAAACGATTATTGGAAATATCCTACGAAAACTACCAAAAGATAGACAGGGAGGTTTTTCCAAATGAAATTGGTATAAAGGTGATTTCAGAAAATAATCAGAATACTATAGAATTGGAATTCCGGAATATCGAATTCAACGGTCCGGTAAATTTTCCATATAAAATACCGAAAGGTTTTAAAGAAATAGAATTATAGGCACCATGCACTATAACCCATTTTATAAGCTTTTATTACTGGTGCTTTTAGTGGCGCCGGTCATTTCATGTTTCGCCCAGACCAGCGAACAGAAGGCACTTGAGGAAAAACGGGAGCGCCTTCAATCTGAAATAAGGGATATAAACCGGTTGCTTTTTGCGGAAAAGAAAGAAAAAGGCAACGTTTTGGATCAAATGGAAGCATTGGACAAAAAAATAAACGTGCGTCAGCAGCTTATACGGGTGACCAACCAACAGTCCAATTTATTGAACCGGCAAATCAACACGAACATCAGAAATATTGGAAAACTACGGTCCGAACTGGAGGAGGTAAAAGAGGAATATGCCGTAATGATCCAAAAATCGTATCAGAACAAATCCAAACAGAACCGGCTTATGTTCCTAATGTCCTCAGAGAGCTTTTTTCAGGCCTTCAAAAGGCTTCAGTATATGAAGCAATATACAGATTACAGAAAGGAACAGGGAGCGCAGATATTGGCCAAAACCGAGGAGTTGTCTAGGCTTAATGCAGATTTGAACGAGGAACGAAAGGTCAAGGAAGTACTCTTGGCCCAAAACAAGAAGGCGAAAGACCAATTGTTTGCTGAGATTCAAACCCAAAAGGCACTTTTGGGTACCATACGCAAAAATGAAAGCAAGTATGCAAGTGCCATAGAGGCTAAAAAGCGGGAGGCCCGTAAAATTGATGAACAAATTGAAAAATTAATACGAAGCGCCATTGCAGCCTCCAATAAAGCGTCTGGAAATACTACCAAAAGCACAAGTAAGTTCGTCCTTACCCCGGAAGCGACCATTGTGGCCAATAATTTTTCCGCCAATAAGGGGAAATTGATCTGGCCGGTAGAAAAGGGTATAAAAAGTCAGGGTTTTGGTGTTTATAGCGATCCCGTATATCCTGGTATCAAGCATCAAAGTAATGGCGTTATTATTGCTACTGACCCTGGAGCCAAGGCACGCGCTATTTTTGAAGGTGAGGTCATTGCAATTCTTGCCGTGCCTGGGGGGAACAAGGGGGTCCAAATCAAACATGGTAATTTTATAAGTACCTATTACAATCTTTCTGATCTATCTGTTAAAAAGGGCGATAAGGTGGCAAGTAAATCAGAATTGGGAACGGTCTTCACCAATCAAGTGAATGGCCAAACACGCCTTAAATTTTATTTATACCAAGATACATCACGGTTGAACCCAGAGGAATGGGTGTACCGACTTTAAAATAGATACAATATGGCAAGTATTTTTGAAATAACGGATATTAAGGGCACTTTTACGCTGCATAATGGGGTAGAAATGCCTTATTTGGGATTGGGCACGTATCAATCCGATAATGACCGGGAGGTCGTAGAGGCTATAAAAACAGCCGTTGACGTGGGCTATCGACATATAGATACGGCATCGGTCTACAAGAATGAGGAAGGTGTAGGAGAAGGAATCAGGGAGAGTGCGGTTTCCCGTAAGGATATTTTCGTTACAAGCAAGGTCTGGAACTCCGATCAGGGCTATGATGCAACGTTAAGGGCATTTGATGATAGCCTAGTACGGTTAGGAATGGAATATTTGGATTTGTATCTGATCCATTGGCCCGAACCTGGGAAATACAAAGAAACTTGGAAGGCTTTGGAACGTTTATACGCTGAGAAACGGGTTAGGGCCATAGGTGTGAGTAATTTTTTACGGCACCATTTGGAGGATGTACTTAAAGATGGGGAAGTAGTTCCTATGGTCAACCAAATGGAGTTCCACCCCCATTTGGTACAGCAAGATTTGATTGACTTTTGCAGAAAAAATACCATTCAGTATGAGTCTTGGTCGCCCTTTATGCAAGGGAAACTTTTTGAATTGGATCTATGTTCCGGATTGGAAAAAAAGTATGGAAAGTCTGCTGCACAGCTTATCTTACGTTGGAATTTACAAAAAGGAGTAGTGGCTATCCCCAAATCTGTGCATGCAAAACGAATTAAATCCAATGCAGCTATTTTGACTTTGAATTAGCTCCGGAAGACGTTTCCTTTTTGGATAGTTTGGAAAATGGCGAACGTACCGGACCGGACCCCGATAATTTTGATTTTTAACCTCCTTTGGTAAAGAGAGCCTTTAATTCGGTAGCATCGTCCGGTTTCATTTTCCCGGCAAGGACCAAACTTAATTGCTTTCTGCGCAGGGCGCCATCGTAGCGTAGTTTTTCCAACTCTGTTTCCGGTACAAGTTCGGGTACTTCCGTTGGTTTCCCCGTTTCATCAACAGCAACAAAGGTATAAATGGCCTCATTCGCCTTGGTTCGTTTACCATTGTAACGGTCTTCTATCCATACATCCAAATACACCTCCATAGATGTGGTATAGGCCCTTGAGACGACGGCTTCTACAGTAACAACGCTCCCCAATGGAATGGCTAGGTTAAATGCAACGTGGTTTACAGAGGCCGTTACCGTAATTCTCCTACTATGTCTACCGGCGGCTATACTCGCAGCACGATCCATACGCGCCAAAAGTTCGCCACCAAATAAGTTTTGAAGGGCATTGGTCTCACTAGGGAGTACCATATCGGTCATTGTAGTTCTGGATTGTGCAGGTGTTTTGCTTTCCATCAATTGAAATTTTCCGCAAAGATACGGGCATCATTGAATCCTTATAAAATGTGGGTAGCTTTATTTTTTGGAAAGTAACCAAGCATCCTGAGACTGTGTGCGCTTAATCTCGCGAAGGGCTACCAAGGCATCCTCAGGATTTGTGTAACGGGCATAGGTAACAACATGTAGCCCATAACCATTGGTGCCAAAATAAGCTGCATCATACCCCTTTCCTTGAAGTTCTTCGATTTTTCTATTCGCGTTTGCCTTGATCCGGAAGGCTCCGGCTACAATATGGTGCATTTCACCGGTAGCGTTGGCAGGCAATACGTCTGTCTTTGCATTTACAGTGACGGTTGGCAATTCCAATGGTGCCATATCAAAAAAAGTAGCTTCCTGTATTTGTTTGGTTACATACTCCTGGGCGTCTTGGCGCGCAACTTGTGAATTGGCACGCTGTTGATGATATACGCGGTAACCGGTTACGCCCGTTGAAAAGGCCAAAAGCAAAATGGCGGCATATTTCAAATAAGGCCTAATACCTTTACTTTCCCTACGCTCCGGACTTATAACAAACGGTATTTTTTCTTCGATTGCTACTACTTCTTCTTTTAAAACCTCCCGGGTAACGGGCATGGCATTTAAATTAGAAAGCCCAAAGGACGAGGTCAGGTAATTGGGTTCGTAAGCGGGTTGAAATAACACTTTACCCTCCATGGTGGTTGTGAGCAGGCCAATATTCCTTAAAGTTAAGGATCCATCTTTCCTTAGGGTAGAGTTCCACCATTTTACGCGTTCTTCAATGGCTAAGAGCGTGGCTTCAAAAGACATTTTTTCAGATTCTGAAATATAAGACACCAATAGTCCATCGTTCGATACCAACTGACCGTTAAACGCTATTGATTTGCTCGGGGCAAAAAATGTATTTGTATCTTGGTTGATGCGGGCGGCGGTTTTTTGGGCGAGAAATGCTCCAAAGCCAGGTACAACAATGCAGTTGTACCGATATAATAATTCGCCTATATAGTGTTCTAGTACCATACCTGCGCAAATATGAAAAAAATAAAGGGGCTTAAAAACCTCTTTCGTAACTTTTTATTAACATACTTTTTCACCCAATTGTTAGGCTTTAGATGACTGCACCACAACACACTGCTGATGAACTCGTTGCAATGCTACGCTTGCAACGCGTACCAAACATTGGAGATGTCCTGGCAAAGAAACTCATTTCACACTGTGGTAGTCCAACGGCCATTTTTGCCGACAAGAAGCAACACCTACTGAAAATAGACGGTATTGGAACGCACACAATACGGCATCTTTTTGATACGGAACATTTGGAAGCCGCTGCAGCGGAGTACAAGTATCTGGTTAAGAATGCAATTTCCTGCGCCTATTTTATGGACGAAAGGTATCCCGCTTATCTAAAGCATTGTCTTGACGGGCCTCTATTGGTATTCCACAAGGGAAGTATTGACTTGCAACAGCGCAAAATCATTAGTGTGGTGGGTACCCGTAACATTACGAGTTATGGTGTGGCCTTTTGTGAGCAGTTTATTGCAGATATCGCTCCGTTAAACCCTATTATCGTGAGTGGTTTTGCCTATGGTGTCGATATCTGCGTACAGCGCGAGGCCATTAAACATGGGTTGCAGACCATTGGTTGTTTGGCGCATGGTCTAAATCAAATCTACCCCAAGTTGCATGCAAAATACCAACCGGATGTATTGAAGAACGGAGGCTTTTTCACGGAATTTTGGAGCACTAGCACTCCTGAGCGGGAGAATTTCCTAAAACGGAACCGCATCATTGCAGGGATGTCTGAAGCTACCGTAGTCGTAGAATCTGCCGAAAAAGGGGGAAGCTTGGTCACGGCAGATATCGCCAATAGCTATAACCGCGATGTTTTTGCAGTACCAGGAAGGATGAGCGATAAATTTAGTCTGGGATGTAATAACCTTATTAAACAGCAAAAAGCACACATGTTGACTTCAGCTGCAGATTTAATATATCTATTGGATTGGGATCTGCAGGAAAAACAGAACAATAGTATACAAAAACAATTGTTTGTGGATTTAGATGAAATTGAGCAAGATATCTACAGTTATTTACAGAATAATGGAAAACAATTGTTGGATCGTATTGCCTTGGAATGCCATATTCCCATTTTTAAGGCCTCTTCTACCCTTTTGAACATGGAGATGAAAGGGGTAATACGGCCTTTACCAGGAAAATTGTTCGAGGCCATCTAGTATTTTAACCACAGACTATCCAGTCTCTGAAACACTTTTTTAGGGTTAATGCATTAATCAAAAGGGTATTTGAACGATTATTTCCTTTTTAAAATCTAGTGTTGGATTTTAGCTTTATGCAGCACGAAATGTAAATACTGACCACTTGGTTTGTAAGACCAAAATGATTTCTTTCAAGCGTATTGCTAAGATGTAGTGGGACAGGAATAAAAAAACCCAATCCATTGGGGGTAAGATAAGGCTTAATACCCTAATTTTTCCCGTACACGCGTTAGCACGCCATTCGCCACTTTCCCTGCCTTTTCAGCCCCTATGGCCAATGCTTCATCTACTTCGCTCAAGTGGCTCATGTAATATTCAAATTTTTCGCGTGGCCGCTCAAACTTGTTTAAAATCAATTCGTACAGGGCTTGTTTTGCATGCCCATAGCCATAATTTCCGGCAAGGTAATTGGCGGTCATTTCCTCTATTTCCGGTTGCGAGGCCAATATTTTGTACAGGGCGAAAACAGTATCGTTTGTTGGGTCCTTAGGGTCTTCCATCGAAGTACTGTCCGTTTGTATTCCCATAATCTGCTTACGCAGCTGTTTATCAGTCTGAAAAATACTGATCAAATTTCCTTTGCTTTTGCTCATTTTGGCCCCATCTGTTCCTGGAATGTACATGGTTTCCTCCTGTACCTTCCCATCCGGTAGTACAAACGTTTCCCCTAATTGGGTATGAAAGCGTGAAGCTACATCGCGGGTTATTTCTATATGTTGCATTTGATCCTTACCAACAGGAACAATATGGGCATCGTACAATAATATATCTGCGGCCATTAACATTGGATAGGTAAAAAGACCGGCATTGACATCCTCCAGGCGATCGGCCTTATCCTTAAAAGAATGGGCTAACGTTAGACGTTGATAAGGGAAAAAGCAGCTCAAATACCAGGAAAGTTCTGCTACTTGTGGTACATCACTCTGTCTGTAAAAGACCGTTTTCTCAATATCCAGGCCAAAGGCAAGCCAAGTCGCCGCTGTGGCATACGTATTTTGCCGTAATTGTTCCCCATTTTTTATTTGAGTGAGGGAATGCATGTCCGCAATGAACAAAAATGATTCATTTTTTGGATCCTGGGCCATGTCTATTGCCGGGATTATTGCACCTAGAATGTTCCCTAAATGCGGTGTGCCCGTACTTTGTATGCCTGTTAGTATTCTTGCCATTTACTTCGGTTTTAAGTGCGCAAAGGTAAAACAAATCAAAAAAGAGACGCTAAATAACTACTTTTGATTTATGCTAAAAGTGGTCAAACAAACTGGTCAAGCCTTATATCGTATTTGGTTTTATGTTCTGGTGGCGCTCCCCATAATTCTCTTTTTCCCCTTTTTGGTCATTTTGGCCTCTAAGGAAACTTGGTATCCCCAATTTTTTTGGATGGCACGCAACCTTTGGGCAAAACCTATATTATATGGAATGTGCTGTAGGCCCCGTATTAGGTATGAGCAGCAAATGAAAAAGGGGGAGAGTTATATGCTTGTGGCCAACCATACGAGTATGCTAGATATTATGCTGATGCTCGTGGTAAGTAGGAATCCGTTTGTTTTTGTGGGAAAGAAGGAATTGGTGAACATACCGCTGTTCGGGTTTTTCTATAAGCGGGTGTGCATTATGGTGGACAGGAAAGATACCCAAAGCCGTACGGGGGTTTATAGACGAGCGCAAAAACGATTAAAACAAGGATTGAGCATCTGTATTTTTCCCGAGGGTGGTGTACCCGAAGAACATATCTTATTGGATAATTTTAAGGATGGTGCCTTTAAAATGGCCATTGCCCATCAAATTCCGGTTGTGCCAATGACATTTTATGATAACAAGGCCAGGTTCCCATTTTCATTTTTTAGCGGAGGTCCTGGAAAATGTAGGACTAAGGTGCATTCATTTATAGCTACGGGGAAACTAGAGGAATCGCAAAAGTCCGAACTTCGCAATAGGGTGCGCACTTTAATACTTCATGACTTACAGAACGATAATGTTGGCAGGGCGGTTTAAAATTTAAAATTAAGTCCGCTATAGACGCCTATGGAGTAGGGTCTAAAGGTTCCATTAATTTCGGAAAAGGTGTTTAACTGATATTTAAAAACAGGTTCTAGATTAAGCTGTATTTTGGGAGAAAATTTATAATTGATTCCAAGCCCCATATTTGCGCTAAAATTAAGGTCATTGATATTATTGGCCTCGCCAATTTCTGTAGTAAGGGCTCCAGCGGTCAATGAAACAGCGTTATCGATTAAAAAGAGCGAGCTAATGCCCCAAATTAAATTCACTCCAAATTTGTTATCCACAAGGGCGTAATTCAATTCTAAGGGAAGTTCAAGATATCCTAGTTGCTGGGACATAAAACCTTCCCGGGCAGCACTTCTAGCGGACACATCAGCTGAGGTATTTGCCGTATTGAATTTTTCCGAAGCTACTTTTTTACTGGAAATAATAAGTGAACTTGAGGTTGGGGCATAATCAATCGAGGACAATTGGCCTTGATTGGAAAATGCTGCACTGATCGAAGAGGAGAAGGCTACATCTTCCGTATCATAACCATAATCCACTTTATGCAAACCGGAACGGATGGTTAATTTTTTTGAAACAGCATAGGCAACGTTTAACCCATAACTAAAATTGACATTTCCTGATTTGGAATTAGGGATGAAAATGGAGTTTACGGGCGAGCCTTGGCCAATAGCATTGAAATAAACAGGGGCTACACTAGGCCCAGCAGACCATCTAGAAGTATTTTCCTTTTGGTCGATGTCTTTTTCACTTTCCGCATCCGCTATGGCATCGAAGATTGATTTTTTGACCTGGTCATCAGTTTCGTTCCGTTTTTCCTCCGGTGTAATAGATGACAACGAATTGAAATCATCCATTTCTTTCAACTTTGTACTATTCTTAGTAGGGTTTTCGGAGGATGTGGTCGTTGTTTTGGTAATATTTTGTTGTGCTATAAGGGGTTCCTTGTCGGTCGCTTGGTCCGTATCATTTTCCTTCGCAACGACGCCCCTCCCATAACCTGCTTTATTTTGGATGGTGTTTGAGGCGGCTACACCATTTTGTGCCTTTTTAGTACCTATGTCAGTCTCCTTGCTAGAGCTACCTTTTAAATTGGAACCGATTCCTGCAACTGAATTTTCTTCACCCTTCGTAGGAGCGGCAGGAGGTGTTGTGTCCACTATTGTATTATCGGGAATGGAGGGAGGGTTGTTTCCAGAATTTTCCGATTCGGATGCTGGCTCAGTATTACCGATGTTTTCTATAGTTGAATCGGTATCAACAATAATTTCTTCACTGGTTTGCTGGTTTGCAAAAGGATTGAATAGCATAAATGCAACGGCCAAAGCAGCAGCTATGCCTCCCAATTGCCACCAGATTGGAAAAATACGTTTCTTTCTCTTTTGATCCAATGAGGTTTCAATCGATTGCCACACCTTGGCATCGGGGGCCTCCTTGAAGTCCAAAAATCTCTCTTGGAATAATTCGTCTAATTTCTTTTTTTGCATCGCTAATTTTTTCAGTCTATAATCATTAGGATTATAAAAAGTGTGTTGTTATAATCATGAGTATCCCAATAATGGACTGGGAGACTTTGGTCTCTAATTTTTCTTTCAGTAAAACACGCGCCCTCGCAAGGTTGGATTTTGAGGTACCGATCGAAGTACCTAAGGTTTCGCTAATCTCTTTGTGGGTATAGCCATCCAACACATACAAATTGAATGTGGCCCGGTATTTAGTGGGTAGTTCTTGAATATATCCCAAAAGGGTCTGTAGGCTTATTTCGCTATACGCGCTTTCTACCGTAATTTCTTCTTCCGTAGGGTCACCAACAATGTTTAAGTATTCTTCCTTTCTAAATTTCTGTAATGCGGTGTTTATTGTAATACGCTTCATCCAACCTTCAAAAGACCCTTTGTTCTTGAACTGACCAATTTTTTCATAAATGGTCATAAAGCTGTCGTGCAAATTATCTTCCGCCGCGACCTTGGAGTTAGAATATTTTAAGCATATGCCATATAACGTGCCGGCATAGGACCTATACAAGAGTTCCTGTGCTCTCCGGTCACCTTTTTGGCATTTTTCTATGAGCTCCTCTACACTCAAATAGGCTTGGATTGGTTAGTGCTTATCATTCATTTACAGGTACCACAACTTCAATATATTCTGGCTCGCCATCACTATTCTCGCCAGAATAAAATTTAAAGGTGTATGGGTCTGTGTAAATTACGGAAAAATTAAAGGACGCCGTTTCTTCGATAACCGCTTGGGTACAAGCTTGATTATCTGAGCGTACGGAACCTACGGCAAAAACGTTGCGCACGGTCAAGGCTTCTTTTTGAACATCAAACCCTTCGTAAAAGGTACAACCATCCGGTTTCAGATAGGTTACAGAAATAATATAATTTTGATTGAAATCAAAGGACTCTGGCACATCAACCTCCGTAATCTCTAAAGCGGTAAAGTGAAAATTAACATCGTCATCGTCTAAAGAACATCCTCCAATAACCAATGCTACAGAGCATGTGAGCATCATAATAAATCTTCTCATCATTGTAATAGTTTTTATTACTAGATGAAAGGTTCAATTAAAGGTTGCGTACCAGAAATGGAAAAAAGGCGTATAAAACTGGGTGGCTATTTATTCAATGCGTTGATTGCCTCCCGTATTTTCACATCCAATTCCTCAAAAAGTTCTGGGTTGTCCAACAACAATGCTTTTACGGCATCACGTCCTTGACCAAGCTTGGTGTCTCCATAACTAAACCAGGAACCACTTTTCTTTATTATCTCATATTCTACACCAAGGTCGATGACTTCCCCAACTTTGGAGATTCCTTCGCCATACATAATATCAAACTCAGTGGTACGGAAGGGTGGGGCAACTTTGTTCTTTACCACCTTAACCCTAGTCTTGTTTCCTTGCACATTACCGTCTGTATCTTTTATTTGTGTAGATCTTCTAATATCCAAACGAACCGATGCGTAGAATTTTAGTGCATTACCACCGGTGGTTGTTTCTGGATTACCGAACATCACCCCAATTTTTTCACGTAGTTGGTTGATGAATATAACGGTACAATGCGTTTTGCTAATAGATCCTGTTAGCTTACGCAGGGCTTGGGACATTAAACGTGCATGAAGACCCATTTTGGAATCTCCCATTTCCCCTTCAATTTCACTTTTGGGGGTCAAGGCCGCTACAGAATCGATTACAACAATGTCAATGGCTCCAGAACGAATAAGGTTATCGGCAATTTCCAACCCTTGCTCCCCGTTGTCGGGTTGGGAAATGATTAAATTATCGATATCTACTCCAAGTTTTTGTGCGTAGAACCGGTCGAAGGCATGTTCCGCATCAATAAAGGCCGCTATGCCTCCATTTTTCTGTGCCTCTGCAATGGCATGCAATGTAAGCGTGGTTTTACCCGATGATTCTGGTCCGTAAATTTCTATGACCCTACCCCGTGGATAACCGCCAACACCCAATGCAATATCCAATCCTAATGAGCCGGAAGGAATCACTTCAACATCGGCCACAACACTATCCCCCATCTTCATAACAGCACCCTTTCCGTAGGTTTTGTCCATCTTGTCAAGGGTCAACTTCAATGCTTTTAATTTTGCTTCTTTTTCGGAACTCATTTTCTGATTTTTAGGAACGCTAAATTACCATTTCTTTTTTGAATGGAATAATTATGAAAGGGATAACGCAACCATTTTAAGGAATCACCATCTTCTAAAAAAAGATTGTGGTTTTCTGATTATACTCCGTTGTTTTTAGTGGCAATGGATACTGGTGGCTATTTCCCTTTTATGTTCCGAAAGAATGCTATGAAGAAGAGAAAAATGGAATAGCCGATAAAGAGTCTTGGGGAACCAAGACTCTTTCTTTATGAAGAAATAGTAATACCAACCAGGATAATGGGACTGTCTTCCCGTAAATTCCTATTTTTGCACTGGTAAATACTTCTTTAACTTAAACGATTGGTATAGCATGCAACTGTACAATACATTAAGTGCAAAGGAAAGAGCGGCCTTGATAGCCGAGGCGGGTCAAGAACGGTTGACTATTTCTTTCTATAAATATGCACACATTGGCAATCCTGGCCTTTTTAGAGATCACTTGTTTATTCATTGGAACGAATTGGATGTTCTTGGGCGAATTTACGTAGCCCATGAAGGTATAAACGCGCAATTATCGGTTCCTGCCGAAAATTTTGGAGCATTTAAAAAGCATCTGGACAGTATCTCCTTTTTACAGCATGTGCGTTTGAACATTGCAATTGAGCAGGATAATCTTTCCTTTTTAAAATTAAAGGTGAAGGTGAGGCATAAGATCGTAGCAGATGGCTTAAACGACGATGCTTTTGACGTTACCGACAAAGGGGTTCATGTAGATGCGGAAAGGTTCAACGAACTTATAGAAGATCCAGATACGGTCTTGGTAGACATGCGTAACCATTATGAAAGCGAGATCGGCCATTTTAAGAATGCCATAACTCCAGACGTGGATACGTTTCGGGATTCCTTGGATATTATTGAAAGTGATTTGGCAGACCACAAGGAGGATAAAAAATTGGTCATGTACTGCACAGGAGGAATACGATGCGAAAAAGCTAGTGCGTATTATAAGCATAAGGGGTTTAAACAGGTTTATCAATTGGAGGGCGGTATCATTGAGTATGCCAGGCAAGTGGAAAAAAAGAAATTGGAGAATAAGTTTAAGGGCAAGAATTTTGTCTTTGATCACCGTAGGGGTGAGCGAATAAGTGACGATGTCATAGCACAATGTCACCAATGTGGCGGGCCTTGCGATGAGCATGTTAATTGTGCCAATGAGGCTTGTCATTTGCTTTTTATACAGTGCGAGGCCTGTGCCAAGAAAATGAACAATTGCTGTTCAGATGCTTGCAAAAAAGTCCATGAATTGCCCTACGAGCAGCAAAAGGAATTGCGCCGGGGGAAAGTTGTAAGTAACAAAATATTTAAAAAAGGAAGGTCTGAGGTACTCAAGTTTAAGAATTGAGATACTCTAAAATAGCTTTAGTAAGCACTATTTTCGGAGGAATGGTTTTAACCATTTTTAGTGTTGTAATGCTGGTAAAGTATATTTTAAATGAAGCTATTCAAATTCTTGTCGATTGCCGGGTCCTTATAACTTCGCTTTTAAATCACATTAAAAAAATAGTATCTTTACCTATAAGTTTTTTATGAACCTTTTTTGGTGAATCTTTTAGGATTCGGCCGAATCAATATATAAAATATGGGTTGTAGTAGTTGTTCTACCGGTAAGGATGGACAACCAAAGGGATGCAAGAATAACGGTACTTGCGGTACAGATGGTTGCAATAAATTAACAGTTTTTGATTGGCTTTCCAATATGTCGCTTCCCAATGGGGAACGTCCATTTGATTTTGTAGAAGTCCGATTCAAAAATAGTAGAAAAGAGTTTTTTCGAAACACGGAAAACCTTTCACTTTCCATTGGCGACATTGTTGCCACACAAGCACAAGCAGGTCATGACATAGGTATGGTTACATTGACCGGGGAATTGGTGCGTGTGCAGATGAAGCGGAAGAAAGTGGATTTTAAGGAACCGGATTTCCCTAAAGTCTATAGAAAGGCGAGTCAGAAAGACATTGATATTTGGCAGAAATGTAGGGATAGGGAAGAGGAAATTAAAAAGCGTGCGCGTGAAATCGCTATTATCCTAAAGCTGCAAATGAAGATTTCGGATGTGGAATTTCAAGGCGATGGATCTAAGGCTACCTTCTATTATACGGCAGATGAGCGGGTAGATTTCCGTCAATTGATCAAGGACATGGCCAAGGCTTTTGGCATTCGTATAGAGATGCGCCAAATTGGCTATAGACAGGAAGCGCAGCGTTTGGGTGGTATTGGATCATGCGGAAGGGAATTATGCTGTTCCACATGGCTTACGGATTTTAGATCGGTAAGCACTTCGGCGGCACGCTACCAGCAGTTATCCTTGAACCCTCAGAAGTTGGCAGGTCAGTGCGGCAAACTCAAGTGTTGTCTAAATTATGAGTTGGATGCGTACCTAGACGCTTTAAAAGATTTTCCATCCCAAGACACCAAGTTGTTAACGGAAAAGGGACTGGCATTTTGCCAAAAGACGGACATTTTTAAGGAAATGCTCTGGTTTTCCTATAAAGACCATCCGGGCAACTGGCACGTGCTTTCCAAAGATCAGGTAAATGAAATTTTGGAAAAAAACAAGAAGAAAGAGAAAGTTCCAAGCTTGGAAATGTATGCCATGGAGGTAGAGGTCGTGGAGAAAGTGGTTTTTGAAAATGTCGTGGGGCAGGACAGCCTTACACGGTTTGATAAGCCTAAGGGAGGCAGGGGCAGAAGCAAGGGCAAAGGAAAAAATAGAAACAGGAACAAGAACAGAAATAGAAAAAGAAACCAAAAGAATGCGTAGTATACTAAGCACATTGATTGCGCTGCTCGTGTTGGTTTCGTGCGACTCCAATGTCGTAAAATCTGAATACCGCTCCTTGAATAAGGGTATTTGGAACAAGGACGAAACGCTGGAATTTTCGTTTTCCGAAATGGACACGGTACAGAAACACGATATTTTCATTATGGTGCGGAATGATAATTCGTTCACCTACAGCAATCTCTTTTTAATAGCTTCACTAACAACGCCAGAGGGGGAAGTGACAAAGGACACCTTGGAATATGCCATGGCGCTGCCAGACGGTACCTGGTTGGGTAAGGGCAGCGGTAGTATCAAGGAAAATAAATTATGGTATAAGGAAAACATCGATTTTCCCTCCACTGGCGTATATACTGTAACCATTTCCCACGCTATGCGTAAAAATGGTACCGTATCCGGTATTGTAGGCTTGGAAGGGATAACGGATGTAGGTGTAGAAGTAACAAAAAGTAACCCGTAAATTATGGCAAAAGCGGTAAAAAAGAAAAAAACCAATAACTTTTCCAAATTCATTAAATGGTTTTGGATAGTATTCGTTTCGGGAATCGTTACGGTGGCATTGATATTTTTATCTGCCTCGTGGGGCCTGTTTGGCGAATTGCCCCCTTATGAATATTTGGAAAATCCACAGACCAATTTAGCTTCACAGATCATTTCATCCGATGGTAATCTGTTGGGCAAGTTCTATTTGGACGATAACCGAACCGATGTAAAATTTGAGGATTTGCCGGATAATTTGGTAAACGCGTTGATCGCTACGGAGGATGCTCGGTTCAGAGATCATTCCGGCATCGATGCGCGGGGTACGCTTAGGGCTTTCGCTTTTCTTGGAAGTAAAGGTGGCGCAAGTACCATTTCGCAACAATTGGCCAGACAATTGTTCGTAGGGGTACGTTCCAGAAGCAAGTTTGACGCCGTTAAACAAAAAATCAAGGAATGGGTTTTGGCAACCCGTTTGGAACGAAGTTATACCAAGGAAGAAATCATAAGCATGTATTTCAATATTTATGACTTTGGCAATAATGCGGATGGTATACGTTCTGCCGCACGGATCTATTTTGGAAAGGAGCCTAAGGATTTAAAGACCGAAGAATCTGCGATGTTGGTTGGGATGTTCAAAAATTCATCCCTGTTTAACCCCTTGCGTAGAGAAGAAATGGTGAAAACCAGAAGGGATGTGGTTTTGGCACAAATGGCCAAGTACGATTACATTACGGAAGAAGAAAAGGATTCACTGCAAGCTTTGCGGATGGATATCAATTACAATCCTGAAAACCATAGGGAGGGGCTGGCGACTTATTTTAGAATGTACTTACAACGGTTCATGAGGGATTGGATCGATAAAAATCCGAAGCCCGCAATGGAAGGGGAGCGTGATCGGTATAATATTTATTTGGATGGACTGAAGATATATACTACTATAGATTCAAAGATGCAGGCGAATGCAGAGGAGTCCGTTTATCAACATATGACGAAACTGCAGGCTGAATTCTTTCACCAGAATACGACAGAAAGAAATAAAACCACACCATTTTCCGATATTACCGCAGAAGAAACCGAAGGTATTCTAGAACGTGCCATGAAAAATTCGGACCGATGGCGATTGATGAAGGATGCGGGAAAGTCCGAGACAGAAATCAGGGAGTCTTTCCATAAGGAAACAGAAATGACGGTTTTTGACTGGAAGAGCGATACTAGGGAAAAGGATACGATTTTGACGCCAATGGACTCCATCCGGTACTATAAAACATTTTTAAGGGCTGCCATGATGTCGATGGAGCCACAAACGGGACATGTAAAGGCTTGGGTAGGTGGTATCAATTATAAACATTTTCAGTACGATAACGTAATACAAGGTTCAAGACAAGCAGGTTCTACTTTTAAACCTTTTGTATATGCAGCGGCTATAGATCAATTACGACTTTCTCCTTGTGATAAATGGCCAGACACCGAATATTGGATCGAAGCTGGCAAACATGGCAACATGGAGGCATGGGGTCCAAGAAATTCCGATTTTAAATTTTCTGGAAAGGATATGACGCTTAAAATACGCGTTGGCAAATTCAGTAAATACGATAACTGCAAGACTAATCGATATGGTAGGGCCTAAGTCGGTCGTATCCATTGTGAAAAATTTAGGCTTTACCAATGAAATTCTTCCGGTTCCTGCGATAGCCTTGGGAACAGAAACTGTTAGTGTATACGAAATGGTGGGTGCTTATGGCACCTTTGCCAACCAAGGGGTATATGTGAAACCTGTAATGGTTACGCGTATAGAGGATAAAAACGGGACGGTGCTTTATGAGTATGTTCCGGAAACAAAAGATGTTTTAAGCAAAGAGGTTTCCTATGCTATGGTCGATTTGATGAAAGGCGTTACCGAGGGAGGTTCGGGAACTAGACTTCGGCATAGTTTCAATGTCGACAATACCGTCTATAAAGAGGTGATGACAGGATACCCTTATGAGCTTACGAACCCTATTGCGGGTAAAACCGGGACTACCCAAAACAACAGTGATGGTTGGTTTATGGGTATGGTACCAAATTTAGTAACGGGTGTTTGGGTCGGTGGAGAAGAGCGTTCTGTGCATTTTAAGAACATTCTTTATGGTCAAGGTGCTACTATGGCCTTACCCATTTGGGGGCTGTATATGAAAAAGAATTATGCTGATGAGGAATTGGGTATTTCCAAAGAGGATTTTGAAAAACCGGAGGAAATGTCCATTGAATTGGATTGTTCCAAATTTGCACAGGAAACCGAAGAGGACAATGATATTGAGGATGATTTGGAAGATTTGGATTTTTAGAGAAACGAAAGCCAAAAAAATTATAAAGGCCATGGCGTTAAGCGATGGCCTTTTTTAGTAATTCCATTTAAAATTGGTATTTTAGTAGGACGATAATTGAGTAGAAAATGATACGGAAAACGGTAGCGGATGTAACAGAGGCGGTAGAAGGGGTAAAGAACGGAATGACATTTATGTTGGGAGGTTTTGGGCTTTGTGGTATACCCGAAAATGCCATAGCCGAATTGGTGAAAAAGGGGGTGAAGGATATTACCTGTATTTCCAATAATGCGGGAGTGGATGATTTTGGATTGGGGCTTTTGTTGCAAAAACGGCAAATCAAAAAAATGATTTCTTCCTACGTTGGCGAGAATGATGAATTTGAGCGGCAAATGCTTAGTGGCGAGTTGGATGTAGAGTTGACTCCGCAAGGGACCTTAGCTGAGAAATGTAGGGCGGCACAAGCGGGGATACCGGCCTTTTTTACCCCGGCAGGCTACGGTACTGAAGTTGCCGAGGGCAAGGAGGTTCGTGAATTTAATGGTAAAATGTATATTATGGAGGAGGCTTATAAGGCAGATTTTGCCTTTGTAAAAGCCTGGAAGGGCGATGCTGCCGGAAACTTGATTTTTAAAGGTACCGCCAGAAACTTTAATCCATGTATGTGCGGGGCTGCGACCATAACCGTGGCAGAAGTGGAGGAGCTGGTGCCTGAGGGCCAATTAGACCCAAATCAAATCCATATTCCAGGGATTTTTGTACAGCGGATTTTTAAGGGGCAACAGTACGAGAAAAGAATTGAACAACGAACGGTACGTCAAAAGAAATAAAATGTTGGATAAGAACGGAATCGCAAAACGAATTGCACAGGAAGTTGAGGACGGCTATTACGTAAATCTTGGTATTGGTATTCCTACTTTGGTCGCTAATTTTGTGCGGGATGATATTAGTGTAGAGTTTCAAAGTGAAAATGGAATATTGGGAATGGGTCCTTTTCCAATTGATGGGGAGGAGGATGCGGATTTAATTAATGCTGGAAAACAGACCATTACAGCCTTGCCGGGAGCCTCATTTTTTGATTCTGCTACAAGTTTTGGCATGATTAGGGGGCAACACGTAGACTTAACGATTTTGGGCGCAATGGAAGTTGCCGATAATGGGGATATCGCCAATTGGAAAATTCCCGGTAAAATGGTAAAAGGTATGGGAGGCGCTATGGATTTGGTGGCTTCCGCAGAGAATATAATCGTGGCCATGATGCATACCAATAGAGCTGGAGAATCAAAACTTTTGAAAAAATGCACCTTACCGTTAACAGGTGTGGGGTGCGTAAAGAAGATAGTGACCAACTTGGCCGTATTGGAGGTGACAGAAGCCGGGTTTTTGTTGTTGGAGAGGGCCCCAGGGGTTTCAGTTGATGAAATCAAGGCAGCTACGGAGGGTACGTTGATAGTAAAAGGCGCTATCCCCGAGATGGATATCGATTAATTGGAATAATTGCATCTTCATCAGTTTATATATTGTTCACAACATTTTAATAGGAATTCACAACAATAGTTTTTGAAAAAGGGAAGGATAGACGTATATTTAGGAAATAGAAAATCCCAATTAACCTATTAAAAATTGACCTACATGGATTCCCAATTCACGCACATTGCATCAGAAAAAAAGATACAAGTCTACCGCAATGATTTTTTCAGCGGATTTTTAAGACTTACCAGAAAGCTGTTTATGTTGTAATCAACATTAGCCGAAAAGAAAAAAGAGCGACTTCCCCAAGTCGCTCTTTTTTTTATCCAATTTGTCGCTATGAGATACAACGTTTTTGTATTCGCCGTTTTTTCGTGTCATACCCCATCTAATCCCTGACTGTAGTATGGAACTGCATTGAGGACAAAGTCGTAGTTCTATAAAGGTTTTTGCCCGATGTACGCCACAAGAATTGATAGTTTCACCACATAAATTTTAATGTAAGAAAAAGGCTACATATTTTTAACAAGGAAATAAAGTGTATCCCAAATCGCTTTATAAACTTAACCTATTATGAAGGCGCTTTTAAACTGTATTTTGCTAGCGGTACTTGTTACTTCATGTTCTAAAATTGAAGAAAACAATGACCCCATTATCGGAATTTGGAAAAACACGGTAAAGACCCCTACCAATGGTAATAAGTTGGTACTTGATGGGGAGGAATGGATTTTTAACGACGTTTATTTAGGAAGGTTTCACGGCTATAAGTCCGGTAAGGTGGTTTTCTTGACAGATTTTAGATGGTCGGTCAATAATGGTACCTACACGGTAAGCTATCCAGGAACCGATTTTCCTGATGATTTTATCCATATAAAGGAAACCGAGGAAGGCGTAATACTTTTAAGGGGGGAAGGAAAAATTTTCGCCCAAAGACAAAACTGAAACTTCCAAAATTCACGTTAAGATGCAAATACGCCCTTGCCTACTAGAATATATAGCTCAAAATGCCCCATCAATAAGTGCACTTTGTACAAACGGACTACTCAAATTTATTAAAGTCTTTTGCTGACCCAAGTTCTTAATTGATAAATTTCCCCCGGTAGGAGCAAAGAAATTTGCTCCTTTTTTTATGGAGATCTTTGGAATTTTAATAATGGGTAGACCTAAGCTACAAGAGCCTTTGATTAGATATATAAGCAATGAAAGGAGCTTGAGGTAAATCACGCTATTTTACCCATATTCCCGCATAGGCAAAATACAGTTGTTGGAAGTATTAGAATTCAGAGGCTTACGGCTACAATTTAATTTGGACGCTCCACATGAACCTTCGGCTATGAAATTAATTTAGTTTAACTTGAGTCATACTTTAGTTTAAGCGTCTTTTTTAAAGAAACAAATCGACACTTTGGAGTGTACAACGGTAGTCTATCAACTTACATCGTGAACAATTAAAACTATTTTTTGCCCAATGAATTCTATTCGATATTACCCGTGCACGCCAGCGGATTTGGAGCAGTTGGTTATAATTTCCAAAACAACTTTTTGTGACGCATTTGAAGACCAGAACAATCCAGACGATTTTGAGAATTATTTAAAGAAGGCATTCTCAAAAGAGCAGTTGAAATCAGAGCTATTGCATCCAGATACCGATTTCTACTTTGTTTATCTGAACACACAACTTGCCGCCTACTTTAAACTTAATCGTAATGAAGCACAATCAGATATAAAACAAATAGACAGTCTGGAACTGGAGCGTATTTATGTAACTGAGAACTTTCAGGGCCTAGGCTTGGGAAAACAGCTTTTAAAACAGGTAAAAAAGATTGCGGAAACCTACGATAAACGTTTTATTTGGTTGGGTGTATGGGAACACAATACCCGGGCCATTGCTTTTTATGAACGCCATGGGTTTTACAAATTTGGGACGCATCCCTATTTTATTGGTGCGGATGAGCAAACAGATTGGTTAATGCGGTATGATTTACCCTAAATGATTCAAGGGTTGCCCTACCTAAAAACTAACGCGTTCCAAGAATTATTTTATTTACCTTGTAAGTTCTTTAATACCAACATTTATGAAACTTTTATTTCAATTTTTTATCGCGTTTGTGCTTGTTGCCAATGCTGGCGCACAAAACCGCTATTTTCCTGAGTACCGAGCTGTTTGGGAGGAAAAGGAACCAAAGGAGTTTAAAATTGATGAAACACGTTTAAATGAAGCTGTGGCGTTCGCTGAAGCCAACGAATATTCTGGTTCAAGGGATTTGCGTATCGCTATACTAAAAGGATTTGAACGGGAACCGTTTCATAAAATCCTTGGACCCACAAAGAAGCGCGGCGGCCCTGCGGGGCTCATCCTAAAAAATGGATATATTATCGCCAAGTGGGGCGATACCCAACGGGCAGACATGACCTTTAGTGTTACCAAAAGTTTTTTGAGTACCATGGCTGGTTTGGCAGTAGATGACGGACTAATTGTAGATGTCAATGATAAGGTAGGGGATTATATTTGGGACGGCACCTTTGACGGGGCACATAACTCAAAAATTACTTGGGAGCAGTTGCTCCAACAGAACTCGGCTTGGTCTGGGGAGCTCTGGGGAGGCAAGGATTGGGCGGATAGACCACCAAGTGAAGGAGGAATCGATGATTGGAAAATGGCAGAACCAAATGAGCCGGGTACGGTAATGGAATATAATGATGTGCGGGTTAATGTACTGGCCTACTCCCTCACCCACGTTTTGCGTAAGCCTATGCCGTTGGTTTTAAAAGAGAAAATTATGGATAAAATCGGCGCTTCGACTACATGGCGCTGGTTTGGTTATAACCATGCTTGGACCGAAGTAGATGGGTTGCAAATGAAATCGGTTACCGGAGGTGGCCATTCTGGCGCTGGGCTTTTTATCAACGCAGAGGATATGGCCCGTTTTGGCCTCTTGTTTTTAAATGATGGCAAATGGAACGAAGAACAGATAATTTCAAAAGATTGGATTGATAAGGCAACAGTACCTTCAACACCAAACCCCAATTACGGGTATATGTGGTGGCTTAACCAAAAAGGAGATCGGCATTGGGATGGCTTATCCGAAAATATCTATTATGCCGCAGGCTTTGGGGGTAATTTTATTGTCATCGACAAAGAAAATAATCTTGTGGTGGTAACCCGTTGGCTGGAACCAAATAAAATAGGGGAGTTAATGAACAAGGTAAATGCGGCTTTGGATTAACCCAAAGTACTTGTGCTATGCAGTCGTTTTGCGAGGAATCTATTCAGTTTTTTATTCAAATACATCTATAACTTACAGAGTATATCTATAGCTTGCTCAAGGGTCTCCTGTTTCTTCGCAAAACAGAACCTGAGCATTTTATCGTCCCTATGATGGGCGTTAAAGGTTGAAATTGGGATACTGGCGATTTTATGGTTTTTGATCAATTCTTTTCCAAGTTCGTTGTCTTCCTTTTGGGTAATATTGGAAAAGTCCAATAATTGAAAATAGGTTCCTTCGGATGGAGTAAACTTGAAACGCGATGCCTCAATCCCATTTAAAAAGAAATCCCTTTTTTGCTGATAAAAAGTGTTTAGGTCCAGGTAATGTGAGCTGTCCTGTAAATAAGTGGCTAGCGCCCGTTGTACAGGATGGTCTACACAAAAAACCGCAAACTGGTGTACTTTTCTAAATTCTTCCATTAATGCTTGGGGGGCTGCACAATAGCCCAATTTCCAACCGGTTACATGAAAGGTTTTTCCAAAGGAGGCACATACAAATGTACGCTGCGCCAAATCTGGGAATCTAGAGGCACTTTCATGCGCTGCGCCATCAAAAACAATGTGTTCGTAGACTTCATCGCTTAGCAAGAGTATATTTGTTGGTCGTAAAATCTCCTCCAGTGTTTCCATATCCCCCCTTGAAAATATAGTTCCGCTTGGATTATGCGGCGTATTGATGATGACCATTTTTGTTTTAGAGGAAATCAATGATTTAAATTGATTCCAATCCACGCGGTAATTCGGTGCCGCTAGTTGAAAATAGACTGGAATACCTCCATTTAATATAATAGCAGGCTCGTAGCAGTCATACGCAGGTTTAATGACAATAACCTCATCGTTGGGTCGTACAAACGCTGTTATTGCCGTAAAAATAGCTTGGGTGGCTCCTACCGTAACGGTTATCTCCTTTTCCGGATGGTAATAGTGCTCATGAAGGTTTTGAACCTTTTTCGAAATTATTTCCCGCAAGCCAAAATAGCCCGGCATTGGGGCGTATTGGTTGTATCCAAGATGCATCGCATTCGTTACCAAAGCAATTAATTTTGGATCGGCCTCAAAGTTAGGAAAGCCCTGAGATAAGTCTATGGCTTCATGTTTCCTGGCCAGATTGCCAATGGTGGTAAAAATGGTAGTTTGTACATTGGGTAATTTGGAACTGTTGTTGAGAGGAGGTATAGCCATCTATAAATGTAAGAATTTTGCTCAAACGCATTAAAAAAGCCCGGCCAATCGGTCGGGCTTTCTTTCGGACTAATTCAAATTATGCATGTTGCATTTCGTGTTTTCCTTCTTTTATCTCTTCGATTAACTTAGAGTTAAAAGCAGGTAGGTCATTTGGATTTCTGCTTGTCACAAATCCTTCGTCTACAACTACCTCTTGGTCTACCCAATTGGCGCCTGCATTTATCAAATCATCCTTGATAGAATTAAATGATGTCATTTTTCTACCTTTTACCACGCCTGCACTTATTAAAGTCCAAGGTGCATGGCAAATTGCGGCTACTGGTTTTTTCATTTTAAAGAAGTCTCTAACGAACATTAAAACGTCCTCGTTTCTTCTCAAATTATCTGGGTTGATTACGCCGCCCGGTAATACCAAAGCATTATATTCATCCGCTTTCACATCTTTTAGATTTCTATCTACTTTATAGCTATTGGACCAATTTCCATTTGCCCACGCTTTTATTTCTCCACTTTCTGGACTTACGACATCTACTTTAAAGCCTTCTTTTTCCATGGCTTCTTTGGGAGATTTTAATTCACTTTCTTCAAATCCATTTGTAGCTAAAATTGCTATCCTCTTCATATATTGTGTTTTTAAGGTTATTAATTTATTTCATATTTAATATAAGGGATATTAGGGACAATCTCCGTTAAGACCCTATTAAATAAGGGGTTTCAAACGTTAAGTTGTGTTAATTGACGGTCCTGTATGTTAGTATTGGGTCTGCAGATGATGAAGTACTTTGGAGAGACAGTCCTCTAAATTTTTTTTAATCTCGGTCTCCCAGAATCTAAATATGGTGTAACCTTTTTTTTCAAGAGCTAAATTTACTTCTTGGTCCCGTTGCATATTCCGTTCGATCTTGGCTATCCAAAATTCTCTATTGGTCTTAATTTTGGGTTTTCGCTCCTCCCAATTTTTTCCATGCCAGTATTCCCCATCAATAAAGATTACTGTCTTATATTTTGGTAGTGCTATATCTGGTTTTCCAATTAGCTTTCTGTAATCGATGCGGTATCGATATCCAGCAGCGTACAATGCTTTTCTAAAAGCCAATTCAGGCTTCGTATTTTTGCCCCTTATTTTACTCATTATTTTGGAGCGTTCCGGTGTCGTGTAGAAACCGGATTCCTCATTAAATCGGGGTACGACGATTCGCTCTTTGTTGTATTCTTTGGGCATATTTAAAAATAAAAAATCCCAGACCAAAAGGTGTGGGATTCGTACTATTTGTTGACGGTATACCGTTTAGGATGAGTTTCTTTTGGCCTAGTCTCCTAATTTGAAAGTCTTAGCCTTTTATGCTGGCACTCATATACTCCCGGTTCATGCGGGCAATGTTCTCCAATGAAATGCCTTTAGGACATTCTACCTCACAGGCTCCTGTATTTGTACAATTTCCAAAGCCTTCCAGGTCCATTTGGCGCACCATATTTTGTACGCGTTCCGTTGCTTCAACCTGTCCTTGGGGTAAAAGCGCATATTGCGAAACCTTAGCGGAAGTGAATAACATGGCACTGGCATTTTTACAGGCTGCTACACAGGCACCACATCCAATACAGGCTGCTGCATAGAATGCGTCATCCGCATTTTCCTTTTCTATGGGGATGGAATTCGCATCTTGTGTATTTCCCGAGGTGTTGATAGAAATATACCCTCCGGCTTGTTGAATTCTGTCGAATGCGGAACGATCAACTATCAAGTCTTTTATGACGGGAAATGCCTTCGCCCTAAAGGGCTCTATAACGATGGTGTCACCATCATTAAACTTACGCATGTGCAATTGGCACGTCGTTACCATACGATCAGGCCCATGGGGTTCCCCATTGATTTGTAGCGAACAAGATCCACAAATACCTTCGCGGCAATCATGATCAAATTCTACGGGTTCCTCACCTTTGGTAATCAAATCCTCATTGAGTACATCCATCATTTCAAGGAAAGACATATCGCCATCGATACCATCAATGGTATAGTTCACCATCTTACCTTTTGTAGCGGCATCTTTTTGACGCCATATCTTTAAATTCAGCTTCATAGCTCTTATTTATAACTTCTAGTTTTTAGTTCGATGTTTTCGTACTTCAATTCTTCCTTGTGCAATACTGCATCTTTAGGCTCTCCTTTATACTCCCAAGCGGAAACGAACTTAAAGTTCTCGTCATCACGTAAAGCTTCTCCCTCTGGAGTTTGATATTCTTCGCGGAAATGTCCTCCACAAGATTCATTTCTGGTCAAGGCATCTTTTGCAAATAATTCGCCCAACTCCAAGAAATCTGCCACCCTTCCAGCTTTTTCCAATTCCTGATTCTTGCTATCTGCAGTTCCTGGTACACGAACATTTTCCCAAAAATCGTTGCGCAAGGCAGAAATTTCATCAATGGCCTCCTGCAACTCAACTGCATTACGGCTCATCCCACATTTGTTCCACATGATTTTGCCTAACTTTTTATGGTAGTAATCAACGGAATGTGTGCCCTTACCGTTCATCAATTTTTCCATACGCTGCCTAACTTCTTTTTCGGCAGCATCAAATTCAGGGGAATCTGTAGGTATTTTTCCGGTTCTAATATCATTTGAAAGATAATCTCCAATAGTATATGGTAATACGAAGTAACCATCGGCAAGTCCCTGCATCAATGCGGAAGCACCTAACCTATTTGCCCCGTGATCACTAAAGTTGGCTTCACCGGCGGCATAACATCCTTCTACGGTAGTCTGCAAGTTGTAATCTACCCATAATCCACCCATGGTGTAGTGTACCGCTGGATAGATCATCATTGGTGTTTTGTACGGATTCTCATCTACGATTTTCTCGTACATCTGAAAGAGGTTACCGTATTTTGCCTCTACGACTTCTTCACCGTAAGCCCTTATTTCTTTATCGGTAGCGTCCTTATGACCACTGGTCAGTGCTTTTTCCCGACCGTACCTCATAATGGCAGCGTCAAAATCCAAATACACGGCTTCCCCTGTTTTGTTAACACCAAAGCCAGCATCGCAACGCTCTTTAGCTGCTCTCGAAGCCACATCCCGTGGCACCAAGTTTCCAAAAGCTGGATAGCGTCTTTCCAAATAATAATCGCGATCTTCTTCCTTGATTTGCGTAGGCTTTAATTTTCCCTCACGAATTGCTTTCGCATCTTCCGCTTTTCTTGGAACCCATATGCGCCCATCATTTCGAAGGGATTCTGACATCAAGGTCAATTTGGATTGATGGTCTCCAGATACAGGAATGCAGGTTGGATGAATTTGCGTAAAACATGGGTTGGCAAAAAATGCACCACGCCTATGTGCTCTCCAAGCTGCCATAACATTGCTTCCCATCGCATTGGTAGAAAGAAAAAAGACATTTCCATAACCACCTGTTGCCAATACTACAGCATGTGCAGAGTGCCTTTCAATTTCTCCCGTCACCAAATTACGTGCAATTATACCGCGAGCTTTTCCATCTACTTTCACCAAATCCATCATTTCATGACGGTTGTATGGTTTAATCTTACCCCTATTGATTTGTCGGTTCATGGCAGAATACGCACCCAACAATAATTGCTGGCCAGTTTGGCCTTTGGCATAAAACGTTCTGGAGACCAAAACACCACCAAAAGAACGGTTGTCCAATAGGCCACCATATTCCCGTGCAAAAGGAACTCCTTGTGCCACACATTGGTCAATTATTTGTCCGGATACTTCTGCCAAGCGGTATACATTACCTTCCCTGGAACGGTAATCCCCTCCTTTTACGGTATCGTAGAATAGGCGGTAGTTACTATCACCATCCCCTTGATAATTTTTTGATGCGTTGATACCTCCTTGCGCAGCAATGGAATGTGCACGTCTTGGAGAATCTTGGTAGCAAAACGTTTTTACGTTATAACCAAGCTCGGCGAGCGTAGCCGCTGCCGAACCTCCCGCCAGTCCCGTACCTACGACAATGACATCGATATTACGTTTGTTGGCCGGGTTTACCAGGTCAATCTCATTTTTATGTTTAGTCCATTTTTCGGCCAACGGCCCTTTAGGAACTTTTGAATCCAAAATGCCCATACTTAATGTGTTATTGGGTTAAGGTGATGGTATATGGCAATCAATGCAAAACCGGCGGGTATGGCAATGGCATAGACCTTCGTAAATGTTTTTATAGCGGGAGTATATTTGTTGTTGACACCCATCGTTTGAAACGAGGAAGCAAAACCGTGCAATAGATGCAGGGCCAATAGACCGAAAGCAATCACATATAGGACGGTCCTCCAAATTGGCTCAAACTTCTCCACGGTTTCAGCGTAATATCTTGTTGGATCTTCAGGATTGTTCTCGATATATTTATAGGCCATTTCATGTACCCAAAAATCATAAAAATGAAGTCCTAGAAACGCCAGAACTACAAGACCGGTAATAATCATATTTCTCGAAATCCAAGATGAGTTGGAATTGCCGTTAAATTTGGCATAACTAATTGCCCTTGCCCTGTTATTTTGCAATTCCAAAATAATACCCATAACAAAATGCACAATGACCCCGGCAATTAAAATGGGTTGAAGTACATATTGTACCAAGGGGTTGTATCCCATAAAGTGGGACCAGGAATTAAAGGTGTCCGGTGCAATTACCGAAGTAATGTTGATGGTAAAGTGCTGGCCCAGGAAAAGGACCAAAAAAAGTCCCGAAAGTGCCATCACTACTTTTCGGGCTATTGAAGATTTTATCAATCCACTCATTATGTTGATTTTTTTAGCGATGTAAAGTTACGGCACAAGCGAGTTATTAACAAGTTTTCAAGAACTTTACTATACTAATTTAGACCGATTTTAAAACCTAAATAGGTGCTGTTGAAGAAATGGCTCTTATTTTCAGTGGATAAAATAAATCCCTTAAACAAAAAGTGTTGGTCGATTAATCTTGGACAGGTGCAAAGGGGACCTTCAGTTTGGTCAAAGCCCATGCTATCGCATCCTCCAAATCATCGAATTCGATAATGGAGTTTTTAAAGAACATCCGCTCTACCAGTAGGCTTGTAAAGCTACTTTCAGTATGGCCCACGACGGCATAATGCGTTAATTGGTGCCTGTTTTTATAAAACTTAACCCAGTCTTTTGGTACTACGGAATAATTATTGACCCTATTGGATATGTAAACAAGTTTTGCATTATCCCCAAAAAATTCTTTCGCTGCAAAAACTGCCTTTTGTGCAAATTTCCAATGAAAAACAACCCCCTCCTTAATCTCGGAAATGATTAAACCATCAAAATAGTAGAACACACCAAATTCAAATTCCCGAATCTGACGTATATTTTTAAAAAAGTCCAAATCTTTTACCCGCTTCATTTTCAAGCATACTTTACTATATAAATATATTGAAAATTAGCGGATTATAGTAAGGATTTCATGAGAAGAAGACGATATATACGTGCACTATGCCAAAATTAGGGCTAAAACGGATTTGCAAATTTAAAGTTGGCAAGCGTTGGTTGTATCTTGGCCAAGTACTTAAAAGTCATTGTTCCATATCCTTGAGTTGAATGGATAATGCCCTAGTGGATAGCTGCACTTCAACGAAACTCAAAACTAATGAAACCATAAGGGCCGCTAGACTGATTCCAAAAATTAATTTGGCACCGATCTCATACTCCAAAAAGATGAGTGCCATGGTAATCACTGCCAATAGAAAGCTAAAGATTGCCGTTGCCTGCATGTTCTTTATAATCGTGAGTCGCTTCCTTAATTTCTTTACTTGCTGTTCAATAGAGGAGGAGCCCGTTTCCTGATATTTTTGATATAACTGGCGAATAAGTGCGGCAATGGCCAAATACCGGGCGTTGTAAGCCAACATGGTCAATGATATGGCCGGGAAAAGTAAGGCGGGTATTCCTAAGGTGAGTTCCATTGTTTTTAAATTAATCTATTATGATTCTAAAACAGGTCTAACCTACCTGTTTTTTACAGAGTTTTGCTAGTGTACACACCCATACCACTTCTAATCCCCTGGTCCCGTTTGGCTTCATCAGGGAAATTGGATCCGTACCGATCAAGGTCTTTTATTGATTTAGAATTCTGGACTATGCTTAATCTTGGTAAAAATTGCCAATTTCCAGGTGTGATGGGCTATTCAATTTCAAAGGATACCTTTTCCGCGGCCCCGTTTCCTTTCAATTCTACGGTATAACTTCCTTTAGGCAAATACGTTTTTCCGTTATCCGCTTCCTTTAATTCTGTCTTGTGCTTTTTAAGGTAGTTGAGCTTACCAATTTTTGAGAATGCCATATCGTAAGAAAGAATATTCAACCCTTTATCTGCGGTTATTTGGGTCTCACTTACTACAATATCGTCGGCAGAAGTTATTTTGGCATCAAAAACATCGTCTGCACCGGCATAGAATGAAATATCCAAACCGGGCGTGTTCGGTTTGGACCAGGAGCTCCAAGAATTACCCCATCTCGCCGAATGTTCCGTATGCTCCAATGGGTACACATAAAGGTCTTTGTTTAAAACGGTTTTGGTCATCTCTTGCAAATGGGCAATATCCGCCTTATAAATACTTCTGCCGTGGGTACCTACCAAAAGATGCTTTGCTTTGGGTTGAATGGCAAGATCGTGAACCGCTACATAGGGCATACTATTTTGCATGGATTCCCAAGAGGCTCCCCTATCTAACGAAGTGTAGAGCCCATTGTCAGTACCTACAAAAAGCAGGTTTTCGTTTTCAGGATCTTCTACGATAACATTTACGGGTGCACTTGGGATCGTACCCGAAATATCTTGCCATGTTTCGCCTTTATCCTCACTTACATAAACATACGCTTTAAAATCATCCCAGCGGTAGCCGTTTAGGGTAGCGTAGATCCTGTCCTTCTTATGTTTGGATGCAGCCACCCTGCTCACCCATAGATTTTGGGGCAAGGACTTTGAAAGTACCGTCCAACTGCCACCTCCATTTTCGGTACGTTGTATGAGGCCGTCATCACTTCCTGTATATAGTAATCCGAATTTAAACGGGGATTCTGATATCGTTGTAAGCGTACCATAGGCTACATTTCCTTTTTTGCCACCTTGAGTCAAATCTCCAGAAATCGTTTCCCAATCATCCCCTTGATTTAAAGACCTGTGCAGTTTATTACCGCCCATGTAGAGGATATCCTGATTGTGCGGAGATAGTAGAATGGGCGTTTGCCAATTAAAACGATATGGCGTTTCGCCCAGTTCATGTTTGGGTTGAATTTATTTTCGCTTATCGTTCTCAAGGTCCAATCTAAAATAGTTACCGAATTGAAATCCGGTATAAACAATATTTGGGTTGCGACTATCGACTTGCACTTGCATACCATCACCACCCAGAATCGATTTCCATGGGTACTGCCCTTCTTGGTGCCATTCCGTATTTTCTTCTGCATTGTGCGGACCCATCCAGACTCCATTATCCTGTAGCCCTCCGTAAACGTAATACGGTTCTTGGTTATCAACTGCAATAGCATAAAATTGGCCTACGGTTGGGCTATTGTTCTTGATCCAATGTTCGCCATCATCATAACTCATATTTACGCCCCCGTCGTTACCATTGATCAGGTGGCCGGACATATTTGGGTTTATCCAAAGGGCGTGGTGATCAGAATGGACGTTGTCTCCGTTTATGGAACTAAAGGTCTTACCACCATCCTTGGATTTGATGATAGGGACGCCCGCTAAATAGATGTTATCCACATTACTGGGATCAACATTGATCTGCGCAAAATAATAGCCGTAACTATAGAAAAGATCATCGATGTACTTTTCATTTTGTTTGGTCCAGGTTGACCCTCCGTCAATACTCTTGTATACCTCCGCACCAATAACGGGCGTATCAAATAAAAGGGAATTGGCGTCCTCTAGGTAGAGGGCCAAGTCTGCAGGTTTTACAGCATCGCTTCGTACCATTTGCTTTACATTGTCTGCCCTATATTTTTCCTGGAAGTTATTCGTTTTTAGAAATTCGTTTAAATCCTTATCGCTCAAATCCAAAAACTGGGGCTTTGAGAGTTTTTTAAAATCTTCTTTTGTGAGGCCTTTATCCGTGTCCTTTTTTTCAATGGATTTTTCACGTCTATTCTGATTGTCGTGTACTGCATAGACCGTGTTTGCATCAAAAACGGAGAGACCTATACGTCCTACACCTTCACCCACCGGAAATCCACTGGAGGGGAGTGATACCTTATTCCAAGTAGTTCCCCTATCGGTACTTTTATAGATACCAGAACCTTCCCCGCTACCTAAAAAATCCCAAGCCTTTCTGTCCTTTTGCCATGCCGCGGCATATTGCACTTCAAAATTATTGGGCGCCATGGCCACATCTATAATTCCTGTTTCACGATTTATGAATAAGGTTTTTTGCCATGTCTTTCCCCCATCGGTGGTTTTGTAGATTCCCCTTTCTTCGTTTGGGGAATATAGATGTCCCGCAACGCCAACGGTAACTTCATTAGCATTGGTAGGGTTTACTATAATTCTACCGATATGGTGTGAATCCGTTAAACCCATATTTTGCCATGTTTTTCCCTTGTCGGTAGATTTTAGGATTCCAATACCAGCATACGAGCTGCGGGAAGCATTATTCTCACCCGTACCTACCCATAGGGTGCCACTTGGCCAATGAACGGCAATATCACCTAGGTTTTGGGTTTGGGTTTCATCCATTACCGGTGTAAAGGAGGTTCCATTATTGTTGGTATACCATAATCCACCCGAAGCATAGGCGACATAAAATTCTGTTGGATCCGTATCGTTTACGGCCAAATCTACCACCCTGCCGCTCATAATGGACGGACCAATATTCTTTAAAGGCAAATTCTTGAGGAGCGAACTTGCTTCCATCGCTTTTTTAGCGGCTAAAGATTGATCTACCAATTGCGCGCTTGTAGGGGCTACCTGCGCATTGGTAATCATAATACTGGCCAAAAAAAGAAGGTAAAAATGTTTCATGGTAATGAAATTGAATTAGTTGATGGAAAGTTAAGGATAAGTTCAGGCTTCGGCAAGCATAACATTTCGAGTGGCAGGGTAGGCTTAAGGTCTCAATCCTTGAATCTGTTTTTTCGTTTTTGCAGCTATCTCTTCTGCGGTGTTGGAAATTTGTTTTTTCGTTTTTACATCATTAGGGTCTACAATATCCATTAAGCTAAAAATCGCTTTTTTGTACCAATCACCCCAAGCTTCAATAATTTCCGTTTCTTGGATTAGGGTACTGCCGTTTGCAATGGCTTTCTTGCTCAATTCTGTTTCTGCCATTAGGCGTGCAAAAGCTTGTTGCTTGAGAAGGGACTTATTTTTATTTGCGAAGTCGGCATCCGCATTTACCAACTGCAAACCACTTACCAAGGCTGCGGTACCAACATTTTTTAAGGTTTCTTTTGATACCTTATCGATACGGTCATTATCCGTATGGTAAAACTGATCTGTGAAGTGCCAAAGTAACAGACCTGGGATATCCGCATCAAGAAAAGGGGTATGATCACTACCCCCCTCAAAAGGGTTGGTGTCCACCGGCCAATTTGCAAACTTACCTTGTTCCTTAAAATTTGAGAGTATAAAATCATTAAGGTAGTGTGGTTTCATATCCTCTAGGGACAATACCTCACCACCCCACTCCGTATGTTTATCATTTCCACGGGTCCATATGGCGCTGGGATCAGGCATTTTTTCGATTAAGAAAACACCGCCGGTAAGCGCCGTATTTTCACCCACCATATCCATGCTTATGCCCCATTTAATTCCTTTTGCACGAGGTGGGTCTTCAGTAATAAACCTGCGCGTAGAAACAATTTCGTCGCCCCACAAAAAAGTCATGGAGCGCTCCAAATCAATGATGCCCGTGGTTAGCAGCTTGGCGGCAACACGAGCCATTTCCAATTGGGTGCCCACACCGCTAGCATTGTCATTGGCTCCAGGCTCTTGGATATGGGCGCTAAAGACCAGTCGTTCTTTGGGCTTCCCAGCACCTCTAATAGTGGCTACTATCGTCAATTCTTCCGATTCATACCGTTTGGTTGCAATATTTACCAACACTTGGGTTTTTCCATTTCGCATGCGCCTAGTTAATTCTTTTCGGGCTTCAAATGATAGCGCAATGCCCCAAAAATTGCTGAAATTACTTACGGGAAGACTTCTGAATTGGATGGAAGTCGTATTTTTTTCAGGCTGTAAATACGCCGGATTGTCATAGGAGATAATGCCCAGTGCCCCTTTTTCTAGAGCAATTTTGTAAATACTGCGTACATTGTTCTCCGCATAAACAATTTTGCCGGTTACTCCTTTGGATTTAAATTCTTCTACAGATTTTATCCATACCACCTCCGCTTGTACGCCTTCACTTGGGGTGGAAGCCGAATTCAAATAGGTCATGTTTCTATTCGATTCTGAAACCAATAAGGGTTTGGTATCGCCAACGATTTGTAAGGCAGCCGAAACCGGCTCCCATGTATTATGGGACATGGGTCGCCTTTCAATGCGGTAGGTGAGACGGTCCGCTATAGATGCTTCGGATTCCAAGACATAACCCGATGCTTTAAGGCTATCCGCTAGTAGGAAAACGGTATTGTTAAAACCAGTATTACCCACCACACGCCAATAATCCGCCACATAATCCGTAGTGGAAAACGCAAGTTCTCCTGTAAAAAAGGGCCGTACAGTTTCAAAATAATCAATCTCTGTTTCTCGCGATTGCTGGGAGCAACCGGTCAAAAAGGATAAGCAGACCAGCAGAGGTATAATGCCCCGCTTAAATACTTGCTTATCATAGCACATTTTAAGGCTTATTCTTCCCATTTCCAGTCATTCCCAATAATGAGTTTTTCCTTCAAATCGTTTTTGATCATAAATTCTTTTGTAGTCTCACTATCCATTTTTGCAGCCGGTAGTTTTTCTGCGTTTGCCAAGGCATAGAGCATCATGGTGCCAAAACGGCTGGTGTTGGTCATGTGGTCTTTGTTTACCAAATTGAAATCATCGCAGTCTGAATGGTAGCAACCGTAAATGGAACGATCAAGGTTACTGTTCACGGATAAAACGGGAACACCTTCCAACATAAACGGTTGGTGATCACTGTGTAGACCAGATTTATTAGTAAACGTATTTTTATAAATCGTGTCCTGCTTTTGAATAGCGGCGCCCAGGTCCTTAAAGAATTGCTCGTCATCCAATTTCCCACCAGCGTTCATCCCGATCGGATTACCCGCCATGTCCAAATTCATCATGTATTTAATATTGTCAATGGTATTATTGGCTATTGCCTGTTGCACCATGTATTTAGATCCTAGAAGGCCTTGTTCCTCACCCATGAACATAACGAACTTTACGGTTCGTTTGGGTTGAAGGTCGTTGGCTTTGAAGGCACGGGCAATATCGAGCACGGCGAAGGAACCGATACCGTTATCGATAGCGCCTGTAGCCAAATCCCAGGAATCCAAATGACCCCCAAGCACGATTTCTTCCTGTGGGAGTTCTGTTCCTGGCAGCGTAGCTACCACATTTCTTGCTTTAATGACATCGCTGTTATTGGTCATTTCAATTTCTGCAGTCGCTTTTTCTTTGTTTAAAGTTTCTTTTAGGGCCATACCATCCTCCTTGCCTATACAGACCGCAGGAATGGGGATCAATTCCCCGGTAACCGAAGCGGTTCCCGTTAACAACACGCCATTATCCACTTGGTTAAAGATAATGATACCGATAGCCCCATATTTTATGGCGAGCGCCGTTTTTTCACTACGGTGTAGGTTGGATAAGCCCTCCGGACTTCCTGGTAGGATTCCAATATATACCAAAGCAATTTTTCCTTTTGCAGCATCGGGATTTGTAGCATAATCTGCTTCCAGGCCATTGCCCATGTCCACAATTTCTCCGGTAACATTCGTCTCGATGGGGGAATGTCCTAAGGTGACGACTTTTACGGGGTCATCGTTGATCTCTAGGGATACATCGCCCCTAGACCATGCCTCTACCTCAAAGGTCTGGTAGACCACATCCTCATAACCATATTCCTTGAATTTATTATAAGTATATTCTTCTGCTTGCGCTCCGTTTTCTGAACCTGTAAGCCTATGGCCAATGGTTTCGGTAGCTTCCTTTAAGGTACTATAGCCCTTGGCATTTTGTTTGATTTCAGTATCGATACGGGCAAATAATGCTGCCTGCGTTTCCTCTTTTTTGGATTCTGTACAGGCCTGTAGGCATAGGGATGCTATCAATAGATAGGCTACTTTATTCATGAATTTTGAGTTTTTGGTTGAAGGGTACAAGGTAATTAAATCAATGTAAAAATCATTTCTAATCGTGATACTAATCTTATAATTATATCTGGTATTTTCTGCTCGTACTGCACATAATCCTTAATTTTAGGGCAAAATCATAATCTATGAAATACGAACAGATACCCAATTCCTTATTTATAAAGAACCGCAAAAAATTTATGGAGCGTATGCGACCCAAAAGCATTGCGGTTTTTAACTCCAATGATATTTACCCTATAGGAGCGGATAGCGTATTGCCCTTTGAGCAGCATCGGGATATTTTCTACCTATCGGGAGCGGACCAAGAGGAAACGATTTTGTTATTATTTCCGGATGCAATGGACAAAAAAAATCGTGAAATTCTATTCGTAAGGGAGACCAATGACCATATCGCCATTTGGGAAGGGGCAAAGTTGACCAAGGAAAAAGCGACCGAGGTTTCGGGTATCCAAACCATTTATTGGTTAAAGGAATTCGATAAGGTATTCTTTGATTTGATGACGGAGGCCGATACGATTTATTTTAATACGAACGAGCATTACCGCCAAGCGGTAGAGACACAGACCCGCGAGGATCGTTTCATTTTGAAATATAAAAATCAATATCCGGGCCATCAAGTGGCAAAAAGTAATCCTATTCTGCAGGAAATACGGGGTATCAAAGAACCCGAGGAACTGGAGCTTATGCAAACGGCCTGTAACATAACCGAAAAGGGTTTTAGAAGTGTATTGGATTTTGTAAAACCCGGGGTTAAGGAATATGAAATTGAAGCAGTATTACTATATGAATTTGTGCGCAACCGTTCCAAGGGATTTGCCTATCCCCCTATAATCGCTTCGGGAAATAACGCCAATGTACTGCATTACTTGGAAAATAACAGGGCCTGTAAGGATGGCGATCTTATATTAATGGACACGGCGGCAGAATATGCGAATTATTCCAGTGACCTTACCCGCACCATTCCGGTTAACGGGACCTTTACAAAACGACAAAAGCAAGTCTACAACGCGGTATTGCGTGTTAAGGATGAAGCCACCAAGCTATTGGTACCCGGTACGCTTTGGGCCGAATACCATAAAGAATGCGGTAAACTGATGACTTCGGAACTCTTGGGCTTGGGCTTGTTGGATAAGACCGATGTACAGAACGAAAATCCCGATTGGCCTGCCTACAAAAAATATTTCATGCACGGTACCAGCCATCATATTGGCTTGAACACACATGATTATGGCGCCCTGAAAACGCCCATGAAGGCAAATATGGTGTTTACGGTAGAACCCGGAATTTATATCCCTGCCGAAAATATGGGCGTTCGGTTAGAGGACGATGTAGTTGTTCAAGAAACGGGCGAACCGTTTAACCTTATGGCCAATATTCCTATTCAAGCCGATGAAATTGAGGAATTGATGAACGCTTAGTACTCGTTGTTTGAATATTAAAAAAAAACGGCTCTCTAGTTTAGGAGCCGTTTCTTCATTTTGGGGGGATTTGGGGGAACTTTTACAAATTACATTGCTGGTAAAACAACGGTATCAATTACGTGTATAACACCGTTAGATTGGTTTACATCTGCAATTGTTACGGTTGAAATGGCACCATTTGCATCTTTCAATTGTACTTCTTTCCTTTTAACATAGCGGTTAGTTTAGCACCGTTAACAGTGTTAAATTCGGCTTTTCCATTTCCTTTTTTGATCATCCCCATTAAATCGGTGGCACTAAATTTTCCTGCCACTACATGATAAGTTAAGATGGCTTGTAACTTTTCTTTATTTTCCGGCTTCACCAAAGTTTCAACAGTTCCTTTTGGTAGTTTTTCAAATGCCATATCGGTAGGAGCGAAAACTGTAAATGGGCCTTCACCTTGCAATGTTTCCACTAAATCTGCAGCTTTGACCGCCGCAACCAGTGTGGTATGGTCTTTAGAATTAACAGCATTTTCAATGATGTTTTTATTAGGGTACATTTCTGCCCCACCAACCATTTTGGTCTGCATCATCATTTTATCCTTTTTCATCTTCTTCACGGAACCATCTTGGGCGAGAGCAGTTGCGCCCAGTCCAAGGGTTAATGCTAAGGTTACTACGGTAATCGATTTTGAAATTTTCATCTTAATTTTTGTTTTTATGTATACCCTATCTACGCTCCTTTTTTTGAAAGGTTTGGTTTTGAATACTATTTTTTGGAGCTTGAGGTACATTTCGGTTGGCGTACTATTTTTTGGAATACGGTGAATTAAAGCAAAACCTAATTTTAATATTTGGATTCCAAAAACCTTCAAAATGGTATGGCAGATTATTTTTGGTCCGAAATTCGAATAAAAACATTGGTAAGCAGGAAAACTAAAAAAGCTGGTAATACCCAACCCAAACTATATCCTTGGAGAGGAATCCAGGAGAAGGTTTCGCCTGTGGAGCAAAAGATGTATACTATCCAAGAAAGTCGGGGATGCTAAAAATAATTGTAGTGATGGTAACGGCCTTAAAAACTAGTGGGGAAGCTATTTTCTCAGGAACAACGTTTAGTAGTATTAAGATGATGGTAATGGGGTAAATAAACATTAAAGCCGGTACGGCCACTGCAATGATGTACCCTACATTGAACTGTCCAATGAGGACACCGGTGACACAGCAAACGATAGCGGTAAGAACATAGGCCAATTGCGATTCCTTAAAAAGGGATTTCATAAAATCCGAGGTGCCGGTTACTACACCTACGGCAGTGGTAAAACAGGCGAGTGCCACCAGAACACTCAAAAGTAGATTGCCCACATTACCTAAGCTGCGTTTGGCCAAACCTGAAAGCAGGTCGGTCCTCGTAGTGTCCGCATCAAAAACGGAATGTACCAACGCACCGGAAAGAATTAGGCCCATATAAATAAAGAACAAGGCCAAGCCGGCAATCCAGCCCGCTTTACGAACAAGCGATTTTTTTTCTTGATATGGAGCTTCCTTGTATTTTAAATTCACGGAAATAACAAGTACGCCCCCAACAACCACGGCGGCAATGGCATCAAAGGTTTGGTAGCCTTCTAAAATACCATCGGTGAACGGACTTTTAAATACCGTTGTGCCAAAATCGAACGGGAATGAAAAGAGGGTAATACCTATTATGAGAATCAAAATAAAAAGGATTCCCGGGGTCAAGAGTTTCCCTAGGATATCCAAAATTTTGGAACGGTTTATCGTGAATAAAAACACCAAGGCAAAATAAACACTGCTCGTCCACCAAGGAGAAATATCCCATAAGGGTGCGATCGCAATTTCATGGGTAACGGATGCCGTTCTGGGTCCGGGTAGGGCCACTGCGATGGCATAAATCAGAATTGCATAAATAAGGCCAAAAGTGGGAGATACTTTTTTTCCAAAATCCAACAATGTACCTTGTAATTTGGCATATGCTAAAATTCCTAAAAGTGGTATGAAGACTGCAGAAAGGCAGAAACCTATGGTGACGACTAGCCATTGATTGCCAGAATTAAAACCCAACAAAGGAGGCAAAATTAGATTTCCGGCCCCAAAAAAAAGCGAGAAGAGCGCAAAGGCCGTTACCAAGATTTCCTTGTTCTTGAACATGGGCACAAATTAAATGAAAGATTATGAAATAATAGGGTTTCCGCTGTTTTTGATTTTACAAGACACCAAAAAAAAGTAGGTTGACAACAAATTATGCTGCGCTCACAACAATTAGTGGTACAGTCCTTTAATATACAGTAGTTTAACAGAAGGAAATTTAGCCTATTTAAATTTTCAACAATAAAAAACCTAAATAAAAATTAACCGCATTCAAATCGATTCCCCAAATCGATCCATCTTGCAACAAAAACCTACAGCATGAAAAAATTGTTCTGCAACATCTTCGGACATCGCTACTCCATCTCAAAGAAGGTAACGTCACACATTAAGGAATACAAGTGCATTCATTGCCAAAAGCAAGTAACTACAGATGTAAGTGGAAATCTTTCCATCTTAACACCAGAGTTACAGGATATCAATAGAACCTTAGAACATATCTACCAAAGAAGGCATATTGCTGCGCAACAAGTAGCATAAGGTTTTATTATTCTTTGGCAAACGAATTCCAACCCTGTGCGGTCAATGGAATCTTTGTATTATTCCTGGAAATTAAGAAAGCACCTTCATCTTTACCCGTCGTATGCCCCACAACGGTTAGGTTAGGATTGCCCTTTATTTTCGGGAATTCTTTTTGGTCTATGGTAAACAGAAGTTCATAATCCTCACCCCCGCTTAAGGCCACCAAGGTACTATCCATATTAAACTCCTCACAAGCTGCGATTACGGTTGGGTCTAGCGGAATTTTATCCTCATACAGGTCTATACCCAAGCCACTACTTTTACTCAAGTGCAATATTTCAGATGATAGTCCGTCACTAATATCAATCATGGAAGTGGGATGCACGTCCAATTTTTCAAGCAGTTCTACGATATCCTTCCTAGCTTCCGGTTTCAATTGCCTTTCCACAATATAGGCGTAGGGTTCCAAGTCTGGTTGATTGTTTGGATTCACTTTAAAAACTTCCTTTTCGCGTTCCAATACCTGTAGGCCCATATAGGCACCGCCTAAATCTCCGGAAACGACCAAGAGGTCCTTGGGTTTGGCACCTGAACGATAGGCTAGATGTTCTTCCTTAACCTCTCCAATTGCGGTTACGCTTATAAGCAGGCCGGTTTTGGAAGAGGTAGTGTCGCCCCCTATCAAATCAACATTATATGTTTTACAGGCCGTGGCTATACCAGCATATAATTCCTCCAAGGCCTCTAAGGGAAATCTATTGGAAACTGCTATGGAAACAGTGATCTGTGTCGCCTTGGCGTTCATGGCATATATATCGGATAGATTTACCATCACAGCTTTATAGCCCAAGTGCTTTAGGGGCATATAGCTAAGGTCGAAATGTATTCCCTCAATCAAAAGGTCTGTGCTAATTACTGTCTTTTTGTCTTTTCACATCCAATACGGCAGCATCATCACCAATTCCTTTTAAGGTCGATTTTTGTTTGATTTTGAAACCCTTGGTCAGGTGCTCAATTAAGCCAAATTCGCCCAATGCTTCTAAGGATGTCCTTTCTTGATTCTTATTTTCTAACATGATGCAAAAATAAACAGGATTATTTTATATCGTATCTTTAAATCAGGGTATAATTTTTGATACATCTTTGTGCTATGAAACCAACCTATTTATCAGTACTTATTCTAACCATACTTTTCTCCTGTTCAACCAGCGATGACGAGGTTAATATGGAACCAGAGGAACAAAATAATGGGCCCATTGTTGAGACGGGTTTTTTTCCTTGTGAAAATGGCCTGGCCGGCAGCTATCCATGCAACGGGTATGACCTTTTGGCGCATATACCAATCAGTACGCTGGCGGCCCAGGCAGCAAATGATATTTGGGGCTGGACGGATACAAGTACGGGAAAAGAATATGCCCTTATGGGCCTTGATAATGGAACTGCATTTATCGATATTTCTGATGACCTAACCCCTGTATACCTAGGAAAGCTACCCACGGCAACAACGGCCAGTCCTTGGCGCGATGTAAAAGTGTATGGGGACTATGCTTATATCGTATCGGAAGCGAATAATCATGGGGTACAGGTGTTTGATCTCAAAAAATTAAGGGATGTAGCAAACCCTCCACAAACCTTTTCTGCGGATAATAGCTATACCGGGCTGGGGAATGCACATAATATCGTAGTCAACGAACAATCAGGGTTTGCTTATCCCGTTGGTACGAATCGGGATGATGCATTCAACGGCGGGGTACATTTCCTGGACTTACAAAATCCCTTAAATCCGTCACCGGCAGGTGGGTGGGGTGTGAATGGGTATACCCACGATGCTCAAGTAGTAACCTATAGCGGTCCGGATACAGATTACTTAGGAGCAGAATTGTTTATTGGCGCAAATGAAGACCAGGTTGTTGTCGTTGATATTACCAATAAGGAAATCCCCCTTACCGTTTCCACAGTTCCCTATCCTAACATTGGGTATACCCACCAAGGCTGGTTTACAGAAGACCAACGGTATTTTATTTTAGGGGATGAGCTTGATGAAATCAACCAAGGTTTTAGATCTAGAACCCTTATTTTTGATATGACCGATTTGGAGAATCCCATTTTGCACCATACTTATTCCGGCCCTACGAATGCCATTGACCATAACGGCTACGTTTTAGGGAATGAATTTTTCTTGGCGAATTATACGGCAGGGGTCCGTGTTTTGGATATTTCTGGAATTGCGGACAGAGCAGTAACGGAAAAAGCGTTTTTTGACACCTATCCTTTAAACGATGATACCCAATTTTCTGGAGTTTGGAGTGTCTACCCATATTTTGAGAGTGGTAAAATTATTATCAGTGACATCAACAACGGCTTTTTTATCATTAAAAAATCGAACTAATTATGCGTAACCTCATTATATACGGCTTCCTTATGTTCTTTTTCTCCTGCGCAAAGGAAGAAGCGGAAGTTGCTTATGATTCCCTGCGAACAGATTTTGAGGGATCTTTGGAGTGGGTAAAAAGTTTTGGGGGGAGCGGTGCTGAAAGCGCTAATGCAATTATAAGGACTAGCGATGGCGGGTTTGCGGTACTTGGGTATACCAGTAGTATTGATGGTGATATCACTACAAAAACCGAGGAAGAAAATGATTACTGGCTCTTAAAATTTGATACGGAAGGCAATCTTCAGTGGAACCGCACCTATGGCGGTAGTAAGGATGATGTTGGGCAAAGTCTGGCTCAAACAACAGATGGCGGTTATGTGCTAACGGGCTATTCGATGAGCGATGATGGTGATGCATCCAAAAACCAGGGTTTTCATGATAATTGGATTCTAAAATTGGATGAAAAGGGCGATTTGGAATGGGAAAGTAGTTATGGTTTTTCAGGACATGATCATTCCTATGATATTTTACAGACAGCGGATGGCGGTTTTTTCTTTACAGGGTTTCTTGATATTACTTCTGCCCGTGCGGATGGAAATACAGAGAAAGGGAATGGGCTTACCAGCCATGGTGTGGGTGAGTTTTGGGGTACAAAGATTGATGAAGAGGGAAGCGTACAGTGGCGTGGGTATTTTGGAGGCACCAATAATGACAGGGCCCACGCCGTAGTGCAGGCAGCGGATGGCGGTTTTGTCATGACGGGGTTTTCGGAAAGTGATGATTTTGACATCAGCAATACCAATGGCAGCTATGATTTTTGGATGGTTAAGGTAGACACCTTTGGTAATTTGGCATGGGAACATTCTTTTGGAGGCTCTGGAATAGAAGTTTCCTATGATATTGCGAAAACCGAGGATGGCGGCTATGTTGTAGTGGGTAATACCTTTAGCAATGATGGGGATATTGCCCAAAATAAAGGGGCATCTGATATTTGGATGGTAAAGGTTGACAGTGAAGGCAATTTGTTGTGGGAGCGCACTTTTGGCGGCAGCGAGTTTGACCTTGCACAGGCAGTGGTTCAAAGTAAGGATGGGGGGTACCTAATTACCGGAAACTCCAAAAGCAGTGATGTGGATGCCTTCGAAAATAATGGAGAAAATGACATTTGGGTCCTAAAAACGAATGGTAATGGGGATGTAGTTTGGCAAAAGTCCTTTGGTGGATCAGGCCTTGATTTTGGCCTTGATTTACTTGAAGACGAAAACGGACATATTTTGGTAGTGGGCGAGTCTGCCAGTACTGATTTTGATTCCTTGCTTTCAAAGGGAAAAATAGACTTGATACTTCTTAAAATTAAATAGCGACAACCGTCTTTTTCTATAGGAATCCCCTATGTGGATATACGTTATAATAATGTTAGGTTCTATGGTAAAAACCTACTTATGACGTATATTTGTAAACTATTTAGATTTAATCTAGTTAATTATGATTCAAGTATCAGAAACAGCCAAACAGAAAGTCATCAACCTTATGACAGAGGAAGGTTTTGATGCGGCTAAGGATTATGTTCGTGTTGGGGTTAAAAGTGGTGGATGCAGTGGGTTGTCCTACGAATTAAATTTTGATTCAAAAATAGACGAAGCGGACAAGGTCTTCGAGGACAACAATGTACGTATCATCGTTGACAAAAAGAGCTTTTTATATTTAGTAGGTACCGTATTGGAATACTCTGGCGGACTAAACGGTAAGGGTTTTGTCTTTAATAACCCAAATGCGCAACGAACTTGCGGATGTGGGGAGAGCTTTTCATTATAAATCGATAATTGTTGATTGAGTAAATTCAATTGACCAATTGAACTATATGGCATATACAGAAGAAGAATTAAAAAAAGAATTGGAAACCAAGGAGTATGAATATGGTTTCTACACGGATATAGAATCGGATACCTTTCCAAATGGCTTGAACGAGGAAATCGTAATTGCCATATCCAAGAAAAAGGAGGAGCCTGAGTGGATGACACTTTGGCGTTTGGAAGCCTTTAAATATTGGAAAGAGATGAAAGAACCGGAATGGGCCAATGTCCACTACAAGAAACCGGATTTTCAAGCGATTTCGTATTATTCCGCTCCAAAAAAGGCAGATCCCAATAAAACGTTGGATGATGTAGATCCCCAGTTATTGGAGATGTATAAAAAACTTGGAATTTCCGTAGACGAGCAAAAAAAGCTTCAGAATGTAGCGGTAGATATCGTTTTGGACTCAGTTTCGGTAGCCACTACGTTTAAAAAGACATTGGCGGAAAAGGGGATAATCTTTTGTTCCATTTCCGAAGCGATAAAAGAGCATCCAGAATTGGTGAGGAAGTATTTGGGTTCAGTCGTGCCTAAAAGGGATAATTTTTATGCGGCATTAAATTCAGCGGTTTTCTCTGATGGTAGCTTCTGTTATATTCCAAAAGGCGTACGGTGCCCAATGGAGTTGTCCACTTATTTTAGGATCAATCAAGCGGGAACAGGGACAATTTGAACGCACCTTGGTAATTGCCGAAAAAGGCAGTTATGTAAGTTACTTGGAAGGGTGTACCGCTCCATCAAGAGATGAAAACCAACTGCATGCGGCCGTTGTGGAATTGATTGCTTTGGATGATGCGGAAATAAAATATTCAACGGTGCAGAATTGGTTCCCTGGAGGTAAGGATGGCAAAGGCGGTGTTTATAATTTTGTGACCAAAAGGGCCCTTTGCGAGAAAAATGCCAAAGTATCATGGACGCAGGTAGAAACAGGTTCTGCCGTTACTTGGAAGTATCCTTCCTGTATCTTAAAAGGAGATAACTCCATCGGGGAATTTTATTCCATTGCCGTTACCAATAATTACCAACAGGCAGACACGGGTACAAAAATGATTCATCTTGGGAAGAATACTAGGAGTACTATTATTTCTAAAGGTATTTCGGCCGGAAAGTCCCAGAATAGCTATAGGGGTTTGGTGCAAATCAATAGCCGTGCGGACAATGCCAGAAATTTTTCGCAGTGCGATTCCCTCTTAATGGGTAATGAGTGCGGTGCGCACACTTTCCCTTACATTGAAGCCAACAATAAGACGGCCCAGGTAGAACATGAAGCTACGACGAGTAAAATTGGGGAAGACCAGATATTTTATTGCAATCAGCGAGGTATCGATACGGAAAAGGCAATCGCATTGATCGTCAATGGTTTTAGCAAGGAAGTCTTGAATAAGCTGCCCATGGAGTTTGCGGTAGAGGCCCAAAAATTACTGGAAATAAGTTTGGAAGGGTCAGTAGGATAGAAGTCAAAATATAAATAGATCAAGAACAACAATGAAGAAAATAGTAGCTGTACTTGTTTTACTGATTTCTTTTTCCTGTAAGGAAGCGAAGAACGAGAACAAGGAAGAAATGGCGGTCGAGGAAATAGCAACCCCAGAAATAAAACTATACGCGTTCAATGGTGGAACCGTAATGGCGAACAACCTAAATTTATTTGCCCAAGGAGACACCTACAAAGGAGAAAGTAAGGAATTAAGCGATGCTTTTTTTGTTATTGAACATCCAAAGGGAACTTTATTATGGGATACTGGGCTACCGGAAATGCTGGTTGGGAATGAACCCTATACAACTCCTGATGGTGGATTTACGATATCACGGAAAGACAGTACCCTAAATCAGTTGAAATCGATTGGCTTTGATTCTTCCGATGTGGAAATGATTGCTTTTTCTCATATCCATTTCGATCATACGGGTGGGGCAAACCATTTTGCCAATGCAACTTGGTTGGTACAACAAACGGAGGTTGATTTTATCAACAGCGAAGCCATCCAAGGAAATGGTTTTTACGCGCCAGATTCTTTTTCCAAATTGGAAAACAAGCATATTTTAAAAGGGGATTATGATGTTTTTGGTGATGGAACGGTGGTTATAAAATATTATCCAGGTCATACGGCAGGACACCAGGCCCTATTTTTGGACCTGCCCAAAGAGGGCCCTACGATGTTATCTGGCGATATATATCATTTTGAGGCCAATAGGGAAAATGGGATTGTTCCGCAATTTAATTACGACATTCCAGAAAGCGAGGCAAGCATCAAGGCCTTTGAGGCTTTTGTAAAGGAGAAACAAGCCAAAGTATATATTCAACATGACAAAGGGAATTTTGAGGCTATGCCCAAAGCCCCTAACTATTTAAACTAAAAACAATGCTTAAAATTAAAAACTTACACGCCAGTGTCGAGGATAAGGAAATATTAAAAGGAATCAACCTTGAGGTGAACGCAGGAGAGGTACATGCCATTATGGGTCCTAATGGGTCAGGTAAAAGTACACTTGCCGCTGTAATAGCCGGTAAAGAGGAGTTTGAAGTCACCAAGGGTTCCGTAGAGCTCGATAACGAGAACTTGGAAGAGGTTTCTCCCGAAGAAAGAGCCCATAAGGGTGTATTTTTATCTTTTCAATATCCCGTTGAAATACCGGGTGTCTCGGTTACCAACTTTATGAAAACTGCAATCAATGAATCGCGTAAGGCAAGAGGTTTAGAGGATATGCCGGCCAAGGACATGCTGAAATTGATCCGTGAAAAATCAGAATTGTTGGAAATTGACAGAAAGTTCCTTTCTAGGTCGTTGAACGAAGGGTTTTCTGGTGGGGAGAAGAAACGAAACGAGATTTTTCAAATGGCCATGTTAGAACCAAAGTTGGCTATTTTGGATGAGACAGATTCCGGTTTGGACATTGATGCACTGCGCATTGTGGCGAGTGGTGTCAATAAACTAAAGAGTAAGGATAATGCAGTGATTCTAATTACGCACTATCAGCGCCTTTTGGAATATATAGTTCCAGATTTTGTACATGTTTTACACAACGGTAAAATTGTAAAATCCGGTGGAAAAGAATTGGCACTGGAACTAGAAGAAAAAGGATACGATTGGTTGAAGCAGGAAGCTGCGGTTTAAAAAGGGCTTTGGTACAAAGTTAAGCGTATGAGATGTACGTTCATTTTTCACCAATTTCTCTAATACTTAAAAAAAATGGATTTAAAAGATAAATTAATTTCTTCCTTTATGGCCTTCGAAAACAACGTGGATGTAGAACATCCCGTACATGACGTTCGTATGGCTGCCATAAAGAATTTTGAGGAAAAGGGATTCCCCTCTAAAAAAGAGGAAGCATGGAAATACACATCGTTAAATAGCTTACAGAAAATCGATTTCAGTATTTTTCCAAAGCAAGAGAACGCACTGGAATATAAAGATGTAAAGCGTTATTTCATTCATGAAATCGATTCCTATAAAATTGTTTTTATCGATGGTATTTATAGTTCTTATCTCTCAGAGACCACCCATGATGGCGTGGATATCTGTTTAATGAGTTCTGCGTTGACCAAACCCATGTACAAGCAGATTATTGATGTTTATTTCAATAAGGTTGCCTCTAGGGAAGAATCCTTGACCACATTAAATACTGCATTTAGCAGGGAGGGTGCCTATATCTATATTCCAAAGAACAAAATGCCCAAAAAGCCAATCGAAATCATTCATTTTTCAACAGGCAACGAGGCTTCTTTACTATTACAGCCTAGGAATTTGGTCGTAGTAGAGGAAAATGCAGAAGTGCAGATTATAGAACGTCATCAAAGTTTGACCACCAATGAGGTATTGACCAATGCCGTAACGGAGATTTTTGCGGCCAAGAATGCCATTGTTGATTTTTACAAAATACAGAATGACGCCCCTACTGCCTCGTTAATTGACAATACCTATATTGATCAACGGGATAAAAGCGTTGTAAAGGTGCATACCTTTTCTTTTGGTGGTAAGCTTACCCGTAACAATATGAACTTTTATCAAAATGGGGAATATATAGATTCTACCATGAAAGGGGTCACTATTCTGGGTGAAAAACAGCATGTAGACCACCATACCTTGGTACATCATATACAACCCAATTGCGAGAGTCATCAAGATTATAAAGGAATCTATGGGGATAGTGCTACGGGTGTTTTCAATGGTAAGATCATCGTGGATAAAATTGCCCAAAAAACGAACGCTTTCCAGCAAAACAATAATATTTTGGTGAGCGATAAGGCCAGTATAAACACCAAACCGCAATTAGAGATTTTTGCGGACGATGTAAAATGCTCCCATGGTTGTACCATTGGGCAATTGGATGAGGATGCCTTATTTTATTTACAATCTAGGGGAATCCCTAAGAAAGAAGCCAGGGCCTTACTCATGTACGCTTTTGCCAATAATGTTTTGTCTTCCGTTCGTATACCAGAGTTGAAGACCAGGATCAATAAACTGATTGCAAAGAAACTAGGGGTAAACCTTGGGTTTGATTTGTAGTATTCCATGATTTATAAAAAACGAAATAAAAGAGCCTTTTTTACTTGGGCTCTTTTTTTGTTTCTATACCAGCCCGGAATTTCACAGGAAACACATATTGGAATTAAGGGTGGATTGAATTATTCTTCTGTTGTAGGTGATCTGACCGATGGACTTAAGTTTCGACTCTCGGTCCATGGAGGTTTGTTTTTGGAAATAGATTTTTCTGAAAAATTCAAATTGCAACCAGAGCTACTCTACTCTTCGCAAGGATTTCAGTTCAGTACAGATTTGGCGGCTATTCAAAATGGCGGTTCTACAGGAGCGGAAAATGATTTTAGGACCAACGTTCAATTTAATTTTATTACCATTCCCATAGTGGGAAAATTTGCACTTAATGACCGCTTGGATATAGAATTTGGCCCACAGTTTGGATTTTTGTTAAATCAAGTGACTAAGACTAAGGATTTAGATCAAAACACCAATAGTGAAGTGGATAGAAAGTCAGTTGTTTCCGGGAACTTTCAATTAGATTACGGTGCTGCTGTAGGCCTTGGAATTGAATTGAATGACAATGTATCAGTGTCGCCAAGATTCTATATTGGGCTTAGGAATAGACTTAATGGTTTACCAGGTGCACAGAATTATAATGCCTCCCTACAACTATCCATAAACTATCTATTCAGGTAATTCAGGGAACTTTAAGGGTAAAGTTCGCTTATCGAAACCTAGAATTAAATCTGAATACTTTTGGGAAATAATTATATAATTTTTAACAAAGCGGCATATTTTCCTACACGATTACCATCTATTTTAGCTAGGTTAATATTCAAATTAACCCTCAATTATGAAAAAAATAATACTAAGTGTTGTCATAGGGTTTTCAACCTTTTTTTCTTTGGCACAAGACCTTAATTGGAGTATAGAGGCCAATTACCCATTAAACGTAACAAGCGGTTCTGGTTTTGGGGAAAAAGACGGAATCTTAGATTTAGGAATCAAATACAGATTTTTAGATTTTGGTCTTATACAACTGGGAGCGGGTGTGAGTACCTCCTATTATCTTAATAATTCTGATTTCATCTACGGGAGTCAAGAGAATCCTTCAGTTGAAGTCGATTACAAATCCAATAGTTTTTTGATACAACCTAAAATTTTTGCAGAACTTTCCCTGCCTGGTATTTCTAAATTAAAACCACAGATTGGGCTGGGCTATTCCTTAGTTATAGACGACGCCTATTTAAGGGATGGTGATAACGTTGTTTTTGATGAGACCGAGTCTGATTTTGGTTTGAATTTAAATATTGGACTTTCTTACGATTTTTCCAAAAGACTTTTTATCCAAATTCAATATGACTATTTCAATTTCATAAGGAAAGGCGAAACAAATTTTGACGATGTAACTGTTCCCTTTGATTTTAAGGAAGATGTTGGCTTGTTGAAAGCTGGACTTGGTTTAAGATTTTAATCCCATTTAGTTAATAGAATTACAAAAGAATAGTTGTATGCCCGATATGTTTTCTATATCGGGTATCTTTGTATACAAGAAGATTGGCTATGTTAGACATAAAGAAAATAAGGGAGGATTTCCCTATCCTTAAGCGTGAGGTCAACGGTAAACCGTTGGTTTATTTGGACAATGCCGCTACCTCGCAAACCCCACAGCAGGTCATCGATGTTATCGTGGATTACTACCAAAATTACAATGCAAATATCCACCGTGGTGTCCATGCACTTTCACAGGAGGCGACGGATAAGTATGAGCAAGCGCGTGAAAAAATACGAAGCCACTTTAATGCGGCCCATACCCATGAAATTATTTTTACTTCAGGCACCACGCACAGTATCAATATTGTGGCGAATGGTTTTTCATCACTCATTAAAAAAGGGGATGAGGTCTTGGTTTCGGCCATGGAGCATCACTCCAATATAGTGCCATGGCAAATGTTGTGCGAAAGAACGGGTGCTGTCTTAAAAGTAATCCCTATGAACCAAGAGGGAGAATTGCTTATGGATGTGTACGATGAGTTGGTATCAGAAAGGACTAAACTGGTATTTTGCAACCACATTTCCAATGCCCTTGGAACGATAAACCCCATAGAGGAGATTATCAAAAAGGCACATGGTGTAGGTGCAGCCGTATTGATAGATGGCGCGCAGGCCGCACCGCATTTGGTGGCAGATGTGCAGGCACTCGATGTTGATTTCTATACATGTTCAGCACATAAGATTTGCGGTCCTACGGGTGTGGGTATGCTCTATGGAAAAGAGGAATGGCTTACTAAGTTACCACCCTATCAAGGGGGCGGGGAAATGATAGCCGAGGTCACTTTTAAAAAAACGACCTATGCAGGCCTTCCCCATAAGTTTGAAGCGGGTACTCCTAATATTTCTGGTGGTATTGCTTTTGGCGCTGGGTTGGATTATATGAACAAAATAGGTTTTGAAGCTATTGCGGCTTACGAAAAAGAACTTTTGGACTATGCCACCCAAGAGTTGTTGAAGATAGAGGGATTGCGGATCTATGGTACAGCGAGAAAAAAGACATCGGTCGTTTCGTTCAATATAGACGGCATACATCCCTATGATATCGGAAGTATTTTAGATAAACTAGGTATTGCTGTCCGCACCGGGCACCATTGTGCCCAGCCTATTATGGATTTTTACAAGATACCGGGAACGGTGCGTGCAAGTTTTACCTTTTACAATACAAGGGAAGAGGTTGATGTTTTGGTAGCCGGCATAATGAAAGCCAAATCGATGCTGCTCTAATAGAGACGTATTTGGATGGGCCAAAGTATTGAAATCCATCTATTCTTATTGTATTTTTGTAGAAAATAAAGTCATGGAAATTAAAGAGATACAGGAGGAAATTATCGACGAGTTTTCAATGTTCGATGACTGGATGCAGCGCTATGAATATATGATCGAGCTGGGTAAGTCGCTTCCGTTGATTGAAGAGCAATATAAAACTGAAGATAATATTATAAAGGGATGCCAAAGCAAGGTATGGGTCCATGCAGAATTAGACAATAATAAACTGGTCTTTACGGCAGATAGCGACGCCATCATCACCAAAGGGATTATTGCTATATTGATACGCGCTTTCAGCAACCAAAGACCGCAGGATATTTTGGAGGCGAATACCGCTTTTATCGACCAAATAGGCTTAAAGGAGCATTTATCGCCTACACGGGCAAACGGCCTGGTTAGCATGATCAAGCAATTGAAGTTATACGCCGTTGCTTATCAAACACAAATAGAAGAATAGAAGTTATGAGCGAAGAACATATAGCTGAAGATAGTGCAGCATTGGGAGAAAAAATAGTGAGGGTCTTAAAAACGATTTATGATCCAGAAATACCCGTGGATATTTATGAACTGGGGTTAATTTATGACGTTTTGGTCAATGAGGATAGTGAGGTAAAGATATTGATGACTTTGACTTCCCCAAATTGTCCCGTAGCGGAAACCTTACCGGTAGAAGTAGAGGAAAAAGTCAAATCCATTAATGAAATTAAGGACGCCGAGGTTGAAATCACCTTTGATCCACCGTGGACCCAAGACTTAATGAGCGAAGAGGCAAAATTGGAATTGGGGCTTTTATAATAGTGAGATACTAAATCGTTTTTCGTATGACGCAACAAAGACTTCAAAAGTCAGAAGATAAAGTACTTCTAGGGGTTTGCGGCGGAATCGCAGAGTTTTAGGTTGGTCAAAGAGCACGGTAAGAATTTTATGGGTTTTGTTGACTTTTGCAGGCTTAGGTTTCTTGGCCTATCCTGTTTTAGGTTTAATAATGCCATCGGCTACAGATGGCGGAAACGATTTCGACATAGATAATTACAGAGCGGAGTAGTAGTTAAGCCGTAGTAATTTGGGTTCATCCTGAACACATTAAATAATTAAATCGCGTTTATGCAAGACGAAATTGTAAATAGAGTCGCCCAAAGTAAACTGATAACCATTAACCTTGAGGACTACTACCCCAAAGGGGAAAGGATTGTTTTGGATATCAAGGACTGGCTGTATGAGGGCTTAATATTGCGGGAAAAGGAGTTCAGGGCATTTGCCGATGCACACGATTGGGCCCGGTATACGGATTGTTATGTTGCCATACACTGTTCCACAGATGCCATTATTCCCGGGTGGGCCTACCTTTTGCTTACCGTTAAACTAAGTCCGTTCGTAAAAAAAACGGTGCAGGGCGCTTTAGAAGATATGGAAACTTTACTCTATAACGATGTTATATCGAAATTGAATGTAACGGAGTTTCAAGACAAATCTTTGATCATTAAAGGGTGTAGTAAAAAACCTGTACCGCCCAATGCCTATCTATTTCTGGCCCAAAAACTAATGCCGGTCGCCAAGTCCATTATGTATGGCGAAGCCTGTTCCTCAGTCCCTTTGTACAAAAGGAAATAACAAATTCTCCTTAAATGTATTTGGTAACAATTCTTACATTTGTCCCTCTATAAACGATAAACACGATTAAAATGAAAAAAATTATTTTAGCACTTTTGGTGTTCGCTACTACTATAGGATATTCCCAAACTGAAGAAGAGCTTAAGGAACGTTTAGGTGCCAAGAAGGATTCCATTGCTGCTATTAAGAGTAGGGTAGACGCCTTACAGTCACAGATAGATAAATTACCGGGTTGGAAAAAAGGAGCTTTTGGAACGATTGGGGTTAACCTTAGTAGCTTTAACAATTGGTACGCACAGGGAACACCAAATAATTCTTCGGGCAATATTGGTTTAATTTTAAATGGCTATGCCAATCTAAAACAGGATAAGTTTTTCTGGAGGAATTCTGGAAACTTGAATTTAAGCTGGGTAAAATTTGATGATAAGGATGACCCGAATGAGACCCTAATGATAAGGCTTTAGACAGGCCGCGGACGTATTTACGATTACCTCCTTATACGGTCGTAAGCTAAATGAGAAATTCGCCATATCTGCGCTTGGGGAATACAGGACTACCCTCTTGGATAATTTCAATGATCCAGGTTATTTAGATCTTGGGGTAGGAGCTACGTGGACACCAATTGAAGACTTGGTGGTCGTGGTACACCCGCTAAACTACAACTTTGTATTCAGCAACGAGGATACAACCTTCGAGTCCTCTCTGGGAGCGAAAATTGTTGCGGATTACACCAAGAAAATTGGCGCTGTAAATTTCAAGACCAATTTATCAATGTTTCAAAGTTATAAAGACGGGAATCTTTCCAATTACACTTGGATCAATAGCCTTGGCTATACCTTATGGAACGGAATAGGGCTTGGACTGGAGTTTGGTTTGCGTAATAATAAACAAGAGGCATTGAATTATGCCCTTACAGGTCCTACCCCAGACCCAGACGCTACTTTTGATAACGTGGACAATGATTTGCAGACTTATCTTCTGGTTGGTCTCAATTATGCTTTCTAATAACACCTTAATAAATGATAAAAAGCCCTCTGAAAAGAGGGCTTTTTTTGGTTAAGTACGTATCGTAAAATTTGGGGTTTTACGTGTAGCTATTTTTGGTTAATCATCAATTTGGGGTCAATAATAACACTGTAACACATGGTAAAATTAAGGCAATGGTATCGCCCATGATAATTTATGTTGTGAACGCAACTCAATTTGTGGTGAGATTTACCAATGGTCCCTTTTCATCGATAAACAACAATTTTTAGAATGCAGATTGCATTAATACTCGTCCAAATTTTCAGGATATAGGAAGTTATTATAGGGAAATCGGGTTACATGAATATCCCTTACCTCATCATAGACCCGTTTTCTGAACTCATCCAAGTTTTCTTTGTTCAAAGCGGAAATAAATAGGGCGCGGTCCCCAACTTTTTCCATCCAGGTCTTTTTCCAATCCCCAATCGTAAAATGTCTAGTGCTACGTTCTGTTTGCAAATCATCGGCATCAATGGTCTCATATTCATATTGATCAATTTTATTGAATACCATGATTGTTTTCTTGTCCGAGCTTTTGATTTCGGACAGAATTTGGTTTACAGAGGCAATATGTTCTTCAAATTGGGGATGGGATATATCCACGACATGTAATAACAAATCGGCTTCTCGCACCTCATCCAAGGTGCTTTTAAAACTTTCCACCAGTTGCGTTGGTAACTTCCTTATAAACCCTACCGTATCACTTAACAAAAAAGGTAAGTTGCCAAGAACAACCTTTCGTACGGTGGTGTCCAAGGTCGCAAAAAGCTTGTTTTCTGCAAACACGTCGCTTTTACTAATAACATTCATTAGGGTAGATTTGCCAACATTGGTATATCCTACCAAAGCTACGCGTACCAAAGCTCCTCTATTTCCCCTTTGGGTCTCCATTTGCCGGTCAATTTTGTGCAGCTTCTTTTTGAGTAGCGTAATACGGTCACGAACGATACGCCTATCGGTCTCAATTTCCGTTTCCCCTGGTCCGCGCATGCCTATACCTCCTTTTTGGCGTTCCAAGTGCGTCCAAAGTCCGGTAAGTCTCGGCAGTAAATATTCGTACTGTGCTAGTTCTACTTGGGTACGGGCATAACTAGTTTGGGCCCGTTGGGCAAAAATGTCCAATATTAAGCTCGTACGATCAATTATTTTACAGCGTAACTGTTTTTCAATATTTCGCTGTTGTGCCGGGCTTAGTTCATCATCAAAAATAACGGAGCCTATCTCATTTTCCTCGACATATGTTTGGACCTCCTCCATTTTTCCACTTCCTATAAGTGTCTTGGGATTAGGGATATCCATACGTTGTACAAAGCGTTTTAGCACTTCACCACCCGCTGTATACGTGAGAAATTCAAGCTCATCGAGATATTCCGTTACTTTTTCCTCGTTTTGTTCTTTATTGATAATACCAATAAGAACTGCCTTTTCATAGGCTGTATCCTTCTTTTCTATCATAATTCTCTAAAGTGCAAAATTAAGCAAATACCCATACCCTATTTCGTATTTTTATTGAACCATTCAAAAGCGGCATGCGAATACCTTTTTTTAGGAAAAAAATCAAGAAACTGCGATATACCATTGCGTTTTACAATTTAGAAAATCTATTTGATCCAGAAGAAAATACCAATACCTTAGATAAGGACTATACCCCTACCGGTCTTAAAAGGTGGACTCCTGAACGCTATAGAAGAAAGCTTGTGAAAATAGCAAGGACGATTGTTGCTATTGGAACCGATGATAACCCAGATGCACCTGTTTTGGTGGGTGTTGCCGAAGCCGAGAATAAAGGCGTTCTACGGGACTTGCTAAAGACAAAACCAATGGATAAACTTGAGTATGAAGTTATCCATTTTGATTCTCCCGATGAGCGCGGCATAGATACCGGACTTTTGTATCGTAAAAAGCACTTTAAGGTACTTCATGCAGAACCCTTTGCTCTAATGGTCAACAATCCTGTAGGAATGCGCGATACAACCCGTGATATATTGTATATAAAGGGTGAGCTGAACACTAGAGTTGGTTCATGTCTTTGTCAATCATTGGCCCTCTAGACGTGACGGTGATATTGAAACTGAATATAAAAGGATTGCTGCAGCCGGGCAGATTATCGAAAAAATTTCTAGTATTAGGGAAAAGGCTAACGATGCCAATATAATCGTTATGGGAGATTTCAACGATGATCCCTCTTCGAGGAGCGTTCAATGGTTGACGGAAGAAGGTCTTTTATATAACCCCATGGAAATACTTCATAACCCTTCGAATAGCGGCACGTCTGTTTATGGTGGCAATTGGAACCTTTTCGATCAAATATTGATTTCCAATTCCTTCCTTAACTACCAAAAAGGAACGCATAGTTTTGATAATGCCGCCATTTACGATCACAACTCGTTAAAGGAAAAAAAGGGAACCTATAAAGGTACTCCCTATAGAACCTATGTCGCCAATAGGTACATGGGGGGTTATAGTGATCACTTTCCAGTATACGCGGTGTTTTCCATGGAAGTATCATAATATTCATGAAAGAAAAAACCTACACATCGTAAATCCCTGTTTTCACAACAAAGTAGGTATAAAGCAGGTGCATTTCATCGAATAATAGTTGTATTTTATCGAGCGTAGTCCTTAGTTTTTATATTTGTAGTCCAAATCTTACACATATAATTACCTACTTATGCTTGTCAATAACCTAATCTACAGTAAAAAAAGCAATCTCGTATTGCTTTGTATTGCTTTTTCGTGCGTAAGCTTTCTAAGTGGGCAGACCCAGAAACAACGTTTAGAAATAGCGGCTTCAAACAAGGCCGCCATCCTTTCCACTTTTAAATCGGACCTTATTTCGGAACATACGGCAAAAACGTTGAGGATTCAGGAATTGGCAAAACAAAACAACTGGCAAATCAAGGAGACGCTGGCCAATGGAAAGAAAATAGAATTGCAGGAAATAGGAGCTGATGGAAGTCCCTTATATTACGAAACCTATACGGATCAAGCTGGTCTGGTCTCAAGGGCAAGTACCTTAAATACCAACGGCTTGTTAGGGCTAGATTTGGATGGTGATGGAATGCAGGTTGGGGTTTGGGATTCTGGTATCGCCTTGGAAAATCACGTCGAGTATAATTCAAGGGTTACCAAAGGGGACGCGAGCATTGATGTGGATTCGCATGCCACACGCGTAATTGGGAGCATAATTTCAACGGGAATTAAAAAAGAGGCACAGGGTGTTGCAAACAAGGCAAGCGTACTAACCAATGATTGGACGAGGGATAAGATAGAGGTTACCGAGGCAGCTGCAAACGGACTCCTACTATCCAACCATTCCTATGGTATAAAGGCGGATAGGGTTCCAGACTGGTATTTTGGTGCATATACCAAGGTTGCCCAAGATTGGGATAAAATAATGTACAATGCGCCATACTACTTAATGGTATCCGCTGCTGGTAACGCCCAAAAAAGCAAGGACAACGATGCCCCCACTTATGGCACCAGCTCCGATGGTTTTGATGTGTTATTAGGGTTCACGCTTTCTAAAAACGGAATTACCGTTGCAGGGGCCAATTCCGAAATTGATAGGAACGGAAACTTGGTGAAGGCCAATGTATCTGCCTACAGTAGTTTTGGACCTGTAGATGACGGAAGAATTAAACCGGATATTGCAGGAAATGGTTCAACCATTCTTTCTACGGATTCCTACAGCACCACAAGCTACAATTCATCTTCAGGTACCTCAATGGCAACACCAAGTATTACCGGTACCCTACTGTTATTACAACAGTACAATGAACAATTATATGGATCTTACATGAAGGCAGCTACCTTAAAGGGATTGGCATTGCATACGGCAGATGATGTGGACGCCAAAGGGCCGGATTATAAAATGGGATGGGGTGTCATGAATGCAAAGCATGCTGCAGAGACACTATATAATAAAGATTTTAGCAGTCATATCGCCGAAGAATCCTTGGCTGATGGGGAGACACTTTCGTTTACCGTAACGGCAGAAGGTGATAGTGACCTTATTGCTTCTATCTCTTGGACCGATTTAACTTCGCAATATGTTAACACAGGGGAATTGAACAATCCTACAAAGGCCTTAGTAAACGATTTAGACATACGAATTACCCAAAATGGCGAAACCTTTCTACCCTGGAAATTAAATCCTGCCATGGCAAGTTTGCCAGCGACTCAAGGAGATAATAGCGTAGATCCTTTTGAGCGTATCGAGATACCCAATGCCAAAGGCACCTATACCATAACGGTTTCCCATAAGGGCAATCTGCAGAATAACACACAGGATTTCTCCTTAATACTTACTGGCGTTAAAATGACCGCTTGCGCTTTGCAAGCTCCAGAGGAATTAGATTTAGGGGAAGTAAGTGCAACAGGCGTTACCCTAACCTGGGAAGAAGGGGCGGATGCCCTCTATGAAGTACAGTACAAGGAAGAGAACGCAAAGGAATGGTCAACGGAATATGTTACAAGCACTTCGTTCATTTGGGATGCATTACTTGAGGAGAAAACATATACCGCTAGAATACGTACGTTTTGTACCCAAAATGTTGCCTCGGAATATAGTGACCCCGTAACGTTCACCTTTCTAGGTGAGGAAACAGTAGTGCTTGTATTAGCGACGCTAAGTCTAGATAATGAAATCCCTTTTAGTGTATACCCAAACCCCGCTGTTGACGAGATTCAATTGAACATGCAGACCAGTGATACGGCAATGTACCGAATTGTAAGCCTAGGAGGTACAGAACTTAAAATGGATAGTGCCAAGAATAATCGAATCAATGTTTCGGATTTGCCATCAGGATTGTATATTCTACAACTCCAAGATTTCGATGTAAGCAAGAGCACTAAGTTTTATAAGTACTAGTGGACAAGGTTTAATCCCCATTGAAACATAGGGCAAATGGCTTCGTGATAGATATAGATACAAATACTATCCGTTGAAATAATTGCTGATACCGCTAAGGATACTTTGAACGGCATAGGAGGCCAAAATCAAACCCATTATCTTACTGATTACGGTAATCCCGTAGTCTCCAATATGTTTTTGGACATAATTGGCGGCTAGGAGTATGCCGCACGTAATCCCCACTACAACAAGAACCAATACCGTAGTTACAGTTTGCTGTTGAATGGTGTATATATGATTATCCGTTAATAGTACAACGGCCATGATGGCCCCAGGAGATGCTATGGAAGGTATGGCTACCGGAAATATGGTAACATGCTTATAGTCGGTAATCTGGCTTTTTTCCTCTTCGGGTTTGCCATCACCAAAAATCATCGTCAGAGCGAACAAGAATAGAATCACCCCTCCCGATATTTGAAATGCATCCAATGAAACGGACATGGCCTCGAGAATCAATTGCCCTATAACGATGAAGAAAAGCAAGATAAAAAATGCGATGATCGAAGCTCTAATGGCTATTTTACGTTTGTGCAGTTTGTCAAACTCCTTGGTTGCCTCCAAATAAACGGGAACAGAACCAATTGGGTCGATTACGGCAATCAAGAAAAATATGGAGGTAAGTATTTCAATCATTTTTACTGAATCCTTTTAGATTGGGTGGTAAATGATAATCCCTGCTGACCAACGGTGGAATTCATGACGCCTTCGAACAAGGGTTCAGGACAATTTTGTGGTTTTTTCCATTCAATGATGAAATTTGACCCAGTGCCGCCCTCCACGTCCAGCTCATCTATGATGATTTCCGTTGTTTCCAATGGCGCCATGTAGATAGGGTGGTTAAAGTATGTTCGTACCGAGGTGCCATGGGTGTCAAAATATTCCGCTTTTAAAAGATATACAGTATCCGTTTCGCTCGTATTTCTTAAGCTCACCATAGCGGTCAGGTTATGGGTCTTATGCTCAGAACTGCTGTAGATTTGGGAGTAGATGGACAAATATGATTTTCCGTGCTCCAACGAATCCTTCGCATTTAAGGAAATGCGTCTTTTGGACCAATTTTCCGGATCTACGGAGCTCATTGCTGCCTTCTCTTCACAACAGATTAAGAAAACGGATATAAGCGATAGAAGAATGAATTGTTTCATAGTGCTGGGTTGAAGTGGAAACCTCTAATAGTTTCAAAATTACAGTATTCAATTGCATTTACTCATGTCTGCCCTATTTTTAAATAGCCTACCTGGGGTTTAGTTCATTACTTTTTTAACCTCGGGATCTTCCAACAGCGGTTCGTTTCGTAAGCGCAGAAAAACTTGTGCGGTGGTGAGGACATCCAGCTCGCAATAGGTAATGATGCGGTCCACATCTTTTTCCTTATAAAAAACATCCCGTACCATACTACCATCAATATCTTCTTTTGGGGAAGGAATGCCCAGCACGTTGGCCATTAATTTTAAGGAGGTGTAGTGCTTGTAATCCCCAAATTTCCAAAGCTCCATTGTATCCAAGTGGGGAACTTCCCATGGTTTTTTTCCGAACAAGTCTAGCTTGTAGGGTAATGATATACGATGAATAATCATTCTGCGGGCTATATACGGAAAATCGAATTCCTTACCATTGTGGGCGCAAAGTACATGCTTAGGATGGCTGAAATGATTGTTTAGGAGTTGTTTGAACTCTTTTAATAATTGTGACTCCTCACCATGAAAAGTTGTCAATCTAAAACTTCTAACCTCTCCTTTAAGCGTAAAATAGCCAACAGAGATGCAGATTATCTTGCCAAATTCTGCCCAAATACCGGCACGTTCGTAAAACTCCTCCGCACTCACCTCATCTTTACGTTGGTATAAGGATTTTTGTGACCATAGCTCTTGCTTGTTGGTATCCAATTTATCAAAGGACGGTTCTTCCGGAACGGTTTCTATATCCAAAAAAAGTATCGAATCTAATGGTATTTTTCCGAGCATAGCATTACTAGTTGTTGTCGACTAGGAAATTAAGCTATTTTCTTTAATTAAACGATGCATGGCTTAGACCACAAAAAACGGTATATTTAAAGTTGGATATCTATTGCTATGAAATCCTATTACATGCTTTATCAGGAAATAATTCGGATTAGAAGGCTTCCAAACAAAAAAGATATCTATGATTTACAGAATTTTTCGTTTGATTTTCTTAAGCGGTTTTGCTTTACTTGCTTTGGCATGTAGTAACGATGATACCGAATTTGAAAGTCCCCCAGCCTCCATATCGTTAACGATGATAGGGGAAGACCTGAGTAATGTATTTCAATATGATTACCTAAGCGAAACGAACTCGGGTACTCAAACCAGTCTTACAGATGAACTCGGTATTGGGAGCAATTATTTGACCTTACGGCAATTTAACAGCACCTTGTCTTTCTTTAGCTTTGGCAATGATGCGATATCGCTATATCAAAAAGATTTGGAATCGGGGACGGTAACTACCTTTCCAGAATTTTATAGGATAACCACGGAACGTTCCTTGGTTTGGGGTTATACGAACGAAGATTCGGTCTTTTTTGGACTTTATAAACCTTTTGGATCTACCAATTTAGCCTTGCGTGTAGTGGGCCTTCCTAATTTTGAGGCATTTGATGTTTCCCTCGAGTTCGCAATAGATCAATTGTTCGAACCGCTTTATACTAATGGAAAATTATTCGTAACCTACAGATCTGGGATTGGGGATTATAAAATAGTGGTATACGATACGGACCAGAATAGCATTATTAAAACTTTTGACTTTGGGACGGCCAAACCAAGTATGCTTATAACCGATACGGAAGATCTTGCCATTTTTACCCAAAATGGAAATGATACTATGGTCTTAGAGCTTTTTGACACGGTAAGCTTTCTTAGCATTTCCAGAAAGGAGCTGCAATTGGATCAACCCTTTTCTGCCGGTCCCATCAATGGTTCCTTGATAGGGGATAAATTGTATTATCAATATATTTACCAACAACCTTCGCAAATAGTGAGTGGCCCGGCTATTTTTGACATTACTACGGGAACAATTACCGTTCTGGACCTCTTGGGGACTATTTCCAATTTGAATCAGGAAGCGGGTTTGGACATTCAACCCTTACCAGGGCAGTATTTGGAGAAAGAAGGCATTTTCGCTATTTCATACGTTTTGCAAAATCCTACGGATACCGAGCTTGGAGGTTTTATATTGATGAATCTTGAGGGTACTTTACTGGCCCAGAAGAATTTAAATTTTGTACCTACCTATTTTGTGAATTAATTGTATACCAACCAAAGCAACTTTTTTAAATAAGGGAAGTAGTAAAGTTAGAGCTTGGTTTTTAAGATATAAAGTGTCTTTAAATTAGTTGAATGGTAATTTTTGGACGCGGGAGCTAAGTATGGTTTACCCCAAACTACTCCTCCGTCCGTATTTTCAACTGTATTTGAGTGTACTCCAAGTTTTGATTATCCTGGATATATCCCATAGGGCAAATACAACCTAGTGTTTACAGTATTGAGTTTTAATGGAATTAGAACAACCGTTGCTGCTTAAAAGGGCTTTCATGTTCCAACAACCATTGTTTACGATGTAAACCACCGGCATAACCGGTTAACGATCCATCACTACCTATGACCCTATGGCAGGGTACTACGATCCACAATGGATTCTTGGCGTTTGCCCCCGCAACGGCCCTAATGGCCTTTATGTCCCCTAGGGATTTTGAAAGTTCCAAGTAGGAGGTGGTTTTACCAAAAGGAATTTCTTGTAAGGCCTGCCAAACCTTTTTTTGGAAATCGGTACCATCAGGATTCAAGTCCAATTGAAACTTCGATCTATTGCCTTCAAAGTATTCCCTTAATTGATAAACCGCATCTTCCAAACTTTCTGGGATAACGTCCGAAAGCTTTAGGTCTTCCGCATCCAAAACAGCTATAGCGCTCAGGCCCCTATAGTCCCCGGTGATTTTGGTAATTCCAAGTGGTGTAGAAATATAAGCCTCGTCCATCGTTATTTCTTCTTATCCTTAGGTGGAGGGGATTTTTTAAGATCCTTTTCAATTACCCCGGCTGCCTGGGCGCGCGATTCCCAATTCTTTCGCGCTAAAATCTGTAGATCGGCAATACTGTCGCTTTCATCCATGATCTCTAGTCCCAACAGGGTTTCGATTACGTCTTCCATGGTCACAAGCCCACTTATGGAACCATATTCATCCACCACTAAGGCAATGGCCTCCCTTTTTTGAATTAAAATCTCAAAAAGAGTGGGTATTGGGGTACTTCTACGGGTCATTAAAATTTCACGCTTGATTTCACCCAAAGGAATCGTTCCATTTTCATTTATAATTTCTTCCAATACCTGATCCTTTAAGACGAACCCGGTAATATTGTCCATCTTATCCTTAAAAACAGGAATTCTTGAGAACCGCAATTTGGGATTTTCCTTAAAAAAATCGGCGATGGACTTTTCTTCCGAAGCAATTTTCATCACCGCACGTGGGGTCATAATATCTTTCACCAATACTTCATCAAACCGTAACAGGTTTTTTATGATGGTAGATTCCGATTTTTGAAAAACGCCCTCTTCCTGTGCCATATCCGTCATTGCATGAAAATCTTCACGACTTAGAACACTGCCGTGGTGTTGCCCGCCACCTACCAACTTGGTAAAAAGGCGTAGCAACCATAAAAGACCGGTATACTTTAGGCCTAAGACCATAATATTCAGTGTTTTGGCCGCAAAGTTCGCAAGTTGCCTCCAATAAGTGGCACCAATCGTTTTAGGTATAATTTCTGACGCAACCAAAATAAGAATGGTCATTAGCGTGGATACGACTCCTACCATGAGGTCCTCTGTAAATTGGACCCCAAAAACGGTATGGGTTTCACTTCCATAGAGTTCCGCATACGCTACTTTTGCCTGTACACCAACCAAGATTGCCCCAACGGTATGTGCAATGGTATTTATGGTAAGAATTGCGATAAGTGGTTGGTCGATGTCCTTTTTGAGTGCCTCCAATGTTTTACCGTACGCTTTGCCCTCCTTAATCTTTACGTTCACAAACGTAGGGTTAATGCTTAGTAGCACGGCTTCCAATATGGAGCATAGAAAGGAAAAAAAGATGGATATGAATGCGTAAAAAAGCAGTAGTCCCATGAAATAAGTTTAAAGGTGGAAGTTATTAATAAATGTACTAAGGTTTGCGCTTATTTAAATCTTCAAATGCCTTATAAAATAGTTGTTGGACCGATGAGCGAATGTTCAAGTTGTAGAGATTTCTATTTTCTCTTGTGGGATACACCCGGTTCGATAAGAAAATATATACAAGTTTATGCTCTGGGTCCGCCCATACAAAAGTACCGGTAAATCCGCTATGCCCAAAGCTTTTAGGACTTACTTCTGGGGCGGGATAGGCATCTTCAAGGTCGAGACTGGCATTGTCCAGATAGGGTTTATCAAAACCCAAACCCCTTCTATTGTCATTTTCCGGATATTGTACGCTCGTAAATTCTTTAAAGGTTTCTTCAGAAATATAGCGTTTACCATTAAGTATTCCATAGTGCACATACATCTGCATAATTTTGACCAAGTCGATTGCTGTTCCAAAAAGTCCTGCATTACCCGAAACACCGCCCAAGAGGGAGGCATTTTCATCGTGGACCCATCCTTGGGTCAAGGTGCGGCGGTAAAGGGTGTCGATTTCAGTAGGTACAATACTATTTTCAAAGTCTTTATGACTAGGAAGGAAACCAAGCGTCTTCGCACCTAGTGGAGTATAAAATTCCTTTCGTAAATATTCTTCGTAGGGTATTCCCGTTAGTTGGGTAATCAATTCAGGAAAAATCAAAAAGCTTAAGCCGGAATAGCGGTACGTTTTGTGAGGAGAAACTTCGGAACGATTGACTATTCGATACATTTTTCTATTAAACCTATTTTTTACGTATACGCCTTCATAAGCCTCATTTTCAAAGTTTTTACTTCTTCTTTTCCGTAAAAAACGATTTTTAAACTGACCGTTATTTTTTAATGCCTTGTTTAGAAATACGATGTAAGGTTCAAGCCCGGCCTGGTGTGCCAATAGTTCCCTTAGGGTTAATTCTTTCTTGTCTTTTCTTCGTTTCCAAGGCTTCCAATAGGTACTGAAGGGTATGTCCAAATCAATTTTACCCTCATCTACCAATTTCATTAGGGCGGGTAACGGGGCTAAGATTTTTGTAACCGAGGCCAAATCATATAGATCATTTAGCAAAACAGGTTGAATACTATCGTAGGTATGATGCCCGTAGGCTTTATGAAAAATGATATTACCTTCTTTGGCGACTAAAACCTGGGCCCCAGGAAACGATTGGTTTTTTATACCGATGGTTATGATGCTATCTAGTTTCCGATTTAAGGAAATCGAGTCCAAACCATAGGCCCTTAATGAAGACTTTTGTAGACTTGAACCTATTGGAAGCTGCAATGGTGTTGCTTTATCTTCTTGACCATGCATGTCAACAAAAAATAGACTGATGAGTATGAAAAATAATTTTTTCATTGACAAATGCTGGTATTTAACTCATTAGATATACCGCGTCCTTTGCAAAATAGCTGGCAATGATATTGGCCCCTGCACGTTTAATGGCTACCAATTGCTCCATCATTACCGCGTCGTGATCTAACCATCCTCTTTCGGAAGCCGCCTTAACCATAGCATACTCTCCCGATACTTGGTAAACGGCAATGGGTACATCGACCTCATTCCGTATTTCCCGAACAATATCCAAATAACACAATCCTGGTTTTACCATAACAATATCTGCTCCTTCATCAATGTCCATCTGGGTTTCCCGAATAGCCTCAAAACGATTTGCGGCATCCATCTGATAGGATTTTTTATCCTTGGGAATATCTTTCATAGCCACTGGAGCTGAATCGAGTGCGTCCCGAAATGGACCGTAGAACGCACTTGCATATTTGGCACTATAGGCCATAATTCCGGTATCGGTATAGCCTTCGTCTTCCAAGGCTTCCCTGATACTTAGTATACGTCCGTCCATCATATCACTGGGCGCGACAAAATCTGCACCTGCTTTAGCGTGCGATACACTCATTTGAGAAAGAATAGTTACGCTTTCGTCATTTAGAATCTTACCATCCGAAACAATACCATCGTGGCCATAGGAGGAATAAGGGTCCAAGGCAACATCGGTCATGACCAGCATATCAGGGCAGGCATTTTTTACTGTTTTTATGGAGCGTTGCATAAGGCCGTTTTCATTGATGGCCTCTGTACCCTTGTTGTCCTTTAAATTGGAGGGAACCTTTACAAAGAGAAGCACGGCACATAGTCCCATATTCCAAAGTTCTTTTACTTCTTTTTCTAGATTATCCAGGCTCAGCCTATAATAGTTTGGCATGGAAGAAATCTCCTCCTTTACCCCTTTGCCCTCAACCACGAATAGTGGGACTAAAAAATCACTTGGGGTAATAATGGTTTCGCGCACAAGGTGGCGAATTGCTTCAGAACTTCGTAATCTTCTATTTCTAATAAGTGGGTACATGTGTATTCTTTTTTAAATTCTAAACTTCAATAGTGCCGATAAGATAGCATACCGCGTGTCCGGCAATTTTTACGCGTGACCCTAAATATTCACAGGTTAAATGTCCCCCTCTTTGGGAACGTTGTTCGGCAGACAGCTCGGTTTTACCAAGTTTTTTAGACCAATACGGAATAAGGGTAGTATGTGCAGAACCCGTTACCGGGTCTTCCGGAATACCACATTGTGGTGCAAAAAAGCGGGAAACAAAATCTACTTTGTCTCCTTTAGCGGATACAATTACGCCCCTGCACTCCAATTCGTTCAACAGGTGAAAATTTGGCTTCAAGACGTCAATATCGTCTTGCGAAGCGTAAATTAAAAGATAATCGGTCTTTCCTTTATAGGTTTCCAAAGGTTCTTTCCCAAGAGCCTTATTAATGAGCTCATTATGGGGTACGGCCGTTATCGTATCAACAGGAAAATCGAGGGTTAGGGAGCCATCACTGTTTTTTTCGACCAAAAGTTCACCACTTCTAGGTGAAATAAACCGTAGTGTATTTTTTGTAGTGTTGTAATATGTAAAGATAACGAAAGCGGTAGCTAAGGTTGCATGCCCACAGAGGTCAACTTCCAATTCTGGGGTAAACCAACGTAGCTCATAACTATCCTCCTTTTTAACCGCAAAGGCCGTTTCCGCAAGATTGTTTTCTGCTGCAATGTTTTGCATGGTTTCATCGGACAGCCAAGCATCCATTATACAAACGGCGGCAGGATTTCCGCCAAAGACGGATTTTGTAAAGGCATCTATTTGAAATATTTTTTGCTTCATAAACGTTGCATTAATCCAGACCAAATTTACGATTTATCTCATCGGCTTTATCGATCCATTTTTGTGGTGCGTTGAAGCGGTACCCTACATAAAATTCCAAAAAGCTTATAGAGTCGTCCAATATGAGATTATCCGTCGATGTATTCGTTAATAATTGGGTATTGATATTGATTCCGCTAAAAAAGGATTCTGAATTGTACCCGCCTGTTAACCTGAACGCAAATTGTGCCAAACCGCTTACAGTGGTCTCACCCTCAGATTTTGAGAGATTGATGCCCAAACCACCCGTGCCGCCCGCAGAAACGATGTAATTCCCATCAAATACCCAGTTATAATAATATCCCGGGCCAACCGCAAGTTTAAAGGAATGCTCAATTTGGTTCTCCATTAAGGGATCTTCTAGTTTAAACTTGGTGTAATAATAGGTAACACTAGGGATAAAACTGCCAGCACTCCTTTTTTGCCATTCATTTTGGAACCCTATTGCCCTAAAGGAAAAGTTTTCATTAAAAATATAGCTGGAACTTCCACCGATTTTCAAGGTTCTTAGATTGTCTATGGGTAGCATTATATCCTGAGTGCGTATAAAGAATCCCTTTTGCTTATAAAAGTCTATCGTCTGCATAAATTGGCTAAAGAACATCCTAAAATTGAGGGTCAATAGTTTAGAATCTGCATTATCCTTGTTTTCAGCCAAGAAATTTGGGGCATAGCCCAGGTCCAACTCAACGGACCTAAAAAGGAGTGATAGCCCCAAATAACTTTTGTCATTGGGGATAAACTCGGTTTTGTCCCTTGTGACCTTGTCCCTAAGTGTAAAACTGTTGGAAGTTGTCTGTAGCCCCAGTCTAACGGTAACTTTATCTGGAAAGGCCCTAACATATGTAGAATCCTGAGACGTGCACCACGTGGACCCCAATAGGACGTTTATGACAAAAAAAGTCCTTAGACCCATTCCTTAGGATGCATTAACACGTTCACTAACCGCTCCTCCTCACTATCTTTCTCAGGTTGGTGGTCATATTTCCATTGTACGTGTGGGGGAAGGCTCATTAAAATACTCTCTATACGGCCATTCGTACGCAGACCAAATAAGGTTCCCTTGTCATGAACCAGATTAAATTCAACGTATCTTCCCCTTCTAATTTCTTGCCATTCTCTTTGTTTAATAGTATAGGGGAGGTCCTTCCTTTTAATAACGATGGGTATATAACTAATTAAAAAGCTATTGCCTACCTCGGTCACAAAATTGTACCAGGCTTCCATATCCATTTTAGGGGTGGCTTTGCAGTAGTCAAAAAACAATCCTCCAATACCCCTTGCCTCATTTCGATGACTGTTATAAAAGTATTCGTCACACCTGTTTTTATAGGTCGTGTAAAAGGTAGCATCATGTTTATCACAGGCGGCCTTACAAACCTTATGGAAATGTTCCGCATCGGCATCGAATAAATAATAAGGGGTTAAATCTTGTCCGCCACCAAACCATTGATCTACAATCTCACCTTTTGCCCCGTACAATTCAAAATAGCGCCAATTGGCATGAACGGTTGGTACCATGGGATTTTTTGGGTGGAGCACGAGGCTAAGCCCACACGCAAAAAAATTAGCGTCCTTAACGCCAAAATAGGCTTTCATGCTTTCTGGCAATGCACCATGCACCCCAGATATGTTTACGCCTCCCTTTTCAAAAACGGAGCCATTTTCGATTACGCGGGTGCGGCCACCACCGCCTTCTGGACGGTCCCAAATATCTTCTTGAAATTTTGCTTTACCATCAACTTCTTCCAAAGCTTTGGTAATCGTATCCTGTAGCTCTTGTATGTAATTGTAAAATTTATCTTTCATGTTCAAGCAAATATAGCTCCATATCCAAAGGCGCCTCGTTTGGCGGTTTGTGCTCTTCTATTAAGGTGCCTTTCCAAAGATAACCACATTTTTGGGCAACTTTTATACTCGCCAAATTTGATTTATGCACGATGATTCTTAATTGCCCTAGGCCAAGCTCTTTCAATGCCCAATTTGAAATTCGGTTGATGCTCTGCGTAGCTATACCTTTGTTTTTATAGGGATAACCAATGCAATAGGCAATTTCAGCCTCTTGTTGGGTTGGGTCTATTTCCTTTACATATACCAAACCAATTATTTTCCGCTCTTGATGTTCTTTAAGGGTAAATACATATTCTTTACCGGAAGCGAATGCTGCTAATTTTTCCAAAACGAACAAATTGGAAAGTTGAGGATTGAGATTAGCGGCAACCGTCTTGGGAAAATAGCGTTTCAGGTAATCGGCATTTGCTGTGATAAAATCACACAAGCGCCATCCGTCCCTTTCAGATATCGGGTTGATTTCAAACTGGGATAACCGAATGGAATCCATGTTTTAGAGACAGATTTTAATGCAATTACTAACTTTCGCTACTAGTAACATGGTTAGGATACCTTGTATTCTTTTACCGCATCAACAAATGCTTTGGCATTTTCAACCGGGACATTGGGTAGAATACCATGCCCGAGGTTTGCAACGTAACCATCCTTCCCAAATTCATTGATCATTTGGTGTACCATGTTCTTGATTTCGGAGGGTGGCGACAATAATCTAGCGGGGTCAAAGTTGCCCTGTAAAGTTATTTTTCCGCCACTTAGGTAGCGTGCATTTCTTGCAGAACAGGTCCAATCGACTCCTAATGCCGCTGCACCGGATTTCGCCATGTCACCTAAAGCAAACCAACATCCTTTTCCAAAAACGATGACCGGAGCCTCGTCCTTTAACGCATCTATTATCTGTTGGATATACTGCCATGAAAATTCCTTATAATCCGTTGGGGACAACATACCGCCCCAGGAATCGAATACCTGAACGGCATCTACCCCGGCTGCCACCTTGGCTTTCAGATAGGCAATGGTCGTATCTGTAATCTTTTGTAAAAGCGTATGCGCTACTACAGGTTGTGTAAAGCACAATTCCTTAGCCTTATCAAAAGTTTTGCTTCCTTGCCCTTGCACGCAATAGCAAAGAATGGTCCAAGGGGATCCGGCAAAACCTATAAGAGGTACTTCGTCATTCAATTTTTCCTTAGTTGCCTTTATCGCCTCCATTACATAGCCAAGTGCCTCATCCACATCAGGAACAATTACACGCTCCAAGTCTTTTTGCGATCTTATCGGATGCGGAAGATAGGGCCCAAAATTGGGTTTCATTTCAACATCAATGTTCATGGCCTGTGGTATGACAAGAATATCGCTAAAGAGAATAGCGGCATCCATACCATATCTACGTATGGGTTGTACGGTAATTTCCGAGGCCAGTTCCGGGGTCTGGCAGCGTGTAAAAAAATCATATTTTTCTTTGATCGCCATGAATTCCGGCAAATACCTACCTGCTTGGCGCATCATCCAAACAGGGGGCCTTTCCACTGTTTCTCCATTTAAGGCTTTTAAGAATAGGTCGTTTTTTATGCTCATATAATTTTATTTCTGGTCATAACGAAGCGTATTTTGGCGATAAAGAAATTTATTTAAACTTCGTTTTAACGATTACGCAACGCTTAATATGCACTTTCGATGTATTGTGATCAAGTTCTGAATTCAAGTATTGCCAACTATCAATTTCTAATCCCTGTAATCTTCGTTCACGAGGTCGATCACACTTTCTACCGTTGGAATTTTGGCCACCTTCACCACCTTAAAATGTTCCTTTGCGGCTTTGGCGGTGGTTTCGCCAATACAATAGGCAATCTTATCGGCCGAATTTTGCTGTATATAACTTTCAACGTTGGATGGACTATAAAACATCACCCCCTTAACATCATCGGGGACTTTTTTGCCAGATAGTTTTGTTCTGTACGCTTCAATGGCATTTACGGTGATGTGGTTCTGCTCCAAAATTTGAGGCAGATCCTCCAAACTCAAATTTCCATGAAAATAGGTAACTTCGGTTCCTGCGATAAACTCTACCAAATAATTGGCCAAAGCGGTAGCGCTATTTTCAAAATGGGCCGTCTTCCCTAGTTTCTTTTTAATCAAACGACGTGTTTTTCTGCCCACGCAGTATATATTGTCAAACTGCAGTTCTTCTGTCGCACCACTGGTATATACGGCTTCAACGGCATTTTTACTGGTGAATATTACGTTTTTATGTTTCTTTTTTAAGACTATGGGTGAAATCCGATTTGGACTTATCTTAATAAAATCATCCGAGTCTGTGGTAATATTCAGGTTTAATCGCTGTTGTTGCTCGGGGGTTAATTTTTTGGTCGAAAAAATATCGGTAGTAGTGCCGGTATTCGCTAATTCGGTCATTAATCGTTTGCCACCGCGTGCCAAGATACTTCTGGCGCAATCAACTCCTAAATTTTTGTGTTTGCCCAAAGGTGCGGTTAAATTCGCCTCCAACTTCTTGCTTCCGTCCACATTCAATAAAACGCCTTTTAGGGTAACGATATTTTCCTTGTCAATGTAGGATAGCGCTCCAATGGGAGCACTGCATCCACCTTCCAATTCCCTTAGAAACTCACGTTCCAGTGTAACGCAGGTATCGGTCTCTTCATGGTTCAATTGTGCACAGGCTTCGCGTATTGCATTATTCTCTTCCATCGCAACCACCATTATCGCCCCCTGGGCCGGTGCCGGAAGCATCCAGGTAAGTCCTATGGTATTCTCTGGCTCCAAACCAATACGTTCCAGACCGGCGGCAGCGAATATGGCTCCGTTCCATGCATTGCTGTACAGTTTTTCCAATCTACTATTTACATTTCCCCGCAGATCAACAACGGTATGTGTTGGGTAACGGTTGAGCCATTGGGCCTGTCTGCGTAAGCTTCCGGTAGCTATTACGGCGTTTCTTGAGGCAAGAAATTCTTCATTGTCCTTAAAGGCCATGATGTCCATGTAATTTCCACGTTTTAGCACAGCGGCCTTCACTATTCCTTTTGGTAACGCGGTAGGGACATCTTTCATGGAGTGCACGGCGATGTCTATAGTGCCATTAAGCATGGCTACATCCAAGGTTTTGGTGAAAATACCCGTTATTCCCAATTCATATAAGGGTTTGTCCAATACCAAATCTCCGGTAGATTTAACGGGGACAAGCTGTACCGTATGGCCCAAGGCCTCTAACTGGTCTTTCACGGTGTTTGCCTGCCAAAGGGCCAGTTCACTATCTCGAGTGCCTAATCTAATTATTTTGCTCATTATTGGTCCAATTCTAATTGGAAGACTTTTTGAATCAATTCCAAACTTGAATTGGAATCTATGGAATCATCTTTGAGATGGTTTGCAAATTGGGTTGTAATCTTTTGAATAATACGGTTTGATATGATATCTGCCTGGTCCGCATTAAAATTTGCAGTTTTCTTTGACTGGTAGTCCAGTTCTTCATCTTTCATGGTCTTCAACTTCTTCTTCAATGCTTTGATCACCGGGGCAAATTTTCTGGTCTCCAGCCATTGATTGAAATCGTGCATCACCTCTTCGTTTATGGCTATGGCCTGTGGAATGAACTGCTTTCTTCTTTCTAAAGTCTCATCTGTCATCTGTGACAAATGGTCTAAATGAATTACGGTCACATGCTCCAATTCCGCCACGGCATCATCAACATTTTTAGGTACCGATAGATCTAAAATCAATAAGGGTTTATTGGTATAAATCAATTCTTTGGTGATGGTTGGTTTGTGAGCGCCAGTAGCTACGACTAAAATATCGGCTTTCCGTATTTCAGGTTGCAGATCACCATAATCCTTAACCATTAGGTTAAATTTTCCAGCTATTTTTTCCGCTTTCCCCTTTGTTCGGTTAATTAAGGTAATATGTGGATTTCGGGTATGCTTTATCAGGTTTTCACAGGTATTTCGCCCTATCTTCCCAGTGCCAAAAAGTAAGATATTCTTATCGGAAACGTCGGCTACATTCTTTAAAATATATTGGACGGATGCAAAGGCAACCGAAGTGGCTCCGGAAGAGATTTCAGTTTCGTTTTTAATGCGCTTGCTTGCTTGTATAATGCTATTGCACAGACGCTCTATGAACGGGTTGGCAATACCAAGCTCCTTGGATCGTTTGAAGCTTTGTTTCAGCTGGCTTATAATTTCAAAATCCCCTAATATTTGACTGTCCAATCCTGTTCCAACACGAAAAAGGTGATTTATAGCCTCCCTGTTCTTATAAACGTAGGCTACTTCTTGAAAGGCTTCAACGGTGCCGTTGGAATGATCACAAAGAAGCTTGATCAGTTGAAAGGGATGTTGCGCGAAACCATGAAGTTCCGTACGGTTACAGGTAGAGGTGGCCAAAAGACCATCAATTCCTTGTTCCCTGGCACTTATAAGCAGTTTTTTTACCGCTACATCGTCCAAACTAAATTTACCACGAGATTCAGCATCGGCCTTTTTATAGTTGAGACCAATGGTGTAAAAGGAATTATGCTTAGAAATATGATAGTCCTTCATAAGGAGGCACAAAAATATGGGCTAAGAATAACTTAAAATAACGCTAGCGGTACAATAAGTGTCGACTGCAGAATTTTTAGACCTAATTAGAGCTAATTCCGTTGAATTGCCATAAATTTATAGGCTTAACAGTGAATAGACGTAACTTTATTTAGACGCTTTCTAAATAGATAAAAAATAATTAGAGAAGAATGGAAATAGAAAATAACGCTCAAGGTTCGTTTGATGAGGTTTTGATAGAGGATGGCTTTTATGTTTTAAAATTCCAAAATGAAGAGGAGACAATGGTGTCCTACAAACGCGATATTAATAAACGGTTTATACAATTTCATTTTTGCTTGAAAGGAAAGGGACTTTTTGTTTTCAACCAGGGGAATTATACGTTGAACGTATCTGAGGAGAATTCACTTTTGCTATTCAATACGCAGGTGGATTTGCCGTTGCATCTAGAACTTTCCCAAAGTTCTTCGGTTGTTTCCGTCGTCATGACCTTGCGAAAATTCCACACCTTGTTTACTTCCGAAGCAAATTATATTCCTTTTTTAAGTACGGATAACCAAGAGAAGAAATATTATGCCCAAGAACCCTTTTCGCCGTCTATCGCTGTAATTCTTAGCCAGATTATCAATTATAACCTTCATCCGTCCATAAAGGCCTTATATGTTAAAGGTAAAATTTATGAGCTAATTGCCTTGTATTTCAATAAAAGCCCGAATGCGGATATTGAACAGTGTCCTTACCTGGCTGATGAAGAAAATGTAAAAAAAATCAAAAAGGCAAAAGAAATTATTTTGGCCAACATGGCCGAACCCCCAACCTTGCCGGAACTGGCAGCAGAAATTGGCCTTAGTCTAAAGCGTTTAAAGGAAGGATTTAAGCAGATTTACGGCGACTCTGTTTATAGTTTTCTATTCGATTATAAATTGGATTATGCCAAAAGGCTTTTAGAGACCGGTCAATATAATGTCAATGAAATTGGCTTGAAAATAGGGTATAGCACGGCGAGTCATTTTATTGCAGCCTTCAAGAAAAAATACAATACCACCCCCAAAAAATATTTATTGGCTTTAGCAGGAAATTAGGTAAATCAGTGAAATTACAATGGCCGTGCCACCATGATGCCGGTATTGTTTTTGATGCCTTTAAGATAGTCTGCCAAAGGAAGTTCGGAGATCTCGACTTCCATTGAACCGGTGGAAGCGTGTAATAAATGAATTCTTCCGTCTTTTTCACGCGTGGCAATTCCAGTGTGTGTCACATCCAAGCCATTGATCGATGTGGCTAAGGCAAGGATATCCCCGGACTGGATCAAGTGCTCATTTTCCGCAATTTTATCCTGCGCCAAAACAAAAATGGTCTGGTTGTTCAAGTAATTTTCGGAAGCTTTTATTTGCTCAAAGTTCATTGCATCGGTCAGGAACGGATATAAATCGCGATGCGAACTCATAAAATTGATATTCTTTGTGATTTCCGTTCCGCCAATTTCACGGGTGATAGTTCTTAACAGGCCTTTTTCCGAATTATTGGCGATCCACTCAGAGAAGTAATGCAAACGTGATGCATACCCGTTCATGGCTCCATCCTTGTATCGAATAATCTCAAGATTGTTCACGTAGGCATCAAAGGTGTACTCCTTCTGTTTGAGGAGCATGGAGAATGCCAATGCGTTTTCTACATACGTTGTGCAGTCAAGCCCATTTAGGTTTACGACTAAGGTTTCCCTGTCCCCAATTTCCAAGGTTTTGGCGACGTAAGGTGTCTTTAGAAAGGTCTTGCCTACGGCAACCAGGGTAGTGCCAAAATCAGATTTTGCCAATTCCTGAATAGCCTTTATTTTTTCTTCAACAGCTTTCTTGTCCTGTGGGGAACAAGTAACTTCCTGTGAAAATCCTACTGCGGAAAAAATCACGAATAAAAGCGTACTAATTATCAATTTCATACCGTAAAATTAGGAATTACTAGGATCTTCTTCAGATTTTTCTAATAAGACCCTATTTCTAGCGATGCTTTCCGGGTAATTTTGCTGTAAAAAGCTTATCAGTTTTTCGCGAACATGCACCCGTAAGTCCCAAGCTGTAGGCGAATCTTTGGCGCTCATTAAAGCTCTTATTTCCACACAATTTTGTTTACTATCCGTTACCTGCAGGACATTGACCTCCTTATCCCAAAGCTCTGTATTTTCAAGAATTTTTGTCAATTCATCACGAATGGCATCGAACGGTACCCTATAATCGGTATATAGAAAAACGGTTCCCAAAATATCGGAAGAGCTCTTCGTCCAATTTTGGAACGGCTTTTCAATAAAATAAGGAGTGGGTACGATCAACCGTCTTTTATCCCAAATTTTTACCACTACATAGGTTAGGGTAATCTCCTCTATGCGTCCCCATTCTCCTTCTACAATGACGACATCATCAATTTTTATGGGTTGGGCCAGGGCAATCTGTATCCCTGCCAATATGGTTCCGATCATCTTTTGGGCGGAGAAACCTATGATGATACCCGCGACACCCGCAGAGGCAAAAATACTAACTCCTAGTTCACGAATGCCTTGAAAGCTCATAAGCATCGCGCCAATGGCCAACAAAATGATCAAGAACATAAAAATACGCTCCAAGATGTTGAATTGTGTGTATACTTTTCTAGCCTTTAAATTATCTGCAGCGCCTACATCATAATTGCTGATGACTACCCTTTTTACCATTTTTAACAGGTTTAAGGCCAACCAGGTCATTGAGAATATGAAAAGAAGCGTACTGGCCTTTCTAAACCAGTACTGATGTTCTTCCATTTGTAACAAAGAACGCAAGGATTCTGAACGTATCAATATGGATAAGAACATCAAGAGAATGGGCCTACTTATTTTTTTGAAGGCGCCTTCTGGCAGCAAATATTTTGGGTCCTTACCGTATTTTCTAAAAAAATAGGAAATGACCCAATAGCCAATTAGTAGGGCAATCAACGAGGCTATAAAGAAATATAAAGCGCTTTTCGGTACAGAATCAAAGAATGTGTTCATAATATTGATTTCAGTTTTATGGGGAAGCAACAACTTACTAAATTTTAATAGGACAAAAAATTTATCGGGCACATATTGGCATGCTTTATACGGGTATAGAAAAACTATTGCCAAAAATTAAAATATCATCAGTTTTCAAGTGTTATTTTTGCAGAGAAAATTGAAAGACTGCGCTATGAAAGGAGTATTATTGGTCAACTTGGGCTCACCGGACAGTCCCACCCCTAAAGATGTTAAGCCTTACCTGGATGAGTTCTTAATGGACGAACGGGTAATAGACGCACCAAAATGGTTACGTGCACTATTGGTTAAAGGAATCATCTTGCAGACCCGGCCTAAAAAATCTGCCAAGGCTTACGCCAAGATTTGGTGGGACGAAGGCTCTCCGTTAATAGTACTTTCAGAACGGTTCACACAAAAATTAAAGGAGCATACCAAAATGCCGGTCGCTCTAGGGATGCGCTATGGAACAATGACCATAAAAAATGCGCTGCACGAGCTAGAGTCAAAGGGGGTGGATGAAGTATTGTTGGTTCCGTTATATCCCCACTATGCCATGTCCAGTTATGAGACCGTGGTGGTTAAGGTGTTGGAGGAACAGCAGCGCCACTTTTCGGAAATGGAGGTAACGACCTTGCCCGCTTTTTATAAAAATCCAGACTATATACAGGCGCTTTCCGAAAGCATCAAGGAGGGGCTAAAGGATTTCGACTACGATCACATTTTATTTTCGTACCATGGTATACCAGAGCGCCATATCAGAAAAAGTGACCCTACGCGATTCCATTGTAAGATAGACGGTAGTTGCTGCACCATTAATTCCGTGGCACATAACACTTGCTATAGGCATCAGGTTTACGATACCACGGAAATGGTAAAAGCGTATTTAGGATTGCCGGATGAACAGGTAAGTAGTTCCTTTCAATCACGGTTGGCGGGAGACCCATGGTTGAAACCCTATACGGACTATGAATTTGAGCGCTTGGCAAAGGAAGGTAAAAAGCGCTTGGCGGTAATTACCCCTGCATTTGTGAGCGATTGCCTCGAAACCTTGGAAGAAATTGCCATGGAAGGTAAGGAGCAGTTTGAGGAGGCGGGCGGAGAATCTTACAAGCATATTCCTTGTTTGAACGACAGTGAACCCTGGGTCAAAGTCATGGCCAAATGGGTGAATGAATGGGAGCGTACCGGAGAGCTTGACGTTACGCCTAGTATGTAAATGGTATAGTATTTAACGTATATTTTGGACACATGACAATTTAGGAAATATTACCAGGACTCGAATCATGAGGGAAACGTTACCGAAACATGCACTCTAAACGGAACTTTCATCCCTGACAGATATCAAAATCCTCATGTAAATGCCATTTAGAACCACATTGTTCATGAAATTAATCAGATTATTAGAGCCTAGGGTTTTTCCGTATAAGGCACCAAAATAAAAATCTAAAAAATTACAAATGGCAAACGTATCTTCAGAGCAATTGGGCTCCGATTCTATTCCTAGTTTGCTCATTAAACAAGCCGTACCCGCTAGTATCGGTATTTTGGTAATGTCGCTCAATGTTTTGGTCGACTCCATTTTTGTTGGAAACTGGATCGGTTCCATTGCTATAGCGGCAATTAATGTAGTATTGCCGGTTTCCTTCTTTATTGGCGCTTTGGGCATGGCGATAGGAATTGGTGGCGCCAGTATAATTTCACGGGCATTAGGTGCCGATAATAAGGAAAAAGCGCTACGAACATTTGGCAACCAGATAAGTTTCACCTTATTGATTACCATTGTAATGGTGCTTTTAGGCCTGACCTTCGTAGATACCCTTATACCCGCTTTTGGCGGAAAAGGGTCCATTTTTGAGATGGCCAAGATATATTATGTCATCGTTTTGTATGGCGTTCCTTTGTTGGCGTTGAATATGATGGGCAACGCTGTGATTAGGGCAGAGGGTAAGCCCAAGTTCGCAATGATCGCGATGATAATCCCATCCGTAGGGAACCTGTTGATGGATTATATTTTTATCTATGTTCTGGATTATGGAATGGAAGGGGCGGCATGGGCCACAACAATCAGTTACTTTTTATGTTTCAGCTATATCCTTTATTTCTTCCTCTCCAAAAATTCTGAATTAAAGCTCAGCCCAAGGTATTTTGGCATCAATTTCACCATTTTAAAGGAAATTAGCTCTTTGGGTTTCGTAACGCTTTCCAGGCAGGCGGTAGTAAGTATTATCTACCTGTTAATGAACAACATTCTTTTTAACCTAGGAGGCGAGGCCATGGTGGCCGTATATGCGATAATTGGTAGAATGTTGATGTTTGCCCTGTTTCCGGTCTTTGGGGTTACACAGGGCTTTCTGCCTATTGCCGGATTCAATTACGGTGCAGAAAAATATGAACGTGTAAAAGAGTCAATCTACACTGCCATTAAATATGCCGCCATTTTAGCGACTATCGTTTTTGCCGGTTTGATGCTTTTCCCGGTAGAAATTACGGGCCTCTTTCTTAGTCATAAACCGAATATGGGCGAAGTGGAAATGGCCACCAATAAATTCGTTCTTGAAAACACCCCGGCCGCAATGCGCTGGGTATTCGCGGCTACCCCCATAATAGCCTTACAGCTAATAGGGGCCGCCTATTTTCAAGCGATAGGAAAAGCTGTTCCCGCTTTGTTACTGACCCTTTGTAGGCAGGGTTTTTTCTTTATTCCACTTATTTTAATCCTTCCCAATTACTTAGGTGAATTGGGGGTGTGGATTTCCTTCCCTATTGCAGATGTTTTGGCGACCCTAGTAACAGGGTACTACTTGCGAAAGGAAATCAATTCGACCTTAATTACCGCATAAAACATTGCGTAAACCAAACCTTAGATTACATTTTTCGTAGGTATGGATAGAAATCAAAACTGCCTAACTATGATTTTTATTCTTTTTTCACTGATAACCATGAGCATTTTAGTGTGGATATGGCAACTTTTCGAATTGATCAATGAAGAGATTAAGTACGCTGCATTAGTAAATGTAGATTCCCTTCCAATAAAAAAATAGCCCTATTTATTTGCATCGGCATGCAACAATTCCATTCCGGTGGAAGAGCGTGGCTTAAAACCGGTCCAATCTTTTTCATTGGAATTTTGTTGGAGGTTCAAAAATTTGGCGTAGTCTATTTGCTTCAAATGTATCCCCAGAAAAGCGGTAACAAAGTGTTGGTTAATATTATTCAATTTACGTTGGTCCCAAGAAGGTTCGGCATATCTATAATATTCATCGATATGTAATCCTGGCGCCAATGCTGCTGCTGGAGGTGGATTGGGCGCAACATTATGTCTAGCGTTTATATAGGTCAACAAATAGCGGTCCGCATTAACGGTGCCTTCATAAATAGCTTTGATGCCTTTTTCATAGCCGGAAATATCGTCCTCGCTACCCGCTATAAAAAAGGTGGGGATTTTTAACCCTTTCAAGCCTTCCGCATCCCAAACACCGCGCTCCATTCCCCAGGGGGCAAAAGCTACAATGGCCTTTATTCTAGTGTCTTTTTGCTTTTGATAGGCTTCATTGCTGGCCAAGTTTACGGTAATAGCACTACTTCCACCTGTCATCCCCGTAAAAAATCCGGCAAGGGCGTCACTATACCCCGCGCCTCCAACATTGAGAACACCGTAACCTCCCATGGAGTAACCTATGATACCCGTATTATCCGCGTCAACAAGTCCGGCCAGGTTACTCTTAGACTCATTGGCGCCCAGCTTTTCCATTTCATCGATTACAAAACGGATATCCTTGGGCCTATTGAGCAAGGTACTTTGAAAGGCATTCGCATCTTTAAAGGTTGAGTCTGTATGATCAATGGCGGCAACGACATATCCCTTTGAGGCCAAATTTTCGGTTAAATAGGTCATCAAGAAACGTGATCCTACATAACCGTGTGAGACAACGATCAAGGGAAATTTCCCTTCGGTTGTAATCGGTTGTGCATTTTTATAGGCCCTACCTTCAAAGGTAAAGGGTATTAAAGGACGTAGACTATCGTTTGCCGTTCCCATCACTTCATTGTAGGTAATCGGTTGTGCATTTTCGGCTTTAATTGCGGGATACCAAACTTCAATCGTTAGCGGTCTGTCGTATAATGGATCTATACCTTTGGCCGAATTTAAAACATCTACCTGTGCAGGATTGATGAGATCTATGGTTTGTACGCCAACGGTATAGGCCCCTCTTGCACTTAGCTCCGGAGCGTCAGGTAAGGCATCACCATATAAAAACGTTTGGGTTTGTGCTTGTACGGAAGCGCTCCCAAGACCATACAGAAAAATGAGCAACGCAATTAATTTTAAACAAGGATTATAGTACTTCATAATTTTTTGGTTTGTTAGGCTAAATATAGGAATACTTTAATTTAAAGTATGCTGTAAACTACGGGTAGCAGGAAATAAGGGGGATTCCTGAATTAAACGTGATTGACTTGTTCAATTTTAGCCCTATCGCTTCAAGTAATACCACTATCGATACTACTAATGTTAATAGTTTAGCATTATTTTTTAAATGCCTTATCTTTAAAAGAATAGGAACTTCATAAAACAAATTTAGTATCCTTAATCAAAAAGAGTACATGTTCAGATTTCCCTTTTTGCTAAAAAAATCAATCGCGCAAAAAATTAAGTGGTCTTTTGCTATCCTTTTATTAATGATGAGTTGTGGTCCTAAAATTCCATCCTACAATCCGCCCATAGATGTTGATGCCGATTTTTCCATTTCTGGAGAGGCAACTGTGCCAAATCAATGGTGGACAGTTTTTGAAGATGAGCAATTAAATAGTTTGATCGATAGTGCTTTGCAGGCAAATTTTGATTTGGCCGCCACTTGGCAGCAATTTTTAGCAGCTAAAGCTACCGTTTCTAGGGAAGCATCCATCAAATGGCCTCAAATAAATGCGTCTGCGCAGACTGCGGAAAATTTTCCCGTAAATGATTTCAGGGGCGGGGAAAACACACAATTGGGGCTATCGGCTTCCTACGAGGTAGATTTATGGGGTCGTATAAGAAACGCGGTACAGGCTGAAAAATTTAGGGCGGAAGCCAGTCTTTTCGATTACCGCACCGCTTCCATATCACTTTCTGCGGAAATCGCTACCACTTGGTTCCAACTACAAGCTGCAAAACAACAATTAAAAATAACCGAAGAACAAATTGCCACCAATAATGATATCATAAAACTGATTCGCTCCCGCTTTGTGGGTGGTCAAATAAGGGCCGTTGATATTCTAAGGCAAGCACAATTGCTGGAAAGCACTAAAGAACAACAAATCATATTTAGTACAAACGTTAGTCTTTTGGAAAATCAACTCTCGGTACTTTTAGGGAGGCAGCCCCAAGAAAGCATTGCTTTTGAATACTCAGAATTGCCTAAATTACCAGAGCTTCCTAAAACTGGGCTTCCGTTGGAATTGGTGCGTCGTAGACCAGATTTGCAACAGTCCTATGCCCTATTACTCGCAGCGGACCGTGACATGGCTTCTGCCGTGCGAAGCAAATACCCCAGAATTTCCCTCAATACTAGGGGTCAACTACGGGCCAATAATTTCGCAAACCTATTTGACAATTGGGCTTATTCCATAGCAGGGAATTTATTGGCTCCTTTATTCTACGGTGGGCAATTGAGTGCGGAGGTCGACAGGAACGATGCTATTAAACAGCAAAGATTATTTGAGTACGGCCAGGTAACATTGGTGGCCTTTCAGGAAGTAGAGGATGGTTTGGTACAGGATATGATGCAGAAGCAACGCTCAGAGAATATTAACCGTCAGTTGGAACTCGCTGCTAAAAGCAACAAGCAACTACGGGTTGAATTTCTAAATGGTTTTAGCCCTTACTTGGATGTTCTTTTAGGTTTAGATCAAGAACAACAGTTACGCCGCGATTACGTAGCTGCACAGTTGAGACAAGTTCAAGTACGCATAGGATTGTATAGAGCTTTGGCGGGAGGCTTCGAAACCGGCAAGACCTTGGAAAATTGAGAAATACGAAAAGAATTTTATGAATAACAAAAAAATACTTTGGATTTGCTTGGCCATTATAGGCGGTGGCTTGGCAATTACTGCACTTATCTTTTCAACGGAGCCTGAAGCGCAACAGGAAGGAGCAAGTTTGGAAACCGCAATGTTAGTAGATGTTACGACCATAAAGAAAGGCACCTTTGAACCCATCATTGTGGCTACAGGGACGGTGCAACCCGTTGAGGACGTAAATTTGAGTCCATTGGTTTCCGGTCAAGTGATTCGTAGGGACCCCGCTTTTACGCCGGGCGGTTTTGTTCAAAAGAATCAAGTGCTTTTACAAATAGACCCTGCCGATTACCGTAACACGCTAGAACTCCGTAAGAGTGAGTTTATGCAATCCCAGACTACTTTGGATACCGAGATGGGGCGGCAACAGATCGCGGTCCAAGATTTACAACTTATTGCGGACGATTCCCTTTTTGGCAGCAATCCACTTTCCGAGGAAGAGCGCCAATTGGTGCTTAGAAAACCCCAACTAAATGCCGTTAAAGCGACTATAGGTGCCGCAAAAGCCGCGGTAGACCAAGCGCAGCTCAATCTTGAAAGAACTACGATTCGTGCACCCTTCGACGCCCATATATTAAGCCAAAATGTAACCAAGGGTTCCCTCGTTGCCCAAGGGGATATTTTGGGCCGCATTGTCGGTACAAAGGAATACTGGGTCGTTGCTACGGTTCCGGTGTCCAAATTACAATGGTTGAGTTTTCCGAGCAATAATTCGGAACAAGGAGCATCCGTACGTATCGAAAATTCTTCGGCATGGCCCGATGATGCCTATCGGGAAGGATACTTGGACAGACAGATAGGCGCACTTGATGGGCAAACCAGATTAGCCCGGGTTTTGGTAAAAGTTACGGATCCGTTAGCAACATCGACGGAATTGGAAGGAAAACAGAAATTAATGATCGGGACGTTTGTGGAAGTCAAGATTCAGGCGGATCCCATACCTAATGTTGTTCGATTGGATAGGGATTATGTTAGAAGCAATGAGACCGTCTGGGTCATGAAAGAGGGGAAATTGGAAATAAGAAATGTGGAAATTGTACTTACGGATGATACACATGCCTACATACGCGGGGGATTGGAAGATGGGGAAAAAGTAATCATTACAGATTTGAGCACCGTGAGCAATGGTATTGGGCTACGTACGGCAGCCAATGCGTCAGACCAGGAGATGAAGCAATAAGAAAAAACGAAGATGGAAAAGAAAGAAAAAGGGAAAACCAGAAGAAAAGAAGGCGCTATTGCATACATGGCCAGAAACTCCATTGCCACGAACTTGTTGATGTTGGTATTGTTGGGTGGGGGCTTATTTACTATGTATACGATACAAAAAGAAGTATTTCCGGAATTTCAGCTCGACTTTGTGGAAGTTTCCGTAGCCTACCCGGGCGCTTCCCCTGCAGAGGTGGAACAGGGCGTTTTGCAGCCCGTGGAGGAGGCCGTGCGTGGCGTGCAGGGTATCAAGGAAATTGTATCCGAGGCGAACGAGGGCTCGGGACAGATTACTATTGAACTGGTGGCTGGCTCCGAAAGGATGACGGCGTTTCAAGACATCGATCAAGCGATTAATCGAATCCAGACTTTCCCAGATGATATTGAGCGTCCCGAAGTACGCTTGCAGTCGCGCCAAAGGGATGTGTTGCAAATTGGCCTCTACGGGGCTGCTGATATTTGGACTTTGCGCCAACTCGCAGAACGTCTTCGGACAATTCTCTTGAACAACCCAGAAATAACACAGGTAGAATTGGGGAACGTTCCCGATTACGAAACACGCATAGAAATTCCCAGACGTACCCTACAGAAGTACAATTTAACGTTGGGTCAAGTTGCGGATATTATCCGGCAAAGCAGTAATGATGTACCCGCGGGCGCCGTACAAACACAGAGCGGAGAAATTTTACTGCGTATGCAGGAGCGCAAGCAGTGGGCAAAAGAATATGGTGGTATTACCATTGTGTCCTCCGAGGATGGTGCAAATGTTTCTCTAAGTGATATCGCAACGATAACCGATGGTTTCGAGGAAACGGGTTTTCACGGGCAATTTAACCAAGAAAATTATGTGGAACTGCGCATATTCAGGATCGGAGATCAATCCCCTTTAAGGATTGCCGATGTTACCAACGGAATTCTGGAAAATTTTCAGCTACCCCCAGGAATTAAATACCGTACAGACAGCAACCGGGCTGCAGATTACAGGGAACGACTTTCGTTACTTACGGAAAACGGGGTGTTGGCGATTATAATCGTATTGATTATTTTGACCCTCTTTCTAGAATACCGCCTGGCTTTTTGGGTGATGATGGGGATGACGGTATCCTTTATTGGGGGAATGATTCTGCTGCCACTCATCGGCATCAGCGTAAACATGATATCCATGTTTGGGTTCCTTGTGGTACTTGGTATTGTGGTAGATGATGCCATTGTGGTGGGCGAAAATGTCTACGAATATAGGCAAAAGGGGCTGAGTCCTATGAAGGCTGCCATAGCGGGAACAAAAGACGTATCAAAGCCGGTCGTATTCAGTATTGTTACTACGATAATCGCTTTCGTTCCCTTGTTGTTTATGCCTGGGGAGACCGGAAAATTTTGGCAACCGCTCCCTGCGGTCGTTATTGTTATTTTGGCCGTGTCCTTACTTGAGGCGCTTTTTATATTGCCGTCGCATTTGGCCCATATCAAAAAGAAGGAATCCAAGAATAAATGGGTACTTAAACTAGAGGGTTGGCAACGTTCTTTTGCGAATGGTTTCGACCGCTTTATAAACAATCATTACCGTCCATTCCTTGACCTTTGTTTGAAATACAGGTACATCACCTTAAGCGCGGCGGTGACACTTTTACTCATCGTTGGTGGCTATGGTTATAGTGGCCATATGGGTATGATTATGATGCCCGAGGTTGCCGCTGACGAAATTGAAGCGGGAGTGCGCTTGCCTGTAGGCACTACACCAGATCAAGCCGCTAAAGTAGCCTATGCTATCTCAGCCTCTACACAGCGTATGTTCGAGGAACATAACCTTTATGAAGTTGCCGAAGGGATAAAAACCAATGTTAGAGGGCAGAATTTTATTGATGTTGAAATCGTGATGTTACCCCCAGACCAAAGGGATATTACCGCAGCCGAGGTTATCGCCCTTTGGAGGGATAATATTGGTGATATTGAAGGAGTGGACCAAATCACATTTGAGGCCGAACGTGGGCCCGGCGGGGCACGTCAGGATATCAGTATTGATTTAAGCCATTCCGATATTGAGGTGCTAGAGCGTGCCAGTACCGCATTTGTAGATCGAATGGAGGCTTTTTCGAACACTCGTGATGTAACGGATAATTACAACAAAGGAAAAATGCAGTACGATTTTAAGTTGCTACCGCAAGGGCGCAATCTAGGCCTTACTTCTGATGAGGTTGGGCGCCAAGTACGAAACGGATTTTTCGGTGCATTGGCCATGCGACAGCTACGCGGTATGAACGAGATAGAAGTACGGGTAAAGTTACCTTTGGAAGAACGTAAGGATATCAAAAATCTGGAAAAATTTCTCATTCGAACCCCCAATGGGGTCGAAGTTCCCTTAATGGATGTCGTGGAAATAGAAGAACGTGAAGCTTTTAGTAGTATTAACCGTAGAGACGGACGAAGGGTTGTAAATGTTGGTATGGACGTAGAACCTGCAAATGCGGTAGGCCGGGTCATTGCCTCGGTCCAGGAGGAAACCCTGCCCCAGTTGAGAGCGGATTTTCCGGGAATTACTTGGAGTTTTGAAGGTAGCCAAGCGGATATGCGGGAGAGTACCAATACCTTAAAAGCGGGCTTTTCAATTGCCATGTTATTGATTTATGCGCTCTTGGCCATCGCCTTTAGCAGTTACGTGCAACCTCTAATAGTCATGACTGCCATTCCCTTTGGGATCGTAGGTGCAGTGATAGGTCATATTTTATTGGGCTATGATTTGTCTTTAGTGAGTTTAATGGGCGTAATTGCACTATCCGGGGTAGTGGTCAATGACTCCCTGATCATGATTGATTATGCCAATAAGCGGAGAAAGGAAGGTTACCCCATTTACCAATCGATACACGAGGCAGGGTTAAGAAGGTTTCGACCTATAATTCTAACAACTATGACGACTTTTGGAGGATTGGCGCCTATTATTTTAGAAACATCAAGCCAAGCATTTTATTTAATTCCGATGGCGATTTCCTTAGGATTCGGTATCGTTTTTGCCACGGCGATAATTCTGGTCATTGTTCCTTGTTTATATCTGGCTTTGGAAGATGTGCAAGGTCTCGTCCAAAATCGAAAAACCGTAAAGCGTACTTTAGAACCTAGTAAGGTATAGAATTGGGCGGTGAGGGGAAACAGAGTGATTTTTGACTGGAAGTGTCAATTTGATAATTATTTTGATAAGTTGGTTTTTATAATGTCCTATAAGCAACAATTTTCTAACATTTTGTTTAATTTTAGCCTAGACTAATATCAAACTTAGAAAATGAAAACCATACTTACCAAAGCTGGCCTTTTAGGGCTAGTACTACTTCTTTTGCCTGTATCGGCAATTGCACAACGAAAAAACAAATCGCAGCCTATAACCCCTACCTATCCGGAAGAACTGTATTCCAGCTTGGATTATCGTTTAATAGGTCCTTTTCGTGGAGGCCGTTCCGCTGCAGTTACTGGAGTGCCGGGCGAGCCCAATCTTTTTTATTTTGGGGCTACCGGTGGTGGTGTCTGGAAGACTATGGACGGTGGCCGTACGTGGAGCAATATCTCCGATGGATATTTTGGTGGTAGTATAGGGGCGGTCGAGGTTGCTAAAAGTGATCCCAACGTTATTTATGTGGGAGGTGGTGAAAAGACACTTCGTGGTAATGTCTCCTCTGGTTATGGGGTTTGGAAGACAGTTGACGCCGGTAAGACCTGGACATCAGCGGGACTGGAAAAAAGTAGGCACGTACCCCGTATACGGGTGCACCCTACCGATTATAACACCGTGTACGCCGCGGTATTGGGAGATATTTATAAACCAACCAAAGAACGTGGCATCTATAAAAGTACCGATGGTGGACAAAACTGGAAACAGGTACTTTTTGTACACGAACAGGCTGGTGCCGTAGATTTGACCTTTGACCCCAACAATCCTAGAATTTTATATGCGTCCACTTGGCACGCACAACGTACGCCATATAGCTTAGTAAGCGGTGGTGAGGGCTCTGCGCTTTGGAAGAGTATGGATAGCGGGGAAACTTGGACGGAAATCTCAAAAAATGAAGGCTTTCCCAAAGATACCTTGGGCATCATGGGGGTAGCCGTATCCCCTAAAAATTCCGATCGGGTCTGGGCCATTGTGGAGAATAAGGAAAAAGGGGGCTTGTATCGTTCAGATGATGGCGGTAAGAAGTGGACCTTGGTCAATGAAGAGCGTAAGATTAGACAACGCGCATGGTATTACACACGCGTATATGCAGATACGGGCGACGAGGACGTGGTGTATGTGCTTAACGTGAATTACCATAAGTCAACGGACGGTGGAAAATCTTTTTCTACGTTTAATGCGCCACATGGTGATCATCATGACCTGTGGATTTCTCCAGAAGATTCCCAGCGCATGATTATTGGAGATGATGGGGGTGCACAGGTGTCTTATGACGGCGGTGAGACCTGGAGTACCTATTACAACCAACCAACGGCACAGTTCTACCGGGTGACGACAGATGATTCCTTTCCGTACCGTATTTATGTAGCCCAACAAGATAATTCTACCTTACGTATAGAACATAGGAGTGACGGCAGTTCCATTAACGAGGATAATTGGCAAGAAACCGCAGGGGGCGAATCTGCCCATATTGCAGTAGATCCTGAAAATAATGATATCGTTTACGGCGGTAGCTATGATGGTTTCCTTACGCGGGTCAACCATGACAAGGGTACCGTTAGGGGAATCAATGTTTGGCCAGATAACCCAATGGGTGCTGGTGCGGAAGCCATGAAGTATCGTTTTCAATGGAACTTCCCTATTATGTTTAGTAGACATGATTCCAACAAACTGTATACGTTCTCACAACATGTTCACCTCAGTGAGAACGAAGGACAAAGTTGGGAAGTATTAAGTGGGGATTTAACAAGGAACGATCCTACGAAATTGGTTTCCAGTGGAGGTCCTATCACGCAGGACAATACAAGCGTGGAGTACTACTGCACCATTTTTGCGGCCAATGAAAGTCCTTTAAAAGAAGGCTTGCTTTGGGTGGGGAGTGATGACGGATTAATTCATGTCTCCAAAGATGCAGGTGTCACTTGGGAAAATGTTACGCCATCAAATATGCCAGAATGGTCTATGGTAAACAGCATAGAACCTTCCTATTTTGATGAAGGTACCTGCTATGTGGCTGCCACCCGGTACAAATTAGGTGACTTTCAACCGTATCTGTACAAAACAACGGATTACGGTAAGAGTTGGACGAAGATTACCAATGGTATCCCAGCCGAGCATTTTACAAGGGTCCTTCGTGAAGACCCAAAGAAAAAAGGCTTGTTGTATGCCGGTACGGAAACGGGTATGTACATCTCTTTTGATGATGGCGCAAAATGGTCTTCCTTTCAAATGAACCTTCCTATAGTTCCTATTACGGATTTGGCATTAAAAAATAATAACCTTATCGTGGCTACACAAGGTAGAAGCCTATATATTATTGACGATCTAACGGTTTTGCATCAGTTGGATGAGAGCAAGAAAAATGCGAATATCATTTTGTTCAAACCAAAAGATACCTACCGTACCAAAGGAAGGGCTTCCAAGACACCTTCCAAAACAGAAGGTCAGAATTTAGAGAATGGGGTTATCACACATTTTTTGCTTAAGGACTACATGGAAAAGGATACGGTCCAGTTAACCTATACCAGTATGGCAGGCGATACCTTGGCAACCTATAGCAATCATGTTAAAAAGGGTAAATCAACCAATGCGGCCGAGGTCAAAAAATTGGAAGTCGAAAAGGGGGGCAATACTTTTGTGTGGGACACCCGTGGTAAAGGAGCCGAAAAATTGGAGGGCATGATTCTATGGTGGGCTAATTTGGATGGTGCCAAAGCTGTACCGGGGAGTTATAAGGTACATCTTGCCGTAAATGGGACAAGTACTGCTGAAACCTTTACTATTTTACCAGACCCAAGATCGGAAAGTACGGTTGCGGACATGCAAAAACAGTTCGACTTCATTACAGATGTTAATACTACGATTGACAAGGCGCACCAATCCATTAAAAAAATCAGGAACGTGACGGAGCAATTGAATGCCTTCACAGCACAATATAAAGATGATGCACGGACCAAGGAATTGATAGAAAAGGCCAAAACAATGAAGGAGAAACTGGGAGAGGTTGAAAAGGCCTTATACCAGACCCAAAACAGAAGCGGTCAAGATCCCTTGAACTTTCCAATAAAATTGACGAACAAACTAGGTCATTTAAATAGCTTGGTTTCTTTGGACGATTTTCCCCCAACAGATCAGGATATCGCGGTAAAGAACGAGTTGACCGCTAAAATAAATAAGGAGCTTGCAATTTTTGATGCTGTACTATCCTCAGAGCTTCAGGCATTTAACGCTGCTTTCAATGAATTGAAATTGAATTATTTATTTGTAGAGAAGTAAAAGCGCAGTTCCGAAAATCATAAGCGTAGTCGAGAACCAAGCATCTTGTGTTTTGACTGCGCTTATACTATTGAAATAATTAACCTCAACGCACCATAATATACCACAACATGAAAAAAATTCATATCCTTCTCGTAACGGTACTGGTTACCGGCATCACATTTGCACAAACGGTCAACGATTATTTTGCCCCAGTAAAATACCGCAATATTGGTCCGTTTAGGGGAGGGCGCTCGGTTACCGCATCAGGTGTCATAGGAGACCCCATGACCTATTATATGGGTACCACCGGTGGCGGAGTCTGGAAAACCGAATCTGCCGGTCAGCGGTGGGAAAATATTTCCGATGGTTTCTTTGAATTAGGTTCTGTGGGTGCCGTTTCCGTTTCTGCCTCAAACCCAAATATTATTTATGTAGGCATGGGAGAGCATGCTCCAAGAGGGGTAATGACGTCCTATGGTGATGGGGTCTATAAATCTACGGATGCCGGAAAGACTTGGAAAAAAATGGGACTAGAGAAGACCCAACACATCTCTAGGATTATTATCCACCCTACCAATCCCAATGTAGTCTACGTAGCCGCACAAGGGGCCCTATTTGAAGGAAATCCAGAGCGGGGCATTTATAAATCTACCGATGGAGGCATTACTTGGAAAAACACCTTGTTCGTCAATAATCTGACAGGTGCGGCAGAACTTTCAATGGATGCCAATTATCCTGAAATCATGTATGCCGCAATGTGGGAACACCAACGTAAGCCCAATATGGTAATTAGTGGTGGTGCCGGTAGTGGATTGTATAAATCCACGGATGCAGGGGAAACCTGGAAAAAAATACACAAAGGGCTGCCCGAAGAGAAAGGCAAAATGGCCATTGCCGTTAGTCCGGCGAACTCCAATAAGGTGTACGCTTTGGTTGAAAGTGATTCCGATGCGGATAAAGGAGGACTTTTTGTATCCAATGATGCAGGGGAATCATGGTCTATGGTAAGTGGTGACAACCGTTTGGTACAGCGCGCTTGGTATTATATAGAAGTATTTGCTGATCCTAACGATGAAAATACGGTTTATGTCTTGAGCGCACCGGCCTTACGATCTGAAGATGGTGGGAAGAGCTGGGAAACGATAGAGGTGCCTCATGGAGATACACATGATTTATGGATAAACCCCAATAATTCCAAAAATATGGTATTGGCAGATGATGGCGGCGCTACCATTACGTTTGACTATGGTAAAACATGGTCTACGCAAGACAATATGCCTACGGCACAATTTTATAGAATTAGTGTCGATAATCTTTTTCCTTACAACATTTACGGTGGGCAGCAAGACAATACGGCAGTCAAAATTGCAAGTGCATCTATGGGCAGGGGTAGTATTTCCGAACAAGATTGGACCTATACTGCGGGCGGTGAAAGCGCATTCTTAGCCTTTGATCCAGATAATCCGCGCTACGTTCTCGGTGGAAGTTATTTGGGTACCATTGAGGTGTTGGACATGAAATCCAAGGCTGCTATCAATATCATGCCAGCCCCGATACAGTATTTAGGGCGTGAGGCAAGGGACATGAAGTATTTATATAATTGGAACGCTCCCATCATTGGTTCCAAACATGAGCCGGGCACCTATTATCACGGTGCACAACTGGTTTTGAGAACACGCGATATGGGGATGACTTGGGAAGAGATTTCCCCAGATCTTACCCGTGACATGGATGAAAAGCAGGGTAAGGGTGGCGGACCTTATACAAACGAGGCCGTTGGCGCGGAAAATTACGGAACCTTATCCTACATGCTCGAATCCCCCCATGAAAAAGGTTTTATATGGACGGGTAGTGACGACGGTTTGGTACACCTTACCAATAACGGAGGTGAAAGCTGGGAAAATGTAACGCCCAAGGGCTTGAAGGAAAGCCTTATCAATTCGATTGAGGTTTCTCCACATGACCCCGCAACAGCCTATATTGCTACGACAAGATATAAGTTCAACGATTATACCCCCGGAGCCTATAAAACAACGGATTATGGTAAAACTTGGACTGCTATTACTACAGGAATCCCCTATGGCGCATTTACGCAGAGTAATCCGGGAAGATGCATTTAAAAAAAGATGTCTTGTATGCCGGTACCGAAAAGGGCATCTATATTTCTTATGATGGGGGTAAGAATTGGCAGCCTTTACAGCTCAATCTTCCTATTACACCCATTATGGACTTGAAAATGCACAGGGGAGATATGATTGTAGCAACCTCTGGCCGTTCTTTTTGGATTTTGGATGATGTCATTGCTTTGGGACAATATGATGCTTCAAAAAGAGGCTTGAAACTATTGAAGCCAAAACAAGCCTATAACGGGTCCTGGGGTAGTCCTTTGAATGGAAATGCTGAATCTTTTAAGGGAGGGGATACTTTTGATGGCATCAACCCTGCCAACGGCATCGTATTATATTATGAGCTTCCAAAGTTGATAGGATAGCACTAAAATCACTATGGATATTCTGGATTCTAATGGGACTATTATCAGAACAATAAGTTCGGAGAAGGATCCTAACTATGTGCCGCATGAAGGAGGTGGTGCCCCACCTGCACCCTTATTATCGAAGAAGGAAGGATTAAACCGTTTTGTTTGGGACATGAAGTATCCAATTATGCCAGGCATACCCGGTGTTTATATTGAAGCCGGTTTTAGCGGCCATAAAGCAGCTCCAGGAGCCTATACTTTTAAACTGAATGTGGATGGGCAGACCGTTTCCACTACGGGCGAGATTATTGAAGTGCCTACCTATGAAACGAAACCGGGACAATATGCCGCCTATGATGCTTTTATGACGGATGCCGAACAGAAATTGACGACTATGCACACCTTAGTCAATACCCTATACGCCGTGCAGGATGATTTAAAAAAAGTGCTTAAAAAAATTACAGATGCTACAGTAAAAAAAGAAGGGGAAAAACTACTTTCGGATTTGAAAATGTGGGATGAGGATATGGTACAACGTAAATCGCAAGCGTATGATGATGTAGAAAATTTCCCAAATAAATTTACCGCAGAATACTTATTCCTGATTAACCAGACCAATAGCGCTATCCCCAGGGTGAACCAGCCTAATATTGATCGCAAAGCAACATTGGACGCCCAATGGAATGGTTTAAAGGCAAGAGGTGAACAATTGAAGAATAATGCTATTCCAGCCTATAATAAGACGCTTTGGGAGGCAGGTATAGGCGCTTTAAGACTATAAGCTTTTTCTAAAATGAGAAATTAGGATGGTTTGGGGAACGCTGTTTGTAAATTCAGGTTCCCTTAAGCCTTGTTTTATGATATTCTGATTTAACTTATCCATTGGTTAATTTTTTAAAGTGGAATCGGTTTTTGCATTGGTACTGTTAGTTCCACCTTACATAAGTGTATTGCTTTAATTCGTTGGTCAAGGTTTTAGTAACTTTGAATTAATTTAGTGAACCAGTAGCTTGAATTTCGATGACGGAATATTATAACTATATCAAGGCCTTGCATTTAATTTTCGTTATTACCTGGTTTGCGGGGCTTTTTTACATTCCAAGATTGTTCATTTACCATATCGAGGCATCGAATAAACCTTCGCCGGAGCGTGAGATTCTCTCTGATCAGCTTAAGCTCATGACCAAAAGGTTATGGTATATTATTACATGGCCTTCCGCTATATTGGCCACGTTTTTTGCTATTTGGTTGCTTATTCTTTATCCATCTTGGCTTACCCAAGCATGGATGCATATAAAACTTACCTTTGTGATCTTACTTATTGCCTATCATTTAAAGAACCATCAAATTTTTAAAAAGTTCCAGCAAGACACTATTGGTTACACCTCCAATTATATGCGTATCTGGAACGAAGGCGCCACGCTTATCCTGTTTGCAATTGTCTTTCTTGTAATTTTAAAAGGAACCTTCAACTGGATCTATGGTGTTGTTGGGATTTTTATTCTTGGGATTTTGCTTATGTTGGGAATAAAACTTTATAAGCGCATAAGGAACAAGAATCCGAAGGCATAATTAAATGAGCTTTTACTTCATCTACTCTAGTTGTTTCCAGCAGGGTGAACAAGAAGTAGCCCTAATTTTTTTGGTGCGATATTTGCTAACTTTAGCTCAAATTAAGAATCTTGCTCACAACATTATCTTTACGGTCGCGTATATTCCTATCCATGATATTTCTGGTGCTCATTGCATCGGTATTGATAGCAGGGGTAACAGTGTACCAGTACAGGGAACAATCCAAGGATTACCATGAGGATCGTATGGAGCGTAAAGAGGAGCAAATTCGCCAAAGTATTGACCTTGCCATTCAAAAAACAACCTATCCAGTAACTACGGAAAATTTAGACCTTATTTTCAAGAATGAGATTTATGAAATTGCAGTAGTACAGAACATGAATTTCAACATCTATAGCTTGGATGGGGAACTTGTAAAAAGTTCGCGACCCAAGTTTGCCAATGACTCCATTGCCATGTGTTTGGATGCGGAAGTTCTGAACAAGTTGGAAATTAGCCCCAACAAACGCTATGTGCGCGAGAATGCCTTGGCCGGTGATAAATATCAAGCCTCCTTTACCTACATCGCAGATCAAAAATTTAAGCCGATCGGTATTCTTAATCTACCGTATTTTGAGGATAATTCCTTTAATGATTATGAACTCAAGGAGTTTTTAATGCGACTTTCCGGTGTATACTTATTAATGCTTTTGATGGCTATTTTATTCGCTTTTTTTATCTCCAAGTATATCACTCGTTCTTTGGAAACCATTTCCGATATGATGGAACGTACCGATCTGAGCAAACAGAACAAAAAAATCTTTATAGAGAACCCAGGGGAGGAAATAGGAAAATTGATATCCGCCTACAACAGTATGATCGATGAATTGGGCCATAGTGCTGCAAAATTGGCACGTAGCGAACGTGAGCAGGCCTGGCGTGAAATGGCCAAACAGGTAGCGCACGAAATAAAAAACCCTTTGACCCCTATGCGGTTGAGCGTGCAGAGTTTTGAACGAAAATTTGACCCCAATGATCCTAAAATTCACGAGAAGGTGAAGGAATATTCCAATACGCTCATACAACAGATTGATACGATGAGCAGTATAGCCTCCGCTTTCTCCAATTTTGCAGAAATGCCGGCACAACAGAACGAGACCTTGAACGTAGTCAAAATCGTGAAATTGGCCTTGGATATTTTCAATGAGGATTACATCCATTTTATTGCGGATGAGGAGGAGATTATCGCTAAGTTAGATCGTACCCAGCTCATTCGCGTTGTCACCAATTTGGTGAAAAACGCTATACAGGCCGTGCCCGATGTAAAATCGCCACGCGTATTGGTTTCTGTTACATCAGAAGCAGAAATGGTAAAGATTTCTGTAGCGGATAATGGTATTGGTATTGAAAAATTTAATGAGGAGAAGATATTTGAACCAAAATTCACCACAAAGACCAGCGGCATGGGATTGGGATTGGGAATGGTGAAAAACATTGTGGAAACCTATAAGGGAACCATTAAATTTACCTCACAGCCTGGTAAGGGTACGGTCTTCTGTGTCCTATTTCCAAAGGAAAATTAAACTAAATCGTAATCTATAAAACAAAAACTATGTCTTACGCAACGATACTACTCCAAAAAGAGAACAATACAGCTATTGTAACAATTAACAGACCCAACAAATTGAATGCCTTGAACAAGGAAACCATTGGGGAGTTGCATGACGTATTCAAAAGCTTGCAAAAAGATAAAAGTATAAAGGCCATTATTTTAACCGGTAGCGGTGAAAAGGCTTTTGTGGCGGGGGCAGATATTTCAGAGTTTTCGGATTATAGCGTTAAAGAGGGAAAGAAATTAGCAGCGAAAGGGCAACAGAAATTATTTGATTTTGTTGAAAATCTTTCAAAACCGGTAATTGCTGCAATTAACGGATTTGCATTGGGGGGTGGTCTTGAATTGGCTATGGCCTGCCACTTTAGGGTCGCGAGCGATAACGCGAAAATGGGCCTGCCCGAGGTATCTTTGGGTGTGATACCTGGATATGGTGGAACGCAGCGTTTACCACAGCTCGTGGGCAAGGGTAGGGCAATGGAAATGATCATGACTGCAGGTATGGTTACCGCAGAACAGGCGCTTTCCTACGGTTTGGTCAACCATGTTACCGCCCAAGGGGAGCTACTTCCGTTATGCCATAAGCTTATTGGCAAAATCACGAATAACTCGTCGGTCGCCATTTCACATGCAATAAAAGCGATAAATGCGGGTTTTAAGAATACTGTAAATGGTTATGAGCAGGAAATTGAAGCTTTTGGTGCCTGTTTTGGAACAGATGATTTTACCGAGGGTACCAGCGCTTTTTTGGAAAAGCGAAAAGCTTCCTTCCCAGGCTCATAGCGTAAAATATACCGGTATGCTAAAACATTGCGCCTATTTAGTTTTTTTCATGATATGTGCCTTTGGATCTTACGCCCAGAACGAACCCGTAACCTATACAATTGGGGAAAAATTCAACGATAAATATCGGTATTCCAATATGTTGGCCATAGCAGATGACGGTAATAAAGGTACCGTAGTGGTACGGGCGTACTATACCGGAATCATACTTAGACCCAAGGGCTATTTTATTGAACATTACAATAAGGATCTGGAACTCATTTCCGAGTACAACTATAAGTTAAAGGATGCCAACTTTATAGATGCATATGTACGCAACGGGCAGGTTTATCTGTTGTTTTTGGAATACAGTCTTAGAAGGAACGCCTACCAGTACGAAGTGCATCGAAGTCCGTTTACACAATTTCAGTTTACGAAGGAAACGATTTTATCAATAGAATCCGAGCCGGTAGCAGAACCTTTGGACCGGAATTATTATAACCGCAATTTTTCATCCGGGTTTACGACATCTGTCCTTTTCAACGATGAAAAGTCGGCCTTTGCGATTACCACACATTATAAGAAAAGAAAAGTTGACCAACATACCATTTTCGTTTTTGATTCCAATCTAAACAAATTAATGGAGCACGATTTCTCCGATGAGGTGGAGGAGAAAAACTATGCTTTTGAGAATATCGCGTTTTCAAGCGATTTGAAAAATGTTTACCTAGTAGGAAAGGCCTATTTTAAGAAAAAAAGGTTCAACGTAACGGAGCGCAAATTTCAGTATGAAATGGTGCGCATTTCAAACGCAGGCAGAAGTGTTCAGTCTTTTTATACAGCCGGTAAATTCCCCGAGGCACTTAAACCACTCTTTAGAGGAAATGAATTATTGTGCATAGGGTTTTATGCGGACCGAAAGGATAATCGATACAACGGTATTTCCTATTTCAAACTGAATCCCAATTCATTGGATATTGAAAGTGCCAAATACAATCCGTTTTCAGAACAGTTTATGCTCGATAAATTTGGAAGGGAAGATGACAAGTCTATCAAAGACCTTGTTTTTAAAGGGATGGATATTACAGATACGGGCCATATTCTTTTCAATGCAGAGGAATATTTTACCAGTAACAGTGTTCAGGCGAATTCAAGCGGGGGTCGCTTAATGATTACCCGGTATCATCATAATGATATTATCAGTGCCAAATTGAGTCCGTCAGGAGATTTGGTCTGGGCGCGTAATATCAATAAGACCGAAGTTACCCAGGGCGATGGTGCATACGCCTCCTACAGCGCCTATACCAATGAAGATACCACCTATTTTTTCATTAGTACATCGGCAGAAAACCCACAGCAGTTAAGTGAAGATCGTATAATGTTCAAGCAGGGATTAAGTAGGAATAGAAATATCTTTCTGATTACCCTAGACGAGAAGGGACATATGGATTACAGTAAGGTCATTGACGATACGGAGGCGCGCTTGCCCTTAATGGTCTCTAAACCGTATGTGGACCGTTCGCAGGACGCCCTAAGGTTCTACGCAAAAAGGGGGTCCAAAAAACAGTTGGTACAGGTGACTGTTAAATAACATCAAAATTAGGAAAAAATCCATAAATTTGGATTAAATCCTAATTCATGAAATCGGAACCATTCCTAAAAGGTCGTGGTGCGCAACTAAACACAAGCAACAAATTCTCGGCATACAAGTACGAGACACGGGATGATTTTCTTGAATTCTGCAGGCTTGAAGGAGAAACCGCAATTACCAATAAGACACAGTATATTCCTATTTTTCCAAAGACCATCGTAAACAAGGTTACGAGTCCTGACGTGGGCATGGACTACTCCATGAACATGTACCAAGGCTGTGAGCACGGCTGTATTTACTGCTATGCCAGAAATACCCATGAATTTTGGGGCTACAGTGCAGGGCTGGATTTTGAGCGAAAGATTCTGGTGAAGCACAAAGCGCCAGAACTTTTGGAGGCTAAACTGAGGAGTAAAAGTTGGAAGGCCTGTACCATTGTATTATCCGGGAATACGGATTGCTACCAACCTGTGGAACAGGAATTTCAACTTACTAGAAAATGTCTGGAGGTATTTTTGAAGTACCGCCATCCAGTAGGAATCATAACGAAAAATGCCTTAATCCTGCGAGATCTGGATCTTCTCAAAGAGCTGAACGAATACGGATTAGTGGGGGTCAATATATCCGTAACCTCGCTATCCGAGAAAACGCGAAGGATTTTGGAACCTAGAACGACCACCATAAAAAAACGATTGGAAGCCATTCAGGTTTTGTCAGATAACGGCATACCCGTCAACGCCATGTTGGCGCCTATTATACCCGGCATCAACAGTCATGAAATATTAAATTTGGCAAAGACAGTTTCTGAACACGGGGCTTGCTCCATGGCGTTTACGGTAGTACGGCTCAATGGGGCTATTGGGGAACTATTCACCGATTGGATACAGAAAAGCTTGCCGGATAAGGCAGCCAAAGTATTGCAGCAAATTAAGGAATGCCACGGCGGAAACTTGAACGACAGTCGGTTTGGCATACGAAGTAGGGGAGACGGTAAAATAGCTACCCAGATTCATGATATGGTACACTTGGCCAAGATGAAATATTTCAAGGATAGGAATTTCCCAAAATTAAATACCCAATTACACGAGGCGTTTAAGGATGGACAACTTAGATTGTTTTAAAGCTGTTAAAGCTTTCTAGGATGAATGGATTGGCCTACCAACTTCCAGTGCCCATCAATTTTCTCTAGAATCCGTATTTCATAAGTATAGCTGGTTACCCCTTCCTTGGTAGTTGATTCCTCATCATGACTTACCCACGCGTGATTACCGCTTACGTTCATCTTGTAATTGGAGTTTTTGGAAGTGCCACCGCTACCGATCATATTCGTAGGAGGATTCAGCATAATGGCCGGGGGCACATCAATACTGGTCCCGTCCTGGGTTGACACCAAAATTCTGCTGTAAGGCCTTATGGCCCAACAACTGGCATGGGCGTCAACATCGCCAGACCGCCAGGTAGCCGATTCTTTTTCAAGTAGCGCAATGATTGCTTCCTCTTCTGACTGGCAATAGCCAATGGAAACGGTAAAAAGCAAGTAAAAAAGGATATTTTTCATGGTGTTTGAATTTATATGAATCTTAAAAAAGTAATCCCATTTAAATCAATCATGTTCTTTGTTAAAAGAGCATCAGAAGGATGGCTTACCCAATATTTTAAAGGTAAATACCAAAGTTTCCTGAACCTTTACTAGTTCACGGTATTTAGACTAATTGAAGATTCCTACTGCAAGTTCGGCCCATAAAAGTGCAAAAATTGCACTACAAAAAACAATCAAGGCCCCGCGTAAAAAACTCTCCTTAACAGTTGTTCTAGCCAATTCAATTACCAAACCCAGTACCATCAGCAGTAAGGCAGCGATACTAAAATCGAAAAACGTCCAGTTGACTTCATCCGTAAATCGCATTGCGATCAATGGTATGAGTAAGGGAGTGATACCCAGGAGCATAATGACACCAATACGTTTGTTGCTGATTACCATAGTTTTGAGATTAAATTTTCATATTGTTCATTGTATCTAGTGAAAAGGCCATTCTTTTTAATTTTGGTGGTATCTTCTTTCTCTTGCCTACTGTGTCCTATAAAAACTTTAATTTTTAATTTTGGGATTGGGCGTCATACACGATTTCACCATTAAATAGGGTCATTGCAATTTTTGTATCCAATAACTTCTCCTCCTCCACTTGCATAATATCTTGGTCATAAATTGTGAAATCTGCTAATTTACCTACAGTAATAGACCCTTTTATATCCTCTTCAAAAGCACCGTATGCCGCATCCAAGGTATACGAACGAAGCGCTTGCTCCCGGGTCATTTTCTGTGCAGGTTCATACCCGCCTTCTGGCGTTCCTTTAAGCGTCTTACGGCTCACGCTGGCATAGAAAGCTGGCTATTGGGTTTATGGGTTCTACCGGGACATCCGTTCCGTTTACTATAGGGATTCCACTTTGCAAAAGCGCTTGCCACATATAAGCACCTTCCTTGATTCGTTTCTCACCTAAACGGTCAATTGCCCAAGGTCTGTCCGAAGACATGTGTACGGCCTGCATAGCAGGAATAACGCCGAGCTCGGCAAAACGCGGAATATCATCCGGGTGCAGATGTTGGGCATGCTCTATACGAAACCTATGGTCCTCGGCCAAATTGGGTAATTCCGTAAATGCCGCCTCGTAGCGGTCAAGAATCTCTTTATTGGCGCGATCGCCAATGGCATGGGAGCATACCTGAAATCCATTCCGTAATCCATTTAAAGAGGTCTCCTTTACGAACTCCATCGGTAAAGTTTCATGACCAAAATGCCCGGGTCTATCGGTATATTCTTCCAAAAGCCAAGCACCACGTGAACCAAGGGCACCGTCACAGTTCAATTTAACGGAGCGAATGGTAAATAAATGATCGGGATCTACACTAGGCCCTTTTTTGTACCAGTCATTCAATAGTTCCTTGTCCCATCCTGTAAGCATGGCATATAGTCTAATTTTCATCTTGTCCGAGCCCTTCATTTCAGTATACAAGTCAATGGTTTCCTTTCCAATGCCCGCATCGTGAAACCCGGTAATGCCGTTTCTATGGCATGCGGCAACGGCGAGTTCAAAGGCCTTTTTATTTTTTTCAGGGGTGGTTTCTGGAATATGTTGTGCAATCAAGGTCATGGCACGCTCATTAAAAATACCCGTCGGTCTCCCTAGACCATCACGCATTACTTCGCCTCCTTCAACCTCAAATTTATCCACACCATCTTTGGAGAGAATTTCCAAGCCCGCTATTTCCATGGCTTTTGCATTGGCAAAGGCCGCATGCCCACTGGCATGTCTCAAAAAGACGGGATTATCAGGGGATACCTCACTTAGCTTGTAATGGGTTTGAAAACCATTTACGGCGTCTTCTGGCAATTGGTCCCATTTGCTCTGATGCCAGCCCCTACCTGTAATCCACTCTCCTGGTTCTACTTTTTTGACCTCCGCCGCTACGGCATCCACAATTTCTTGGTAACTGGTCGTATTCATAAGGTCTAGATTGAGTTCATTGTAACCCAATCCCATAAAATGGCCGTGCCCTTCAATGAGGCCCGGCGTCATGGTTTTACCTCTTAAATCGATAATTTGGGTCTGCTCGTTCTTATATTCCTCCGCATCGGTAAGACTACCTGCAAATAGTATGGTATCAGCATGTACAGCCACGGCCTCCACCCTAGTTTGGGTTGAATCTACCGTGTAAATAGGTCCGCCATAAATCAATAAAGTTGCTGCGGTTTTATTGGGACCTGAGCATGATGCTAAAATCAGGCAACATATCAATAACGTTGAGTGAAAGGTTTCTTTTAGGTTCATGAAAATTGGTTATTAAGGTGCTGTTCGTATTTGGTTTGTTTTTACTCGATTATCGAGATTTGAATGCTTTGAGATAGTATACATGAATACTAGTTTCCGGGCCATTTATTACTTGTTAACTTCGGTCAACTCCATTATTAAATCGACTTCTTCTTGTTTATAAGGAGTACCGTCTGTCCTGAAAATTTCATGGAACCAGAGCTTGGGTTCCGAGCCGTCTGGAATAGGCTCATCCCATGCGTATTTCGTATTCGATTTACCGGCAACAAGGCCCCAATTAATTGCGCCAATTTTTTCCTTTTTTAAAATAGGCATGATATTGCTGAACAGGCTATTGTGCTTTCGGGCCATATATTCGGTACAGATAAGCGGTCTTTTATAGCGCTTTAAGGAATCTATGGCACTTTGGTGGCTAACCTCGTCATTATAATTATGATAGGTGATGATGTCTGAATGTGCTACTTGAAATTTATTCAAATCTGATAATTCCAAGTTCCATACGCCTACTGAAAGTGGTTGTGAAGGATTTACTTCACGGCCCCACTCAAAGACCTTTTTTAACAGGGGCATCGATTTGTTCTTATAACCGGAATTTCCCGGTTCATTGTACAGGTCCCAAAGAAGTACTCTGTCGTCGTCCTTGAATGTGGTCAATACATCCTTGGTATATTCTTCAAGTATTAGCATTAGATTATCTGAAGTATATAAAAGATCACCAGGATCTCGAACCCAACCGGAGTTGTGAATTCCAGGTTTTGGTTCGGGTTGTTTTCCTGCCTTATAGGTAGGGTTCCAGCAATCATCAAAAATTACGAAAATGGTTGAAATGTCATGCGCATCGGCAATGGATAGGTAGGTTTTTAAGCGCTCTTTAAATCCTGACTTGTCTACCTCCCACGCTACATGATGTAGGTATACCCGCATACAGTTAAGGCCAATATCTTGTGCCCAGCCCAGTTCCCTATCGATCGTTTCCGGGTCAAACGTCTCAGCTTGCCAGAATTCCAATTGATTAATGGATGTACTGGGATTAAAATTGGCCCCTCTAAACCAAGGTTTGTCAGCTGCCCAAGCATTCGCTTTTTCTACCGACCAACGTTCAGCTATAGCAATGGGTTCCACTTGATTTTCCATTTTCTTCTCCCCTTGCTTGCAAGCGGCAAGAAAACCTGCCAGTAAAATGCCGTAGCCTAGCAGTCTTATTTTAGTATGGGCCATTTTTTAATTTGTTGATATAGTGTTGTTTAAAAATGTAAACTGGATTATTTCAATTCCCAACCTTGACGGTAGGTGCCCTGTACCCATTCATTGGCCTTGTCCCAGTTTGTGACGCGCATGCCATCCCCGTCCCAAAGGATTTTCCGTCTGCCAGGATATTCAAATGGATCCCAATCGCCCAATTGTTTACCTTCTTTAAGTTTTTTGTACTGAAATGCCTTAATGGCCAAATTCCCCATTAAAACCGCCTCGGTCAAAGGCCCAGATCTTTCAAAATCCGATGAGGTAGCGGTTCCGTTCAAACAACCTTCAACAAAGTTACGTTGGTGCCCGCCTGTATCACCTTCAATCCTGGTTAAATAAGGTTTTGGCGGGGTCATGAGTGCCATCGTGGTAGAAGGCAACAACCGGGCATTTCTAGAATAGGTGTCGCAAACCAGGATACCTCGGGTACCATAAAAAATACTTCCTCCGCCATTATCGCCAATAGTTTCCCCATCCTTCAACTCATCCGGCAAATCTGGTAAAAGTCCGCCATCATACCAATTTAGGGCAATATCGCCATGGGCCTCAGTATTGAATTTTAAACGAACGATGGAGGACGCCGGGCAGGACTCGCTATAATCCGCTTCCACAAAATCTCCCACCCAATTGGTGGTACAGCTTGCTTCCGCTTCGGTAGGGTATCCAAGGTCTAAAACGCTAAAAGGGGTTTCCATGATATGGCAACCCATATCGCCCAATGCACCCGTGCCAAAATCCCAGTAGCCACGCCATTTAAAGGGTAGGTAGGCGTCATTATAGTCGCGCGTTTCAGCAACTCCCAACCAAAGGTCCCAATCCAATCCTTTTGGGATACGGTCTTTTTCCGTAGGTACAGGCACTCCTTGCGGCCAGACAGGCCTATTGGTCCAACAATCCACTTTGTACACCTTGCCTATAACTCCAGAGGCTATCCATTCCTTGGCTTCCCTGCTTCCATCACTTGAGGCACCTTGGTTTCCCATTTGGCTTACGATACCGTTTTCTTTGGCCACCTGCGTCATTAGCCTTGCCTCCTTGATATTATGGGTCAGTGGTTTTTCCACGTAGGCATGTTTTTTTGCACGCATGAAAGGCAAGGCTATTGAAGCATGCATATGATCGGGAGTGGCGACCATTATCGCATCCATATCCTTTAAATGCTTATCATATACCGTTCTAAAATCTGAATAACGCTTTACATCCGGATAACGGGCATAGGTTTCTGCCGCCCTACGTTCATCTACATCACAGAAGGCCACAAACTTTACTTTAGTGGTTTCCTCCAATCCTTGGATAACGCCACTTCCTCTACCACCCACACCAAAAGCACCCATATAGAGCGTGTCGCTAGGAGGTGTGTGGTTTTTTCCCATTACAAAACTGGGTACGATGGAGAATGCGGCCGAAGCGGCCGTTGTGTTTTTAATGAATTTTCTTCTTTGCATGGTATTTAATTGAGTTTGATTTCCGAAGAAAGTTACAAAAAGAGTTTTACTTGGCAGCCATGAGATAAAGAATGGGGTTTGTCATTTTTCCAATCCTATAGGTTTAAGGCTGCTTCTTAAACCGCATTGCCAAAGTTTGTTAAAGGAAAGTCCAAGGAAGTTATTTCCACGTATAACCTTACGAGAACAGGATTTGGAACACAAACAATGAAAACTGAAAACAGAACTACCACTATAATGAAAACTGAAAATAACAAAGCTTCATTTATTTCAAGGATGAAGCATACAATAGAGAATGCCAATCCATGGGGAATCTTCGTTATGGGGAGCACCTTCGTATTAATGATAGGAGCGGCATATCTTGCCTTTATACTTCAAGGCGATTTTACCCAATTACACTTAGAGCGAAGAAGCACAATGATCGGTTTGATCTTTATGATTGTGGCAGCTGCTTTTTTCGTATTTAAATTGAGTTTCTTCATTTATACCTTTTTTCGATTTTTAAAGTACAAGGCCATTCCATCGGTTTCCAATGCCGAGTTACCTACACTAACCGTTATTGTACCAGCCTACAACGAAGGAAAACAAGTTTGGGCAACCCTTAAGAGTCTGGCGCAAAGTGATTATCCAGAACATAAGTTACAACTACTGGCCATTGATGACGGTAGTAAGGACGATACTTGGAAATGGATGTTAGAAGCCAAGAAGGAACTAGGTGATCGTGTTGCTATTTGTCAACAACCCAAGAACATGGGTAAGCGCCATGCACTTTATAGGGGTTTTAAGGAAGGAAACGGCGAAATCTTTGTTACTGTTGATAGTGATTCAATTGTTGATAAGGACACCTTAAGAAATTTGGTGAGTCCGTTTATAGTAGACGAAAACTGTGGAGCCGTTGCCGGCAATATTCGTGTGCTGAACAATAAGAATGCGGTATTGCCTAAAATGTTGGATGTAAGCTTTGCGCTTAGTTTTGAATTTGTACGTTCCTCTGAAAGCACCTTGAATTCTGTTCTTTGTACTCCCGGTGCACTGGCAGCCTACAGTTCAGAAGCGGTTTTTGCCTGTTTGGAAGATTGGATCAATCAAACTTTTATGGGTCAGCCTTCCGATATTGGGGAAGATAGGGCGATGACCAACATGATATTAAAACAAGGTTATCATGTATTGTTTCAAAGAAATGCCTATGCCTATACCAATGTTCCTGAAAAATATAAGGGCTTGTATAAAATGTTCATTCGATGGGGTAGAAGTAATGTTCGTGAGAATATTCAAATGTCCAAGTATGTATTTACTAATTTTAGGAAAGGACCAAAGGCGGGCACAAGATTGTTGTTCTTCAGTCAATTTTCTAGAATCGTGTTGTGCTATCCGTTCGTATTGTTCATGTTATTCTTTGTTGTGACACATCCATTATTATTCCTGAGCTCAACTTTGGTAAGCATATTGGTGTTATCAACGTTTCCGGTTCTTTTTTATGCCAAGCGCTATACGTTCATGGAGTCTTTTTGGGCATACTCTTACAGTATTCTATATACCTTCGGATTGTTCTGGATTACACCATATGCCATTGCTACAGCGAGTAGAAGGGGTTGGTTGACCAGGGAGTTGTAGCAGAAATAAATAGAACAGTATTTATAAAGGGTCGCAATGTTGATACATTGCGACCCTTTATTGAATGTATCCTATCATTGTTTTGGAACGTAAAAGGATACAATCTTTTATTTTGAATTTCTGAGCGACAACGGATTCCATTCCCGGTAAAATTGTTCCAAATAATCCAACATAACTTGGTGCCGCTGTTCTGCCAGACGTTTCCCTGTCGTGGTATTCATTTTGTCCTTAAGTAATAAAAGCTTCTCGTAAAAATGATTTAAAGTGGGTGCTGTTGATTTTTTGTATTCTTCTTTTGTCATTTTCAAGTTTGGGGGAATGGCGGGGTCATAAAGTGCCCTATTCTTGAAGCCTCCATAATTAAAGGCGCGTGCAATGCCTATGGCCCCTATGGCATCCAAGCGGTCTGCGTCCTGTACGACCTGTAACTCTTTGGAGGAGAATTTTTTCTTTTTTGGTTTCCCGTTCTTGCCTTTTAAACCGGACTTGAACGAACTGAATTTTATGATTTTAACCACATGGTTTATGGTTCGTTTAGGGGTGCCGATAGATTGTAGAAAGTCTTCCGCCAGCTGGGGCCCTAAAGATTCATCCCCATCATGGAATTTGGCGTCGGCAATATCATGTAATAATGCACCCAGGCTTACCACTAGAATATTTACCTTTTCCTCCCTTGCAATGAGCATACTATTATTGAACACCCGTTGAATATGAAACCAATCGTGGCCTCCTTCTGCATGTTGCAAGGTTTCCTTAACAAAGGTTATAGTTTCTTCTACAAGTTCTGAATCGGTCATTTAAAAGAATTTATTCCTGCGGTTACCGCCATTTCAATTTTTGGGATGAGTTCTTCGATGGGGCCTACATTTTCAATTGGTTCGTGTACATCAAAGGATACCTTGGCCCCAAGTCCCATGGGGAATTTTCCATAGCGCACCAATTTCCAGGAATTGTTAATACTAATAGGTATAATTAAGGCCGAGGGTGCCTTCTTCAATAACATGCGCAGGCCCATGGGTTTAAATGGTTTAGGATGACCATCCCTGCTACGGGTTCCCTCAGGGAAAATTACTGCGCTTCTATTATATTTTTCTATATAGCTTCCAAGCTTACCAATTTCCATGATGGCAGATTTTCCATCTTTTCTATCGATTAGGGCAGAACCCCCATATTTTAAGTTATAGGAAACGCTGGGGATACCTTTCCCCAATTCCTTTTTGCTAACAAACTTAGGATGATGTTTACGCAAATACCAGATCAAGGGCGGAATATCGTACATGCTTTGGTGGTTGGTAACGATGATCAAAGGTCTATTGGTAGGAAGGTGGTGTGTATTTGTGAAACGATAGGTGGTTCCTAAAATGTTCGTACTTCTCATGAGGCACCAGTTTAGTAGGCTTACGGTCCTTTTTAACTTATCATATCCAAAAATCTTGTAGGCCAACCATTGAATAGGATGAAAAATAAGCAAGCAAAGGGCGAATGCCACAAAAAATAGCGGGGTTATGAAATAAGAAGCAAACTTCTGCATACCACAAAAATAAAAAACCACTTCATTGAAGCGGTTTTTTAAAACAATTATTTAACGGTGAAAAACTAAATACAGCCAATCAACCTAGCAAAATTCATCATAGGCTTGCGCCAAATTCTGGGCTATCATTTCCGCGGGTCTTCCTTCAATATGATGACGTTCGATCATATGAACCAATTCACCATCCTTGAACAAGGCCATTGAGGGTGAAGAGGGTGGAAAGGGAACCATTAGATTTCTTGCTGCATTTACAGCTTCTATATCGACACCTGCAAACACGGTCACAGCATAATCTGGTTTCTTATCGTTCTGCAAGCTCATTTTGGCTGCTGGTCTGGCATTTGCCGCTGCGCAACCACAAACAGAGTTTACGACCACTAAGGTGGTACCTTCCTTTTTTATGGCATTTTCTACGGCTTCCGCAGTATATAATTCTTCGAATCCGGCTACTGCCAGATCGTCTCTCATGGGTTTTACTAGTTCTGCAGGGTACATAATTCTTTTTTTAAATTAAACGATAACAAAGATAACCATTTAGTCGTAGACGTGCTTTAGACCTTAACTTTTCCTTAGACTTAGTTTCTAACGGTAATATTTTATCTTTGGCGAAATTTAAAATAGGAGATGATTAAATGGTTGGGGGCCTTGGTTGGCTTTTTTGTGCGGGGGCTATCTGGTGCAATTTTAGGCTTCTTTGCAGGGAGTATTATTGATGGGCTTTTTGGTTCGGATAAGGGCAGAACGCGTTCGGTTTTTCAAGACTATACAAGGCCCAGTGTCACCCCTGCGGATTTTGAATTAAACTTATTGTCGCTTTGCTCCATCGTCATTAAGGCGGATGGGACAGTGAACCAATCCGAAATGGACTATGTGCGTCAATATTTTGTTGGAACCTATGGCAAGGATAAGGCGAATGCAATTTTTAGAACCTTTAATGAAGTCAACAAGAAAAGGGAAATTTCGGCGCAGCGTATCTGTACGTTTTTAGCCCAACGCACGCGGTATGAGGTACGACTTCAATTGCTTCATTTTCTATTTGGAATTGCACAGGCAGATGGGAGTATTACCAATCCCGAGGTTCAAAAAATAAGGGAAATTGCGGGATATTTGAAGGTGTCCCTCAATGAGTTTGAGAGTATCAAGGCCATGTTCATTAAATCTGCGGACAATTCCTATAAAATTTTGAATATCGATAAATCCGCATCGGATTCCGAAGTTAAAAAAGCATATAGGGAAATGGCTAAAAAATACCATCCAGACCGCGTAAATACTCAGGATGAAGCTATAAAAAGTGGTGCGGAAGAGAAATTCAAACAAGTGCAAACTGCTTATGAAACCATTCAAAAAGAACGCGGCTTAAATTAAAATAGGACACTGGCCTTCAGGGTATTCGCGGGGCATTTATAGCTAAATGCAAAAGACTTAACTATGCAGGAACTTTGGTTTTACATCGAAATGGGATTAAGCCATGTTTTGGACGTAAATGCGTACGACCATATTTTGTTTTTGACGGCTTTGGCACTTCCTTTTACCTTCAAAAGCTGGAAAAATGTTGTGGTATTGGCCACAGTATTTACGATTACACATTGTTTGGCGCTGGTTATTTCGGTTTATGAATTTGTTGTGATCAATGTGGGTCTAATCGAATTTTTTATACCCGTAACCATATTGCTCACGGCTATTTTAAATTGTATTTATCAAAAGAGCCAAGCAGGACATGTACATATTTGGTTCCATGTTTTCGCCACTGCTTTCTTTGGATTGATACACGGCTTTGGGTTCTCCAATTATTTTAGAATGATGGTCATGGGAGAGGACAACAAGGTTGGTCCGTTAATTGGTTTTGCTATGGGTATAGAGCTGGCACAAGTACTTATTGTTTTAGCGGTTTTAGCTTTGGCATACGCAGTACAGACTATTTTTAAGATACAACAGCGATGGTTCGTGATTGTGGGGAGCCTACTAATTTTGCTCATTACACTCCCACTGCTGTACAACACGTTTCCACGTTAGGTTTGGTGTACTGTTAAATTTTAGCCTAAGGTGTTGCCCTTGCAGTGCAAAGCCGGTATCTTAGTGAACTGGAGCTAGCGAAACGTGTAGAAAAAAATGAAGAGAGCTAAACAGCTTAAGTATGATAGGGCCTATTTAAGGATGGCCAACGAATGGGGCAAATTATCCTCATGTAAAAGGAAACAGGTAGGCGCAATCATCGTAAAAGATCGGATGATTATTTCTGATGGGTATAATGGCACACCCACCGGATTTGAAAATTATTGTGAGGACGATAATGGTTATACCAAATGGTATGTTCTCCATGCAGAGGCAAATGCCATCTTAAAAGTGGCTAGCTCCACACAGTCCTGTCAAGGTGCAACCTTGTATATAACCTTGTCTCCTTGCCGGGAATGTAGTAAGTTGATTCACCAATCCGGTATAAAAAGAGTTGTATATCAAGTTGCGTACAAGGATGACTCTGGGTTGCAATTTTTGGAAAGGGCAGGTGTGCAATTGGAACATATGCCGGAAATAAATGGGGGTATCTAACGTTTGTATTAATGATGAACAAAAAATACAGTTTTCTATTACCGTTAATAATCGCTTCGGCAATAGCCCTAGGGTTTTTTATTGGGGGTAAGCTAAACTTTAACGATACACCGGAACGGCTGTTTACTACCAATTCCAAAAAAGATAAGCTTAATCGGCTTATCGATTACATTGATTATGAATATGTAGACGATGTAAATACGGATAGTATCGTTGATGTAACGGTAAATAGTATTCTAGAAAAGCTAGACCCGCATTCTGTCTACATTCCAGAAGAGGAAATGACCCGTGTGTCTGAAAATATGAAGGGCGATTTTGTGGGCATTGGTATCAATTTCTATTCGTACCACGATACCATTACGGTGATTAAAACAGTTGCCGATGGACCAAGCTTCGCAAAAGGTATCCTGCCCGGGGACCGAATTTTAATGGCGAACAAGGATACGTTGTATGGTAAAGCACTAGCCAGTGAGGATATTGTTAATAAATTAAAAGGACGGGAAGGAACCGCAGTAGACCTTAAAGTCTTTAGAAAGGCAGAGAACAGGACCTTTAACGTGAACGTTAAACGCGGAATTGTTCCCTTAAAAAGTGTTGAGTCCTATTACATGTTCACTAAGGATATTGGTTACATCAAAGTAAACCGCTTTGCAGAATCCACGTTTAAGGAATTTAAAAATGCTTTAGGAATTTTGCAAAAGAATGGGGCCAAGAAACTAGTGCTGGATCTGCGTGACAATCCAGGCGGGTATTTGGGGATGGCGGAAGAAATGGCCGACGAATTTCTAGAGGAAGGGAAACTCATCCTGTTCACAAAAAATAAAAAAGGTAAAATAGATAAAAGTTATGCTACGGATAAGGGAAGTTTTGAAGACAAACCCATTTACGTCCTGATCAATGAAAGGTCTGCGTCCGCAAGCGAAATAGTGGCAGGCGCATTGCAGGACAATGATATTGGCACTATCGTTGGCCGCCGTTCATTTGGGAAAGGTTTGGTACAACGTGAGATGGCTTTGGGCGATGGTTCTGCAGTGCGATTAACCGTATCCAGATATTATACACCAACAGGGCGAAGTATTCAAAAGAATTATGATAACGGTACTGAGGATTATTACCAACGTTTTACAGATCGCTACCACAGCGGTGAAATGATATCGGTAGATAGCATAAAAGTGGCCGATTCCCTAAAATTCACTACCCCAAAGGGCAAAGTGGTCTATGGCGGCGGCGGAATCATACCCGATGTTTTCGTGCCTATTGGGACCAACGAGGAGGAAGCGGTGGAAAGTATGGATAGCTTAGGCTTTCTTTCCTTTTTTGTATTTGAACATTTGGATGAAGACCGTGAGAGATATGCCCAGTATGCCCAAGAAGAATTTGTACGCGAATTCAAGGTAGATGATATCCTTTTTGAGCAGTTCGTCCAATATTCCGTAGATAGAAACCTACGGATGGATTTCTATGAGTATGAGGACAGTATTAAACTATATTTAAAAGCTGCCATAGCCGAACAACTTTTCAATACAAATATACATGCCAAGATTAAGGCCGATGAAGATGCGATGCTCCAAAAGGTAATTGAACTGGACCGCTCGGCCGCGTACCAAAAGGAATAAAATTTCTTGGCGTCAAGGATTAATCCTTGTTGAGCTTATCCTGTATTTTCTTGCTACTTACGAAAATCAACAAAAGCACTATGGCACACAATGAGGCCACGATGCCAATTAAGGCAATGGTGCTATTTTTTTCAAATGGATTTCCAAAATCCACCAAGGTCACATTATACGCAATGAGCCCAACGGCAATGATGATGAAAACAATGGATAGTTTCCTGCTCATATCTAATTTTTTACAAAAATACGACCTTTACTCCTGTTAGAAAAGCTGGTTGATGTTGGTCGTGAATAATTTAACGGCAATTGCCATTAGAATCACCCCAAATACCTTCCGTATAACGTTTACTCCGTTTTTTCCTAGCATTTTTTCGATTTTAACGGATGATTTCAAAACAATGAAAACGAAAATAATGTTGATAATAATGGAGACAATTATGTTCTCTACATGGTATTCTGCCCTAAGGGATAATAATGAGGTTAAGGTTCCCGCACCTGCTATAAGCGGAAAAGCAATGGGTACGATAGATGCGCTTTCGGGCTCATCATCCCTATATAGCGTAATTCCAAGTATCATTTCAATGGCTAAAAAGAAAATGATAAATGCACCTGCCACGGCAAAAGAGTTTACATCGATACCTATTAAATTAAGGATTTCCTCTCCCAGGAACAAAAATGCCACCATAATGCATGCCGCGACTACAGAAGCTTTCTCTGACTGGATATGCCCTACTTTTTTTCGGAGGCCTATGATGATAGGAATACTTCCAAGGATATCTATCACGGCAAAGAGCACCATACTTGCCGTTGCAATCTCCCTAAAATCAAAATGAAATGTCATACTTGAAATTTTTTGCAAAGCTACGCTTATAAAAATCGAATTTCATATACATATCCTAAATAATCAGAGGGGAAAAACAGGTCAAAAAAATGTATCTTGCCGGCCTTAAAACAGGCCATGTTTCAATTAGGAAAAACAATCGTATCCGAGGGGATTATTGAGAATGATTTTGTGTGTAATCTATCCGCCTGCAAGGGGGCATGCTGTATCGATGGCGAGGCTGGAGCACCCGTTGAAGACGCTGAAACGGAAATAATGGTAGATATTTTCGCGAAAGTAAAGCCATTTCTTAGACCGGAGGGGGTAAAGGTAATCGAGGAACAGGGAGCATTTGTCAAAGGGGAGGATGGCGAATGGGAAACGCCATTGGTCAACGGAAGTGAATGTGCCTATGTTATTTTTGACGAACGGCAAACAGCAAAGTGCGGTATAGAAGAGGCCTATAATCAAGGTAAGATTAACTGGAGAAAGCCCGTTTCGTGTCATTTATACCCTGTAAGAGTAAAGGAATATACGGAGCTTACTGCTGTAAATTATCATAAATGGCATATTTGTGATCCGGCTTGCGCTTTAGGTGAGGAACTAAAAGTGCCTATCTATAAATTCGTCAAGGATGCCTTGATCCGCAAATTTGGAAAATCCTGGTATGCGGAGTTAGAGGAAGTGGCCAAGGCACACCTCAAATAGTAGGAATAAAAATTATAATTTTTGTACCTATTGGCCTGTTTTCAACATCGAATAGATCTATAATCTCTACGTTAAAATAGTTTTCATAGTCACGGGAGAAATTTGCCAAACGCTCTTTGGTAATGTCAATACCTACAGATTTTCTTTTCAATACCTTGCCGTCCTTTATTTTTTCGGCTGCATCGCGGCCAACGCCATTGTCTGTAATTGTAATTTCAATAAAACCATTTTTCCCTTTCCTTACTTCTAGGGCAATATTTTTCTCCCCTTCTTTTGAAGAAAGTCCATGCCATAAGGCATTTTCCAGGAAGGGCTGTAATATTAGTGAAGGTATCTTGATTACATGGGTGTCTATATCATCCTTTACATTAATGGAGAAATTGATCTCATTTGAAAAACGAATATTCTCGATATTCATGTAGAGGGCGACCGTCTCCAATTCTTCTGCCAATGAAATTTCCCGTTGCGAGGAAGCCTCGAGTATTTTACGTACCAGTTTCGAGAACTTGTTTAAATAATGGACCGCGTTCTTTTTCTCATTATTTATGATGTAAAGTTTAATGGAGTTCAAGGAATTGAATAAAAAGTGCGGATTCATTTGACTGCGCAGCATACTTTGTTCCAAGGTCAACAGTTTTTTTTCGGCATTAAGCTGGGTTTGCCTGTATAGGATATAAAGAATACCAATGAACAAGGCCAAGAAAATACCAATAATGATTAAGATGGTCTTGTTTTTCCTTAGGCGTATACGCACAGATTCATTTTCCTCTGCAAGCCGTTCCAACTGATCTTCACGCATTTGCGATTCGTATCGAAGTATCATATCGTTCACATACCGTAAGTTTAACGAATTGGTAACGCGGTCCTCGTATTTTTTTGATTCTTGGTAGTAGGCCATTGCCTTTTGGTAGTCATCACGTTTTATCCAAAGCTCAGAGAGAAACTTGTTCGCCTCCGCTACTTCTGAGTAAAATTCAAATTTTTTTGCCAAGGAAAGCCCTTTTTCAAGATTGCTTTCAGCGGTCTCATAATTTCCTAAGCGAGTAAGTGCCCAACCAAGGTTTATATAAATGGTTGTTATAATTTTTTGATCACCCAAATCTACCGCCCTAACTAAATTCTTTTGAAGCTGATCTACGGCTTCATTTACCCTACCTAGATGAACGTAAACATGGGCAATGCTGTAATTACAGATAACCTTGCCTTTTTCAGAATCTATAATTTCATTGTAAACCAATGATTTTCTGAAATTTTGCAGTGCAAGGTCTAATTTGCTTTGTGCCTCGTAACATTCACCTAAATTCTGATGATTAATTGCCAACCCTAACTTATTGTTTAGTTCGCGCTCAAGAACCATGGACTCCTCAAATTTCTCAATGGCCAGATCATATTGTTCCAGCATTTGATAAATATTGCCAATACTGTTCAACGAAACATTTATACTTCGCTTAAGGCCCTCACTCGGTTCAGTTACCGTTTCCGTAAGCCGTAGTGCTTCTTGACTATAATCCAAGGCAGATTTAATGGCATCGGTTCTTCTATACACCACACTGATCATATTAAGGCTGTATACCTTAAATTCTATACTTTCCGCTGCTTGGGACACTGTTAATGCTTCTTGAAATAAAGCCAACGCTTCAGGATATAATGAAATATCCCTATAAATTCTTCCAAGTTGGTTTAGGGCATATGCCCTACCGTATAAATAACCGGCATTCTCGGATTTTTTGTCAAAATACCGCACCAAGGTACTATCAGACCTATAGTTTCTTAGAACGGCATCCAGTTCTTGATACGTTTTTGGGGCTTCAACAATAAGACTATCTACCTTTACTTTAAATACGGAATCTATTTCTTGTGAGTAGGTAAGATTGAAAAATAGGAGTAGGATGAAAAGTAAAAAGAAGTGTTTGGTTCTGTTGTTCCTTCTTTGGTCTGTTGACTTCTGTTCTGTTTTTGGGTAAGGCATAAATAGAGTTACAACAAATCAAGAAAGTCAGATTTCTTTTGTCTTGATACGGGTATTTTATGATTTGATTTGAGAACAACATACCCATCCGTTTTCAAAAATTCCTTGATTTTGTTGAGATTGATGACGTAGGAATTATGTATCCTAAAAAAAGAATCACTTGGTAATAACTGGTTTACTTCCTTTAGCTTCTTGGTCAATACTATTTTTTGGCCATCGGCTAAAAATATAGTACTGTAGTTACCGTCAGATTCTGCATAGAGGATATCATCGCTTTCAAGAAAAAGTAGCTTTCCATCGGTATTAAGCGTAATTCGCTTTTGGGAGGATCGAGAATTAAAATTCAACAGCGCCATTTCCAATTTTTCAACGGAAAAATTCTTGGTGTTGAATTTTTTGATTTTAGTGATTGTTTCTTCCAAATCATCTGTATCTATCGGTTTTAGTAGATAATCTAAAGCTTCGTTTTTAATCGCCTTAAGTGCATATTGGTTATATGCGGTCGTAATCACCACCGGAAAATTTTTATTGGTCAATTTTTGAATGAATTGAAAACCGTCCATCGTAGGCATCTCGATATCCAGAAAAAGGCAATCTGGGGTATTTTTCCCTAGGTATTCCAGTGCTTCAAACGGATTGGTGAATGACGCCACCACGTTGATTTCATCGCTAAAATTAGTAAGCTCCCAAGTCAAGCTTTGGAGCGCTTTTATTTCGTCATCTACAATTACCGCCTGTAACATAAAAGTTATGGTCTAAGTTAGAAAGTTAGGAAAAATTAAATGCTTCCATGATACCATTTTATTTTTTTGTGCCGATGGATAAATTTATGGTATAGTTGGCTCAAAAGTGGTTAAGAGTGTTTTTTTAAAATAATCCACCAATTTGAAAGAAAAATAGCACAGCAATCTACCTCTGCTAAATGGCGGGCTTCTTTCATTTCCGTTTACACAAAAAAAAGGACAGGTTATACATTCCTTCTAAAGCACTTTTTATGTTAACATATCTTTAGGCTATAAAATGGCGGGAACATTAAAACTAAACGGTCATGAGAAAATGTGTTATCATGTTTGCAGTATGGGTCATCGTGCTTGTCTTTGCTTCCTTGGTGACCGGATCTGATGAAAATTTAAATAATAATGAAGTGGTCGTGGCACTAGATACCAAGGAGCGATCGGGTAGTCGCCCCTAATTCTAGGTTTAGCTGGCAATAAGTATATCATGATTCAAATACTAAGTAAGTCTATAAGAATATTTTTCTTCGGTATTATACCGCTCATCATTCTAGTGAGTGGCTCCAATGACGAAGGGGGACACCCTATTCCTCCACAAGGAACCTGTCAATTCAAAATTTCAGGAAAAACAAATTTGGATGGTAGGGGCGTGGCTACGTTTCGTTCAATATCGGAAAGGAAAGCTGTGGGTATAGAAGAGAATATGCTTGAATTAACTTTTGAGTTCAGCAGTGGGCCAACCAAAAAAGTGATAGTATTTATGGTACCCCAGAAACTAGGGCAGCCAACCGTTGCAGTAGGTAAATATCAAATAAAAAACGTTGAACGTTTGTTCCACGGTGTTGAGGGTATTTATGGATTTGCAGATTTTGGAACGCAAAGTGAATTACCCTATTTCGTGAATAAGGGGACCATCAATATTTTAAAAAATTACGACAATAAATTGGTAGGTCGTCTAGAAACAGAATTTAGAAATGCGGACGAGGAAATCCTACACGTAGAGGGATTCTTCAACGCGAATTAATGTAGTTGAAAATTTAAGTACGGCTCTTTGTAAGATAGTGTATGTTATTTTATATCTGATGTTTGAGCGCCAAAACAAGTGAAGCTTACGGTTCGGCCGGGGCATTACAATCTAAGACAAGGTTTCGGGGGAACTACCTTTATTAGAATTGGTGGGCATTTTCATAATATGAGCATCAGAAGGGGCCGTACATTTTTGATTGCGAACATCAAGAATCCCAACTCCTGTTATTTAAGATTAATAAACCATGAGGTATGCTTTTTTATACTTTTTGGTTTTTAAAATTTTTGTTCAGAACTTAAAAAAGTTACTGTAGGAACTCTTCGCCTCTAAAGGCAATGAACATCACTTGCGAGCCTAGATTTCAACATTTTGTGTTAAAAACTTTGTGCCCTAAAAGGTAAAACAGCCTTTAGAAATTGAATGCATTTTTGAATCTTTGTTAGTCCCTACAAGAAGGTAATATGCACCTTCTTTACAACTAATTTTTTAAAAAACTATAATTATGTCCACAGCCCTAGAGCCTATTTTGGAAGCAAATGATGACCGCTTTGTAATTTTCCCCATAAAACATGATGACCTTTGGGAATGGTATAAAAAATGCGAGGCTTGTTTCTGGACTGCTGAAGAAATTGACCTTCACGAAGATTTAACGGATTGGAACAACAAGTTGAATGACGATGAGCGTTTTTTCATTAAGCACATCTTGGCATTCTTTGCTGCCTCTGATGGAATTGTAAACGAGAATTTAGCGGAGAATTTTGTAAGTGAGGTGCAATACGCAGAAGCGAAGTTCTTTTATGGCTTCCAGATTATGATGGAGAATATCCATTCCGAAACGTATTCCCTATTGATTGATACGTATGTTAAGGATGAAAAGGAAAAAAATATTCTTTTCAAGGCCTTGGAGAACTTTCCTGCGATCAAGAAAAAAGCGGATTGGGCCTTAAATTGGATCGAGTCTCCAAGTTTTGCGGAAAGGTTGATCGCTTTTGCCGCCGTGGAAGGTATTTTCTTTTCAGGGGCATTTTGTTCAATTTTCTGGCTAAAGAAAAGAGGATTGATGCCAGGTTTGACTTTCTCTAATGAGTTAATTTCAAGGGATGAAGGGATGCATTGCGATTATGCAGTTCATTTGCACAACAAGCATTTGATGAATAAAGTTCCTAAGGAACGTATTACGCAAATCTTGACAGATGCCTTGGAAATTGAGCGTGAGTTCATTACAGAATCCCTGCCGGTGAGTTTAATTGGCATGAACTCGAAACTAATGACGCAGTATCTTGAGTTTGTTACGGATAGGCTTTTGGTAGAGCTAGAGTGTGATCGTGTATATAATGCGACGAATCCATTCGATTTTATGGACATGATTTCCTTACAAGGGAAAACGAATTTCTTCGAAAAGCGTGTATCGGAATACCAAAAGGCAGGAGTTTTGAATAAAGATAAAGATGAGGATGCTCAAAAGATAAGTTTTGATGCAGACTTTTAAGTAGATAGTAACTAGACCTCTTTGCTTATGGTAAAGAGGTTTTTACGCTCTCATAATTAAATGTTAAAAAAATTAACACACAACCAGCAACGGAATACTAATTAATATTAAAACAATTGTAGCCACATGTATGTAGTAAAAAGAGACGGAAGAAAGGAAATGATCATGTTCGATAAGATCACGGCCAGAGTACGAAAATTATGTTATGGTCTAAATGATCTTGTTGATCCTTTAAAAGTGGCCATGCGGGTTATCGAAGGACTTTATGACGGGGTAACCACCTCTGAATTGGATAACCTGGCTGCCGAAATAGCGGCAACCATGACGACCACCCATCCGGATTATGCGAAATTGGCTGCACGTATTTCCGTTTCCAATTTGCATAAGAATACAAAAAAATCCTTTTCCGAAACCATGGAGGATCTTTATGTGTATGTAAATCCAAGAACTGGGAAAAAGGCACCGCTATTGTCCGATGAGGTGTACAAGGTAATTTCTGAAAATGCCGAACGTCTGGACTCCACTATAATATACAACCGAGATTTTGGCTACGATTATTTCGGATTTAAAACGCTTGAACGTTCATACTTGCTCAAGCTAAACGGAAAAATAGTGGAGCGCCCACAACATATGCTCATGCGTGTATCCGTAGGAATACACCTTAACGACCTTGACGCGGCTATTGAGACTTACGAGTTGATGTCCAAAAAATATTTTACACACGCTACACCAACATTGTTCAATTCAGGTACACCTAAGCCACAAATGTCCTCTTGCTTTCTTTTGGCCATGAAAGATGATAGTATTGATGGTATTTATGATACATTAAAACAGACCGCTAAAATTTCCCAATCTGCCGGTGGTATTGGGTTGTCTATTCACAATGTTAGGGCCACGGGCTCTTACATTGCGGGTACCAATGGAACATCGAACGGTATCGTGCCCATGCTGCAAGTATTTAACGATACGGCACGTTACGTAGATCAAGGGGGCGGAAAACGTAAAGGTAGTTTTGCCATATACATGGAGCCATGGCATGCAGATATTTACGAGTTTTTAGATTTAAAAAAGAATCATGGAAAGGAAGAAATGCGTGCAAGGGATTTATTCTATGCCATGTGGATTTCAGATTTATTCATGAGAAGGGTAGAGGCGAATGAAGATTGGACCTTGATGTGCCCTAATGAATGCCCAGGTTTATACAACAACCATAGTGAAGAGTTTGAGAAGCTATATACCAAATACGAAAAAGAAGGTAAGGGTCGTAAAACGGTAAAAGCACGTGAATTATGGGAGAAGATATTGGAATCACAAATCGAAACCGGTACACCTTATATGTTGTACAAGGACGCTGCAAATCGAAAAAGTAATCAGAAAAATTTAGGTACAATACGGTCTTCCAATCTATGTACCGAGATAATGGAGTATACCTCTCCCGATGAGGTAGCGGTGTGTAACCTAGCCTCTATTGCCTTACCAATGTTCATAAAGAATGGCGCTTTTGACCATAAGGAGCTATTTAAGGTCACCAAACGCGTTACCAAGAATTTGAACAAAGTAATCGACAGAAATTACTATCCGGTTAAGGAGGCTGAAAATTCTAACATGCGCCATAGACCTATTGGCCTAGGAGTTCAAGGATTGGCGGATGCATTTATTATGCTGAGATTGCCGTTTACGAGCGATGAAGCTAAAAAGCTGAACCAAGAGATTTTTGAAACACTATACTTTGCCGCTGTAACGGCATCAATGGAAATGGCAAAAGAAGAAGGGCCATATTCTTCGTATAAGGGCTCACCAATTTCAAAAGGAGACTTTCAGCATAACCTTTGGGGAATAAAGGATGAGGAACTCTCAGGAAGATGGGATTGGGCAAAACTCAGAAAAGAGGTGAAGAAAGCCGGGGTGCGAAACTCATTATTGGTGGCACCAATGCCAACAGCATCTACCTCTCAAATATTAGGAAACAACGAATGTTTTGAACCGTATACTTCCAATATCTACACGCGTCGTGTACTTTCTGGTGAGTTCATTGTTGTGAACAAGCACCTTTTGGAAGACCTCGTTGAATTGGGCATGTGGAACGAGAATATGAAGCAGGAGCTAATGCGGGCAAACGGCTCTATACAGCACATTGAAACAATTCCACAAGAAATTAGGGAACTGTATAAAACGGTCTGGGAATTGAGCATGAAGGATATCATTGACATGTCTAGGCATAGAGGGTATTTCATAGACCAAAGTCAATCCTTGAACTTATTTATGGAGAATGCGAATTACTCTAAATTGACCTCAATGCATTTTTACGCTTGGAAAAGCGGGCTAAAGACGGGTATGTATTACTTGCGCACCAAAGCGGCCGTAGACGCAATCAAGTTTACATTGGATAATACAAAGAAAAAGGAAGCTCCGGTAGCCGAGGCGGTGGAGACAGAAGTAGTTGCTTCTACAATTAGCGATGCGGTAAAGATGAAGACAGCTGTTTCAAAGGTGGTACCGCAAGCGGAATTGGATATAGAACCCATGTCTCCCCAAGAAATGAAGGAAATGATTGCAAGGGCGAAAGAAGGACAAGCAGATGATGATTGCCTAATGTGCGGTTCTTAGAATATGGATTGAATTTCAATAAAAAAGACCCTGTTTTTACAGGGTCTTTTTTATTATAGCCTTACTAAACTAACGAAAAAGCTTCTTAATTCTTGTTGTCAAAATAGGGCTTTAAGATTGTGGTGAACACTAGACCACAAACATAGATGACCAGAACAGTAATATACGTATCCATTAGAAAGTCTTGACGGGTTTTATTTATTTACGCAGAAAACACAAGGCTTGGATTACGGTAATTTAATAAAACCGTTCAATAAACTGTTAAAACTGGTTTTATGTGCATTCTGGAAATGCTTCCAACGAGATTGAAGCTTTAAACGAAACGAAACGAAATCTCCAGAACTTATCTTTCTATATAGTAGATAGGAGAATTTAGATGCTGCCAGTAAGCCAGCGTAGACAATTAAAGTGTATAGGTATGGGGGCATATACAAATAAACAAAGAAGTAAGTAAAAGCCTACATTGAATAGGTGTAGTTCATCGAAATGTTCAATTTATTCGATGAAATACACTCATAGAGTACCATATAGGCTAATTCGCTAATATTTCTTTACGCATTAATCTGAGAATTCTAAATCATTTGTAATGATAAGGTGTATACTTATAGAAAGGTATCTTCTTGTTTATAGGCCTCGATGACCGCAAGTTCCCCCGCTTTTCCTTCCCTTGAATTTCCGTGTTCCATGCCTAGAACACCATCAAATCCTTTTTCGTGAATCCATTTAAAGACATTTTTGTAATTAATTTCACCGGTAGTAGGTTCGTTTCTTCCTGGATTGTCTCCTATTTGTATGTATGCGATTTCGTTCCAGGTAAGCTCCATATTGTGAATAAGATGTCCTTCATTTTTTTGCATATGGTAGATGTCATACAATATTTTACAGGAAGGGCTATCAACGCCCTTGCAAATCAAATACGTTTGTTCAGAGGTCCTTAAATGAAGATTTGGGGAGTCTGATAGGGGTTCAAGCACCATTACCAAACCGTGCGGTTCAAATAGTTCCGCACCGCGCCTTAGGGCCTCTATAACATTTGCATTTTGCAATCCTATGGGCAAATTACGTTCGTAACCCCCGGGCACGACGGTCATCCACTTGGCATTTACCCGCTTGGCTACCTCTATCGCTCTTTTGCAACCATTTAAAAAGATATCAATATATTCCTGTTTTCCTGCGGCCAAGGTATTTTCCATATTACCACCTTTGTCCACCACAAATACGCCCATGGTCATGCCACGTTTTGCCAAGGTAGCACCCATTTTTTCCTGTAGGGCTACATCCCTGCCCATCATTCCGTTATCCTCAAAGGCCGTAAAACCTTGGTCTGCCATAAAATTGATTTGATCGATTGGGTCTTCACCGGCAAGATTTTTGAACATGCCCAGGTGCGGGGCGTACTTTAAGTTGAACTGGTGTGCTTCTGTTGCCGTGGTAAGGTTTTTGCCATAAGCTAAGGAGCTACCTAGTGCCAGCGCTCCGGTACCAAGCGTCGTTCTCTGAATAAAGTTTCTTCTTTTCATTTTGATATATTGTTTAAAAATGAAAAAGCCAAGAGGGGAAATGATATCCGATCTCTTGGCTTTTGTTTTAAATGATTATCGCTTAGAGCGACCAATCCTTGCCTCCAGTGAGTTCCTGGACATCTCCACAAGCAATATACTCTCCAGGGACAGGAAGGTATGCCAGTACTTCTTCCCCAACATATTCAGAGCTTTTATAGCCCCAGATGGTCAAGCCCCTAAGGTTGTTCGCAAATGCAAAACGTGAAGTTTCATCATCCAATACCGCGGTTTCCCCTTCGGCAATAGCTTCTGTATAGGAGGTGATAGACTCAAACATCTTCGTTTGGTCTTCCTTTGAATATTTTAAGGAGGTTGAAAGTACTTTTTCCAAATCTTCCGAGCTTAAATCGGAAAGGGCTTCTTTCCCTGAGTCTGCCAAAGCTTTATCAGTAAATTTGGCCATGGCCATCTGTAAAAAATCCTGTTGTTCCTTCTCCATCACATCCTTTGCAAACTTATCTATAAAGATGTCCACTTGCATCTCAGAAGCTGACGGAGTGTCTGTTTTAGGCAAGATGATATCCACTAATTTTGTGAGTACGGCACCTTGATCTTGGCTCAGGAATTCAGGTGTCCACGAAATTGCCGGCTCGCTCTTACAACTTTGTACGATTCCTAACAAAGTTGGTGTGGCGACCACATATCCAAGTGACAGCCCCATATTTTTTAATACGCGTCTTCTATCCATTATATATTTCCTTTTTTAAGTTCTTTTACTGCATGATCTGCAGCTCTGGCTGTAAATGCCATATAGGTTAACGATGGGTTCACACAACTTGCGGAGGTCATAAAAGATCCATCGGTAACATACACATTGGGTACGTCATGTAATTGATTGTTTCCATTGAGTACAGAGGTCTTCCTGTTTCTTCCCATACGAGCAGTTCCCATTTCGTGAATGCCTAATCCAAGTGCGCCCGGATTATCATACGGAGTAACATCACGTAAACCAGCTTTTGTTAACATGTCAACAGCGGATTCCTTCATGTCCTCGCGCATTTTCCATTCGTTTTCCTTGAATTCCGCATCGAACGTTACGGTTGGTAAACCCCAATCATCCAAGTTGTCATAATCTAGGGTAAACCTGTTTTCCTCATAGGGTAAAACCTCGCCAAAACCGGTCATTCCAAATTGCCATCCTCCTGGTTTTAATACGGCATCCTTTAATTCGGCACCGTAAGCCAACTCTGCTACGGTATCTTCCCAGTTTCCTCTAGATGCCCCACCTTGGTAGCCAAATCCTCTTTTATATTCACTTCTGTCAGAATCACCGCCAAGGTTTCTAAATCTGGGAATGTAGATACCATTTGGTTTTCTTCCTTTATAGAATTTGTCATCGTATCCATCGAAATTACCTCGTGCTCCAACCCCTAGATGATGGTCCATTATATTACGGCCTAATTGGTCAGATTCATTACCCATACCATTAGGGAAAGCATCAGATTTGGATTGCATTAAAATCGATGTAGATGCAATTGCAGAGGCGCAAAGGAAAATTACTTTGGCCTTAAACTCATGGGTCTCCTTGGTTACCCTATCTATAACTTTTACTCCGGTCGCCCTTTTAGTATCAGGGTCATACATAACTTCATGAACGATAGAGTCAGGCCTTAGAGTCATATTACCTGTAGCTTCGGCGGCAGGAAGCGTTGAGGAAAGACTACTAAAATAAGCACCAAATGGACACCCTCTTATACACCTGTTTCTGAATTGGCATTTGCTTCTGCCATCAAATTGTTTGGTACCTGTTAAATGGGCAACACGGCCAGCGGTAACGACTCTGCCATCAAAACTTTCAGCTACTTTTTCCCTAAAGTGCTGTTCCACACAATTCAGGTCCATCATTGGTAGAAATTGGCCATCAGGCAATTGTTCCAATCCTAAATTCTCTCCACTTACACCTATATATGTTTCTACTTTATCGTACCAAGGTGCAATCTCTTTATAGCGTACGGGCCAATCTATGGAAATATTTTCGCGCTGGTTGGCCGTGAAATCAATATCACTCCATCGATAACTTTGGCGGCCCCACTGTAAGGAACGTCCCCCTAAGTGATAGCCACGCATCCAGTCAAATCTTTTCGTTTCATTGTAGGGATGCTCCTTATCATTTACGAACCACATATGGCTAGCTTGGCTCGTAGTATAACCGGTTCTATGCTGCTTTGGTTGTTGTTCAATGATTTCCTTGGTAGCAACGCCTCCATTAGGAAAATCCCAGGGGTCTTTGTTTGCGGTAACGTAATCATCTATGTGCTTCACCATACGGCCGCGTTCCAAAACCAGTGTTTTCAAACCTGCTTCACACAATTCCTTTGCGGCCCAACCACCACTAATTCCAGTTCCCACGACTATGGCATCATAGGACTCTTGCTCTTCATTGTAATAAAATTTGCTCATAAAAGTTGTTTATTCTCTAAATTTATTAAATATAAAATTAATTCTATACATTTAAAGTCCATTCTTCTTGCGGAATTCTAGAATAGTTAACTAAAGTAAGCATATAGAAGAGTTTAAGAACAGTATTAACCAATAGATTAATATTAAACAATACCAAACCACCCAACATGAAAAGAAGAAAGTTTATTCGTAATACCTCAACTGCCGGTTTAGGCATTTCTTTATTAGGTACCTATGCATGTAAGGAAGATAAAAAGGAGAAAACGGAAAATACCGAAGCAGCTGAAGCTAATGAAGTGTCACCGTTCTTTGAGTTGTCATTAGCGCAATGGTCTATGCACAACATGATTAGAGAAGATGGGCTCGACCCTTATACCTTTGCGGAAAAGGCTAAAAATTGGGGATTTAAAGGGCTTGAATATGTGAGCCAATTATACAATCCACAATTGTCCGATGCCGATTATTCCGCAGAAGCCATGGCAGATTTTGTGGTAAGGTCTAACAGCGAAGCTGAGAAGCACGGAATGAAAAATCTTTTGATCATGATTGATGGCCAAGGTAATCTGGCAGTCAACGATGAGAACGAACGCGATGAAACGGTAGAAAAACATAAAAAATGGGTTGATGCCGCTGCCGCTATGGGCTGTCATTCAATTAGGGTAAACCTAAATGGAAGTACTGATCCCGAGGAATGGAAACAAAATTCAGTCGATGGTCTAACGAAACTAGCTACCTATGCGAAAGGAAAAAATATTAATATTCTGGTAGAAAATCATGGTGGGCTTTCCTCTAACGGTGCTTTATTGGCAGACGTAATGGAAACCGTAGCCATGGATAATTGTGGTACGTTGCCTGATTTTGGTAATTTCTGTATAGAACGGAAGCCAGATAGCTATGATTGTGTGAAGGAATATGATAAATATAAGGGTGTACGAGAATTGATGCCTTATGCTAAAGCCGTGAGTGCCAAATCAAATAATTTTGATGCTGAGGGCTATGATACGGGAATAGACTATGTAAAGATGCTTGAAATAGTTAAAGAGGCAGGTTATACAGGATTTATTGGCGTTGAATATGAAGGTACGGAAATCAGTGAGGAAGCGGGAATAATTGCAACAAGGGATTTGTTATTAAAAGCTGCCCAAGAATTGGGTTAATCAACATGCAGAACATATATGAAAGCTTTTTTTAATGAAATTTTCGATTACAATTATTATTGTAACAAAAGACTTATAGAGGAATGCCTGAAACTAAATGAAGTTCCTTCAAGAACAAAGGTTCTCTTTAGTCACATTTTAAATGCACATCATATTTGGAACGCCCGAATGTTAAATAAATCCTCAGATTACGAGGTGTGGCAGGAGCATATAAGTAAGGACTGGTCAGACATACATTATGAAAATCAGCGAAATTCCTTCGAAATCATGTCCAATACCGACAATTTTGATAAACGGATAGATTATGAAAATTCTGAGGGGAGGCTCTTTACCAACACCTTGCAGGATATGCTGTTCCACATTATAAACCATTCTACAAACCATAGAGGGCAGATAGCGATAGATTTGAGAACGAATGGAATAACTCCTGTGGGACTGGATTATGTGCATTATAGAAGATAAGCCGACAGCATGAAAAACTACGTTCGATTTCAGCTTTGTTTTATGATGTTTTTGGAATTCTTTATTTGGGGAGCTTGGTTCGTTACCTTAGGCACATTTTTGGGTAATAATCTGAATGCTACAGATGGGGAAATTGCACTCGCTTTTTCTACCCAATCTTGGGGGGCCATCATAGCACCGTTTGTCATTGGTATAATTGCGGATAGGTATTTTAATGCGGAACGTATTTTGGGAATACTACATATTTTAGGCGCTTTTCTCATGTACACCATGTATGGTACTACGGAATTTAGTGCGTTTTACCTTTTGGTATTGGGGTATATGATATTGTATATGCCAACCTTGGCTTTGGTAAATTCCGTTTCGTTCAATCAAATGAAGAACCCAGCAAAGGAATTCGCCATGGTAAGGGTCTTCGGAACCTTGGGTTGGATAATTGCAGGGCTCTCTATTAGTTATGTTTTTAATTGGGATCAAGAGGGTAACATAGGGGATGGGTTGCTTAGAAATACATTTCTCATGACAGCCATTGCTTCCTTGGTTTTAGGCTTGTTCAGCTTTACGCTTCCCAAAACACCCCCTAGGGCCGCAACAACGGATAAGGTAAGCATCAAGGAAATTCTTGGGCTTGATTCGTTGAGTTTGTTTAAAGACCGTAATTTCCTGATATTCTTTATTTCATCCGTCCTAATATGTATTCCACTGGCCTTTTATTACCAAAATGCAAACCCGTTTCTGGTTGAAATAGGAATGGAAAACCCAACCGGTAAAATGACATTGGGCCAAATTTCCGAAATACTATTTATGCTACTGCTGCCCTATTTCTTTACACGGTTTGGTTTTAAAAAGACCATTCTGGTAGCTATGCTCGCCTGGGTAATACGGTACTTGCTCTTTGCTTTTGGGGATGATGGGGCACTTGGTTTTATGTTGTTAATCGGGATTGCCCTGCATGGGATTTGTTATGATTTTTTCTTTGTCTCGGGCCAAATATATACAGATAGCAAAGCGGGGGCAAAGTTTAAAAGTTCTGCACAAGGGCTTATTACCTTGGCAACCTATGGCGTTGGAATGTTAATAGGGTTCTGGGTAGCGGGCAAAATAGCGACGGCCTACCTCGTGGCCGGTGGTAAACACGCGTGGGATGTTATCTGGGTATATCCGGCAGGATTTGCCCTAGCCGTATTTGTGCTATTTGGCATTTTCTTTAAATCCGAGGAAATAGACTACCAATCTTAGATAAATTAATTAAATTAAAAGCCTAAAATTTTAAGGTTGAAAATAGCGTATATACTTTTTAACGGTCTAACGGTGCTCGATTTTGTGGGAGTGTACGATGCCGTAAGTAGATTGAAAGCCTTAAATTATATCCCAGATTTAGATTGGGATATTTGTTCCTATACCACTACAGTTGTAGATGGTTTTGGTTTGGAAATAATTCCGGATAAGGTGAGGGACAATTTGGATGCTTATGATGCGATTATCGTTCCCGGTGGTTTTGGAACCCGCGAACTACAGCACGATACCGGATTTATAAACTGGATCAAGACTGCAAATTCGATAGCAACGAAAATTTCGGTCTGTACGGGAAGCTTGCTGCTGGGAGCGGCGGGTTTCTTAAAAAACAAAAGGGCAACCACAAATTATCAATCCTATGAAGAACTGAAACCTTACTGTAAAGAGGTTGTGGAGGAGCGAATCGTAGAGGACGGAAAAATTATCACGGCGGGTGCCGTTTCTACTTCATTAAATTTGGGATTGTATCTTTGTGAAAAATGGGCTGGTCCGCAAGCAGCTGAAGAAATTCGAAAGAAAATGGATTTTAGAGAATAAATAAGTCAACTTAAATAGATATACAAATGCCAAAAAAAATACGCTTAGGAATTTTAGGAGGGGGAGGCGATTCCCTAATTGGAGTACTTCATAGAGTAGCCTCGCACATCAACGATAATTATCAGATAACCGGCGCAGTTTTTAATCCCGGTTTTGAGGATAACCTTGCTTTTGCAAAGGAAATAGATGTGCCCTTGAATAGGATTTATAAGGATTTTGATACCCTCATCGAAGAAGAATTAAAATTGCCTAAGGAAGAGCGCATTCAGGTCTGTTCCGTCCTTACACCAAACTTTTTGCATTATCCAATGGCAAAAAAATTATTGGACAACGGCTTTCATGTAATTTGTGAAAAACCAATGACCACGACATTGGAGGAAGCCAAAGAATTGCAAGAGGCACATAAAAAAGCGGGAACCGTTTTTGCTTTAACGCACACCTACACGGGGTATCCCATGGTTCGGCAAATGCGTGAAATGATTAAAGCCGGCGCTTTGGGAAAAATCCATAAGGTAGATGCTAGGTACTATCAAGGCTGGATAAATACCATCATCCATGACCAAGAAAAACGTTCCACGGTTTGGAGACTTGACCCTGAAAAGGCAGGAATAAGCTCGTGTATGGGAGATATAGGGGTTCATGCTTTTAATATGATCGAGTACACCACCGGCCTAAAGGTAGAATCTTTATTATGCGATTTCAATTACCTTTATGATGATAATAAAATGGATGTTGATGGTACCGTGCTTATTCGTATGGGAGACCATATCAAGGGAGTTATTAGGGGCAGCCAAGTGGCAACGGGTGAAGAAAATGGTTTGGCTATAGCTATATATGGGGAAAGGGGCGCATTTCGTTGGGAACAGGAAAATCCTAACTTTTTGTATAAATTGAGCGATACGGAACCCGCTCAAATCTACAAGCCAGGACATGCCTATAATTCTGAACTGTCTTTGGATGGCACAAAATTACCTGCGGGCCATCCAGAAGGAATTTTTGATTCCATGGCCAATATTTACTTAGGCGTGGCACGTGCCATTCGAGGAGAAAAATATAATGATGGCGAATTTCCTACTATGGGTGATGGCGTTCGGGGTATGAACTTCATCGAAGCTACTGTCGCTTCCCATAAGAATGGAAACACGTGGGTAGAACTCGAGAATTAATCGCAATAGTGTTTCATAAATAACAGCCGCAAATCGCGGCTGTTTTTAGTTAAGGTTTATCCCTTTATTTGGTTAAAATACTTTTTCGAACTCTTGGCATACGACAATCATGCTTTCCCTTGGCTCCCTTCCAAAAGCCTGTAATTCCTTTGTATAACGTTCCCAATGCACTTCTTGCCAGTACGCAAGTGATTTATCTCCTTCGCCTTCCAATTGGGCGTAAGTTGCATCTACGCTAAAATAGGGTTTTAGTCTAACCGCAGTGGTGCGCACTATACATTGCGCTTGGTCCTCGCTGTTTAAGACTACCACAAAGTCGCCTATTCTAGGCAATCTTTGGTTACGGTGCTGCAAGGTTAGCAGTGAATGCGAGGTTGCTTTTTTCACCCCTTTTTTCACGAGCTCGGCCAATGCGTTGGCATCATTTTTTGTAGTACCTAAATGCATGGTAGTAGGTGCATCTTCAAAGGCATGCTCTAAATGGGCGTCCAAATAGTCTCCCCACATATTCCTGGCCGAAGCATTTTCCATAAGCTAATATTAACGTTTAAAAACATGCTAAGTTAATAACTACAAGTACGTGTATGTATTGTGTAAAAAAATACATTTGCCCTTACCTTATTAATTTTTCGACAAATTACAGCGCTTTATGAGAATTTGCCCGCTTTAAATTGTTCTGCAGCATGATTGGCGGCCCGAGCGGTAAATGCCATATAGGTCAAGGATGGATTTACACAGTTCGATGAGGTCATGAAAGCGCCATCCGTAACATACACATTGGGTACGGTATGTACTTGATTGTGTTTGTTCAAAATGGAAGTCTTAGGCGTATGACCCATTCGTGCACCACCCATTTCGTGGATGCCCAGACCGGGGCCGGAAGGTTCTTCGTAAGGTTGAACATCCTTAAAACCTGCCGCTTTGAACATGGCAACGATTTCCCTTTTAATATCCTTTCGCATGTTAAGTTCATTCTCCTTGAACTCCACATCAAAGGCCAATTGCGGAAGGCCCCATTTGTCCTTTTCGGTAGGGCTCAACGTTACCCGGTTATCATCGTAAGGTAAAAATTCCCCAAAGCCTGTAACACCAATGGTCCAATGTCCAGGCCTAAGAATTTCTTCCTTTAACTTTTTACCGTAGCCCATTTCACCAACAGCTTCGGACCAATCCCCTCTACTGGCAGTGCCTTGATAGCCAAAACCTCTTATATACCCTTCACGTTTTGTTTTTTCGTTCAAGTTTACAAAACGCGGTATATAGAAACCGTTTGCCCGTCTACCTTTATAATACTTATCAAGATAACCATCCACTTTTGCAGTGGCGCCCAACTTATAATGATGGTCCATAATGCCTCTTCCCAAGGCATCGGAATCGTTACCAAGACCATTTGGAAAACGGTCAGATTTCGATTGCAGTAGAATACCTACGGAAGCCATGGCCGAGGCACAAAGGAAAATAATCTTTGCCTTGAATTCTAATTTCTCATTGGTTTCGGCATCGATTACACGTACCCCTGTCGCCATTTTAGTAGTATCATCGTAGATGATTTCGTGAACAATGGAGTTTGGACGTAGGGTCATATTACCGGTGCGTTCCGCAGCAGGCAAGGTTGACGAGTTACTGCTAAAATAGCCGCCAAAAGGACAACCTCTGGAACATCTGTTCCGGTTCTGACACACTCCACGTCCTTCAAAACTTGCATTGGGATCTGTAATGTGGGCAGCCCGCCCAATAGTGACCAAGCGGCCATCGTCAAACCCATCCTTTATTTTTTCCTTGAAGTCCTCTTCAACACAGTTCAGGTTCATGGCAGGTTGAAATTTTCCGTCCGGTAAGACATCCAAGCCTAAATTTTCGCCACTAACACCAATATATTCTTCCACTTTATCATACCAAGGTTCAATATCCTTGTAGCGAACGGGCCAATCAATACTAACCCCCTCCTTCTTATTGGCTTCAAAATCGATATCGCTCCAGCGGTAACTTTGACGGCCCCAAGTTAACGAGCGTCCACCTACTTGATAACCACGAATCCAATCAAAACGTTTCGTCTCTACGTACGGATGCTCCAAGTCGTTCACAAAAAAATGCTTGTTATCATCTTTTGGAGCCCAGTTAACGCGCGATTGCACATGGTACTTTTTTTTGTCCTCCTGTGATAATTCCCCTTTGTGAGGAAAATCCCAAGGGTCCTTATTCATGGTAGGATAATCGGCAACATGCTTCACCATTCGTCCCCGCTCAAGGACTAAGGTTTTTAGGCCGTTTTCTGTCAATTCCTTTGCCGCCCATCCACCGCTGATACCTGTTCCGACCACAATGGCATCGAATATTTCGTTTTGATTCATACTTGAATTTTATCTTTTTCTATTGGTATTTCCTATATTTATACCATTTCGTTTTCGAAATCGAAACAATTTTAAACAATTCTTTAAATATAATGTTAATTGCCCTAATTAGAACGTCAATTCAAGTAACTAAATAAAATAACAGATAGCATCAACCTTATGAAAACAATTAAAGGCCCGGCCGTATTTTTAGCCCAGTTCGTAGATAGTAAAGCACCCTTCAATACCTTGGATGGAATGTGCAAATGGGCGTCCGATCTTGGATACAAAGGAATTCAAATCCCTACCTGGGAAAGCTTTCTTATCGATTTGGATAAAGCGGCGGAGAGTCAAACCTATTGCGATGAATTAAAGGGAAAAATCAATTCCTATGGCCTGGAGATTACAGAGCTTTCTACCCATCTTCAAGGCCAATTGGTCGCTGTACATCCTGCGTATGATTTAATGTTCGACTCCTTCGCCCCAAAAAATGTACATGGAAAGCCAAAGGCACGGACGGAATGGGCCGTAGAAACCGTTAAAAAGGCGGCGAGTGCAAGTAGAAAATTGGGCCTAAATGCCCATGCTACGTTCTCAGGTTCTTTATTGTGGCATACCATGCATCCATGGCCACAGCGACCTGCCGGTCTGGTTGAAATGGGCTTCGAGGAATTGGCAAAACGGTGGATGCCTATATTAAACCATTTCGATAAGGAAGGGGTAGATGTTTGTTATGAAATACACCCTGGTGAAGATTTACATGATGGCGATACGTTTGAGCGTTTTCTAGACGCTACCGGTAATCATAAACGTGTGAACATATTATATGACCCGAGCCATTTTGTACTGCAGCAGCTCGATTATATCGCCTATATTGATCATTATCATGAATTTATAAAGTCATTTCATGTAAAGGACTCCGAGTTCAACCCTACAGGAAAAAAAGGTGCATTTGGCGGTTATAATGATTGGGGCAAAAGGGCAGGTAGGTACCGGTCTTTGGGCGACGGTCAAATAGACTTCAAGACCATCTTTTCAAAGCTGACCCAGTATGGATGCGATGTTTGGGCGGTCATGGAATGGGAATGCTGTATAAAAAGCCCGGAACAAGGAGCACGGGAAGGGGCCAAATTCATTCAGGACCATATTATTGAAGCTACTGAAAAAACCTTCGATGACTTTGCCGGGGCAGCAATTGATGAGGATATGTTAAAAAGAATATTAGGATTATAATTTATAATAGTATGAAAAGAATAATAATAGGTTTTGCAGCGGTGCTATTGATCATCTCATGCAAAGAGGAGAAAAAAGAAACTTCCGAGTCTACCGCTATGGAAGTTGAAACATCCACAAATGAAAACGATTGGGAAGTTTTATTTGATGGTTCTTCATTCGACAAATGGAAGGAATTCCAAAGCGATGGGGTTAGCGAGGTTTGGAAGATACAAGGTGATGCCATGGTATATACCCCACCAGGGGAAGGGGAGGAAAACAAGAACCATGACTTGGTTACCAAGGAGGAATTTACAGATTTTGAACTTTCTTTGGAATGGAAGATATCCGAAGGTGGAAATAGTGGTGTTTTTTGGGGCGTTAATGAAGATTCCATATACCGAACAGGATACCAAACCGGACCAGAAATCCAAATCCTGGACAATGAAAAGCACCCCGATGCAAAAGCGGGAACAACGCATCAGGCAGGGGCGCTTTATGATATGATGGCTCCTGCAAAGGACGTTACCAAACCTGTAGGAGAATGGAATACGATGGTAATCACGGTCAATCACAAGAAAGAAATGGGCAACGTTGTGCTGAATGGCACTGAAGTAGTTTCGTTTCCTGTGGCCAACGAGGCATGGAAAGCAATGGTCGAAGATTCTAAATTTTCGGATTGGGAAGGTTTTGGAAAATTCCATACCGGAAAAATCGGTTTACAAGACCATGGTAATGTGGTCGCCTTCAAAAACATCAAAATCAAACAACTTTAATAGAATAAACCAATGAAAAACAAAATCTTAAGCTCACTAGTAGTCATTGCAATAGGGGTAACCTCATGTCAAGAAAAGGTTAAAGTAGAGTCCATGGACACTATGGATACTTCTCCGAAAGATAGTGTTATCGTTTATGAGGAATATATGGGTACCGAACCTACCACGCCAGAAGAAACCGAGTTTTATGAGCCTAAAGTGCCAGTGGTTGTGCCGGGCGCCATGGGCGCGCCCCCAAGCGATGCCGTAGTCCTTTTTGATGGTTCCAGTTTGGATAATTGGATCAGTTCCGTGGATAGTACAGCGGCCAAGTGGCATCTCAATAAGGATGGAAGCATGACCGTTAACGATAAAACGGGCAACATACAGACCAAACAAAATTTTGGCGATGTGCAACTTCACATAGAATGGAAGTCTCCATTGCCGGTGCAAAGAGAGGGGCAGAATAGAGCAAATAGCGGAATCTTCCTTAACGGAATCTATGAGGTGCAGGTATTGGATCAAAATGACAACCCTACCTATGTTAATGGGCAAGTAGCCTCTGTTTATAAACAGCACGTGCCTTTGGCAATGGCTTCCGTGCCAACCGGGGAATGGAATACCTATGACATTATCTACCATGCGCCAGAATTTAATGTAGATGGTGGCAAAATCAAGTCTGGTGATATCACGGTAATCCATAACGGTGTCTTGGTTCAGGACCATGTGGAACTAAAAGGAACAACACCTTACATAGGATGGCCTAAAAATCCGGCACACGGTAAAGGGCCCCTAATGCTCCAGGATCATGGTGACGATAGTCGTGTAAGTTTTAGGAATATTTGGTTGAGGGAATTGTAGTATTTGTATTGATCACAGCTAAAGGAGGCTGTATAAGAAGTCTGTGTTAAATGTCAATACGAACGAAGTGAAGTAATCTGTTGGTTTAGCCTAGATTTCTTCATACCTCACAAGGGCGCACGGAATGACCTTTTATGCAGCTTCTTTTTTGAGATAGGGGTAAATGTTGAAATCTAAATTTGCCATTTACCTTACCTTTGTTAAAAGTTAAACTGTATTTATGATTCAATCCATGACCGGCTTCGGTAAACATGTAGTTCAATTACCCAACAAAAAAATTACGGTAGAAATCAAATCCTTGAATAGTAAGAGCATCGACTTAAATGCGCGTATGCCCTCTAACTATCGTGAAAAGGAATTGGAACTGCGGAAAATAATTGCGAATTCGTTACAGCGCGGAAAGGTAGATTTTAGTTTATATGTTGAGCTTACTGGAGATGAAACGACCTCGCAGGTCAATGAGGTTGCGGTGAAGCAATATATGAAGCAGTTAAAAAGTATAGCAACAGGGGATGACTTAAGGTTGCTGGAAATGGCTTTACGCTTCCCGGATGCCATGAAGACGGAGAAGGAAGATATTGATGAAGCGGAATATGAGGCAATACAGAAGGCTCTGGAAGGGGCATTGGTTGAGATAAATACCTTTCGATCAGAAGAAGGTAGTGTTTTAGAACAGGATTTTTTGAAGCGTATCCGTTCCTTGGAGGCCTTACTGCAAAAAGTAGTGGAAATTGACCCGGAAAGACAAGGAACCATACGTGAACGGCTAGAGAAAGCGGTACAGGACTTGCAGGCAGATATTGATGCGAACAGGTTTGAGCAGGAATTGATTTACTATTTGGAGAAATACGACATTACCGAAGAAAAAGTTAGGCTTGCAAATCATTTGGATTATTTTGGAAAAACCTTAAAATCTGACGATAGTAATGGTAAAAAACTCGGTTTTATTTCACAGGAAATAGGCCGCGAGATCAACACCATAGGGTCCAAGGCAAACTATGCACCTATGCAACAGTTGGTGGTACAAATGAAGGACGAACTAGAAAAGATAAAGGAACAAATGTTAAACGTGCTGTAGATGAAAGGGGGAAAGCTTATTATTTTTTCGGCTCCATCCGGAAGTGGAAAAACAACCATTGTAAGACATCTTTTGGCCCAGCCAGAGCTGAATCTGGCCTTTTCAGTATCGGCAACTTCAAGGCCAAGGCGTGGCAAGGAAAAGAATAAGGAGCACTATTACTTCATGTCGGTTTCGGAGTTTAAAAACCACATCAAGAACGACGACTTTTTGGAATGGGAAGAGGTATACCGGGACAATTTCTATGGCACTTTGAAAAGTGAAGTAGAGCGGCTCTGGGCAGAAGGTAAAAACGTAATCTTCGATATCGATGTCGTAGGTGGGTTGCGGATAAAAAAGAAGTTTCCTGAGCGAACCTTGGCCGTATTCGTTAAGCCGCCAAGCGTGGATGAATTGAAAATCAGGCTCAAGAAGCGTAGTACCGAAAGTGATGATAAAATCAATATGCGGATTGCCAAAGCTTCCGTAGAATTGGCTACTGCACCACAATTTGACAGAATTATCAAGAATTATGATTTGGATACGGCCCTTAAAGAGTCCGTAGAACTCGTAGCAGCCTTTATAGGGACTGAAAAGGAGTAAGCAACTTATGAAAAAGGTAGGTCTTTATTTTGGAACCTTTAACCCTATTCATATAGGCCATTTGGTTATTGCCAATCACATGGTTGAGTTTTCAGACCTTGATGAGGTTTGGTTCGTAGTAACTCCGCAGAGTCCGTTCAAAACCAAAAAATCCCTCTTGGATAATCACCATAGATACGAAATGGTATACGAGGCTACAAAAGAGTATCCTAAGCTAAGCCCCAGTAGAATCGAATTCGATTTACCCCAACCCAACTACACTATAAATACACTGGTGCACTTGGGAGAGAAATATCCTGACGGCCACCACTTTTCATTGATAATGGGCGAGGATAATTTAAAGGGTCTTCATAAGTGGAAAAATTATGAAGTCATCTTGGAAAACCATGCTATATACGTTTACCCACGAATTTCAAAGGGGACGGTAGCGCATAAATTTGTGGGTAATGAAAAAATACATTTTGTAGATGCCCCTATAATGGAAATTTCATCAACCTTTATCCGAAAGGAACATAAGCAAGGGAAAAATATAAAACCATTGCTTCCTCCGGAAGTTTGGATTTATATGGATGAAATGAACTTTTATCGCTAGAGACCTTTACTGGCCTTTTGTAGTACATCAGTACCCAAATATTGGTCATCCTTATTATAATACCAAGCACGGATTTTTGGAATTTTAATTCCATTTACGGTAATCCTATCGGAAAGAAGGATGTATTCACCATCATTTTTTGATTCGTCATGAAAAAACTGATATACTTCCATGGCATAGGTCTTTGGATCGAAATAAAAGTACCATGTATCGCTTCCAACTTCCTTTTCGTAACCTGCCTTAAGCACCAAGTACTCTTTTCCCTTAAATGACTTTTTGGTCACTTTATTTGCTATAATGGTGCCCGGGTCCCTTAATTTCATTGGAAGGCCATATAAATAAGTGTAATAATCTTTCATCATATTGGCACGCTCACAGGAAATTCTTAGACTGTCCTTTATTTTTTCAGGTATTGTAGTTTTCCCGTTCCATTTTAACGAGCATTCGCCATTGTCAAGTTCAGATTCTATGGTATAATTATCTTTTTTGACCGTGGTCTTGAAATAATTACCGGGTAAATCAATTGCCACTAAGGTACTTCTTAAGCTGCTGTTTGGTGTTTCCATTTCAATCAACAAGCTACCTTTAAAAGCTCTCCAATTTTGATTTGGGTCGTGAAAGGAGATAGACCGCCTTAGTAATTCCGTTCCAGAAGGGTCTTGTGCCCAATTACTTATGGCCGTTAGAAGGAATAAAAAAAGAAATGGATATCGCATTATTTGGTGTTTAATAGGATGCATTAATCTAAACGCGCCGGTGTAATTTTACCATCATATTCTTTATAATATTGCTCAAGAAGATTCATGGTAGCGGTCATTAGGTCCCTTGTCTCCAATAATATGGAAAAGTACAAAGTCGTATTTTTAGGACTTGATTCCTCTGTGCGGGTGCGCTCTACCTGCATTTCAATTTTTTGGGAGACCAAATCGTAGAGTTCTTGTTTATTGGCGAGAATCTTACCTATTTTTTCGAAAGAGCGTTCTTCAAAAGCGGTTTGGGTATTGTTCAAAATTTCCGCCAGTTTGTAATCAATTTGTTTAAGCTCTTTAATTTGGTTGTACTTTAATTTTTTATGGTTGTTGTTTACATGTTTGTGGCTCACCTTACCGATATAATCGAGCGACTGGGACATATCTGTTAAATGACCCATAGCGTTTATGTAAAAGTTACTTGCCCCAATATGTGCTTCATCCAAATTTTTAATGAAATAAAAGGTATGGTCCCTCAAATCTTCAATTTCCGATGAAAGCTTATTTCCCTGTTTCTTATTTTTCTTAAGTAAACTAAGGTCCTGTTTGGCCAGCCCGTTTATGGTATTGGAATAAATTTTGTTCGTTCGCTTAACGACATTGGCAATGTTTTTGGCACTTTCCTCAATTACGCCTTGAACCGAACTGCTTTCCGCACGTTCCAGTTTTTCCTCTTCCTTGGATTCCTTTAATTTTTTGGTATGGGAAATGTAATTTTTTCCAATTAGGAAAAATGCCAATATGAGCAAAATACCTATGGCATAAATACCTCCTAAATGAATGATGTACGCTATTACAGCTGCAGCCAAGAAAGCGATAATGGCCGTAAAGAACCAACCACCAATGACGTTTAGAACACCAGCCACTCTATATACGGCACTTTCTGCACCCCAGGCCCTATCGGCCAAGGAAGTTCCCATAGCGACCATAAACGTGACATAGGTAGTGGACAGGGGCAATTTTAAAGAGGTTGCCATGGAGATAAGCACACTTGCTACCATTAGGTTAACCGATGCGCGTATTAAGTCAAAAGCTGGCTGATCTTTGACCTTGGCCTTTGAAATATAGGTGTTTGGTTTTTCGAATTGTTTATCGGTACGTGCTTTTAGCTTGTCCGGTAGAAGTCCATTTAAATATTCTGAAGCTACAATGGAATATTTTACGATTTGTCTGGATAAGAAATTTGGTTCAAACCGTTCGTCGCCTTCATCCTGTCTTGATAGGTCTACACTGGTCTTTACCACATTTTTGGCCTTTGATGAAAACCAGAGCGTAACGACCATAACGATTCCTGAAGCCAATAAAAGATAGGTAGGGGTCTGTACCGCAACCGCCAAACCTTGCATATTGAAATCGGTGGCCAATTGCCCGGAATTGGACCAGCTTACAAAAGATTCGTACGCGGCTAAAGGCACGCCAATGAAGTTTACCAAATCATTCCCTGCAAAAGCCATGGCTAGTGCAAAAGTTCCTAGAATAATAATAATTACGTAGATATTCCAATTTAAAAAACGGGTAACGAGCCATGAAAGGATGAACCAAAAACCAATATTGGCGATTATGAATAATTGTGGATTATCAGAAATGAACTGCGTGGCCTCTGCACTTAGAATAGAGGTGCCTTTTAGTCCCTTGACAATTATAAAATAAATGATTGCAGTGATGGCAAGACCTCCAAAAATAGAACCTACCCACTTGGGTTTTTCATTGAACTTGAACGATAATAAAACCCTTGTAAAGAACTGGATAAATGCTCCAATGGTGAATGCAATGGCAACGGAAAGCAGAATGCCTATAATTATTTCAGTGGCTTTGTCCGTGTTTATGTAATTAATCAAATGGGTCAAATTACCATCACCAGCGTAAATTTTAACCAAGGATATGGCTACTGCGGCTCCCAAGAGTTCAAATACAATTGAAACTGTTGTGGAGGTAGGCATGCCAAGGGTGTTGAAAAAATCCAGCAGTAATATATCCGTAATCATGACCGCCATAAACACAATCATAATTTCGGCGAAGACAAACTCTGACGGATTAAAAATACCTTTTCGGGCAACTTCCATCATTCCACTAGAGGAGACGGCACCAAAGGCTATTCCAATACTGGCAACGATCATAATGGTTTTGAAGGATATTGCTTTTGAGCCTATGGCAGAGTTTAAAAAGTTTACTGCGTCGTTGCTGACTCCAACAACCAAATCCGTGACGGCCAAAATGGCCAACGCAATAATCATGAAGAGATAAATGTTTTCGCCCATTAAAATTGAAAATAAGTAGCTAAAATGATGTTATACATTGTAATTCAAGTTAAAATAAGGTTATGAAGTTAAAATTACCCGAGCACCAGAGGTATCCTAAATTTCAATAGGTTCTTACTTTAGGGGTCAAAATACTAATTTCTTTTTTGAAACTAACATTTAGGAGTGGCAGAAGCGTTAATTGGGAAACCTTTTATTTTAAATGAGGACAGGTGAAGTAGAATTAAGGTTTCTGCTCGGTTCTTTTAGGTGTAAAATCAAGGTCACTTTCAATGCTACTTACATCTGTAGCTCCAGGAAGCATTAGTTTTTTTGCAGAAAGCGTTTCTACTATTTCAACATTTTCGCCAGTCCTCACGGTAATTGGAATTTCAATTGCTTCATATCCCAAAAATTGGACTAAAAGATCGTAAGAACCCGGAGCCAGATCATTGAATTCAAAATTCCCCCTAAAATTGGTCTGCGTGGATATGGATGTATTTTTAATTGAAACAGATGCCATTAATAAAGGCTCGTTGTACAGTTCGCCGTCTAAAATTTGACCTCTTACAATACTTGTTTCCTGTGCGTACGACAGCGCACCAAAAAGTAGTATAAAGACAAAATAAACTTTTTTCATATTGCAGTTTTGTTTCTTGTGCAAAGAAACTATCATGGGGTTAAGTTAATGTTAGCTAAGGGTTATGAATTTATATTTTAATGGTTAAGTTTAGGGGTCTTAACCGTTGTTCCTACCTAATGGAATAGCATTTGCCAAAGAACCAAAAAATGTATCTTGCAGCCTATTTAGAATGAATGCTATGAATTGGGAACAATTACTATCCTTACGTAAACAGGGCGATACCAATAAACGTCTACGCAATGAACAGGATGAGACCCGTTTGGGTTTTGATGTGGACTATGACCGTATCATTTTTTCGTCCGCCTTTAGAAGTTTACAGGATAAGACCCAAGTAATTCCCCTTTCCAAGACCGATTTTGTACATACACGATTGACCCATAGTCTTGAGGTATCCGTTGTAGGGCGGAGCTTAGGTAGGTTGGCAGGGAAAAGGATTCTAGAGAAGCATCCGTATTTAAAGAAAATCCATGGGTATGGGTTTGGGGATATTGGCGCAATCGTAGCAGCGGCTTCCTTGGCGCACGATATTGGAAACCCTCCTTTTGGCCATAGCGGTGAAAAAGCAATTGGGGAATATTTTAAAACAGGGAAAGGATTACGTTTCAAGGAACATCTTTCTGCCGTGGAATATCAAGATATCATTGATTTTGAAGGAAACGCAAATGGCTTTCGATTACTTACGCAGGACAGAGAAGGGGTCAAGGGTGGTTTACGGCTAAGTTATGCAACCTTGGGTGCGTTTATGAAATACCCCAAAGAATCGCTGCCTAAGAAGCCGAGCGCTCATATTTGCGATAAAAAATTTGGGTTTTTCCAGAGCGAAAAAGAAACTTTCAAGGAAGTAGCGGAAGACTTGGGCCTACCAAATAGAAGTAGCCATGGTGCCCTTTCCTTTGGTAGACATCCGTTGACATTTTTGGTAGAAGCTGCGGACGATATCTGTTACACGATTATCGATTTTGAAGACGGGATTAATCTTGGGCTTATTTCTGAGGATTATGCCTTGGAATACTTGATTAAGCTGGTCAAGGACACCATCAATACTAAGAAGTATAATTCGTTGGCGTACCGTGAGGATCGGTTGAGCTACCTGCGGGCTTTGGCGATCAATACCTTAATACTGGACGCCGTCTCCATTTTCATCACGCACGAGGAAAGCATATTAAACGGGACTTTTGAGGTCTCCTTATTGGATAAAAGTAACTACAAGGCGCAAATTGATGATATCATTAGTCTAAGTGTAAAGAATGTATATCAATCCCAAGAAGTGGTAGAAAAAGAAATTGCCGGTTATACTATTATATCCGATATATTGGATGTGTATATCGAAGCTTTGATGGGTAAAATGAACGGGTCCCCTTCCAATTACCATAAGCTGATATTGCGCACACTTCCATCTTTCTATCAGCGTACAGATACATCGGTTTATGAGATTTTGTTACACACGTGCTGCTATGTCGCCAGTTTATCTGATAGTGCTGCGGTACATATCCATAACAAAATAAAGGGAAGGCAGCTTTAAAAATCGTAGAGTACCCCAACCCCCAAGACCTGTTTGAACTGTATTTTTGGGACCCCTTGGTCTACAATGGTGCCATTATCGTTTTTTACAACATCAAAAAGAATGTCATCGTCATAAATCATTTGGGTGCCTAGGCTAGTAGTTATGAATTTATTGATTTTCATATCAATGTTCAGCTCCCAATCCACGTCAACATTACCAAAATCCTCTAAATAATCCGTATAAAGATTCAACCTACTCCGTAACTGAATGTTCTTGGCAATGGTATAATTCATGTTTTTTGTAATCAAAATACCAAGTTCCATCGTGTGGTTTTCTCCGGGAGTTATCACGTTTCCATTTTCGTCCAAGACTGCCGGTTTTACACCAAATGCGCCATTGTCCGCCAAACGTTGATCGAGGACGAAGGTAGATTTTTGAGTTAGGGGAGATAAGTAGAGATTAAATTTTTGGTCCTTGGTAATGAATGAAGTACCTGCCCCAAATAAGAGGTAGCCCGGCGCCATGAACCTAGAAATTGGGGTATCCCTATCCGGGTACTTGTACCCATTGGAAAATTGGGTGTTAAAATTTAGCTGAACCGAATAAAACCAGTTGCTAATTGTATCTTTTCGATACCCCAAGTTGGAACTTAACCTGATTACATCCTCTGTCTTTCGAAGTTTTCGGCCCGCTTGCGCATTAAGACCATAACGTAATTCGGAATTATTGTCCCATTGAAAATTACCGAATTTATATTTTCTGGCAAATTTTAAAAAACCGAGACCGCTCACCGCATTATCGCCCCCCGCATTCCAGTTCACAAAAGCGGCCTCGCTCAAGTTTATTCCAAAACTGTTTTCTACCTCCCAAAATGAAGGAACCCTGAAACGTTTAAACCCTTCCTGTAAGGTCTTTGTTTTGTTAAAGGTAATGTTGGGTATTTTGAGATTTACATCCCTTTTTTGGGCATTAATTTTATCTACGGTCCTGCGTATTACAATGGTATCTATAGCAATACTATCTATTACGGTACTATCGGGAATCGTTGGCGAAGGAATTGAATCTTGCCCGTAAGTACAAATGGTAATTAAAATGAGTAGTGGAACAAGAATTTTAAATGGCTCGGAAAATAGCATTTTCATAGGAATTGTTGAACATATTTTTTTACAGATATCTTATCTATTCCTGCTTCTTTGTATAAATCTGATGTTGGCCCGTGCGTAATAAAACGATCCGGTATGCCAAATATCTTAATATTTTTGGGTATTCCAATGCTATTGGCAAATTCTAGCACGCCACTGCCAAAGCCACCGCTCATGGAGCCGTCTTCTATGGTGATGATATGGTTAAATGTTTTAAGAATTGTCTTTAGTAAGTTTTTGTCCAACGGTTTAATAAAGGGGAGGTGGTAATGCGCAATATCCGCCTCCGATCCAAGCTCCGTGAGTACCTCCGTAATCATGGTGCCTATGGGTCCCGTTGACAGTATGGCCAGTTTGTCTCCTTTCTTCAAACATCGTCCCTTCCCTATCGCTAATTTTTCCATCGGTTTTTGCCATTCAAGCAAATTGCCCCTGCCTCTTGGATAGCGAATGGCAATAGGATGTTGCAGGCCCAATTGCGCGGTGTACATAATGTTGCGCAGTTCAATTTCGTTTAAGGGGGAAAAAATAATAAGGTTTGGAATACATCTTAAGTAAGAAATATCGAAAACACCATGGTGTGTGGGGCCATCCTCTCCAACGAGACCGGCACGGTCCAAACAGAAAATAACGGGCAGATCTTGTAGGGCTACATCATGTATTACCTGGTCATAGGCACGTTGAAGAAAGGTTGAGTATACATTACAAAATGGAACCAGACCATCTGCCGCCATACCTGCCGCCATGGTTACTGCATGCTGCTCCGCTATCCCAACATCAAAGGCACGTGTAGGTAAGGCGTCCATCATATATCTTAAGGAACTCCCCGTGGGCATCGCGGGGGTGATGCCAACAATTTTTGGGTTTTTCAATGCCAGTTCCACCAAGGTCTTCCCAAAGACGTCTTGGAATTTGGGAGCTTCCCGGGCTAGCGGTTTCTTTTCGAGTTCTCCCGTATTTTTGTCGAACTTGCCCGGAGCGTGATAGATAACCTGATCCTCTTCCGCTCTCTTAAGACCTTTTCCTTTTGTGGTTATAAGATGTAGCAGTTTGGGACCTTCTACATGCTTTAAACGCCTTAATTCTTGTATCAACAAAGGCAGGTTATGACCATCTATTGGGCCGGAATACTTAAAATTGAGGCATTCAAAGATGTTTTCTTCTTTCGCGGTACCGGTCTTTACGTTGGTCAGGTATTTTTTTAATGCGCCTACACTGGGGTCGATCCCCATGGCATTATCATTAAGTACAATTAATATATTGGCGTTGGTAACCCCGGCATGGTTAAGCCCTTCAAAGGCCATGCCGCTTGCAATGGAAGCATCCCCTATTACCGCAATATGCTGCCGGTTGGGTATTCCTTGCAACCGGGCCGATAAGGCCATCCCCAACAAGGCCGAAATAGCGGTAGAACTATGTCCCGTTCCAAAAGCATCATATTCACTTTCCTTCATTTTTGGAAAGCCGCTGATGCCTCCGTACTGTCTATTGGTATCAAAAATCGATTTTCTTCCAGTAAGTATTTTATGTCCGTATGCTTGGTGACCCACGTCCCAAATTAATTTGTCTTCAGGGGTATTGAAAACATAATGCAGTGCAATAGTCAATTCCACGACCCCTAGGCTGGCCCCTAGGTGGCCTTCTTTGGTAGCTACGATATCGATGATAAAAGCCCGCAGTTCTTGGGCCAATTCACCTAATTGTTCCTCTTTCAAAATCTTTAAATCCTGAGGTGTTGTAATATGTTCAAGAATTGTTTTCAAACTGCTGTAATAAGGGGACAAAAATACTTTTTTAAAAATGAAAGTATGGTATTTTTGTGGCTATGGTTTTACCTTATGATGATGCTTATTTTATGAAAAGAGCACTTCAAGAAGCGGAATATGCCTTTGAAGCTGGAGAAGTACCTGTAGGTGCCGTAATTGTCGTTCAGGATAGAATCATTGCCAGGGCGCATAATTTAACCGAAAAATTAAACGATGTAACGGCCCACGCAGAAATGCAGGCCATTACGGCGGCCGCTAATTTTTTAGGAGGAAAGTACCTCAAGGAGTGTACTCTATACGTTACACTGGAACCTTGCCAAATGTGTGCCGGAGCCTTATACTGGAGCCAAATTAAAAAGATAGTTTATGGGGCCAAGGATTTACAACGTGGTTTTGAGGTTATGGGGAGCACTTTGCATCCTAAAACAAAGTTGTAGGAGGCATCTTAGAAAATGAGGCCGCTAGCCTTGTTGCAGCAATTTTTTATCCTAAAGCGAAAATAGTAGAAGATTCAAACAGATAAAAAAACCACGCTGCGACGTGGTTTATATGATTTAGGCGTAAAAAGTATATTATTATAAGACCTGAACCTGACCGGCAACAATGCCTTTTCTACCTTCCTCCTCTTCATAGCTTACTTTATCGCCTTCCCTAATTTCCGTTCCGTGAAGAGCGGTGGCATGAACAAAAATATCCTTTCCAGTTTCGTCATTGGTTATGAATCCATATCCTTTGGATTCATTGTAAAATTTTACTGTGCCAGTCATTGTAATGAGATTTAAAATTAACACTCTAATTTAAGATATTTTTAGGTTGATTGATTGAAATCACAACGATTAATTTTTTGGAGTGTCTTGATTATCAGTGTTTCTAGGTGCTTTTCCCTGCATTTTCCTAACATTTTCATCGGTAAGCATATAATCCTTGAATTTCTTCCCTTTACTTTCTTTTATGAGGAATAGGGGCATGGCCAATAAGAACAAACCCAAGGTGCCACAGCCAATAAATTTGTTGGCCATAGCGGATTGTTCGTCTGGAATGTTGAATCCGTAGATAATTAAACCAAAGGAAATAAGCACAATGGCGGTAATAAAGTATTTCATTATTTGGTAAATTTTATAAGTTCTCTTCTATACGCAGTTAGGAGTTTAGATTTCGATACAAAGCCCCTGTAAATTCCGTCCTTTACAACGGGTAGGTTCCAGGCTCCGCTATCCTGAAATTTTTGCATAACGGTTTGCATGCTGTCCGTGCCGTAATAGATATGTTCTGGCGCCTTGTGGGTAAATGTTTCAACTTTGGTAGTGGCGTACAGTTTGGTATCGAACATAAACTCCCGTATATCGTCCAACAAAATTATACCTAAAAATACCATATTGGCATCTACAACCGGGAAAATGTTCCTTGTAGATTTTGCGACGGAGTCATGGAGCATTTCGCCCAAGGTCATTTCTGGGTGCACCACCTTAAAATTGGTTTCGATAACTGCATCCAAATCCATAAGCGTAAGCACGGCCTGATCTTTGTTGTGGGTCAATAAGTCACCGCTCTCCGCCAACTCCCTGGTGTAAATGGTATAATCCACGGTATTTTTGGTAATTATATAGGAAATGGAGGCCGTTATCATTAAGGGAACGAACAGGGCGTAACCACCCGTAATCTCGGCAATAAGGAATATAGCAGTCAATGGCGCGTGCTGTACTCCTGCGATAAGACCGGCCATGCCAATTAAAGTAAAATTACTTTCGGATACTGAAAATCCTAGTCCGGAATTGTTGATGACCTTGGCAACAACGTTCCCCAATGCACTTCCCATGACCATCGTGGGGATGAAAATTCCACCCGCACCACCTGCGGCCAATGTAGTGGTCATGGCCACGGCCTTAAAAATGGTTATCCCAAAAAGCAGGGCGATAACGATCCAGATATTATCAATATAAGCATCGAACGGAGTCTTGCCCAAGGCTTGTATATGGTCTCCTATAAGGAGGTTGTTGATGAATACAAATCCTTCCCCGTACAGGGGAGGAATCATATAGAGCATAATACCAATGGCTAGTCCGCCCACCAAAAGCCTATATTTTGGACTCTTTAATGGCTTAAACAAATTTGTGATGCCAAAGTACATTTTGGTAAAATAGATAGAGGCAATCGCAGTACCTATTCCTAGGACGATGTAGAATAATGTATCCTTAACCTCAAAGGGTTTGGTAATGGTAAAATTGAAGAGCACTTCGTTACCCATAAAAAAATAGGAGGTGAGCACACCACTGATAGAAGCCAGTAACAAGGGAAGCATGGAAATCATGGTAAGGTCTAGGCTAAATACCTCTACCGCGAAAATTATGGCGGCGATCGGCGATTGAAAAATGGAGGAAATAGCTCCCGCGGATGCACACGCAATCAGCAAAGAGCGTGTTTTGGAATTTAAATGGAATAGTCTTCCAAGATTAGAGCTTATTGCGGCCCCTGTTGCTACCGCAGGCCCTAAGAGACCAACAGACCCACCAAAACCTACCGTTAAGGGTGCTATGATGAGTTGTGTGTAAATTTGTTTGACATCTATGTTTGCCTTGTTCCTTGATAGCGAAAATAGAATGGAAGAGACCGCATGCTTTAAGACGCTCCTTATGAACGTACTTTACGTAAAGGTAGACCAGGGTAAGGCCTACAATAGGTAAAATAAAATACAGCTGATTGCTAGAGAAGATGATGCCCTTTTCAAGCAACGCTTCTATAAAGAAAGTGATGTTTTTAAGCGTAACCGAAGCCAACCCTGCCAATAAACCTACAACAACGCTGAGAATATAAATAAAAGTCTTTTGGGAGATATGCTTGTACCTCCACTTAAAGATGCGTTTTAAGAACTTATTTTTCTGGGTGGACATGGATTGATACTTACTTAAAAGTATTAAAAAATCCCGCTGAAAAGCGGGATTTTATTAGTTAAGATCCAACTTTAAATTCAATTCTTTAAGCTGTTCTTTATCAATAGGCGCGGGAGCATCAATCATAACATCGCGTCCGCTGTTGTTTTTTGGAAATGCTATAAAATCACGAATGGTTTCCTGTCCGCCCAGAATGGCTACAAGTCGATCTAATCCAAAGGCGATACCCCCATGTGGAGGGGCACCGTATTGGAAGGCATCCATCAAAAAGCCGAACTGCGCTTTTGCCTCCTCTGGTGTAAAGCCTAAATGTTTGAACATGGTTGCTTGGGTTTCCTTATCGTGTATACGGATTGAACCCCCGCCAATTTCGTTACCGTTCAAAACAAGATCATAGGCATTGGCACGCACCGCTCCCGGGTCTGTTTCCAACAACTCTAGTTGACCAGGTTTTGGAGAAGTGAACGGATGGTGCATGGCATGGTAATGTCCTGTTTCCTCATCAAGTTCCAACAATGGAAAATCAACTACCCATAGCGGAGCAAATTCATTGGGTTTTCTAAGTCCCAGTTTTGTGGCCATTTCCATCCGAAGGGCACTCAATTGGGTTCTGGTCTTGTGCGCATCCCCGGAAAGCACACAAATTAAGTCACCCGGTTTGGCTCCTGTGCTAGCGGCCCATTTTCCAAGATCGGCTTCATCATAAAACTTATCTACCGTAGATTTAAAACTACCGTCCATATTACATTTGACGTAGACCATGCCCTGGGCTCCAATTTGTGGGCGTTTCACCCAGTCTACCAAGCCATCCAATTCTTTTCTGGTATATGCTGCAGCTCCTGGCACTGCAATACCAACGACCAGTTCGGCCGTATTGAAAACTGAAAAATCCCTGTGCTGGGCAACAGCATTAAGTTCGCCGAATTCCATACCAAAACGGATATCCGGTTTATCGTTTCCGTATTTGGCCATGGCATCGTCGTAGGTCATTCTGGGGAATGTATCAAGACTTACGCCATTAATTTCCTTAAGAAGGTGCTTTGTCAAGGCCTCAAAAACCGCAAGGATATCCTCTTGCTCCACAAAAGCCATTTCACAGTCTATTTGGGTAAATTCCGGTTGCCTGTCCGCACGTAAATCCTCGTCCCTAAAACATTTTACGATTTGAAAATATTTGTCCATACCTCCCACCATAAGCAGCTGCTTAAAAGTCTGTGGGGATTGTGGTAAGCGCATAAAACTGCCCCTCGTTCATTCTACTGGGAACTACAAAGTCTCGGGCCCCTTCTGGAGTGGATTTAATCAAGTAAGGGGTTTCAACCTCTATAAAGCCTTCACCCGATAAAAATTTTCGCACCTCCATGGTCACTTTACTTCTAAAAATAAGGTTGTTTTTCACCGGATTCCTCCGTATGTCCAAATACCTATATTTCATACGGAGGTCTTCCCCGCCATCCGTTTCATTTTCAATGGTAAATGGTGGTGTTTTCGACTCATTTAAAACAACAAGTTCATGAACGAGCACTTCTATGTCACCCGTGTTCATGTTGGGGTTTTTTGAAGCTCTTTCGATGACCTCCCCTTTTATTTGAATCACAAATTCACGACCCAAAGTTCTTGCTTTCTCTAACAGGTCTAACGATGTACGGTCCTCATCCAATACCAATTGCGTAATACCATAGCGATCACGCAAGTCTATCCATACTACAAAACCTTTGTCCCTGGTCTTTGCAACCCAACCGGATAGGGTTACCTTTTTACCAATAGCTGATGCTCTCAATTCTCCGCAAGAGTGGCTTCTAAACATAGTCTTTACTTTAGTTAAAGGGGCAAATTTAAGAAGTCTTGGCCATTAAAGACGTATTTAAAATTGAGGTTTATATTTCGATAGTTTAAGGAAGTTGATGGCTTTAAAAATTAATAAAGCTCTGTAAATGAGTAGAATACATCTTCAATGTTAAGTTAATGTAAATAAAAAGTTAGCTAAACATTGATTTATGACGAAATAAACTTATATTTGTAACGTTAATGTTAAGAAGACATTTATTAAAATTAAAAATATAGATACCATGAAAAAAATAGTACTTATCGCTTTGCTGGCCTTATCCTTCGGCGGTTTTGCACAACAAGTAGAACCAAAATTTGAAAAGGAAGGAAATAAAGTTAAGGCTACTTATTTTCATGCCAATGGAGAAGTTTCCCAACAGGGTTATTTCCTAAACGAGAAGTTGGAAGGTGAATGGAAGATGTTCAACGACAAAGGTGAAAAAATAGCCATAGGCAATTATGACAATGGTGTAAAGACGGGCAAATGGTTGTTTTGGGAAGGTGATATTACGAAAGAAGTCAACTTTGACAACAATAAGATTGCAAGTGTGACCAATGCTAAAACTAAGGAGCCTGTTGTTAGTAACAAATAAAAAACAAGCATAAAAAAAGGCCCGTATCATATGATACGGGCCTTTTTTTATGGGCTTAAATAAGCTTAAGCAGCACTTCCTAACTCCTCCTCTTCCTCTTTGGGTTTAGTGCCAGTGCCTCTAATCTTAATTTTAATACGGTATACAATATTAAACAATACCGGAACAATGATTAAGGTAAGGAACGTGGCAACAATCAGTCCAAAAATCACGGTCCATGCCAAGGGTCCCCAGAATATCACATTATCACCCCCTATATAAATTTTAGGATCAAATTCCGAGAATAAGGAGAAAAAATCAATATTCAAGCCAATGGCCAAGGGGATTAGACCAAGTACCGTTGTAATTGCGGTAAGAATAACCGGTCTAAGCCTGGCCTTTCCACCAACGATCATGGCATCTGTTGCATCTGGCAGGGTCAAAAGATCAGAATCGTCCATGCCAAGTTTCAGTTTTTTACGATCCACTAGAATCTGGGTATAATCGAGAAGGACCACTCCGTTGTTTACCACAATTCCGGCCAATGAAATGATTCCCATCATGGTCATCATGATTACGAACGACCATCCGGTTAGCATTAGGCCTCCAAATACGCCAATAAAACTTAGGAAGATGGCAATCATAATAATCAAAGGCTTGGAGATTCCTCCAAATTGAAAAATTAGGATAAGTAAAATTAGACCCAAGCCAGAGAAAAAGGCACCAATCAGGAACATTTGCTGTTTCATTTGCTCTTCTAGCTGCCCCGTGTAATCAATTTTTATAGACTCTGGCAGTCCTTTAAAGTTTGCCATTTCTTCCTGTATTTGGCCAACAATGGCACCTGCGTCTGTAAAACCAGGTTTTAAACCGGAGTAAATGGTCACTACCCTTTTGCCATCCCGGTGCTTAATTGCACTGAATCCGGAAGTATTTTTTTCAGATGCAACCGCAGCAATAGGAATCTCCTTTATTTGCCCACTTGCCTGATCTCTAAAAATGATGTTCTGGTTGAACAGTGCACTTTTATTATAACGCAAATCTTCATTGAAACGAATGTTGATATCATAATCCTCTCCATCCTCTTTATAAATACCCGCTTTTTCCCCAAAAATGGAACGCCTAAGCTGGTTTCCTACTTGACCCACGGCTACTCCCAATTCTCCGGCCTTTTCGCGGTCAACAATAACCTGCATCGCTGGTTTTCCCTTATTGACATCAATCTTCAATTCTTCAATACCAGCAATATTCTTGGTATTGATAAAGTTTCTAATGTCTTCGGCAGTATTGATCAGTTCATTATAATCCTTACCTTCCAATTCAATATTAATTGGATAACCCGCAGGTGGCCCGTTGGCATCCTTTTCTACTGAAATGGCCACGCCAGGGTATAAGCCTTCCAATGCACTTTGCACCTGAGCCCTAATATCCTCGGTATTAATACCGTCCCTATATTTATACTCGCTAAAATTGACGGTAACCTTTCCTTTATGCGGCATTTCTGCAGAAGAGCCACCATCAGTCAACGGATTTCCGGCACCCTCACCTACTACAGAAACTGCGGAGGCCATCATAAAATTCTCCCCATTCTTTTTATATCTGGGGTCATCCATGACCGCGTATACCTGATTTTCAATCTCCTTGGTAATTTCATTCGTTTTTTCAATTGAAGTACCTTCAGGATATTCTACATAGACATAAATCTCATTCGGTTTGTTATCCGGAAAGAATTCTATCTTGGTCCGGCCACTGTCAACAGACATTCCAAATAGTATAAATACACCTATAAGCATTAGAAAGGTGATTCCAAAGTACCAATATACATTGCCACCGCGTAGCGCATGTTTCAAACGGCGCTCATACCAATTCTCAAACCGCACCATGGTATTTTTTTGAAATTTCTGGGCCGTACCTTTTATAAGGTACTTATAGGCCCAAAACATAATGGCCGTAAGTAGTAAGACAGAACCTAATCCCCGCATTATACCGCCAAACAAGAGAATTAGAATTCCCAAAACCCCTAAGATGGAACTTATCCTGATCAGTTGCTTCAGTGTGAGCTCCTTTTCATCCGTACTCATAAACTGTGAAACGAGCATGGAGTTCATGAATATGGCCACGAATAAGGACGAACCTAATACTACAGATAATGTAATTGGGAAATAAATCATGAACTGACCAAAAATTCCTGGCCATAAGCCTAGGGGTACAAACGCCGCGACCGTAGTAGCCGTTGAGATTATAATTGGGAAAGCGATTTCACCGATTCCCTTTTTGGCCGCTTCTATCCGCGGCATACCTTCATCCATGAGTCGGTATACGTTTTCTACTACAACTATACCGTTGTCTACCAACATCCCAAGCCCCATAATCATACCAAAAAGAATCATGGTATTTAGGGTATATCCAAGCCATGAAAGAATAACGAAAGACATAAACATGGACATGGGTATCGCAAACCCAACGAATAGGGCGTTTCTAAACCCTAAAAAGAACATGAGCACGGTCACTACCAGGATAATTCCAAAAATGATATTGTTCACCAAATCATCTACTTGATTCAGCGTACGTGTAGAGGAGTCATTGGCAATGGAAATATTTAAATCTGGAGGAAAATAATTGGCCTTTTCCTTTTTAACGATTTCCTTTATTTTATCTGCAGCGGAAATAGCGTTTCTACCTGCCCTTTTTTTAACATCGAGCATAACCACATTGTCTCCATATTCCCTGGCATAGGTGGTTTTATCCTTTGCCTTAAAATTTATTTCTGCAATGTCCTTTAAATAAACAGCACCATTGTCTGATTTTACGACAAAATTATCCAGTTCTTTAGGGTCTTCTACCTCTCCAAGAATACGAATCGTTCGTCTTTGTCCGCTAGTTTTTAGGTTACCCGCAGACATGGTCATATTGCCATTGCTAATGGCCGTTATTACGTCCTGAAAACTGATTTTAGAAGCCATCATTTTATAGATGTCCACTGCCACTTCAACTTCTTTGTCCTGGGCCCCACGTATATCCGCTTTCTTTATTTCTGAAAGATCCTCGATTTCATCCTGTAGGTATTCCGCATACTCCTTTAGCTTCTCTACCGGATAATCTCCCGTAAAGTTGATATTCATTATGGGGACTTCCTCAGAAAAGTTTAAGTCAAAAACATTTGGCTCAACTTTAGCGCCGTTGAACGTGGGCCAATCTTCACTGGCCTTTTCACTGTCCACTTCGTCCTTTACCTTTTGCTTGGCCTGTTCTACCGTAATTTCTTCGTCAAACTCTACCGTTAAAATGGCATAATCCTCTTGTGAAGTAGAGGTAATCTCTACCACATTGCTGATATTTTTTAACCGATCTTCTAAGGGATCCGTAATCAACTTTTCAATGTCCTCTGCCGTATTTCCTGGGTAGGGTGTACTAATGTAGATTTTAGTCTCTACAATTTCTGGGAAATCTTCCCGTGGCATGGCCATATAAGCGGAAAAACCCAACCAAAGAAATATAGCGATCATTACATAAATGACCGATGGGTTATCAATCGCCCACGAGGATAGACTGAATTCCTTATCAGCGTTCTTTTTTACTTTGCTCATCGAGTTTTAGTTTTTGATTTTTACTTTTTGGCCGTCCTTAACGCTTCGTGCCCCTTCTTTGATTACTTGTTGTCCAGCCTCCAAACCGGATAATACTTCAATATTAGCCCCTTGGGTTTTTCCAGTCGTAATAATCGTCCTTCTAACAACAGCTTCATTATCCGAGTTGGGTTCTTCGGCTACGAAAACATATTGTTCCCCTTCCGCATTTTCAGATATTATGCTGGTAGGGATTAGGATGGCATCTGCGCTGGTATAATCGTTCAGATTCACCTTTGCCGATAGGTTGGGCTTTATTTGCCCATCTTTGTTGGGGACCGGTATTTCTACTTCAAAAGACCTATTGGATGGGTTAATGAAATTTCCGGTTTCCCTAACCTTAGTCGTAATACTATCTCCAAGCACTGGAAAATATACCAATGCTTCAGCTCCCTTGGTAATAGAACCCAAATACGTTTCAGGAACTTCAACCTCAATAAACATATCCGAAAGATTTACCAATCGAAATACTTCTGAACCTGGGCCAGGGGCCACCACGGTTCCTTGGTCCTTAATAACGTTGTCAATGATACCGCTGAAGGGAGCCCTAATCGAGGACTTTCCTAACTGGCTTTGCGTCTGTGCGACACTATTTTCTGAAGATTCGTAATTGGTCTTTGCTTGTAAATATTGAATCTCCGAACCAATGTTTTGGTCCCATAACCGCTTTTGGCGCTCAAAGGTAGTTTTAGCCAGTTCTGCTTGTGCTTTTAATTGACTAAGTTGACTAGACATACCGCCGTCATCAATGCTTGCCAATAATTGGCCTTTGCTTACGCGGTCACCATCCTTTACATATACCTTTTCCAGGGTTCCTGCCATTTCTGGGTAGATCAATACATTTTGTTTCGTGCTTACATCGCCCTGCAGTTCCAAAAAATGGCTGAAGATTTCGGTTTTGGTTGTCATTGTGTTTACTAAGGGAAACTTCTCCTCATTTCCTAAGACCGCAATAGCAGAATCCAAGGATTGAATTTGGGATTCGATCAATTTTTGTTGTTCCGTAATATCGTTTTTCTTGGCCCGTATGGCATCAAGATTTCCTTGGGCAATAACGCCTTCTACTGATTGGTCTTCCCCACCACAGGAAAATAGGGTTATTGTGGTGATGAATAGAACTACTATTTTTTTCATGATTTTATTTTAATGATTGATTACTAGGCTTTTGTATTTAAGATAATTTCCAATTCGGTTTTTTTATTGACCACCTCAACCATGGATTGTAAATATTCTTGTTGCGTGGTGTACAGTTGGGTCTGGGCCTGTCTTAGCTCAAAACTAGTGGCGAGACCTTCCTGATATTTGATTTGGTTTTTCTGTTCAATACGTTCCGACAGGGCAAGGTTCTGCTTGGCTGTTTCATAATTATCGATTGCAAGGGTGTAATTATTTTTTGCGTTCTCTAGCTGCAGCCGTATTTGTTGTTCGGCTTCGGTAAGTTGGGTCTTGGCTTTTTCCAAAGCAATTTTGGCACGTTGCGTGCTTGCACTTCTTTTTAAGGAACTAAAAATAGGGATACTAAGGTCTACTCCTATGGTAGAAAATTCAAACCAATCCTGCCCATTGTCAAAAAATGAAAATTGTTCAGCAAAGGAAAGTGCACCGTAAGAAGCGAACGCGTTTAAGGTAGGTAACGCCCTGCTTCTTGCCAATTTCCATTCGTAATAGCGTTGTTGGTTTAGATTTTCCGCTAATTTATAGTCGACATTTTCACTAATGTCGAAGGCATTAGATAGGATGCCCAAGTCTATTTTTGAAACGGTCAAATCTTCAAGGTCTTCCTGTAATTGGGTAGGGGCGTTCAAATCCAAGCCCATACTGATATTTAACATCTGTACGGTAATTTCTCTCAACCGCAAAGCGTTCTTTAATTGGTTTTCAATAGAGGATAATGTGATTTGTAACTGATCCACACTCTCTTCATCTCCCAGGCCATTTTCATAAAGTTTTGTTGTTTCGTACACGTTTTTTTCAAGCGTAGTTTTATTCTTTTCAAGAATCGATACGCTTTCTTGGGCCAAAAGGACATTTCCATAAGCTTCTACCACCTGTTTGCGCACTTCCAGCGCCGTCTTTTCCTTATTGTTTGCACTATAACTAAGAAATGCTTTGGTAGCTTGAACTCCTACAATATAGGAGCCATCAAAGATCTGTTGGCTCAACGTAGCTGCGGCACTAACTTGTTGGGGCTGCCCAAATACGACCTCAACGAATGTACCGGGATCACCACCGGCAATTTCCCCGGGCAATTGAACCACTTGTTGTATTAATTGATTTTGGTAATTGACGGCACCGGATATTTGTGGCAGACCGGTTGCTATGGTTTCCCATTTTTGTTTTTGGGCATCTATGATGTCCCTATCCGCATTTAGGGCCGTATAATTATTTTCCAAGGCAAACTGTACAGCTTCCTCAAGTGTAAAAGAATACGTCTGTTCTTGTGAATACCCAAGGCTAAAAGAAAGTAGTATGGTTAAAAGCAGTAATCGACTTCGCATTTATTGTTGATTTGAATTGATGATTGTATTTAAAATAGTTTTGCCCTTAGGGGTCACAATGCCCCTTAGGTGATATTCCAAAAAGGCATCCATTAATTTTGATACCGGAAACTTGTCCAAGGGGAACAAGGCTTGATCTTTAATGCTATTCATACCGGAATAGTATATTCTTGCTATGAATTCCGCATTTAGATTATCCCTATATATTTCTTGCTCTAGCCCGCGTTCTACGTTCGACATTACGCACTTTTGCATTTTATTGAAATGTAGGTGTTTTAGGTTTTTATAAATTTTTGGATAATACTTCATGAGCTGGAACTGTGGTGAGGTCTTCTCATCGTTTAGGTGCGAAAGAACGTATCGTTTTATCTCGTACAGCTCTTCAATGGGGTTTTTGTCCATGGCGATAATGAGGTCGATACCATCACTTAAACCACAGAATTTATGCATAACACAATCCTCGATCAGCTCTGTCTTGTTACTATACTCGTTATAAATGGTTTTTTTTGACATTCCAATTTCATTGGCAAGATCATCCATCGTTATGCTTTTGAAACCACGTTCCAAGAAAAGTTGTGTCGCCGTATCCCGAATTTTTTCTTTCATAGTGGAGGCAAATATACAGTAGGAAACTTAAAAAACTAAAAAAGTTTCCAAAGTTTTACAATTATTTAATATTCGAGGTTCTTGACTTTTTTCCAATTAGGGTTTTTCCAAGGTCCCTAATCATGCATTTAAGGGGTCTATAGGGAAAAGGAAAGGTCCATCTCCATTGAACTAGTTTTTCGCCGAATTAATTTTTTCGACATAGTTGATGTAGGCCTGTTCTCCTTCCTCTTTCCAGAATTCGTCGTAATATTTCCACTGAGAGAAATCACGACTTTCATCACAAGTTTCACCAAAGCGTCTTCCCTTTTTACTTTTTTTACTATTGCTTGGGCCTCCTCCACCCCCAAAACCAAATATAATTTTAGCCAGTAGTAAAATGCCCAGTGCTTTCCAGTATCCTATTTGCGGTAACCCAAATAAATCTGGCATCAACCAATTCCACAAGTGCATCATAATGTAGCCTACCAGAAATGCGATAGCAATCCCTAGTAGTATGAAGAAAAAAACCTTAAAGCCTTTCTTCACTTTACTTTCTATCTTTCGCTCTATGTGTCTTTCCCTATTTTTTCTTGTTTCCATAATTTCTTAATTTATTCTTTTATCAATTCCAGTTTTTGCGTTAAAATAGCCATGGCCCTATGCCTACGAGACATTAATGTGCCAGAGGGAATTCCGGTATCCTCCGCTATTTCTTTATAGGTGTATCCCTCGAAATCCACGGCGATGATAATATTTTTGTAAACGGGCTTAAGCTCGTCTATCGCCAATTGTAATTGTTCCATAAGATTATCTGAATAAAAGTCAGGCACATTCTCATAAAATAAACCGGCAAATTCGATCCATAAGCGCTCAAGTGTTCTTTCGTCACCGACCCGTTCCTTTTTTACGCGCATTATATCGATAATTCTATTTCTAATTGCATTGTACACAAACCCGCCTATATTATGTATTGGTAATGCATCCAAGGGCCTAGAGAATATCCTTAAGGCAACATCCTGTATTATATCTTCAGCATCGCTATCTGCCGTTTGCTTTATTTTTGAGCGCACATAGTTCTTGAGCGAACTATATTCTACTTCAAAAAAATTGGTCAGGTTGGATTGTTGCTGTTTTTTAGAAACCATTAAAGGGTTTTCTTAAGTCCTCACTAGTGGAGACGTAAGTTTTAAAATCTATTGCATTATTACTACAATTTTTTATACTATAGTGACGAGAACAACGACATTTTGTAACGAATAAACTGAAAATTAGCAGCGCCGCTTAAGGGGGTATGAATAAGGGTTACCTTGAAATCTAGGAAGAATTATTGGTTGGAAGCAGTTTTCCTCTTTTTAAGGACCAAGTAAGCTAACAGGCAAAGTAGGATTGAAATTACTATTAGTATAATACGTTTGAGCGGTCTTTTTTCTGATTCGATTTCCGTGACCTTTAGGAGTTGGTTTGCATTAATTTTAGTAAGTATTTGTCTTTTTCCACCTGTCCAATCTATTATTAAGGAGTCTATGGCATCAATCTTTCCCAGGCCAAAATGCGCTATCACGGAGTTCTGTGAAAGGTGACTGGACCCGCCACCGTCAATTTCGCGTATTTGTTTCTTGCCTTCGGCAATAAGGGTAATTCTTGATCCAATTCCATTGAACTCTGCCTCTATGCCCTGTAGTGCAACTTTTAGCCAATTACCCATGGATAAATCATTTCTAAAGAGTTTGGTCGTGGAAGGTATGGGGTAGTCTAATATAGGTTTTTGGTTGACGACCAATAAATCCAAATCACCATCGTTATCCATGTCAAACGTTATGGAACCGCGTCCTATACCATAATCCCCAATATTCAATGCTCTTGCCCGATCTGTAAAATGTGTTTGTTTATTTTCAAAGTAAAAATTTCCCATAGGGGTACAGTTGGGGTTGAGGTCGCCATTGGAAACAAATAAATCCAAATCGGTATCATGGTCAAAATCTGCAAAATTCGCCCCCCAACTTATAGATAAATTATAGGTCCCCAATTCCTTGGCCCTGTCCATAAAAGGCAATCTTTTGCCTTGGTTTTCCATCAGCATGTTAAACTTTATGTTGGTGACATAGTAATCCAGCCAGCCGTCGTTATTATAATCTCCAACGGCGGAACCCATGGCATTAATTTTCAGGTCCATTTGGGTCTCCTTACTGACATCTTCGAATTTGTCGTTTGGGTACTTATTTTCATATAGAAAATTAGGTACTGCTTTATATCCAAAATCTTGATTGACTAACAAATCCTGATCTTGATCATTATCAAAGTCGGTAAATACACCACCAAACCCAAATCCCTTATGACCTAGTCCGTAAGCTTCGTACACATTTTCGAATTTTTTACCATTGATGTTTTCCAGCAGGTAACTTTTGGCGGTTTGGTTGGCACTTACAATGGTTGCATCCTTAATAATGCCCAGTTTACCGGTAAATTCTTGGAAATAATTACCCACAAATAAATCTGGGTAACCATCTGCATTAATATCTCCAAAACTAGGACCGGTACTAAATGAATTTAAATCCTCTAAACCATAAGTTTCGGTTGCATCCTTGAATGTGGAATCTCCGTTATTTAAGAAAAGTAAGTTCTTAGCCCTAGGGATTATATTTGCACCATCTGTTGTAGTAATTGTGGTGATAAATAAATCTCGGAGTCCATCCTTATTCACATCTGCACTTACGACGCCTTGCGTAACAAAATCATCCGTAATTTCAAGTCCTGAGCCATTTATAATATTTTTGAACGTGCCATCACCATTGTTGAGATAAAGCACGTCTTGGGAAGTGCCACTGGTAATGTATATATCTTCATACCCATCATTATTCAAATCAAAAACGCAAGCCCCGCCGCCAAAGGTACCTTCATAGACGTGGTATTGATGTTGAATACCGGCTTCTTGGGTGATATCAACAAACTGTTCCTGCCCATTGATTGGAAGAAGGGACAACAATGGGATGTATTTGAAAATAAAATTTAAGCGTATCCAACTATTTTTCATCTCATTTCTTCCAGTTCAGTGAATTTATATTATGGGCTATTTTAACGCCTTCATCAAGCCCTACTTCATTATCCAATGGAGTATGGATGCCCCCATAAAATCTTGAATCCGCTGTTTCTTGCGCTGCTTCCCAGAATGAATTAAAGGTTCTAATTACAAAATCTGTATCGCGAAACTCATCACGTTCCCTATTTTCATGGGCCTTATCGGTAAATACAAAATCTTTACCGTACGTATCCTCCAAGACGGTTGCAGCTGCGGCCGCTTGTATTGCATGACCTGATGGAAATGAGGGAAAAGGCGGATCCGGCCAAAATGACTCCCATTCCTCATCGATATATTTAGGAATGAAGGTGTTGGGTCTTTCCGTAAAGAATTGGTATTTCCATTTCCAGCATTTTATAAACGCATCGGCTACCGCCATACCCATTTTTGCATACAGGGCGGCGGAGGCAATTAGGCTAGCGTTATCTTTTTCTGCCGCAATAGTTGCAAAATAATAGGAGTGACCGGGAGGCGTAAAGGATACATCGGGATCATCTCCCCACCAAATTGCCGCTTCTTTCTCTAGTTGTGTCAGTTCTAAATCTTTTAAGTAAACGGCTTCAAATTGTTTATAATAGGGGGATCCCGGTGTAGTATCATAGGGGATTATTTTTGGTTCTTCCAAACTTGTATTCGCAGGGGCGAACGTACGGTTTTTACCCCAATGGGGATGCAGCGGATGGTGGCTGAAGGATTGGGCGAAAAGTGGAGGCTTCCATGAACCAGGTCTTTCTGGATGGACCATGCTTTTGTCAAAGTTTTGTAAATATCCGCGATGTCCTCCATCCGTCTTTGACCATTCAAATATGGCATTTGCAATGGCTTTGCCATAGAAAACGGATCGGGTCACGGTTTCGTTGTCTAAATTTTCAGAAAACTGATCATGAATCACTTTTTCCAAAGAATCAATTTTGATTTTGTTTTCATCCGATGTCTGTAAATAGATTTTCTTAATAATTTCCGATTGCCCGGCATTAAGTGCCAGTACCCAATCCAAACTTTCTTGGTCCTTGAAAGCTGGCAAGGAGTCTAAGCCATTTAACTGCCCCTTCATTGAATTGTATTCGGGGTAACCTTTTACTATAGATTCATACATGGTGAGGCCAATGTAACCAAAGGCCCTGGAAGCAAATGTTGGTGAATTGGAAGGCGTGTATCTGGTGATGTACAATGCCATGTTTGCCCATTTTGTTGCAACTTGCCTATCCATCAAATTTGGTTTGGTAGTGTTTTGGCAACTAAAAGAAAATCCTATTAAAAAAAGTAATAGGTAGGGAGTCTTATTTAAAAATGGGTTAGCCATACTAGTCAACTATTAATTAGCCATTGAATAAACTTGAAGCGGTTCACCATAGGTGGTTATCACTAATTTGTTATTGACCCATAGTGCATTCGTAAGGCTGCCTCGAACAGAAAGACCGGATTTTGCCTGTGGAACGTAATCAAATTGACCAGTTCCATTACCTAAGAGTAGCGTACCATAGTTCGCATCAAATTTACCAAGGCTTAGTTTATAAAAAGCGTCATTACCAAAAACAAGAATATCCTTATGGCCATCCTTATTAAAATCTTCAATAACAGCATCGGTCACTGGAGCAAATTGAGCTTCCTTTGGAAGTTCAATTTCTTTGAATTTTTTATTTGCTGTGCCTAAAAATAACATACTTTTTTCTTCGGTAGCTAGCAACTTTTCTGCAGTAGCTAAATTTTGTTCGGTAAAAATATCGGAAAGGGTTGCTTCGGAATATGATTCGTAGCTATTGAATTTTTGTCGTAGATAGGTAAGTTGGCCTAAAAGCTCCGCCCGGGTCAAAGCGGGATAACTTTTGTTGTTGACGTAATAATTTAGAATAGGGTCTACCGCACCGTTATCATCAAAATCTGAATAGTATAGCTCTGCGGGTGTTTCCGGACTTATACCAAGCGGCGAATTTTCACCTATATTTCCTGCAAGAATATCCAGCATACCATCATCATTGATGTCGGTGATATGTAGGGAATTCCAAAGTCCGTAATTCTCGTTTTCAAAATAGGAGCTGGTTTGGTTCACCAGTTTCCCGCCAATGTTGCTATAAATTGAAATGGGCATCCATTGGCCCAAAATAATCAAATCGTCTCGCCTATCGCCATTTAAGTCGGCCCATTTGGCATCTGTAACCATTCCCGGTTGTTTTAGTTGGGGTTGTATGTTTTCTGTCTCATCTTTAAAATTTCCCTTGCCATCGTTAATGAGGATATAACTTCTAGGGGATTCTGGATACCGGCCAGGAATGACCTGGCCTCCAACGAATACATCCAAAAAGGAATCTTGATTTATATCCGAAAAGGCAACAGTTCCTGTGCTCGTATGCATAACGGGCAGCGCATCCGGATGTTTAATAAAATTACCTTTGCCGTCCCCAAAATAGAGTCTATCCTGTAATAAAGGATCATTAGGAGAAAACTCATGATAACCCCCACTTGCCATGTAAATATCAAGATTGCCATCATTGTTCACATCAAAAATGGCAATGTCACTGTCGAAACTATTTTTGTCCAGTTCAAAACTTGCACCCTCCTTTTTTTCAAAACTACCATCTGCCATTTGCAAATAGACGGCTGTTGCCTGGCCAATTCCACCAGCTATAATGATATCTTGCCTATTGTCATTGTTTAAGTCCGCTTTTTTTATGGAGGGTGCTTGATGGGATAATTGCTTTAAGAGCAGGGGCTGCCTTTTAAAATCATTTATAGGGGATGCTTGGTGTACGTAGTTGATTAGAATACTAGCTGGCTCGAAAATAGATTCTTCTACTACCTTGTTTTGGGTTTCTTTACTTCCATCCTCCTCTTTAAGAATAATTTTCTGGTTTGTTTGTACATCATACATCGTTTGTAGTTTGCCTGTTGGCCACTTTATGTTTAGTGAATCTATGATGGTTTTATTGCCTAGGCCAAAATGGAGCTGGTTGGAAACGGTGGATAAATAGCCTTGGGTTGGCATTTGCTCAAGGACCTGAAGTTCTCCTTGCGCGTGCAATGTTACTTTTGAACCAATGCCTTGGGTGTTTTTTTGTGCACCTTCCAAGGCGATCTTCAAGTAGTTTTCAGATTTCGTATCCGTATCATTCCTATAAATAAATGCGGTCTTATTAATATTATTGACGACCAAATCCAAATCGCCATCATTATCCAAATCCACATAGACTGCGCCGTTACTGTTGGCAGGTTGATTTACACCGGCGGTTTTGGTCGTATTCTCAAAAATAAGATTGCCCTTACTGGAGAAATAGTAATTCGTTAAATCTGATGAGGGCATTTTTTCAATAAGTTCTAGAACATCCTGTCGTTGCAGCCGCCCTTTGGACTGAACGAAATCTTCCATATAATTTATAAAATCCAAATTGGTGTAGTCCCTAAAATATCCGTTGGTTACGAATAAATCCTTGTGCCCGTCATTATCAAAATCTGCAAACAAGGGTGCCCAACTCCAATCTGTTTTGGAAATACCTGAAATTTGACCAATCTCGCTAAAGGTATCGTCACCATTATTTAACTGCAGCATATTTCTCATATATTGGTGATGAAAACCACTGCGCAAATTCAAGTCAAATTTTTCGTAATTATCTGGGGCCAATAAAAGTTTTTGACGCTTGTTATCTTCGGGCAGCATATCCAATGTAAAAATATCCTGCCATCCATCATTGTTTATGTCTGCGATGGTATTACCCATTGAGAAATGGCTTATATGACCCATTTGTTTTCCCAACATATCGGTAAACGTTTTATTTTTGTTATTGATGTAGAGGTAGTCTGGTACCGTATAATCATTTGAAATATAAAAATCTTGCCATCCATCATTATTTATATCGCTTATTCCCAACCCTAAACCATAGGTTAGGGCAGAGCCACTAATACCCGATGCTACGGTAACATCAAAGAATTTTCCATTTTTCTGTTCGAATAACCTGGTTCCTTGTAATGCATCGTCCTTTTTTAGAAATTCCTTGGTACTTACCTCATTGAGAACGGGGAGCGATTTAGGGTTATGATTCAGCAATAACATATCTAAATCTCCGTCATTGTCATAATCGAAAAAATAACCTTGATTGCTGTAAGCCGCACTGGCTAATCCAAATTCTTCTGCCTTTTTCAAAAACCCACTATTTATACTTAGAAGCTGAAGCTTTTGCTCTTCAATATAGTTCAGTACTATTTCGGTATACCTTATGAAAGGCCATGGCACTACTTGTGCGCTGGATTGATTATCAACTACTGCCGGATCAGCATCTATAAATTTACGAACGTAATAGCCTGTTCTTGTACCGTTCCAGTTTTCAATGGGGGAATCCCTCATATCCACTCCAGGAATGATACCGCCTGAACCGTCGGCATAAGTTCCTGTTTGTATCTCATCGAAAGGGTCTATACTCGCAACGTCGTCTGGGCGTGGTTTCCAACCTGCGCCATCATATAAAATTGTTGCATAGAACCGAGGATCTCTGTTTTCATAGGGTGCTGCCGAATGAGCGGGGTTGTCCCAATCAAAATCAGATCCATCCATCATTTGGTAATCGTCGACCAATTGCTGGATAGGCGTATTTCCCGCCCAGTTGTGGTATCCGTTTGGACCGTTGTTAATCCCTTGGTGAATACCACCTAAGGGCCAATTGCTTTCTACAGTGAACAATGGTGTGTGGGTACGTTCGAACAATAATTCCGCCCTAGCGGCAGGATCTCCAATAGCACTTCCACCTCCCATAGCTATGGAAACATAGGTCTGCGTAGCTTCATCGGCAGATACCGGTGCAGCTAAATCCAATTTATAACCTGTGGTTTCATCTAAGACCGCTTTAGCGGCTGTCTTTGCGGCGTTCCAACGAGAAGCTCTATCGCCCGAAGTGTATGCTACCAAATCCAAGTTCGAATAACTTCCTAGTACGGATGATTTTGCACTTGCTGTTGGGCCATCGCGTAGATCGCTCGCGGCGTGGAGCAATACCCTTGATTTTAATCCCATTGCGCTTAGTTTTGAAGCTCTACCTGCTGTAAATTCCTTGCCATCCAATAGGGCAATTGCTTGATCTAAATCGGATACTACAAAATTTACGTTTTCCTCGTAAGTATTCCGGGCAATTGAATAATCCTCGTCAAGAACATAGGGTCTATCAATTAAAGGTACACCACCATAAAAGCGCATTAATTGATGATAATAATACGCCCTAAGAAACAATGATTCTCCTAGTAATCTATCCTTAAGAACTTGATCATCAAAAGTAGCATTTGGTAATTCTTGTATGGCAATGTTGGCCTTCCTAACGGCTAGATACAATTCATTCCATTGCGGAATAATTACTGTATTACCTGTAGTAGCGGCCGATAAGGAACCTTCCGTAATAACATTGATGTTTCTACCCGAGTGGGTAAACATTGCTTCATCTGTGAGTGATGCCAGACCCTCTTCTTCGAATCCACCATATCCTAGAGACGAATAAATATTAAACACAAAGGCCTGCGCCAAGGCACCATCTGCCCATGCCGCGTCTGCGGAAATTGAATCCAAGGGTTGCGTTTCTAAAAAATCCTCGTTACAGGATAGCGGTATGAGCGCCACCGATAACAAGCCTAACAGTATTAACTTTCTTTTTTTCATAACTTATTTTTAAAATGTTAAACTAAAACCTGTATTAATAATCGTTTGTGTAAATAAATCTGCACCCGTGGCTAAATTTCATGTCTCCTGGTTCCAAGTTTGGTTTTACGGCACTATAATCCAGCGTGTTGCTCGAAATGGCAGCTTCATCCCTGAACACACCATCATATTCGTATACCAAGTACGAACCTATGGGTTTGCCTTCTTGTAATTGGTAGGCTGGCGCACCGGGTATCTCATCTAAGAATTCAACACTGTTTTGTGCGTAACCACCGTTTATACCTGCATCCCATTTAAATCCATCCGCATCGCCGCCATAATAGTTCAGGGCAAATTCAAATCCCTCATTGTTTACCTCTCCGGCATTTACAGGGGGTAACAAATTGGAGATACCTGAAGAACCGGGTGTTGATCCTGTTTCCTGAATCAAAATTTGGTCCCTCTTGTTAAGAAAATACTCAAGGGTGAAGCTCAATTTTCCGTTCAAGGTTATACCATCTAGACCAATATTATAGTTGTTCGCCCTTTCCCATGTAAAACTTGGGTTGGCAAGCAATGGTTCTGTAAGCGTAGTTTGTACAACGCCATCTATAGGATAGGTTCCAAAATCGTAAATTGATAAATAGGCATATTCCTGCAGACCGCCTTGAAAGAACACCTGATCATTACCCATTTGCCCGTAAGACCCCCTTAACTTTAAATAGTCGATAGCCTCTACATTAAACCAGTCTTCGTTAGAAATGTTCCATCCTGCCAAGAACCCTGGGAAAAACCCGAAGCGATCGTTTCCTGGAAAAATGTACGATCCGTCATACCTCCAAATAAATTCGGCAAGGTATTTTTCCTTGAAATTGTATTGAGCACGACCGTAATAGCCTAATCGTGTCCTATTGTATCCAAAACCATCGGTTTCTTGACCTATTTCACCACCCACCCCTAATTGGTCTACGGCAGTGGAAAGGAAATTTCTTCTAAAAGCAGATAAGAATTCACCTTGAAAATTCTCTCGGGTGACCCCTGCCAATAGATTGATGGAATGATCATCTGCAATAGTTTTATCATAATTCAATAAAGCTGTAAGGTTGGTGTTTAAAACATTTAAGGATGACTGTGTAAGCCTAGGGTCTGTGAAATTGGAACGAATGGAGCCGTTAAGCACTGGGTTGCCTGTTGCAATATAATTTGCCCGGTCCAAGGAATAGAGGGTCCAAGGTGTTTGCCACAACTTTCTGCGTTGTTGACTTTGATCTACCCCCGCCAATAAAGTTAAGGTCAATCCATCTATCCAAGGATTTTTTATATCTACCGATCCCGTAAACTGTAAATAATCCGTTGGCTGACTATCGTAACCTGTGGCATTGGTCGTTATAACTACGGGCTGTTGTCCATTCTCAATATCCGGTCCTGGTAGTCCATTTGGCCAAACGGCGGTTTCATTGGGCCTACCGCGCATGAGCATTCTAAAAATGGCACCGGCACCTTCTGTAGGAAGGGCCCTATCTTCTTTCCTATAGCCCATCATCAATTTGGTGGATATGTAATCATTGATTTTGGCATCCGTGTTGATCCTAAAGTTGTACTGTTGATAACGCGTTGAGGAATTTTTATAAATAGCACCTTGATCCGCGTATCCCAAGGAGGCATAATAAGTCAGGTCCTCACTTCCTCCGCTTACAGCAAGATTATGTCGCTGTTGTTCGGCCCAATCCTGAAAAACAGCGCCAAACCAATCTGTATCAGGAAATAAATACGGATCGGCCTGTGTTCTATGTCCGTTTATGGTTTCTGGGCTAAAGGCCGCGTTTACCGTCTCACCACTTCCAGGAATGGTATAGTTTCCGGCATTTTGGAAGGCGGTATTGGCAGCACTCCATTGGTTGGCAGGAATATTACTGTTGTAAATCGCCAGTTCATTCATGATGGTTTGATATTCCACAGCGTTTGACATTTCAGGAACTCTGGTTGGTCTCGTAAGCCCAAAATCAGCCCTGTAATTAATTTTCATTTTTCCAGGGTCCCCTTTTTTTGTGGTAACGATAATTGCACCATTTGCCGCTCTGGCACCATATATGGCGGCCGAAGCATCCTTTAAAACTGAAATGTTGGCTATATCGTCTGGATTTATACGGCCAACGCCACCATCCCTATCGGGAATACCATCAATGACCACCAAGGGTTGATTGTTCCCAAGTGTATTCGTTCCACGAATACTAATCGAGGACTGATCATTACCGGGCTCGCCACTCGTTTGTATTATTACAACCCCGGGCAACCTTCCGGCCAGGGAATTGGAAACGCTAATTGCTGGAGAACTTTCAAGAACCGGGCCCTGAACGGCGGTAACCGCACCGGTTACGGTCGCTTTCTTTTGTGTTCCATATCCTACAACAACCACTTCTTCCAAGTTGGCCACATCTTCTTCCATAGAAACATTAATAGTATTTTGATTGTTGACAGGCACCACAACGGATTTAAATCCAATATAACTAAATCGTAAGCTTGTATTGCCATTGTCCAGGGTGATGGAATAATTTCCATCAAAATCTGCCTGAACGCCCCTTGTAGGATTGTTCGCATCAATCACTGAAACCCCAGGTAAAGGCATGTTATCGGCAGCTGACGTAACCGTACCCGAAACTGTGGTTTGGGCAAACGAAAACGTTGTAGTTGCTAAAAACAAAAGAAGTACCCAATAGGTTTTGCTACATTTTTCCATAAAAGACAATGGATGGTAAAAAATTTTCATATGCGTGTTGTTTAGGTTGATTAGCTAAATTATTCAAAAATTATGTTAAAAATAATAAAATGAAAAAAAAATGCACCTAAAATCATGGATTTGATAGCTATAGCTCTGGATAATTATAAATTTACAAGGTATTACTTCTTTAATCGCAGTCACTATTCTAAATAAACGCAAGTATGCCTTAGGTTTTATGAATAAAAGCGCAGTGTAATTAGGAATGTTAAATTGACTGGATTATCCTATTTTTGAAAAAAATTGCGTGTATGCTTTCCATAAATGAATATAGATCCGAGTTCATAGCGTATTTGGACGCTAAAAAACTTGATAAGGAACCAAGGAACCTATATGAACCCATCAGTTACATAATTGGACTTGGCGGTAAGCGTTTACGGCCCGTGTTGGTTCTAATGGCGACGGAGGTTTTCGATATCGATTACAAGCGAGCATTGGATGCTGCATTTGCAATCGAGGTATTCCATAATTTTTCGTTGGTCCATGATGATATCATGGACAATGCCCCCGTGCGTAGGGGCCAGACGACCGTACACGAAAAATGGGACATTAATACAGGTATACTCTCTGGGGATGCCATGCTGATTATGGCCTACCAGCTTTTCGAAAATTATGACCCACCGGTCTTTAGACAATTGGCCATGCTCTTTAGTAAGACCGCCTTGGAAGTGTGTGAAGGACAACAATACGATGTCGATTTTGAGTCGCGCGATGATGTAATGCTGCCAGAATATTTGAAGATGATTGAATATAAAACAGCAGTTCTGGTCGCTGCTGCCCTTAAAATGGGGGCGATTGTTGCTGAAGCACCTGTAAAGGCACAGGAAAGAATGTACGATTTTGGTTTGAATTTAGGAATCGCTTTTCAGTTGCAGGACGATTACTTGGATGTTTTTGGGGATCCAGAAACTTTTGGCAAACAGGTAGGAGGCGATATTATCGAAAATAAAAAGACCTATTTGTACTTGAAAGCTATGAATTCGGCATCTGAAATGGGAAAAAAAGAATTGGAACATTTATATTCTATTCAACCCAAGGAAACAGATACGAAGGTACATGCGGTAAGGGAAATCTTTAAAAGGACCGGTGCAGATGCGGCAACCCGAAACGCCATTTCCGATTATACGGCCAAGGCCTTCTCCGTTTTAGAGGATATGGAAATCAGCGCCGTTAAGAAAGGTCTGCTCCGCCAATTTGGTGAGACATTAATGAACAGGACGGTTTAAAAAAGGCGTCTAAAAAATGCCTTTAGAAAAGGTGTTTTTGGGCACGCGTTGATATAGGTGAAATCTTCCCATATATTCGTCTCCTCGTCCAAAAACTTAAAAACACCTTGGGGGCTTCTCGCCTTAAACAGGGATTCGAAAATTTCATGCCCCCTTGCATTCTCGGTATGCAGAACATCCAAGAACAGAAGATCGTAATACCAAAACTTATTTTTTAGCTTCAAGGGTTGTAGCGGTTTCCCTTTTTTAATGAGGGATATAAGTTTGGGGATTTTTTTGGTTGTGCTCATTAAGGTGTATCCCGTACTCGGCTTTGCCCATCCGCCGGCGGTTCCTATATACCGTACTCTTTTCGTATGGTGTTTCCTAAAGTCGTAACAGGTCATGGGAATACTACCTTGTTCGGTATCCAAAATGGTAAAGGACTCACACTTAAACGTCTGCTGAATATAGGTCTTTAGCGCTTCCTCATATTCTATTTTATCCAATAAGCTTTCAGAAAAAAGGGTATATTCAATCAGTGCCGTATCTTGAGAATAGGGGAGTACATACATGAAACGGGTATTTCCCTTTTGTGGAACTGAAAAATCCATATAGGTAACCTGGGTTTCATCGAACACCGGCTTCTCGGTTTTTACCACCCAACCCACAAAATGCTGTTGTAGTACAGGAAACTTTTGCTGTTCTGTCGCCATACTGTAGTTAAAAAGACTACTAAAAATATAGTTGCCTTTGTGTTGTGCGGCATTGGTTAGCACAGTAACTTCTGTAGCTGATTCTTTTAGTTCTACCACCTCCTCTTGGATAAAGGTAATATTGCCGTACGTTTGTAAACGGTTTAAAAAGTGATTGTAAAAATCAATTCCACGAATCATTTTATAACGGTAGGGCGAAATTTTCGTTCTCTTTGAAATTTTTTTACCCTCAAAGTGAATGGTATCCCAAGCTTTATGGATAAGCCCATCAAACTGGCCCGTTCCTTTTTCCCAAAAGCACCATGTGCGGTCGTTGGTTTGTTTCGCGTCCTTATCGATTACCAATATTTTCTTAGTACTGAAAAACGGATCGGAACCCATGGCATCCGCTAGTAATAATCCTGATGCTCCGGCACCAATAATAATATAATCGTAATTGTTCATTAATTCTTTAAGGATGCGGCAATAATATGCATTAGAAAGAATCAAAAATACAAAATACCATTGGTTTTAAACTTTTAATTGATGGTATAACGCAAACCAAGAAAGGACCTTATTCCTTGGTTGGGACCGTATACATAGGAGGGATCGAATGTTAGGCCATTGGGGTTGTTCTGTGTGGGGATAGCGTTGCCGTTGGCGTCAAAGCTTACCTCCTTATCAAAGGGGTCATTGGCACGGGCGATAATAAACGGATTTCCATTGTTTGGGGTCCAGTTTAAGAGGTTTTTTATGCCTCCATAGAATTCAAAATTCTTGATTTTGTTGTACGAGAATTGAATGTTTTGAATACTCCAAGTTGGGGAAAACTCCCTACGGGGGTCATTAGTTCCAAGCAATGGTAAGCGCATGGGGCCATATAGATTTCCTGTATAATCCAAGGTCAAATTCCAAGTCGATACGGTGTAGCTGATACTCCAATTGGCAGAAAAACTCTCAGTGAGTATTTGCCGTCTTTTTATATCATTTTCGGTCACGCTAACGTCTTGGAATGTGCCACCAAGCATTGCTTTAAGGCCGTTGGGAAATGCGATGTCCAAACTGGCACTTAGCCCTTGGGAGATGGATTTTCCATTGAGATTGTCGTAGATGATTTGGTTGGGATTGGTATCATAATCTGGGATGATGCTGTTTTGAAAATTGGTATAAAAAATGGATGTGTCAAAAGCTAGGAAGGTGCCATTGTCTGCATATATTTTTTTAAGATAATTTAAGTTCATGTTGAAAGAACGCTCCGGCTTCAACTCCTCTGCAATGATTACGTCCCTAGCGCCCGTTAAGGCGGCATGTTCTTCAGTAAATAAATTAACTACCCTAAACCCGGTACCGGCATTAAGCCGCAGAATATCGGTATCCGTAAATTTGAACCTATAGGCGGCTCTCGGCGTAAATATAGTTCCATGCCTACTATCGTAATCATACCGGGCTCCTACAAGAATGGAGTTCCTTTTATTGAAGGCAATTTCATCTTGTAGAAAGAGGCTTGGTATAAGTACCTCGTCTGGTTTGTTACCGGTACTATTGGAAGTTGCAGGGGTGCTGTCGTCGTAATAATTGTAGCGTAATGCGGATCCCACCAATAGACTATGTTTTCCTATGGATTTATCCCATGTCAATTGTAAAAAACCGATGCGCTGGTCTGCCAAATAGGGAACGTCTCCATATACCGAGTTTTGGCTATGGTCGTTATAGGAAAAGGAAAGCATTAACTGTTCTTCTACCGGTAATTGATATTTACCAAGAATTTCCCATCTCCGGGTATAGATACTTTCTCCATAAATCTCATCACCACCCCTAAATGCTGGGGTCCATTGCAATTCCCCGCCCCATCGGTCTTCATAAAAATAGCGGCCCGCAACGGAAAAAATTCGGGCATTCTTTCTTTTAAAATCCCATTTTTGAAAGATGGAAATACGGTCCTGTAAGGTAAGGTCCGTAAAATTATCCCCGTTGTTATCTATAGGATTATCGTATTTAAAATAATTGATTCCCAAAAGCAAGTTCGTATTCTTACCAAGGTTTACTTTGGTGCCTACATCAAGATTGTACTCCCCCCAATCTGTCATGAAAGTATCTCCAAAAAACTCCGGAGCAGTAAGGTTATTTTTCGTAATTATATTGATGAGTCCCCCAACGGCTTCGCTTCCATATAGGGTGGAAGCCGGACCTTTAACGATTTCAATTTGTTCTATGAGCGAATTTGGAATTCCAGATAGGCCATACACCGTACCCAAGCCACTTACGATTGGCATACCGTCTATCATTACCAGGGTATACGGGCCTTCGAGGCCATTGATATGAATATCTCCGGTATTACACACATTACAGTTAATTTGAGGACGTACACCATTTACGTTCTGTAGCGCTTCAAAGATATTAGCGGTTGGGTTTTTCTTAAAAAAGGTTGGCTTATAGACTTCCACGGGTACCGGGCTCTCCAACCTGCTTACTGGTTTTAAGGTTCCCGTAACCACCATCTCATCCAAGGATTCTATAGCTGGTTTTAAATCGATGTCTACAAGTTGGTCTTTGCCACTTTCAATGGTCAGTGTGGCACGAAACCTATCGAAGCCAATGGTAGATGCAATTAGCGTATACCTTCCAGGTGCAACGTTTTTAAGTTCATAAAAACCTATAGCATCGGAGGAGGTTCCTATTTGGGTGTTTTCCAGATAAATATTTACGTACGGCACAGGTTCTCCTGCAGAAGAAACAGTACCGCTTATAGCTACACCTTGCCCGTATGTTGCGGTAAGAATAAAACAGGTTAAAACAAAAATTATTATTTTAAACATCTAAAAATAATTTTAGACAAAACTAAATAATTGTTTTTATATATAAAAATGTATTTTTGCATATCCAATATTTTGAAATGACCTTATCAGAGGAGGATTACATTAAGGCGATATATCATTTGGGGGAGCCAGAGAATAAACCCGTAGCTACCAATGCCATTGCGGAACAGATGGACACCAAACCATCTTCTGTTACGGATATGGTAAAAAAACTATCTGAAAAATCGCTGGTTCATTACAAGAGGTACCAAGGGGTTTCACTATCTGAAAAAGGTAGGACCATAGCCCTTTCAATAATACGAAAGCACCGTCTTTGGGAGGTTTTTCTAGTGGATAAATTAAATTTTTCCTGGGATGAGGTACATGAGGTTGCAGAACAGTTGGAGCATATAAAAAGTGATGCACTTATAGATAAATTGGATGCGCACCTGGGTTATCCAAAAATAGATCCCCATGGCGACCCTATACCCAATAAGGACGGTACCTTTAAAAAGTCTATCAAGAAGTTGATCAGCGAATTACCGGTATTGAGCGAAGGTGTTTGCGTTGGTGTCAATGACTCATCGGTCGCATTTTTGAAATTTTTGGATAAGAATAAGATTGCTTTGGGGGACAACTTTAAAATATTGGACAGGGAGGAATTTGATGGATCCGTAACACTCAGTACCAGAGCGGGCACTATTCGTATATCGGAGCAAATTGCCTCCAACCTATATATTGAAATTGAGGAAGCAAAATAAGGAATTAAGTAGTATATACTTTAGCATTTATGGAAGAGGTAATTGATTACTTTGAGTCGATAGACCCAATTTTAGCCGCATTGTACGCCACATTGTTTACCTGGGGCCTTACGGCAGCAGGCGCGGCACTGGTTTTTCTCTTTAAGACCTTGAACCGTGCAGTTTTGGATGGCATGCTTGGTTTTACGGGAGGTGTTATGGTAGCGGCAAGTTTTTGGAGTCTTTTGGCACCAGGAATAGAAATGAGCCCAGGCGATGGTTTCGTAAAAGTAATTCCGGCGGCGGTAGGCTTTTTGTTGGGTTCCCTTTTTATATTCGGACTCGATAAAATTTTACCCCACTTACACATAAATTTTAAGGAAAGTGAAGCAGAAGGGGTTAAGACCCCTTGGCACAGGACAACCCTATTGACATTGGCGATAACGCTCCATAATATCCCCGAAGGCTTGGCCGTAGGGGTATTGTTTGGTGGTGTGGCCGCTGGGTTTGATGGGGCCTCCATTGGGGGGGCCGTAGCCTTGGCACTAGGTATTGGTCTTCAAAATTTTCCTGAAGGATTTGCCGTTGCAATGCCGTTGCGTAGACAAGGGCTTAGCCGTTCCAAAAGCTTTCTCTACGGGCAAGCCTCCGCGATAGTCGAGCCCATTGCGGCCGTTCTTGGAGCTTGGGCGGTGCTCACCTTTCAGCCCATTCTGCCCTACGCACTTTCTTTTGCGGCCGGGGCCATGATTTTTGTCGTAGTCGAGGAAGTAATACCTGAAACACAGCAGGATAAGTATACAGATATAGCTACTATGGGTTTTATTGGAGGCTTTATAATTATGATGACCTTAGATGTAGGACTGGGATAAGACTATAATGATCTACCTTTATTGGCTATGGTGGCTATACTTTCCTCCGATTCAAAAAATGGAGTAATTTCAAACGGTTATTAACGTTTGCCACAATGTATGGGTTAATGATAAAAAATGAATTTAAGTAAAAGACTTTGGTTTTGGAACGTGGTATTGGTATTGACCGTTATCCTTTGTGTTTTTACCCTTATTCTTCATTTTAAAAATTGGGTCAGTGTTGATGAGACAGGTATACGAGTAAGGTCTGGATTTTACAATACGGCTTTATTGTATAAAGATATCGATAGTGTAGTTCTGGTGGAGCGAATTCCTCCTATGGAACGCCTTAATGGTTTTTCTGCTTTGGAAAAGGAAAAAGGAATCTTTAGAGAGTTCAAGGATTCCCTGACCACTAAAGAAGTGCATGTCTTTGTGGATAATATCAACAATCAGAAACTAAAGCTAGTCTACAAGGATTCTTTATATGTCTATTTAAATTTGAAAGATTCTGTCCACACCATGGAACTGATGCAAACAATGTCAGCGAAAATAGGCGCTAGCCAAGAGCCTAATTAATAATTGGATTTGTGTTCCTAACGAAAATAATCATCAGGGCCTTATTACAATTGGCATTAAAATTGAACTAAACTTATGTCTTGATCTTGATTTATGAAAATTAGAAATTTAGTATCCATATTTTTTTTCGTTCTTGTTTCAACCTTAAGTTTTTCTCAACATAAGCTTAGTTTGGATGTTGCCGGAATTAAGTCTGATGACGGTGAGGTATGCTTTGCATTGTATACAGACGAAACATCGTTTTTAAAGTTTGATAAGATCTTTAAGTCCGGTTCGCAAAAGGCGGTGAAAGGAACTACCAAAATTGAGATCAAGGACTTGCCGGAAGGAAATTATGCCGTCGCCATTTTTCACGATTCCAACGGGAATAAGACTTTAGACACCAATATGATTGGTATTCCTAAAGAGCCCATTGCTTTTTCCAAAGGAAAGATGAAAATGTTTGGACCACCAAAATTTGAGGAGTGTGTTTTTCCGCTCAAGGGAAACCTTGAAATTACCATTGAAATGGATTAGGTAAGCCTAAACAAGTACCAACAGGGGCTATGAATCCTCATCATAAAAAAATTGCTCCTTTACGATCTTCCCGTCCTTTACTTCATAAACAGCTATTTCTGAGATCGTAGAACGATGGCCAGACGGTTTGTGCGTAGTATCCATTTCAAATTTGACCGAAAACCAATTATCGGCCACTAGAGGTTCGGATACGGTTGTAGCATGTACCTCAAAATTCTCCTTCCACCATTCCCCTTTTTGTTGTATCCCATCAAATCCCTCAACATATCCCCCTTCACTTTTCCCGTCGTTCTCAATACTAACAATCTTGGGGCTATACAATTCTTGGTACGGTTTCTCAAAATTTCCTTTTTTGCACCAAGTGACCAGTTTGGTTGCGATTTCTTTTGTTTCCATTTGTTCGGTTGTTTTTATAAAAAAGAACCATTAAACTACAACTTAAATCCTTACTAAACAACAGTATAAAGAGGCTTCGTATCGATTGGGAATCGATAAAAGTCAATCTTTATCGAAACCTTTCGTTAAAAAGTCACCTTTAGAATTGATGCTGGCAATGAGTGCTTACTGGCTAGTAAGTCTCTATTTTAATAACACCGTTTCCGCCTTGTGTGCCATACGTAGAGGCTTCCGTACCGCTTATCACTGTAATTTTTTTCACATTGAAGCTATCTATCAAATCATTGACCGATACGAACGAGTTCCCAATTATTTGACTATTCAATACATAAAGGGGTTCTTGGCTGCCACCATAATCAAAGGTGTTCGCATTTTTATTGATGAAGGGAATATTGCTTCTAACTATGATGCCGCTTTTTTGCCGGATGCGTTCCAAAAGGGATATATTCCCCCTATTTTTCGCAATCAGTTCATTTTTTAAATCAGATTTTGATGCCACATTTTTTTGATTGGAACAAGCACAAAGTGCTGCAGTCAAAAAAAGTAAGGTTACTATGTATATTATACGCATTGCCTGGATTTAAGAATACCTTTAAGATATAGCATTTAAATGGGGATAATTGTACTTTTGAAAAAAATAGAAAGATGGTACTAATTGCACAAGTGATGGGCGGCTTATTTGGCCTTTTGGCCGTTATTTTTGGAGCTTTTGGGGCACACGTACTAAAAAAAACTTTTACGGCTGAACAGTTGGCAAGTTTTGAAACTGGGGTCAAGTATCAAATGTACCACTCGCTTTTGATTCTGATGCTTAGCTTTAATCTCAATTTTGATACGTCCTTGGAAAGGAATATGATGTATTGCTTTCTAATTGGTACGTTTCTGTTTTCTTTTAGTATTTATGGTCTATGCCTTAGCGCTGCTAAAGGTTCTAAAATGAGGTTTTTAGGGCCTATAACACCACTAGGAGGCTTGTTTTTGGTTCTGGGGTGGGGACTTTTATGCTACTCGTTTATCAAAAATTTGATTTAAGCTTAATCCAACTCGGTGGATGTAAATTCCTTTATAGCCGTGTTGGGTTCCATAATGGTATAGCCTTTCCAAAATTCTGGGTCATATTTGGGCATGTATGTGGGGAATATAGTATTGTTTTCTGTAAAACCTCAAAAATTGGCTGATTGATTGTTTCTGACTCAAAGACAATCATTTCATCTTTTTCGATATCGTTAATAAACACAAAATCTATCTTACCGGCGAGTTCGTTTTGCTTGTTTTTCCCTTTTACTATTCTATTTTTTTCTATAATTTTCAAGGGTCTTTTTACACCAAATCGGTATCCTATTTCCGATTCTAGATAGCGAAGATCATAACTAATCCTGGGTACGTTCTTATAAAAATTATTTTACCCTTAGAAAGGTATGTGTTACTTGAAATCCCTAGTAGGTTAAATTTCTTAACTGGTTTATACGTTACGAAACTGCAATCTGAATTACGGCAAAATCATCAGCATTCACATATAAGATTCCTTCAAAATCTGCCGAACCCTTGGTTGAAAATGAAATTAAATAAACTGCATCATTGCCTAGATAGGTAAATTCTTTAGGTGTAGTCGTACTTTCTAGACTTGTCAATAAAGTTAAGGTCGATTCTCATTTGGGCTGGCAGGCTGCTAAATAATGAACCCAAGCTGTTCCTTTTCCATTTGGCAAAGTTCTTTTTGTTGTTTTTCTCTGCGCTTTTTTTTCTTCTCGATTTCTTGATTTACTGCCGCTATATCGGTGGAATCAATGTCTTCGTTTCAAAATTCGCTAACTTCCTCTGCGTCTATTTTTTGGGAGAATAACCCTGATTTGATTTTAAAGTAGGAATCCAGGTGAACATTTTTTTTGATTAATATCATGTTAATTTGTTCTTCTATTTTTTCGTAAGTCCACTCTGTACTTTTATCGTACAGTTTAGATGCTTTAAAATATTTAATTTTTGCTAATTTTTCATCGAGATTACCATAGAGGTCACCAACAATTTCAGAGTAATAACTATCATTTTGGGTACGGTAGCATATAACACTATCTAAAAACTTTTGGTTAAATGCATCAATGGTGATTTTTTACTTTAAAATCGCTTTGTGTCCATCGATCAAAGGATGAGTTTCTGTGGAACAAGCTCTTTTTTGTAAGTCGGTTCTTGAATAGTTTTTCTCAAGATTATCTTCTACGAGTTCCATGATTTCATCGGCCGTATAATTTTTGTTGGAAACGATAACCTCCCTTAATTCAATTGCTTTCGAACTCAGAAGGATGGTGCTGGAATTGAACTTTAATAAAGGCTTTGCAACAGATTCATAGCCTATACAGGATATCACCAAGGAATCTGTTTCTTGAATGCTGCCGTCTAGGATAAAGCTGAACTTTCCTTCTTCATTGGTAATGACCCCTTTGTTGTTCAACAGTACGGTTGCATAGGGTATGGGCTCCTTACTGATGCTATCCAAAATCGTTGCACTTAAATTTTGCGCGAGGTTTGGGGTTATTGACATTAAAAATCCGAAAAGGAAATAGTAGCGTTTTTTTAAATCCATGACTTTATATCTGCTGGTGCAATCTAAACGAACCAAATGGGTAAACGTTACAATTTTAGAAATAGTTAGGAGATTTTAGGGCTTATTTAACGAAAAGTGGGAAGAGATTAAGGAGACCGAAAAAAAAGAGAAGGGATACTAGACATGATAAATTAGTTTCCTTATTAAGCGACTATCACATAGCAATTGGTGCTCGGTTAAAGGTAATTCAGGAAAAAAGGTTAAAATACTCTTGAGTAGGTACGAGATTCTTTTTTAGCTGGTTCAATGACATCCACAATCGTTATCACCACAACCCTTAGAGCTATTTTTTTTAGAGGACCAAATGGACTTTGGAATAAAAAATTTAACGGCGATATAGCCAATAGCGATTGCCAAGGTGATATATACTAAGATTTGCTGCAAAATATCCATTTTTTATTTTAATAATTGATAGGCTATTAAAGCAATAATATAGGCAAAAAGACTCATAAAAACCAATTGTGCGGCAGGCCATTTCCAAGAATTGGTCTCCCGCTTTACAACGGCCAAAGTACTCATACACTGCATTGCGAAAGCATAGAACAATAAGAGGGAAATACCCGATGCCAAATTAAAAAGGGGCTTATTTGTTCTGGGGTCCACTTCTGCCGCCATTCTATATTTTATGGTTTCTTCCTCGTCGTTCCCAACACTATAGATAGTTGCCAAGGTACCCACAAAGACTTCACGGGCAGCAAAGGAGGTAAGAACGGCAATACCTATTTTCCAGTCATAGCCCAAGGGTCTTACTATGGGCTCAATGGCCTTACCCATGTACCCCATGTAGGAATGCTCGAGCTTGTAACTGGCTATTTCTTGGTTGAGGGCCCTTTCTTCCAATTCCTTGGTCACCTCGGTACCATCCATTTCGTCACTCTCCCCAAATTCGTTCTGCTTGTTCACAAAATAGGTCTCGCTATAGGCGCTGTAACCTTGTTCATTAATGCGCTGGGTAACGATGGATTCCGCATTTTTAAATTCGTCCGAAAAACCATTCGAGCCCAAGAACCACAAAATAATGGATATGGCCAATATGATTTTACCGGCACCAAAAACGAAACTTTTGGTCTTCTCCAAAACCGTATACCCAACGTTCTTGAGCAAGGGGAGTTTGTAATTTGGCATTTCCACCACAAAAAAGGACCTACTTTTTATATTCAGTATCCGGTTTAAAACTAGGGCGGATAGTATGGCCGCACCAAAACCTAGCAGGTATAACAACATTAGGGTAAGCGCCTTATAGCTTAATCCCAATAAATTGCCTTCCGGAATAACAAGTGCAATGATGATGAGGTATACGGGTAGCCTGGCGGAACAAGTGGTAAAGGGAGTGACCAGATATTGTAATCAGTCGTTCTTTCCAATTCTCGATGGTACGTGTGGCCATTACTGCCGGAATGGCGCAGGCGGTACCTGATATTAACGGCACTACACTTTTACCGCTCAAACCAAAAGGGCGCATTATACGGTCCATTAGAAATACGACCCTGCTCATATAGCCGGTCTCTTCCAGCAAAGCGATAAATAGGAACAAAAAGGCAATCTGGGGAATGAAAATTACAATTCCACCAATACCGGCTAAAATTCCCTCGGCAATTAGATTGGTAAAGACACCTGGCGGCAAGGTATCTTTTACCCATTCCGTAGCTGAGGCAAAAAAACCGTCTATTAAATCCATCGGGTACTCGCTCCAGCCGTAAATGGCTTGGAAAATAGTAAGTAGTATGAAAAAGAAAATGAGATATCCAAAGACTTTATGGGTAAGGATTTTGTCCAAGGTAGCCCTAAAACCTTTTGCGGCATTTACATCAACCTTATAGGTCTCTTTAAGGATACCATTGATAAATTGGTACCGTAAAATAGTTTCTTTCTGCTGAAGGCGCTTAAGTTCAGATTTGGTTTTGGTAGCAAAGGAGGAGGCGTCTTTTATCAGCTTTTTTTCAATGGGCATGAAGTTGACGTCCTGGGTAATGACCAACCACAGTTTATAGAGATCTTCTTTTGGAAAAGTAGCTTTGAGGCGCTCAAAATATTCTGGAGCGATAACGGTGGTATCTACATTTTGCGTCTTCGATAAATTCTTATAATCCGCAATAAGTTCCTTAAGATTTTCAATTCCTGTGCCCTTTCGGGTACTTACCAAAGCAATTTTGGAATGTAGCTTCTCTTCCATGAGTTCAACATCGATCGTAATCCCCTTGCGAGACATGCGATCAGCCATATTGATAACCAGAATGGTAGGTATCTTTAAATCCTTTATCTGGGTAAAGAGAAGTAAATTGCGTTTTAGGTTTTCAACATCAGACACCAAAACGGCCACATCTGGGTGGTCCTTATCGTTCTTGTTCAAAAGAAGTTCAACGGCTACACTTTCATCTAAAGAAGTGGTATTTAAACTATAGGTACCGGGCAAATCCAATATATGCGCCTTTACACCTCTGGGCAGCTTGCAGATACCCTCTTTTTTTTCGACCGTTATCCCGGGGTAGTTCCCCACTTTTTGATTGAGGCCGGTAAGCTGATTGAAAACGGAAGTTTTACCGGTATTGGGATTACCTATAAGGGCTACATTAATCTGCTTGCTCATAGGGCAACATGGTCTTCAATGATTTCCAGCGCAATATGTGCCGCCATTTCCCTTCGTATCGCTATATGTGATCCGTTTACATTAATGTAGATGGGGTCCTTAAAAGGTGCTACTTGAACCAGTTCTACCATATTTCCTGGTAAACAGCCCAGTTCAAGCAATTTTATGGGCAATAGATCTTCCGTGAATTCTTTAATAATTCCGCGCTGGCCTCGCTTCAAATGTGCTACCGTTGTCTCCAATCTTTATTTAGATTCATTATAAGTAAGGCAAAAGTAACGGAAATATTTCAATTGATGAATTAATACATCTTAAAATGAACGAACACGGATTTAGGTAGTCTACTGTATTGCCCTATTCCTTTTTATAGGACGCTTTCAAGACGCGAAGATCGTCCAATAATTGTTCAACAGCCTCTTTATCCGTGCCGTCGTAAAAGCCCCTGATCCGCTTTTCTTTGTCCACCAAAATAAAATTTTCTGTATGGATCATATCAAAAGGTCCGCCATCACCATCTGTCTTCACGGCCAAATATGATTTTCTGGCCAGCTCGTAGATTTGTTTTTTATCGCCGGTGACTAAATTCCATTTGCTATCAATTACCCCTTTTTCAAGCGCATACTTTTTAAGTTGGGCCACAGAGTCTATATCAGGTGTTACAGAGTGGGACAAAAGCATAACGTCCTTATCCTCTTTAATTTCATTTTGGATTGCCACCATGTTCTTAGTCATGATGGGGCAGATGGTAGGGCAGGTGGTAAAAAAGAAATCGGCAATATATATTTTACCTTGATAATCATCTTGGGTAACCGTTTTTCCATTTTGGTTGGTCAACTCAAAATCTGAGACCGTATGGTATTTGCGAATGTGCTGAATTTCTTCGGCAACCAATTCTGCGTTTACCATGGCAGGCGAGTAAACGGGCAATAATTTTTTGGGCACAAGCGCATTGTAAAAAAGGTAGATGATTACCGCGGAGATTCCCAGGAGAACTATACCAAAAAATTTGTATTTCGCGAAAAAGGAAAGCATTTAAATTTTTTACAAAGGTACTGTAGGTGCCTTCATGATTCAAATAATCACCAGGTATTTGCTGCCAAAATATTCTTAAAAATGCCACCCCTTAACCGGTTTCTTTTTTTAAGCGGTTGTAAAAATGTACTTTTGTCCGATTTTAATTTTCATGAGCAAAGAATGAGCCCCATTATAATAAAGACCATACAATTTTTTTTAAGCCTTTCCATACTAATCGTTCTACATGAGTTAGGTCATTTTATACCTGCAAAACTGTTTAAGACCAGGGTCGAGAAATTCTATCTATTTTTTGATGTTAAGTTTTCGCTTTTTAAAAAGAAAATAGGGGAAACCGAATACGGAATAGGTTGGTTGCCTTTAGGGGGTTATGTAAAAATATCTGGCATGATCGATGAGAGCATGGACAAGGAAGCCATGGCCCAAGAGCCCAAAGATTGGGAGTTTAGGAGCAAGCCGGCCTGGCAACGGTTAATTATAATGCTGGGGGGCGTAACCGTCAACTTTATCCTTGCCGTATTCATCTTTATCGGGTTGGTGTTCACCTATGGGGAAACCTATATTGCCAATGATAGCCTTAAAGATGGTATTTGGGTAACAGAGCCTGCACTTGGGGACGCATTGGGCATACAAACCGGAGATCGATTTATTGCCGTCGACGGAAAAAAGATTGAAGCCTTAAATAGTATTTTACCGGAATTGGTGTACGGGGAAAAGTTCACCATTGAACGTGATGGGAATACCATTGAACAAGAAATTCCTGTGAATTTTATTGAAACGATTTCTGAAAACAGGGATAATGCTAGATTCATTAATTACAGAGATCCATTCATAATACTGGATATTCCTAAGGAGTCAGAAAATCTAAACAGCGGGTTTGAGGTTGGTGATGCCGTGGTTGAAATTGCTGGAACCCCTGTGGAGTACCGAGACCAAGTAGTGCCAGTGTTGGAAGAAAATAAAGGGAAAACGGTACCAGTGGTCGTTATGCGGGATGGGAGAGAAGTTGATTTAGAGGCTAAAGTTTCTGAGGATGGTAAATTTGGTGTTTTTGTGGGCCTTGGTTCAAGGGAAGCCTATGAGGAAAAAGGCTATTTTAAAATAAATACTACAGAATACTCCTTTTTAGAGTCCATACCGGCAGGTTGGGACCGTGGCGTTAAAACCTTGACGGATTACATTAAGGGGATGAAGAAAATATTCAACCCAGATACAGGTGCCTATAAGGAAGTAGGTGGTTTTGCCGCTATTGGGGGTATGTTTCCCAGTACTTGGAACTGGCCAGCGTTTTGGGCCACAACAGCGTTCATTTCGATCATTTTGGCCTTTATGAACATTCTGCCTATTCCGGCGTTGGACGGTGGCCACGTAACGTTTTTGCTTTATGAAATGATTACGGGCAGGAAGCCAAGCGATAAGTTTTTGGAGTATGCCCAGATTACCGGATTTTTTATCCTTATTGCCTTATTGCTGTTCGCAAACGGGAACGATTTATACAAATGGATATTTAATAAATAAAAAGCGCATTTATTTATTTGTCGAGTTTCAAAAAACATTTATATTTGCACCCGCTTTAGGAAACTAAAACGGGTAATTTTCCTCCTTAGCTCAGTTGGTTAGAGCATCTGACTGTTAATCAGAGGGTCCTTGGTTCGAGCCCAAGAGGAGGAGCTTAAAAATCAGACAGTTACATGTAATTGTGACTGTCTTTTTTGTTTTATAGCGTGCTTTCAGCGTGCTTTTTTGAGAATGGTTTTTCTTGAGTCAAGTCCAAAAGTTATAAGATTTTTGGATTATGAGAATATTATTGACACTCTGAAGAGGAACAAATCTATGTTCCTAATACTTCTAAAATTCTTCTCTAAAGGCATAGCATATTTTTTTTTGATATTAAAGATATGTATGTTAAGTAGTTGAACACCATACGCCGCCATAAATTTCGATAATGTTTTTACCCTCATGATGTTGTAGAAAACAGTAACCCTAAATTTTTGCACATGTATTTTGGGTAGAGGGCGGTTTCCTGTTTTTTGTGCTTCTAATTAGTATTGGTACGTTTTGAAATCGTAGGCCAACCCAACCATTTCTTTCGTTTGAAATACAGTTCTTTATCAAGGAAAGGAAATCTCGAAAACAAAAAGGGCCGCGTACCCCATGTCCGCGACCCTTGATATGACTTAAAGGAATCATTTGTAAAAATATCCTGTACTATTGAATCTACAATATAATTGTTGTACCGATGAACTTTACCGTTGTGAAACTGGCTCAAAGCGATATCCAAAGCACATGGCTTTCGTCATTTCTAAGAAATTGTCGAGGTCAAGTTATGTATACCTCTTCTATATTTTAGAATTTGATTTTTAAAATTGTTATATTAAAAGGGTTCCACTTAAGAAGGATTTTGTAATATTTATTCCACTCCTTAATGTTTGGATTTTGTGTATGACCTAATTAATTGTGTATTTACTGAAATTTACATGTCTACGATAATAAATTCCGATCTACGGTTTAGGTAGTGTTGTTTTTCGGTACAGCGCGTAGTGCCGTCACATTCATTAAGGAGCTTCTCCTCCCCATAGCCTATGGCACTTTCTATCCGTTGGGGGTCTATGCCCTGGGCAACGATATAGTCCCTTGTCGATTTCGCCCTCCGGTCAGACAGGTATTTGTTGTAAACAGCGGCACCCCTAGAATCTGTGTGGGATTCTATTTTTATGACCATATCCGGTGATTCTTTCATTACGGCGACCAATTTATCCAGTTCCTGTATAGCGTCTGAACGTATATCGTAGCTATCAAAGTTGAAGTGGATCATTTCGGTCTTCAGTTTTCGGATACCGTTCTCGATCTTGATCATCTCGTTCAGTTTCTTCATGGATACCTCCACGTTCACCATTTCATTGTCCCCTGTTTCCACCGCTTTATTATCTTCGTAATAAGCGTCTTTGGTAGTCCGCAACACATAGCGGGTATCCCCTTCAAGGTCTTCGAAAATGAAAGTCCCGTCTTGATCGGCGACCGTTTCCTTTATCTTGATGTTGTTCCCGT
>CAWFGA010000002.1:0-31403 GCA_963815225.1 uncultured Flavobacteriaceae bacterium
TTCGGCGCAACGGAAAGAATGGGATTGAAGCCTAATAGTATTCTATGCAGACAATTACCCAAAAATAATAAGGTAGCTGATGCTTCCAATTTTTTCATAACGATTGCAGTGCATCTTAGGAATATTTAATACGAAGTTTTATTCTCAATAGGTACCCTGAGTAATTAAGCCCTATTTGAAAGACTAGTCTAATATAAACGGTTTTTTAGAATCATCAAATCAGTCGATGTGCTTTCCCAAATTTCTGCTAAATGATTTGGCACGGGTGTAAAGCCATAGGTAAAGGAGCTTAGGACAATGTCCAAGTCGCCATCCTGATCAAAATCACCAGAATCCATTAATAGCCACCTTCCCAAGTTAACATCTTTAAAAGTAGCATCCTGAAATTCAAAACTTTTGTAGTTTTTATTCTCTAGATATACAAAACTTGAGCTCGGGCTATTTTCGTAATCAGGGAATGTAGCCAATACGGCTATATCTATGTCACCATCTAAATCGAAATCCTCAGCAATTAAACGTGTTGCTCCGTTCAAAACGTAGAAATAGTTTTCCTCAAAAACATTATTTCCGTTATTGATAATGTTAAAAAAAATGAAATACGGCATAATAATAGGAAATTATTAGCAGAAAGCTATAATTGAATTACTGTAATTTATGAAGTTCTAAAAACAACTCATAACGCTCATTTTTTGTAAAATCGCTTTAAGCGCCCGTAGTTATTGATGAATCCGTATTTTTTTGCTATGAAAATATTGAAATACTCAGGTTAATATTTTTATCATTTTGTCGATTTTTTGTAAAAAATCTATTCGATAAAGTGTCCGTCTCCAACGTTATAGTAAGGCAAAGGATACCTGAGTTTATCCTAAAATTTAGGTTTGTTTTATGTTATATCGAGTGTAATGATTATCAGTAGCCAGGTACTATTTGTCAAAGCGTTGAGAACAGTGAAGAATGATTAAATTTTGATCGACATCTGTGGTGCAAATTAGGTAAGCATTTCCCCCATCCTTTAATCCCAGTTTCTTTTTTATAGCTTGGACGGAGTCTGGAAAATTTCGGGTACTGATATTTGCTTTCGTAAGGTTTAGTTTTTTTAAAGCTTTCTTGGAATATTCAAGCGTATCGATTACCTGAAAAACCCTTCCAGGAAATGAAATGAGTTCGTTTGAAGTATACAGGTGTGAGTTTGGGTGTAGTTTCTCCAAGTTGTAATGGTTGCCTAGAAATTTAAAAGCGCCCGACTTTAAGATTGCAGCATTAGGTTCATATAAATAATGCTTTGGGCTACCGTAACGGGCAATAGCGGCTTGTTCGGTACTCAGCGTAAACTCAAATTCTTGGATTTCCTTTTTTTTGAAGTTGACGGTTTTTATCCAAGGTTCCTTAATAAAGTCCCTTTGGAGCAACCATAGAATCTCCTTAACGTCATTTGCAATCGCTACAATATGGATTTCCCTTACATTTGGCATTTGAAGCAACCCTGCACTAATATCAAGTAGGGGACCTGTTTTTAGGAGTATGTTTGGGGCTTTTGAAAATAGAAGATTGAACTGTTGGGTAACGTCTGGCTCACAATCGGCCAAATAATAAACTTTTTTATTTTCGCGGTCCCTTCGGGAAGGGTCAATATAGATCCAATCAAACGATACCGTTGCGTTTTTCAAGAAATCGATTCCTTCACTTGTAATGCATTCCACATTGCTGGCTCCTAACTGTCTAAAATTATGTGCGGCAATAGGGGATAGGCTTTCATTTTGCTCTACATGCACAACATTTTTTAGTTGTTTACTGAAGGCGAAACAGTCCACGCCAAAACCACCGGTTAAATCCACGATTGAATTTCCATTGAGGAGCGATGCCTTGTAAAAAGCCGCTTTTTCGGATGAGGATTGTGATAGGTTTAGTTTCTTTGGGTAAACAATATTATTAGTCTCGAACCATGTTGGTAATTTTTCCCGTGCCTTTAGCTTTGATTCTATCTGCTCTACCAACTCCTTGGAGGAAACATCTGCAAAGGGGGATTTGCTCAGAAGTATCCGATGTACATCGGTTGCTAAGTTATCATTTATGAATTGCTGTACCTCTTTCTTTAAAATTACAGGATTCACTTCAGCTTTAGAGATTATGGGTCAAGGATTTTACAATTTGGTTTTCAGCGAAAAATTCCTTGAATATTACTTTCAATGCAGTGTAACCTGGAACGGCCACAATCATACCAATGACCCCAAAGAGCAGACCTGCTATTATGATAATCAAAAAGATTTCCAGTGGATGCGACTTCACACTGTTCGAAAAAATAAGCGGTTGTGAAAAAAAGTTGTCGATTAATTGACCAAAAAGTAACCCTAAAAACACGTAGCCAGTTTTTGGTAAGATAATTTCGCTAAAATCAGAACCTAAATTACTGGTCATCGTAAGGATGAGCATAACGACCCCGCCAATAATTGGACCTATGTAGGGTATAATGTTGAAAAGTGCACAGAGAAAGGCGATAACGACTGCATTTTCAATTCCTACAATGAGCAAGACTATAGTGTAAATTACGAAGAGAATAAAAATTTGAAGGAGCAGACCAACAAAATACCGCGATAATAGGTTGTTAATTTTTTCTATGGAATTTATGGTGCCTTGTTCCTTGGTTCTGGGCACAAAAATAAGAAGCCCGTGTTGAAATAATTTTCGGTCCTTTAAGAAAAAGAAGGAAATGAAAAGAACGGAGAATAGTCCAACACTGGCAGAACTTAAAACATCCAAAAAGGAGTTTAAAAAATCCGGAATAAAACCAATATCGAATCCTTTGAGAATATTCTTTTCAAATTCCACATCGTCAATGACATTTTCAACGACGTTAGAGGAAAGCCCAACATAATTTGTAATTTGATGGTAAAGCGTGTTCAGGTTTTGTTGCAGTTCTTCAATATTAAGTAGCGAAAGGTTTTTGCTTTGTTCGGATATTAACGGAATGAACAGTGCAACGATACCTGCCAAGATACCTACCATAAAAAGCATCGTAAGAATTACCGCTAGAATATTTGGGAGCTTGATTTTTAATCGTAAAAACCGCACCAGCGGCCTTCCTATTAACGCCGTAACTGCAGCAATGGCCAAATAGGCCAAAACCGAACGTATCGCAAATAAGAAATAGAGCAAAAGCGTAATTCCGACAATGACGCCTATGGCCCTAAGAATTCCCTTGGAAATGGTTTTTGATGTCACAGCTTAACTTTTAAAGACGTAGGTAATAATGTTGGCTCCCATTTTCAGTGCTTTTTCGCGTACTTCCGGAGCATCGTTATGTACGCTCTCATCTTCCCAGCCATCACCCAAATCCGATTCTGATGTAAATAAAACAAGGATTCTACTGTTGTGAAAAATGGCTAAGGCTTGTGGCCTTTGCCCATCATGTTCATGTATTTTAGGTAGGCCTTGGGGAAATTTATAGCTGTTCGAGAACAAAGGATGGTCGGCACCAACTTCCTCTAAGGTAGCCTCCGGGAAAAGTTTTGCCAGCTCTCTGGTTATATAGGGTTTCATGCCGTAGTTATCATCGATATGTAAAAACCCACCTGCATATAGATAATCCCTCAAATTTTCTATTTCTTCACCGGAGAAAACTACGTTGCCATGGCCCGTCATGTGCAAAAATGGATATTGAAATATAGCGCTACTACCAACTTCTACGGTTTCAGGCTTGTTATTCAATGCTGTTCCAATATTGGTATTGCAGTAGTTTATCAGATTTGGCAACGCCGTAGGATTTGCATACCAATCCCCGCCTCCTTGATATTTCAGAATAGCTATTTCCTGTGCGTTCGTTAGAAAGACAGAAAGCAGTAAGAATAAGCTAGACGTTGTTATGATTCGTTTCATTGCATTGCAAAGCTACTAAATTAGATCATGTAAAGTACCGTTAAAAGATGACCGGTAGCCCCTAAAATTTTGACCTAAAGATAATTATCCGTTGTTTATTAACGCTACTATGGTACAGGAGACTATTGCCGCCGTTTCTGTGCGTAGCCTTGTTTTACCCATAGAAACAGGAAGGTATCCGTTTTCAAGTGCATTTTTAATTTCATCTGGTGTAAAATCGCCTTCCGGACCGATCAAAATGGTTAGATCCTGATCGGGCACCACCCTTCTTTTGAGCTCATGCCGTTCACTATCTTCACAATGGGCAATAAAGCGCAGGCCTTTCGCTGGTTTTTTTAAAAATTCGGTGACACTTATCGGCTCGTTGAGCTTGGGCATAAAAGTTTGAAGGGATTGTTTCATGGCCGCTTCAATAACCCGTTGCATCCTGTCTAGCTTTATGGTTTTACGCTCAGAACGTTCACAAATTATAGGCGTAATCTCATGCACCCCTATTTCGGTCGCTTTTTCTAAAAACCATTCAAAACGATCATTCATTTTTGTGGGTGCAACGGCCATATGTAGCGTATGCGATTGTGGATACGATTTTTTTTCACTTAGAATTTTCACTTCACAATTTTTACTATTGTCCCCAATTATGGTGGCATGAAATAGCCAACCTAAACCATTGGTGATCCATAAGTCGTCTCCCTTTTTCTTCCGCAGTACCTTAATTATATGTTTACTCTCGCTGGCATCGAAATTGAAAACGGAATCACCTTCTTTTAAATGGGGATTGTAGAATAATTGCATAGCGTATTTAGTTGGTTCAAGAAATTAAATACCGCGCTTTTGCGGTGATATCCTGTTGGGTAAATAATTCATTTTTGAATTTGTGATACCCAACGATACCGATCATAGCGGCATTATCGGTACAATATTCAAATTTTGGCACAAAGGTTTTCCATCCATATTTTACTTGCGCATCCTCAAGGGCTTTTCGTATTCCGGAATTGGCGGAAACACCGCCGCCAATGGCAACTTCCTTTATTCCCGTAGCTTTCACGGCCTTTTTCAATTTTTTCATTAGGATAGTAATAATGGTGTATTGAATGGAAGCACAAATATCTTCTAGGTTATTTTTAATAAAATTTGGGTCCGCCTTCGTTTGTTTTTGTACAAAATAGAGAATACTGGTCTTTAGGCCACTGAAACTGAAATTAAGATGATCGACTTTTGGGATTGGAAATTCGAATTTTAAAGGGTTTCCTTGGGCAGCATGTTTGTCTATTAAAGGTCCGCCTGGGTAAGGTAATCCCAGAATCTTGGCACTTTTGTCGAACGCTTCCCCAACGGCATCATCCAATGTTTGACCAATAACCTGCATATCAAAATAGTCGTTTACTTGTACTATTTGTGTATGCCCCCCACTAATGGTCAGGGCAAGAAATGGAAAGTTTGGAGAATCCATAGTTACGTCGCTTATAAAGTGGGCAAGAACGTGTGCCTGCATGTGGTTAACTTCGATAAGCGGAATCTGTAATCCTAGGGATAAGGATTTAGCAAACGAAGTACCAACGAGCAGGGAGCCCATAAGTCCAGGTCCGCGCGTAAATGCTATGGCTGATAACTGTTTTTTATCGATATTTGCTTTGGCTAATGCTTGATCAACAACAGGAACTATATTCTGCTGATGCGCTCTCGATGCCAGTTCTGGAACAACCCCACCGTATTCCCTGTGAATCTCTTGGGTGGCCACAACATTACTAAGCACTTTATCGTTCATCAAAATTGCCGCCGAAGTATCATCACAAGAAGATTCGATAGCTAGAATATAAATTGTTTTATGTTCCAACATATTTGGAATAAAATTTGAATAACAAAGGTAAAACATAAAAGCCCTATCAAAAAACTAAGGAAAATATTGGTTAGGATCGTATTGGTGCTTCTGCTGATATGTGTTTTGGGCACCTTGGTTTTTTCGTTACCTATTGTACAGACAGAATTGGCGCAGTACGCCACCAAAAAAATTAACGATGAATTTGGTACAAACATCAATATAGACCGCTTGCGGGTCTCGTTCATATCTTGGGATACCGCTTTAGAGGGGGTTTATATAGAGGACTATAAACAGGATACGCTCTTCTATGTGAACGAGCTACGAACCTCTATTTTAAGTATTGGTAATTTGGCCCAGGGGACTTTAGAGTTTGGGGATATTGAGGTAGACCAATTAAATTTTAAGCTGAAAACCTACTATGGCGAAAATAATACCAACCTAGATGTATTTGTAGCTAAGCTTGATGATGGAAAACCTAGGGCTCCTGGCACGCCTCCGTTTTTTCTATCCTCTTCAGATGTGGATATCAAGGAAAGTAAATTCAAATACCTGGACGATAACCTTGAAAAACAGACAATTCTAAACTTTGATAGTCTAAACCTGCACGCATCCAATTTCCAAATTCTTGGGCCAGATGTATCCGCAGGAATAAAGGATATGTCTTTTTATAGTAACAGGGGGCTCAAGGTAGATCAGTTGGCAACTGCATTCAAATACACCAAACAACAGATGCGGTTCGATTCATTGAAGATCAAGACGCCCTTGTCCCAATTGGATGGAAATCTGGTATTCAATTATAATCGGGAGGATTTTGGCGATTTTCTGAACAAAGTAAACCTTGAGGCAAATTTTACAGAATCTAAAGTAGCTTTTGATGAGGTAAATCTGCTGTATAATGAGTTTGGAAAAGGTAAGGAGGTGACTTTTAGTGCCGATATCAGTGGGGTTCTAAACGATTTGAATACCAATAACCTGTTTCTATTTTCAGACAATACCGGTATACGCGGCAATTTCAATTTTAAAAATCTCTTCAGCACCCAAAAACCCTTCAGTTTGGATGCTGATATGAAAAATGTGACCAGTAGTTATTACCAATTGAATGCCTTGCTGCCAAACCTAATTGGCAATTCTTTGCCTTCATCATTCAGTAAGTTGGGCCAGTTTACGATTCGTGGAAATGCAATGATTACTAATTCCTCAATCGATGCCAAGGTAAATTTGAATACGGCCATTGGCAGTAGTTATTCCGATATCGTGCTTAGTAATTTCAACAATATTGATGACGCAACCTACACCGGGTTTGTGTCCTTGATCGATTTTGATTTGGGCGATTTTGTAGAAAGTAAAAATTTGGGTAAGACCACTTTGGATTTTAATGTGGAAGGCAAGGGGTTCGTAAAGGAAAAACTGAATACCGAAATTATTGGTCAAATCTATTCCATTGAATTCAATAAGTACACGTATCAGGACCTAAGGGTGTCCGGTATCTTAAAAGATGAATTATTTGATGGGTCCTTGGTAAGTAATGATGAAAATATAAAGTTTGATTTTAAGGGATTGGCCAATGTGGCGGAGAATAGAAATAATTTCAATTTTATTGCTTCGGTCGATTATGCAGATTTGAAAAAGTTGAACTTCATTAACGATAGTGTCTCAATTTTTAAGGGAAATGTGAGCATGGATATCAATGGCAACACATTGGACGATATTATTGGGGATATCAAATTCACCCAAACCAGTTATCAAAATGTGAACGACACATACTATTTTGAGGACTTTGCTGTGACCTCAAGTTTTGAGGATGAAAACGTCAGAACCATAAATATTAATTCGCCCGATATCATTACAGGATTTATGAAAGGTAATTTTAAGGTGAAGGAGTTGGGAAAACTAGTGCAAAATTCACTGGGAAGTATTTACACTAACTACAAGCCTTTTGAGATATCTGAAGGGCAAAACCTTTCCTTCAATTTTAAGATTTATAATAAAATAGTAGATGTTTTCTTTCCAGAAGTGCGTTTTGACCCCAATACGTTTATAAAAGGAAACATTGTTGCGGACGAAGGTGATTTTAAACTCAATTTTGAATCGCCGAGTATTGCCGCTTTTGGTACTGCTGCGGATAATATAGAAATACGAATTGATAATAAAAACCCATTGTTCAACACCTATATTGCCGTAGGGGAGTTAGATACCCCGTATTATAATTTTAAAGATTTTAATCTCATCAATACCACCTTAAAGGATACGCTATTTTTTAGATCTGAGTTCAAGGGAGGTAGTGATTTTGATGATTCCTACAACTTAAACTTCTACCATACCTTCAATAAGGAAAACAAATCCGTTATTGGCCTTAAGACTTCGGATGTCAATTTTAAGGGAAACAAATGGATTCTGAACAAAGAGGGAGACAGTAAGAACAAGGTGATTTTGAACCGTGCATTGGACAGTATTTCAATACAGGAAATAGTGATGAACAATGAGGAGAAGGAACAAATTACCTTAAAGGGTCAATTGGCAGATTCTACTTATAAAGACCTACAATTGCAGTTTAAAATCGTCTCATTGAACAAGATTACACCCGTCATCGATAGTCTTAAATTGCAAGGGGAGGTCAATGGAACCTTGAACGTGCTCCAAAAAGACGGTATATACCTACCCTCCTCAAATTTGAATATAGCTGGTTTTGGTATCAATGATATCCCCTTGGGAGATTTGGTCATCAATATCATTGGGAATAAAGATTTGACGGAGTTTCAGGTGAATTCCCAAATCTCAAACAACGGATTGGAAAAATTCAGTGTCGTAGGCAAAATAGATAATCGGGAAAAAATACCCAAGGCAGATTTGATTGCTAATTTCAACAACTTTGGGTTGGAACCATTTAGCCCCCTAGGAGAAGGGGTCATAGACAATATACGTGGAGATATTGACGGTAGGGTAAGTATAAAAGGAGACATTGACAACCCCAGTTTTAATGGCCTGCTCACCTTGGATAATGCAGGGATTGCCATTCCTTATTTAAATGTTGATTATAGTTTTGCCCCTCGTTCGCGCGTGCTATTATCTGAGCAAACCTTTGATTTTGAAAATATTGCCTTACAGGATATAGCCAAGGGAACCAAGGCAAATCTTGACGGTACTATTTCGCATCATTATTTTGACAATTGGGTATTGGACCTAAATGTGGATACCAATAACGATCGTTTTTTAATCTTAAACACAGAATTCAAGGAAGGTGAGCTCTATTATGGAACCGGTTATCTTAATGGTACCGGGCGTATTTATGGGCCAACCACAGCATTGAACATCACGGTAGATGGAGAAACGGCCAGGGGTACATCCCTTAAAATACCGTTGAGCGATGTTGCTAGTGTAGGGGATTACTCGTTCATTAATTTTCTTGAAAAGGATGACCGGCAAACGATAGAAAAGCAACGGCAACTAAAGGATTATCAAGGCCTGGAACTTGAATTTAACTTAGATGTAACTCCAGAGGCGGAGGTAGAGATTGTAACCGATACAAAGACCGGAAGCTCTTTAAAGGGTACCGGGGAAGGGATTATATTGATACAGATAAATACCAATGGCAAGTTTGAAATGTATGGGGATTTTGTTGTGGTAACGGGAGAATTCAATTATAAGTTTGGGGGTATTATAGACAAGAAATTTAGGGTAGAGCCCGGCGGCACCATCAATTGGGACCAAAAACCGCTGGAAGCCTTGCTGGATATGGAGGCAGTATACTCCTTAAACGCGAATCCGGCCCCGCTGCTAGATGATCCCGGTTTTACTAGACGTATTCCAACAGATGTGGTCATTCGGTTGACCGGACAGCTTCAAAGTCCGGATATTGATTTTGGCATCGACTTTCCCGGGACCAATTCCATAGTACAATCAGAGTTGGAGTATAGATTGCAAGATCCCACAGTGGAAGAAAAGAATGCCATATTTCTTTTGGCTCAAGGCAGCTTTGTCAATGCCCAGAGCGGCATCAATCAACAAGCTATTACCGGTAATTTGGTACAGAGCGCCTCCGGTATTCTAAATTCTATTTTAAGTGGGAATAACGATAAGTTTAACCTTGGACTTTCTTATGAACAGGGAATTCTGGACCGATCGGCAGATATTGAAACGGATGATCGCATTGGCGTAACGGTATCCACGCAAATATCGGATCGGATTCTCTTTAACGGTCAAGTTGGGGTTCCTGTGGGCGCATCGAGCGAAACTTTGGTTGCGGGGGACTTTGAGATTCAGGTGTTATTAAACGATGAAGGCACATTGAGTGCGAAATTTTTTAGCAGGCAAAGCGAAATCCAGGCTTATCTGTCCGATCAGCAGGGGTCTACGCAGGGGGCAGGTCTCACCTATGAGGTTGATTTCAATAACTTTAGGGAGCTGTTCCAGAAAATATTGGCAAAAAAGCCTGTAAAAGTAGAGCCTAAGGCTTTTCAACAGCCGCCTACTGCAGTTATGGGAAATGATAGCCTTATCCGTTTTTACGACAAGCCAAAATCAATAAATCAATAAAGTATTGTGTTTTTAGTGTTAGGATGTACTAAATTTTGGCAAGATTTATACTAAAATATCACAACTTGGATATTTTCTATGATTTGCTTTAAAATGGGAGGCACCAAGATTTCTTTATTGAGATTAGTTTTAGTAATTTCGTTGGCTTAAATTTTTCGATGTCGTCAAATATTAAGAAAATAGCAGTGCTGACTTCGGGTGGCGATTCTCCCGGAATGAACGCAGCCATTAGATCAGTTGTTCGTACCTGTGCCTATATGAAAGTGGAGTGCATGGCAATCTACAGAGGCTATCAGGGAATGATCGAAGGCGATTTTAAACCAATGGACGCTAGGAGCGTTAATAATATAATAAACAAGGGCGGTACCATTCTTAAATCTGCCCGCTGTAATGATTTTAGAACGCCAGAGGGTAGAAAGATAGCGCATGAACAATTACTGAAAGCCGGTATAGATGCTTTTGTCGTTATTGGTGGAGACGGTAGTTTTACCGGAGCCATGATTTTTAATAAGGAGTATAATTTCCCGGTTATTGGAATTCCCGGCACAATCGACAATGATATTTTTGGTACCACCTTTACGCTGGGTTTTGATACCGCATTGAATACGGTTGTGGATTGTATAGATAAGATTAGGGATACGGCAAGTTCCCACAATAGGCTTTTCTTCGTGGAAGTAATGGGTAGGGACGTTGGCCACATTGCACTCAATGCAGGAGTTGGCGCCGGAGCGGAGGAAATTTTGATCCCTGAGGAGAACTTAGGGCTTGATCGTTTGTTGGAGTCTTTAAAAAGAAGTAAGGAGTCTGGAAAATCGTCTAGCATCGTTGTGGTTGCCGAAGGCGATAAATCTGGGAAGAACGTTTTTGAACTTAAGGAATATGTAGAGGAGCATTTGCCGATCTATGACGTTCGGGTTTCCGTTTTGGGGCATATGCAGCGCGGTGGCCCGCCATCATGTTATGATCGGGTGCTTGCCAGTAGAATGGGAGTAAAGGCCGTGGAATCGCTTCTAGAAGGGAAAACGAATCTTATGGTTGGTATCCAGGACAACAAATTAACATTGACCCCAATAAACAAGGCCATAAAGGGACATACGAAAATAGACAAGGAACTCATACGGGTTTCTGAAATAATGACAACATAATATTAAACATTAAAAACAGAGAACATGTCAAATTTAAAAATAGGAATTAACGGTTTCGGTAGAATAGGAAGATTGGTATTCAGAACAACGGTAAAACGTGGTGATGTGGATGTAGTCGCCATCAACGATCTTTTGGATGTTGAGCACTTGGCGTATCTGTTAAAATATGATTCGGTGCACGGCGCTTTCGAGGGTACTGTAGATGTTAAGGACGGAAATTTGATTGTTAACGGTAAAACTGTTCGCATAACTGCCGAAAGAGATCCAAAAAATTGTAAGTGGGATGCGGTAGGTGCAACAACAGTTGCTGAATGTACCGGAATCTTTACCACATTGGAAACGGCACAATATCACATTGATGGTGGTGCCAATAAAGTAGTGATTTCCGCACCTTCCAAAGACGCCCCTATGTTCGTTATGGGCGTGAACCATAAAGAAGTGAAAGCTTCCGATACTATTGTTTCCAATGCCTCCTGTACAACGAACTGTTTGGCCCCAATGGCTAAGGTGTTGAACGATAAATTTGGTATTGAAGAAGCCTTAATGACAACGGTTCACGCAACAACGGCTACCCAAATGACCGTTGATGGTCCTTCCAAAAAAGATTGGAGAGGAGGTAGAAGTGCGATGTTGAATATAATCCCTGCCTCTACGGGAGCAGCAGTAGCTGTAACAAAGGTGATACCTGCCTTAAAAGGAAAGTTGACGGGAATGGCCTTTAGGGTACCAACCGCAGATGTCTCCGTGGTAGATTTAACGGTTCGCCTACAAAAGGAAACTTCCTATGAAGAAATAAAAAAAGCGTTTAAGGATGCTTCTGAAGGAGAGCTTAATGGAGTCCTGGGATATACGGAAGAAGCGGTGGTTTCCCAAGATTTCATTGGCGAGACTAATACCAGTGTATTTGATGCAGGAGCTGGGATAGAACTTAACTCCAAGTTCTTTAAGTTGATATGCTGGTATGATAATGAAGCCGGTTTCTCCAATAAAATGGTAGACCTAATACAACATGTAAATTCACTGTAACCAACAATTTGGTTTATTGTGGATAAATCCTGAAAATGAGGCAATTTTTCCTTATTTTCAGGATTATTTTTTAAACGATACCAGTTATGATTCTAATAGTAGACAGCGGGGCAACCAAATCTGATTGGATTGCCTTGGACGATAGTGGGGAACAGCTTTTTTTAACGCAAACCTTGGGTTTAAGCCCTGAGGTGCTAACGAAAGATGTTATTGAGGATCGCTTGGCCAATAATTTTGAGCTTTCCAAAAATCGCGATAAGGTATCTCATCTTTATTTCTATGGTGCGGGTTGCGGAACGGACCGTATGAAAAAATTCTTGAAGGATATTTTTAAAGATTTCTTTCCGAACGCCAAAGCGGAGGTAAAAGAAGATACCTATGCCGCCATTTTTGCAACCACTAAAGTAGGGCATCAAGGAATCGTTTGTATTTTGGGAACAGGTTCTAATTGTAGTTATTACGATGGAAACCAATTGTTCCAAAAAGTAACGTCGCTTGGCTATATTCCTATGGATGATGGAAGCGGTAATTTCTTCGGACGGAAATTGATCCGGGATTATTATTTCCATAAAATGCCTGCAGATCTTGGCCATAAGTTTGCCAAACAGTACGATTTAGAGGCAGATGTGATTAAGGAAAACTTATACAAACAACCCAATCCCAATACCTATTTGGCCACATTTGCCCGATTCTTGATCGAGAATAAGGATCATCCATACGCCAAGGGGGTTATTGATAAAGGCTTTCAGCAATTCATAAATAACTATGTAATGCAATTTGAATTGGCCACAAAAGTACCCATTAATTTTGTAGGCAGCATTGCCCATTACTTGCGCGATGAACTCACTACGGTCTTGGAGCGAAACGATTTAATTGTTGGTGTTATCCGCCAGCGACCTATAGAGGGCTTGGTCGAATTTCATAGGGCTAATATGTAGGTCTTATTTTACCGCGATCATTGAAATTTCCACATTAACGAATTTTGGCAGGTTTGCCACTTCAACGGTTTCTCTTGCAGGAGCCGTTTCTGCATTAAAGTAGGAGCCATATACTTCGTTTACTTCATTAAATTGCGTCATGTCGCTTAGAAAAATGGAAGCTTTGACCACATGCTCGAAAGTCATGCCCGCTTCGGTCAAAATCGCTTTTAAATTTTCCATGGACTGCTTGGTTTCCTTTTGGATATCGCCAGATATCAATTCCCCAGTTGATGCGTTCATCGGTATTTGTCCCGATATGTAAAGCGTTCCATTGCTTAAAATAGCTTGATTGTAAGGTCCTATAGGGGCCGGTGCATTTGTAGTATTGATTATCGTTTTCATTTTGTTATCTATTTATTAGGGTAGAAAATTACTTTAGGTAAAGCTATATTTTATTTTTATATGGTTGTAGTGCTTTTGGTGTCCCAAAATCAGAAGTCAGCATTGAGAACTACTAATTGCGAATAGGCTGACTTCTATTCTCCCATTTCAAGTCTTTAAGAATTGAGGCATCTATCCCAATAAAAAAGTACCACCGTTTGTATTCTCCAAAAGGCGTCCAATTAAAGCGCATGGAAAAACTCTTTAAATCCCGTTGAAAACGGAGCTGGGTAAGGGTAAAGCCGTTATTCTTAAAATCATACCCGGAAGAACCGCCAACACTCCATCTAGGAGCAATCTCAATATCTCCGGAAAACATTAAAGAATGGCTGCTAAATTCATTTTGTCGTGCAGAATTCGCATAGCTGGCAGAATAGGCCAATCTAAAATTCCAAGGTATTTTAGTGCCATAAACGGGGTTCTCCACATCCTCATCCTTGTCCTGATCGCGAATGGGGTTCGCATTAAAATCATCGGCCCTACCAAACAAATCATCATCCCGGCCACCGCTTTGTGCGACATAGTCGAAAGGGTCCTCCTCTTCTTCTTCGTCATCCCTATCCTTTCTTCCAAACATATCGCTGCTGATGGCGTAGGAAATATTTGCATTTGCCCTGGTCAACCTAAAAAGACTTCCTCCGTTTTCAAAATTCCAAGTGTCAATGCGTCGGCCATTATTGTCTATGGCATACGGGTCAAGACCCGCGGCGAAGTTGATAGACATTTTGTTGTTGAGAATGGTAGTTCCACCGTTGATATTTAGTGGGTTTAGGCGTAAAGAGTCCGACTCAAAATTATATCCCGAAGAAATATTAAAGTTACTTAACAACTGCACTTTTTTTGGTTCCGTTTTGGTAGAATCCCGGTCCCTGACCTTGGCCTCCACTGTATTGGCCAAAGAGAATCCCAAACTGTTCGATTGCCCCAAGGAGGGGGCTCCGTTAAGCGTTCCCTGAAACCTACTGTATTGTACCACATCTCCGTCACCATCCAAATATTCATCATAAAACTGGTCAAAAGAGGGTGCGTAGCCATAGCTGATGGAAGGCCGGAACGTATGCCGTATGGCCTGTATTTTTTTGTCTTCCCCAAAATTGAAGGTACCATATAAGGTCGTTCCTACGCTTGCACTAAAGTTATAGGTATTGTACCTGTCAAAACCGTTTACGGTATCCCTAACCACAGTTTCGGTTTCCGTATCAAACCGTTGTTCATACGTCTCCAGTGCCCATACATCCTCATAGTTCCCGCCAACGCTTACGCTAAAAAATTTAGCGACCTTAAAGTTGGTGCTTATGGGAATACGATGACGCGCGCCAACCTTGGCATTATCGAACATTCTTCCCGTCAAAAAATCCTCATCGTTCGTGGTTAGCCTATTTTGGGCGTTTACATCGTATTGAAAATTGATGTTCTGGATAATTCCCTTTTTTATGCCTTCCCGTTTTGCAAAAGGAAAAATACGTTCCATACTTCCTTGAAAAGTAGGTAGGGTCATATTGATGTTATCGGTAATATTCGCAGTTGCATTTGGGGAAGTCAATTGCGAGTGTGTCGCCGTTACGCTCATATTGATGGACGGGTAGGCCGGAAACGTTTTGGAATAGCTGATAGAGGATGATAAGGTATTATTTTGGGTATTGGGCAGGTTTCTTTGTTGCAGGGAATTTCGATAATATTCACTGCTCCCTAAATTAACGGATGCGGAAAACCTGGAATTTGGGCTCGATTTGGGGTCCTGTGAGTGTGAAAATTGAATGTTATAATTCCGGGATAAGCTGTAATCGCTAAATCCTTTTTGGCTACGTACCTGATTTTCATAGCGTAAATTGATGTTTCCCCTATATTTATATCTTTTCGTATAAATTGACGCCGTCCTAAAGGCGTAACTTCCATTGGTGTAGAAATCTCCCGAGAGGGTAACGTCAGCATAATCACCAAGCGGAACATAGTACCCCATATCTTGGAGGAAATAGCCAGTATTGGGGTCGTTACCGAAAGAGGGCATTAGAACACCCGCAGTTCGTCCAACGGATAATGGAAAATAAGCAAAGGGCATGGCAATGGGTGTAGGCACATCAGCAATATAGAGGTTACTAAAACCCGCGATGACTTTCTTCTTGGGAACAAATTTTGCTTTCCGAACCCGTATGTAATAGTCTGGATTAATGGTATCCTTAGAAGTGGTTAATTTGCCCTCGCTCAAAAAATAAACGGAGTCATTTTCTTTTTTTGTAATCTCAGCATACACCTTCATGGCATCGCTCCCTAAAGCCCCGGCCGCAGCCTGCTGCTCTGTTCTTGAGTTCCATATCAATGCCTTTTGGGTATCGAAGTTAAAACGAATGGAATCTGGAATAACGATGTTGGAACCCTGCTTAAAGTAGGGTAGCTGGCTATAGTTGCCCAGAGAATCCCTTATTCTACCGGCATAAACTTCATTTTTGATATAGTCCATGATAATGATGCCTGCCTTCAATTCAGTATCCTGGTAATATATTTCGGCTTCATTGTAGAGGTATATTTTATTATCCTTTTGGCTTAATTTTACGTAGTCCTTTGCCTTGTAGGTTATTTTGTCCAATAGTAAAGGTGGCTTGTTGTTAAGGGAGTCCTGGGCCAAGGAATCTCTTAAGATTGAATCCTGTACCACGGTATTGGGAAATAGGGGAGCTCTAAGCGAATCTTTCTGAATTGGGATATTTAACGATAGTACCTTGTCCTCTTGTGCATGGACAAAAAGGGTACCAATAAAAACCAAGAATAGGAAAAGTAAGTATTGTTTGTTTGATTGCAAGGCTATATATCCTATTTTTGTAACGGTTTGGCAGTCTACCTAGCCAATGTTTAAGATGCCAAACTTACATATATTTTTTGTTCCCCAAGTAGGGTGTTACCATAAATTTAACCATTATAAGGGCTTAGAAATCCCTAAAACTTATGAAAATAAAATCCGTTTGTGCACTAGCTTTTGTTACAATTTCATTACTGCTTCAGTCGTTTTCTGGAGCTATCAATGAAAAAGGCTCAGATGACCCCTTTGTCGTAGTTCTGGATGCCGGTCATGGAGGTCATGATCCCGGAAATTTGGGCAATGGTTATTTGGAAAAAAAAATAGCTTTGAATATAGTATTGAAAGTGGGCGAAATATTGTCCAAAAACAAGGATATCAAGGTAATTTACACGCGTAAGGACGATACGTTCATAGATTTGTACGTACGAGGTGAAGTGGCCAATAAAGCGAATGCGGACCTTTTTGTATCCGTGCATTGCGACTCGCATAATTCTGATGCCCATGGTGCCGGAACCTTTGTCTTAGGGTTACACGCCAATAAGCAAAATTTTGAAATTGCCAAGAAAGAGAACTCCGTTATCTACTTGGAGGATAATTATGAAAATAGGTATGCGGATTATGATATCAATTCCCCTGAATCCGTTATCGGTCTCACCATTATGCAGGAAGAGTTTCTAGACCAAAGTGTAGCCTTGGCAACCATGATCCAAGAAAATTTTTCCAAGTCACTTAAAAGAACGGACCGTAAGGTAAAGCAAGCGGGTTTTATCGTTTTGCACCAAACTTTTATGCCAAGTGTATTGGTTGAAACCGGTTTTTTGACCAATAGGGATGAAGGGGCCTATCTAAATTCTAGCAAAGGACAGGCAGAAATGGGCAGTGCTATTGCCAAGGCCATATTAAATTACAAGGAAGGGGTAAAGCCAACGGTTAAAACGACACAAACAGCTGTCGCAAAAACAGCGACTACGGAAGTTGAAGACGATTTGCCGGCAACAAAAATCGCAGAAAAGCAGATTAAAGAAGAGGAAGTTCCCGAAAAAGTCGTGGTACCTGCGGTCGTGGAAGCTCAGAAAAAGGAAACCGTAAAAAAGGAAGTAGTAACGGTACCAAACGAAGCTATTAGTGAAAAGGAAGTAGCATCCTCTATCGTCTTTAAGATTCAGCTCATGGCGAGTAGTAAAAACGTACCTCTGAATGCAGCAAATTTTAATGGTCTTTCTAACTTATCCCAAGAACCTTTTAAAGATTTGTACCGGTACATGTACGGGGAAACCAGATCCTACAGGGAAGCTAAAATGATGCAGTCCTTGGCTGCGGACAAAGGATATCCTACAGCATATATTGTGGCCTATAGGCTAGGGGAACGCATCCCTATCAAAGAGGCAATTGCGGAGGTTTCTGAATTAAGGCCTTAAAGTGTAAATTTTATTCCTAATTTTGAGAGTACTAAAAATAGAATCGCTTGAAACTATCCAGAGAATTAAAAACGGGAATTATCGTCATTGGAGGAATCCTCTTGTTTATTATGGGATTCAGCTTTTTAAAGTCGACGCCACTTTTTGATAATAGCAAAACGTTTTATGCAATTTACCCCAATGTAGGTGGATTGCAGTCAGGCACCTCGGTTTCTATTAATGGATTTAATGTAGGTAAGGTCAACGATATAAAATTTTTGGATGATAAGGGAAATTTATTGGTGACGTTCACGGTAGGCAATGATTTTAAGTTTTCCAAGAATAGTATCGTAGAATTATATGATACCGGAATTATAGGGGGAAAGGGCTTACAGATCAAACCTGTTTTTGATGAGGCAGGATTGGCACAATCCGGGGATACATTAAGAACAGAAACGCGACCGGGAATTACGGACTTGGCCCAGCAAAAATTGACACCGTTGGTGCGTAAATTTGAATCCGCTATTTCAGATGCCGATTCCGTTTTGGTGAACGTAAATTCTGTACTGGATACGAAGACCAAAAAAGATTTAAAGGAAGTTATTGGGGGATTAAGCGATTTAATTGCCAGCCTTAATCGCAGCGCGGTTTCCTTGAACAGTGTTTTGGACACTAACCGGGATAAATTGGATAACTCCTTCAAAAATTTTGATGTGCTTACCACTAATTTTGCCAAACTCTCAGATTCCTTAAATGCCGCAGGGCTTGGCCGTACCTTGGCAAGTTTGGAATCAACGATGGCGAGCTTGGACAAGGTGACCCAAAAAATAGAAAATGGTGACGGTACTTTGGGACTTTTGATGACGGATAAAGAACTGTACACCAATTTAAACAACGCGACACTAGAATTGGACCTCCTGTTACAAGACCTACGGCTTAACCCAAAGCGCTATGTTAACGTTTCGGTATTTGGCAAAAAGCAAAAGGAATACACCCTACCGGAAGATGACCCGGCAGAAAATTTAGAAGATTAAATTCATGCAATACCTCCCCAATATTATTTTCTTAGTGCTGCTTGTAGCAGGAATAGGATTTTTTGTACGGAATGTTTCCAAGTTAAAACGAAATATTCTATTAGGTAAAGATGTGGCCGTTTCCGACAATAAATCACAGCGTTGGAAAAATATGGCAAAGATTGCCCTAGGGCAGACAAAAATGGTGGTACGGCCAATAGCGGGCTTTTTGCACATCATCGTTTATGTCGGCTTTATTATCATCAATATAGAAGTTCTTGAAATTGTTTTGGATGGAATTTTTGGCACGCATCGACTGTTTTCATTTATTGGACCCATTTATGATTATTTGATCGCTTCCTTTGAGGTTTTGGCCCTGCTGGTAATCATTGCCGTTGTTGCATTTTGGTTACGTAGAAACGTAATCCGTTTAAAGCGATTCTTGAGCCCGGAAATGAAGGGATGGCCAAAGAAAGATGGTAATCTTATTCTGTATATAGAGGTTGTGCTCATGGTCCTTTTCCTTACCATGAATGCCGCCGATTATCAATTACAACAATTGGGAGCGGAGCATTATGTTGCAGCAGGTGCCTTTCCCGTTAGTAGTCTTATCGCACCTCTGTTCGAAAATTTGTCTATCGCAAACCTTATACTTGTCGAGCGTACTGCATGGTGGTTGCACATTGCAGGGATCTTGGCTTTCCTTAATTATTTGTATTATTCCAAGCACCTGCACATCTTACTTGCGTTTCCAAATACCTATTATGGGCGTTTAAAACCCCAAGGGCAGTTTAAGAATTTAGAATCCGTCACCAACGAAGTACGTATGATGATGGATCCGAGTGCCGACCCTTTTGCAGCGCCTGCAGATGATGCGGCAGTACCGGATAAGTTTGGGGCTTCAGACGTTGCCGATTTAAGTTGGGTACAGTTATTGAATGCGTACACCTGCACGGAATGTGGTAGATGTACCAGTGAATGCCCGGCCAACCAGACCGGTAAAAAATTATCGCCCCGTAAAATTATGATGGATACCCGAGACCGTTTGGAAGAAGTAGGAAACATCATGGATAAGAACAACGGGGAGTTCAAGGATGACGGGAAACAACTATTGGACGATTACATAACACGGGAGGAGCTGTGGGCCTGTACCTCCTGTAATGCATGTGTTGAGGCCTGTCCGGTAAGTATAGATCCTTTGTCCATAATCATGGATATGCGACAATATTTGGTCATGGAAAAATCGGCCGCCCCTACAGATTTGAACAATATGATGGGGAACATAGAGAATAACGGGGCACCTTGGCCATTCAACCAAATGGACCGTTTAAATTGGAGTAAAGAATCTTAAAGAATACTATGGCAAGTGAATTAAAAGTGCCTACAATGGCGGAACTTTTTGCGGCAGGGACAACTCCAGAGGTTTTATTTTGGGTGGGTTGTGCCGGTAGTTTTGATGATAGGGCAAAGAAAATAACGAAGGCCTTCGTTAAAATTTTAAATAAAGCCAAGGTTTCCTTTGCGGTTTTGGGTACGGAGGAGAGTTGTACCGGAGACCCGGCCAAACGGGCGGGAAATGAATTTTTGTTTCAGATGCAGGCGGTAACCAATATTGAGGTGCTAAATGCGTATGCGGTAAAAAAAATTGTAACGGCCTGTCCGCACTGTTTCAATACCCTGAAAAATGAATATCCTGGCTTGGGAGGCGATTATGAGGTGGTGCACCATACCCAGTTTTTAAAACAATTGCTTACAGAAGGTCGCATCACCATGGAAGGTGGTATGTTCAAGGGAAAACGGATTACATTTCATGACCCCTGCTATTTGGGAAGGGCGAATGGCGTTTACGAAGCACCTAGGGATTTGATTCGGAAATTAGATGCCGAATTGGTGGAGATGAAAAGCTGCAAACAACGCGGACTCTGTTGTGGAGCAGGTGGGGCGCAGATGTTCAAGGAACCGGAAAAAGGGGATAAAGACGTAAATATTGAACGTACCGAACAGGCATTGGAAACAATTCCGGAAATTATTGCGGCCGGTTGCCCCTTTTGCAATACCATGATGACCGATGGCGTAAAGAATAAGGATAAGGAAGCTTCAATTGCTGTAATGGATATAGCTGAATTGATTGCATCCGCAGAAGACCTTTAGATAAATCATTTTTTCAATTCGATAAATAAATTAAAGTGCTAGTAGAATTTGATACCTTACCCGAATCGGCGAGAGTCTGGATCTATCAATCAAGCAGATCTCTGTCTGATGACGAATTAACGGAGATACGGCAAGGGTTGGACACCTTTCTTGAAAGCTGGACAGCCCATGGAAATGACTTAAACGCTGGGTACGAAATAAAATATAAACGCTTTATAATTATAGCTTTAGATCAAAATGCCCAAGGTGCAACCGGATGTTCTATAGATGCCTCCGTACATTTTATACAGGGGCTGGAAAAAAAGTATGACATCCTTTTACTGGATAAAATGAACGTCTCCTACAAACAGGGTGCATTTGTTGCGTATAAAAGCCTCGTTGATTTTAAGGCTATGGCCAAACAAAAGGCGATTTCAAAAAATACCATTGTTTTTAACAACCTTGTAGCGAATAAGGGTGAATATTTAGAACATTGGGAGGTTCCTGCTTCTGAAAGTTGGCATGCCCGTTTTTTATAGGAACATTCTTTCAAATACCTTTTATTTATTGGGTTTTATCGGTGAAATGCAATAATTTCATTGCATCGTAGTTATCTCATTACACTTCAAATTATGCGCTTCTATTTCGTTGTTTTTTTAAGTTTAATAGGCTCAATTGTGGCAATGGCGCAAAATCCATTACAAACAAGCGATAGCCTTGCCCAGCAGCAATGGGTAGAAGCGAAATACGGACAGATGAGTCTAGATGAAAAACTGGGGCAACTGTTCATGGTAAGTATCGCATCAGACCAGAGTCAAGCGGCTACAGATCAGATTAAGAGTCTTATTGCAAAAGAACATTTGGGCGGTGTCATTTTTTCAAAGGGAGGACCGGTAAGGCAGGCCAAATTATCAAATACATTTCAATCCGTTTCCAAAGTTCCATTGTTGATCGGTATGGATGCGGAATGGGGCCTTTCCATGCGCTTGGATTCTACTTATGCCTTTCCTTGGAATATGACCTTAGGAGCGATCCAGGATAGCAGCATCGTTGAGAAAGTGGGGTATCAAATAGGGAAGCATGCCAAAAGGCTAGGGGTCCATATCAATTTTGCGCCAGATTTGGACATTAATACCAACCCGAAGAACCCCATTATTGGAAATCGCTCGTTTGGTGAAAACAGGGATAATGTGGTGCAGAAAGGAATCGCTTTTAGCAAAGGGATGGAACGTGCCGGGGTACTGGCCAACGGCAAACATTTTCCCGGTCATGGGGATACGGCAGTTGATTCGCATCACAACCTCCCGGTCATTCCTTTTTCAAGGGCCCGTTTGGATAGTTTGGAGCTTTATCCTTTTAAAAAGATAATAGCATCTGGGATAAGCAGTATTATGGTGGCCCATTTAGAGGTACCCGCCTTAGAAATCAAGGAAGGGCTGCCATCTTCAATTTCGGAGCAGATCATTTCCGGATTACTCCGTGAAGAATTGGGATTTGAGGGATTGATTTTCACCGATGCGTTGAACATGAAAGGGGTATCGACCCAAGGAAAGGACGGAGTCGTTGAAATGGCGGCATTTATGGCGGGTAACGACATGTTGTTAATGCCCGAGGATGTAGCCAGTGCCAAGCAAAAATTGACCAAAGCCTATGAAAACGGTAAATTGACGGAAAAGCGCTTGGCTTACTCCGTTAAAAAAATATTGATGGCTAAGTATAAGGCAGGTCTAAACAATTATGCTCCTGTCGATCTCTCTAATTTATATGAGGAATTGAACAGTTTGGAAAATGATATTGTCTATGAGGAAGCAATGGAAGCGGCCATAACCATTGTAAAAAATAACCTTGACCTCTTGGCAATCAAAAACCTTGAAAATAAGAAAATAGCCTACGTTAAGTTTGGCGATGCCCCCAATGAAGCTTTTATAAAAGGACTTAAAAATTACGCTGATATTACCGTAGTCAATGCGAACAGCATTGAAGATTTAAAAATTAAGTTGAAACCATTTAATTTGGTAATTATCGGTTTGCATAAAAGTAATGAAAGCCCATGGAAGGGGTATTCATTTTCTAAAAGTGAACTTGTGTGGCTTCAGGAAATAGCGAAGGAACGAACCTCTAACCTAATTTTGTGCGTATTCGCAAAACCCTATGCCTTATCCGATGTTGCTTCTTTTCAAAGTATCGATGCCGTTGTTATGGCGTATCAAAATAGTGCGATTGCGCAGGAAAAAACGGCCGAAGTACTCTTTGGAGCATTGGGAGCAACAGGAAAATTACCGGTTTCCGTCTCGAAGGAGTTTCCCGTTAACACAGGGCTTGAAATCAAATCGTTGAGCAGGCTTGGCTACAGTATTCCGGAGCGCGTAGGTTTAAGCACTGAAGGATTGGGGGCTATAGACGGTCTGGTAAAGGATGGTTTGGATAGTTTGATGTTTCCAGGGGCGCAAATCCTTGTCTCAAGAAAAGGAAAAGTAGTTTATCAAAAAAGCTTTGGTAGGCCTACCTATGGTTCAAGTGAACTAATTACCAATGACCATGTTTATGATCTTGCTTCACTGACAAAAATTTTGGCTACACTCCCCATGGTCATGAAAATGGAGGAAGAGGGTAAAATTGAATTAAACAATACCTTCGAAGATTTAGTACCCAATTATTCCAACACGGAAATAAAGAACGTTACCGTGCTAAAAGCCCTTTCCCATTACGGACGCTTGCCTGCTTGGATCCCGTTTTATATAAACACATTGGATAAGGACAGAAAGCCTTCAGCTGAATTTTATAGGGCTACCCCAACACCAGGTTTTTCCACCAAGGTTTACGACCAACTTTATCTTGCAGATGCCTATCAGGATTCCATTTACAACAGGATTGGAAGACAGGATTTAAAATCGAACCGGTATCGGTATAGCGACGTGCCTTATTATGTTATGAAGAAGGTCATAGAGGAAACTTACGGCCAATCCTTGGATTTTCTTGCGGACAATTTTTTGTACAGCAGGATTGGTGCAAACCATACTGCCTACAACCCCCTTGGGAGGTTCGAACAACAAAAGATTGTACCCACGGAGGAAGATGATTATTATCGATATGGAACGGTACAGGGCTACGTGCATGATATGGGCGCGGCCATGCAAGGTGGTGTGGGCGGGCATGCGGGCCTTTTCAGCAATGCCAACGATATTGCCAAAATCATGCAAATGTATTTGCAGGATGGTTATTATGGAGGGACCAAGTTTTTTGACTCAAGAACGGTGAAGCGGTTTAATACCTGCTACTTCTGCGATCAAAATGTAAGAAGGGGGGTAGGTTTTGATAAGCCTGAATTGGCCCATAGCGGACCAACTTGTGGCTGTGTTTCCAGAAAAAGTTTTGGGCATAGTGGTTTTACGGGCACATACACCTGGGCAGACCCCGAGGAAGAGATTGTATACGTGTTTCTATCCAATAGGACCTACCCGTCCGCATCCAATACATTATTAGTTAAATCTGCGTTAAGGACAAGAATTCAACAAGCCATTTACGACGCAATTCTAAATTAAAAAGTAGTTTTGTAGTAATGAAAATAGCAATAGTATGTTATCCTACCTTTGGTGGAAGTGGTGTGGTGGCCACAGAGTTGGGGATTGCCTTGGCAAATAGGGGACATGAAGTTCATTTCGTAACCTACAAACAACCGGTCCGTTTAGAGCTGTTGAGTAATCGGATATTTTTTCACGAAGTTCATGTACCGGAATACCCACTTTTTCATTACCAACCGTATGAGTTGGCGCTATCCAGCAAATTGGTGGATACGATTAAGCTACATCATATAGATTTACTTCATGTACATTATGCCATTCCCCATGCCTATGCCGGATATATGGCGAAAAAAATGTTGGAGGAGGAAGGTATCTATGTGCCCATGATTACAACCTTGCACGGAACGGATATTACCTTAGTGGGCAAACATCCGTTTTATAAGCCTGCTGTAACTTTTAGTATCAATCAATCAGATGTAGTTACTTCAGTATCAGAAAGTTTAAAAAAGGGGACCTTGGAAATTTTTGATATTAAAGGTGATATTGAGGTCATCCCGAATTTTATTGATACCAGAAAATATAATCATTCCTTTACCGACTGCCAACGCTCCAATATGGCGAATGAAAATGAGCGTATCGTAACACACATCAGCAATTTTAGAAAAGTGAAACGAATACCCGATGTCATTAAGGTATTCAGTAAGATACAGTTAGAGGTACCCGCAAAACTAATCATGGTAGGCGAGGGGCCTGAGAAGGAGGGTGCAGAACGGTTGTGTGAAGAATTGGGCATCGCCAAAAAGGTTATCTTTTTAGGAAACAGCAATGAAATCGATAAAATTCTATGTTTTTCAGATTTCTTTCTGTTACCCTCGGAATCTGAAAGCTTTGGCCTTGCTGCTTTGGAAGCTATGATCAACAAAGTCCCTGTTATTTCGAGTAATGCTGGCGGTATTCCAGAGGTCAATGTGGATGGTGTAAGTGGCTTTTTGAGTGAAGTTGGGGATATAGCGGATATGGCTTCCAAGGCCATCACTATTTTGAAGAACGATGCCGTTCTGGAGCGCTTTAAATTGAACGCATTGGAGGAGGCCCAAAAATTTGATATTCAAAAAGTATTGCCGCTTTATGAGGAAGTCTATGAAAGGGCGTTCAAAAGTCGGTTCAAAAATGCATAAGGCCTTTAGCTTCCTTTTCTTAGTGGTGTTTTTGGTACTTATTTCATGCAAAAGCACGGATATTTTTGCCATTGATTCTAATCAAAATCTGGAAATGGAACGCATTGTTCAGGAAAACTATAGTGGTTTTGAAAAAGAACAATTGTTGGTAATTAAGAGTCAAGAAGAATTACAGTCATTTTACGGCATCGTTAACCGAACCCGGAAGCCGGGTCTGGAGCTTCCATCCATAGATTTCAATGCGCATATGTTGTTAGTTTGGTGTGGTGGAGCTACGAGTCACCCTAATTCAACCTTGGACCTACGCAAGGGAGAGGATTACCTATATGTGCGTAAAATTGACTCAAAAATCGAGGCAAATGAGAAACAACCTATAGTGAGTCCATTTAGTATTTATAAACTTCCTAAAAGCACCCAAAAAATCAAATTTCAATAGATTTTTGTCGGTAATTCCTACACGTTTAACTAACAATCGATTTTTGCTGCCATACAAAGTACTTTTTTGCTAGTACACATAGCTTATTTTAATTTTACAATCTAAACCCCAATTTTACATTTTATGAAAACTGCTAAATACCTTTTTATTTTACTATTTGTTTCATCGGCGAATATCACTCTTGCACAAGAAGATTTAGAAATAACGGCGAAGGATAGTATTGTCCAGAGCTCATGGATTTTTGGTGTTGGTTTCAATGCCGTGGATGATTCTGGAAATGTTTTTGACGGCCTTTTTAATGTGGGTGACGAATGGAATATGGTGCCTTTCCCGTCAAGGGTAAGTATAGGGCGTTATTTCAAAAATGGATTGGGTATCGAGGCCATTGGTTCCTATAATAAGTACCAAGAGGGAAACCTCATTGATGGTACTATCAATCCTTCAGATATTGATTATTTTGGTTTGGATGCCAGGATAACCTATGATTTAAATAAAATTATTGGCCAAACGGGTTGGTTCGATCCCTATGTTGGTATTGGCGCGGGTTATACGGATGCCAATAATTTGGGAAGAGGTACCTATAATGCGGTTGTTGGGTTTAGAACTTGGTTCTCGGACCGTTGGGGCTTAGATTTCAACTCATCGGGTAAATGGGCGATGAGCCAAGGCGATGGCGCTTCAAACCATATCCAACACGCTGCTGGGGTTGTCTATCAGTTTGGTATTGAGAAAGGATTATCAAAAAGGGGAGAAGAAAAATTAGAACTCTTGGCTGCTATCGAAAAAGAAAAACAGCGCCAGCAAGATTCAATCAATGAAGTAAATCGCTTGCGAGACGAGGCTTTATTGGCGGAGCGACTCGAAAGGGAAAGAAAGGAAGCTGAATTGGCCGCTGCTGAAAAAGCGAAGTTGGACGCTGAAAATAAAAGAAAGGAAGATATTAGGTCACGTATTGAGCGTTTGGGCTACGTCTATTTCGATTTAAATTCATCCGCATTAGGCAACAAGTCCAAAACAATCCTGGACTCTTTGTATCTAATCATGGAGGAAATACCTTCTTTGAATTTAAAAATTACGTCCCACACAGATGCTAGGGGTACTTCGAATTATAATGACTGGCTTTCTAAACGACGGGTCGATAAGACGGAAGAATATCTACTAGCAAAGGGGGTGGCCGATGCTAGATTGGAAACCGAGGCCTTTGGGGAACGAAAGTTGTTGAACGAATGCGATGATACAACCTATTGCACGGAAGAGAAGCATGCTGTTAATAGAAGGTCTGAGTTTATTATTACAGATTTCTAAATAAGAAAAACAATAGTTTACTGAGGAGCCTGTCTAATAAATACTTTGTTAGATAGGCTCCATTAGGTTAAAAGGCTTACCTCCTTTTTTGTTAATATTAAGGTAGACTAGAAAGCTATATTAATCCTACAGTACGTATTTAACTAAGCAAATGGGAAAATTGGGATTACTGGCAAACTATTTTATCCAACTGTAAAAAAGAAAATTTCCGATGTTGATGTGTTACCCATACTGTCTTTTGTTATTATTTTCCAATAATAGGTCTTTCCAGCACTAACCGGAATACCATTTAATCTACTTTCAATAACATCCGATTGATACAGGGGAGGATCTTCAACTTCTCCAAAAAAAACATCATACCCAACAATATCATCATTAAAATCTTCAGAGCGCCAAGAAAGATTCACCGTAGTACTGGTTTGGGAAATAGCTGCGCCAGAGCTTGGGGATAGGGCAGTGGCAGGCGAAGGAACGGCAGATTCCAGTTCGGGACCAGCGTTATAAAAACTCCAAGTTTCACTTATGGTATTTGACGTACCTGTAACGTACCATGAATAGGCAACGTTCCGGTTAAGAAGTATAGAAAGTTCAGTAGTATCACTTTCAAATACTTCCATTTGAAAATTGTCATTATTCCTCAGATGAACCGTATAAGGACCATTTTCATTTTCATCGGCCCATTTAAAGACCAATTTACTTTGGGTATCGGAAACGGTTCTACCTTCTTTAATTTCAGTATTATTTTCAGGAAAAAGCAAATTGATCGATAGGGAAAAATCGGTAGTATTCAAGACATCTAAATCAGGACCACAGGAATATGATAAACATAATAGCATTACAATTAGTAGACGGGTCCTCATGTTCAATTCGTTTAATGGCTCTCTTTATCTTCTTATTTTTCGATCTCAAAATTGCAATACGCGAGCGGTAATCAAACTATAGTTCAACTAGAACCCTTTTGGATTCCAATAGTGAACACACTCCTACACAACACAAAAATAACTATTCTATCCTTAGATGTAGAGCTTTGTATAATGCAATCTTTAAGCTCCCACGAATGGGACGTGATAAATGAAAAAGGGCCTTCAAAATAAAACTATACGTTGAAAAACAAGAGCGACCTACTATTTATAGTAGGCCGCTCTTATGACAAAAGTCATCAATAAACTACTGTTTTAGTAGTGGAATGATTTGTTTGGAATTTCCAGAAATTAGGGTTAAATAATAAACGCCCTTAACTTGTCTACCTACAGTGGATAGTTCCAAATTAATGTCAGTTTTTGATTCTTGGGTTTTAAAATTACCCTGCTCAATCATAACACCTTGCGCATTCGAAACACTATAATCGAACCTCCCAGAAGTGCCTTCAGGCAAGCGTAAAGATACCCTTCCATCCGCCAGTATAGGATTTGGGAATGCAACCGCGGTTTTACCGGTCGTTAAACCAACTGTAAAATTAATGCTGGTTTTGGCTATGAGCTGACTACCTCCACCTCCACCAACCAATGCTGTGGCAGTTAAAACATAAGATCCATTTGCAAGGTTTACGGCATTATAGTTACTGCCGATATCTCCGAAAGCGGCAAAAGGCGCGAACCCTTCCACCCTTTGTTCTGTTACGGGACCCGAAAGCTCAAAAAGAACGCTTTCTGTTATAGCGGATACATTGGCCCTTATATTGATTCCTTGGCTCCTTGACCCGCTTAGATTCATTCCGCTAGTTAATGCACCAAGATCAGCATTCGTCTCCGCATCGATTAAATTAAAGCTAATAGAGGAAGGGGAGGGAGCGGGTGTAGGTATAACAGTTCCGGAACCTACTATGATATTTACCATGGCCGAACCTGTTGCACCCTCGTTATCCGTAACAATTACCTTAATTAAATAATTGCCTTCAACTGTTCTTTGGAAAGGATGTGAAGTATAATTAGCCCCATCCGTATCAACTAACTCATCATTTACAAATACTTCATATTTGGTAATACTACCATCACTGTCATTTGCGGTCAAAGCAACAAGGGCAATTTTTCCCACAGGAATTGTTTGTCCTTGTGTGGGTGACAATATCTGTACGGTAGGCGGTACGTTACCGGATGGAGGTGGGGTTGGTGCGCCAACGACTAACTTAACGATAGCAGAATTTGTACTACCGTCGTTGTCGGTCACTGTCGCCTTAATTTCATAGGTCCCAGTCGCTACGTTATCAATTACGTGTGGCGTATAGGAGGCGCCATCAGTATCGACCAAGGTATTATTAACAAAAATCTTGTGCTCCACTATACTACCATCAGAATCAAGTGCCCCGATATTTACAGAAATTGTAGAACCTGGAGTAAAGCTTTGGCCATTGGTAAGGTTTGTAAAACTTACCGAAGGTGGTAGATTAGTTCCAGTAGGCGTTGGATTTGGTGGTGGTGCGGTACCGTTTGTCGCAGAAATATTGAGGCTAGCGGAAGTAGTCGCTCCATCGTCATCGGTTACAACAGCTCTAATCGAATAATTTCCGGGTTGAATACTGGATAATACATGTGGCGTATATTCAGCCCCATCGGTATCCACTAAACTGTTGTTTACAAAAATCTCGTATTTTACCACACTTCCATCAGGGTCAGCTGCCGAGAGATTTACGGAAACATCAGATTGTGGAGTAAAACTTTGGCCATTGACCAAATTTGTAAAACTCACGGAGGGTGCTTGGTTGGAAGCAGGTGGATTTGGATTTGGTGGGGGATTCGGAGAAGTACCGGTACCCACGGTTATATTGCGGCTCGTGGAAGCAGTTTTTCCCCCGTTATCGGTGACGACCGCTCTGATCGTATAAGTTCCGGCTTGAATACTTATTAGTTCATATGGGGTATAGGAAGCACCGTCTGTATCCACCAACGAATTATTTACAAAACTTCATGCTTAACAATTGATCCATCGGAATCGTTGGCAGCTAAATTAACACTTAAGGAACTTCCGGCTGTAATAGTTTGTCCAGCTGTAGGATTGGTAATAGCCACCGTTGGTGCCACGTTCGTAGAAGGCGTTGGCGGTGTTGGTGGTGGTGTAGGTGTACTACCGGAACAAGATGTGACCGATCTAGATAAACTTTCCGCTTGTGAACTTGAGTAACTGCCCTCTTTATAAAGAACCATTCTATCAATGGTGTGTCCTTTAGTAGTTCCCGATATTTGAATAGTATACACCCCTGGGTTGTTAAAGACTGCATAAATTTCATGGGCATCATTATCACTGGTCTTCGTACTCCAGCTCCAATCTATGGTATTTGTATAAGCTTTAAACCAGCCACCAGATGTCGCCCCTTCTGCAACGGGCGATTTTCCTGACCTCCTGACAAACCCTGCTACTTCCGCGTTGGCCATAAAAATTGGAAGCATTTATTTTTAACCAAGTATCATTATGTTCTGTGGTAGGAGGTGCATCCGTAGCGATAATACTGATTTTATTGCGCCAAATAAATTTGTAAGTTCCAATAGAAATTGATTTTTACCTTATAGCTAATAGTAGAATTGCCAGGCGAGGAAAAATAATCTGTTCCTCTATAGGTCAAAGCTGAACTAGCTGAGGCACCGGATGGGGATTCCTTCCGCCAACTTCCAGATACCTTCGATTCCATTTCCAAAATTGCAATACCGTTCCTTTCTTCAAAATCCGCACCATCACATTGGGCATAAATTTGATGAAAGAACATCAGTTGAACACATAAAAAAAAGTAATTTTCATTTTCATAATACAGTTGTTGTTTAGTGGGGTTCGTAAAAATTTAAAAATTAAAATAGCGGTATCAACGCTTATCTGGGGGAGTAATAAGAACTAGTTGATCACGACGAAATACTCAATTAATACGATGAAAGTATTCTTTTAGC
>CAWFGA010000003.1:0-279151 GCA_963815225.1 uncultured Flavobacteriaceae bacterium
CCGAAAAAGACTTTCCAGAAATTGAAAAGAAGGCACTCGAAATTGCCCGGGGAAAGCACGACTATAAAATGAGGGAGGTTTCTAAAGCCGATGCCCTCAAATTCTACAAAGACCAAGGGAATGAGTACAAAGTAGAACTCATTGAAAACTTAGAGGATGGCACCATAACTTTTTGCGACCACGATACCTTTACAGACCTTTGCCGCGGTGGACACATACCAAATACCGGGATTGTAAAGGCTATTAAAGTATTGAGCGTAGCCGGAGCCTACTGGCGCGGTAACGAGAACAACACCCAACTTACACGTATCTATGGTATCTCTTTTCCGAAACAAAAAGACCTTACAGAATATCTTGAACTTCTTGCAGAGGCAAAAAAACGTGATCATAGAAAGCTAGGAAAAGAATTGGAACTATTTACTTTTTCACAAAAAGTTGGTCAAGGATTGCCCTTATGGTTACCAAAAGGTGCGGCTCTAAGGGAGCGCTTGGAACAATTTCTTAAGAAAGCCCAAAAGAAAGCAGGATATGAAATGGTGGTGACCCCGCATATAGGACAAAAGGAACTCTATGTAACCTCCGGACACTATGAAAAGTATGGGGCGGATAGCTTTCAGCCCATCAAGACCCCAAAATTGGATGAGGAATTTCTTTTAAAACCAATGAACTGCCCCCATCACTGTGAAATTTATAATGCTAGGCCATTTAGCTACAGGGAACTACCCAAAAGATTTGCTGAATTTGGTACCGTGTACAGATATGAGCAAAGTGGTGAACTTCATGGTTTAACACGGGTAAGGGGATTCACGCAAGATGACGCACACATTTTTTGCACCCCAGACCAGCTGGATACGGAGTTTAAAAACGTTATCGACCTTTCATTATATGTTTTGGGCTCTTTGGGATTCGAAAATTTTACGGCACAAGTATCCGTCCGTGACCTAGACAACCCGGACAAGTATATTGGATCGGTAGAAAATTGGGAAAAGGCAGAACAGGCAATTATAAACGCCGCTAAGGAAAAAGGCTTGGATTTCGTGATTGAAAGTGGTGAGGCCGCTTTTTACGGACCAAAATTAGATTTTATGGTGAAAGATGCCCTTGGAAGACAATGGCAACTGGGAACGATACAGGTCGATTACAACCTTCCTGAGCGGTTCGACCTCACTTACAAAGGAAGTGATAATGAACTACATAGACCTGTAATGATCCACCGTGCACCTTTTGGAAGCATGGAACGTTTTATAGCCCTATTATTGGAACATACCGGGGGAAATTTCCCCTTATGGTTAACGCCAGAGCAAGCTATTGTCCTACCCGTAAGTGAGAAACATGAAAAATATGCTGAAAAAGTTTTAAAATCCCTAGAAAATAACGAAATTCGCGCCCTTATCGACAGTAGAAATGAAACTGTCGGTAAAAAAATACGGGAAGCGGAGCTGGCAAAAATTCCATTTATGCTGATTGTTGGGGAAAGCGAGGAAACGGAAGGGACCATTTCCGTACGTAGACACGGTGGGGAAGATTTTGGAGCAATAAGCATAAGTACGTTTACGGACTTGGTTAACAAAGAAATAAATAGTAACTTAAAGTCGTTTAAAGAATAAAGTTTAACTAAAAATAATAAGTCATAGCAATACGTAAAAGATTTAGACCACAACCTAGAAGGGAAAATAAGAATCCCCATAATATCAATGAAAAGATAACAGCCCCAAAAGTTAGGTTGGTAGGTGACAATGTTGAAATAGGTGTATATCCTTTTCCTCAGGCTCTTGAAAAAGCAGAAGAACTTGGTTTGGATTTGGTGGAAATATCCCCAAAGGCAGATCCTCCTGTTTGTAAAATAATGGAGTATAAAAAGTTTTTATACGAGCAAAAGAAAAGGGACAAGGCGATGAAAGCGAAAGCTTCCAAAGTCGTAGTGAAAGAAATAAGATTTGGTCCCCAAACAGATGACCACGATTATGATTTTAAGAAGAAACATGCCGAAAAATTCCTCAAGGAAGGAGCAAAATTAAAAGCATATGTGTTTTTTAAAGGAAGGTCGATAGTTTATAAAGATCAAGGGGAAATTTTATTATTAAGATTGGCCTCTGAGCTTGAGGAGCTAGGTAAAGTGGAACAAATGCCACGATTGGAAGGAAAGCGAATGACCATGTTCATTGCGCCAAAATCTAAAGGAAAATAATACATCGGATTCGTTTAGCGACCGATTTACGGGTAAAACCGATATATAAGATACTGTATACTGTCCGCCAAGTGGTGGACAGTTTCAGCATAAAAAAGTGAGATTAATACATAAACTAGGAGAAAATGCCTAAACAAAAAACAAAATCCAGTGCTAAAAAGCGATTTAAGCTTACAGGTACTGGTAAAATTAAAAGAAAGCACGCTTTTAAGAGCCACATTCTTACGAAGAAGTCTAAAAAGCGTAAGCTTGCTTTAACTCATGATACCTTAGTTCACCCTCATGATGTTAACAGCATTAAAGAGCAGTTACGTCTAAAGTAACCCCTCTTTAAAAAAGGTAAAATTATTAACCCTGGAGTATGGCAATCAAAAGCGTTATGAGTTATGGATTCCGAGAGACGGTTCCTAACGAAAATTGACCGCCTACTACAAAAACAAATTAGAAAAAAATGCCAAGATCAGTAAATGCAGTAGCTTCAAGAGCCAGAAGAAAAAAGGTGATGAAGCAAGCCAAGGGTTACTTTGGAAGACGTAAAAACGTTTGGACAGTAGCCAAGAATGCGGTTGAAAAAGCAATGTTATATGCTTACAGAGACCGAAGAAACAAGAAAAGAACATTCCGTTCCTTATGGATAACCCGTATCAATGCAGGTGCCAGACAACATGGAATGTCCTACTCCCAATTTATGGGTAAAGTAAAAGCTGAAAATATAGAACTAAATAGAAAGGTTCTTGCAGATTTAGCGATGAACCACCCAGATGCCTTTAAGGCGATTGTGGATCAGGTAAAATAAATTAATAATATCTCACTTTTGAAAAATCCGATTCTTACGAATCGGATTTTTTGATTTTAGCAACCGCTGCCTTAAATTCTTCCCAATCAATTAAATCATCTCCATTTCTATCATATCCCGTTATCAACTTTGAGGATACGATTCCTCTTAAAAATCCACTTATTTCGGCTTCTTTAAGTAATGTAACGACCTCGGCTTTTGATAATTTTTGATCATGATCTTCATCAAAGAAATTAAATGCTTTTTGAGGGGAATCAAAATGATTTGTTATTAAAATTTGAATCTTATTTAATATGGATTCTTCCGTAGTCATGACATCTTTAGCTTAGACCTTAATTTACGTATAAAAATTAAATTCCCCATGCCGTAAGCACCAAGTTTCTGCCAGAAGCCGCATTTCGATGCTCACATAAATAGATACCTTGCCAAATACCCAAATTCAATTTCCCTGCGGTAATCGGAATTTGGACAGAAACCCCCATCAAGGAGGCTTTGATATGTGCAGGCATATCATCAGAGCCTTCATAATCATGCTTGTAATAGGGCGCATTTTCTGGTACTACGATGTTCATATGCGATTCAAAATCCTGCCGCACCGTTGGGTCTGCATTCTCATTGATGGTAAGACTGGCAGAAGTATGCTTTATAAAAACCTGTAGCATGCCTTTTTGTATATCAATTACCTCAGGTATTTGCCCCAACACCCGATCGGTTATTAAATGGTACCCTCGTTTATAGGGTGCTAATCTAAATTCGTTCTGAAACCACTTCATTGCTGCGCTTATTAAATAAAGGTAAAACTTTAAACTTTGCCAAGATAATTAAGTTGGTTCGAATACCTTTGCCCACTTAAGCTTATACTATGGATTTGTCAAAAATAAAATTGGTGGTTACGGATATGGATGGCACCCTATTAAACTCCGCTCATGAAGTAAGCGACCACTTTTTTAATCTTTTTGAGGAGCTTAAAAGCCAAAACATTCTTTTTGCGGCTGCTAGCGGTAGGCAATACAACAGCATCATTGAAAAACTAAGGCCTATTAAGGATGACATCATTGTAATTGCAGAAAATGGTGGGTATGCCATGCATAAAGAAAAGGAATTACTCGCAACGCCGTTGGACAATCAGCACCAACAAAAGGTTTTAGAGCTCTTAAATTCCATTGATAGAATTTATCCTGTGCTTTGTGGAAAGCAAAATGCATACATAACAGGCGATTCAGATGCTTTCGTACAAACATTAAAGGAGTATTATACGGAATTTACTATTTTGGAGCAATTGGAACAGCACGCCGGTGAAATTTTAAAGATTGCCATCTATCATTATGAAAGTTCGGAGAAATTTATTTATCCGCAAGTAAAGCATCTTGAAGACCACTTAAAAGTAAAGGTATCAGGGGAAAATTGGTTGGACATCTCCAGTCTAAATGCACATAAAGGCTATGCACTTCAAAAAGTGATGGACCTGTATCATATAGCATCCGATGAAATTATGGTTTTTGGTGATTACAATAATGATTTGGAAATGATGGCCTTGGCCGATGTTAGCGTGGCTATGGCAAATGCACACCCCAACGTTAAATCAATTTCCAATTATGAAACCACAAGTAATGATGAAATGGGGGTTGAGCGCTTTTTAGAGAAGTTGATAAGGGCGAAAAAAACGTAAAATACTAGCTTCCTTGAAAATCAAAATTGGAAGTTATACGGATAAGCTTAGGTTTTTTGCTTTTTCTTCCGGGCCGCAGGAAATAGGACATTATTCAAAATTAACCGGTATCCTGGTGAGGTAGGATGCAGTTCCAATTCTGTTTTGGGGTCCCCTACCCGGTGTTGGTAATCCTCTGGATCATGACCCCCATAAAAAGTAAAGAAGCCCTTTCCCTTTATACCATGTATATAGCGTGCCTCCTCATTGATTTTATTTTCGCCTAAAACCAATACCGTAGGCTTTATTTCAGCCCTTGTAAACGCCGTTGTCTGACCCATGAACCCTTTGACCAAAGAGGTATGATTCTGGCATAACATGGTAGGGACAGGATCCCATTTCGCTGAAAAATCCATTAGCGAGAAATAATCCGATTCCTTTGGCACATTACCTCTTTTGTTGGTCATGTCAATAGAGGAAAATTCATATTTTAAGGGATTACGTTCCAATACAAAATCGGTGAAGGCAAACGTTTTGCCAAAATCCAACGCCGCTTGGTAATTTGGATCGGAGGCATCACCATCGAACATGGGTTCTACGATATCGACACCCTCCGCCGCCAAGGCAATATCAAAACTATCGGTAGCGGAACACATGGCGAACATAAATCCACCTCCAATTACATAGTTTCTAATTTTCTGTGCCACCGCCCCTTTTTCATCGGATACTTTATCAAACCCTAATTTATTAGCCAGCTTTTCCGCGCTCTTTTTTCCTTCTATATACCAAGGGGTGGCCCTGTAGGCGCCGTAAAATTTTCCATACTGACCCGTAAAATCCTCATGGTGTAGGTGCAACCAATCATACAGGGCCAATTTGTCGCCCAATACTTCCTCATCATAAATTGTAGTATACGGTATTTCCGCATAGGTCAATGCCATGGTTACCGCATCATCCCAAGGTTGATTATCTTTTGGCGAATAGACCGCGATACGGGGCGCTTTCTCCAGAATAACCGCATCCTGGTTTCTTGAAGGACTGCTAATTTCATCCAGTATCGCATTCGCTTGGGAATCCGATAGAATTTCAAAATTCACCCCCCTTATTTGACATTCCTTTCTAATGGTTTCTCCGTCGGGAAGTAAAAACGAACCGCCCCTATAATTGAGCAACCACTGTACCTTTTGTTGCTTAGAGAGCACCCAATAGGTTATGCCATATGCCTTCAGATGATTCTTTTGCGTATCGGCATCCATGGGGATAAGAATGGAAGATGCGAAAACCTGACCGAACAGCAACAAAAATAAACCTGAAGTAAGCAGCTTAGACATATACTTTTTCATCAATCCAAAGATAAAGTAAAAACCCTTGACGCTATTTTAAGCGTCGTTAAAGCTATTATAAATTAGTTACGGGCAATTTAATCAATAACTACTTTATTGAACTATTACGGAATTTTAGGTAACAAATTGTCAAATAAATAGTCTTATTAGAAGTATTTGCTGATTACTCCGCATAGAATGCATTGATTAAGGAGCAGTATATCAAAAAACAAAAATTACTAATTAAAATTCAATATTAGTTTAAGAATGAAAAATTTCTTTTCCATAGCAAAACATGAAAAACTAAAATGGCACGGATGGATTATTGGAATTGTTTTATTTATTTATAGTGGTTTTTCGGTCTATGATTATATTATGAGTGTCCTACATAAGGAAATATATTTCATTAATTCGGGTATGACAGAATTTCAGATAGCATATTTCACAAGTTTTCCAAGTTGGGTTACAACCGCTTGGACAGCATCTGTATGGGGACTTTTTTTTGCTACAATTGCATTATTGCTCCGTATTAGAATTGCATTTCTACTCTTTTTAATTTCACTTATGGGAACTTTGGCTTATATCTTTTACACATTTGGTCTTTCTGAAGGGCGTGAGGCAATGGGAGTAATTTGGTTTGCACCGCTACTTATTGCATGTATAACTATAGCTATGGTGTTCTATTGTAAAAGATTCCTTGATCTAAAAATTTGAGGAACTTCGTATATAGCAGAAAAATTGTGACGTACGGATTGTATAATTTTAGAAACTAGATTCCTTAAACGGAATCTCGAACAAGCAATTAACTTTAGTTTCAAGCGGAAATTTTTTCATCGGAAAAGCCCGTGATTAAACATAGCCAAGAGAAATAAAAAAGCTTAATAGAATTGTAATATTTTGGAACAGATGGAACGCTAATAGTTGATTAGCGTTCGCAAACACCATTTTTTATTATAGCAACTACAAAAATCGCTTAGAACGGTACGTCGTTATCCTCGTCGAAATCCGGATTCTCATTCATGCTGCTTCCAAACGCATCGTCCGCACTTGGTAGGTTTTTAGTGATGAACGGATTTTCCTCATTGGCATTCATTTTAGACTGGAATTCAAATGGAGAATCAAAATCATCCAAATTGTCGAATTTTCCTTGATTGCCAATAAATTTCAAGCGAATATTCTCCAAACCACCGTTTCTGTGTTTGGCTACAATGAATTCCGCTTGACCCTGTGTAGGCGTGCGCTCTTCATCATCCCACTCCTCGATTTTGTAATATTCCGGTCTATAGATGAACGACACGATATCCGCATCTTGTTCAATGGCCCCAGACTCCCTCAAATCTGAAAGAATAGGGCGTTTGCTGCCCCCACGAGTCTCAACTGCACGGGATAATTGTGATAGGGCAATAACCGGTACATTCAATTCCTTGGCCAAGGCCTTTAGGTTTCTTGATATGGTAGAAATTTCCTGCTCCCTGTTCCCACCTTTTTGGCTTCCCCCCGCGGTCATCAACTGCAAGTAATCAATCATAATCATCTTGATGTTGTGTTGGGATGCCAACCTACGCGCCTTTGCCCTTAGGTCAAATATGGAAAGGGATGGGGTATCATCGATAAACAAAGGTGCCTTTTCCAAGGACTTTACCTTTACGTTCAATTGTTCCCACTCATGTTTCTCCAATTTACCCGTCCTCAGTTTTTCGGAGGATAATCCCGTTTCCGATGATATAAGCCGTGTAATCAGCTGTACGGAGGACATTTCCAAAGAGAAGAACGCTACCGGTATATTGGAGTTGACTGCCATGTTCCTTGCCATCGATAGTGTAAGCGCAGTTTTACCCATACCAGGACGCGCGGCCACGATAATTAAATCACTTGGTTGCCAACCAGAGGTCAATTTATCCAATTTATCAAATCCGGAAGGTATACCGCTCATTCCTTCCTTACCGGCTATCTCTTCAATTCGCTTTTTGGCTTGGATAACAAGGTCTTGTGCAGTTTCTGCAGAACGTTTTAGATTGCCCTGTGTAACATCATATAATTTGGCTTCCGCGGCATCCAAAAGGTCAAAAACGTCAGTTCCCTCATCGTAAGCCTCCTCGATGATTTCACTCGATATTTTAATGAGGCTGCGCTGAATGAATTTTTGGAGTATGATCCGGGCATGAAACTCAATATGGGCAGAAGAAGCCACTTTTTGAGTCAATTTTATCAGGTAAAAATCGCCTCCGCTCGCCTCTAGTTTCCCCGACTTCTTTAATTGTGAAGAAACGGTTAATAAATCGACCGGTTGAGATTCTTCGAACAATATAAAAATGGCCTCATAAATAAATCGATGGGCATCCTTGTAGAAAACATCTGGATGTAGGATATCTATTACTTCATCCACACCTTTTTTGTCTATCATCATCGCCCCTAATACAACCTCCTCTAAATCAACGGCTTGTGGTGGTATTTTTCCTCTTTCGAGACTAATAATAGTAGATTTGTCGATCTTACGACCAACAAAAGGTTTCGTGTTCTCCATAGTACGAAAATATGCAATTAACCTTTAGTTAACCTTAAAAAAATCATTTACGATGTTCACAGCGAACTAACAATTAGCTGTTAATAACTTACAAATTTATGTTGATAACATAAAAAAACCGAGGATTAAAATCCCCGGTATATTTTAAACTTGCCTAAATAGCAGATTAGCCGTTAAAAACACCCATCTGGGCGTACTTTTCCATCCGCTGATTTACCAGATCTTTTGGTGATAACTTTTGCAATTGTTCGTAATGGGACGCTATTTTGTTCTTGACGATATCAAAGGTCTTCTCCCTATTGGAATGTGCCCCACCAGCGGGTTCGCGCACTATTTCATCGATAAGCTTCAACTTTTTCATATCGGTAGCGGTCAATTTCAAGGCTTCTGCCGCCCTTTCCTTATACTCCCAACTACGCCATAAAATGGACGAGCATGATTCTGGTGAAATAACGGAATACCACGTATTCTCTAACATCAACACCTTATCACCTACTCCAATACCCAATGCTCCACCAGAAGCTCCCTCACCAATAATAACCACGATAATGGGGACTTTAAGGCGCGTCATCTCCAGAATATTACGTGCAATTGCCTCTCCTTGTCCGCGTTCCTCCGCTTCAATCCCAGGATAGGCCCCCGGGGTATCGATCAAACAAACTACGGGTACTTGAAATTTTTCGGCAGATTTCATTAAACGCAAGGCCTTACGGTACCCCTCAGGATTGGCCATTCCAAAATTCCGGTACTGCCTGGTTTTGGTATTGTATCCTTTTTGTTGACCGATGAACATATAGCTCTGATCGCCTATTTTTCCCAAACCACCAATCATGGCCTTGTCATCCTTTACATTACGGTCTCCATGGAGCTCCAAAAATGTTTCGCCACATATTGCTTTAATGTAGTCTAATGTATAAGGTCTATTTGGGTGTCTGGAAAGCTGAACCCGCTGCCAAGCAGTAAGGTTCTTGTAGATTTCCTTTCTGGTTTCATCGAGTTTTTTCTCAATCTGCTTGCAGGTTTCCGTTACATCAACATCACTCTCCTCGCCAATAACCATGCACTTGTCCAATTGCTCTTCCAATTCCTTAATGGGAAGTTCAAAATCCAAATATTCCATATTTCAATAAAGTTTCATTAGTTGTGCGACAAAGATAAAACTTTAATACCTAAATCTTAGGAACCCTTTTTTTAATATTGGCACGTTGTTTTAAAATGCCGTTTGCTATAACGGTCATCAGAATAATCAACGCGCCTACATAAAACATTGGTTTCATTTTTTCCTCAGATCCAAAAATAAACCACGCCAGTAAAATACCATAAACAGGTTCCAAGTTGGTGGTAAGCATTACCGTGTAGGGGGTTAATACACGCATAATCCGCACTGAGGCTATAAAGGCGTATGCCGTACAAATAAGTGCTAAAATGCTAAGGTAAATCCAATCGAGATTGGGGAGCAAAAACAATTTAAAACTCAAATCCCCTTTTATTCCCAAAATCAAAGTCAAAAATAAGACCCCTACCCCAAGTTCGTAAAAAGAGATAATGGAAGGCCTGTGGTTTTGTACCAGTTTACCATTAATCAAGGAAAACACCGCTGCCAGAAAAGCTGAAATTAAGGCAATAGTCATTCCATAGACATATTGGGTTTCCACTTTAAAAATCAAGTAAAGCCCCATAATCACTAACAAACCAAATAGGATTTCATATCCTATTATTTTGCGGCCATACCAAAATGGTTCCATGAGTGCCGTAAAAAAAGCACCGGTAGACATCATAGCCAAGGCTACGGAAACCGTAGAGACTTTTATAGCCAAGAAAAAAGTAACCCAATGAAGCGCAACCACGATACCGCCACCCAATAGCCATAGAAAGGTTCTTTTGGTCACTTTTAAACTAAATTTAGTTATGGAAATGTAAATTGCGATGAAAACGGTTGCCAAGCCCATCCTTATCCAGACCAAAGGCAAGGACTCAAGCGTAATTAATTTTCCTAAAATAGCCGTAAATCCCCATATGAAGACGATAAAATGAAGGTGGAGCAAATTTAGAATCCTATCTCTTTGCATTTTGTAGAAGGTAAAATGCCAAACACCCAAATACAACATTTGGAATTACCACCGCGAGCAATGGTGAAAACCCGGACTGCTCTGCAAGGGTTCCGAAAACCTTGTCGAAAAAGATAAATACAAAGGCCACTAAAATACCGAAAGCTAAATTGACCCCCATACCACCTCTGCGCTTAACGGAAGAAACGGAAACCGCAATAATGGTTAAAATAAAGGCCGTTAAGGGTAGTGCCCAACGTTTGTATTTTACTAAAATATAGGTGTTGATGTTAGATGCCCCTTTCCTTTTTTGATCCTGTATAAATGAATCCAGCTCAAATAGGTTTTTAGTTTCCGCAACATAGGAAACGGGGGTAAGGTCTCCAATTTCAAAAGCGAAAATAGTATCCAGCCTGCGCTTGCTCTCTATTAATGCAGTATCGCCCACCACTTTACGCTTTTTATAAGAGGTTAATCGATAGTTGGAATCCTTTTCTACCCACCTGATGTTTGCTGCGGAAATTTTAAAATCCAATTCATCGTTTTCCTTAAAACGTTCAAATGTAAAATTATGCCCCAACTGCCTGGCCGGATCAAAGCTACTTACGTAAATGAAGTCCGTTTCATTCAGTTGATTAAAGATATTATTGGTTACCCTATCCTGTTTCCCTTTTTTAAGGTATTTGTACTTGAATTCATTAAACCCAACACTTGCATTGGGCACGATAAACATCGTCATAAAGAACATTAAGATCGCCACCAATGAAGCTCCTATTATATAGGGCCTTAAAAAGCGACCATAAGAAACACCTGAGCTTAAGATGGCTACTATCTCGGTATTATTGGCCAGTTTTGAGGTGAAGAAAATAACCGATAGGAAGAGGAAAATAGGAAACAACAGATTGCCAATGTAAATCGTAAAATTTACGTAGTACATGATAATCTCATTTAACGGCGCCTCATTATCGATCATCTTGCCAATTTGCTCCGCCAGATTCACCATAATGCCTATGGGAATAAATAATAGCAACATCAGCGAAAAAGTCGCTAGATACCGCTTAAGAATATATTTATCTATGATCGAGAGCATTATAGCCGTTTATCCATTTGCTTTACCATGATATCTTTCCACTCCCTAAAATCACCATCCAATATGTGCTTTCGTGCCTCACGTACCAACCACATGTAAAATCCTAAGTTGTGTATCGTGGCAATTTGTTTTCCCAAATATTCATTGGCAGCAAACAAGTGCCTTAGGTATGCTTTGGTATATTCCCGATCTACAAACGTGGTGCCCATTTCATCCAATGGTGAAAAATCGTCTTCCCATTTTTTATTTTTAATGTTAATGGTCCCATGAGCGGTAAACAGCATCCCGTTCCTGGCGTTTCGGGTAGGCATTACACAATCGAACATATCAATACCCAAGGCAATATTTTCAAGAATATTAATGGGAGTTCCTACCCCCATCAAGTATCTTGGTTTATCCTCTGGTAGGATTTCACAAACTACCTCGGTCATTCCGTACATTTCTTCCGCTGGCTCCCCAACGGATAGTCCGCCAATTGCATTCCCAGCGGCCCCAGCATTGGCAATGTATTCCGCAGATTGCCTTCTTAGGTCCTTGTATGTTGAACCTTGCACAATAGGGAAAAACGTTTGCTCGTAATCGTAGGTAAAAGGTGTCTTTTCCAAGTGCTGTATACAGCGATCCAACCACCTATGCGTCATGTGCATCGACCTTTTCGCATAATTATAATCGCAAGGATAGGGCGTACACTCGTCAAAGGCCATAATAATATCGGCGCCTATGGTCCGCTGAATTTCCATGACGTTTTCTGGAGTAAACATATGCGTGGAACCGTCTATATGCGATTTAAACTTTACCCCTTCCTCCTTAATTTTTCTGTTTGCGGATAGGGAATAAACCTGATACCCACCACTATCGGTAAGTATGTTTCGGTCCCAGCCCATAAACTTATGAAGTCCTCCGGCCTTGTGCAGGATATCGGTTTTTGGCCGAAGAAAAAGATGGTAGGTATTTCCCAGGATAATATCTGGATCAATTTCTTCCCTTAATTCCTTTTGATGTACTCCTTTTACGGAAGCCACTGTACCCACGGGCATAAAGATGGGCGTTTCAATAGTGCCATGGTCTGTGACAACGCTACCGGCCCTAGCGCTGGATTGAGGATCAGTTGTATGTAGTGTAAACTTCAAAGGCTATAAATCTTGGTGCAAATATAATGAACTAGTTATGGGAAAAACTTAATAAAAACCAAAGATGTTAATTGGGAAACCGAATTCAAAAAAGTCGATTTTTGCTCAATTAGGCGAAGCTTGACGCAATCAAGCACTACAACAATAAAGGAAAGCAGGTTTCGTTTTCATGGTATAACGAGAACGTAAGCGTTTAGGGAACTAATCCCTACGTGTTCGCATAAATAAGGAAATATGAAAAAAACGATTTTAGTTGCCGCTTTGGCATTCATGGGCTGGACAGCCAGCGCACAGAACGATTCCGGCTTTGGAATCAAAGGAGGTTTAAACTATAGTGCAAATGGGGATTATTTTGAATCTGCCGGTGATGCTGCTAGAAATCCTGACCGCAACATTGGGTATCACGTGGGTTTCTTCGGCAAAATTGGGGTCTCACGGATTTATTTGAGGCCGGAATTGGTGTACACCAAAACAAAATCTGATTATAACGGTTCTGATTTTGACATGAGCAAATTGGACGTGCCGGTACTCGTAGGTATTAAAATTATTGGACCCCTACATGTTTTTGCCGGACCCGCATTCCAATATATCCTGAACACAGAATTTGACGGAATTACAATAGACGATGTGGAAAATGATTTTACGCTGGGCATGAACATTGGTGCTGCTTTAAATTTGGGTAAATTGGGCATCGATTTACGGTACGAACGGGGCTTTAGCGATAATGAAGCTACCTTCATCAATACCAATATTACCAATGTAGGAGCCAGTAGAATCGATACGAGGCCCGATCAACTTATTTTAAGTTTGTCCTTGGCCTTATAAATGAAAATAACCTGTAAACGAAAAGACCTCCCCATTTCAGGGAGGTCTTTTATTTTTTGAGTTTAAAGCAACTGCTAAAGATCATTATCCAAATGATCTGGAACACCATCACCATCAGTATCCCTAAACCCTACGAAATTACCATCCGCGTCCAAGTCTATTTCTTCCCGTGTGGGTATACCATCATTGTCGTCATCTGTATCATTAAAGTTTGGCAAAAACACCGATAAAGGTTCAGATTCAGCATCCGTATTATCGTCATTTAAATTTCCATTGCCATTCACATCCTCAAGAATCGAAGGTATTCCATCGCCATCAAAATCAGTATTGGGCTCATAATCAAATGCATCTACCTTGAAAATCAATGGAGCATAGGCTGGAATAATAGGATTGGGAGGCCTATCGAAATAACCTAAACCAGAAGGGATAAAGATTGCTCCAATACCATAACCTTCATATTCCACCGTACCATCTGGGTTTTCATTTGGCCCTTCTCCGGTTCTAAAATATTCCATACCATTACCGAAACCTCTTACCACAGCAGATAAATTAAAACGTACAGGTTGGTTAGAGGAGGCATCGAACAAGTTTCCATTTAGCAATGAACCTTCATATCTTAAAATTGAAAAATCCCCAATTGTCGGCATACCCTCAACACTACCTTGACGAGCCACTAGGACATAAAGTTTATGTGCAATTTCCTCGCCTTGATCCCCTTCTTGATTTGGTGATTCAACTAAAATTGATTCCGTAATTAGAAACGGACTATCAAAAATAGACTGTTTGGTACTATTCTCTCCAGCTATCGTATCGAACCTAATTTTAAAATCAAAACCTTCGGGTGGAGCGTCAAATTCCTCTGCATTATAGAAATGAGTCTTCAAAAATTCTACTATTGCGGCATCATCTTCAGGTGCTACTTCGCTTAATAATCGTGGGGGAACAACCTCAAGTTGCGGGCCATCATCATCTCCACAGGAAGTTATAATTAAGGTAGCCAAAAGAAGAACGTAGGCATATTTCAATTTCATCAAAATTCTATTTTAGGCGCGCAAGATACAATTTTCCCCTATTTTTGTTGGGAAGTTAACAAAGAATTGTACCCTAATGCGTATCGATAAATTCTTATGGAGCACCCGTTATTTTAAGACCAGGAACATTGCCAGTACCGCTTGCAAAAAGGGACATGCCAAAATAAACGGACAGACAGCCAAACCGAGTAGGGAAGTTTTTCCTATGGACGAGGTTAGCATTCGCAAGAATCAAATTGATTATAAATTCACGGTTTTGGATATTCCCCCTAATAGGGTCGGAGCAAAATTAGTAGACATTTACCGGAAGGATACGACGCCTAAAGAAGCTTTCGAACATAATGAACTCCTACAATATTCTAAGGATTATTATCGAAAAAAGGGTATTGGGAGGCCTACTAAGAAAGATAGGAGGGAAATTGAGGAATTTTTGGATTCCCCCTCAAAAACTGCAGATGGCGAACAACCCGATGGAGATGGCGTACCCAAAATAGATACGGATTAGGTGAATTTCCCATAAACATTCTTACCTTTATTCTAGCATGCATTTTTATGGAACAGACAATATTATCACACTTACAGATCCAATATAAAATAGAGCGGATAGCCTATCAAATTTACGAGGCCAATGTTGATGAACCTGAAATAATTATTGCAGGTATAGACGGAGGAGGCATTCATTTCGCCGAAAAACTGGTGCGCACTTTAAAGAAAATTACCCAAGCCGAAATTACTTTGTGTAAGGTATTCATGGATAAGAAAAATCCGCTGGAGAGCGGTGTTTCCACTTCAATAAAGACTACCGATTACGAAAATAAATCCATCGTATTGGTAGATGATGTATTAAATTCTGGAACAACGCTAATCTATGGCGTACATCATTTTTTAAAAACGCCGTTGAAGCAGCTTAAGACTGCCGTATTGGTCAATAGGAATCATAAAAAATACCCTGTAAAAGCAGACTACAAAGGCATTTCGTTATCTACATCCTTACAAGAACATGTAAATGTGCTTTTTGAGGCTAAAAATGACCGTGTATTCCTAGATTAGCGTTTCAATGACGGCCTTAGCGAGTTGAGTAGGAGATTCTTTTTGCGCTTTGATCCTGTGATGCGCCTTATTGTAAAAGAAACTACGCTCAAATAAATGTTTTCCTATAAACTCGGGTAGCTCGTCATTTTGAAGATGTGCAATAAGTGGTCGTTCCTCCTTTTCTCCAGCAAGTCTTTCTGCGAGTTCGTTTATCCCCACATTAATATAAAATACGTTCGGCGTACTTTCATTTATCAATTCCATATTTGATCCAAAACAGGGAGTGCCTCCCCCAACGGAGAGTACAAATTCTTTTTTCGTAGTTAATAAAGCCTTGAGGTAATACTGCTCTTTTTTTCTAAAATAGACTTCTCCCTTTTCCTTAAAAATGGTAGCTATCGTTCTATTTTCTTCACTTTCTATATAATGGTCCAAATCTAAAAATTTAATATTCAAATGCTTAGCAACAATTTTACCAATTGTTGTTTTACCACTGCCCATATATCCTAACAATACTATTTTCACACTATTCATTTTAACAAATTTGGACCAAAATAAAGGGATTTCAAAAAAAAAGAAATTTATCTTAAAAAGGTCTTGGAAAGTTAAGTAATCGACTTATATTTGCACCCGCATTGAGGGAAATAATCCTCTTTTGAAATCATGACCTGGTAGCTCAGTTGGTAGAGCATCTCCCTTTTAAGGAGAGGGTCCCGGGTTCGAGCCCCGGCCAGGTCACTTTTTAAATACAAAACTGTTCAAGAAGTCTGTAATCCTTTGATTTACAGGCTTTTTTATTTTTGTTGTTTTCATTTGGCATCATACAATATCACCCATACTGGTGAGTAATTCGGTGAGTAATTGCGAATGCCATAAAACACTCACCAGAAGAGTGTTAAAATTTTGATTGCCAGGTTTTTATATGAGCTTTTATTTCAATTTAACAAGTGAAATTTAAAAGCTATGGAGGTGAGTAATTCTTTTTCAGTTCTCTTCTTTCCGAGAACCAATAAATTAGACAAATTAGGTAGGGCAACAATTTTCTTTCGTATTACGGTGGATGGTAAACGTTCGGAGGTCAGTGTCAAACGTAAAACCTATCCGCAAGACTGGTGCCCAATCTCAAATAGGGTCAAGGCCAAAGGATCGAACCCAAAAATTGAGGCTTTGAACAGATATTTAGATGAGATCAAGGCCAGAATATATCGCATACAATCCAATTTCGTCACCGATGGCAGGCCTTATACTGCTTCTATGATAAAAAGCAAGTTTCTGAATCGGGACAAACCTGTTAAGGCCCTTCTGGAAATTTATGATGAGCATAATAAGCAAATTGAACAACTGGTAGGTTTAGATTATTCATATGGCGGCTACTTAAGACATATCCGTACCCGCAAACACTTGGATCACTTTATTCAAAAGGAATACAAACAAAAAGATATTCTTGTCCGAGAAATCGACTTGTTTTTTATTAATCGTTTTCATAATTACCTAAAGACCAAGAAAATTGGAAATCTGAACACCACCACAAAATACGTCACCAATTTTAAGAAAATCATGCGGATAGCATTTGCCAATAATTGGGTAAGCAAAGATCCTTTTTACCATTGGCAAGCCACTTGGGAAAGAGTGGAACGAGACGTCCTAACGGAAGTAGAGCTGCGCAAGATGATGGAAAAAAAACTTCCAATAGGGCGTCTTGAACAGGTTCGGGATATCTTTATTTTCTGCTGTTTTACCGGATTAGCCTATGTTGATGTCCAAAAACTCTCGAACCATCATATCGTATTTGGTATGGACGGCGAGCGTTGGATAAAGATAAATCGCTCCAAGACGGATTCTCGTAGCTCCATACCCCTGCTCCCGACTGCGGAGCAAATCCTGACTAAATATGCAGCACAATCTGAAAATACCAACAATGAATTATTGCTTCCAGTAATAAGCAACCAAAAGACGAACGCCTTTCTAAAAGAAATAGCGCTGTTGTGTAATATCAATAAAAACCTCACCTTCCATTTAGCACGTCATACGTTTGCAACTACCGTAACTTTGGCCAATGGAATACCAATAGAGTCGGTCAGCAAAATGTTAGGTCACCAGTCTCTAAAAACAACCCAGATATATGCTAAAGTAATTGACCTTAAACTAAAAAAAGACATGGATAGTATAAAGTACAAATTTTCTTATCCGAAATCATTTGAGGGTTGATATATGAAAATTATATAGATTTTTGTACTTCTACACTTTTAAAGTAGAGCGTTCTCCAAAGAGTTTATCACTTAACAAGAACTTCTCGTAAGTAATTCATCCTTTATTTGAACTTTCGAGAGCTGGACTAGGGCTTTTCATAGAACACCGCATTGTAGGTAGTTTCTGAAAGATAGCCAAGTTCAACTAATTCGCTTTTATTATTGATTTCTTTTAAATATCCATTTTGCAAGTAAAAAATACTATCTGCTAAATTGATTACATTTTCATAGTCGTGGTCGGTAATAATATAACCTTTCGATGATTTCATATTTTTGATATAATCTATTATATAATCTCTGAAAATCGGACTTACTCCGTTGAAAGGCTCATCAAGTAAAATATATTCTGCATTCGAATGAATAACTAGTAATATTTCCACTATTCTTTTTTCTCCACCTGATAAATCTTGATTTTGTTTACTTAATAACGGCTTTATATGTTCGTTATCAAATAAAATATCCCTAATTTCTTTGGGAAGAAAAAGTGTTATTAATGTTTTTATTTTTACATTATTTGGCAAGAAATTATCTTGAGGCAGATAATTAATCAAATTTCTACCGTCTGAAATATTAAGGATTATTTTTTCACCTATTCTAACAAATTTTGATTCAGCCTTTACTGTCCCAAATACTATTTTTAGAAGGGTTGATTTTCCTGAACCATTTCTTCCAATCAAACCTGTTATTTCTCCCTTCTCGCACGAAAGGAATATGTCGCTAAGTATTACTTTATTATCGTAAGATTTTGTCAAACTGTCAATATGTAGTTTTCTCATATTATGGATAATATCAACAGATTAATAAAAGCTATTATAAGGGTAGAGCCCCATAATTCAAGACTGCCTAGTCCTAAATTATAATAGAAGTAATATTCATTTTTATTTTTAACATCATAAACGTAGTATTGGACTAGAAGTGCAATTACTAAAAAGCAAAATCCGATAGTAGTGAATTTGCCTCCAAGCAAAATGCCAATTGCAATTGCAATCATATAAGAGATAAAGAATATCTTCTTTTGAAATAATAGTATGTTTTTTAATGTTCTCAGATATCTGTTTTTTAATTACTCATATCGAAAAGAGCTCATCCTTTATTTAGACTTTGAAATTGTTATTCTAAGATAACCATTGATTTCTGAGTATGGAAAAAGAATAATTCACTGCGACTATTCATAAAAGAATGTTCGGGCCATCGTTTTCAACTACCCGATAGATTTCGTTCTTTTGCTAAATGAACTTCAGTCCGGAAATATTTGGTCAATTCGAATTGGTTTTTGGATGCATTGGTGTCACGTTGGGGCTTTTTTTTGGCTTATACCTTTTGTTTCTAAGGAACCGGTATGCAAAGGCCAACATATTTTTAGCAATTTATCTTTTAGTTTTCAGTATTAGAATCGGAAAGTCTCTTTTTTATAGCTACTATTCAATAAATACCTCTTTTCTTGTCATTTTTCTAGGACTATTACTGGTAATTGGTCCCTCCTTATGGTTTTATTCGAATTTTTTAAGGCGACCCGATTATTCCCCCAAACTGTCATTTTGTATTTTGCATTTCCTGCCCCTCGTTGGGGTTGTGTGCTTTAGTCCCTTGATCCCTGTCAATGACGACCCTGGAGCATGGGTTTTCCACTTTGGACTGTTTCTACATGGTTTTATTTATTGCATAGTTGTGCTGTACCATATACTCAAGGGTAGGAACACATTGTATGTGCAAAGAGACTCGGCAATTTTCAAGTGGTTGGTTCTTTTAACCATTGCCACTATGGTAATGTTCACAAACTATCTTTTGATTTTTTTCTTAATAGTACCCTATTATCCTGGCGGGGCTTTAACATTCTCAATTCTAATGATCCTACTTGCCGTCTGGGCGTTTAGAAAACCTTTCTTATTTAAAAGGCACAAAGACAGATATCTCAACTCTTCTTTGGAGGATGTGAAAATTACCGAATATTTCAATGAACTTTCCAAACTGATGGAAAATGATAAACTGTATTTGGATCCAGAACTGACTTTAAGCAAACTGAGCGCAGTTATGGACATTGGTTCAAAACAGCTTTCTCAAATAATCAATCAGGTAGAACACCAAAATTATTCCCAATATATAGCAGGCCATCGTGTCGAAGAAGCCAAAAGATTGCTGGCCGACAAAAAATATAGGGATTATAAAATAGCTGCCATCGCGTACGAAAGTGGATTCAACAATATTTCAACTTTTAATGCGGCCTTTAAAAGATTTACGAACACTACCGCAATCCAATACCGCCAATCGCTTACAACTTAACCGATTTTTCTTTTTGTACTTAGTGTGCCGGAATCATGATTTCATTAGGGTTTTTGCTTTTTTTCGACAAAATTTGTTCAAAACATCCGGGATTATGTGCAACGGTTGTTAAAAAAGCAAAAATGAAGAACACTTCAAGACGGTCTTTTGTCAGGAATTTAGGTTTAGGTATCAGCTCAACGGCAATTTTACCAACACTTACCTCCTTTGAAATCCTTTCAGAAAAAAATATAAAAGTGGAAGAGGAGAAAAAATTAAATGTGGCACTTTGTGGTTTAGGTCGTTATGCGAATATTCTAGCGACCGGTCTGATGGAATCGGAATATTGTAATCTATCGGGCATTGTCACAGGAACTCCGGAAAAGGCCCTTCATTGGAAATCCAAATTTAATATTCCAGAGAAGAACGTCTATAACTATGATAATTTTGATAAAATCAGAAACAACAATGATATTGATTTGGTATATGTTGTCTTACCGAATTCAATGCACAAGGAATATACCATTAGGGCGGCAAATGCCAGAAAGCACGTGATTGTGGAAAAGCCCATGGCTTTTACGGTACAAGACTGTAAGGAAATGATAGATACTTGTGAAAATGCCGGTGTTCAACTTGCAGTTGGCTACCGTTTGCACTACGAACCACATCATATTGAAATTAAGAGACTCGGACAGGAAAAGGTTTTTGGACAAATCCGTTTGATACAGTCCTCCCTAGGTTACAATTTAGGCGGAATTAGCCCGGACGATTGGCACCTTAAAAAAAATATGGCAGGTGGAGGGCCTCTCATGAATCTCGGGGTTTACTGCATTCAGAGTGGTCGCTATGTGCTTGGCGAAGTACCTATATCGGTTACCGCACAATTCGGACCTGTTACTATGCCCGAGTTGTTCAAAGAGGTAGAGGAATCCATATCATGGCAACTAAATTTTCCTAGTGGAGCAGTCTGCACATCGACAACTACGTCCAATTGCAACATCGATAGACTATTTGCATCGGCAGAAAATGGTTTTTTTGAACTTAGTCCTGCAATTGGCTATGGGCCTTTTAAAGGCAGATCAAGCGAGAAAGAATTCAATTTCCCCATTATAAATCAACAAGCCGCTCAGTTGAACGGGATTGGAAAGTTTATCCTTGCAAGGAAGCAACTCCCAGAACATATTTCAGGAGAAGAGGGTCTCAAGGATATTCGAGTAATTGAAGGAATTTATCAGGCAGCTCAGAATAGTCAAAAAGTTGTTCTTACCTGAAAGGTTTCAAGAAACAAATTCATTTAAATAAGCCTTCGAACATTCATAGAAAATGGATACTTTCGGCTCAGTCTAAAGTAGACTAACGAGCATAAACATTCAGTTCCATTTTCTTTTTAGTAGATAGCAAACAAACCTTTTACCGAACTGATATATAATTGTGGATTTGAACTAAGTTTCAGAATTATAATACCCTTAAATAATCCTTTAATTAAACTTCTACTCATCATTTATTTGGAGGTTTCCCACCATCCATTATGCTTTCTAATATAAATTATTTGTCCCGTATGATAAGCAGTATGGGCGCTAATATTTGCTATTTCAACATTCCATTCCGCTATTTGTTCTTCAGTCGCATTTTTGGTAATATTTTCCCATTCGGTTTGAAGGCTATCTAGCTTTTTTACAGCGTTTTGCCAATCTTTTCCTTTATAAAATTTGAAAGTTTCTTTATTCTCCTCATCATCATTAATATCGATATAGCTTTCGCCTTTATATGCTTTTAAAATTAGTTCGTTGTAAAAAATGAGATGTGAAACTTGTTCGGCAATTGAATGATTATTCGTACTATCTTTCCAATTCGACTGCTCCAGAGTTAATCCTTCAATTGCTTTTTTTGTCGGTATGAACCATTGTTGATTTGTATGGGAGTTTATAAGTTGAGTGATGAGCAAAGATTTTATATTTGGCTCAATTGATAATTTTATGGCATTATCCAAAGCCTTTTGTAATAGCTCAATTTGTTGTTCTTCGTCTAACGTTATTGAATATGCTTTGATAATTGCATTGATAACTAACGCAGGGTTATCCTGAAATACATAATGACCACTTCCTTTGGCGATAATATTTGTTACATTATCCTTAAGGTCACCAAACTCTTTGTGTAGTTTTCTCCATCGATTTGTAAATATCTCTGGTGCATCTGAAAAGGAGTTTTCAGGAAAAATATTTATAATTGGAGTGTTTTCAGGGAAATGCAAATTTCTCACATATCGCATGGTTTCATTATAATTGGCATGCAGATAATAGTCCCCTGAAGGTTTCTCTATTGCACTAATATCGAAATTGTTATCTCTCATTGTCAGAAATTCCTCGTTCCAAAAATTACTAAGGGTGGCATCTATTAAAATGACCGACTTAACTTTATTAGGGTGTTTACTCGCATATAGCAGGTTATATAACCCGCCATACGAATGGGAAACTAGAACAATTTCATTATCAAAACCCAACTTAGAAAGACTTGTCTCTAATTCTTTAATGCCATTAACTATACCAAAATCCGATTCGTTTTTCAGATTTGGGTTTAATTCACTTTTTCCAAATCCAGACCTATCATAAGTAATTACTGTTGTACCTGTAGCTTTATGAATTTTTTCGAATATGCCGTTCCAAATAGAACCGTCGTTACCTGCGCCAGCTTCCAAAAGAATTGGAGTACCCTCGCCTTTCATTATATTGAAATGTATTTTATAACCCCCAACGTTTACTAAAGTATCTAAGCTTTGAGCATACATTGAGATAGAGTAAAATAAAATCATTAAGAATTTGAAATAGAAATGTCTCATTTAATCTGTAGTTTAAAATGTATAATAACCATAGGGATATAGTCACAAGTTACTGTATTTCTATTTTATGAGTATATCTATTGTTGTTGATTTAGCAATCCTTTATTTGAACTTTTAATAATTGGTCTATGGCTTTTCAAAGGAGCTTTTATTATGCGATGGAATATTTCGAGTAAATATTAGTATTAGTCCAATAATTACAAGTGGGATACTAAGGATTTGTCCCATATTTAAAGCCATCCCGTCTTCGAACCTTACTTGGTTCTCTTTAAAAAATTCGATTACAATCCTTGCTGAAAACACCAGTGTTAAAAGGACTCCTAATATCAAACCATTGATCTGCCCTTTTGTTTTATGGTAGATAAACATTAATATTCCAAAAATTAAAAGATATGAAAATGCTTCATACAATTGCGTTGGATGTCTGGGTATCAAATCATCCCTTTGGAAAACAACGCCCCAATTGCCATTGGTGGGTTTTCCGTAAACTTCAGAGTTCATAAAATTTCCAAACCTAATGAAAGCACCTACAATTGGTCCAACAATGGCAATTCGGTCCAAAACCCATAAAAATTTGGTTTTATATTTTCTACAATAAATAACAATTGCTAAGATTACTCCTATTGTTCCGCCGTGACTTGCTAGCCCTTGAAAACCGGTAAATTGATAGGAATCGGCAACTTTTCTAATTGGTAGTAAAATTTCCAACGGATTGTCTAAGTAATATGAGGGCTCGTAAAAGAAACAATGCCCAAGCCTCGCCCCTAAAACTATTCCTACAATAACATAAATAAATAGCTTGTCTAAATTTTCAAGTGGGATATTTTCCTTTCTGTAAATTCGTTTTTCTACTTGCAATGAAACAAAAAGGCCTGTTACAAAAAGTAAGCTATAATATCGTATCGGAAAAATACCTAATATGGAAAAAATTTCAGGGTCAAGATTCCAATATATAATTCCATCATCCATATGCTAGAAAAAATTTCGCGCTTAATTTAAGCGTTCAACTATTATATGCTCAAGTTAGGAAAATAGATAGGAAGAATTCATTTATAGATTTTAAACAATCGTTTATTTGAACTTTCCGTTAAAGTTAAGGTTTTTGAATTATCAGTTGCTGGAAATGGGAAGGCTTCATTTTTTTGGGAAGACTAGATTGACGATAGTTATTTATCCAAGTTAAACTTGTCATTAAACAGTGATTTACCCACATCTGAATTCCAAAATGTAACAGGATCTTTAAGAATCTCTTTTTCAATTTTTTTCTGCTGGCTTTTATTCGGTAAAGGGAAACGACTTACTTCTCTAATTCGATTTCCCAAGAATGAAATAATAGGAAAGTACTCAAACTTTTGTGGTATTTTAAAAATCCCGTTAAATGGTTTTATCTGGGTGTCGGTTAACAATTCTTCACCTCCGTATTCTTTAAGAACTCCCCAGAAGATAAATTTATTGAACTTACCATATACTAAAAGACAAGTTTGAGGTTTATTGTCAACGATAGTTGCATCTAATACTCTCGTAGTGTAAAAATCGACTCCCTTAAGTTCTGAATTGTTTTCTATGACTCTATCCGTAAACATTAAATTTATGTTGGAGAAATTTTCTGGGATTTTACCTTTTACCAAGTATTCTCTCCATTCCTTTTCCGCCTGAATAAGCAAATTAAAGTACCAATATTTATTTATACTTAAATCAGTTTTCAAATTTAAAACAAGTATTCGCCAGAGAAATGAAACAGCGAAGTAATACATGTTTTTGTCATAAGGCAAAATGTACTTTCGCTCAGTTAGGTATTGAACGAATATATTTTCGGCAAACCATTTTTCTCTTTTCCCAAATTCTTGCTCTGCATCATGGCTCAACAAGTGAAGTTTGATCCCATCCTGTTCACGTTTGTTTGGATTTTCTGCTTTTCGTAAGAATTTAGACCCTGTCCTTTTAGTATATTCAATTACGAATTTTGGGTAAATATGACTTTCCCTCAATTCTGATTTTGTTTTATATAAAGCACATTCTCCAATCATTTCATAATTGTTACCAACTTGTTTATATTTAGGAGTCACTTGAGCTTATACTGCTAATAAGTTAAGATCAACCAAAGTTTTGTGTTTATTAACCACTTTAGATTCGAATCGTTTATTTGAACTTTCGATAACAATTTAGCTCTTTGGTTTGGTAATATACAATTTTGATTATTTGATTTTTTTTGCGGGTATTTTATTCCCATTTTGAATTACTTCTAAACTTTTAGCTTGTTGTTCTTCTATTTGAAAGGTTATTTCAATACCGTCTACAGGTGAGAAAAAATGGATCTTACTTTCGGGATATATTGGGGACTTTTCTTGTCCGGTACCTTGAGCGAATAATTGTGAACCCTCTAAAGTTAATGTAATCAAGAAGTTAGATTCAATCTCATAAACTCCAATATATCTTTTTAGTATCATTTCTGGTAATTCAATCGCATCACTTTTAAATTTTAATTCAGCTAAATCTGATTCAGGATCGAGCAGGTTCAAACCAATATCGTCTATACCATTTGTTGAATTAGTTAGCACTACCACTCCCTGCCCTGACTCTTTTACGAATCCAGTAAATGCTCTGTATCCGCCCGTTCCTCCATTATGCCATATAATATCACCGTTGGCCCCCTCCTTAATATGCCACCCCAGACCAACCGACATTTCACCAGCTTTATGGTGTCTAACTTTATGTGTTAACTCCATTGCTTTGGTTAATTCAGTATTTGTATACCCTAGATTGGCAGAAATAAAATTGGCCATATCACAAGTAGAACTTCTGATTCCTCCTGCACCCGCCAAAGTTGGTATATCCCAATTTTCAACTATTTGCCCACCACTATGACCTAATGCCAAATTCTCTTTCATTTTTTCTGAAAGTACGATTCTGGTATCTTTCAATTCTAATGGGTCAGCGATAGTTTTAACCATCAGTTCTTCATATTTAGTATTCTTATTTCTTGCAAGGAGATTACCCAAAAGCCCCTGAGCAAGATTTGAATATTCATATTCAGAACCTACTACTCTGATTGGCGTATAGCTTGAGATGAACTCATACATCTGTTCAACTGTATAATCCAAGTAAGGATTGTTCGGATTTGATGGTGCGAAATTGTCTGGCATTCTAGGAAGTCCTGATGTATGGTCCGATAGATTTCCAAAAGTAATTTCCTTGTCACCTATTACCGGAATCTTTATACTATCCGGTAGAAAGGCATTTACTCCGTCATCTAGTTTAAGTTCATCATCCAAAACTTGTTGTGCTAGGAGTATTGCTGTAAAAACTTTTGAGATTGATCCTATTTCATAAACAGTGTTTCTATTGACTTCCAACCCATCATCCGCAGTTTTACCAAAATTGAAGTATTGAATCCCTGATGAATCAATTAAAGCTAATGCTATACTGGGATTAATACCTTCTTCAATTCTTTTTTCAATAGCCTCGACTACTGCTACCGGTAGATTTTTATTGAATAACTGTTTTGATTTTTTTTGACACTTATAGTTAATAAATGCCAACAGAGTGAACACTAGAACGATTTTTGATTTTCTCATAACTTAGAACATAAAGCGCATTCCCCTTTTCAGAAAATCTGAAAGACAATTGTAGCTCAATAATTTATTTACACCGAATCATCCTTTAATTGAACTTTAAAAATTTTTGATTGAAGATAATGATTAATCTACCGGCACCTTAAATCATTCTCTTTCCCAAATTGAGGCAAACTTTCTATTTTATTGGAATTCAGTTATTTAGAAAATTAGTTCGATAAAGGTTTGTAAAATATTTAGCATATTAAGCTATGGAATTACCAGAATTTATTTTTCAGACAAATATTGCAATTATTGCGATAGCTTCACTTTGTGTACTTTGGGCTGTTATAGCCTCATTTAACAATAGAGGAAGGAACTTTCGTAGTAGTAGAAACAGAAGGGCAAGAAAACAGTTCTAAAAGAAAATACCTTGTCTTCTTGCATTCCGTTTTATTTTCCGCTCCGAGCTAGCCAAAATCTAAAATGGACTACTTACTAATTTGAAAAACCAAGAAGTAAATATTGCTGTACTCTCAATATCTTAATTATATGCGAGACAGAAATTCTAATGTAACATTCCCCTGAAACCGAACAATTTAAACATCCGGATAAAGACACTTTCTTAATCTCTTTAGCTGTTCGATTATTTATCGTTTATTTAGACTTTTAATTTTCCTGAAGTTGTTATTTCACACTAAGAAGTTCAGCTCTTCATTATCAAAGATTTGACGTAAACGCAGCTCAGTTATTCCGGTTGTGTTCTCATCGATTTGGTGTTGTCTGAGAGACTCAACGTAGGTACATATAAATTTACCTGGTGCAGCTACAAATTCATTGCTTTCTTGCGCCATCGTCAAAAACTCCTGAACACGTTCTGGTTTTTGATTTGGAACGAAATTTCCTTTAAATGTCAATTCTGCCATCCTTTATTTAAACTTTATTGAAGAAGCACGCTTTGAAGTTTCCCGCGTTGCAACTTATCAAAGAGTTTGGGTTCATGCCTAAAATACTTAATACTTTCCTGATACTCTATACTATACAAAATTTCACAATTGATTTGATCTTCACTTTTGGCTGAATCATATTCGGCCTCATTAACTAAATAAAAATTCTCTTGCTTTCTATCCATGACTAAATTTTCTCTCTTCCCAATAAACTCAGTCGGAGTAAAATCTTTTGGTTTGTTTTCCATCTTTCTTGTAATAATATATCGTTTAAATGTACTATTTTGGAGCAACTATAAGTTTCGCATCTAATGTTAAGTAGACAAGAGTGTATGTTTCTACCTCTACTACGTCCCGTTTTATAGTTTCTTTCAAAGTTTGAAACATTTTAAAATGGGTGGGTTTGCTCAATGAAAGACTAATATTACTATCAAGCATAGGATGTTGTAAAGAGATTCGCTATTAATTTTGATATCTATGAATTAGTTCTCTTCGGTCGGAAACACCTAACTTATTATATATATTGGAGATATGGGTTTTAACTGTACTCAAACTAATAAATAGTTGATTCCCAATTTCCTTATTGCTTTTGCCTTCCAATATCAATCTTTGAATATTCCTTTCTTGTCTGCTGAGATTATTTTCCGGTAACAAAGTTTTCAATTTCCTCTGACTTACTTTAAAAACTAAAATAATCAATCCAAAGACTGTCAATACTAAAACTAAAATTGCAATTTTGCTTTTGTGATATTTATTTTCAACTATTTCTGTGGTCAAGAAAACCAATTTATTTTCCAGAAAAAGGTATTCAGATTGGTCTATATCACTTTTCTCTAGTTGAGCAAGTAGTTCTAAATAATACTGTTTGTTATTTAAAATATCTTTATCTAATAAATTCTTGTTCTCCAATTGTTTAATACTAATCAATTTTACAATCAATATTTGAAGAGAGTCTTTGGTGTATGATTTCAAGCTATTTACATAAGAATCTGAAAGGCCGACCTCTTTATTGTCTTCAAAAGCGTTAAGGTTGGACTCGTAATTTCTCAAACCTTGCCATTCCTTATCAGCAGCATTTGTATTTGAGTATTTCGATAATAAACTACTGGATTTTTTAAAGAATATAGTATCCTTTTTGGAAAATAGGAACAGCTTGCCCACTTGAATTGTGTCCTTTTTTACATGGTCAAACCTATTTACATATAATTTATAAACCGATTCCTTTTCATCAATTAGATCTCTCTTAAATTCAAATCGACCTTCTTTATTTATAGTCGAAGTAGTGGTGGCAGCTTTTGTCCGTCCAAGGCTTGGCATATCCTTGAGAGTTAATTTTGTTAAGTATATTTTTTCTTTAGAATTGGACACCTCTGGAGCATCAACAAAACCTGAAATTGCAGTTTGGGATGAAAGTTCAAATCCCAGAACAAGGAATAAAATAAGAAATAACTTTTTGCCCATCTGAAGCAACTAAAAATTAATACCTACTAAAAATAGTAAATTTCATTCAGTAACGAACGTTCAATTTTGATAGTACTAGTACCTAATTCATACCTAGAAATCAACATTGTAAACAGTGTTTGCATTTACTTGCTGAAAATCTAAAAATTTACCAATGAAAAAGATTCTATTAATTATTACTTGTTGCTTTGTAATTCACCTAGCAACTGCTCAAAAATTGACAGAGAAATTTAAAATGATTCTAAACGAAACTATTTTAGAAAACTTAGACAAAAATTTAATTGATATTGTCGATGAAACTTATTTATACGTAAATGATGAAGATTCTATCGAACTTTTTTATTATGCTCTAAAACCTAAAGGAAAAGTCAAAGGAACTCTTATTTTGCTGCCACCAACAGCAGAACGTACAGAAGATGTAATAAACAATAATGTCAAATTATCCGAACTCGCATTCGACGAAGGAATTTTATTGATAATTCCATCAATTAATTACAACCTATATCTCGACGAAATAACAATGGCTTTTTTAAATACTACTTTCAAAAAAGCTATATCAAAATACCAAGCACCAAAAGACAAAATAGTAATTGGAGGTTTTTCCTTGGGAGCTATGAACGCAATTAGATATGTAGAAATCTCAAAAGAAAATCCAGCTTTAACAACAATTCAGCCCATTGCTGTTTATGGAATTGACCCGCCATTGGATTGGGTTAGACTTTACAATTCGTTTTTAAGAACAAAGAAATTAAATTTTTCAGAGCCAGCGGTAAACGAATCAACGGTCTATTTAGAAAAACTTGACAAACAATTTGGAGGTTCGCCAGAAGATGTACCTAATGTATATGTTAAAAATTCAATGTATTCAAGGACTGAAAAAAGCGGAGGAAATGCGAAATTTTTAGTTAACACACCGATTCGAATTTATGCAGACCCTGATATAGAGTGGTACTTAAAAGAAAGACAGAGGGATTTATACGATATTAGTGTATTAAATCAAACAGCGATGATTAATCAACTACAAATTATGGGCAATGAAAATGCCGAGCTTATTACTGCATTAGGAAAGGGTTTTAGAGCTAACGGAATGCGACAACCGCACTCTTGGTCAATTGCAGAACCGAATGAATTAATGGATTGGATAATTGATAAGCTGAAATAAAAACAATGGGTAACACAACCTCTTATGAAAACCCCTAGTCCAGTTCTTTAAAGTTCAAACAAACCTTTTTCACGCAGTTAAACTGGTGTATTTAAACCCACCTTTATCTAAACTTTAAAAATCGCTTGATTATCGGTTAAAGATGTCCTTTAAAATCACGTATTTGACCTAGTATACGAACAATGAATATTCCCTTTCTGGTTGGTTCATAGAAAATAGTATGCGCCTTGTAATTATATCATTTCAAAGGTGCCGCAAATTCAGAAGCGCTGCGACCAAGGTCAGGATTATCCGCAAGAGTCTGTAAAAATTGGTATAACTCGGTAACATAATCATGAGTCTGTGATTCGCCCCAAGTCTCCAAAGTATAATCTACTATATCGTCAATATCTCCATCTGCTTTCGAGGATAGATGATAACTAGACATTTCCTTTACTTTTAGTTCTGTACTTTTTACGCATCTTAGCAGCTTCAACAATTTCGTCTACAGACCTAATTTTAGAACTAATGCCGCTTTCATAACCTTCTTGTATAGCCGCTTTAGTGATTAAAAATTCTCTATTTCGTTCCTCGTCCAAACGTATAAGATGCCTCATATATTCGCTATCGTTCGCAAAACCGCCATTTTTAATTTGCAGCTTTATCCATTCTTCCTGAGCGGTAGTTATAGTCAATGATTTTCTGATTGTCGCCATAATTAGAATATTTAGCTACATACAATATACGCAATATAACATATTATTAGCGCACAAATCACTGAAATTTTGTTCAACTGGCACTTAAAACCTGTAACCAAATAACATTGACCCCACTTATATTTAAACTTTAAGGATTGCGTTTAAAGTTTATAAAAAGGTCTTTATAATCATACTAATCCCAAAGTCTCTAAATAGTTCAATTGTCCATTCCTAACGATAAACTATTGGAAAGTTCAATGAAAGGTTATTTTAATAAAGGTAAAACAGTTATTTCACCAAGCACTTTACAAAATCCACTTTTTTTTTAAAGAGCTTTTCCATTAAGTCAACTCTTTCGTTAAACTATGAACCTAAGTCCTGAACATTCTAATGAAATTTCCTTAGCCGCACCAATTGTATTTTCCCTAAACCCCTTGCCTCGGCATGGAACAATTCGCATCGGTGTAGCACCTTGTCAAAATCAGAATTGGAAAAATCCATTTTGCCCTTGAAGCGCATGATATGGTGCGCGCTCCGGAGCATATAGAACTGACGCTGAAGTCCGTAAGTATTTTTCGGGAATATCCTTTGGGGAAGGGTGGTGAAATGCCAGCAAAGGTGCAACAGGTAGGGCAGATCATAATGGTTCGGGACATGTTCCCAGTAGAGAATCAAAAGGCCCAGGCATACCTGTTCCATTGCGAGCTGTAATAAATTCATTTCCGGGGCCCCTCTTGGTTTCGACGATGGAAGCGCTGGAGAGCAGATTTTCCGCATTTTGCATCCGCTCGTTCCAGTCCTCCTCGATCTCGTTATGGAAGTAGCCGTTCAAACCTAGTTTGAAAGGAGTTGAATGGGTCACCACATCGCTTTCCCTATAGATGCAGGGCGTACCAAAGATGGCACGGTTCAGGAAACTGACCCAAATGTCCAACCGTTTCAGGACGGTGGAAAGTCTACGGAAAACGATGTACGCCCTACAGTGTTTTTTCATCTTTCCGTATAACGCTTCCATAAGGTTCCCAAGTTCCTTTTCAGGCGCCATATGTCCCATGACCAACAAAGTATAGGCGACAGATTTTTGTGTCGGTATCAAGGTCTGCTGCAAAAAGACCTTTTGTTCCCTTTTTTAGAGGATGATGCCTATCACATATACTGAATGCAGTGGCAGGTCCTTTTTCAACAGTTCTATAAGTTCGTCCCGAAATGGGAACTTTACGTCCGCTCTTGTTACCATGGTTTTCCTTTTAGTATAAATGAATTTCAGACCGGTCGGGTACCGAACCCGTAAGGTCTGTATTTTACCACGGGTTATTTGTCTTTCACGGGATGGACTTTGTATGAAAAATCATATATTTGGATTATGGAAATAGCAGCGAGACCGAACCATATCGGAAGGAAAATCGGACGTATCAGGGAGCTCCGCGGGATGAAGCAGGAGACCCTTGCCGAAGAACTGGGAATAAGCCAACAGGCCGTTTCGAATATCGAGAACAGCGAGAAGGTCGATGAGGGGAAATTGGATGAGATTGCAAAGGCACTAGGTGTAACTAAGGAAGGAATAGAGAATTTTTCAGAGGAAAATATTCTAAACATTATTTCGAATACATTTACAAGTAACGACAGTTCTACGATTAATGCTATTAACGTTCAGCCCAATTTTAATCCGTTGGATAAGGTGGTAGAACTTTACGAACGGCTGCTCAAGGCCGAACAGGAAAAAATCGCTTACCTCGAAAAGCTGATGAAAGAAAAATAGATTTTTAATCTTGATTCTTTCGCTGAAGTTTGCTCTAATAATTTCTTTCACTCTGATGGTAAAGAATTTTAGCCCGGCAGAATTTGCTCTCTTTGCCGCCACTTTTATAGAATTATCCTTTTCAAACATTCTTTTATCTTGCTATTACTGGTTTTTACGTTTGTGCCTTTCTTAATTTTTGACACACTTCATGATACCCATCATCACATTGGTATACCTTTGATGAAGGCCTAAATACCATCTGATATTGAGCCCGAAGTTGTAAAAGTAGGACGTTCGGCATTCCCGAAAATATCCAGCATACCGTCCAGTATTTGGCAACGGGTCTTTCCAGGACCATTGGATAAAGTTCAAAATGGGTTCTCGGTATCGGTCATTAAAAGTGATGGCGACAAATTCAATTTTAATAACTCTTCCTTTAAATAGGACAGTGCTCCCCAATGTTCTTGGGGCCTCCCAGAGGGACTATCCTATTTCTGTTGGTCATTACAGATCTACAGAGAAACGGAACATATTTCAAATAGCTGTTTATCAGCTTTTTAAAAACAAATTAAACCCAACAACACCGCAACGCGTGTTGTCCTCTTGCTCTACCTTTTTTCGTTACACTCCACAAAAAGGCAGACTTCCATTTCCAATTTGCATAAGCTCACCTACATCCACTTTATTGATAAATAGATTCGGTTGTAGTAAGTGAAAAAAACCATTACTTATTATATCCTGTGCGCTTTCCCTTTTTTTTTAAAATTAATTAAAAACAAGGACTTGCAATAAACCATTGAAATCTTTTTTATCAAGAAACGGATGGGTATTCAATCCTATGTTCCCATTACTTCCCATAGCGCCTTTAGCGATTCCCTTTGGTCCCTATACTACGATATCCGTTCGGGCCAAAGCTTTTATAAAAGGAGCGAGCATACGAGCCCGGTTATGCAAAGCGTCCCGATTTGATATCGTTCCTTTGGACAAAGGGAAACGGGTCCATGGTAAATATCCTGGGAATTGGCCCGTTCGATCCAATGACGAAACGGTGACAAATGGTCCGATCTTACGGGGACAAGCGGACTTGATCCACTTTCGGGGATCGTGTCCAAGACCCTTGGAGCGAACCGTTTTTTCCTATTATTGTATTAATTGGTTGAAAAATTCCTTACGTTGAGGAAAAAGTGGTGTGCGTTTTTTATGATAGATGGTCCAAGGTCAATTCTTCGTTTGGTTTATCGGTTTTTTAGGGAAAACGAACTAGCCTTGTACAATTTTAAGATAACAAAATAAAAAAAACTTGTACTATTGAATAATCCTTCCACCTGCCTAATTGTCCCATCACGAATTCATTTTTGTTTCGAGTTCCATCTTTTGTCGCAATCAGATTCAAGAAAAATTCCAGTGGGCAAGTAGTATAAAGATTGCTTCAAGCTAAGTTATCGTAATCAAATTATAATCCAAAATTAAAATTTCCACCAGAGCACTTCTTGATTAAAAGAGTCACCACCGCTGAACTTAAACTTGTTAAATCAGTTGAAGAAATCAGAATTTGATTAATCGTTGCATTTAGCTATTCCTTAAAAAAGCTTGAATTATCAACTAATAGGTTTATTTTCCTGAGGGAATCTGCCCCAAATTTCTACGAACCGAATTTTAATTATGGTACGCGTACCATTTCCTCCATTGCCGGATTGATTTTCAAATCTAGTTAAGAATTGAGGTTATCGAGGGACATCTCTGTTTATGCCCTAGGAGGTATTTTGATTGCTCAGGAATATCCTGATGTTTTCTTCAGCGGAAATATCGGACAGGTTCAGGTTTTCAGCATAAAACTCAGATAATCAGATAATGTTGGTTATATTTATAATCAAATAAGTTCATATAAAATATCTAGTACATTGCGGTGAGTTATCCGGTGAGTACTTTAACAAAAACAAAATTAACTTCTTGAATATTAGTGACTTAACTCAGGGATTCAGACCCCGGCCAGGTCACTACAAGCCTTGAAAAGTCTTCTTTCAAGGCTTTTTCTTTTAAAGACAGCTTTATTCTTTTCTTATTTACGCCTCATATATCGAAGCAATCTCTGCGGCATATTTCTCCCTGATAACCCTTCTTTTAAGCTTTAAGGTGGGGGTCAATTCTGCCAAGGCACCATCTTCATGGATAGGTACCCATGGTGTAGCAATCAATGTAAAGCGCTTTATCTGCTCTATATGTCCAAATTCTGGATTATAGCGATCTATCACTTTCTGATATTTACGAATGACTTTTTCATGCCCTATCATTTCTTGCAAACTGGTCCATTCAATTTTTTTGTGGTGGCACCAATTCTTTAAGGCCTCTTCTGACGGAACAATCAATGCCGAAACAAATTTTTGTTTGTCCCCGATGACCATCAATTGCTCTACCAAAAAGTCTTCCTTGATTCTATTTTCAATAGGTGCCGGGGCGATGTATTTTCCCCCAGAAGTTTTTAGAAGCTCCTTCTTACGATCTGTAATCTTTAAAAACTTCCTGCCTCCTGGACCATTTATCAACTTTCCTATATCACCGGTACAGAACCATTTTTTGCCTTCAATGGTTTTAAAAACCTGCGCATTGACCTCGGGCTTTTTGTAATACCCCAGCATCACATTAGGGCCATGGGCCAAAATTTCCCCTTCACCTGCCGCATAATCGCCAGAATTAGTATCAATCATTAGTTCAACACCGTCAATGGCATAGCCCACTGTTCCAATCATGGCTCCATTTGGCTCTAGGGTATTCCCAGTTAACGTAGGCGACGTCTCCGTTAAACCATATGCTTCGCGGATGGGTATGCCCGCTGCACAAAATACCCGTAAAATTTTAACCGGACAGGGCGCGGCTCCTGTAATAATTTGCCGGACATTGCCCCCTAAGGCTGCTCGCCATTTACTAAAAATCAGGGCATCGGCCAACTTCCATTTTAGACTTTCGAAAAATGACAGGTTTTGGTCCAGCTCGTAGGAATCGGTCAGTTTTAAGGCCCAAAAAAACAACTTCCGTTTGGTACCTTCCAAAGCCAATCCCTTGTTATAAATAGCTTCATAAATTTTTTCCAGTAAGCGTGGTACGGTAGTGAAGGCAACCGGTTGTACAGCAGCCAAGTCCCCGTTTGGTCCGCTCAAATTATCCGTACCACACAGATAAACCGATACGCCCTTGTAGCAATAACAGAATGAAACGGCCCTTTCATAGATATGACAAAGTGGTAAAAAGCTCAATACTTTATCGCTAGGCTTTGCGACCAATAAGGAAGAGGTTTCCGTAACGATATGCATTACGTTGGCATGGCTCAACATGACCCCTTTAGGATTTCCGGTAGTTCCAGATGTATAGATGATGGTAACTAAATCCTCTCCTTTGATGCTGGATTTTATACTTTCCACCCCTTCCAAACCGTCAGAATCGAAGATTGATTCCCAAAACGGACTCCCATCGGCTCCATCAAAAGTGTAAATATGCCTTAGGGAAGCAACCTTTTTCTGTGAGGTGGATAACTTTTCATACAGGTCCAACCCGCCACAAAATGCTGCCTTTACCTCCGCCTCGTTCAATATATATTCGTATTCCGAAACACTTATGGTAGGATACAGGGGGATACTGATCATACCGGCCATTTGCACCGCATAATCCATTACAATCCATTCCGGTCTATTCTTATATGCGACAATGGCGACCTTATCTCCAGGTACTAGCCCTAGCCCTAACAATCCGGCTGCTGCTTTTTCCGCGGTATTCTTTAACCGCTGGGTACTATAGGATTCCCACTTGCCCGTTTTGTCCCTCCCGTTTATTGACGCTTCTAAAGGAAAATTTTTTAATTGGTGGTCGAGTAAATCAAAAAGTCTGGTCATTGGTTTGGTTTATGTTGCGCCTTATGAATATACAAAATATAGCATAGGAATATTCAATTTCCACTTAGAACTGAAACACCCCTATTCGAACATGAGGCTTATAAATTCTGCCACACAGGCTGGTTTCTCGCTTCCTTCAATTTCAACCGAGCAGTCCCAAGTAATCTTAGCGCCATTTTCCGAATACGGCTCAATTTTTGAAACGGTTCCGTTTAATCGAAGTCTACTGTTTACAAGAACGGGATTAGGAAAGCGTACCTTGTTCAAGCCATAGTTCACCCCCATTTTAACGGATTTAACTTTAAGAAGGTCGCCTAGCATTTTTGACACTAGGGAAACCGACATAAAACCGTGCGCCACCGGTTTTTTAAATGGTGAATATTGAATTGCCTTTTCAACATCTACATGTATCCATTGAAAATCCAAAGTTGCCTTTGCAAAATCATTGATCATTTCTTGTGTAATGGTTATCCATTCCCCATTTGGTAATGCTTTGCCTTCATGCGTCGCAAATTCCTTTAAATTTTCAAAAATCAAATCAGCCATTTTCTTTTATTTATCGGGATGTTCCCCCATCAATGGTCAAACAAATTCCGGATACAAAACGCGCTTCATCGGAAGCTAAATACAGGTATCCATAGGCGATGTCAATAGGTTGGGCAACCGTTTTTAAGGGAATACCCGCCTTTATCGCCTCAAAATGTTCCTCCGGAATTTTATCGACCATATCGGTCATGGTAAACCCGGGGGCTATCGCATTTGCGGTAATCCCATATTTTCCCAATTCCATCGTCCAGGTCTTGGACATGGCAATGACCCCTGCCTTGGTAGCAGCATAGTTGGTTTGTCCAAAATTACCCCGTAAGCCAACGTTAGAGGCGGCACTAACAATTCTTCCATAGTGGTTGGCCTTCATGTACGGTGCCACTGCTTGCGTACAGATAAATACGCCTTTCAGATTCACATCAATTACCGCATCAAATTCCTCCTCCGTCATTTTTTCCAAGGTTCGGTCTCTCGTAATACCGGCATTATTGATGAGGATATCAATTTTACCGTGGTTGTCATTGATTTCCGAAAACACTGTTTCTATGGCGGTTTTATCCGTTACGGATACGGATCGAAACGCTGCCTTGCCACCAGAAGCTCGTATATCCTTTGCTACATCTTCTCCTTGTGGAAGTAAATCAATTATGATTACCGTAGCCCCTTCTTGAGCGAATAGTTCTGAAATAGCCTTTCCAATGCCCCTAGAACCTCCTGTTACAATTGCAATTTTATCCTTTAATCTCATTTCCATTTGTTGTATTCGTTATGCGTTCCTGTATAGCTGCACGCATAATCAGATTAATAATTTTGACCTTAAATTTGGACCACTATTTTACCTTTTACCTTACGGTTCATCATTTCTTCCAGTGCCTCTCGGGTCTCCCCCAGCGGAACAATTTTATGGAGGTGTGGTTTAAGTTTCCCTTCCGCATGCCATTGCATCAATGCAATTGTATTTTTCATATTCTCCTTGGGGTACTTCATGGCAAATCCTCCCCAGAAAACACCAACCAAGGACGCCCCTTTCAATAAGGGGAGGTTTAATGGTATTTTAGGAATGGTACCCGCCGCAAAGCCTACAACCAAAAACCGTCCATCCCAAGCAATACCCCTTAATGCCGCTTCCGAAAAATCGCCCCCTACCGGATCATAAATTACATCCACGCCTTTACCATTCGTCAATTCTTTTAAAGAAGTTTTTAGGTCTTGAGTAGTATAATTTATAAGCTCATCCGCACCGTACGCCTTGCACAGCTCAAGTTTATCTTCTGTAGAAGCTGCCGCTATGACCTTAGCACCCATCAATTTTGCCAATTCAATCGCTGCAAGACCTACGCCTCCCGATGCCCCCAAAACCAAAAGGGTCTCACCTTGCTCCAGTTTTGCCCTATCCTTTAACGCGTGAAAAGAGGTACCATAGGCCATCATAAAAGATGCCGCAACAGGAAATTCCATTTGTGCAGGCTTCGCAAAACAAGCATTACCGGGAACAACTACCTCCTCTGCAAGGCCACCATGGGCCACAAATCCAAAAACAGCATCCCCAACCTTAAGGTGTTTCACCTCAGCACCTACCTCTTTTACAATCCCGGCAATGTCGCTTCCGGGTGTAAACGGTAATTCTGGCTTAAATTGATACAGTCCTTGTATAATCAAGGTATCGGGAAAATTTAATCCGCATGCCCTTACCTGGACAACGACTTCCTTTGGGCCTGGTCTCAAACCATCAATTTCTTCCAAAACCAGATTGGCGGGTGGGCCGTATGTCTTACATCGTATTGCTTTCATTTTTTCGTTTTTGCTCTCTTCCTTTTAAAATAGGATTTATCCGCAACGTATATCGTTTTCAAAACTTCACAATAAACTATAGCTCCATCCTTATCCGTAAGGGCGGTCCTTTTTATTATTTCAGTTTCATTAGTGAGCCCAATGTCCTGCTTTAAGGCCTTAAGTTCTTCTGCCGTATACGAAAAATGGGCATATAAATTTTTGTTTGCCGGACGCTTGAAATGGATTTCTGCCGATTTATCCCAAACCACGTACTCCTTGCCTAAGAGTTCCATTAGCTGTACCATGGGAATGGGATCTACCGCGGCGAACATACTACCCCCAAAAATGGTATTCACATAATTGCGGTTCTTATAACTAATGGGCAACTTCATTTTTATGTCCATTAAATCCTGTGAAACGTGCATAATACGACCCGTACTGCGCCTATACATGGGAGAAAAGTTAAAACCATATTTGAACAGTATATCCTTGCCAACAAATTTTGAACCTATTTCCGCTAATTTTTGATAGATGGACATAGAACGGAATTAATCTTCTTTGACCTTCAGCACGAGCTTACCCATTTTGTCCCCTGAAAACAAACGGTTATACGTCTCCAAGAAATTCTCTATGCCTTCATATACATCTTCACGGGTTTTGAGTTTTCCTTCCTTCATCCATTTCCCCAATTGTTGACTCGCTTCCCCATACCGGTCAGACCAATCAAACACCACCATTCCTTGCATCGTTGCCCGGTTTACCAAAAGGGAAAGGTAGTTGGAAGGTCCCTTAACATTCTGTTTGTTGTTGTATTGTGATATAGCTCCGCAAATAACTACCCTAGCCTTCATCCGTAGCCTTCCCAATGCGGCATCCAAAATTTCACCGCCCACATTGTCAAAATAGACATCCAAGCCTTTAGGACATTCTTCCTTGATTCGCTCCTTCACATTTTCATTTTTATAGTCGATACAGGCATCGAAGCCTAATTCTTCCACGACATACTTACATTTGTCGGTACCACCCGCAATTCCCACGACGCTACAGCCTTTTATCTTGGCGATTTGTCCTACGATACTACCAACCGCACCTGCCGCACCGGAGACCAAAACAACATCGCCCTCCTTGATTTTTCCAACTTCCAAAATACCAAAGTAGGCCGTCATTCCTGGCATACCCAAGGTACCAATATAAGTAGGTAAAGGGGCTAATTTCGGGTCCACCTTGTAATAGCCCTTTGCGTTCGTAGCCACATATTGCTGTACTCCACCATGACCGGAAATAAAATCCCCCTCCTTGAAGTTCGGATGGTTCTTGGCTTTAATGACCTCACCAACAGAACCTGCTCGCATAACATCCCCAATTTCTACTGGTGCTATATAGGATTTTCCTTCATTCATCCAGCCACGCATGGCCGGATCTAAGGATATGAAGTGGTTCTTTATCAACACTTGCCCGTCTTCCAGTTCTGGTATGGGATTTTCCTCAAGGGACCAAGTGTTTTCATCAGCCGCTCCAACCGGCCGCTCCTTTAATATCAATTGTTTGTTCATCGTAATTATTATTTTAGTTTTCTATTCTTCTAGTTTTTATTCTTCTTGGTAAAACTTTCTACATAGGCCTTCATCTTTACCCTAATTTCGGGCTGCCACCACAATGCGTTGGCTTCTTTTAAGGCGTTTTCCGCATCCAGGTCAAGTTTATCCCATAAATGCTTACGCAACTTTTTCTTCGTATTGATTAAAATTTCCTGGTTCGCTTTCAAATAATGGTTCATCTGCTCTTTAGAACGTTGCATTAGTTTATCCAAAGGAACCAATTCATCCACCAGACCAGCAGCCAAGGCTTCTTTTCCATTTAGTAATTTACCTTCCAATATATAGCGATGGGCCAGCCCTTCCCCCATCCAAAAAGCATAGATTTCCGTTAGGTTTTGACTGATTTGGATATTGACCGCCACTTCGTTTAGGCCAATGACGTAACTATCTCCCTCAGCCATATATCGGTTATCACTGGTAACCGCTAGCACACAGCCTCCCGCTGGGGCATGACCTGTGATTGCCGAAATAAAGGGCTTTTTAAACTGCACCAACTGTAAATACAAAGCCCCAAAGGCGGTAAAAAAATCCCGTATTTGGGTTTTATCATAGTCATACAATTCAATAAGGTCCAAGCCCGCCGAAAAATAGTGGGGTTGACCCGTAAGTATTACCCCTTTCATTTTATTGTCTTGCTCCAACTCCGTAAAAACCGTACTTAACTCTTGCACCATTTCTAGATTAATGGCATTTACTTTGCCCCTGTTCAGTTGAACTATGGCATAACTTTCATTTGTAGTACGTACGAGTGTGTTCATGTTTTGTGGTTACAGTGAGGTACCGCCATCCAAGGTAATTGTTTGGCCGGTGATGAATTTAGAATTTTCCGAGGCTAACCAACAAATGGCTTCCGCAATTTCTTCCGCCTCCCCAAACCTGCCCATGGGGATAAAGCGTTTCAATTTATCTGCCATATCCGGACTCACGGCAAGTAACTGATCCAATAGTGCGGAATGGGTGAACCCGGGACAAACCGCATTGATGCGGATATTTTTTCTAGCATATTCCAATGCAGCGGATTTTGTCATGCCCACCACGGCAAATTTACTGGCCGAGTAGGACAAATTGTTTCCTGATGCCTTGAGGCCCGCTAGGGAGGCCACATTAATAATCGTTCCGGCACCCTGTGTCAGCATTTGCTTTAAGGCTAGCTTCATACAGTAGAAAACCCCGGTTTGGTTTACGGCAATTACATTGTGCCAATCCTCTAGGTTGTGCTCTGCGGTCCTTGCCTGCTTTTTTCCTCCTATACCGGCATTATTGACCATTACATCAAGTTGACCATGAGTTTTGACTACCGATTTAATCAAGGCCTCCACTTCCTGAAAACTGGTTACATCGGTTTTTACGGCGAATGCCCGGCCATCTGCTTTGTTGATTTCATCCGTAATTTTTTGAGCACCTTCCAAATCAATATCGGAAACTACAACTAGCGCCTTATGCGTACCGAATAGTTTTGCAGTTGCTGCGCCTATGCCGCTACCGGCTCCCGTAATTACCACTACTTTGTTTTCTAAATTCATTGTTCCCTATTTAGGTCGAGGTTGGTTCATGTGCAGTACAGTGCATTAAACGAGAATCTATCAAGGCTTGGGCCCTTAAATGGGCAGGATACCCTTTAGCCCTAATCATGGTCATAAAATCTGACACCGAATTATACTTTACCAGCAACACATCATCCCATTCCCCGCCATCCTCCGGACCGATCAACATGTGCATTGGTGTGCCAAAAAACAATACCGTTGCCTTCGCTTTTAAAAAAAAGGGAGTGGCCTGCCGCATATATTCCCGGTAAGATTCCTTTCCGGATAGTCCCGTTTCCGGGACACTTATTTTGTACTTCACCAAGTTCAGCATAAACAACGGCCCTTTGATTTTACTTTTCGCAAATTCCGCTAATTTCTCCTCTTCGATACCTATGTAGTATTGTCGTTCCATGCTTAGTACAAATTATCGATTTTATTTTTTTGAATGGCCTGCCATGCTGTATTGCAACAAAGTGCCGAAGCTTTGTTCAAGTTTGCAAATTTAGGGTCGCTTGTATGTCCATGTTTATACCGATAATAAATTTGCTGGGCGATTACAGCAATCTTAAATAGTCCGTATGCAAAATAAAAAATAAGGTTATCGATATTCCTACCGCTTTTAAGGGCATACTGTTGTACTATTTCTGTGCGCGAAGGATTTCCTTCCATCACGGTAGGCGACGGTAAGCCTTGTTTCATAAAATCAGGATCAGCTGCGGTCGTCCAATACCCTAAGGAGGTTCCCAAATCCATTAGGGGGTCTCCTAGGGTACACATCTCCCAATCCAGTACGGCAGCAATTTTCGTCCAACTAGCATCCGCAAAAACCACATTATCATATTTAAAATCGTTGTGTATGAGGGTATGCTCATACGTTTTAGGTTGGTGCCCATTCATCCATTTCATAACCAATTCCGCAGCCGGAACATCATCCGTAGCAGCCGCTCGATATTGTTTGCCCCAATTTTCGACTTGACGTGTCACGTAGCCTTCGGGTCTTCCTAATTCTGAAAGACCTGCAGCCTTATAATCTATATTGTGAAACTCGACAAATGACTCTACCCAAGTATTGGCAATTATTTTAAATTCTGCCGGAGTTACTTTTTTGCGGTGTGCGGATGCAGCGGTTAAAATTTCACCCCGTACCCGCTCCATGATATAAAAGGGAGCGCCTAGTAGTTCCGAATCTTCATGATACACATGCACCGTGGGACTTTTGTCATAAATAGGGTTTAATTGCTTTAGAACGGTAAACTCACGGCCCATATCGTGCCCCCTTTTAGGGGCTGCAAAAGGCGGACGTCGCAGTACATATTCCTTACCATCAATGTCCAATAAATAGGTGAGATTAGAATAGCCGTTAGTAAATTGCTTTACGGTAAGCACTGCATTCACGTTCGTAATCAGGGCATTTTGAAACATGAACTGCTTGAGTTTGTCTTCATGAAGCTCCTCCCCTTCCCGCACCGTTTTTAGATTTTTTTCGTTACTCATCTGAAAGCTTTACATACTTTTGGATCGTACTTTTCCCCAATTGGCTCATATGAACCTCATCGGGTCCATCGGCCAAGCGTAACATGCGTGCAGCGGCAAAGAAATGGGCCAAGGGGGTATCATTTCCAACACCTTTACCGCCAAGTATTTGAATGGCCCTATCAATGACCCTTAAGGCCATGTTCGGAGTAACGATTTTTATCATGGCGATCAAGTCCTTGGCTTCCTTATTTCCTACCTTGTCCATTTTGTCCGCTGCCGATAGCACCAATAACCGGGTCTGTTCAATTTCACAGGCAGACAAGGCGATATCTTGCCGTACACTACTATAGGTGTCCAGCGTCCTACCAAAAGGTTTGCGTTGTACTGTTCTTTCAGACATAATTTCCAAGGAACGTTGTGCCATACCGATGAGGCGCATACAATGGTGAATGCGCCCGGGGCCCAAACGGCCCTGTGCAATTTCAAAACCTCTCCCCTCACCCAGCAGCAAATTACTTTTAGGAACGCGAACATTTTCCAAAATGATTTCCGCATGACCCTCTGGGGAATCGGTATACCCAAAAACGCTTAAATGCCGTTGAATCGTTAGACCGGTAGTGTCCATTGGCACTAAAACCATACTTTGCTGTACATGTCGTGGAGCGTCAAAATCGGTCTTGCCCATGACAATGGCAATTTTGCAATGGGGATCCATAGCGCCCGAAGACCACCATTTTCTACCATTAATAACATACGTATCGCCATCGTCAACGATGGAGGTTTCAATATTTGTAGCATCGGAAGAGGCCACCTCTGGCTCGGTCATAAGAAAGGCAGAGCGAATTTCACCGTTCAGCAAGGGCGTTAACCATTTTTCCTGTTGTTCCGCGGTGCCGTATTTTGCCAATACCTCCATGTTTCCAGTATCGGGAGCGCTACAATTAAAAATTTCGGAAGACCATGTAATCCTACCCATCAGTTCCGCCAAGGGGGCATATTCCAAATTCGTAAGCCCTGGGCTAAGCTTCCCGTAAGAAACGGGCAGAAACAAATTCCAAAGTCCGGCATCCTTGGCCTTCTGTTTTAAGTCCTCTAATCCGGGCCACCGTTTCCAGCGGTTGTCCATATCGGCATGAAAAAGTTCCACCTCCCTTTCAATAGGGTTTACATGGGCTTTCAAGAAATCCCTTACTTTTTTTTGAAGCGCTATCGATTTGTTCGTGTATTCAAAATTCATAGTCCTCTGCTTTAACCTGAAATTAAATAGCCGCCGTCTGCCGTATACACACCACCGGTCATATAGGAACCTGCATCTGAGGCCAATAACATGACAATGCCCGCCATCTCATCCGGTTCGGCTACCCTTTTAAGAGGTACGACACCGGTGTACTGTTCCACTAATTTATCGTTAGACCAAAGGCTTTCGCTAAATTTTGTTTTAATAAGTCCGGGACAAACCACATTGGACCGTATGCCATATTTTCCCCATTCCTTGGCCTGGTTCTTTGTCAGCATAATAAGTGCCGATTTTGTAATACTATATAATCCCAAACGAAATCCGGGATGTATTCCTTCCACGGAGGCAATATTAATAATTCTACCACCGGCGTTTGCTTTCATATGGGGTAAGGCCAAGTTTGACAGTAACCAAGGTGCCTTCACATTTACATTCATTATTTTATCGAATACCTCCTCTTCCGCAGCTTCCAAAGGGCCGTAAAATGGATTAATGGCGGCATTGTTGACCAAAACATCGATACGCCCGTAAGCTTCCATAGTTTTAGCAATCAATTGTTTGCGCTGTTCCCCGTCACCAATATGGCAAGCTATGCCTATCGCTTCCAAACCGGCTTTCTTGAACTCTTGCGCCACCGCGTCTACTGCATCCTGCTTTCTGCTACTAATAACCACCTTGGCACCGTTCTCGGCCAGACCCCTTGCTATGGAAAGTCCAATGCCTTTACTTGAACCCGTAATGATGGCTACATTACCGGTTAGGTCAAATTTTGATTTTATATTGCTCATATATTTTTGGCTTTCGATTAAGAAAATACCTCCTTCTCCGTATTCACGGTCAACGCTTGTTTGTCCATCAGTACTTCTGCGAGTCCCGTAGTTTTTGGAAGTTCATACTTAAAGTAAAATTGCATGGCGTGAATCTTGTTCTCGTAGAATTCCCTACTATAATCCGTAGTACCAGATAACAGTGCTTCCTGTGCGGCACGACCGATATCCAACCATTGCCAGGCCATCACTATAGTACTAAAAAATTCCATAAATGGGGTGGCGTCCGCCAAAAATCTTTGGTAATCGCCCTGTAAAGCAAAGCCCATTAAGGATTGTAATACTTTTTGGGTTAATTCCAGTTTTCCGCCCAAATTTTCCGCTAAAGGTTTCAGCGTATCATGGGACATGCTTTCTTTAATCGATTCTTTTATTTCCTCGGATAGCAATTGAAGCGCCTTGCCGTTTTCCATGGTAATTTTACGACCCAAGAGGTCCTGGGACTGTATGCCGGTAGTACCTTCATAGATGGCCGAAATACGAATATCCCTTAAATATTGCTGTAGAATATAATCCGAGCAAAAGCCATAGCCCCCTAATACTTGTACCCCGTTGTTGACGGCAACAATACCCATTTCGGAAGGATAGGTCTTAACGACCGGCGTCAAGATTTCCAACAGTAACTTATACTTGGCCCTATCGTCCTTATCTGCAAGCGATTCTGATAAATCCTGATAACGGGAAGTCAAGAATACAAGGCTCAAAGCCCCTTCCGTGATTACTTTTTGTAAAAGTAGCATTCTGCGTACGTCGGGGTGGTTGATGATAAGGGTCTGTTCCTGTGAAGCATCCTTTTTTCCCGTGCGCTGCAATTCCCTACCCTGCGGTCGTTCCATGGCATAATTTAAGGAAGCATGGTACGCTCCCGTAGCAATCGCCGCCGCACCACGCCCTACGGCAATCCTAGCGCCGTTCATCATCATAAACATGTATTTTAGGCCTTTGTGGGGTTCCCCTACCAGCCAACCGGTGCAATCTTCCTTATCCCCAAAAAATAAATGCGTTGTGCAATAGCCCTTTTGGCCCATTTTCTGAAAATCCGCAACCGTCGTAACATCATTCGGCTCCAAAGCACCCGAGGCAGTAGGCCTGTTCTTGGGCACCACGAAAAGTGAAATCCCTTTAGTGCCTGCCGGTGCCCCTTTGATACGTGCCAAAACCAAGTGTACAATATTTTGAGCTCCTTTATAATCCCCACCGGAGATAAATATTTTTTGTCCGTTAATCTTGTAGCTATCCCCATTGGGTACGGCGGTTGTAACAATATCCGAGAGGGAACTTCCTGCTTGCGGTTCGGTAAGGCACATGGTACCGCCCCATTCCCCGGAAATCATTTTAGGTACGTATGTATCCTTTAAAAACTGACTTCCAAAGTGCACGATCAATTCCGCCGCACCTACGGTAAGCCCAATGTAGCCCGGCAAATGGTTATTGGCCGCTTCTTGTATAAAAGCGGAAGCATGTACGACCATGGAGGGCATTTGCATTCCCCCGTCCTCGTAAGAAAAGGGCCCCGATAAAAATCCCATTTCCCCCCCTGCTTTCATGTACCTGGTTACTTGCGGATGCACCATAATTTCACCGTCCTTAAAATGGGCCGGATTCTCGTCCATCTCCCGGAAATAGGGATACATTTCCTTGTCCGCGAAATCCTTGATGGAATCTAGCATCATTTTGATGGATTCCTCATCATAATCCGCAAATCGCTCCTGTTGCAAAACCCCCTTAAGGTCATGAACATGGAATAACAAAAATTTTAAGGTCTCTAGGTCTACATAGGTATTTGCCATGGCAATTGTTTTAAAAAGTAGTGTGTTTCAAGTTAGGATTTATTCCTAGGAATCTCGTTAAACTGGTTTAATAAAATTAAGGAGTACCTATTTTCATTTTGATGAAGGGTTAAAAGGCTAAGGGAAAAAGGCCTATTTTTAATGGCGGTGAATTCATAGCGCTAAAAGCACTGATAACGTTATCCCTAAGAATAGGGTGAAAAGCTTACTAGCATACGTTTTTTCTATGGTTGGCATTAAAATAAGAAAATGAGAAACCTAATCTTAATATCAGTAATTGCTTTTAGTTTAATATCCTGTCAAAATGCAAAAAACATAGAGGATATTGTTGTAATTGGAGGTGGACTAATGGGAAGTTCGACTGCTTGGGAGCTTTCTAAATATGGACAAAATGTTTTACTGCTTGAACAACAAGATTCAATTTATACTTTTGGTTCAAGTTTTGGAGAGGCAAGAATTTCAAGAAGTTTAGGTCCAAAAGAAGATATTTTCTCATTTCTACAACAAACCTCTGTACAGGAAACTAAACATTTGATTGACTTTCTCAATAAAGGAGAGTTGCAAGAATTTCACTCAATGCAAGAAATTTACACTACTTCACCAGTTACATATATCTATACTCAATCCCAATTAAATGACGTTGAAAATTTGCTTGATGGACAATTAGATAAATATGAATATGCTTCAACTAAAGATGAAGCAGAAGAAAAATTTGGAATGAAAATTTCAGATACTACTATGGTTATCCGGGAATATAAACAATACTCTGGCACCCTTAATCCTAAAGTGTTAATTAAAAAACTACATCAGGGAATAAGAAAATACGGAAATAGAATAAACTACAACCAAAAGGTTACCAACTTAAAAAAAGAGCATGGAATTTATAAAATCAAAATTACAGATACTAAAACTGGAACATACAAAACCCTCTTGAGTAAAAAGGTAGTTGCCGCTGCTGGTCCGTATAATGGAACTTTGGTTAAAGATGTTGCACCTTATTTTAGCGATTTGATAAGTCCAAAGCGTTTATTTCTTTCATTTTTAAGAATAAAATCAGACAAGTATGATATGTTGACAAGTGACCAGAAAAAAAGACTTGTTTCCTCTTATCCTGTTGCATATCTAAATTCTGAAATATTTTATTCTATGATTGAGAAGTTTGACAGTCATCAAAGACCTTTATTAAAAGTTGGAGGACATTTTTTAAGGACAGAAATTAAGGATTTAGATGCTGTATGGGCATTGCAATTAACCGAACAAGAAATTCAGTGGAGTAAAGAAAATACAGCGGACTATTTGGCTAAACTCGATTTACCAATAAGATTCTCTGATTTGGAGTTCGCCAAGGGCTACTCTTGTGTATATTCTCTAACGGAATCTGAAACACCATACGTAAGTCACGGATTGAAAAATGGGACAGCCATAGATTCAAGCTTTTTACTTATCGGAGGAATGTCTGGTATTGGTGCTAAAGGTTCATTAGCCTATGGCCTAGTTGCTGCTGGTAATATTTTGGACATTAACAATGATTCATTTATATATCGAAAGGCTAAATCCGCTTTAGGTTCAGAACGATTGATGAAAGACGTACAGAGTATTGATAATTAAAATCATAATGCCAACAATCGCTATAAAACATGCCCTTCGGAATACGTTTCAAACCCGGAACGGCAATCCCACTTTGGATAAGCCAGTTTAAACGATAAAGCTGAAATTAGTATGAAACTAGCGCCTAAAACAGCCCTGCAAATTCAAAAACCAATCGAAGAAGTTTTTGAAGGGATTGTTAATCCCGAGAAAATGAACAAGTATTTTATTTCTGAAAGTAGCGGGCGTCTAAAAACCGGAAAAGAGGTGATTTGGAAATTTCCCGAATTTGAAGAAAGGTTTCCAATCACCCAAGTTAAGCTTGAAAAGAACAGTTCAATTTCGTTTGTTTGGGACCCAGAAACGGTGGTAAAAATGACATTAGAAAAATTGCCCGACAATAGTACTGTAGTACGCGTAAACGAAAATGGAAAAGAACTTGACGAAGAAAACCTAAAGTGGGCATTGGAAAATTCAGCAGGTTGGGCAAATTTTTTGGCCTGTTTAAAAGCCTATTTGGAATATGGAATACAACTTCGAAAAGGGTCCTTTGACTTTATGCGAAACAATACCGAAAATTAATCCAAAAACGGTCACAATGAAAGCAACACCAGAACATAATGAACGTATAGCTAAAATGAAGTTTTCCTCCGTCTACCCCCATTACGTGAGCAAAGTGGAGAAAAAAGGAAGAACGAAGCACGAACTGCATCAAGTTATAGAATGGTTGACAGGGTTTGACGGAGAAATAATTCAAAAGCTAATTGATGAAGACGTTACGTTTAAAGTATTCTTTGAACAGGCAGACCTAAACCCCAATGCTGAACAAATAACCGGGGTAATTTGTGGGTACCGTATCGAAGAACTAGAAAATTTCGTGACCCGGCAAACAAGGTATCTGGATAAATTAGTAGATGAACTGGCGAAAGGCCGTAAAATGGAGAAGATTTTAAGAGGATAAAAACTTGTGCTAACCTAAATTCAAAATCCTAAACCTGCCATAAAATAATAGCTTCAATGATAATCATAAAATAATGAAATTTAAAAGTAAAAAAGACCTGTTGTTTAGCGTTGTAATCCTCGGATTAAACGCATTTCTGATTGGCATTACAGTAATGGCTCTTAGTTCTGGTGCATTTGAAAAAGACACCTATTGGTCGCTAATTCTAATTTTAGTGGTTGTTTCTCTGCTCTTTTGGTTGTATTTCGGTACTCATTATGAATTATCTAAAGATAAAGGTCTCGTATATAAGAGCGGACCTTTCAAGGGAAAAATAAATGTAGATCGTATTACCGAAATCATAAAAGGGTAAACACTTTGGGTAGGCTTACGCCCGGCAACCTCAAGAAAAGGACTGATTGTAAAATACGACAAGTACAATGAAATTTATAGTAGCCCAAAAACAAGTGAAGCAATCATCAAAAAAATATTGGAATTGAACGGAGAAATAAATATTACATAATACAACTAAAGAACCAATGGCTTTGACGGAATCATTAACCAATGCTAAAAATACTCCGCAACTATATCCCTTAACTTAAGGCTTCTTAAGACTAAGAAGCCCTTTTTTCTAGTACTGAGTCAGTTTCCCTTTCCCAATCGTTTTCTCAATTTGGAAAGCCCTACCGGGGTAATCCCTAAATAGGAAGCGATCAAGTATTGAGGCACACGTTGAAAGAGATCTGGACGTTTTTCCAACAAGCGCAGGTAGCGTTCTTCATTAGAGCGATTATTTAAACGCTCTACCCGCGTAAAAATCTTCATAAATGCCTCTTGCATGGACAAGCGCCCAAAACGTTCCAATTGGTGCGATTTTCTAAAGGAGTTCTCGGCATCCGTTTTCTTGATGGCATACACGACCGTAGCTTCCGATGCCTTTAAAAAGTAGTTTGAAGGAGTTTCTTTTACATAGGCAGGTAAATCGGTAAAAAAAACATCCTCCGTATAAAATTCCAACACCTTTTGTTCCCCTTCCTCCAATTTGTAATAATAGATGCAACCTGCTGCCACATAGTAAAAATGGTTCACGAACTGTCCTGGAATGACGAGGGTTTCATTTTTCTTTAAATCGAATCGTTCATAAAAGTGAAGCTGCTCCAACAAAACCGCCTCATCTACGATTGTATAGGATAATATCTTTCGTTTTAATTTTTTTAAATGTAGGTCCCGCATTTCTGTTTTCAAGATTTAGGTTGTTTTGGACTATGACATAATGCTTTTATACCGTAAAGAAACGGCTTCTAAATTGAAATTTAGGATCAATTTCAGGGTGACTAGGAAACTATTTTTATGGTTTATGGCACTCTTACCTTTTGCATAATGTACAATTGGCCCCAATAATAGGCTTTTTGTCGGAAAAACATATAGGAACCCTACCCCTGTTTCGTTATACATTGACCACAAATCTAATTGTATGAAGCATATCGATAACCTACATAATTTTGGAAACCGGATAAAATTTTTCTTTTTAGTTGCTTTACTATGTGGTACTGGCACCCTCTGGTCACAATTGGTGTTGAACGAGCCTATTGAAACATCGATCAATTTAAATTCATATGCTTCTATTGCAAAAACAGGTCAGGAAGTAAGCACCTATGATGCTTTCACTAAAAATTACGAAGACATTGAGTTTAATTCACTTGAGGGTACCCAAAGTCATGTTGGTTTTACCAATGAACATTATTGGGTCACTTTTAAGGTCACGAACAATACAGACAAGGTGTTGGACTATTATTTTAAAACCGCAAGACCGGTCATTGACCAAGTGGATTTATATGTGGTAGACCAAGAAGGCGCGGTAAATCTACAACGAAACGGCGATGCCATGCCTTTTTCCAAAAAGGTAATACCGAGCCGTGAACAATTATTTAAAATCAATTTGCAGCCCCATGCGACGACTGCTGCAATTGTCCATATTAAAAGTGACGGCGAATCCTTAGATATTCCGTTAACACTGCTCAATCCTAATGAGCTCTTGAGACAAACCTATAGAGATCAAATCTTTAACGGCCTTTTTTATGGCATGTTATTGTTTGCGCTCATTCTTTATCTATTCTTTTTCTTCGGATTAAAAAGTAGTGTTTTCCTGTGGTATAGTCTCTACATTTTATTCGTGGGCCTATTGCAATTTTCTTTGGATGGGTATTTTCACCAATATATAACACCAGAAGGAGGTTGGCTCAATGACAAAGCAGTTTTGCTCATCGCCATTTTGTCCATGATCTGTTTTCTAGAATACGCGCGGAAGTTTTTGGACCTCTCCAAATTGAATATTCTATTCTCCCTGGCCTTCAAAACATTACAAATGGTAATGGTCATCTCCATACTAGGCATCGCTCTATTTCCCGCCAATTTTCAACATAATTATCCGCTTGCCAATATTACAGGCCTTCTGGCCTTGGTTGCCATTATTACAGCCGTTGTTGCTAAATTGGTTCTAAAACAGAAAGTAGACCCCTTCTTTATGGCAGGTATCGGTTTTCTGGTATTAGGATTTATCGTATTCATCCTAAATAACCTCAGCATACTCCCTGCTTCATTTTTAGTAGAGAACGGCCCCAAATTAGGTACCAGCTTGGAAATTCTATTTCTATCCATTTCCATGAGCAACAGAATCAAATCCTTACGTTTAGAAAACGAAAAAAACCAGCGCATTGCGCTGCAACGGGAAAAGGATATGAATGAAATAAAATCCTATTTCCTCTCCAATCTTAGCCATGAACTAAGGACCCCATTGAATCTTATCATGGGCATTGCATCTTCTATGGAGGTGGATGCCGCAAAGAAAAAGGACTTGGAAAAAGCACAACTGATCATGTCCTCATCGAAAGCGCTTTTATCCTCGATCAATGATATTACCAATTTCACGGCAATTGAAAAAGGTGACTTTGAGCTCAACGTACGAACTTTCGATTTGCATGAGTTTTTACTTAAAATAGAAAAGGATTTTGCACCCAGAGCAAATGAAAAACAATTACACTTTAAATTCCCAGACCTTTCCTCCCTACCCAAAGAACTAAGTGGGGATAAGGATAAGCTGAAACAAGTACTCAACAATCTGCTTGACAATGCCGTTAAATTTACATCTGAAGGAGAAATAGAACTTAAAATCTCGAAAGTTCTTGGGCAAAAAGGAAATGACATTGTTCTAAATTTTGAAATCAGCGATACGGGAATAGGAATAAGTGAGGAAAAAATTAGCACGGCATTTGAATCCTTCACCAAACATTCCTTCCATGACAAACGAATTTTTGAAGGCTTGGGATTAGGCCTATATATTGCAAAGGCCAGTGTGGATATATGTCAAGGGGAAATAGCTATAAGGCAAAATAAAGTTGGTGGCACAACCTGTACCGTTAACTTACCTTTTGTAGAAATTCCGCAAGTAAACCATGACGATATCGACTTTGAAAATACAAACATATTATTGGTCGAAGACAATAAGATGAACCAAATGGTCATTAAATTATTCTTCAAAAAGTGGGAAGGGGCTACGTTGACCATCGCCAACAATGGACAGGAGGCCCTTGAGATTCTTAGCGAAAAAAGAATGGACCTTATTTTAATGGATTTACAAATGCCCGTTATGGATGGCTTTGAGGCCATTGAGAAAATAAGGGACGGTTTCTCGAGTCGTACCCATCTACATACGCCCATCATAGTCCTTACCGCAGATACGACCAACGCCTCATTTGAACGTACAAAACAGCTAGGAGCAAACGATTATATGAACAAACCAATTCTTGAAAATGAGCTGTTGCGGAAAATGATGTTGTATTTGAAAAAGGATCTGAAAAAGTCCGCTTAAAACCTACGGTTAGGAGCAAATGCACCGATATCCATGCTTGTTTTTTTGTCCGAAATGAGTTCGGAGACCAATTTCCCAGTGGCGGGTCCCAAACTCCAACCCATCATGGCGTGACCTGTAGCAATGGTCAGGTTTTTAATAGTTTCCGATTTTCCGATATAGGGCAAACCGTCTGGAGAGACTGGCCGTAATCCGGTTTTGGCACCTTCTATTTCTACGCTGTTTATCTTTAGATCCGGGTAAAATGATTCAGCGCCTTTTGCTATCGCCAAAACCCGTTCCTTTCTAACTATTGCATTGTTACCGGAAAACTCCATTGTACCCGCAAAGCGGGTAAAGCCTTTCATGGGTGTTACGGCCATTTTAGCCTCCATTAGTATTGCAGGGAGTGTTATACCTGTCTCGCGCTCCACGTTAATCCGATATCCTTTACCACCTTGCAAAGGAAGGTTCAAATTCAGTTTTTTAGAAAGCTCCATGCTCCACGTACCTGCCGCCATAACAACCTCGTCTGCGGTATAATCCATTTTGTTCGTACGTACCATTGTTACCTGAGACCCATTGGTTTCGATATCCAGCACTTCTTCATTTTTTCGGATGACGACTCCTGCACCTTCCAAATACTGGAGCATTTTGGGCATGAACTCCGTTGGGGTTGTATGACCGTCGCATTCATAATGGATGGCTCCCTCGGCATCTATCCTTACGTCGGGCTGCAGCCGTGCCAATTCCTGCTTGTTCAATTCCGAGACTTCGAGACCCAAAAAGCTGGCCCGATATGCAACTTCCTTTTCGTGTAGGTAACTTGCCTCCGTTTTATACAACATGAGCAGCCCACTGCGCTCCAAATGAAAATTGCCCAAGTCACCCGAAGTCTTGATGCTTGAAAACAGTTCCCTACTAATCAGGTTTATCTCCTTGATTACAGGTATTGCCTTTTCCACTTTGGCCTTGGTGGATGATTTGTGAAAATACCAGGACCACTTCAAAAAGTCTAGATCTAGCCTAGGTTTCATATAGAACGGACTAGCGGAATTGAACATCATTTTTATACCCTTCGCAATCATTCCAGGGGATGCCAAGGGAATAATGTGACTTGGCGTTATATAGCCGGCATTTACAAAAGAAGCGCCGGCGGTAATGTCACCCTTGTCAATGATGGTAACATGGTGTCCTTCTTTTTTTAGAAAGTAGGCGGAACATAAGCCAACGATTCCACCCCCAATTATTACGATATCTTTCGCCATAGTTTTAATAATTTACCTCAACATACGTACAACTAAATTCCGTCTTTAAACTCCTGGGTAGAAAAGTTTCCTTCGTTTTTCATTCAAACATTAGCAGCTCGCCTACTGCCCAAAATTTATCTTCATTTCTTTCGTGAACCTAAACCTGTTTTGAGTCACTAAATTACCTGGAATCCATAAGCGTAGGGATCATCATCGTCAATAGTTATGGTATTGTGTCCATAAATTTTCGCCCATCCCTTAATACTCGGAATTATGGCCGGTTTTCCTGCCAATGTGGTTTCCGATTCGATTTTACCCACAAATTGAGATCCAATAAAACTCTCATGTACAAAGTCTTCACCCGGCTTCAATTTTCCCTTTGCATGCCATTGTGCCATTCGTGCAGAGGTACCTGTACCGCAGGGGGACCGATCAATGGCCTTGTCCCCATAAAAAACGGCATTTCTAGCGGTAGAGGATTCCGAAAGCGTTTTACCGGTCCACAATAGGTGGCTTACATTTCTTATGGTAGCATCTTCTGGATGAATAAACGAATCTGGATAGGCCCTATTTATTTTCTCTCGAAGTTCTTGACTGAACTGAATTAACTTACTTGCTGAAAAATCTTGAATACCAGAAAAATTCTCCTGCATGTCCAAAATGGCATAAAAATTACCGCCATAGGCCACATCAAATTTAAGTTCACCCAAATCCGAAGAATAAATAGTAAGGTTTTCAGCCGCCAGATAGGATTTCACATTGGTTAACTTTACCCAATCCACTTTACCGCCCGTCTGTTGGTATTCAATTTGAACCAATCCTGCAGGAGTTTCCATACGCACCTGTCCCGGTACCTTGGGTACGATCAATCCCTTTTCTATGCCAATGGTAATGGCACCAATAGTTCCGTGCCCACACATGGGCAGGCAACCGCTGGTTTCTATAAAAAGGATACCAAAATCATTTTTAGCATTGGAGGGTGGATAGAAGATACTCCCACTCATCATGTCGTGTCCTCGCGGTTCAAACATCAACCCTTTCCGTATCCAATCATATTCTTTGAGAAAATGTTGTCTTTTCTCGCTCATGGTTGTCCCAACCAATGTAGGACCTCCTTCTTTTACGACCCGTACGGGATTGCCACAAGTATGGGCATCGATACAGACAAACGTACTACTTGACATACAAATCCCTTATTTGTTTTGCTTGATGTATTGGTTTACCCTACGTTCCAATATGGGCAGAGTAATCGTTCCCTGTTCCAAAATAATTTCATGAAAGTCTCGGACATCAAATTTAGCTCCCAATTCATTCTCGGCCTTTTCTCGCAATTCCCGTATTTTAAGCTCTCCCATCTTATAGGAAAGTGCTTGTCCGGGCCATGCAATGTAACGATCGGTTTCCGTTTGTACTTCATGTGCTGAAAGTGCGGTATTGCCCATCATATAGTCGACTACCTGCTTTCGCGTCCACCCTTTTGCATGTATTCCAGTATCCACCACCAATCTGCAGGCCCGCCACATTTCGTAAGTGAACTTTCCAAACTCCTCGTAGGGTGTTCTGTATATACCCAACTCATTTCCCAAAAACTCCGTGTACAACGCCCATCCTTCACCATAGGCAGATAAATACATGTTTCTTCTGAATTTTGGAATGCTATCACCCAATTCACTGTTTAAACTGCCCTGTAGGTGGTGACCGGGCACCGCTTCGTGGGCTGTAAGCGAGGGTAAGGTATATAAGGGCCTACTATCCAATTTGTAGGTATTGACGAGGTAATACCCGGGTTGGGTCGCAGCGGAGGGGCCGGAATACCGGCCTCCCGTATACTTCGGCGCAATAGCATCGGGTACTTTAATTACCCCATATGGTCTTCGTGGCAGGGTTCTAAAAAACCTAGGCAACTCGGCATCGATGCGCTTGGCAATATCACGGGCGTGCATCAATAAGGCATCACCTGTAGTCACATAAAACTGGTCATCGGTTCTTAAAAATTCTAAAAATTCAGCGAAGCTACCTTCAAAATCCACCGCTTGGATAATCTTGTCCATCTCGGATTTTATCCGGGCAACTTCAGACAGTCCAATGTTGTGGATATCCTCCGCCGTATAGGCAGAAGTAGTCGTATAGTAATTAATCCTATTCTGGTAAAATTCCTGCCCGTTAGGTGTTGCCGATACGCCAATAGCGGTTCTTGTTTTGGGTATATACTCGGTCTCGAAAAAGGTCTTAATTCGTTTAAAGGCAGGAACTACTTTCCCCATGATTGCCTTTTGCGCCGCCATAGTGACCGAGTCTTTTTGGAATGCGGTAAGTACCGCAGGCAATGCTTTTATGGGGCCATAAAAACTGCTTTGACTATACGTGTCCACAATATGGGTGTCATAGGTGGCTTCATATCCTTTAAAAATGATTTTGGGTTGCGATAGTCCGGCATCAAGACCTTTCTCCAGCAATACCAAATGCTCTTCCACGAAGGTAGGTATGGCGTTTAATATTTCTAAGTAGCGCTTGGCATCCCCATAGGTCACTATTGGGTTTATACGATAGTTTAGATTGAGGTGAAAACCTTGGTCTGCCTGTATAGGATTAAGGTACATTTTGTAGTTGAATTCATCTACCTCGTTTTTAAGGGTAAATTGTAAGAGCTCCCAAGAGATTAATTGGGTCTCCGTGAAACTGGCCGTATCCAATACCCGTAATCGTTTCAACTGCTCTTGGGCAAACTCGGTATTTTGTTCTTCAATGGATTCCTGATATGCCCCGAGGGGGAAATTAGCCCGGTCGTAGGCACTATAATTTTCGACAGCGCTTATAATATTATTCAACTGTTCCGTTGCCGTTTGGGCATTTGCCTTTACAATACAGCACGCCAAAATTAAAAATACCAAGCGGTGCAGTACCGAGAAGATGCCTCTCTTTTTTTTCATCACTTTACTATTTGCTATATGTTCCTTCTTCCAAACGGACAATTCCCAACGGATTCCCATCCTGCAATGCTTTTGGAAGGGCACTATTTGGCCAATCCTGAAAAGAAACCGGACGCACCCATCTTCTTATGGCAGAAGTTCCTACAGAGGTAAAGCGCGCATCCGTAGAGGCGGGAAACGGACCACCATGCACCATGGAAGAACATACTTCCACGCCCGTTGGAACCCCATTGAACAAAATACGACCCACCCTACTTTGAAGGGCGTCGACTACGCTGGCATAGGTTTCAAAATCAGTTTCAGACCCCAGTACGGTTCCCGTAAGTTGCCCTTCCAATTGGTGCAGAATTTGCTTTAACTGCGCAGCATCGTCAGCACATACTACCACTGAAAATGGACCGAATACTTCTTTGTGAAGGGTTGTATTCTTTAAGAATGCTGCACCATCAACTTTGAGCAGCACCTGTGCCGCACCATTTATGGTGGTTACCCCATTATACTCTGCTATTAGGGAAACACCAGGCTGGGAAGCTAGCTCGTTCTTTCCCTCCTTGTACTTGGAATGTATGGTGGGATGTAACATACAAGAGGGTTCCAATTTTAAAATTTCTTGGGCCAAGCTATCCATAAATCCATCTAGCCTGGGTCCTTTTATACCTAGTAACAACCCGGGATTGGTACAGAACTGTCCCGAACCCAAGGTAATGGAGGAGGCATACTTACCCGCCCATTTGTCACTATCTTTTTCCAAAGCGGACGGAAATAGGACTACAGGGTTTATACTGCCCATTTCCGCAAATACGGGAATGGGTTCGTCCCTTTCGTTGGCCAATTTATACAGTGCAGTTCCTCCTTTCCTACTTCCCGTAAAACCAACGGCCTTAACCTTTGGGTGTTTTACCAGCTCCTGCCCCACTTCAATTCCGCTACTGTTTAAATTGGAAAATACACCGTTAGGCATTCCCGTTTTTTTGGCTGCCTTGGTGATTGCAGAGGCTACCAATTCTCCGGTACCGGAATGCATAGGGTGACTTTTTACGATGACCGGGCAGCCTGCGGCCAAGGCACTTGCCGTATCGCCACCCGCGGTAGAAAACGCCAACGGAAAATTACTCGCACCAAATACGACTATGGGGCCTATTGGAACCAACATCTTTCGAATATCGGCCTTTGGCATGGGTTCCCGATCAGGTTGCCCCTTTTCAATGACGGCCTCCACCCAAGAACCTTCGCTTACCAAGGAGGCGAAGGATCGTAATTGCCCCATAGTACGCCCGCGCTCACCGCGAGCCCTTCCTTCTGGCAAACCGGATTCCATACAATAGGTTTCTATTAGTTCGTCTCCCAATGCTACAATTTCATCTGCAATCGTATTTAGGAATTGGGCTTTTTCCGTTCCTGAAGTGTGCTTATAGACCTGAAAGGCTTCTTCGGCCAGGTTAACGGCCTCCTCTATTTCTGCAGTGGTAGCTTCATAAAAGGTAAAAGCCGTCTCCTTATTTCTTTTTGGGTCGAATGTTGTATAGGTTAAAGTTCCTTGCTTGGATGCCGTATTGCCTATGGTATTTGTTCCGGTGATCATGTAACTATTTTATGGTCTGTTAAAAGTAAAAAAACGTAAGGACCTACGATCCGCTTATGTTCTTCAATATAATCGAAAACAAAGGAATTACCTATTAGGTATTAATTCCTTTGTAGGAAGGTAAGCTTGGTCGTGTTGCCATTCCATCCGCAATGACCTTGGCTACGCGTTCCCGTTCCTTACCTACAAGCGGTAATCTTGGGGCCCGTACATGCTCCGTACCGATACCCGTTGCCACCTCTGCCATCTTAATGTTCTGAACCAATTGTGGACTTATATCCAACTCCAATAGCGGAAGAAACCATCTGTAAATGTCCAATGCTTCGTCTACCCTACCGGCTTTGGCCAATTCGTAGATGGCGCAGGTCTCTGCAGGAAATGCGCAGACCAGGCCGGCCACCCAACCGTCGGCACCCATTAGAATACTCTCCAACCCCAATATATCTACGCCTGTAAGTACCTTTAATCGATTCCCAAATCTTGATTTAATCCGTGTAATATTAGAGATATCCCTCGTAGACTCCTTTACCGCCTGAATATTTTCACAAACCATTAATTCCTCGAACATATCCAACGTCACCAAAATACCATAATCTATGGGATTATTATAAATCATCATGGGCAAGGTGGTGCTCTTTGCAGTTTCCTTAAAATAGGTTACGGTTTCATGGTCATTGGCTTTATACCGCATCGGTGGCAACATCATTAATCCTTTGGCACCACATTCTTCCGCGACCTCTGCAGCGTGTATAGCGCCTTTAGTAGTCTGTTCGGCAATATTAATAATGACAGGTACCTTGTTGTTGACAAGAGTAACGGTTTCCTTAATAAGCGTTTTTTTTTCCTCATAGGTTAAGGTACTCGCTTCGCCTAAAGTACCTCCTAGGATAATTCCACTTACACCAGCATCCAATTGGGCTTTTATATTAACCGAAAACATTTCTAGATCCAAAGCGTCATCCTTAGTAAATTTTGTAGTAACCGCAGGCATGACGCCCTTCCATGATAAACCCATTCCAATCCAATTTTATAGTTCTATTCAAAATTAATGGTCTAAGGCCTAAAAGATTGTTTTCATATTAGCCAGTTATGAGACTATTTTACCAACTTATATTTACAAATTACATTTAAAGTGATAAATTAGATGCACATGAAAGTTTACCCCTTTAAAATTCCAAAGCCGGCAGCTGCTTGTTTAATAGTTCAAATAGACAAGGAACCTATTTTCTATAACCGGTTGCACCAACATAAAGAAATTCAAATTAGCCATATTATTAATGGCAGTGGAAAGTTGTTGATCGGGGACAGTGTACATCAATTCAGTAAAGGAGATACCTATGTTATAGGAAGTAACCTACCGCACATTTTTAAAAGTGTCCAGGAAGATTTGGATGCCCATATGTTCTCAATTTTTTTTACCGAAACTACTTTTGGGAGCGATTTTTTCAAATTGTCTTATTTTAAGGAATTAACGCTTTTTTTTCAACGCGCGAGTACCGGTTTTAAGGTAATTTCCGAGCAAAGTAAAGTAGCAAAAAGCCTTTTAAGGCTTGCTCAAATGGAAAACCTGAATCAGTTTATAGGGTTCTTAAAAATCATTCAAATGCTTGCAAAGATTGATATAGAGCCACTAAGTAGGTTTACTTATGCCAAGACGCTATCTTCTAATGAAGGGGAGCGGTTGCAGGTTGTATTCGATTTTGTTCTCAAGAACTTTCATAAATCCATTGCTTTGGATGAAGTTGCTACAATGACTTTTATGACCCCCACTGCTTTTTGTAGGTTTTTTAAGCAGCGAACCAATAAAACATTTTTTCAGTTCCTGATTGAACTCCGAATAGAACATGCGTGTCAACTGCTTAATGAGGAAAAAGAAATGAACATCAATTTAATTGCGGACCTATCTGGTTTTAATTCGATCTCTAACTTCAACAAAAAATTTAAAAAGATGAAAGGAATTACACCATCCCAATATCAGCAATTAGCTTAACTAGTTAGAATTTGCAAAGTATGTATTTATTTTTACGAATATATTTTAAAATGAAGGATAGGTTTCTATATTTGCGCACTTATCAGGTAAAACGGGCCCACGTGGTGAAATTGGTAGACACGCTACCTTGAGGGGGTAGTGTTCGCAAGGACGTGCTAGTTCGAATCTAGTCGTGGGCACAGAAAGGTTAGATTTTTTGGTCTAACCTTTTTTATTTTGATAATTTTAACTCCCAATAAAGCCGATCTACGCCATTTAATTGTAGATTTGTTTAATTCTTTTTTGAAAAACATGAACAATGTAAAAAAGCAATTCAGTATACGGGATTTAGAAAATCTCTCTGGCATTAAGGCGCACACCATTCGTATTTGGGAAAAAAGATACAATCTACTATCTCCGGACCGGACTGATACGAACATAAGAACCTATAGTTTATCAAGCCTACAGAAACTACTCAATATTACCTTGCTCTACCATAATGGGCACAAGATTTCAAAAATCGCCAAAATACCGGATAGCGACATCCCTTATGTTGTTCGTGAAATAGTTGCAAAAAATAGTCATAAGAGTCAGGCTATAAATGCATTTAAATTAGCCATGGTGAATTTTGACCAGACCATGTTCTTCAATACCTATAATGCGCTGTTGGGCGAAAATTCCTTTCGGGAAATATTCAAGGAAACGTTTGTACCACTGCTGAACGAATTAGGATTGTTATGGCAGACCGATACCATAAGCCCCGCCCACGAGCATTTTATCACCAGTTTAATACGGCAAAAGATACTCTTAAATACAGAAAAATTACAGCATTTAAATCCAACGAAAAGAGATAAAATTTTCGTAGCATTCCTACCGGAAAATGAAATCCATGATATTGGTCTGCTTTACCTCAATTACGAGATTCTATTAAAAGGATATAAATGTATTTACTTGGGGCCTACCATACCGATGGAAAATTTGGAGGATGTCATGAAATATTTCGATGACATTTATTTTATCTCTTATTTTACCGTGGTCCCGGAAAAAGATAAGGTAAACAAATATTTGGAGGATTTTAGCGCCTTGGTAGCTAATTATAATAATCCAAACCTATGGCTTTTAGGGCGCCAGACACAATATATAGACGAGCACACCAAGCCAAAATTTTGTAGAACGTTTTCTTCCATAGATAGTTTAGTCAGTAAATTATAAAGCGGTCATCATTCATGGGAAAAAAGTGTATTATAATAGGTTCTGGCTTTGCATCACTATCAGCGGCTTGCTATATGGCAAAGTCTGGGTGGGATGTTTCCATCTACGAAAAAAATGATAGTGTCGGCGGCAGGGCGTCGCAATTTCAAAAAGACGGCTTTACATTTGATATGGGACCAAGTTGGTATTGGATGCCCGATATCTTTGATAATTTTTTTGCTGATTTCGGTAAAAAAACATCAGACTATTACCAATTGGACCAATTAAGTCCTGCTTATAAAATCTTCTTTTCGGACGATGTCATAACCATAGGGGATTCCATGGAAAAAATTTGTGGTGAATTTGAACGTATTGAAAAAGGAAGCTCCAAGGAGCTGCGCACTTTCATTTCTGAAGCACAAGAAAATTATGATATCGCAATTAATAAAATTGTATTACGACCCGGGCTCTCACCACTGGAATTGGTAACTAAAGAGACTATCTTAAAAGTAGACCAATTTTTTAAAACGATAAGTTCACAAGTAAGAAAACGGTTCAAAAACCCTAAATTAATTTCCACACTTGAATTTCCGGTCTTATTTCTCGGCGCTAAACCAAGCAACACGCCATCGTTCTATAGTTTCATGAATTTTGCCGATTTTGGTCTCGGAACATGGCACCCCAAAGGTGGAATGTATGAAATTATCAAGGCCATGCGGGCACTTGCCCTAGAACTGGGGGTAAGCATCAATTTATCGCAACCTGTAGATAAAATCTTGGTCGAAAATAGAAAAGCCACAGGTGTTTCGTGTAAAGGAATAAACTATTTGGCCGATATTGTTTTAAGCGGAGCAGATTATCATCATTCAGAAACGCTATTGGACCAGAAGTATAGACAATACTCAGAACAGTATTGGGATGGAAAAACTTTCGCTCCTTCATCGCTTTTGTTTTACGTGGGGTTCAATAAGAAAATAAACAACGTTGAACACCACAATCTATTCTTTGACACGGATTTTGAATTGCATGCCAAAGAAATTTATGATGACCCCAAATGGCCCTCAAAACCGCTATTCTACGCAAATTTCCCTTCAGTAACAGATAGCACTATGGCTCCAGAAGGATGTGAGAACGGTTTTTTTCTGGTTCCAATAGCCCCAGACCTAGAGGATACGGAAGAATTGCGAACCCAATATTTTGAACTGATTTTGAATAGATTCGAGCAAAGAACAGGTCAACAAATAAGAAATAATATTATATTCAAGGAAACTTTTTGCGTCAAGGACTTTATTGAGCGATACAACTCTTACAAGGGAAATGCCTACGGTATGGCCAATATTCTCACTCAAACAGCATTTCTAAGACCAAATTTAAGAAGTAAAAAAGTAAAGGATTTATATTTTACAGGACAGCTGACAGTGCCTGGACCCGGAGTTCCGCCCTCCCTAATCTCTGGTAAATTGGTGTCAGAATTAATTATAAAAGATAATTAGTTTAGCGCATGAAAGCAACTTTTGATCAAGTATCATATCAATGTAGTAAAATCGTTACGGAACGGTACAGTACTTCATTTGCCTTAGCCACAAAAATGTTACATTCCTCTATACGGGGACATATCTATAACATTTACGGATTTGTGCGCTTTGCGGATGAAATTGTAGACACATTTCACGATTATGATAAAGCCGTACTTTTTGATAAATTTGAAAAAGAGTTGGAAGCTTCCCTAAAAGATGGGATAAGTCTTAACCCTATATTGAATTCCTTTCAACACACCTACCACACCTATGGTATTCCAAAGCATTTGGTGGACTCTTTCATGAAAAGCATGCGAATGGACCTTACTAAAAATGTGTACCGAACAGATACGGAGTACAAGGAATACATCTACGGCTCTGCCGATGTTGTAGGCCTTATGTGCTTGAAGGTTTTCGTAAAAGGAGATGAACAAGCTTATGAAGATTTAAAGGATTCTGCCATGGCTTTGGGTTCCGCCTTCCAAAAGGTAAATTTTTTAAGGGACGTAAAAGCGGATTACGAAGAGTTGAACCGGTCCTATTTTCCAAATACGAACCTAAAGGAGTTAGACGAAGAATCTAAAAAGAGGATTGTTGAGGAAATAAAGGCAGACTTTAAGTTGGGCTATAAAGGTATCCTTGGTTTACCTGCAGAGGCAAAATTCGGTGTTTATACCGCATATAAATATTACTATAAATTGCTGAAAAAGCTTCAAAATACACCATCACTTGAAATACAGAACGCCCGTATCCGAGTGCCGAACTATCAAAAATTCGGCCTTTTGGCACGGTCATACGTTAAATATAAAATGAATTTAGTTTAATGAAAGTAGTACTTTGGATTTTGATTTTTTTGGGAACATTTTCCTTTATGGAATTCATGGCATGGTTCACACATAAATATATTATGCATGGGTTTTTGTGGAGCCTACATAAAGATCACCACCACAAAGATCACGACTCTTGGTTTGAACGAAATGATGCTTTTTTTATCTTTTATGCCATTATTAGCATGTCCTTGTTTTATGCAGGTGAGCAGGGTTTCTGGTATGCATATCCCCTTGGATTTGGAATATTGGCCTATGGCGTTGCTTATTTTTTTGTACATGACATATTTATACACCAACGCTTTAAGTTGTTTAGAAACGCGAACCATTGGTATGCCAAAGGTGTACGAAGGGCCCACAAGATTCATCATAAGCATCTAGGAAAAGGAGATGGGGAATGCTTTGGTATGTTATTTGTTCCGTTCAAATATTTTAAAAAATAAAAATGTCTAAAGCTCTGGTTATTGGTGCCGGCATAGCAGGCATTGCCATTGCTTTACGTCTGCGTAACAAAGGATATGAGGTTCTCGTTCTAGAAACCAATGATTATGCGGGTGGAAAACTTCATGCTATTGAACAGGATGGGTATCGCTTTGATTTAGGTCCGTCTTTATTTACTATGCCCCATTTGGTTACGGAATTATTTGGACTATTCAATCTTAATCCAGAAACCTATTTTCAATACAAGGAAAAAGAAATTATCTGCAATTATTTTTGGGAAGACGGCCATCGTTTTACCGTTAAAGCCTCCGCATCTGGTTTCATAGAAGATGCGGCGGCTAGCTTTGGCGAAAGCACCCAGTCTATTGCCGATTATCTTGATCGGAATAGAAAAAAGTACGACCTTACCGCATCGTTATTCCTTGAGAAATCGCTTCATAAGTTAAAGACGTATCTATCTGTAGAAACAATAAAAGCCCTACTCAAAATAAGGGTTTTGGATGTAAACACCTCACTCCACAAGACCAATGAAGGTTACTTCAATAATCCTAAGCTGGTACAGCTTTTCAATAGATACGCTACCTACAATGGGTCCTCGCCCTACCAAACCCCTGGTATTATGTCCATGATACCGCATCTAGAAATGGATTTTGGTACCTTTTTCCCAAAAGGGGGAATGCATCAAATAAGCCAGAGCCTATACCAATTGGCAGTTGATCAGGGAGTACAGTTTATGTTTAACGAAGGAGTCCATGAAATTGTAGTGGCGGACGGGCAAGCTACCGGAGTTAAAACAGCAACAAAACACTATGAAGCTGATTACGTGGTCTCCAATATGGACATTTATCCGACCTACAGGAAACTCTTAAAAAATCAAAAGGCCCCTGAGAAGACACTTGCCCAGGAACGTTCCAGTTCCGCATTAATTTTTTATTGGGGTATTTCTCGGGAATTCCCAGAGCTTGATTTGCACAATATTTTTTTCAGTTCTTCCTACAAGGATGAATTCAACGCCATTTTCAATGAAAAGACCCTTTTCAAAGATCCAACCGTCTATATCAATATCACATCAAAAGAAAACAGTACGGATGCACCACCAGGGCATGAAAACTGGTTTGTCATGATCAACTGCCCAGGTAATTACGGGCAGGACTGGAACAAATTCAAACGAGAAGCCAGGCAAAGCATTATTACAAAATTGAACGGGATTTTAAAGGTGGATGTAGAAAAATTGATTACCACAGAGTACATCCTTGACCCCCGGGGTATTGAGACGAATACAAGCTCCTACCGCGGGGCACTTTATGGAGCTGCCAGCAATACTAAATTTGCAGCATTTTTAAGGCATCCAAATTTTACGCGCTCCATAAAAAACCTGTTTTTTTGTGGGGGTTCCGTACATCCGGGTGGTGGTATTCCCTTATGCCTTCTTTCGGCCAAAATTGTTGCTGATTTAATTCCAAATTCCAACGGTGATGACTGATTTCATTTCTAGAAATAAGGTTTGGTTCAGTATTGGAATAATTTGGTTGTTCCATCTTTCGGCTATTATCGGAATTTCGCTTGGCAACTTGGATTGGTTCATTGAAAAAACGCCCCTAAACCTAGGCCTTTGCTTTTTTCTCTTCTTACTTATTTACCCTATCAACACTATAAAAAAAACTATAGCCCTACTTCTATTTTTTACAGGGGGAATGTTTGCTGAATGGTTAGGTGTCAACTATCAAATTCTATTTGGCTCGTATAGTTACGGTCATAATTTTGGACCGAAATTGGATGGTGTACCTTACCTAATTGGTGTCTATTGGTCCCTCCTTACTTTTATTACGGCAAGTATCTTGGAGTATACACAGTTCCCGTATCGGATTAAAATTATAGGCGCTGCCGGACTAATGGTACTTCTGGATTTTTTTATGGAAAAAAATGCGCCTACCTTTGACTTTTGGAGCTTTACCGGAGGTATGCCCACTTTAGAAAACTACTGGACCTGGTTTTTACTAGGTATTGTATTCCAAGTTGTTCTAAAGACTTTTGGTATTAAAGGAAATCAAGTCTTTTCGCTTCATTTATATGTAGCCCAACTTTGCTTCTTTTTGTACTTCTATTTTTAAGATTAGAACGGAAGTTCGCCCATTTCCTTCCATGCCCCTATAGATTTATAGGGTTGAAATCTGGAAAATAGTTCCTCATGGTACCAATCCAATTGTTTTGTTTTGGCTATTGCGGCAGCATGTTCTTTACTGCCATAAGCAAATTGAATTAAGGATTTCTTGTCTTTCCAAATACTAAAAGTTGCCATCTGTAAAAAGGGAACTTCTCCAATACCCTTGGTATACATTAATCCCGTATTTTGATGCAGTGGCTTTTGGGAAGTAGGTACATACTTCCAAAATTTATACAGCATCGATACCTTTATGGTTGCGCGGGTAAGTACAGCAATGTAGGGGTTATCCCCATCTAAATTTTCACTTTTATCAAAAGGATTTTTTCCAGACCACGCTCCTTTTGCTTTGGTATTTTTTAAAAATAAGGTACAGCGCTCTACCGTTTTCTTACGGTATTTTTTCATTAATGCCGAATATTCAAAGAAATTATTGGCGGCTTGTTCATTCTCCCAAATTTGGAGTAGCACATAAACTGACCAATCCGCAAACGGATTAAAACCATCTTTGCCGCTACCCATGAGTTTGTAATCCAAAAGTCCGTTTACTTTTGACAATGGTCCGTGGGCAAACTGCATCATGCCAAAAGCCCAAATCTTTTTGGATAAGCTTCCATATCTAAAAAAGGTTATTGTCGTAATCTGGGACATTTATTTTTCCGAAATCAATTCATTCAAAAGCTTGTCTACCTTATCATTGTCCCAATCTGCAATCGCATTCTGGTGTATAACAATAGTACCGTCCTTATCCAGCACATAAGACCCTGGGGCCTTAAGAATTGTCAATGGACTAGGCTCGCCAATGATTTGATAAGTAACTGGAAAGGTATACCCCTGCTCTTCCATAAACAATTCTACAGGTGCTCTCTCCTCGTTCGTTATGACATAGAATTGAATGCGGTCTCCATACGTATCATAAAGGTACTGAATGTCCTTTAATTGAGCCTGTGAGGGCATATGCCAAGAGGTCCAAAAACTTATAAAGACAATTTTACCCTTTGCCTCTTCAAAATTAAAGATTTTCCAATTCTCGTCCTTTAGCTTCCAGTCGTAATCCGTAATACGACCTCTATTCTCTGGTTTGATTATGGTAGGTGCGGTGGCGAAGAATCTATTTAAAAGTATTTTACTGTAATCTCCTAAGGGAGTAACAAAAAATGAAAGCACAAAGGCAATAATCAATAAGGTAACAACCGTTTGTCTTTTCATTGAATTTAAATAGGGCTCAAAACTAAAAAACTCCTGAATATTATCAGGAGTTTTCCGTATTTATTTTAAGCTGATTCGTTAGGCAGCATTTTCTCTTTTGATCACGTTAAGCGCCGAACCTTCCCTATACCAGCCAATCTGTGCCGCGTTATAGGTATGGTTTGCTTTTATGGTATCCTTGCTTCCATCTGCATGCACAATTTCAATGGTTAAAGGAACATCTGGCGAAAAGTTTGCGATATCAACGAAATTAAAGGTGTCATCCTCCTGAATAAGGTCATAATCGCTCTCATTTGCAAAGGTCAAGGCCAGCATTCCTTGTTTCTTAAGGTTCGTCTCGTGTATACGTGCAAACGATTTTACCAAAACTGCGGCCACCCCGAGATGACGCGGTTCCATGGCTGCATGTTCCCTAGAAGATCCTTCCCCATAATTATGGTCTCCCACAACAATAGATTTAATTCCCTTGGCCTTGTATTCCCTTTGTGTATCTGGAACACCATCATACGCACCCGTTAGCTGGTTCTTTACAAAATTGGTCTTTTTGTTATACGCGTTTACCGCACCTATAAGACAGTTATTTGAAATATTGTCCAAATGCCCCCTAAAACGTAACCAAGGGCCTGCCATTGAAATATGGTCCGTAGTACATTTTCCATAGGCCTTTATCAACAATTTAACCCCCTGTAAATCCTCGTCCTGTATAGGCTCAAAAGGCTCCAACAATTGTAAACGCTCAGAATCCTCAGCTACTTTTACCACTACCGATGAACCGTTTTCATTTGGCGCAAGGTACCCCGCGTCCTCAACTTCGAAACCTTTTGGCGGTAATTCCCATCCTGTAGGCTCCTCAAACCGTACTTCCTGTCCTTCCTCATTGATCAAGGTATCTGTCATTGGATTAAAATCCAACCTACCCGCAATGGCAATAGCCGCCGTAATTTCTGGAGAGGCAACAAAGGCATGCGTGTTTGGATTACCATCTGCACGCTTTGCGAAGTTTCTATTGAATGAATGTACGATACTATTCTTTGGCGCATTCTTTGGATCTTTATAACGCGCCCACTGGCCAATACATGGTCCACAGGCGTTTGTAAATATTTTTGCATCCAATTTTTCAAAAATACCTAGAATTCCATCACGTTCAGCGGTAAACCGCACCTGTTCAGAACCTGGATTAATACCCAAATCGGCCTTAATCTTTAAGCCCTTATCCAATGCCTGCTGGGCAATGGATGAAGCTCTGGACAAATCTTCGTAGGATGAATTGGTACATGATCCAATAAGTCCCCACTCTACTTGCAAGGGCCATTCGTTTTTGGTGGCCTTCTCGGTCATATCCTTACCTACTTGTGTGGAAAGGTCTGGCGTAAAAGGACCGTTTAATAAAGGTCCTAGTTTGGAAAGGTCTATATCGATAACTTCGTCGAAATACTTTTCAGGATTCTCATAGACTTCTTTATCCGCAGTTAAGTATTCCTTTACCGCATTGGCAGCGTCCGCCACATCGGCACGGTCGGTAGCCCTTAAGTAGCGCTCCATGGACTCATCATATCCAAAGGTAGATGTAGTCGCACCGATTTCAGCACCCATATTGCAAATAGTACCCTTGCCCGTACAGGAAAGTGCTTTCGCACCCGGTCCAAAATACTCAACGATAGCTCCTGTACCTCCTTTTACGGTCAATATTTCCGCTACTTTTAGAATGATGTCCTTAGGAGCCGTCCACCCAGAAATTGCTCCGGTCAATCGTACCCCTATCAGTTTTGGAAATTTCAGCTCCCAAGCCATACCGGCCATAACATCAACGGCATCCGCTCCACCTACACCAATTGCGACCATTCCCAAACCTCCAGCATTTACGGTATGTGAATCCGTACCGATCATCATTCCACCAGGAAAAGCATAATTCTCCAAAACTACTTGGTGAATAATCCCGGCACCTGGCTTCCAAAAGCCTATGCCGTATTTATTGGAAACAGATTCCAAGAAATCGAATACCTCGGCACTTGAAGAATTGGCCGATTTCAAATCCGCTGCGGCACCTTCCTTCGCCTGTATCAAGTGATCGCAATGTACCGTGGTAGGTACTGCCACTTGAGGTTTACCCGCTTGCATAAATTGCAAAAGGGCCATTTGTGCTGTTGCATCTTGGCAAGCAATACGATCTGGAGCAAAATCAACATAATCCTTTCCCCGAGTAAATGCCTTTGTTGGCATCCCATCCCATAGGTGTGAATATAAAATCTTCTCCGAAAGGGTAAGTGGTTTCCCAACAATGCTTCGAGCCTTGTCCACGCGTTCCGCCATGTGGGCATAAACCCCTTTAATCATATCAATATCAAATGCCATTCTTTATCTTATTTTAAGTTAACGCAATTCTGTAAATTTAAGAAAATCTATAACGCAATTAAAATTTAATAACTGCGATTAGTCTCTTTTTATTCAAATCCTGCCCAAAGAAAATTCCATCGCATACCGGCAATGAAGCTTTTAGTGTTGTAAAAAAATTGGGATTTAAACCTAAGTTTATGAATCAAAGCAGTTTATCAATGATATCCTCTTCACTGATACCTTCCGCTTCGGCCTTGTAGTTCTTGATGATCCTGTGCCGTAATATTCCTTTGACAACAACGTGGACATCCTCAATATCCGGTGAAAACTTGCCGTGAATTGCGGCATTTGCCTTAGCCCCCAAAATTAAGTTTTGGGAAGCCCTTGGACCTGCGCCCCAATCCAAATATTGTTTGACATACTCGGATGCCGTGGGTAAATTTGGCCTTGTGCTATTTACTAGGTTAACGGCATACTCCACCACATTGTCAGGAACCGGTATCCTCCTAATCAAATCCTGTATTTCAAGAATTTCGTTGGCGCTGAAAAGGGCATTTACAGTTTCCTTTTTATCTGCAGTCGTATTTTTTACAACCTGTACCTCTTCCGCTACGGAAGGGTACTTCAATTCTATGGCAAACATGAAACGGTCTAATTGCGCTTCAGGAAGTGGATACGTTCCTTCTTGCTCAATAGGGTTTTGTGTTGCCAAAACAAAATAGGGCAATTCCAGTTTATGCTGATGACCTGCTATAGTCACGGCCCTTTCCTGCATGGCCTCCAAAAGTGCCGCTTGGGTTTTTGGTGGCGTACGGTTTATTTCATCCGCCAAAATAATATTGGAAAAAACGGGACCTTTAATGAACTTGAAATTCCTATTTTGATCCAAGACCTCGCTGCCCAATATATCACTTGGCATTAGGTCTGGTGTAAATTGAATGCGTTTAAAATCGAGCCCCAAAGCTTGCGCAATCGTATTCACCATTAAGGTTTTTGCCAAACCCGGCACCCCGATTAGCAATGAATGGCCCCCTGTATAAATAGAGAGTAAGATTTGATCGATTACCTCCTCTTGACCAACGATAATTTTGGCTATTTCCTTTTTAAGCGCAGCATGTTTTTCAACTAGGCGTTTAATAGCGGCAACGTCTGACATAATATCTATTCCTTTAACCAGTTGTTAGCGAAGTCACAATCCTTGTTGGCATCGTTTACACTAATGTAGGTTTCTTCAATATGTTCGTCCATCCATTTTTTGATGGCATTGTATTTCTTTTCGGTAAGTGCCAATTCCTGAATTTTCGTATAATCCTTAGAAAAATCCGCAACATGTTCGTCATACCGATTGGTGATTTTGAGGATTTTATATTTTGGCGCCCCACCCCGCGGATCCTGCTCCAATACCGGATAGGTAATTTCATTATCCTTCAGATTTTGCACCTGGTTGTACAGCGTGGGATCCATTTTTGTCAATTCAAATTTGGAATCGAAATTAATTGGGTTTCGCAACAGACCCCCGTCAAATTTCGTTTCCTTTTCATCGGAAAAATTCAAGGCTGCCTCTGCAAAGGTGAATTCGCCGTTGATAATTTTCTTACGAATGGTATCCAACTCTTTTTTGGCTTCTTCCAAAACTTCCTGTGAAATTTCTGGCTGAATAAGTATGTGGCGCAAGTCCAATTCCTGCCCCCTTATTTTCTCTATGAAAATAATATGATACCCGAAAGGAGTCTCGAAAGGATCCGATACTTCGCCCTGTTTTAAACTGAAGGCAACATCCTTGAATGTTTTATCAAATCCAGTCTCCTTGGTTATACTATAAAATCCTCCTTTTGATTTTGACCCTGGATCTTGTGAATAAAGGATAGCCTTAACGCTAAAGCTGGCGTCATTGTCCTCAACGTCCGCTTTAATCTGGTTCAACTTATCGATTACTTTTTGCTTCTCTTCTTCGGATGGCTTAGGCTCCTTGGTAATCTGTGCAATTTCTAATTCCGCACCAAATACGGGGCGCTCATCCTCTGGAATCTTATTAAAAAATTGACGCACCTCTTCAGGAGTAATTTCAATTTCCTGAATGATATCCTGTTGCATACGCTCAGACAACATCCGCAGTTTATTTATTTTGTAAAGCTCTTCCCTAAAGGTGGCCTCATCCTCCTTTTTGTAATATTTCAATACTTTATCCATGGAGCCAATTTGCTGCACCAAGGATTGTAATTGGCGGTCTCCGGTAGCGTTAACCTCGTCATCGGATACCAAAATACTATCCTGCACCGCTTGGTTGGCATACAAACGGTCCTCCATCAATTTGCCCAAAAGCCCACAGTGGGTAATATCCTCTGTAGAGGCACCCTGACTTTTAAGGTCGATTAGTGTTTTTTCAATATCGGAGTCAAGAATAACATAATCACCCACAACAGCTGCAATGCCGTCTAACTTGACACGTTTGAAATTAGTGGTGGAATCTTTTTTTGATGGCGTAGCTTCCGCAACTGGCTCCATTGGCTCTACTTGGTTGTCCGTTACGCTAGGTATGGAATCCTGAGCCGCCATAGCGGTGGAAACCAATACTAAAGAACCTAACACAAATTTACTTTTTAGGTTGAAAAACTTCATATTCCTTATCCTTGATTGCTTCATCTAATAATTCGGTTTCTAGTTTACGCAGGTAGTCAATTTTTCTGCGGCTTAATAACACTTGCTCTATGGTAGGCCTTATGAAAGACAAAGGGGCAATTTCGTTGATATCCTTTGTTTCCTCTATTTTACCCAAATATACCCCAATCGAATCCTCCAATTCAAAAAATTGTGAATTTTTTAAGTACTTATCGGCATTGTCCACGTTTATGGGCGGTATTTCCTCAAAAATCCTCGCGTACCGTACCCAGATTGAATCGTTAAAATTCAACTTATTGAACTGTACCCCAATAGAATCCAAATACCGAACATCCTCCGGTGTAAAACGCTGTAAGCGGCTACCTACCTCTTCCTTGTCCATAAACTCTTTGGGCAAGGCTACGAATCGTATTCTGGCAATACGTTCCTTTAGCTTAAAATTTTCCTTTCCCAGCTCATAGAAGGTGTTGAGTTGCTCATCGGTAATTAAGGAGTCCGAAGCTTGGAACACCAATGCTTCCTTGTAAGCACGGGTATATAGGTCTGTACGGTAATCCTCCACCAGCGCATTGTATTCTGCAAGTTTTTCCTCGGAAAGATTGATTTTGGCCCTGGCCAAAAGTAGTTTCTTTGAAGCCCAATTGTTTATATAATTGCCCACGAAGGAGGCACTATCCCCTGTACTCATATTTTCCGTAATCAAGGGGGCAATATCCTCTTTGTAGAGGTAGGAAGTCACCAACCCTTGCGATAGGGTTTTTTTTAACTTCCTTCTTGAACAAATCTGCACAAGAAGCTACCAAAAAAGATATAACACAGATACCCACAAGAGCATTGATCCCGGTATTTTTAAAACTTCGTACCCTACAAAACATCGAGCAAAAATAGCAATTACCCTTTGGTGTGCAAGTGCTTAAGGGTTTCGTTAACACAATTTTATACGGATGTACCTTTTCAACATCGCTTTTGCAAGAATTGAAAAGCTTTATCCCATTAATCTCCTCGCTGCTTTTAAACAGCGCAGGAACGCTATTTTTTGATAAATTTGTGTAGTTTTCCACTAACCAAAGAATACTACAAGTTTGGACCGAAAGATTAAATTAATATGGGATTTTAGGGGACCTTCGGCATTAAAAACAGCCGAGCACCACAATGTTCATTTAAAAGAGTTCATCGATAAAGAGGACATCGCCTTGAAAATTACCGGGTTTACCGAAATAAATGATATGCACAGTATTGCATTCATGGTTGTCGAAGAAAAGAATATGATTGCAATGAGGGATATCTTAAAACCACACCGCGGCGAGGTGTACACCCAATAACCCAAAACAAAATTGAAATGAATAGACTGGCACTGCTCCTACTCGGTATTGTTTTTTTGAACGCTTGTGAGCAAAAAGGGGATATAATAAATCCACTGGAAAAGGCATTGGCTTCGCAAGACCCTAAAATTAAAAGGGTCATGGATAGTTTGGATCGGTATGAGGTTCAAATACGCTACACGCAAATCATAAGAAGAAATGACAGTGTTATTTTCAAGGATTATGATTTTCAGGTCGATGATAGCCAGTACTTTTATCCAGCAAGCACGGTCAAATTTCCTGTTGCCGTGGTGGCACTGGAGCGGCTAAACGAAACGGACTCCTTATCGCTCGAGACCAAATATTATGTGGAGGGAGATACGCTAGAAAGTACATTTGCCACAGATGTTTCCCAAATTTTTGCCGTTAGTGATAATTTAGCGAACAATAGGCTCGTAGAACTTTTAGGGCAGAACGCCATTAACGAGACACTTCTTGAAAAAGGTGTTGCGCCCGTACGCATCTCACACCGTTTGGGGTACCACTCAGAAGATTTAAATACAAAACCCTTAGTTGTTTATCTAAACGATTCCACGACGGGTATTACCGTTCCCACCTTAAATAGCGCTCCAAAAAAATTAGCTTTAAGCGGAATACGAAAAGGCAAGGGGTATTACCAAAATGATTCGCTCCGGGAAACACCTTTTGATTTCAGTTTAAAAAATTATTTCCCGCTTTCATCGCAGCACCAATTATTGAAAAGGGTCATTTTTCCGGAGACATTCCCAAAGGAACAGCGCTTCAACCTAAGTGATACACAACGAGCATATTTACTTTCTGCTATGCATACCGTACCCCAAAAAGTTGGGTATGACGCCGAAACGTTTTATGATGGATATTGTAAATTTTTTATGTTTGGCGACACCAAGGAGAATATACCAAACCACATTGAAATCTACAACAAGGTGGGCTTTGCCTACGGCACCCTAACAGATTGCGCCTACATCAAGGACACAAAGAATACTATCGATTTTATGTTGACCGCCACCATATTGGTAAATAACGATGGTATTTTTAATGATGATGCCTACGAATACGAGGAAATAGGAATTCCATTTTTGGCACAATTGGGCCGTGAAATCTACAACGAGGAATTAAAGCGGCGTTGATTCCAGATTACCTAAAAACCATGCAAGACAACTCAAATAAGACCCGAATAAACAAATACTTAAGCGAAGCTGGTCATTGCTCGCGTAGGGCAGCCGATAAGCTCATTGAGCAAGGCCGGGTCACCATTAATGGGGTCGTTCCTGAAATGGGAACAAAAATTTCTGCCGGGGATATTGTAAAGGTTGACGGCGAAGTAATCACCGAACCCAAAGGAAAACCGGTGTACCTGGCATTCAACAAACCAGTTGGCATTGTTTGTACGACGGATACCGGCGTTGAAAAAGATAATATCATTGACTTTATAAACTATCCCAAACGGATTTTCCCAATTGGCAGGTTGGATAAAGCAAGCGAGGGACTCATTTTCCTTACGGATGATGGTGATATCGTAAATAAAATTCTAAGGGCACGAAACAATCATGAAAAGGAATATCTAGTTACTGTGGATAAACCTATCACCCCTAGCTTTTTGAACCGGATGCGCAAGGGGATTCCAATTTTGGATACCGTTACTAGGGAATGTGAGGTGTTTGACGTAAGTACCTACCAATTTAGAATTATCCTGACCCAAGGCCTAAACAGACAGATTAGGCGTATGTGTGAGCATTTGGAGTATAGGGTCAAGAAATTGAAACGCATTCGGATCATGAATGTACATCTCGATCTTCCTGTTGGCAAATGGCGTGATCTTACGCAAAATGAGCTGGACGAAATTAATAGACTTGTTAGCACCTCAGCGAAAACCTATGATGGTAATAAATAAGCAGGTTTAAAAACCTATCTTTCCTTAAACTTCCATACTTCAAAAGTATCTGTTAAAACCAGCTTGTAATCATTTTAAAATCATTATCTTAATACTAAAAATATTTCGTGATGAAAACAGAACAGTACTTTGATTATCAACCCTACCGAAAATTTTTACGGTTACTAATTTTAATTCTTGTGGCTTCCTATAGCCCATTAGGCATAGCGCAAAGTCCAACATTTTTAGAATACACGGGGGAGGTTTTAGACTCAAATACGAATAAGCCCCTAATTTTTGCCACACTAAGCGTGGAAGGAACCAATGTAAGTTCCATTACCAACTCTGAAGGGGAGTTTTCGCTAAAAGTACCCTCAGATAATAAGAACGGGAATCTAATAATCGCTTTTTTAGGGTATAAGACAAAACGATTTCCCATAATCCAGTTGGAAAAAGAAGGCAATAAAATTTTAATGGACGAATTTGCCGTGGAGCTTTCCGAGGTAAAATTAACGATTCCTAAAGATGCAGGTACCTTGGTGAGGGAAACCTTGGATAAAAGGGGTGCCAATTATTTGGATGAAAATACGGTCATGACCGCATTCTATAGAGAGACGATAAAGAAAAGAAAAACGAATGTAAGCCTCTCCGAGGCCGTAGTAAATATTTATAAAACCCCCTACTCCTCTAACAGAACAGATGCTTTGGAACTATACAAGGCAAGAAAAAGTACGGATTATAGCAAGCTTGATACTGTAGCACTTAAATTACAGGGAGGACCTTTTAATACCCTTTTCGTGGACATGGTAAAGTATCCTGATTATATTTTTACCCCAGAGACTTTGGACTATTATGATTTCTCGTTCGATACCTCTACTCGCGTAAACGACCAATTGATCTATGTTGTCAATTTTAGCCAAAAACCGGAAATTATCGACCCGCTCTATACGGGTAAGTTATACATAGATGCGGAAAAGAAAATATTGACCAGTGCCATTTATTCACTGAATATAACAGACAGGAGACTAGCCTCACAAATGTTCGTGCGTAAAAAACCTAGAAACGCAGAGGTATGGCCTACTGAAATTTCATATCGGGTGGATTACCGGGAAAAAGATGGAAAATGGTATTACGGCTATAGCAATGTGCTTTTAGAATTTAAAATTGATTGGGATAAACGCCTCTTCAACTCCGTCTATAGTATGAGCTGTGAAATGGCCATTACGGACTGGGAAAGGAATGTTGACAACCTTATTCCGAAGTCCAAGAATAGAATGCGTTCCTCTATCATTCTAAGTGATGAGGCCATTGGTTTCGCAGATCCCAATTTTTGGGGAGAATACAATATTATAGAACCAGAAAAATCGATTGAATCCGCTATACGCAAAATTCAACGCCAGTTGCGCAGGGGAAAGCTTGATGAAGACGGTACTTCAACACCTTAATCGGTATTTATTGCAACTAAAAAATCCCGTTCAAATATGAACGGGATTTTCATTTGGGGGAATATCAAACTTATTTTGGCATTACCACAGTGTCTATGGCATGAATTACACCATTACTTGCTGCTACATCTGCCATCACTACTGTGGACATTGTTCCTTTTTCATCTTTCAACATTACTTTATCACCAGATAAGGATAAGGTAATCGTTCCACCTTGTACTGTTTTTACAGGAAATGAACCACTATTACCTTTGATTGCATTAATAACGTCAGCTGCCATATACTTTCCTGCGACGACATGGTATGTTAAAATTCCGGTCAAGGCACTTTTACTTTCCGGCTTTAATAAGCTTTCTACCGTACCTGCAGGTAAAGCTTCAAATGCACTATTTACTGGGGCAAAAACGGTAAATGGTCCTTCACTACTTAATGTACCAACTAAATCGGCAGCTTTCACAGCAGTGACCAAGGTTGTGAAATTGTCGTTGCCTGCTGCAACACCAACAATAGTTTCAGTTTGTGCAAAACTTGTTGTCATGCACAGAAATAAGGCACTCAATGTGGTAATTTTTAAAATTTTCATAGTTCTTGTTTTAGATTTGTGTAAATGTAGTGGGTTCCTTCATCTAAAACTCTTAAAGTTTGTTTAATTATTTTTATTATTTGTTAAACATTATACAATAAATCAATATACTATCCTATTACCAATAAGTAACACTTATATGAAAAGAATTATAGGAATGAAATGGAATCCACAGTGTTTAACGCAGTCAGAAATGGATTTTGGAGTATCGCAAGGGAATTAATTCGTGAGCGTAAGTACCTATCTGAACAAACAAAACCACCCATTTAAAGGGACTCCTACCAAAAATAGTATTTGTCTTAATTACCGCTATTACCTATGCTAGGTGATTAAAATGATTTAAAGGGATTTAATTGGCGACTTCGCTGATAAATTTTAAACGGTAAAGGCGTAATTCCTCTTCTTCGTAGTCCCCATCGAATTCGGTCATGGCCTCTTCAAGGTCATCGGTATCCGCCTCCAGGAAATAGTCGTGAATCTCTTCCTGTTGATCTTCGTCCAACACTTCATCAATCCAATAATTGATATTTAACCGAGTACCGCTAAAAACGATTTGTTCCATCTCCTTGATCAATTCGGATATTTCCAAGCCTTTGGAGGAGGCGATGTCGGACAAAGGCAGCTTACGGTCTACATTTTGAATGATATATAGCTTAAGTGCAGAATTGGCACCCGTACTTTTTACTACCAAGTCGTCTGGACGAATCACGTCATTTTCCGCTACATAAGCGTTGATAAACGCAATAAAAGGTTTCCCGTATTTCTTTGCCTTACCTTCCCCAACCCCATGAACATTCAATAACTCCTCGTGGGAAATTGGATACTTCAAGGCCATATCCTCCAAAGAGGGATCCTGGAAAACAACAAAAGGTGGTACCCCTAATTTTTTGGCCTGTGCCTTTCTCAGGTCTTTCAGTTGCTTTAAAAGCTTCTCGTCCGCAACCCCCCCAGATTTTGCCGCACCTACAATGGCATTGTCATTTTCGGCATTATACACATGATCCTTGGTCATTAAAAACGAGGTTGGCTTTTTAATGAACTCCTTTCCCTTATCCGTTAGGTGTATCACGCCATATTGCTCAATTTCTTTTCGTAATAGCCCTGCAACCAAGGTTTGGCGCACCAAGGCCATCCAATAACTTTTATCCCTATCCGATCCAATACCGAAAAACTTTTTTTCGTTGGTTTTATGCGAAGCAATTATTGCATTCGTTTTACCACGAAGGGTATTTACAATTTCTTTGGATTTAAACTTCTCACTGGTACCTTCCACAACCGTAAGCAATTTTAAAACGTTGTCTTTTGCCTCCTCCTTTTCTTTGGGATTTTTGGTATTGTCATCCATTTCGGCTCCTTCGCCATGCACTTCGTCAAACTCCTCACCAAAATAATGCAACATAAACTTACGGCGAGACATAGATGTTTCTGCATAGGCCACTACTTCCTGCAATAAGGCATTACCTATTTCCTGTTCCGCCACAGGCTTACCAGACATAAATTTCTCCAGTTTTTCAATATCCTTGTAGGAATAATAGGCAAGACAATGTCCTTCGCCACCATCCCTACCAGCCCTTCCGGTTTCTTGATAGTAGCTTTCAATACTTTTTGGAATATCATGATGAATTACAAAACGTACATCGGGTTTATCGATTCCCATCCCAAAAGCAATGGTCGCCACAACAACATCAACATCTTCCATCAAGAACATATCTTGATACTTAGAACGTGTTTTTGCATCGAAGCCAGCGTGATAGGGCACGGCACTAATGCCGTTTACCTGTAAGACCTGGGCTAGTTCCTCCACTTTTTTACGACTCAAGCAATATATAATACCCGATTTACCTGCATTCTGCTTTACAAAACGGATGATATCAGCCTCAACATTTTCGGTTTTTGTACGTACTTCGTAAAAAAGATTGGGCCTGTTAAAGGAAGCCTTGAAAAGTGTGGCCCCACCAATACCCAAATTTTTTATAATGTCTTCCTGTACTTTTGGGGTAGCCGTAGCGGTTAGCCCTATAATGGGAATAGCGTCGCCCAAGCGCTCTACGATCGACTTTAGATTACGGTATTCCGGTCTAAAATCATGACCCCACTCAGAGATACAATGTGCTTCGTCTACCGCTACGAACGACACGGTTACGGAGCGTAAAAATTCAACATTTTCCTCTTTTGTCAAAGACTCAGGCGCTACGTATAAAAGTTTGGTGATACCATTTGTGATATCCTTTTTTACTTGCTTAATCTCACTCTTGTTCAACGATGAATTTAACACGTGCGCAATTCCGTTTTCCGAGGAAACTCCGCGAATAGCATCGACTTGATTTTTCATCAAGGCTATTAAGGGGGAAACGATTATGGCCGTTCCCTCCTGCATGAGTGCAGGCAACTGGTAACAAAGGGACTTTCCACCCCCCGTTGGCATTATTACAAATGTATTTTTACGTTGAAGTACACTCCGAATAACTCCTTCCTGAAGCCCTTTGAACTGTGAAAATCCGAAATATTTTTTTAAAGAGGAATGTAGATCGATGTCATCAAATTCTTTACTATGTATCACATTTACTATTTAAGGAAGCAAAACTTACATTAAAACTCAGTGAGTAACAAAATTATAAATCACCTCTAGTGTTACTTTTAAATTCTTAGGCGATAATCAGCATATAAAATTAAGTTTGTTTAATTTTGTCATCTTAAAGATAACATATTCTTTCAGGAATACAATTCATAATTTGAAGAATAGATTGATAGCTTCGGACACCATTATCGACTTGGCAAAAAAAACCATTGAAACTGAGCGTGATGCCATCGCTAATCTCACAACCCTTTTAACCACAGACTTTGCCAACGCCGTCAATTGTATCATTGAAAGCAAGGGCCGCGTAATTATTTCAGGTATTGGCAAAAGTGCCATCATCGCTACCAAAATTGTCGCGACCTTAAATTCTACGGGTACCCCTGCCATTTTTATGCATGCCGGAGACGCTATCCATGGTGATCTAGGTACTATTCAAGAGGATGATGTGGTCATCTGTATTTCCAACAGTGGAAATACACCAGAGATAAAGATGTTGGTCCCCTTAATAAAAAGGGGAACGAACAAACTCATCGCCATGACCGGTAATGCGGAATCCTTTTTGGCAAAACAGGCAGATTTTGTCTTGAACACGCATGTAGAGCGAGAGGCTTGCCCTAACGGTCTGGCCCCAACAACCAGTACCACGGCGCAATTGGTGATGGGTGATGCGCTTGCTATCGTACTTTTGGAATTAAAGGGATTTAGTAGTGCAGATTTCGCAAAATATCATCCTGGTGGTGCACTTGGAAAAAGACTTTATTTGCGGGTATCGGATTTGGTGAGTAAAAATCAAGTCCCACAGGTCGATAAACATGCCGATGTAAAAAAAGTCATTGTTGAGATTTCCGAAAAAATGCTGGGCGTAACTGCGGTGTTGGACGGTAAAAAAGTAGTGGGTATCGTCACCGATGGCGACATTAGGCGCATGCTCAACAAACACGATAATATTACAGGGCTTACTGCCGCGGAAATAATGACGACCAACCCTAAGACCATATCCGCAAACACCTTGGCCGTAAAAGCCTTGGAACAAATGCAGCGGAAGGGAATATCACAATTACTCGCTATGGATGAAGATACCTATGTAGGTGTCATCCATTTACATAATTTAATAAACGAAGGTATTTTGTAATGGCAAAAAAAGAATCTAAATCTCCTGATGAGATGTCTTTCTTAGACCATCTGGAAGAATTAAGGTGGCATTTAATACGTTCCACTTTGGCTGTAATAATTATTGCAAGTGGTGCTCTATTAATGAGAGGATTTATCTTTGACACAGTACTTTTTGGGCCAAAAAGTATGGATTTTCCGACCTACAGATTCTTTTGTAAGGTTGGAACTTTACTCGGTATTGACTCTAATTTTTGTGCCGACGAATTGCCGATTATTATTCAAAGTCGTGAAATGTCAGGGCAGTTTTCCGCCTATGTATGGACAGCTATTTGGGCGGGATTTATTTTAGGGTTTCCTTATATACTTTATGAGCTATGGAAATTTATAAGTCCTGGTCTTCATGAGAATGAAAGAAAGCATTCAAGAGGATTTATATTGGCAGCTTCATTATTATTTTTTACTGGTGCCCTATTTGGCTATTATTTAGTTGCTCCGCTCTCGATTAATTATTTGGCCACCTTTACAGTAAGTGCTCAGGTTACTAACAATATCGATTTAGCATCTTTTGTGGGTACAATTAGAACATCCGTCATTGCATGTGGTTTAATTTTGAGCTTCCCATAATTGTATATTTCCTTACAAAAGTGGGCTTGGTTACTCCCGATATTTTAAAAAAATATCGAAAAATTTCATTGGTAGTTGTTTTAATCCTGGCCGCTGTGGTAACTCCACCAGACGTTGTCAGTCAAATTTTAGTTGCCTTACCTATTTTACTTTTATATCAAGTCAGTATTTATATTTCTAGAAGAGTATTAAAAAGAGAAGCGAAAAAGGAGGCCAAACTAGCAGCACAACGAGCTAAAAAAGCCAATAAAAAAGATTAAGGATGTCAAACCAAATTGAAGAATTTAATGCCTACCGTTCCAAGATGAACGAAAAATTGTTGGCAGACAATAACAAAATCATAAAACGCATCTTTAACTTGGATACCAATGCATACGCTGCAGGTGCCCTAGATGTGAAAACTAAGGAGCTGCTGGGCCTAGTTGCATCTGCCGTGCTGCGCTGCGATGATTGTGTAAAATATCACTTGGAAAGTTCATACAATGAGGGTGCTACCAAAGCGGAGGTAATGGAAACTTTGGGCATTGCCACCTTGGTTGGGGGTACCATAGTCGTTCCCCATCTTAGGCGTGCCTATGAATATTGGGAAGCTTTGGAAAACCAACTAGGTTAAATAAACCCTAATTTCTTTGGCTTGCCGAGGATAACAGATAGATTTGAACCATGAAATTACGTGCCGATAACATTATGAAGTCTTACCGCGGTAGACGTGTGGTAAAAGGTATTTCCTTGGAAGTGAACCAAGGAGAAATCGTAGGACTTCTAGGACCCAATGGTGCGGGAAAGACCACTTCATTCTACATGATCGTAGGTCTTATCAAACCTAACGGGGGCAGTATTTGGTTGGACGACATGGAAATCACCAAATTTCCTATGTACAAACGGGCACAGAATGGCATTGGTTACTTGGCACAGGAAGCATCTGTTTTTCGAAAGCTGAGCATTGAAAAGAATATCCTTAGCGTTCTCCAACTGACCAATTTGAGCAAAAAGGAGCAGCACATGAAAATGGAGTCGCTCATAGAGGAATTCGGGCTGGGACATATACGTAAGAACCGTGGCGATTTACTCTCTGGGGGCGAACGCAGGCGTACAGAAATAGCAAGGGCTTTGGCTACAGACCCAAAGTTTATTTTGCTCGACGAACCTTTTGCCGGGGTCGACCCTGTAGCCGTAGAGGACATTCAACGTATTGTAGCACAACTTAAGAATAAAAACATAGGTATCCTTATTACGGATCATAACGTACAGGAGACCTTGGCTATTACAGAGCGGTCCTATTTAATGTTCGAAGGAGGGATTCTAAAATCCGGCATTCCTGAAGACCTGGCCGCAGATGAAATGGTGCGTAAGGTTTACTTAGGCCAGAATTTTGAGCTTCGTAAAAAGAAGTTGGATTTCTGATACCCAACGCAGGGCTTTGTTATCATTGAATAAGCTCGCAGGATTCTTTTCCCTTAAAATTTGAATTTAGTACGACAGCCTCATCAAACACATATAGGTTTACGCCTCTCCAATGCTTTAGATTTTTAAAGAATTTTACTCCCAACAACAACTTTAAAATCATTTGATTTCGAAGGTCAACGTCGCCCAGTTGGACTCATAATCCACCTCATCACCGGTTTTCTTTTCCATATGGATGGTAGCTACATACCATTTCCCTTTTTCGGTCGGCTTCATGACCACAATCCCATTTGAATTCGTTTTGGTACTACTTTCATTTTCATGGGCATCCACTCCAGGTTTTGAAGTGCTATAATGAACAATGTGGTTTGCTAAGGGCGCACCATTTCTAAGTAGTTTGAATGCTACGGATTCCCCTAATTTTATTTCATAGGGGTTATTCAAGGGAACAAACTCTATAGGATAGTTCAAAGGTTTCATGAAATCTATAGAACTCATATCGCCTACCTGCAATAGCGCCTTCACGTGTTTGGAATAGCGTTCCTTGGCTCCTTTAGTAGTAAGTTTCATTTCTTCTCGCTCCTTAATGGTTCCTTCCAAACCTTCGTGCTCCAAATATTCATTAAAAGCCTTGGCGTCCATTTCCAAAATTTTGGGTAGGGTAGAAATACCGGCTACATAAGTGCCGGAACCTCCTGTACTAAAATTTAAATAGGTGATATTATCTTCACCGTAATAGTCACTATCTTCTGGCTGAAACTTATATTGAGGCCCTAAAATTCTGGCATTGACAATACGATCTCTTGTAATTTCATTCTCACTGGTATCAAAAGTTCCATTGAACAAGTAAAGTTTTGCCTCACTATCGGGACTTAAAAAATGTGAATCCGCTTTAAGGAAAAGTTCATGGGAGGAAAAAACAAAAGCGATTGCCAGCAGAAGTATCAAACGGCCAAAGATTTTCATGGTTTTATATTTTAAGGTTCAACAGTAGTTACGAAAGTAAAACAATTAGGGTTTTATCCGAACTAAAATAAATCAATACTTTTTCAAATTATAGATTCCCCAACCACAGAATAGTAGTTCTAGAACTAAGGCCGGTGTAAACAGTGTTGAAACCCCATCGAACAAGCTGCTGATAATCCTACCGAAAGAAATACCACCCATAAAGAGGATATTGCACAGGGTGGCCGCGTACCAAAATTTTGGATTTGAAGCCCCAAGCAACCAAAAAATACCGATGCCCATGTAAATGCCCATTACCGCACGCAGCATATTTTTAAGCTCCAAGGATTCCACCTCAAAATCTAAAATCATGGGCATAAGTACCGTGGGGTAGCCTCCATAGACCAACCCGGCCATAATGACCACGATGCCGGAGAGTAGCAACTGAAGGTATTTAGGGAATTTCATTGCGTTGCTTACCATAAAGTTTAAAATACCTGTATGCAGCCAATCCGCCCAAGAAAGAAAAGAAGGCCAACATCCAAAAAACATTTTTATGTCCTTCCAAACCGGGGTCAGAATCCAGTAAGTAGCCCATAGCCGGTCCTGCAAAAATATCCGGTGTATACCCTACCAAGGATATTAGACCTACTGCGGTCCCTGTCAATACTACAGGTATTTTACCACTTTGCATTACCGCAAAATACAGCGCCCTGGCCGCATAGACCCCAAGCGCCACAATTAAGATGGAAAGAAGAAAGAAAATGGGCCCATTTTGGGACACCAGCCCCAACGCAAAGACCATTGCGCCAAAAAAAGCGATTATGAAACCAATGAAAAGCCATAAACTGGGCCTGGAACGGTCTGCCAGAACTCCGATCAAAATTCCCACGATGGGCCTTATAAACAATAAAAAAGTACCAACCTGGGCCGCCCCTACCTCATCGTACAACATTACGTCCTGTGCATAGAGCGAGAAAACATCGGTAAACTTATAGCCCACGTAAGCACAAAGAATAATTACCATGAGCAGTTGTACAGATGGTAGTCTTAAAACCTCCCCAATCTGTGAAACCGTAATCTTGTCCACCGTGATTTCTTTCTCTACCTGCTTCGGCAGCTTCATAAAAAACCATACTAATACACCTACTATAGCAACGATTGCAGCCGAGGTCAAGATAACCCGCCTGAAAGCAAACCTACTCTCCGTTAAGGTCGCCACATCCAAATCTGTGGTCATAAAGAAGGAAAAAATAAGAACGCCCATGGTACCGAATAAGGCACCAACCAGACCCCTACCCCCATCCAAAAATCCAAATGCCTTTCCTTGTGATTTTTCACCACCCCATACGCGGGTGGCCTTGATCATTGGCGACCAAAAAAGGAAAATCGTAGTGAAACCCCAAAAACCATATAGGATTTGTAGGGTTGTATACTCTGGAAATGTCGCAAAAAGCAGTCCGCCCAAGGCGGTCATCCAAAGGGCCACTGCAATTAATTTTCTTGGGGGAAATTTATCCGCCAAGGGTCCGCCAAATAGGTACGATAGTAGGGCCACAAAGCCATAAACGGAGAAGCAGAGTCCCAGTTCTACATTATCAAGTTCAAAAACCTTAAGGACCGTAGGCCTAAATACACGCTGTAATACGAAAGGCAGTATAAAAACGCTTTCACCGGCCAAGATCAATAAAAACAAATAATGCCAAGGTGCTGTTTGGGAATCTTTCATGCAGCGTGTATCGGGATCCAAATTTCTTCCTCCGCGTTGGGGTCGTATGCTTTATAGTTTGCTCCCAACACCTCAAAATGAGGTCTATCCGCTAAGCGGTATTTCGAATTTTGAATCCATTCGCCGTAAATATATTGAAATATCTGGGAGTCGGCACTAGAACCATTATAGTCGAACACGGCATATAGTCCTCCAGGCAACATCATTGTTTCCAATTCAGAGGGAGTTTCCCCGAAGCTGTCCACGGTTACACATGCCCATTTAATGAAGGTATTGGAGGGATTAAATTCCTCAAAATATCCTGGGGGATAGTGCTGTAGGGATATAAAATTCTCCGATGTTCTATAGTTTACCGCACCAACGCGTTTCCTAAATCGTTTCCAAAGAGCTGTGGTGCCATTTTCCACCAAACTCATCTCTCCAGAAAGTCCTACCAACTTTTGGGCTTTCAATTCAATAATTCGTGGTTCCATATCCGCATGGTTTCTTTTCTCTTTATATCTGAAGGTTTCCATTTCACTCCGATCTTACTCCTGGTGGTGGTTTTCTATGTTGCGTTCCCTGCTCATAGGCATACACCAATTTTATCAAGGTAGGCTCATCATACATCCTTCCTAGAAATTGGAGTCCCGCAGGTAAATTTTCTGGACTGAAACCCATGGGTACCGTAAATGCAGGTTGACCCGTGTGTGGGGCAATCAATTGGCTATTATCCCCTTTATATTCTTCCTGAAAATGGTCTATGCGAGCAGGCTTATCGTTCCAAGAGGGATAGACAATAGCATCCAAATTCAAGGAATCCATGACCGATACTATTGCTTCCCTAAATGCAATGCGTCTGGCATCGGTATAAGCATCCAAGCATTCATCCCCATTGCGAATGCTAGAGTCATCATTTGCGTTCGCTTCCAACCGTCTTCGGGCAAATTCTGAAGTTGTACCTATCCGAAGCACATCTTCCAGTGTATTAATCGTATCGCGTTCCACATAGGATTCCAAAAAGAACTCCAGGTCTTCCCTAAACATTGAGCACCATTGATTTTTTCGTAGGGATGCAAAATTGGGAATAGCCACGGGGTCTACAATTTCGGCACCTAAAGAATCCAAATCTTTTAGGGCCCGCTCATAAAGAAACGTTACATCCGCACCCATACTGTTATCGGTCAAGGACCTGAGCACCCCTATCCTTGCACCTTTTAGACCGACTTTTTGCAAATACTGCGTATAATCATCAACCCTTCTATCTACAGCGTATTTCGTAATTGGATCTTGCTCATCGTAACCGGCCATTACACCCAACATGCGTGTGGCGTCTGCCACAGTTCTGCACATGGGGCCTACCACATCGTTCCTCAAATATAAGGGTACGATACCTTCCCTACTGATGAGCCCCAAGGTAGTCCTAAAACCAACGAGTGCTGTATGTGCGGAGGGTCCCCGAATGGAATTTCCAGTATCCGTACCCAAACCAACCAAGCCCATGTTAGCCGTAACGGCCGCAGCCGTTCCACCACTTGAGCCTGCCGGAACATAATTTAAATTATAGGGGTTACGCGTGGTACCATGGGTTGAACTTTCTGTATGCATGGGTGAAAACGCCCACTCCGCCATGTTGGATTTTGCCAGTATAATTGCCCCGGCCTCAACTAGCTTATCGATTATAAAAGCATTCCCGTTTGGGATAAAATTTGCCAAGGCCAAGGAACCCGCCGTTGTTGGCATGCCAACCGTATTAATATTGTCCTTTACAATTATGGGCACCCCATGTAGCGGCCGTAGTAGTCCTGTTCTTTGATACTCCGCATCCAATTCCTTGGCCCTCAAAACAGCATCTGCATTCACAATCGTAATAGCATTAATCTCAGCATCCTTTTCTCCAATGGCTGCTATATAAGCCTGGACCAAATCCTGCGCCCTATACTCTCCGTTTTCAAAGGCACGATGTATTTCAGAGATAGTTAATTCCTCTAGATTGATTTGTAAGGAGCTTGTTTCTTGCTTGCATCCCAGCGTAAAAAGCAACAAGAAAAAGGCCAAAACAATAACTGGTTTCTGCATTCGTTCAATTTTGGATTACAAATAGAATAGCTACGTACGCACTTCAAAAAACTAACTTGGGTCAAATTACGAAATAGTCAGTCGTGACTTTACTTCATAATACATTGTAGTTGCAACGCAACTCGGCCCCAATCAATTTGTAAGTTTGGTAAAGAAATATCGGCTATTCTTCAAAGCTGAAGATAGGGAACATTTTAACAGGAAGAAAACACATCCAAGCCTGTTTTAAACGGCCAACAAACCATGGGAACGCAATCCCCTAATCGATTTGGAAAACCAAAAGAGTTCAAAATTCTCGAACCGTGATTCAAAATCGGATTTAAGCATACCAAAGGTCATCGGTTTTTCGTGCGGCATAATTTTTTCCAAGGTATTAATAAACCATTCCCCTTCCGCGCTGTCCACCTTAGTACTATAACATTGCGTTTTACTGTTGAATGTAAGTTGAAGCTGTTCCCAGGTAGTCCCTTTTTTCTTTTTAAGGATGGTTTTTGAAATGGGCATGCTTCCTAACCAAATGATCTTGGTTGATGCCTTAATGTTAAATTCCTTTTCTTCCCCTAAGCAAGAATAAATATAATCCGGAAGAATGGTTGTATTCGGAATCTTAAAGGAGAACCATTCCTGTAGTGATAATTCAAAACCGATACCGTGCATAAAATTGAAAATGGACTTTTTGAGTCCGAAACTGAACTTATCGTGATCAATACCCGTTTTATCAGAAAACTGGATATCGTTGTTCGCAAAACTTATCTTTTTGATATCGGGTAAAACCCCATATTCTTCTGGATGCATACCAACCGGACTATGTGCCGTAAGTGCAAACTGGTGCCAAAATCCAGACTGGATAATTCCTAGCTCAAACAACTGGCGTACCATCTCCAAACTATCTACCGTTTCTTGTACGGTCTGCGTAGGGTAACCATACATGAGATAGGCGTGCACCATGATGTTAGCCTCGGTGAAATTTCTTGTCACCTGTGCCACTTGAGCTACCGTGACCCCTTTATCGATTAGTTTCAACAAACGATCCGAAGCCACTTCCAAACCGCCAGAAACTGCAATACATCCAGAAGCCTTGAGCAAAAAACATAAATCTTGCGTAAAATTCTTTTCAAACCTAATATTCGTCCACCAAGAAATAGTTACTTTTCGTTTTATGATTTCCAAAGCCAAGGCCTTCATGAGCGATGGGGGCGCAGCTTCATCCACGAAATGAAAACCGGTCTCGCCGGTCTGGGCCATTAGGGCTTCAATACGGTCTACGAGCATGGAGGCCGCAACAGGCTCATAAATTTTGATATAGTCCAATGAGATGTCACAAAAGGTACACTTGCCCCAATAGCAACCGTGGGCCATGGTTAGTTTGTTCCATCTCCCATCACTCCAAAGACTATGCATGGGATTGGCAATTTCGATAACCGAGATGTACCGGTCCAAGAACAAATCAGCGTAATCTGGTGTGCCAACTGCTTGCTGTTTATAATCTGGCAACGGACTGTTATTTTTAAAGACAACAACATTGTTTTCGAGTACGAAGGTTCGTTTCAGCTGGGTTCCATCATTGAAAACCCTCTCGTAAATGAGCTCCAATGGCCGCTCCCCATCATCTAGAGCGATGAAATCGAAAAACTCAAATACCCTTGTATCGCTTAAACTCCTCAATTCTGTATTGGCAAAACCGCCCCCCATGGCAATTTTAATCTTGGGGTAGTACAACTTTATGTATTGGGCGCATCTAAAAGCACTATAGAGATTGCCCGGAAATGGTACCGAAATACAGACCAGTTTCGGATTTGTTTTTTCAAGTTGCCCTGCTAGAATACTCAAGGTTATGGTATCGATATAGGTTTTGTCTGCGCTTAACTCCCTATGCAATTCATCAAAGGAATTGGCACTTCTTCCCAATTGCTCCGCATAGCGACTAAAACCAAAATGGGAATCGATGCATTCCACGATAAAATCTGACAAATCCTCTAAATACAGGGTAGCCAAATGCTTTGCTTTATCCTGCAACCCCATGTTTCCGAAAGCCCATTCCAAATCGTCCAAATCCTGAAAACGGGAAGCTTCAGGCAAGAAATCGCCGGCGCATATTTGTCGGGCCAGGGTAGTGTTCTTACCTTGTAAAAATAGAATAACTGGCTCAATTGTGACCAGATAGGCGTCTCTCAACGCATAGATGCGCCTACTGTTATCGGAAACGATCGTGTTCTTTTTAAGGGCCAAGTCAAACAGTTCTTGAACGGTTTTCTTGGTGAACAAGGCTAAAATGACCTCAATACCCAAATCTGATTGAAAAGAGGAAATCCCCTTGGTATTCAAAAACCCCTTTATGTAGGCCGTAGCAGGATATGGCGTGTTTAATTGGGTAAAGGGTGGGGTAAGCAGTAAAATATCTTTCACAAAATGGGTTTAGAACAATGCCGCAAAGATAACCGTAAACTTATTCATTATTTAAAATCTCCCGCACCGCCTGTTGATAAGCCCTTGGATTGTTGGCCTTTTTTATTTTTTTAAAGGTTTTTTGCGGATTGGAAAATGATTGGGCAAAATATTCCCAAAAGCCCTGCATTTTCATTTTTATGGGCGTGGGACCCGAAAGTGCCTCGTCATACTGCTGGTAAATGGTATCGTGGAATTCTGCAAAAATTTTCCAGCGGTCCTTTGGGTATTCGGTCAAATCGTTTTTAATCATCTTTGGAAGAAAGGGGTCCGCAATAAGTCCCCTACCGATCATAAAATGATCGATCATTGGAAAGCGTTCCTGCATTTCCTTGAATTTGCTTACCGAGGTAATATCGCCGTTGTAATATAATTTATGGCGGGTATGTTCCGTACACCGTTGAAAGGCATCCAAATCTACCCTACCCTTATAAAGCTGCTTTCCTATACGCGCATGAATGGCTATGTTTTTGAGTGGATACGTATCCAAAATTGGGAAAACATCTAAAATTTCTTCTGCATGCTCGTAACCCATTCGCATTTTCATGGAAACGGTTACATTGGTTTCCGAATGTGCCCGATATAGGATCTCGTTAATTTTATCAGGATTGCAAATAAGACCACTGCCCATCCCCTGCTTGGTAACCATGGGATAGGGACAGCCCAAATTCCAATTTAGTTCCGTATAGCCCAGGTCTTGGATATACTTCACTACAAACAGGAATTCATCGGCGTTGTTCGTCATTACCTGTGGTATTACTTCCAGTGTGGTATTGTTTTCTGGTTGCAGGTCTTTCTGGTATGAATTCTTAATCACCAATTTTCCGTTCAGCCGTATGTAAGGGGCATAAAACGTATCGATGCCCCCAAAATACTTGTGGAAGGCATAACGAAATCTAAAATCTGTAAACCCTTGTAAGGGAGAGGATAGCAGTGTTACGGACATACCTTACCGTTTTGAGTTCTGGAGCTTTTCAACAGCAGCTTCGGCCGCCCAAATGGCACCTTCCATATAACCGGGATGGAATTGCGAAGTTTCTGCACCGGAAATTAAAAGTTTACCCCCATAAAAAAGACGTTGATAAACCGGGTGCCCTCCGTTTTGGTGTGGAAAAACTGCATCGGTTTGTTGGCTCGATTTTGTATCCCCTTGATTGAACCATAAGGTTTCATGATAAGCGATATAATCCAGCGCCTCCTCACCAAAAACCGTTTTCAATTGCAATTCTATTTTTTCAATACGTTGCTTTTTGGTCAATTGTGCGCAACTACCGGATGCGAAACCTACCAATGCGTACGAATTCCGCTCAAGGTTAGACTGGTCATAAAACTCTGTCAAGGGGCCAACATTGCTAAAAATAGTACCGGAAAATCCTTTACTACGCCAAAACGGGGCCTTATAGGCCAACCCGATTTTAATGGAATCCTGCATCCATGTATGCGTATTTTTCATCACTGGTACAACTTCCGGTGCAAGAGTAGGCGTGAACTTTATATCATGGATTGCCAAGGCGGGCGGCACGGTGCTAATGACCCTATCCGCTTCCAGTAAGTGGGTCGCCGTAGTCAATTGCACCTTACTTCCATTAAAATTTAAACCTGTAACACGCGTTCCCAAACATATGGTATTTGGCTTAAGCTTTGATGCGATAGCACTTAACAGACTATCCGTGCCCAATTTAAAGCGGTAACTGGGACTATCATTTGGGACCGTAATCGCTTGTGGAGGAACGTTCGCAAAGGTTTGAAAAAAGGACGTCCCCTGTAAAAATTGCTCAAAATAGGGCACCTTAAATTCTTGGATTATCCGTTTTAAATTTAGGTGGGTATCATTAAACCACGTCGCACCCATTTCTATTGTTGTATCGTTTTCATGTTTCGTATGTATTCTACCCCCTATGCGGTCACGGGCCTCGAATACGGCAACTTCATAGCCCAACTCCTGCAAACGGTATGCGGTTAAAAGTCCGGTTAAACCGGCTCCAATAAGTATTACTTTTTCCTTCATCGGCCTTTCCGTACTTTTAAATGCTTAGGCGATCCTGGATTTGAGGACACTTACGGTTACCAATAACTGCCCTATATGTCGTTGGGAATGCTCTGCGGCATGAAATAAAAGTCCCAATACCGTAGTGGGCAATTCTTTGCGACCTACTGTTCTGCGCTCCTTTAATTCGGCTTCGGTAAGGGTTCCGAAATAAGATAAGGCTTCATCAACTTTGTCAGAAAATTGTTCCTGAAGTTCCTGTACTTCAGTATCCAAATTAAAAACCGACTCATTTTTAAGAAAATTAAACTGTTCCTCGGATAAGGAATTACCCGCGGCATAGGTCAACAAACGGTCCACAACCCCTTTTAGGTGATTCATATGAAACCCCACGGAGGCCCTTCCACCTACTTTTGCCCATAAAAGCTCTTTAGGAAACTCATTTGTATACTCCTTCAACTCCTTCCTGGATTGCAATAAGGCGTGAGCCGCCGGCTGTAATAATGCGGGAATATTAGGTACCGGTCCACGCAACCAGAACTCTATGTTTTCATTTTCTGTGAAATCGTTCATTTTAAAAGTTTAAGAAGTTGTCTTAAGTTGAAGCAAAGAACTTAGTACATAAAACAGAATTATCAAAGGAATGGCCAAAAATTGCATTGTAATGATGAGCACGATGCTTACGGTTAGGAAAATATAACGCATGGCATTCTCTTTAAAGTCAAGGCTTTTGAATTTTAATGCGAACAAGGGAAAGCTACAATTAAGCAAGTATGCGCTTAAGAAGGTCAACCCCATTAAAAACCATGGATTTACTATGACACTGTTGAGAATATCATTGTTCTGGTACATCAAGATTAAAGGTAAGGATAGTATTAATAGTGCATTGGCAGGTGTTGGTAAGCCAATGAAAGAGGAAACCTGATTTTCATCCAGATTAAATTTTGCCAACCTATAGCCGGAAGCCATGGTTATGATAAAACCGGCAAACGGTGCCAATTGACCCCATTTAAAGGAATTTCCTTCTTGAAAAATTCCAGATCCATCGCCCCATCCTCCCGTCTGTGATAGAGCCAATAATTGGAACATTACGATCCCGGGGACCAACCCGCTGGTAATCATGTCCGCCAAAGAATCTAACTGTAATCCCAGTTCACTTTTCACATTCAAGACCCGGGCGGCCAAACCATCAAAGAAATCGAAAAAGATACCTAGCGCTACAAATAAGGCAGCAAGTTCCAAACGATTCAATACGGCAAACACCGTAGCTACACAGCCACAAAATACATTCAATAAGGTAATAAAATTAGGTATATGTTTCTTCATGGTATCTCGTTTTAATGCCCGTCATGGCTCTACGCTACTACTGTTGTAAACGGACTCAAAAATAAGATAATTAAGTTGGGGTATCAGTACCACAACAAAAAACAGTCCTCAAGTTTTAGCAACTAAGTAGCTATGCCTGTACGATTCATCTTTATTAGGGGCACTATTCAGGAATTCTGTTATTATTCGCATCTTTGCCATAGCCTAAGCGCTTAAAATAATGGTTAATAAAATTATTGTTCTTTTTTTGATTTTAATGCTATGCCAATTGGGTTTTTCCCAAGACGCGGAGCTATCGCCATTATCAAAAATAAGCCTGCTTACCGTGGGAACGGGCGAAGACCTGGCGGCCAAATTTGGCCATAGCGCCATTAGACTACAAGACCCCACGTTGGGCATAGATGAAGTATATGGGTATGGCACCTATGACTTTGAAGACCCTAATTTCTACCTTAATTTTACACGGGGTAAATTGGCCTACACCATTTCTAGAATGCCATTCAACTATTTTGAATATTCTTACACCCAGGAAAAACGATGGATCAAAGAGCAGTTATTGGATTTAAATTTGGAACAACGAAATAGCATTGTTGCCTTTTTAGAGAACAACTTACTGCCGGAAAATAAAAAGTATAAATATGACTTTTTATTTGACAACTGTGCCACCAGAATACCCATGGTCTTTGAAAAAACGTTAGGTGACGGATTTAATTTTGATTATGATTACCTGGAGAATCGTTATACTTTTAGGGAACTGATACGGCAAAATCTAAACCCGAACACCTGGTCCAATTTTGGAATAGATTTGGCATTGGGCTCCGTAATCGATCGGAAGGCAACACCCTATGAGCATTTGTTTTTACCCATTTATGTGTATAAACAAATGCAACATACTACCCTTAATGCGAAACCCATTGTACAAGAAGAGCGCTTGCTGCTCGATATTCCAGAGCAAAAGGATAACAATCTTTTTTTCTTGACCCCGGCCTTTTGGCTTGGATTATTGGTGGTGCTGGTCGGTTTCATTACCTATGTCGACTACAAGAACCAAAACCGATCAACATGGCTAGATTTTTCGCTCTTCCTATTAACAGGATTATCGGGTATTTTGATACTGTTCCTATGGTTTGGTACAGACCATCTATCCACAAAAATGAACTTTAATGCCTTATGGGCCTTCGCCCCTAATATAATTGTGGCCTTTATACTGCTTAAGAAAAAGATGTCGAATTGGTTAAGCAAATACATTGTGTTTCTCATTTTCCTTTTGGTTATCACAAGTATTTTATGGATAGTAAAAATACAGGTATTCTCCATGCTGCTAATCATGATACTACTGGCACTCACCATACGCTATGTTTTTCTGCTATATCACTTTAAAACAAAGCCCTATGAAAAATCCTAGTAGCGCTTCAAAACACGAAGATGGAGTTTATAGCTTAAAAAACGGCCATGCAAATAGTACAACACTTAAAACGAACAAAAAATAAATGAATCTACTTACCGTCGAAAATATTTCCAAGTCCTATGGCGAACTTGTTCTTTTCAAGGACCTTTCTTTTGGGGTCAACAAAGACCAGAAAATTGCCCTTATCGCTAAGAACGGCACTGGAAAAACCTCCATACTTAACATTCTTTCGGGGGCAGATTCACCGGATACCGGAAAAGTAAATTATAGAAAGTCTACCCGTGTTTCCTTCTTGGCGCAAGAACCTATCATGGATCCAAACCTAACCGTGGAGCAGACTATTTTTGCATCGGATAACGAAGTGCTCAAGGTCATTGAAAATTATGAGAAGGCCTTGCAAAATCCTGAGGATGCAGATGCCTACCAAAAGGCCTTTGAAGCCATGGACCGCTTTGAGGCATGGGATTTTGAAACCCAGTACAAACAAATTCTTTCCAAATTAAAATTGGAGGACCTTCACGCCAAAGTGGACAAACTGTCTGGTGGTCAAAAAAAGCGTTTGGCATTGGCAAATGCACTCATCAACAGACCCGATTTTCTAATTCTAGATGAGCCTACCAACCATTTGGATCTGGAAATGATCGAATGGCTAGAGGAATTTTTCGCAAAGGAAAACATGACCCTTTTCATGGTAACACATGATCGTTACTTTTTGGAGCGTGTCTGTAACGAGATCATAGAGCTGGAAAACGGTCAGTTGTATTCTTACAAGGGAAACTATTCTTATTACTTGGAGAAAAAGGAAGCGCGTATAGAACAGGAGGCCGTTGAGCAACATAAAACGGAACTGCTATTTAAAAAGGAGTTGGATTGGATGCGGCGCCAGCCCAAGGCAAGGACTACAAAGTCCAAGTCTAGAATAGACGATTTTCAGGATATCAAGGAAAAGGCAAGTCAACGCCGAAAGGACCATCAAGTGCAGCTGGAACTGAACATGGAGCGAATGGGAAGCAAAATCCTGGAACTTCACAAGGTATCAAAATCCTATCCGGATAAGCCTATTTTGGACAAATTTGAATACGTATTTCAAAAAGGGGAACGTATAGGGGTCATCGGTAAAAATGGAACTGGAAAATCTACCTTTTTAAACATCTTAACTGGGCGCGACCAACCCGATAGTGGTAAAGTGGTTGTAGGGGAAACCATAAAATTCGGTTACTATACCCAAAAAGGGATCCATATAAAGGAAGGGCAAAAAGTAATCGACGTTATTCGTGAATTTGGCGAATATATTCCGTTGACCAAGGGCCGTCAAATTTCTGCCCAACAACTTCTGGAGCGTTTCTTATTTGATCGCAAGAAGCAGTATGATTATGTCGAAAAATTGAGTGGTGGCGAACGCAAACGTTTATACCTCTGTACGGTACTCATCCAAAACCCTAATTTTTTAATCCTGGATGAGCCTACGAATGATTTGGACATTGTAACCCTTAATGTTTTGGAAAGCTTCTTAATGGATTTCCAAGGCTGTCTCATGGTCGTGTCGCACGATCGTTATTTTATGGATAAAATCGTGGACCATTTATTTGTTTTTAGGGGCAATGCAGTGGTAGAGGATTTTCCAGGCAACTATTCAGATTATAGGGCTTATGAGGATAGTCAGATTCAGGAAAAAAGAGAACAAAAAGCAACTCAAGGCTCGGCAAAGAACGATTGGAAAGAACCAGACACCAGTGCCAAGCTAACCTATTTGGAACAGCAGGAGTTTAAGAAATTGGAACGTGACATCCAGAAACTGGAAAAACAGAAGGTAGCACTTCAAGAAAAATTTACGGACAGTTCCTTAACCGGTGATGAAATAGACGCGCTTTCCATAGAATTGAAAGAAGTGAACGAAGCTATCGATATAAAAACGGAACGCTGGTTTGCGCTTTCGGCATTGCAAGAAGGCTAAGTTTTAAGGGCAACTAAAGAGCTACTAGGGTGTATCAATTTTTATCATATTTATCATTTTACTTTAAGGCCACGAACCAACATGGAGTTCATTCGCCCTTTGTTTATGATTATGTAACTACATGTATTTATAAAAGATCGAATTTGCGCTTGCCGGTGGCCCTTAAAATTTTGGTGAAAAGTTTGCATTATTTTGAGTGCACTACCTTGGGTCTTCTCCATGAGAAATCCGAAATAAAACACGAAATTAAGCTCGTTTGCCCGGGTATTTCCTTTACCCTAACAAAACCGGATGCGCTCTATGCGGAAATAGAAAATCTAGACTTCAAGGATATTGACTCCTTCCACCTGCACAACGATACGGTTTTGGTTGTCAACACTATTCACAAAAGTGCTCCTAATTTTGAAAAATGGGAAGCGCTCAAAAAATTGCCCCAAGTAAGCGTAACTGTAGATTTATTTTATTGTGGGGTGGTCTTTTTTAGAAAGGAACAGGTAACCGAGCATTTTAAGATACGGATTTAAACCCTTAATTTTAAGGTATAATACTACTATGATGAACAATACCATTTATATCGTACTTGGTGTCGTCTTTGCCATCTACTTGGTAATAACGATTTTTAATCGCAATAAGTCGAGAGCAAGAAAGTCAAAAAAATTCATGGAAGATTATAACCGTAAGGACAAAAAGTAGCCTATCATTGATTTTTAATTGTTGAAGAAAAACGATGCCACTTATCCCTTGTCAACTCACTTTTTAACAATACAATGAGCCTCTTTGGGATTACACAATTGGCTACCCATAAAATGGCTAGAAGCGCCAGAAGCGAGATTAATTTTTAACCTGATTTTTAAAAATGAAAATATACACCAAGACGGGAGATGATGGTACAACAGGTCTTTTTGGAGGAACCCGGGTACCAAAACATCATATACGCATAGAAAGTTACGGCACCGTTGATGAACTCAATTCCTGGCTTGGGCTTATCCGTGACCAAAATATACCGGACCAGCACGAAAAGGCACTGATAAATATACAGGAACAGCTATTTACGGTAGGGGCCATTTTGGCTACGGATCCTGAAAAAGCGGTTCTCAAAAATGGTAAGGAGCGCTTGAACATACCACAGATATCCCTTAAAGAAATTGAATTTTTGGAGCGCGCTATTGATGAAATGGACGCCCAATTGCCACAAATGTCCCATTTTATTTTACCGGGTGGGCACACCACCGTGTCATACTGTCATATAGCCCGTACCGTTTGTAGGCGGGCAGAACGCATGGCTACCCTGTTATACGAAAACGAAAGCTTTAATGCCTCCGTACTATCGTATTTGAACCGCCTTTCGGATTATCTATTTGTATTGGCAAGAAAATTATCGTATACTTTAAATGCGGATGAAATAAAATGGATACCCGAAAAAAAGAACTAATAATTCTATAATTTATTCGTTATCATTTTATCAAAGCGAAAAATAATTGTGATTGTATGGAATTTTAATGTTAATTCCTTTGCCATCTCAATTTAAAAATTACTTTTGCAAAAATTTTAAAATCAAACAATTACTATGTATTGGACATTAGAATTAGCATCGTATTTAAGTGATGCACCTTGGCCGGCAAGTAAAGATGAGTTAATTGATTACTCCATCAGAACTGGAGCCCCTTTAGAAGTTGTAGAGAACTTACAGTCTATGGAAGAAGAAGGTGGCGAGATTTATGAATCGATAGAGGAGATTTGGCCAGACTATCCAACGGAAGAAGACTACCTCTGGAACGAGGACGAATATTAATATTCGATATCATAATACTATTAAAAAGTCTCTTTGGAGGCTTTTTTTTTATGTAATTTTGGCAGGTTAATAGGCAAGGCAGGAGCCAAAACCAAGACTGGAACAGCTTTTGCTCTTTGTTAGCGCCGGTGATAGTTATCGGCTCAATAAAATACCTTGGAATCTCTTCCCAACCCTAATTTTGGGTAAGTTCCAATACTAAACAGTAACGTACATATGAATTTCATTAATTCCATCCTAAAGGCTTTTGTAGGGGATAAATCACAAAAAGACGTAAAACAACTACAGCCTTTAGTAGACGAAATAAAATCTTTTGAATCGCAAATAGAGAATCTTAGTAACGATGAACTTCGGGAAAAGACTACGGAATTCAGAAGAATTATAAAGGACTCCTACAAGGAGCAGACCGCCCAAATAGAAACTTTGGAGGAAGAAGTTAAAAACTCCACCGATATTGATAAGAACGAGGATATCTACACAGAAATAGATAAATTGAAGGAGGAGGCCTATAAAATTTCCGAGGAAACCTTAAACCAAATACTTCCAGAAGCCTTTGCGGTGGTAAAAGAAACCGCCAAGCGTTTCGCCAACAATGAGACCTTGACGGTAACGGCATCAGAGTTCGACCGTTTATTATCCGGCTCCAAAGATTATGTAACCTTGGAAAGTACAAATGCGATTTGGAAAAATTCTTGGGACGCGGCAGGTAAGGAAGTAACCTGGGACATGGTACATTATGATGTGCAATTAATTGGCGGTATTGCCCTTCACCAAGGTAAAATTGCCGAAATGCAGACCGGGGAAGGTAAGACCCTCGTGGCGACCTTGCCCCTATATTTGAATGCCTTGGGTGGAAACGGGGCACACTTGGTTACCGTGAACGACTACTTGGCAAAAAGGGATAGCGCGTGGATGGCCCCAATATTTGAATTTCACGGGCTATCCGTAGATTGCATTGACCACCACAAACCTAATTCCGATGGTAGACGTGCCGCGTATAATGCCGATATTACCTATGGTACCAATAATGAGTTTGGCTTTGATTACCTAAGGGATAATATGGCCCATACCCCCAAAGATTTGGTACAACGCCCCCATAATTACGCTATCGTGGATGAGGTGGATTCCGTTTTAGTGGATGATGCCCGTACCCCATTGATCATATCGGGTCCCGTACCGGAAGGCGACCGTCATGAATTCAACGAACTTAAACCAAAGGTCAACGAAATTGTTCAGAAACAGCGTCAGCATTTGACCGGTGTCCTGGCGGAGGCTAAAAAATTGATTGCCGAAGGAGATACGAAAGAAGGTGGATTTCTTTTACTAAGGGTTTTCCGCGGATTGCCTAAAAACAAGGCACTCATAAAATTCTTGAGTGAGGAAGGTGTTAAACAATTACTACAGAAAACAGAGAATTTCTACATGCAGGACAACAATAGGGAAATGCCCAAAGTGGATGAAGACCTATTGTTTGTGATCGATGAAAAGAACAATCAGATCGAACTGACTGATAAGGGTGTCGACTATATCTCTGGGGAGCAAAATAGGGACTTCTTTGTCATGCCCGATATTGGTGCGGAAATTGCAAAAATAGAGCAGCAGGACCTTGAAATAGAAAAAGAGGCCGAACTGAAAGAAGACCTCTTCAAGGATTTCACAATTAAAAGTGAGCGAATCCACACCATGAGCCAGTTGTTAAAAGCGTATACCCTATTTGAAAAAGACGTGGAATACGTTGTTATGGACAATAAGGTAATGATTGTGGATGAACAAACGGGTCGTATCATGGATGGCCGCAGGTACTCGGACGGTTTGCACCAGGCCATTGAAGCAAAGGAAAATGTTAAGATTGAGGCATTAACCCAAACATTCGCGACCGTTACCTTACAGAATTATTTTAGAATGTACAGTAAACTTGCGGGTATGACGGGTACTGCGGTAACCGAAGCAGGCGAGTTTTGGGAAATCTATAAGTTGGATGTTATGGAAATTCCAACGAACAGGCCCATTGCAAGGCAAGATCGTAATGATTTGATCTACAAAACGAAAAGGGAAAAATACAATGCCATCATCGAAGAAGTCACCAAATTGAGTCAAGCCGGAAGGCCTGTGCTTATTGGTACCACGTCTGTAGAGATATCGGAATTACTTTCAAAATTATTAAGTGTTCGCAAAGTGCCGCACAATGTATTGAATGCAAAACTCCATAAAAAGGAGGCGGATGTCGTGGCCGAAGCCGGTAAGCCCGGGATTGTAACCATTGCAACCAATATGGCAGGTCGTGGTACGGATATTAAGCTGACCGAAGCGGTCAAAAAAGCGGGTGGATTGGCTATCATAGGTACGGAACGTCATGACTCTAGACGTGTGGATAGACAGCTACGCGGTAGATCAGGACGGCAAGGAGATCCAGGAAGTTCGCAATTCTATGTATCACTTGAAGATAACCTGATGCGTTTGTTCGGTTCCGATAGGGTGGCCAAAATGATGGACAAGATGGGCTTGGAAGAAGGCGAGGTCATTCAACACAGTATGATGACCAAATCTATTGAAAGGGCACAGAAAAAAGTAGAGGAAAATAACTTTGGCGTTCGTAAACGTTTACTGGAATACGACGACGTCATGAACGCACAACGTGAGGTTGTATACAAAAGAAGACGCCACGCATTGCAGGGCGAACGTTTAAAGTTAGACATTGCCAATATGGTCTATGATACCTGTGAGGTTATCGTGGAGGGCAACAAAGCAGCTAACGATTATAAGAATTTTGAGTTTGAACTGATTAAATATTTTTCCATGACCTCGCCCATTGAAGAGGCGGAATTTGGAAAAATGGGAGCACAGGAAATTACCGGAAAGATTTATAAGTCGGCTTACGAACATTACAATGAGAAGATGCAGCGCAATGCCGCGGCAGCGTATCCGGTCATTAAAAAAGTACACGAGGACAATGGCAATAACTTTGAGCGTATTGTAGTGCCGTTTACAGATGGTATTAAGAGTTTGAATGTGGTCACCAACCTTCAGGAAGCGTATGATACCGAAGGCAAACAGTTGATAACTGATTTTGAGAAAAATATTTCCTTAGCCATAATCGACGATTCCTGGAAAACTCATTTGCGTAAAATGGATGAGTTAAAGCAGTCCGTTCAATTGGCCGTCCATGAGCAAAAAGATCCCCTGTTGATCTATAAGTTTGAAGCGTTCGAACTTTTTAAGACCATGATCGAAAAAGTGAACAAGGAAGTCGTTTCGTTCCTTTTCAAAGGAGAGCTACCTTCAGAAAATACCAATGCCATACAGGAAGAACGGAACTTAAGACGTTTCCAGGAAAATTTAAGAACGTCCAAAGAGGAAATTCCAAATAGCGATGAACTGGCAGCCCGCAGTAGGGCCGTAGGTCAAAATCAAGGACAACGACCCGCGGTTACGGAAACGATTACCAGGGAGCAGCCGAAGATCGGGCGCAATGAGCGTGTCACCATTAAAAATGTAATGAGTGGTGAGAGCAAGACAGTGAAATTTAAGCAAGCGGAACCTTTACTTCAAAAAGGGGAATGGGTATTGACCGAGGATTAAATAGGATTGAGAATATAATACGAGCCGGGTTGAAAAAAGATTGGAATCTTTTTTCAACCCGGCTTTTTTATTGGAAGAATTTGCTAACATCGCACATCAGGTAGTAAAGAAAACAAGGTTTCCTTCATAGAACTAGAGCGGTCTGTCATTTTCCCTTGGGCCAAAGGTCACCACTGAAATTGCATATTGCTGATTCATAATTCCCTCTAATTGCTTTTGACAGTGTACTTGTGCTAATGGATAGTATTTCAAGTAAAATAAGATTTGCCACTAAAAACCTCGAGCCAGAACCGTTCGAAAAATATATCCTATTAATTTAAGAATCTCGTTGGCCTTATACCAAAAACAGGCATCTGTTTATAAATTCGATAGCCCAAGAAATACAGTAAACAAAAAAATACTAGCATTATGTTAAAAACATAATTAGATTTACTGTAAGCAAAGCGTATCAGTTCCAGTAACTAAAAAAAATTTATGCCCGGATTTACCATTGACCAAGAGCGTCTTCAGGATAAAACCAAACTTTTTTTAAGAGTCAATTACACCACCTGCTTTTTAGCCCTGGCTTTTGGGGCGGTATGTTACTTTTTATTGGAGATAAAAGACCTTATTCCGCACTTCCTGGTTGGATTTGGACTAGTCGGATTACTCAATATCCTCTACTTTAAAGTGCATAAGCGCATCGTGCCCACGTTCAATTTTGCCTCTGTATTAGGCTTGGCAACCTCCTTGGCCATTACACTTTATAGCGGAGCTATTCAGAGTCCGTTTATTTTTATGATATCCTTGATTGCCTTTGGTGGCTATATCAATAGCCGTGTCTACGGTAGAATTTACCTGTATATCATCGTTATTCTAATCTTCCTGATTTTTTCGCAGTCTATTCCCGAACTAAAATTTGTAGAAAATGTAGTCCCCGAAGACTCCAAACCCATGTTCAGTTTAATCTCTATTCTGTTCGCAGTATTTTTATTGGGAAACACTTTCGGGAAAAGCCTACTAAAGACTTACAATGCTTTATACCGTTCCAAAAAGACTATGGCTATCCAGGTACAGGAAAAAGAAAACCTGCTGAAAGAAGTCCATCACCGGGTAAAAAACAACCTACAAACCGTTTCCAGCCTTTTAAGCCTACAGTCACGCAATATAGATAATACTCCTCTAAAAGGTTTATTGAAAGGAACCCAGAATAGGGTCATCGCCATGGCCATGGTACATGAAATGCTCTACATGCGCAATGATATTAGCCACATCGAGTACAAATCCTATGTGCAGGAATTAAGCGAATACCTTATACGGTCAATCAAGGGTATCGACAACAACGTAGATTTGAAAATTGATATCCCAGACATTAAGTTAGGTATTGACACCGCTATACCCTTGGGCCTGCTTATTAATGAAACGGTGACAAATGCCCTTAAATATGGCATAAAGGAAGATGAACAGGGAGAAATCTTTATAGGGCTACGAAAGGAAGGGCAAAACACGGACGAGTATATCCTTGAAATTGGGGATAATGGTGTTGGCTTTCCGGAAACCATAAACCATAAAAACACCAAATCACTGGGATTGAAACTGATTCATAATCTTACCCGGCAATTGCGAGGTACGATAGAACGCGATACTTCTAAAAAGGGTACGAATTACATCATAAAGTTCTACGAGATACGACAACAATTATCCCCAATTTCCTAGGTGGATGCATTCCTTTACTCAAATAATTATATTACTAACAAAATAGCAGCTTTTAAATACCAATTATTTCTGTTTGGCTATATTTAGACAACCAATTCAAAAAAACCGATTCATGTTCAAAAGATTACTTTTTGCCTTTACACTGTCCTTTACGGGTTTATGTATTGTCAACGCCCAATCCCTGGAGGGAGACGGTCCACATTCGCAATTAATTATACGCGGCGTAATGCTGATCAATGGTACAGGGGCACCACCCCAAGGACCCATAGATATCGTTGTTGAAAACAATAGTATTAAGGACATTCAAGTAGTAGGGTATCCGGGGGTTGCCATTGATGACAGCAAACGCCCTCAATTGAAGGCTGGTGGAAAGGAATTGGATTGCACAGGCATGTATCTTATGCCCGGTTTTATAGATATGCATGGCCATATTGGCGGACAGGCACAAGGTGCGGAACCAGACTATGTGTTCAAACTATGGATGGCACACGGTGTAACTACGGTAAGGGAACCAAGTGGCCGTGGTGTAGACTTTACGATGGACCTAAAACGAAAAAGTGCCGCTAATGAAATTATAGCCCCGCGCATTATGGCCTACACCGCCTTTGGCCAAACCAGTGAATCTTTCAATCCTTTGAACGATATTCCTATTTCAACTCCAGAGCAAGCTAGGGAATGGGTGCGGGCCAATGCAAAAAAAGGAGCAGATGGCATTAAATTTTTTGGTGCCGAACCAGAAATCATGAAAGCCGCCCTGGATGAAAATAAAAAGTTAGGCCTTGGCTCTGCCTGCCATCATGCACAAATGAGCGTTGCCCGCTGGAATGTTCTGCATTCCGCACGTGCCGGACTAACTTCCATGGAGCATTGGTACGGTCTGCCCGAAGCTTTGTTTACGGAGCGAACAGTACAGGATTATCCACTGGACTATAATTACCAAAACGAGCAAGATCGTTTTGAAAATGCAGGTAAATTGTGGGCGCAGGCCGCAGAACCCTATTCTGAGCATTGGAACAATGTGATGAATGAATTGTTGGAACTCGATTTTACGATAGACCCCACCTTTAATATTTATGAGGCTAGTAGGGACCTGCAGCGGGCAAGACGGGCAGAATGGCATGAAGACTATACCTTGCCCTCTTTATGGGAGTTTTATCAACCCAGTAAAATATCGCACGGCTCATACTGGCATGATTGGGGTACGGAACAAGAGGTGGAATGGAAAAAAAATTACAAACTTTGGATGACCTTTATCAATGAATATAAGAATAGAGGTGGGCGGGTAACAACCGGTTCAGATTCTGGCTTTATTTTCCAATTGTACGGTTTTGCCTATATCAGGGAAATGGAATTATTACGTGAGGCAGGATTTCATCCCCTGGAAATTATCCAAGCGGCTACCTTAAACGGAGCTGAAGCCTTAGGAATGGATAATAAACTAGGTTCTGTGACCATCGGTAAATTAGCCGATTTTGTAGTGGTCGAAGAAAATCCGCTTCAAAACTTTAAAGTCTTGTACGGAACTGGAGCTATCAAACTCACCGAGGATAATGAGGTGGTTCGGGTTGGTGGCGTAAAATATACCATCAAGGACGGTATTGTGTACGATGCGAAGGCCCTATTGGCAGATGTAAAACGTCAAGTAGATGAGGCCAAGGCCAAAAACAACTATACAATCAAACAGCCCGGGTTCAAAAATTAAAATTTTCTTCTGTCTACGGGTATTTTTATTGCTTGTACCCTATCCTTCTTTTTTGAAGTAAATAGGATGGTAATCAAAACTAGAAGAGCTGGAATTAAAAAGGCAAGTAACATCATAGTTCACGATTTTAAAGGTGCATCATTGCACCTTTTAATAGGGCAAAGATTATGCCAACTTACCGTAGTTGGTTTTTGTAATGAAAGCCAATTCTTTTTTTACCCTGGCATTTTTATTTCGATATAATCGGGCTATTGTTGTTTCCGAATTGATTGAAACCTTTTTTGAATCGAAAGCATCAGAAGTGCTATCAACCATAACAATACCCATTTCAATACTGTCCACTTTATCATTTTGTTTTGGATTTTGTGCCAGTGCAGTTGCGCCGGTGAAAAGGATTAATAAGAAGGTAACTAGTGCTTTCATAACTTGTTGTTGAACACTATAAAGATACCTTGGAGCCTTACCTACTCCCGAAAACCCTCGCTTAAGCGTAAGAATTTTCGGCTAGCGTAAAAATTATTGATAAAGCGTACGGAAGTATCGATAACCTGTTTTAAGGCCAAAAACAACACACCGAAGCTTCGGGTCGTTTATCGATGTTTTAAAAAAAAGGATTGAGCGGTCTTGGTAGAAATAACTAGGTATTTAGGGTAAACGAATTACCTATTCCTGAAAATTTTGAAGGAATTGAAAACCCAACCTACCCAATTAACGGGCATTACTTAAACTGTTTCCATCTTGGGTTACTTCTTCTTACGTTTACCGAAGTTTTTATCGCCACGGGTCTTGGGCTTGGAATATTTTTTTTGAATGGTACGTTTGTAGGACCCCCCTTGATTTTGCTTTTTATTTTTATCGGCTTTCTCGTGAAAACTGGCACCACGCTCTTCCTCGTTAATATTTAAGGGGTTCTCACGTTCCTTATGTTTCGGTTGTTCATCAAAGGTGAGTTGCGTGGCTATTGCTACGGCAGCTGGTAATTCCCGTACTACGATGGTTTTGGACATCAAGGCCTCTATCGCCAGTTTATAATTTTCCTCGGCCGGGGTAAATAGCAAGATTGAGGTACCTTCTTTTTCGGCCCTGCCCGTCCTACCGATGCGGTGCATATAATTTTCGGGGTATGCCGGAGTGTCAAAATTGATGACGTGCGAAATTTCATTGAGATCCAGGCCTCTTGCCATAACATCTGTAGTAACCAATAGTCTGTTCTTGCCTTCATCAAATTGCTTGATGGATCTTAATCTATAATTCTGTGTCTTGTTAGAATGGATGATACAGATTTCTTCACTGAAAAACTCGCTTAGCTCTTTAAACAATAAATCCGCGCTTCGTTTGCTCGATACAAAGATGAGCACCTTATGGAAATCTGCTTCGTCCTGTAATAAATGGACCAACAGATTCACCTTTGTATAAAAGTTGGGTGTGGCATAGGCCACTTGTTCAATATTTTCCAAGGGGGTACCGCTAACTGCGATGGAAATTTTCTGCACCCCCACAAAGAAATCAGTAATAAAGGCTTCTATATCATCGGTCATCGTGGCAGAGAACATAATGTTCTGCCGTTTTTGGGGCAAAAGCTCCAAAATATTGACCAATTGAAACCGAAACCCAAGGTCTAACATGATATCCACCTCATCGATCACCAGTTTTTTGACCAATTTAAGCTGTACCGCTTTGGTCAGTATTAAATCGTATAACCTCGCCGGTGTGGCTACCAGGATATCGGTACCCAGTGCCAAAGCCTCCTTTTGACGGTTCATACTGGTGCCCCCATATACCCCTAGTACCTTCAGAGCTGCATATTTGGCGAGTTTTTCCGCTTCTTCAACAACCTGTACCACCAGCTCACGGGTTGGCACTAGAATGACCACCCGAGGGTGAACCTCTTTAGCAAACGGCAACGCATTAAGGATAGGCAAAAGATAAGCGAACGTTTTTCCTGTACCGGTCTGTGCAATCCCCACCACATCACTACCACTCATTACCACGGAAAAGGCTTCTTCCTGTATTGGGGTCGTAGTTTCAAAACCTAGATCGGCCAAGGCTTTCTCTAAATTTCTGGAAATCTTTAAATCGGTAAATAAAGGCATAGGAATCGCTTTTGGATTGCAGGTGCAAAGCTATGTTGATTAGTTGACAATTCATGAAAAGTGGGGCACTTATCCCTTTTCACTACTTTTTTATCTTAAAAAGGGTAGCCTCACATCTAATAGCCCCTTCCAGAATAAAAAGAAGTGTCCTTCCACACATTAAGGTAATTTGAACCCGCTTCAACATTTCGCACTAATTCTAATGCGATCTAGGCATCCCTTAGCTTTTGCGGCAGTTCCGTTAATTTAGAAATAAGGGTCGTGGGTTGCCTGCCCCACGGGTCAAAAACAACTTCTTGAGAACGTTGCACCCAAGCAGAGCGCATGCCATAATTCATAGCACCAAGAACATCAAACGGATTGCTAGAAATCAACCAGGAAGCGCTCTTATTTGTACGGGCGCGTTCGTTGAAGTAGGCATATACCTCAGGATTGGGTTTAAATGTTTTTAGTTCCTCAACGCTTACCGCACCCTGGAAAAGATGAAGAATGTTGGCGGTACCGAGGAGTTGTACAATAGCTTTTTCACTTCCGTTAGAAAAGGCAAACAGCTGATGGCCGTCATGTTTTAGTGCTTGCAAGCCGGAAAGAACATCAGGAAAAACAGGTAAAGTGGTGTACTCGTTTAGCAAGGCATCCCTTTGTGTATCAATCAACTGAACCTTATGTGCCAGGCACGCATATTCCAATGCCTCTTTTGTGACGATGGAGAAATCGACATAGGCATTCATGAGTCCGCGCCTAAAAGAATATTCTAGCTGTTTGGCCCTCCAGGTATCCATGACTACGGTAGCCTTTTCCCCTAGCATTTTTTCCAAAGAATTGTAGACACCGGAGGTATTGATCAAGGTACCGTAGACATCGAATGCAAGCGTATAGGCCATGGTATAAGTTTAATATTGATTAATTCCTTTAAAATTTTCGCCTAAAACTGATACGTGGCTTCTTCTTCGTTCAAAAACCTTTAGGCACCTGAAATTACACTACCTATAATTTTCGTGTTCGGCCAATAATCAAATACAGGATGGATCCCAAGGTTGGCACAAAAAGTACTATCAACAACCAAACTACCTTTAGATCGTTTTTAAATTTATGCCGCACAATATCAACCAGGCAATAGATCCAGAGTCCAACACTTAACAAAAGAATAGTTTGCCAAGTCCAAATGCTAACTGAGAAATTTGAGGCATCTTCGTTCATACATCGCAGTTTGGAAAACTGATCTTTAATTTTACACCAAATCTAGGTATAATTTTAAGGGTATGTAAGCTGCGTTTAAAACTTGTGGGTAGTACCTAGTGCGAGAAGTGACCTTAACACCCCTATGTTGAAACGGTTTTAGCTTGACGGTCTGATATGCGACGAAAAAGGCCACGTTTTACTCCAGGAGCTCTTCGTAAACAAATTCATTTGAAATCCCTTCCACATTACCCTTATACTCCTTCCCTCGTAACCGTGTTACCGTATGAGCGCGTAATTCCCCGTCAGGATACTTTTTAATGAGTTCTTGGATAGCTTGTATATCCAACCCATCCGAAATAGGATGAAGCCATTGATCTTGCAATTCCCGTGGTAGAATTACGGGCATTCTCGGCTGCTTTATTTTTGGATTGTTATGAATTCGTTCCATTAGCACATTGGCTTCAGTGGTAACGATGGAGAAGGTGTTTATAATCCCACCCGTTTCCTTATCTGTCCATTCGCTCCAAAGTCCCGCCAATGCCAAAGGCTCCTTATTTTTTGAATAAATAAAATACGGATATGTTTTCCCGGAAAAATGATGGTGTTCATAAAAGCCATCCACATAAATAATACAGCGGTTATTTTTTGCTGCGGTACGGAACGATGGTTTTTCGAAAATCGTTTCCCCTCGTGCATTAAGGGTATTGTTCCACTGTTTTAAACGCTGTTCATTGTCCCGTACCCAATGCGGAACCAGCCCCCACGTGGCTACTTCCGGGAAATGGGGGGACCGATCGGTGTAAATCAGAAGCTCGGGGTGACTAAATCCGGAAGCATGATGAAGGGGCAAATCGGTCAATGGCGCCAACCGTTCCATGATTTCCTCAATGGCTTGCTCATCATTGTTTCTCCGTGCCCTGTTCAATTGGGCTTCTAAACTTGTTTTTATATCGTAACACATGTAATCGTAGTTTTATTAATACACACTACCAGAACCAACATAACATACTTCAAGTTGGAAGATACTAGTTTTAGCCTTCAAGGGAATGCTAGAAAAGGGAACAAAGTGTAAATGTGGCAAAATAAGTAATGCAACCATATAAATAGGAAACGCAAAAAACACCTGAAATTCGAAAGGGAAGCTTATATTGTTGTATCCTATTTTCATTTTTTCCATTTGATTTTTACAGCAGATATTTTTTCAAGTTCTAATCTTTCGTTGTCTAGTTTCTCAAATCCATTTTTAAGGTAGAAATTCAAAGGTGATTTGTAAAATTCTCCATTTTTCTTTTTGTCATCTTGTTTGTCAATTACCCATCCATTTAACTCCGATTCTTTTTCCTTCCCGAGATTGATAAGTTTTGTTCCAAATCCTTTTCCTTGGAACTTTGAATCTAAAATTACTGCAAACCACTTTTCATTTTCTCGAACAAAGTCAAAGTACCAACCTTTGATACTTTGATTTTCATTCTTAATTAAAATATGAGATTGCTCAGTTAAATTTCCAAGATAATTTTCAAATTCTGAAAGCGTTTGATAATTCAGTTTTTCTGGATATTCATTATTCCAAAGATTTAGAATTTCTTTTTTATCAGTTTTTGAGAGTTCTCTCTGTGTAATGAATTCCACTCTTTATAATGTTTGGCAAATTGGCTAAGTTCAATCTATGATTAGTTGCGGTGTGAAATCCGACAGCCATTAATTATAGATATTGGTGTAGGTTTTTTTCTTGTTGTACTATTTTTCAATATCGTATTTTACTGAAATTAATTCAATTGAATTTATAGTAGCAAGACCTGTATCAAATGATTCTTCTTGATCAAAACTTAGAGTACATGCTGAATTTGGACCAATTTCGTAACAAGGCGAAAGGTTGGAGGAAATCTGGGAGGTTACAAGTCCATCACTATCTGTGGTAATAGTATGGTATCCTTTAATTAATTTATTGTTTGGGTTGATGAAATTTATCTCATAATGCAATCTTTGAGAATTATTCCCTGTGTCAGGGATGAATTCAAAAAATAATATTTGAATTTGTACATTATCAAGAATATCTTCTTCTTCAATTGTATAATCGCTGCTATTGTTACATCCATTTAGCACTAATAATGCTATTAGTAATGAAAGAATTTGTTTTGTCATTAGAATACTTTTAAAATTTGTTTATTAAAACAACGGTTTGTGTATGGCACGTAGCATGTAAAAAGACACTAACATTTCGGGTTAACACAGAGCCGAATTTTTATATTTTGTTTTTAATTTTTCTCTTTTTAAAAGCCAATTTTTAAAATTTGGTGGTCTTTGTAAATAAAAGGCTAACCTTTCGGAAAGCCTTTATTAGCTATGTTTTATACATGTTGTTACCACACGTTTTTATATCAGAACTCTTAATTTAGACCGATTCTTATTGTTGTCACAAAACCTTTTTATAACATCTGCAGGAATAGAAAAAGCACTAGACATTTGAAAATCCGAGTAAGCTAATTCATTTTTGTGCATTGAATAACCTTTCTTAAATAATTCTGGTTCATCAATATATACATCAATTCCTTCATTTTTTCTCAAGCCTTTTCTGCTAAACTCAATATTCAAATAAGTATAAGTGTCCTTTGTAATACAATCTAAATCTTTAGCTCTTCTAATGATTGAAGCCATTGATGTTAGCCAGTACCTTTTTAATTCTCCCAAGTATGATAATCTGATATTGTACAAAGAATTTTTTATAGCTTCTTTTGGCATTAAAAATTCAGAAGCAAATTTGTCAGCTTCTTTTTCGATTTGTTTTTGGTCTCGATGTTTTGGAATTGCAGGATTATTAATAGAATGCATTAACAAGTGTCCTAATTCGTGTGAAATTGTAAACCTTTTTCTGTCGTTACTAAAATTTCTATTAATAACAATTGTTGGATACCCATCGTCAGTTACAAATGAAACTCCGTCAAATTTTTCAATTGCATCTAATTCAACAATGATAATCCCATTAGTTTCTAAAAGGTTACAAATTTCTCTTACAGGTTCATTAGGTTTTAATCCTAATATTTTTCTTGTGTGTTGAGCAATATATTGTGGTGTATATCCATCTTCAATGTCTAATGTTTTTAGAGAAAACTCTGGCCACATTAAAGAATCTGCCATTTCATCAATAATATATCCAATCAGCCTATAACTGTGTTCTATTTCAGTTTTATCTCCTTTGGTAATCGTAGTTCTTTTTCTGTAATGGGCTGTTTGCGTTTCGTTCGAAATATTTTTTGATAAAAATTCAATTGGAAAATCTAAAAAGGAAATAATTTTATGAATAATTTCTTCTGATAAAGTTTCCAATCCTTTTTCAAACTTGGATAAATTAGGTTGTGAAAGTCCAGCAATTTTAGAAGATAACTCCGTTTGAGAAAAACCTCTGTATTCTCTAGCAAATGTTAACTGTTTATGATTTACTTTCATTTTTTGTTCATTAATTTTTAGTTATTAAAAATAATCGGTCGTACTCGATTGGATTATAAATTAGCCAACTTTTTTGTCGCCTTCTTTTCCTTTTTTGAGGGTAGGTGTGGCTTTTTGAACCTTTCTTGGTAATTGTACAGTCTTGTCGATAGTTATGTCATCAAGTGTAACAATCCATTGAATCCTGTTTTCGTCTAAATAAACTAATTTAGGGTCAGAAATAAGACCTACACTATTTTTTTTGTAACCAAAAAATAAAATAGGTTCCTCAACGTAATTCGCATCGCTAAATAATGGTAAAGAGAGTTGATGCGAGATTGCCTGAACTGAATTAGTTTTAATATTCATAGGCATATTTTTCTTATCTAATTTCTTAAATAGAATTATATAACTATTAACTCGAAGTGTAAATCGCTTATATTTTCCGAACTTCCAGTTATTCGGAAAGTATTTTTGAATGCATTGTAACATTTTAGAGTTTAACAATGATGCTTCAAAACCTCTTCCACGAGCTAAAGGTGGTGTCAGAACGATTTCACTTTCATAAAGTTCGTGAGCCTCCTTAAATGCCTTAAACATTAGAGGAAGCTCGTTTTTTAAATCAAATTTAGCACCTTCTTCGGTTGCTAATCGCCTTTTATTTTGGCGATGTTTCATTTTTTTTTCATAAATTTGTTCCATATATATACAATATTTTAAAAATCGGTACGACCGAAAATTTAGTATCTCTGTTGGCGCAGAGATATTTTTTGTCCTACAAATATATAAAAAATAAATTAAATTGTATTTTTTAATATATAATTTTCAAATAAAGTTGTATTTCCTTAAATGTGTGGTAACGAGAGTTTGCGCAGCAACTCCATTTCGAATAAAAATAAAGGATCTGTTTTGATTTATAGTACCCTAAGCGAAGGTTTTAGGGCCGGTCCTTTTGTGGTAGAATAAACCTTCGGGAAAAAGAAAGTGGCTCAGAACACCGGAAATCCCCTCGAATATGGGTGATAGTTCAAGTGCAAGCTTTTTCAGCCTTTTCCTCAGCTCATTTGGGTCCAGTATGGCCATAAGTCTGCTAAGGTTGTAGCATATCATGATCAGGTTCACCTCGGAGAGCACGTTCTGTTTTCCTTTCATCAATGTATGGGTGAAGCCCCATTGTCTTTTGATGGTCCCGAACTGGTGCTCGGTGATCTGTTGCCTGAGCCTATAATATTCCGGATTTTCCTCCACTCTTTTTTGGTTTTCCTCCAAGGCCTCCTGGTAAATGGAGCGCTCTATGAAGCGTCCGTTCTTGTTTACGGTACATAGATGCCTTACGGGGCAGACCTTGCAGGCCTGCCTGTTCTTGTAATGCTTGACCTTGTGGCCCGCCTTATCGTAAACGGTTCCATTGGTCGCCAATATTTGTGCGTCGGGACAGGTATAGGTATCCATTTCCCTGTCGTATTTAAAATCGACCATTGGGTAAAGGCCGTTGTGTTGGGAAGAGTGCTCCTTTGGTGATGAGTATGTCGTTATCCCGTTCTTGGTGCATATGTCCAGGTGTTTGCCCGTGGTGTACCCTTTATCGGTAAGGGTCCTCATTTTTTCCACGCCCAAAAGTTGCTTTGCATCGAGTGCCATGGGCGAAAGTGCGTGTGTATCGTTTACGGTTCCCGTGTCGTTGTTGACGAAGAGTTTGTGCTTTGCATCACACCCTGCCTGTACGTTATAGCCAACGTTCACGATGTTGCGGTGCAGTACTACCGATCTGGCATCGGGATCGGTAAGGCTGATCTGTCGTTCCCCGCTAGCCCGCAGCTCTTCCTCAATGTTGCGGTACCTTTCTTTTTTGGTCTTTTGGTATACTATTTTGTCCTGTACCTCTTTTATGTCCAGATCCGTGTCCTCGGCATCAAGTTGTTGTTGGTATTCCAGTATCTTGTTGTCTATGTACTCGATATGGCGGTCGATCTTGTTCTGGTTGAAGTTGTTCTTCAGGGCGTTCTGGGCCCTTATCTTGAAGGAGTCGATGGCAATGGTCTCGCCTTCGATGAGTTCCCAGTCCTTGAGCAGCACCACGAAATACCTGAATGCCCCTTTGAAGGCTTTTGGGTTGCGCTTCCTGAAATAGGCTATTTTCCTGGCGGACGGCCTTAGTCCCTTCAGGAGCCATATGACCTCGAGGTTTACCCTGCAGGCATGTTCCAATTGGCGGGAGGAGCGCAGTTTGTTCCTGTAGCCGTAGAGATAGAGTTTGAGCATGTCCGAGGAGCGATATGGTGGCCTGCCCTCGTTGTTCAGCACATCCCTGAACCCGAGTTCGCCCATTGGAAGTATGTCCACGAACATATCGACGATCCTTGCCCACGAATCGGGACCCAGGCAGGATTCGAAATCCATCATTACGAGTTGGTCCCTGTCAAAACCTGTTATAAAATCCATACCATTAAGATAATCAATATCAATACGTTATGGTATTGGCCGTCCTAAAGGAAATCAACAAAGTTATTAAGAAAGGGTAGGTTTTTGCGCAGTCTGACGTTCCGGGTATGAAACGTAGGGCATTTCGGAGCAGCGTTCTTGTCTACCGAGACGAAGCTTGCTAAGAACCCCAAACTTGCGGAAACTACCGTCCGCCCTATGTTTTATACCCATTGTTGGCGGTAGTATTTTTTCTTTCGTTATAATTCGTTATTACAAATCCTATTGCTGCACCAAAAAGTGCTATTACCATCCCTATGACAATCGCATTTAGCCACTCTATCCTGGTTATTAAACTTTCATTTCTAAGTGCGATTAGCTTCTCTTGGCTTACAATTCTCTCTTTTAAAATTTCTAATTGTTGTTTGACGTCAAGATATGCTATTGTTTTCTCGGGGTTGTCGATAATACCTTTTTCAATTACCTTCAATCGATTGTCAATTCCAACATAAGTTGCTGATGAATCGACTATCCTGATTGAATCGATTGTTGTGGTTACACTTTTTTGATTGGATTCAAGCGTTTTAATTCTCTCGTCCAATTCATTAAGCTCAGAAAGAACTACAAAGCCCCCAAGTGTCTTGTCATCGTTCTGTTTCTCTATTGAGAGATAAAATGTTGCGATTGCTGTTGTTAAACCAAGAATCAAGCTTGTTAATGTGACTAAAGAAGTTTTTCTTCTGACTTCTCTCTTTTTCTCATAGTAAACTTGCTCACGTTCTTCTGCTTCTTTTTCTTCAGCTTTTTCTTCAATCATCTTCTTTGCTGAAAGAGTTTCGAATTCGGGAAACTCATCGTGAGTTATTGAAATCCAATCATTTTCTGAATAAACTAAAATTTGAAAGTTCTCTTCATCTATAGGATATACTAAATAGGATGGAAGAGATTCTGCTTTGATTACTTTTAAATACTGTTCAATTTGGCTTCGAGCATTTCTTTTTATCTGGGGATTTATATTGTTTTTGAATTCAACTATACCAATGTAATCTCCAATTCTCGTATCTAAGAGTAATAAGTCAGCTTGAACTCTCCTTGAACCAATCGCATAGGCAGGAGCTTGACTTAAAAGACTTTTGGTTGAATAGCCTTTTTGTTCAAGTAAAAATTTGCTAAATCTATTTGATAGTTCTTGTTCGTTCATCTGTTTCTATATTACCGCCAACGTAAGGATATAGATCATATGATTTATATATCTATTATATGCGGAACTAAGATACTAAAGTAATCGACGAACAAATAAGGCATCAAAAAAATAACAGCTACCCCTGCTCCCTTCCTAACACAACATCTGTATGGGCTGGTTGTTTATAAACCCGTGCGGTGAGGTATGCATATGAGATAAAAGGAAACCCTTTGTTTTTGTCGGCACTCTGGGCTAGCACTTATTGTTTTGCAATTATTTTTTTTACTTAAAAACCCAAACGATGTGGTTGTCTTGCCAAAGACTTCAATTACTATAAATAAGAGTATTTTCCGCCCTATTTGCTATTGTAACTATTGGCAACTGTGTTTTTCTCAATCTGGTACTCTCAGAATCAATAGGATTGAATCGTTGTTATTCTGTCAATTAGGTTTGACCAACTTAAAATAGCCTCCAGATTCTTTGAGTCGTTTCACATTTTTGTAAGCCGTTTCACTAATCAGTTCTGATGTTGACCTGTCTATTCTTAGTAAGCTAACCATAGAATCCTTATGTACAGTTCCGTCAAATTCCTCTCTGAATGGCGCTGTAATTTCCCCACTAAATGGTTTGCTTTTATCATCAGTTAATGTCGAATAAAGGACATTTGCGGTAATAAAGGATCCCAGCGCCGTAGGATGTAAATTGTCTTCCCGATAAAGTTGCCACCTACTCCTTAACTTTGATAGATCACGCCAAGTTTGGCTTACAGGTGAAATTTTGATTCCCAATTCTTTCGCAATTTTCATGTAAGAATAGTCCAATAATTCTCCATCTACTTTTGGTGCGTTTTTTCGTGCGTACAATGAAATTAGTATGGTCTTGGCACCACGTTCACTAATAATTGAATCAAATTTGCGAACGGAGTTATAAAATGCTTCGCTCTCCTTCACTCTTTGGACGCCTTCTACCACGTAATTTTCTCCCAAGGTACTTTGCTCGTTGAGAATTACATAATCCCAATGCGCTGAATTAAGCACCTTATTAACAATTCCATCTATTATGTGGTCTTTTAGGGTGTAGCCGCCAAATGCAATCATTTCCGTTTTTATGTCCTGTCCGTTTTCACGGGCGATATGCTCAATCATTTTTGGCATATTGTTAAAATAGATACTGCTATTACCTATAAGCAGAACCTTTAATGTTTTGTTGTTCGATGGGCCGCAAGAATTTACTATTGGAATCAGAAATACCAAAACGACTAGAGCAATCATATTTTTAAATCCGTTCATTTCATTTTCCGATTTTTAGGATTTGATATTCAATTTAGCTCATAAAACTTATACCGAACTAAAATGGTTGCCAACAATGGATCGTATCATTGTGGATAATCCACTTATCTAGGCTAGGATTACAAAGTAATCGAAGCACAAATAAACCATCAAAAAAAATTACAGCTACCCTAGTTCCCTTCCTTACGCAACACCTGTAAGGGCGGACTATTCAAGACGCCCTTGCTATTAAATAAGCCTATACCCAGAACCAACAAAGCAATACCGGGAAGGACGATGACAAAGGGTACCCATGAGGGTATAAACGGGGTGTCAAAAATAAAGTAGGCCAGCATAAAACTACTGACCAAGGAAAGCACGACCCCTACCCCACTGCCAAGTACACCTAAAAAGAGGTACTCCAGCGCATTGATCTTTAAAATTTGTTTGCTCTGTGCCCCTAAGGTGCGTAGGAGCACACTTTCGCGAATACGCTGGTACTTACTGTTCCGCACCGAGCCGATCAAGACAATAATACCGGTAAGGATGCTGAAAAAGGCCATAAAGGTGATGACCCAGGATATTTTATCCAAAATACCTTCAATGAGCGTTACCACTTGGCGCAAATCGATAATGGAAACATTAGGAAACTTTTTTACCAGCTCGCGTTGTAGGTTAGCGGAGGCTTTTTTGCTGGGTGCATTGGTCGTCAATACATGAAACTGTGGTGCATTTTCCAAAACTCCGGTCGGGAAAACGATGGAGAAATTAAGCTGCATCCGCGCCCAATCCACTTGGCGGATATTCCCCACCACCGTTTCCATCAATTTCCCTTGCACGTTGAACAATAAGGTATCCCCTATCGTTACCAAGGCATCATTGGCCACATTATCGGACAAGGAAATAGGAATTGGTCCGTTGCTCGGGTTTACTTTTCCGTCCCAGGTGCCTTCAATCAATTTTTCAGAAGCAATCATCGAATCCCTATAGGTAGTACGAAACTCATGGCTTAATATCCATTTGTTGATTCGCGTGGTGGTATCTAAACGAATATCGTTGACGGATCTATTTTTAATGCGCTCCAAACGCATGGTAACGATAGGGATATTATCGATTACGGCAATCCTTTTGGGGTTATCGTTTCGGCCACTTCTTGGCGCTGTTCAGACTGCACATCGAACAAAATTAAATTAGGGCTTTCCGCACTCGACTCAAAGGAAGCTTTGGCCAATAAAAAATCTTTTGTAAAGTATAAGGTACTGATGAAGAAAGCTCCAATACCAATAGCCAAGATAAGCACCACCGTCTGGTTATTTGGGCGGTACAAATTCAATAAACTCTGTCTAGCGGCAAAGCTCCATGATGCCGGGAAATACCGTTTGATCAGTCGCATAAACCCAATGGAAATACCAGCCAATATGGAAAAGGTGACTAATATGCCCGCAACAAAACTGGCGGCATATCCCCACCTGCCCAAAAGCCAATAGGCGAAAAGAAATACAAATACTACAATACCCAAAATCACCCACAATTGATAGGGCCGTGATTTCTTGCCCGTATCCTCCTGTACACGCAGCACCTGTAAAGGTGATACAAACCAGGTATTGATCAACGGGGATAATGCGAACAGCACGGACATGCAAAGCCCCAGTAACAAACCTACCAGAATGGCTTGGTAGGAGGTTGAAATCTCAACCTGAAACGGTAAGAATTCCTGTAGGATGAGCGGAAAGGATTGTTGCAGCACCAAACCGATAATCGTTCCGATGAAGCCCGCCCAACAAGCCCATACCGGCAATTTGCAGAAGATAGATTAAAAAGGTCTGCTTGCGCGTGGCTCCCAAGCATTTAAGTACGGCTACGGCCTTCAGTTTTTCCTTGATGTAAATATGTACCGAACTGGCAATACCAACGCAGCCCAACAGCAGCGCAATAAAAGCGACCAAATTTAAAAAGCGTCCTACATTTTCGTAGCGTCTTCCCAAACGCTGGCTGGTATCGATATGGGTATCCATGTCTGCATTTTCGGCATCCAGTAGGGGATCTACCTGCTTATTGAGTTCCTGTAGATCTGCATCCGTATTTTTGAAATAATAGTTGTACTCTAACCGGCTTCCCTTTTGCAACAGGCCACTTTCCTCCATGTACCGAAAGGGCACAATGATCGGCGGTGCAGCGGTTGCCCCAATCCCGGTGCTTCCGGGGGCGGTAATCAAGGACCCAATAATTTCAAAGGTAGTCGTACCCAATTTTACACTATCGCCGGGTTTTAGATTAAATTGTAACATGGCAGTAGCATCGACCAAGGCCCCTCCTTTGTTCTGGTAGGTTCTGGCGGCGTCTACCGGCTCCGTCTCCAGTTCCCCATAAAAAGGAAATCCTCCTTCTATACCGCGCACTTGTACCAGCTTAGTGGCCCCATTTCTGGTAAAGGCGGCCATTGAAGCAAAATTGACCTCTCGTGCATCCGCACCCCCCAAGGAATCGATCAATTGCAGCACCCGCGCATTGGCAGGTTGGTTACTGTCTATAAGGAAATCCGCACCCATTAGGGCCTTGGATTGTAATCCTATGTTTTCTTTTAGGTTTTGGCTGAACGATTGAATGGAGACTACGGCCGCAATCCCCAAAATTATGGAGGCCATGAACAAGAGCAGGCGTTTTCCACTAGCCTTACCATCGCGCCATGCCATTTTTACCAACCAGTTGACTCCGGCTTTAGATTCTCTATTTGTATGCTTCAAGATAGTACGGCGGTTTCGTTGATTACTATTTTACCGCCTTTTAGTCGCAATACATGTTGGTTTAGGTTGGCCAATTCAAGGTCATGGGTAACGATGACCAAGGTGGTACCCATCTCGGTATTTAGATCGAACAATAATTTGATTACTTTTTCCCCGGTTTCCTCATCCAAATTTCCAGTCGGTTCATCCGCAAATAGAATCGCCGGCTTATTTGAAAAAGCCCGTGCCAAGGCAACGCGCTGTTGTTCCCCTCCAGAGAGTTGGGACGGATAATGGTCATAACGATCGCCAAGCCCTACTTTTTCTAAAAGTTCCATTGCGGTTACAGTAGCATTGGGCGCTCCCTGTAACTCTAAAGGAACACTTACATTCTCCAACGCCGTTAGCGTTGGTAACAGCTGAAAGTCCTGAAAAATAAAACCTACCTTTTCATTTCTTAAAAGTGCCCGTTGATCTTCGTTCAAATCGCTCAAATCCTCCCCACATAGTACAATAGTACCTTCATCGATTTGGTCCAGCCCGGCACACAAGCCCAACAACGTTGTTTTACCACTACCCGAGGGACCAACAATTGCAAAAGTTGCACCCTCCTCAATATCGAAAGAAATCTCATCTAAAACCGTCAAATTTTTTGATCCGCTCGTGTACGTCTTCCTTAGGTTGCGTACGTTTAATATCTTTGCCATAAATCATTTTTCTCAAAGCTGGCAAAATAAGGAAATGATTTGGATTCTAATAAGATAAGGCTATGTTGAAAGTATTAAAGTTTCGTTATTTTTTATTGTTTTTACTGGTGGTCGGCTGCGGAGAAAGCACGGATAAAAAGCAGGTGGAAACCACTAAGGATGATACTACCGAAATTGCAAATGAGGTTGCTACCACGGAAGAAAAAGTAATCCTTTTTTATGGCAATAGCCTTACGGCGGCCTATGGGCTAGATCCCAAGGAAGGATTTCCCAATAGAATACAGCAACGCTTAGACTCCCTGGGGCTAGACTATAAGGTCATTAATTCCGGACTTAGTGGTGAAACGACTTCGGGTGGATTAAACCGGCTGGATTGGGTATTGAACCAACCCGTGGATATTTTTGTGTTGGAATTGGGTGCCAACGATGGTCTACGGGGCATCCCCTTATCCGAAAGCAAAAAGAACCTACAGAAAATGATAGCGATGGTCAAGGAAAAGAATCCGGATACCGCTATAATCCTTGCCGGAATGCAAATCCCCCCCAATATGGGTGCCGATTATACGGCTCAGTTCAAGCAGATGTATCCTGCCCTGGCAGAACGCAATGATGTTCGTTTGATTCCATTTCTATTGGAAGGTGTTGCCGGCAATCCAGAATTGAATTTGGAGGATGGTATTCACCCTACTGCCGAGGGCCAAAAGATAGTGACCGAGAATGTTTGGGAAATTTTAAAGCCTCTTGTTTTACCGCCCACGGAACCAGAAGATACCGACGAAGCAGTACTATCGGAGGCCAATTAAACCATTACCGTTTTTTTTGATTTTGACTTGAACAGTAATGCTCTTTTTACCCTGCCGTATTTAACCTTGAAAAAAACTGCAGCCGTTGCCGACTCTTGGATTCTTTTCGCAGGTTGATGTACAGTATTGGCAATAGGTAAGGTACTTGTATTTATTTTGGATTCGGTCGCCCGTTCCTGGGCTTGGGACGTAACGCCCAAAAAAACAATAAAAACGAAAAGAATAAGGGTACGCATAGGTGTAGGTAATTTGGTTTGTAGATAACCCCTATTGTAGGTATCTCCGTATTTTCCATTCGATAAAATGCACGATTTTTACGATGAACCGAAGTATTTTCGATGTATTACGGTTTTTTGTAGTCCAGATTCCTACAAAAATTTAATCCGATTATCGATATAAACTTACGTTTCATCGATTTTATGGCTTTTTTCCTACAAATATTTTTCGATAAGTTGATTTGTTAAAATCTTGGAACGATACTAATTAACCCATATACCTTTCTGAAGGTTCCTATTTACACAAATACCTCAATTGAATTAAGCCATTTTAGGACTGTTCGCCTTGGTGATGAAGTTCAACTCCTTTTTGATCAAGGCATTCTTGAACTTATAAAGACGGGCAACCTCCGTAGTCTTTTCGATGCTAAGCTCGTAAGCGGTCTCGGTAACGATGCTAGTCTCGATAGTTGCAACCTTGGTCTCCTTATTGGTATCCTGAGCCTGTGCGGTGAATCCTAGGAAGATGATGAAGATGATGGTTGCTATTGTTTTCATGACTTGCGTTTGTTACACTATTATAACTCCGCAGGCCCCGTTTTTACGGGTCATGATTCGCCAAAGAACACCGTTTACTCGTTACGATGCACACCGTGCGACGAAGTGCAAAATTCGCTCGGTGAACCGCACACCCCCCAAATTCCGAATAGCGGTGAAAGTGGTCGTTCATCGACAACACCCCTAGCAATTATGCCGATTATCAAGGGCACTGTAGAAGGTTTTGGGGAAAGGAACTAATACGTGTAGGGTATTTGAAGCGTACTTTTTATCCGATTAAGCCATTTTAGGACTGTTCGCCTTAGTGATGAAGTTCAACTCCTTTTTGATCAAGGAATTCTTGAACTTGTAAAGACGGGCTACCTCCGTAGTCTTTTCGATGCTAAGCTTGTAAGCGGTCTCGGTAACGATGCTAGTCTCGATCGTTGCAACCTTGGTCTCCTTAACGGTATCCTGAGCCTGTGCGGTGAATCCTAGGAAGATGATGAAGATGATGGTTGCTATTGTTTTCATGACTTGCGTTTGTTACACTAGTATAACGCCGCAGGCCCTGTTTTTACGGGTCATGATTCGCCAAAGAACACCGTTTACTCGTTACGATGCACACCGTGCGATGAAGTGCAAAATTCGGTCGGTGAACGGTATACCCTCCAAATTCCGCATAGCGGTAAAAAAGGTCGTTTATCGATTTAGGACTCCCTTATTTTTAGTAAAAGATTGGGGTCAGGGCAGTTTTCCTGATAAAAAGCAAGTCGCTCTTGCGCACAGACCCCGGGATAGTCCCCATAGTTGCCCTCTAAATCCCTAATAAGTTGAAAATGAAGATGTGGTGCATAGTTCACGTTCACATCCGGAGTACCCAAAAACCCTAGTACCTGATTTTTCTCAAATACCTTCCCCACAAAAAGACCCTTCAAACTCTCCAAGGATAGATGTCCGTAGAGACTATAAAATGTAAAACCTGTCAAAACATGTTCTAAAATGATAGTTGGACCATAATCCCCTAAAATAGTATTATTCTTAAAACTATGTACCGAGCCCTTTAGTGGTGCATGTACCGCAGTGCCCGCACCAGCCCAATAATCGATACCCAAATGAATATCACGAATGGGGACGCCCAGATGTGTAAAGTTTTTATGGTTGCTGTATAGGTTGCGGCATTCCAAATAACCACCGTAGGCTATTTGGGCTCCTTCCCGTTCCAACATCAGGTCGATATAGGATTGGCAGCTTCGATAATCTGTAATATCATAGGCCTTTAACTGGTTATTCTGCTTGGACAAATCGAGAGGCATATATGCACTGAGCGGAATAGTACGGTCCAAAATGGCGATGGAATCGCTTGAAAAATTAAAAATTGCGGTCTCTAGTGCATCCATGGGACAAAAATAAGACATCATAAAAAGCTCTTAACACTTTTTAACCCTTTTGCTCGTAATGTAATCGTAAATTACCTACTAATGATAAAAAAATTGCCATGAAAATAATACAAATGACATTTTTGGTGTTTGCAACATTACTGGCCACGAGCTGCCAATCAAAGACCAAAAAAGATACGCTTTCGGAAAATACCGCCGTTGAGCAGGAAAAACCTCAGGAAATTGAAAAATTAAGCGCCCAAGACCTCAGCAAATACGAAACAGCCTATTTTGCGAGTGGTTGTTTTTGGTGCGTTGAAGCCATTTTTGAAAGCGTAAAGGGTGTAAAGGAAGCTGTCTCCGGTTACGCAGGGGGAACACTGGAGAATCCCACCTATGAAGAAGTAAGTTATGGTAAAACAGACCATGCGGAAGCTGTACAGGTATATTACGATCCAAAGGAAATCTCCTTCACACAATTGGTGCAAGTGTTCTTTGGTTCACATGACCCTACGCAACTTAATAGACAAGGGCCAGATCGCGGAACACAGTACCGCTCGATGGCTTTTTACAAAACTGATGAGCAAAAGAAAATTATTGAAGGTTATATGCAGGCCCTACAGGATAACAACGTGTATGATGGTGACCCTATCACTACAGAAGTAGCACCATACACCACTTTTTACAAAGCCGAGGAATACCACCAGGATTATGAACGAAAAAATCCGAACAACTCCTATATCCGCAATGTATCCATACCCCGCTTAAATCGATTTAAAGAAAACTTTGGAGATTATCTGAAGGAAGGTGCCCATTAAAGATCTCCCAAAAATTTATTATATTCAAGCGTCCCAAAGGGGACGCTTTTTTTATGATCATAAATTTCTAATAATCAATGAAACAAAAACTCAACTTTTTTGCTTTTTCCCTTGTCCTTGCATTTGTATTAACCAGTTGCCAGACCGAATCCAAAGACGACACTCCTTGGATTCCGCTATTTGATGGCGAGACCTTGGAAGGTTGGACCCAACTAGGCGGCACTGCCAATTATAGCGTAAGGGACAATGCCATTGTGGGGAAAACGGTACACGATACGCCCAACTCGTTTTTGACAACGGAAAAGCTATACAGCGATTTTATTTTGGAGCTGGATTATAAAGTGGATCCAAGCATGAATTCGGGTATACAGATACGGAGCAACAGCCATCCACATTATAGAGATGGCAGGGTACACGGATATCAAATAGAAATAGACCCTTCTGACCGTGCTTGGAGCGCCGGTATTTATGATGAGGCAAGACGCGGTTGGTTACATCCCTTGACCAATAACCCAGAGGCGCAAAAAGCCTTTAAGCAAAACGAATGGAACCACTACCGGGTAGAGGCTATTGGAGACACTTTAAAAACATGGATCAATGAGGTACCCGCAGCCTATCTGATCGATGATAAAACGGACAAAGGTTTTATTGCCTTACAGGTACATAGTATTGCTGAGGAGCAAAAGGCAGGCACCGAGATTATTTGGAAGGACGTTAAAGTTATAACCGACAGTGTTTCCAAGTATACGAGAAAGAGTCCGTTACAACCTATAAATACCAAAAACGCCCTAGGAGTGGATGAACAAAAGAATGGATGGGAACTATTATGGGATGGCGAAACTACCGAAGGGTGGCGTGGTGCCAGATTGGATGAATTTCCGGAAAAAGGCTGGGAAATTGAGAATGGCATCTTGACGGTACTTTCATCGGGTGGTGAAGAATCGGCCGCAGGGGGGGATATTGTAACCAAAGCACTATATGGCGATTTTGAACTCCTGTTGGACTTCATGATTACAGAAGGAGCCAACAGCGGAATAAAGTATTATGTTGACACCGATTTAAATAAAGGGCCCGGGTCATCTATTGGCCTGGAGTATCAAATTTTGGACGATCAACGACATCCAGATGCGAAATTGGGAAATCATGAGGGGAGCCGTACCGTTGCATCGCTATATGATCTTATACAGGCAGACCCCAATAAACCCATGAATCCGCCCGGGGAATGGAATACCGCACATATCATATCCAAAGGATAACCATGTAGAACATTGGCTGAACGGGATGAAGGTATTGGAATATGAGCGCAAGAGCGATGATTTCCGTAAGCTGGTATCCGAAAGCAAGTATGAAAAATGGCCCAATTTTGGGGAGTCCGATAAGGGCCATATTCTCCTACAGGACCATGGGGACCTCGTATCTTTCAAGAACATTAAAATTAAACCAATCGTAAACGAATAAGCTATGACCACTAGAAGAAATTTCATTAAGAAAACAGCTGCAGGAACAGCTGCGGTAACGGTGGGCGGTTTGGTGTTCCCATCCAGTTCCTACGCCCTTATGGGAGCAAACGACCATATTAATTGCGCGGTCATAGGGGTGCGTAGTAGGGCCAAGGCACATGTTAATGCCATCCATCAAGATAAAAATGCCAAAATCATTTATTCCTGTGATGTAGATGATACGATACTAAAGGAGCATAATGAATGGTGTCAAGAGCACATAGGCTATGTACCAAAAGTAGAAAAGGATTTTAGGAAAGTTTTGGAGGATAAGGATGTTGATGCTGTTTTCATTGCCACACCAGAGCACTGGCACGCCCCCATGGCCATCTTGGCACTCCAGGCCGGGAAACATGTTTATGTGGAGAAACCCTGTAGTCATAACCCCCATGAAAATGAGCTACTCGTGGCAGCACAAGAAAAGTATGGAAAAAAAGTGCAGATGGGTAACCAGCAGCGCTCTGCGAATACCTCAATATTGGCCATTAAGGATATTCGCGAAGGTATTATCGGTGATGTTTATAAAGGGGAGGCCTACTATTCCAACAATAGGGGCTCCATAGGCACCGGCAAGGTCATTGAAGTTCCCAACACCTTGGATTGGGAATTATGGCAAGGCCCTGCGGTACGGGAGGAATATAAGGACAATGTGCATCCGTATAATTGGCATTGGTTCCGCAATTGGGGAACCGGGGAAATTCACAATAACGGTACGCACGAAATAGATATTTGTCGCTGGGCCTTAGGGGTGGACTTACCGGACACCGTCACCTCCTTTGGTGGTAAATATACCTATGACGATGACTGGGAATTTGTAGACAACCAACAGGTTACCTATACTTTTGCCGATGATAAATTTTTGACCTGGAACGGCCATAGCCGAGGAATGATGAAGCCCGAAAGACCTGGCCGCGGAAGTACCATCTACGGCAGTAAGGGAAGTATTATGCTGGACCGTAATTTCTACCGACTTTTTGATTTGCAAGGTAACCTAATCAAGGAGGAACTTGAAGGTGGTGCCAGTAAAACAACGGACACCCGTGGCGAAGGACAGCTCGATGTAAACCACATCCAGAATTTCTTTGCTGGCATACGGGTCGATAAAAGTTTGAATTCCGATATCAAGGACGCCAGTATCTCAACCATGTTATGTCATTTGGGCAATATGGCCCAAGATGCCGGTGAGACTTTAAAGGTAGATACGACTACGGGGAAGGTCCTGAATAATGACAAAGCCATGAATGCTTGGAAACGTACTTATGCTGCTGGGTGGGAACCTTCCATATAACTATCGGCTACGTCGTACATTATTCAAAAGTTGGATAATGATAGATTTTTAAGGAAAAAAGTTGAAGCAATCCTACTGATAAATCGACCAGCAACCTTGGTAATTTATTAGGATTGGTGTTTTAAGGAATGGAATGGTAGTCGCATGGACTACTAGTTAACTGAAACCGGGGTGCTACTTGAAGATAATGTTCATTTAAAATATCTCATTATTGTATGACTACCTCGCTATAATCGGCAGTAATAAGGATTGATCGGTCACTATCGTTCTTTAAATGAAATCCTTTGTTAACGGTCGTGGAACCATTTTGTGTTTTTGACAATTTCATGGTAGATGGTATTTTCAAGGAAGAGGCGTTTTCCTTAATATAAATGTTGGTGGCAACTTTAGGCAAATGCAGCTTTAGTTCCCCGTTTTTAAGGCTAAGGTCAAGTTCCTTGAAATTGGCCCCTAGTTCACTAATATGCAAGGGGCCAAAACTGTTTTTAATGAATGCACGTTCTAAGATCTTATCTATGGTTACATGGGAGGAGGTAGCCTGCAGTTGCAATTCCACCACTTCCGCTAAGGATACTGCTTCGGAATATTTGGTGTTTAATTGCCCGTAATTCCATTTTCGCACATTTACCGGAGTATAGGCTGCGGACACATTGGTCTCCGAGCCCTCTATGGTTACCGCCCAAAGGCTTGAATGCGAAAGGTTCGCATTCAAGTTTTTGGTATTCTCTGCCAGTTTCACCTCTCCATGGCGGACATCCATTTTAATACGGGTAGATTTTGGAAGTTTTATTTTAATCGTCTTTTTAATTTTATAGTTGCGTTGGGCACCATCAGTGTTAAAGTAAAATATGTTTGAATCGTTGCCGCGCAATGAATCGCGACGAACAAAAAATAAATCACGTTCCTTTTCCCTTTCGGATAGTATTTGTGCCCGTTTTTCTTCCCGCGCCTCTATACGGCGATCCATCTCCAGGGCACGCTTATCTAATTGTTCCGCACGTCTTTCTTGCTGTTCGTGCATACGTTCTTCCATTTTCTTTGCCTGTTCCTCCACACGTTCTCCCCACGCTTCCAACTTTTTCTGATGCTCCTTGTCAAAACTTTTTTCAAAATTCTTTTGCCATTTTTTCATATACTTTTCCCCATCTTTCTCATAGGCCTCATAGTCAAATTTAAATGCCTTAGTCGTGGGTAAGGGAGGCATTGGAGGAAGCGGAGGCATTTCTGGAAAAGGTGCTATTTGAGGTACATTTACTACGAAAGGGGCTATCTCTGGAATATCGATATGCAAATTGTCAAAATCAAATTCCATATCTGAATCACCACGGTACATAAACAGGTTATTGTTTCGTGATTTGGAGGATACGGTCACTTTTGTACTATTTCCCAAAATCTCAATGGGGGTATTTTTAAAATAGGTATCCACCTCTTCCTTAGTCGCACCATCTAAAGTTATGGTGGCGGTAATCGCAACCTCATCCTTTTCCCATGTTTCAAATTCAATATCCGCGTAACTGGTATTAATTTCCAACACGGCATCTTCCTTGACATTAAATCGCTCTTCAAAAGTCCTGCTTTCCTTTTGGGCAAATACTGTTGTAGCAGCAAATAGACCTAAGGCAATGATGAGTTGCTTAGATACTGTTTTTCTTGATCTGTTCATTTTTTGATAATTTTAATTCGTTCAACTTCTTTTTTAACTTCTGTAATAATTGTAATCGCAATTGTAAATTTTCTATTAGTGCCGCTATGGTTTGATCATTTGGGCCCAATTCCTTCAACTCGGTATTCAAGTTTGTATATTCTGCATTTAAACTCGAAAGTTGCTCCATAAAGCTGTCCACCAAATCTTTGGTATCCGGAGCTACTTCCAATTTTGCCAGCTCCATATTAATGTTGGCCACGTAATACTCCTCTATATTTTTTAGTTCTGGAGACAAATCGCCAAAGGAAAATTCGGTATCGTTAGCATCCGAATTTTCTTGAAAAACTATAGTTGGGTTGGTACCCTCTTCTATCGTGAAATACTGGTATCCTAAACCTAAACTGAGTACAATAAGTACCGTAGCGGCTATTTTTAACCAATTCCTATTCTTCTTCTTTTCCCGTGGCAAAGCGGCTTCCAAGGATTTCAAAAATCGTTTTTCATGGCCGTCTTTCAAGCTAAACTGCTCTTTTCCTCTTTGATTCTTGAATAGTTCCCTAAGATCCTGTTCCATATCTATTTTTCTTTAATACTTCCTTTAACTGTCCTTTGCCCCGCAATAGCCGTGTCCTGCATGCAGATTCTGAAATATTCAATACCTGCGCTATCTCTTGATGATCAAAACCTTCCATTAGAAACATCATTACCACATATTTATAGTTGGCCTTCAGTTGATCTATCGCATCCCTTACTTCTTCTACGCATACCGTTGACGGCACGTTCCAATCATCATCTTCTACAACGTGCATATAGCTTTCGTCTAACGGCACTAGTTTTTCCTTTTTGGACTTTAAAAAGTCGATGCTCTTATTAATTACGATACGCTTTAACCAAGCCCCAAAAGTTACCTCTCCCTCAAACTGATGCAATTTTTGAAATGCCTTAATAAAGGACTCCTGTAAAACATCCTCCGCATCATCCGCATTTTTTACAAAACGCATGGCTACGGTATACATACCATCACAGTACTTTCTGTACAGTTTCAACTGTGCAGCACGGTCATTAGCCATGCATTTTTCTACGACATCGGTCTTGAACATCGGTGGATTGTCATTGGTTTTAGGTCCTTGTTATATAAAGGACGGTAGAAAAAAAAGGATGTTGCAAAAATCTTTATTTTTACACCTACTTTTAAGCTATCCATTTGAAACAAGTTACGTTATCCAATGATTTTATGACACTCATGGTGCTAGATTATGGCGCCACAATTCAGAAATTAATTATTAAAGCAGAGCATAAAACCTTTACCAATGTTATCGTAGGTTTTAACCACCCAAGCCGCTATCGACTCGATGAGAACGTACTTGGTGCCAGTGTGGGGCGGTATGCGGGCCGTATTGCAAAGGGTGGTTTTGAGCTAGATCGCGAAAAATTCTTTTTATATCAGGAAGATGGGGTTCACCTGCATGGTGGAAAAGAAGGTTTTCACCAAAAGTATTGGACCATAGAAGAGGTGAATACCGCTGAGGACCCTCACATAAAGCTGTCCTATAAAAGCAGACATCTAGAAGAAGGGTATCCCGGAAATTTAACGGTCAACGTTACCTATAAACTTATGGGCAATGCTTTACAGATAATCTACGAAGCCGTTACAGATCGCAGCACAGTTGTAAACCTTACCAATCATGCCTATTTTAAATTGGATACCGACCCCTATATCGACAACTATGAATTACAGCTCAATTGTCCCTATTTGCTTGAACTAGATGAAAAATTACTGCCCACCGGCGATATCGTTCCCGTTAGAAAGTCGCAATTTGATTTCCTCTTGGCACGTAAAATTGGAGTGCAACGTTTAAATACCGTTTTTGTAAAGGATTTGGGAAGTGAAAAGGTTGGTGAACTACGTTCCAGCACCTCCGGCATTTCCATGAAAGTGTACTCGAACCAGCCTGCCGTTGTCATCTACACACCACCCGATTTTCCCGGTATTTGCTTCGAGAATCAAAATTACCCAGATGCGCCCAATCAACCAGATTTTCCAAATAGTATCCTAAGGCCTGGGGAAATTTATAATAACATTTCTATCTTTAAATTTGATACCAATTCTTAATTCATCCGCTATAAGAGAACCTTTACTACTATGAAATGGTTAAAAAGAATCGTGGTTACTGTCCTTATCCTCGCGGGCCTAATCTATTTTGTAGTCATCCCTTATATTCATCAAGAAACCAAGAAATTTAGTCCCTTGAAATCGATTTCAGTACTATTGGGTGAAAGTAGATTGGAAGTTGATTATTCCAGTCCATCAAAAAAGGGCAGGGTCATTTTTGGGGATTTGGTGCCCTACGGACAAGTATGGCGCACGGGTGCCAATGAACCTACGACCTTCTCAACCAGCAAACGTATAAAAATAATCGATAAAACCTTACCCGCAGGAACGTACTCGCTATGGACGATACCCAACAAGGATAGTTGGAAGGTTATTTTTAATACCAAAATTCCCACTTGGGGCGTTACTAGGGTTAACGGTAACCAAACCACACGCGAGGCCGATCATGATGTAGTGACCGTAGAAGTTCCGGTTCGTAAATTACAAGAGCCCGTAGAAGATTTTTCCATTAATTTTGAGAAGGAGGCCCAAGGGCAGTATACCCAAGAATACTTAAGTTTGGCATGGGATACCGCTAAGGTCAAGATTCCTATAGGCCATTAGGGGCTCATTAGACCTTATTATGTTTTGGAAATCCCGTTCATCCTGTAAAGTAAAAAAGAATAGCAAAAAAAATAGTCCAATGCAATTATCCCAGCTTACCGTAAATGATATTGTCGCTGGCATTTATGCAAACAATATGGCCATTGTGAGCAGGGCCATTACCCTTATTGAAAGTACACGCCCAGAAGAACGAGAAAAAGCCAATGTGATTATCGAGCATTGTTTAAAGAAAAAAACGGACACCATACGAATTGGAATAACAGGTGTGCCGGGTGTAGGAAAAAGCACGTTTATAGAGCATTTTGGTAAACTTTTGACAGCGCAGGGGAAAAAAGTAGCTGTGTTGACCATAGATCCCTCAAGCAGTAAGACCAAAGGAAGCATCCTTGGGGACAAGACCCGTATGCAGGAATTGGTAAAGGATCCCAATGCCTACATTAGACCATCCCCCGCTGGAAGTTCTCTTGGTGGCGTAACGCGTAAAACACGTGAAACTATAAGTATTCTAGAAGCAGCGGGGTATGACCTTATCCTCATAGAGACCATAGGCGTTGGCCAAAGCGAAACGGCAGTGCATAATATGGTCGATTTCTTTTTGCTCTTAAAACTAGCCGGTGCCGGTGATGAATTACAAGGGATAAAACGCGGCATCATAGAAATGGCTGATGCAATCGTCATCAATAAGGCCGACGGTGCCAATATCGAAAAAGCGAAACTGGCACAAAGCGAATTTAAACAGGCATTACATTTATTTCCACCCAAGGACAATGGATGGATTCCCAAAGTATTGACCTGTTCTGCCCTAGAGAACAAAAACCTAGACCGTATTTGGGAACTAATTTCCGGGTATTGCGAAACCATGAAAAAATCGGGCTACTTTACGAGTAAAAGACAATCGCAAAATGAGCATTGGCTCTTACAATATCTCGAGCAGGAAATAGTTTCGGATTTCTTTCGAAATCCAAGAACAAAGGAATTGCTGCCGGCCTTAAAGGAGGAAGTGATTAAGGGAAATGCCTCTCCCTTTTCTATCGCAGAGAAATTGTTGCAGCGATTCAGGCAGCCCTAGGGCCGTTTTAACCATTAGCTAACGGTTAACCAATTCTTCGGGATAAAAAACATAACTTTGTCGCTATTCGAAAAACTACTTCATGAAGCCCGTGACCACTTCCCTCCTTTCCGTTGTTGTGCCTTTATACAACGAAGAAGAAAATGTGCCACTTTTAACGCAAAAGATTCACGAAAGTTTGGAAGGCTATACCTATCAAATCATTTACATTGATGATTTCTCTACCGATGCAACCAAAAAAATAGTGAAAGGCCTTAAGGATGAAAAGGTACATCTAATAGAGTTAAAAAAGAATTATGGGCAAAGTTTGGCCTTGGCAGCCGGTCTGGATTATGCGGAAGGGGAATTTATTATTACCATGGACGGGGATTTGCAAAACGACCCATCAGACATTCCAAATATGCTCACCTATGCGGTTAATGGCGAATATGACGTGGTTACAGGTATACGGCAAAAAAGGAAAGATTCCCTTGTAAAAAAAATACCTTCTAAAATCGCTAATTTTTTGGTAAGGCGTGTTACCAAGTTGGACATTAAGGATAATGGATGTGCATTGAAAGTCTTTACGCGTGATATTGCCAAGGACTTAAATCTGTACGGGGAAATGCACCGGTTTATTACCTTACTTGCCCACCTGGAAGGTGGACAAATAAAGCAAATTCCCGTAAAACACCACGCCCGTCATGCGGGGGTTTCCAAATACGGTCTTGAGCGTGTTTTCAAGGTAGTGGCAGATATGATGCTCCTCCTATTTATACGCAAGTATTTCCAGAGGCCCATTCACCTCTTCGGTATATTCGGGTTTCTGCTGATTTTATTGGGGGTACTCATAAACATCTACCTACTGGTCGTTAAATTAGGCTTTGGTGAAGACATAGGTACCAGACCATTGCTCATGTTCGGGATGATGTTCATTCTCGCCGGAATTCAATTATTTACAATCGGTATTGTAATGGAGCTCTTGATTCGTACCTATTATGAGTCGCAAAAGAAAAGACCCTACCGTATTAAAAAAGTAAGCGTAGGTGGCCAAAATCAGTAAAAAAGTAACCACCACATTAAAAGTACTCATCAGTGCAGTACTCTTCTATTTTATCCTTACCAAAATAAATGTGGTGGAGATTAAGGATATTTTGGTAAAAAGCAATCCTTTTTACCTTTTTGTTGCCATGGGCTTCTTTATCCTCTCCAAAATTGTTGCCGCTTTTAGATTAAACCTCTACTTTCATCGCCTTCATATACCAATTACCCATAGAAACAACCTTAAACTCTATGCCCTGGGCATGTTTTACAATCTTTTTCTACCAGGCGGAATAGGCGGTGATGCCTATAAGGGGTACCTACTCCGAAAGACTTTTGAGGCCCCTACCAAAAGAATCGTTAGTGTATTGATATTGGACCGCTTGGCTGGGCTGTTACTACTTTTTATATACGCGTGTGCCTTGGCATTTTTATTGGATACGGCACTGCTCCACACTATTAGGTGGGTATTCGTAATTGCCATACCCCTATCCGTTGCCGTTTATTGGGGTTTGAACCAACAATTCTTTTCTTATGTAATTCCCGTTTTTTGGAAATCCCTAGTGTATTCCGCCTTCGTTCAGTTGGCGCAATTAATTTGCATTTGGTTTATTTTATTAGCCTTGAATATCGAAATGAACCGGGTTGCGTACCTCGTTATATTTTTGGTTTCCTCCATTGTGGCAGTAGTCCCGTTGACCATAGGCGGTATAGGAAGTAGGGAGGTTACCTTCTTTTATGGAGCAGCGCTTTTGGGATTGGACCAAAATGTGTCCGTTGGCGTAAGTATTTTATTTTTCTTGATAACAGCGTTCGTTTCCTTGACCGGGGTCTGGTATCACTTCAAAAAAATTACGCTTGACGTTCGAAATGACAGCGTACGTTTACAAAACGACGCGAATTGAATTCAATGCGTTTTGTTAAAGGTCTGCAACTTCAAACCCCACAAGTCAATTTGAGGTAAGTAGCTGTTTTTAGAAAATTACTTAATGTGTACCAAATGCATGTTGCCTACCACCTTTTTTCGCGTATTGGGATTTAGAAATTTTCCCTGAAGCCTCGTTATTCGAAACTGGTTTACCGAAATTTGACTGTCCCAATCGAACCCTGCATTTCTCATGGCCTCAAGTTCTGCATCGGATACGTATACCCAGACCTCTTTTCTATTTTTGAGTTTATGGACCGTTGTTATCTGAACAGGGTATCGATTATAAAAATCCAAGGCCCAGGTATAGTCATGCCCAACCTTATAAATGCTATCTACCGGTATTTGTTTACTTTGAATTTGTTTAGCCATACTTGAACCTCCTTGGTACTCCAATAAATTGGGATAAAAATGGAGGTTGAGCACCGCATTCAATAACAAGGAGGCACAAACCGCCATGGTGATAAGCCGCGCATACCGGGCCTCACGTTTTAACGCATAAAATACTATGATTACAGCAGCCACTAGCAGCGCGGTGTAGGCCAATACACTTTTTAACTTGAATACATAGAAACAAATCAACGCGGAAGCGATGAAAACTATCCCTAAAACAAAATACTGTGCGCCCATTAATAGTTGGGTTGCCCTTTTTTTGTCAAAGCGATGTAAATCATAAAGGTAGGATGCCGTTAATACCGCGAACAGAGGTATTGTAATATTTAGATAATGTGGCAATTTGAACTGGGCAAAACTAATGATGATGAAAATTAAGCTTATTCCGCCAAGCGTTAAAAATTCATATTTTGGATTGTAGGTAAACTTAGATTTTACGAAGCTTTTGGCACGGCACCAAAATGCGGTAATCCCCAAAATTGTCCACGGTAAAAACACCCAAAGAAAGGTATGGAAGAAGAAGAAGAAATCAGAGCTATTTTTACCGATACCCTCACCACTTAAACGCTCAAAACTCTGCTCCCAAAAAATAAAAAAGATACCGCTGCGCTCACTCCTACCCCTAATTACTTTCTCGGGATGCAAATCAAATTGCAAATAATAGGCATACAACATTGGCGTTATGGTAAGCCCGAAAATAAGGAGGGCCACAAGCACTTTCCAACTTAAAAACACATTCCATTTTTTGGTGTATACGAGGTGACACAAAATAGGGAGCCCTATAACCAACAATGCAATCTGCCCCTTGGTCGAAAAAGCAATCCCCGCAGCAAATGCACCCATGACAATTGCTCCAACCTTTCCCTTTTCAATGTACTTCGTAAGTTGCCAAATGGCCAATATACTAAAGCCCGTTAATACGGCATCTGTTCGCACATCGATAGCGCCCAGCACAATAGTCTGTGCGGTCATAAAAATTAAAGCGGCCAATTTACCTACGTGCTTGTTGTACAATAAATTTCCCAAACCGTAACAGCTGTATGCCGCTAGAAGCGTGGATAAGATTCCGGGAATTCGATAGGCCCAATCATGAATCCCAAAAATTTTATAGGATAGTGCGGCCAACCAGTAGTGCATATGGGGTTTGTCCAAATACTCCTCCGGACCCTTAAAAAGACTGAAAAAATCATTTTCTTGGACCATTCGCATCGCCATTACGGCAAATTGGGCGGAATCATTTTCGAATAGGGTTACGAACATCCCTGCCAGGTATACCAAGAAGATTAAAACGATTAAAAACCAATACCTTAGATTGGAGATCATAGGGAAAATTTGCGAAGTGCAAATATAAATAACTTTACAAATAACCAGCCGAATAGCGACCCCATAATAGTGCCCGTGATAATATCCAATGGAAAATGCACGCCAATATAAACCCGGCTATATGCCACCAAGGCCGCCCAAAACACTAAGCAAACCCCTATCCCTTTTAAACTTGATTTTAAGACCGCACCAAAGAAGATTGCAATAGCGAATGCATTACCGGCGTGGGCCGAAAAATAACCGTATTGACCCCCACAATAGCTTTTGACCAACCGCATGAAAGGCAAAACTTCGGGATCATGACAGGGCCTCAACCTACCTACCCCATATTTAAAGAAATTGGCCAATTGATCCGTGACCGTTATCAGTAAGGCAACGCATAGCAATAGCAGCAGCATCCTTCTTATGCCAAATTTTTGATAGGAAATTAGTAGTAAAAAAAGATAAAGTGGTACAGCGCTTAACTTATGGGAGAGGAATTGAAAAAAATAATCCCACTGCGCACCACCCCATCCATTGAGGTAGAGAAAAACTTCCTTATCTAATTGCAAAAGCTCTTGAAGCATGCTTTATTCTTCGTATCTAGACACCTCGCGGTCGTAGAATGCGGTGGCAGCCTCAATTAGGCTTTCGGCTTCATCTTCCAATTCCTTTTCGTCTTCCTTAGAAAATTCCTCCAACCACTCCACCTCATCATTCTCCAGATTAATGATAAACCTTGGAAATTCTGTATGCACAACAAAAATTGCCGATGGGTAATCTGTGTTATCACCCAATAAAAATTTTGGAAATTCCATATTTAAAATAAACGGTTAATAAAAGGATTCCTAGCGGTACATTGGTATTTTTTACTACCCCAGAATCAATTTTTTAGTTAAATAATTAAATCGAAGATACAACATAATGGCAGACGCCGTGAGCCCTGTCAACAGTCCAATCCAAATTCCTGTACTCTGTAAATCTGTATAGAGGCAAAGATAAAAACTGACGGGAAATCCTATAAGCCAATAGGCTATAAAGGTTATAAGCGTAGGTATCCTTACATCCTGCAAGCCACGCAGCGCACCAAGGACGACCACTTGCAGCCCGTCCGATATTTGAAAGAAAGCAGCAACCAACAACAACTCTGCGGCAATGACCAAAACTTCCGTATTATCCGTAATATTAGCGATATCATTAACGTCAAGGTATAAGGTTGGAAACCAGTGCCTACCTAAGAGAAAGAGTACCGCGAACAGAATCTCTAACAGCAAGGTCAGAAAAAATATGGATTGGGCTATTCGCCTTAATTCCTTGAAATTGCGCAGGCCTTTCTGGTTGCCTACGCGTATCATGGCAGCGACACCAAGCCCCATACCAAACATAAACGTCATACTGCTTAAATTCAAGGCAATCTGATTGGCAGCTTGGGCATTCTTTCCTAATACCCCACTGAGCCAAACGGCCGAAGTGAAAATAGCTACCTCAAAAAACATCTGTAAGGAAGAGGGAAATCCTAGTTCCACTATCTTACGCATTACCTTTTGTTCAATTTTGGCAAAATTAAATCCGGTTACATAAAACTTGAATTTTTCTTTTTTCTTCAGGATAAACCAGAGATAAAATACCATCATAAATCTTGACACCAAGGTGCCGATAGCCGCTCCAACAACACCAAGTTGCGGAAACCCAAAATTGCCGAATATGAGCAGGTAATTGAGGATTATATTCACCACATTCGCAATAATTGTGGCATACATAGGGTATTTGGTTTGTGATAAGCCCTCTGAAAACTGCTTGAAGGCCTGGAAAACAATGAGCGGCACCAACGAAAAAGCCACCAAATCCAAATAAGGCATTGCTAGAGCCACCACCTCTGTGGGCTGGTTCATGACATGCATGAGTGGCTTCGCCAATAGAATTAAGCCGAATAAAAACAATCCTAAGCCGGTACATAATACCAGGCCATGTTTTAAGGCGCTTTTTGCATCAGTCCTATTACCTGCACCGTCAGCCTCCGCAACCAATGGGGTAATTGCCGTAGAAAAACCAATACCCAACGACATTGCGATGAATACAAAACTATTGCCCAAGGAAACTGCCGCCAATTCTGCGGTACCCAGCTGGCCCACCATAATATTGTCTGCAAGCTGTACAAACGTGTGGCCCAACATACCTAGAATTACCGGTACGGAGAGTTTAATGTTGTATTTGAATTCCTTGGTGTAGTTCTGGAACAAACCGCGCTTAAATTTTGGGCAAAGGTACTTTTAAATCCCATATTTTTTGATGTCCATAACCCAGTTCATCCCTATTTTGTCCCAAGCAGCTTTTTAATTTTCTTGCCAAGTACAAATAAGCATTGGTGGAAGGCACTATTGCACTGCCTTGGTACGTTATTAACGGGAAAACCTTTATAGATAAAATATAGTTTGGAGAAGTTGATGAGGGAATTTTGTGTCTGGATTATTGATGATGATGACATTTCCAGGTATGTAATGAAAAGAAAGTTTAAGGAGCTTGGTATCCATAATAGTATCGATTTTCCAGATGCCATGGCACCTCTTGAGTTATTGTCGAACAATCTGAATACCTTGGCACTACTGCCGGACATCATTTTTTTGGATATGAATATGCCCGTTGCGGATGGTTTCCAATTTTTAGAGCATTTTCAACCTTTACACAAAAAGTTGGAAAAGAAAATACCCGTTATTATGTTATCGTCCTCCTTAAACCCAAAAGACATCGAACGGGCGAAATCATTCCCCGAAATTTTGGATTACATGGTTAAACCCATGAAATTGGACGAACTACGTAAACTTTTGGAAGCGCTTTGATCTTAATTTTAAAAAAAATTACTCTCCTAGTTTAGCCTCATTCCAATACACCTCCATTTCTTCCAAGTTCATCTCATTTAAGGTCTTTTTTAATTCTGATGCTTTTGCTTCTAAAAACTGGAAGCGTTTTATAAATTTCTTATTCGTGCGTTCCAATGCATTTTCTGGATTTACTCCTAGGAACCTTGCATAGTTGATCATGGAAAACAAGACATCCCCAAATTCCGCTTCGATCGTTTCCTCCTTCCCTTTTGCCACTTCTTCCTGTAATTCACCCAATTCTTCCTGCACCTTTTCAAATACCTGCTCCGGTCGCTCCCAGTCAAAACCGACCCCAGCTACTTTATCTTGTATACGATTGGCCTTTACCATTGCAGGTAAACTTTGTGGTACACCCTCCAAGACACTCTTTTTACCTTCCTTTAATTTTAGCTGTTCCCAGTTTCGTTTTACCTCCTCCGCATCGCTCACCTTTACATCGCCATAAATGTGTGGATGTCTACTTACGAGTTTATCACAGATGGCATTGGCAACATCCGCAATATCAAAACTCCCCGTTTCAGATCCAATTTTGGCATAAAATACAATGTGTAGCAAGACATCGCCCAGTTCCATTTTTATTTCATCGAAATCATGGTCCAAAATGGCATCACCAAGTTCATAGGTTTCCTCAATAGTTAAATGACGGAGGCTCTGCATGGTCTGCTTTTTATCCCACGGACATTGTTCCCGTAATTCATCCATGATGGTCAATAGCCTATCAAATGCTTGTAACTGTGCTGCCCTATTGTTCATGTAATCAATTTTCAACAAAAATACATATACGGTGTAGGAAGCACTAAACATTATTCCAAGTTTTGTACATTTAGAATGAATAATAATCTTGGATATGAAGTTTTTTACAACAGGAAAATGGTACTTCGTTTTTTTTCTTTTTCTAAATACACTACTTTTTGGTCAAGATGAAAATACTGGAACCAAATTGGAAAGTAGCCTGGAACTAATAGACCTACAAACATTGGAACGGGAAGTAGTATTAAAAAAGAATGAGCATATTGAAGCACCCAACTGGCACCCAAGCGGAGATTATCTTATTTATAACAGTGAGGGTCTTCTTTATAGATTTCCCTTGAATGATCGTAAACCTAAGCAAATACCCACCGGTTTCGCAAAACGAATCAACAATGACCATGGCATTTCTCCCGATGGAGTCACGCTCGTAATCAGTGACCAAACCGAAACGGGCGCCTCATTGATTTATACCCTACCTATTGAGGGAGGGACTCCAAAAAAAATAACCCCAGTAGGACCGTCTTACTGGCATGGATGGTCTGCAGATGGATCTACTTTGGCCTATTGTGCCGAACGTAACGGCAATTATGATATCTACGTTATTCCTGTAATTGGAGGCAAAGAAGTTAGGCTTACCGTTGCAAAGGGTTTGGATGACGGGCCGGATTATAGTCCGGATGGAACGACGATTTACTTTAATTCCGAAAGAACCGGAACCATGCAAGTTTGGCGTATGGACGCAAACGGCCAAAATCAAGAACAAATTACCTCGGATAGCTATAACGATTGGTTTCCACATCCTTCGCCAGACGGCAAGTATTTGGTATTTGTAAGTTTTGACCCAGAGGTACCTTCTGGATCACACCCCCCTAATAAGGAGGTACGATTACGCCTACTAAATCTTGAGACAGGTGAAATAAAGGTCTTGGCCAATCTTTTTGGTGGTCAAGGTACCATAAACGTCCCCTCTTGGTCTCCAGACTCTAAAAAGATTGCTTTTGTTAGTTACCGCCTAAATAAATAACAGTTTGACATGAATACACGAAGAACATTTATAAAAAAGACAGGCATTTTGGGCGCTGCCACCCTGCTACTTCCCCAAATTAATTTTGCGTCAATCAAAGAACAAAGTTATGGCGTTCAGCTTTATTCCTTTAGGGATAATATGCTGAAGGACCCAAAAAAGACCTTAGAAGAAATTGCAATGTTGGGATTCAAGGAAATAGAAAGTGCAGGATCCAAAAAAGGATACTACTATGGTCTTGCTCCTTCAGAAATGGGGGCAACCTGTAAGGCTTTGGGAATGAAGCTCACCAGTGGCCATGTGCATCTAGATGCAAATTTTGAACAGACCATGGAAGATGCCGTTTCTTCGGGCCAAGAATATCTTATTTGTTCTTCCCTGCCCTCCAATGGCCAGACCGTGGATAACTACAAAAAGGTTGCCGAACAATTTAATAAAGCAGGGGAAGCCTGTAAAAAAAATGGATTGAAGTTTGGTTACCACAATCACGAATATGAGTTTGAGTCTGAAAATGGCGAAGTGCTCTATGATGTTCTAATGGATAATACCCAAAATGACCTTGTTCATATGGAGTTGGATTTGGGATGGGTGGTCGTAGCCGGAATGGACCCAATTAGCTACTTCAAAAAATATCCTGGAAGATTTCCGTTATGGCACCTTAAGGATATGGATATGACCAAAAAAGAAAGTACGGAATTTGGAAAGGGCGCACTGGACATAAAAAAAATGCTTAGTAATAAAGAGCTATCAGGTGCAACGCATATTTACATTGAGCAAGAGGAATATCACAATACTCCCGTAGAAAGTATGCAACACAATATGAATTATTTGAAATCTATATAAGCTCCATGAAGATATTATTAAGGTCATTCGCAGCCCTTCCGTTTTTTTTATACGGCATTGCATGTTCCGCACAATCTAATGGCGTAATAGCCGAGGGTGCCACGCTGGTGAAAGTTTCAGACAGGTTCATCTTTACGGAAGGTCCCGCATCGGACAAGGAAGGCAATGTATATTTTACCGATCAACCTAACAATAAGATATTAAAATGGAACGCCGTTGACAATGGTATTACGACGTTTAAAGAGCCCGCAGGGCGTGCAAATGGACTCTATATAGACCAGAGCGGTCATATTTTGGCAGCAGCCGATGAAAAAAACGAACTCTGGCGAATAGACTTAGATGGTCATGTAGATACCCTTTTAACCCATTTTGACGAACAGAAACTAAACGGGCCCAATGATCTTTGGGTAGCTATAAACGGTGGTATCTATTTTACGGACCCCTATTACCAAAGACCTTATTGGGAGCGTAGCGCCCCAGAAATCAAGGAAAAGCGGGTATACTATATTTCACCGGATCTTAAATCCATTACCATAGCCGCACAAAATTTTGTACAACCTAATGGTATCATTGGCACACCGGACGGGAAAACACTCTATATAGCGGATATAGGGGATAAAAAGACCTATTCCTATATTATTAATGAGGATGGCACGCTGAGCAATAGAACGCTTTTTACAGATATGGGGTCGGATGGGATGACCTTGGATCATCAGGGCAACCTTTACCTTACCGGAGATGGTGTAACCGTTTTTAACCCCCAGGGCGAAGAACTACAGCATATCCCCATTGATGAGGATTGGACCGCCAACGTTACTTTTGGCGGACAAAATCAAGATATTTTATTCATTACCGCGATGGGCTCGGTTTATACATTACAAATGAATGTTAGCGGTGTTCGCTATTAACGAAAAGCGCTTAAGGCTTGAGACCTAACTCCTATTATTGCCTTTCAAATACGCGGTTACGCAGGCCGGGTAAATCTTCGTTTATATTTTCTACCAAAATATCATTGGAATAGTTGAAGGATGCGAAAACAATTGAATTAAGATTTAATTGATTGTTTTGGAACGACCAATTCCCAGAATAAACTTGCGATTCCCCACAAAATACTGGATAAAAATCACCCGTTACCGTGGTAATATTTATTTCTGTAAGGGTCATGTTCCAAGTACCATCTGCCCTAACACTAAGACTACCCGTTAAACAGGGTAGCTCTTCCACCATATTCGTAGAGGCCGTACCATCTTCATTAGGATCTTGGGCTATACTTACATTTATTTCTGTAAGCGTGTAGGTTCCTACGACCAAAGGATTTTCATTACTACCATCACCATCATCAGAAGAACAGGCACTGAAAAGAATTATTCCAAAAAGTAGAAATACGAGTTTATAGGTTTTCATCATGTCGTTTGCTATTCAACTATAATTTTGCTGAATATAAGAAAATGTAGGTTGTAATAGTGTTAATAGTAGATCTCACTTTGTTTTGTTTATGATTTTACCAAATCTATCATACGCGTGTATTTAACAATAAAACTATTGTTCAGTAAATCACCGTCCTGCATGTTATGATTATATACTACGAACAAGCCCGTATTTGCTCGCTTCAACCACCCAAATCTAATATTTGCCGCCCACAGTTTATCCGTTGTATTATGCTGAATCAATCCTTGCAAATACACATTGGGTTTAAAGGAATATGCTAATTGTGTCCTCAAGATATTAGCCGTAAAATCCCCTCCAGGCAATTGAAAGTTATTGTATTGAAAAGTGACTTCAGAATTAAACCGATCCCCAATACGCCAATTTCCAGCTATAGTTTCAATATAACGTGTACCACCAAAGGAACCGCCGATTACCGATCTAATATTTATGGAAAGTGGCTTGCTTCTATTGGTAAAAAATACAAGTTGGGACTCTATATGGTCATAATTACCGGGTTGAACGATAACATTTCTACCTCGTGAAATATCAAAGGCAGCGACCACACCTTCTTTGGTAACATTAACACCTGTATGCAATTCACTGCCGCTCTTCCATTCAAAATGATTATCCAAATGCAAAAAGCTGGTTTCCAAAAATCCTTCAAAATTCCAATACCCGCGGTAGGAAATATGGGGCCGGTATTCCAAAATTTTTGAGTCGGCATTTTTTGGCCTTAAATGATACAATACCAGGCCCTCTGGTTTTCTGAACGCCGACCGTAACAAAAATCCTACCTCTGGATTGAAGCCTTGACCAACCTCTGTGTAAGCGGCCCTTAACTCCCAATTGCTCCAATTATAATCCGTTTGAAATTTGAATGAATTCGCATTGATGGTATCGTTGGGGTCTAAGGTTTGGGAAAAATACCCAGTCATTCGGGCTTTTTTTCCCAATCCCAATTTTCCGTCTACAGCAAGGGTCCTATTATAATCATCGGATTGGAGTCCTTCTTTATTGATAATGACCGCTCCTAATGCAGACCTACCTTTAAATTCGTGGTTGACCCTCGCTACCGTAAAGTTATTGGCTTCTACACCTATATCCGATACCTCTTCGGTCCACATACTCAAAAGACCAATGTTGGTCCGATTCAACTTCCCGGATAAACGGGCCCCTCCAATGATGGGTACTACATTGCCGTTTTCACCTATTCCGATACGCCTACTAAAAAATAAATCTACCTCACCGGGACTTCCTACACTAAACAAGCCCGCATTTTCCAAAAAGAAAGGTCTCTTTTCAGGGAAAAAAAGGTTGAACCGGTCCAGGTTTATCTGCTGATCGTCCACTTCTACCTGCGCAAAATCCGTATTATAGGTCAGGTCTAGCGTAAGGCTGGGGGTAATACTGTATTTAACATCGCCACCGGCATCCAGTCGATAGTCCGCGGAGGTATCCAGCGCTGTATTATCCTTTAACACGCTTCCCAGCACGTATGGAATTACCTTAAGGTTTCCTGGACTCCGTAAGTCTAAGCCGGTAAGGGTACCCGCCAACGACAGCCTTTTTAAATCCAACCCCAAGGGTATGGTCGACCAAAATGCAATTTCATTATTCTTTCTTATATTCCTCCTAAAGTTAATGCCCCAATCTTTCCCGGCCTGAAAGCGCAAGGTCCTAAAGGGAATGGCAAACTCAGCACTCCAACCATAATCGCCAACACTGGACCTAACTTCCCAAGACCCGTCCCAGTTCAAGTTAAAACCTCCAATAGTACCGCCCTGCTGTCTATTGGCATTATTATTTCCCTGCCCTTCATTATCTACTTGTGCATCATATTCTACACCCAAAGAATTGGTTCCGAACATAAATCCGTTCTGGCTATCCTTATAGGTGTCTACAATAAAGATAAAGGCATCCGTATTGTCAAGATCGGCGTCACGTCTTGCGTCTGAAACTACAAGATTGTTTGGGTCCGAATCATAGCAAATCACAGATACGTAAAAAGTATCTTGTGTATAGGCTATCCTAATCTCTGTTTTCTCTGAGGCAGGGAAACCAAAATTAGGTTGTGTTTGCGTAAGATTGCCAAAAGGAGGAATATTCTCCCAAAGGGCATCTCCAATGACCTGGCCATCCATTATTGGGGCTTCACTAATTGGTATGGCCGGTGCTGTAGGCCTATCATACTTTTCGCTTTGGCCAAATGCAATACCATTGGACATTAAACAAAAAAGGAGGAATGGAATGGGTTTATTTTTATTCATTTTTGGTCGGTTTGGTTTTGTTTGAATCAGCTTCTAGAACTTTACGATACGCTGTATATTACGGTGCTAAAAGTAACAAACCGTTTAATAGCTTCTTTATTCCTTGTTTTTTTTTATCTTAATCCACTAAATCAACCAAACCATGAACGTTTACATTTTTGAATTCATTGGCACTGCCATGTTAATCTTAATTGGTAATGGAATCGTTGCCAATCTAGTCTTAAAGGGCACTAAAGGGAGCGACTCTGGTTGGGTGGGCATTTCCCTTGCTTGGGGGATTGCGGTGTTTGTAGGAGTGTTTATTTCAGCTGATGTTAGTGGCGCCCATCTCAATCCTGCGGTAACCATAGGTCTTGCCACTGCGGGAAAATTCTCTTGGACATTGGTTCCTGGTTATTTTATTGCCCAAATACTAGGCGGTATGATGGGTAATTTACTGGTGTGGTTGACTTATAAAAAACAGTATGAAGCAACGGAGGATCCAGGAGCTATATTAGGAACTTTTTCAACGTCACCCGCTATCCGTAGTCCATTTTGGAATATGGTCACGGAAATTATAGGCACTTTCGCCCTGGTATTTGGAGTTTTTTATATTGCTGGCGGTGCCGTTGGCGACGACCCTGTTTCCCTAGGTTCCCTGGATGCCCTTCCCGTGGCTCTTTTGGTCATGGGGATTGGCTTTGGATTAGGTGGCCCAACAGGATATGCCATTAATCCTGCCAGGGACTTTGGACCCCGGCTACTTCACGCTATACTCCCCATTAAAAATAAGGGGAAAAGCGATTGGGGATACGCATGGGTGCCTGTTGTTGGCCCTATAATCGGCGCTGTGTTGGCTGCGTTGGTTTTTCTTCTAATTGAGAACAGTTAAAAACACCAAAAATGAAAAATACTATTGTACTGGCCTGTTTACTTGCCTCCCTACCTATGACGTCCCAAAAAATAGTTGACCTGCCTTTTCAAAATAATCCGGATGTGACTTGGACTACGGAGGAAAAAGAGTATTACTCGGATATTTGGCAAACGCGAGTGGTCACCAATGTTTCCGTTCCCAGATTGGAGGTATACGAAGCCCCAGAACCCAATGGAACAAGTGTTATTGTTGCACCAGGGGGCGGATTGTATGGTCTAAGCATAAATAGTGAGGGCAGAGACGTAGCAAAATGGTTGAACGACAAGGGCATAACCGCTTTCGTACTTAAATATAGATTGGTTCCTACAGGATCCGATGGAGTAAAGGAAATTACCGAGGAAGGCAATTCCAATCCTTCAAAAATTGGAGAACGCGTTGCCCCCGTACTTCCTCTTTCCATTGCAGATGGTCTTGCCGCAATTACCTATGTGCGCACCAATGCAGATGCTATGCAACTAGATCCCAAAAAAATTGGCTTTATGGGTTTTTCCGCGGGTGGCGCGGTTACCATGGGAGTAACCTTTAACTATACCGAAGCCAATAAACCTAATTTCATTGTACCTGTATATCCTTGGATGACGGTAATTGGTGATTACGAGGTACCAAAGGACGCCCCTATTATGCTCGTTGTTTGCGCCTCAGATGACCCTCTTGGATTAGCAAAACCTAGTGCCGAATTGTACCTGAATTGGTTAACGAACAACAAAAGTGTAGGTATGCACATGTATTCCAAAGGTGGTCATGGTTTTGGTATGCGAACACAAAACCTAGCTTCAGATGATTGGATATCCCAGTTCTACCAGTGGGCACTTGCCGAAGGTATTACAACCAAATAAAGGCACATGAAACTAATATTTTCAAGATTGATAAGGTTCCCCATACTCCAATGCATACAGATTAGCATTTTACTTCTGGCCATTAGTGGGTATGCGCAATCTGAAAATAATTTTACCGATGAAGTAAAAAGTCTAACCAAGAAATACGATACCCTCTGGAATCCTGAAAAGGAGACCATCGTTTTCACTGGAAGTTCAAGTGTCCGGTTTTGGAAATCCCTACCTCAAAGTTTCCCAGACCGTCAAATTCTAAATACCGGTTTTGGTGGTTCACAAGCAACGGATCTTCTCGTGTTTTTGGATGAACTCGTATTGGCCTATAATCCTATAAAAGTATTCATTTACGAGGGCGATAACGATCTTTGGGCCAAAAAAAGGCCCAATCAGGTACTTGCTACTACATCAGCTATCATACAGCGCATACGAACTAAAAACCCAACTACACAAATTGTCCTTATCTCTGCAAAACCGAGCATTAGCCGATGGAAGATTAGAGGTAAGTACAGACGGCTTAATCGAAAAATGGAGCGTTTAACAAAACGTGACCCCCTATTGGAATTCGTTGATGTGTGGCAACCCATGTTGAACGGACGAAAACTAAAAAATAATATTTTTATAGAGGACGGGCTGCATATGAACCAGCAGGGATATGACATCTGGTATGCAGCCATGAAAGACTTAGTAAATAAACCCTAATTTAAATTATGATCAAAAATTATAGTATACGCAGTGTGTTCTTTTTAGGACTATTATTGGTGTTCATCGCTTGTGGAGAAACGGAGAAAAAAAGAATTCCAATGCCCAGCACAGATTTATCAACGATAAGTCTGATTCCTAAGCCCGTAAAAACTATCCCCACGAATTCTGCCTTTGCGCTAGACCAATTTACCGCAATTTATACCTCTAAAAATGCAACAGGCTTTGCCGAGGTAGGGTCGTTTTTAGCCGAAAAAATAAAAGAAAAAATCAATCTCGCCATTCCTGTAAATACGGAAGGTAGCAATACGATAGAACGCATCATCTACCTCAACCAATCGGATAGTACCGAACTCGAATCCCCAGAGGCGTATCAACTTTACATAAATCAAGATTCTGTAATCATAAATGCAAACACTTCCGAAGGGGCATTTAGGGGCATACAGACCTTAAGACAGTTAATCCCCAATGAAAGTAATGACACTTTGGCCCCGCAGAAAATTTGGCCAGTACCCTCCGGTAAAATCATGGACAACCCCACCTTTGGGTATAGAGGCGCTATGCTAGATGTAGCCCGTCATTTTTTTAGTGTGGCCGATGTAAAAAAGTACATTGACTTATTATCCTACTACAAGATAAATGTATTGCACCTGCATTTGAGTGACGACCAAGGTTGGCGCATAGAGATTAAGTCTTGGCCAAAACTTACAGAAGTTGGCGGAAGTACTGAAGTTGGTGGTGAAGCGGGCGGTTTTTACACCCAAGCAGATTACAAAGAACTCGTACGGTATGCCGCAGAGCGGTATATGACCATTATTCCAGAAATTGATATGCCAGGCCATACCAACGCGGCATCTGTCTCCTACCCTTTTTTAAACGGGAATGGTAAAAAACCCGAGCTTTATGAAGGTATGCGTGTTGGCTTTAGTACGTTTGACACCCGTAAGGATACTGTTTATGCCTTTATTGATGATGTGGTACGGGAACTATCCGCAATAACGCCCGGGCCTTATTTTCATGTGGGAGGTGATGAGAGTCACGTAACTAAGAAGGATGACTATATCTATTTCATCAACAAGGTTGAGAAGATTGTTCAGAAACACGGAAAGAGAATGATCGGTTGGGATGAAGTGGCCATTGCAGATGTTGATTCGTCCTCAATTTCCCAATGGTGGGCAAGCGAAGAAAATGCGAAAAAGGCCGTAGAAAAAGGAATGAAAATTATCGTTTCCCCTGCTAAAAAGGCATATTTGGATATGGAATATGATACCCTTTCCAAGTTTGGGCTACATTGGGCAGGATATATCCCGGTAGACACCGCTTACGTTTGGTCTCCTGAGGATTATGGCATACCTGTCGAAAATATATTAGGTGTGGAGGCACCGTTATGGTCAGAAACAATTAGCAACATTGATGAACTGGAATATTTGGCATTTCCTAGGGTAATCGGCTATTCTGAATTGAGTTGGAGTATTCCTGAACATAGAAATTGGGAAGATTATAAGGTACGTCTAGCGGACCAAGCCCCCTTTCTTGATCGAATGAACGTGAAATACTATCCTTCCCCATTAATCGATTGGAAGAAAAATAAATACACTTATGAAAAAATCGAAAAAGACTAAGCTTGTACTTTCCGTTGCACTTTGCGCCTTCATCCTAACCAATGGGCAAAGCGCCGGCGATTCCATACCAAAGGCCAGTGTATCGAGCACGATGCAAAGTGTAACCATCAATGGTTCACAAATATTCCTAACCGCTAAGGCGGGTACCTATCAGGTAAGGGACGAAAATAATGACCCTTTGGCCTTAATGGGATTTACCTACTACACCATGGATACCAGACGCGGTTCAAGAAGTAGGAACCGGCCGCTCGTTTTTGCCTTTAACGGGGGTCCCGGATCGTCCTCTTTCTGGCTGCATATGGGTGTACTTGGTCCTAAACGAATCGTGGTCAACGATCCAGGGGCTACACCTGCGGCACCCTACACCATAACAAACAACAACTTTTCCATATTGGATGTCGCCGATTTGGTCATGATAGACCCCGTTGGTACGGGGCTAAGCGTGCCCTTGGGAAAAGCTGAGTTTAAGGACTTTTGGGGCGTCGATCAGGACATACGCAGTCTTTCCTTGTTCATACGACAATTTTTAATTTCCTATGATCGGATGAACAGCCCTAAATATCTCTTGGGGGAAAGCTACGGCACCTTTAGAAATGCAGGATTAATGAACAGTTTATTAGATCAAGGGATTGCAATGAACGGCGTTATCATGGTTTCTGCCGTTTTTGATTTGAGAACACTTCTGTTTCCACCCAATGATGACCTCCCCTATATTGTGCATTTCCCAACCTACGCGGCCACAGCTTTTTACCATAAAAAAAATGAGGGAGATCAAGAAGATGTCTATAGCTTTTTAGAGGAAGTAAGGGCGTTTGTTAAAAACGAGTATGCCCCTAAACTATTTTTGGGAGACCAACTCACAGCGAGCGATAAAGCGGCGCTTTCAGATAAGCTAGCTGGATATTCCGGCTTAAAAAGTGACTATTGGCTCAAAGCAGACCTAAGGGTAACCGCAGGTGAGTTTTTTGCCGAATTTCTAAGGGAAAACGGAGAAATTGTAGGCCGTTTAGATTCACGGTTCACAGGAATAAATCAGGATTTATTGTCACAGGAGGGAAGTTACGATCCTCAAAGCAGTGCAATTTCACCTGCCTATATTGCTGGCTTTCTAGACTATTTTCATGGCGACCTTAAAGTAGATAAGAACCTAAACTATGCGTTAACGGCAGGAACCAGAAAAGACTTTAAATGGGATTGGAACCATGAAGGTAATTCAGCTTGGGGAGCACAAGCAGCAATCAATACAGGAATGGATATGGCGCAAGCACTTTCCAGGGACCCTAATATGAAGGTCCTGATTTTGAACGGAATTTATGACCTTGCTACGGTTTTCTATGGGGTGGAGCACAGTATCGACCATCTTGGCCTCACGAAAGAAATTAAGGATAATATTATCATGAAATATTACGAGGCCGGCCATATGATGTACACGCATAAGCCTTCATTGGAACAGTTTAAGAAAGATGTATCCGAGTTCATACAGAGCACATCAAACTGAGAAAGGCTTTAAATTACTAATTTTCTAACACTTGGAAATCATTATTTCAATCACCTAATTCCACAAAAAAAGGCCCTGGTTAGGGCCTTTTTTTGTGCTTATTTTAAAATTATTCTTCTTCCGAACTCGCGTCCTTTTCTTCTTTGGCATCGGAAAAATCAGTAATCCCTTTATCCGTTAAAATATTGTACCATTGAATCACCTTTTTTATATCGCTAACGTAGACACGATCTTCGTCATAATTGGGTAATACCTCAAAAAAATATTCCTCCAATTTTATTTTTTCATCTTTATGACTTATGGAGGTCTTTGCTCCTTCTTCCTTGGTCTGTATCCTAAGAAAAACCTCGCGTAAAGGTACTTCCTCTTCTAGGGTATAAATGGCGATTTCTGATAATACACTTACACTGCTCCGTAAGCTCACTGTAATCCTCTTCCCATCTAACAAAGACTCCGCCACAAATCCAGTTCGTGTTTGGGTAATCAATTTATACAAACCTGGTTTTCCCGCAACGGATAATATTTTATCTAAACCCATAAAACAATTTAAATTTTAAGCCGACAAAGATTACACTTTTCTATTAATTACAAAGGCATTTAACGCCCTTTTTTTAAGGCAGGAAATTTCATTCGGTAGTCCACGCTTATCTTTCCTTTGGATATATTCGTTAAGCGACCTTTAAGCATTCTTCTTTTTAGGGCAGAGAGTTTATCCGTGAACAGAATACCTTCGATATGATCATATTCATGCTGTATGACACGTGCCAAAAGACCATCAAACGTTTTGGTGTGCTCCTTAAAATCCGCATCTACGTAATTTATTGTAATGGTATCCTTTCTGGTAACGTCCTCCCTAACATCTGGAATACTCAAACATCCTTCATTAAAGGCCCATTCCGTTCCTTTTTCTTCCTGTATATGGGCATTGATAAAAACTTGTTTAAATCCTTTTAACTGCTTTTGCTCCTCTTCCGTGAGTTCCTCATCATCGGCAAAAGGCGTCGTATCCACCAAGAACAAACGAATGGGCAATCCTATTTGTGGCGCTGCTAAGCCCACACCGCTAGCGTTATACATGGTGTCCCACATATTGGAAATCAACTCCCCCAGATTTGGGTAGTCTGGTTGAATATCGTCTGCGAGTTTTCTTAATACGGGGTCCCCGTAGGCTATAATGGGTAAAATCATTTTTAATCTTTAAATCTAGTTCTAATTACTACTCCTTCATTTAGCCAATGCACCAAATCAAAATACAAAAAGCTAAGTTTAAATCTTTTTTTTCCATTGGGCGGACTTCCCTTCTTCTTATTACGGTCCCTGATAAATTTAATATGCTCGCGGGTGGTTAAACCTTCAATTTTATAGAATGAAAATGAAAGCTTATTTTTAAATTTCATGCCATGAAATTCTTGAATATCCAAGGCCGTAATTTCCCTACGGTCACAAATCGTGAAAAAATAATTATCCCTAGGAACTTCCAGCATCCTTTGTTTCCTTCTATTCCATTTTTCAAGAGCCTCTTCTTCGTTTTCATAGTGCTGAAAATGTATTTCAACGTCACCCAAAAGCCCTATGGGATGATTATTATAGGCATCGGCATATTTTGATGTTTCAATGAAGGCCAAATCCATCTTCATGTATGCGTCAAAGTTACGAAGCAATTTCATGTAGCACGGACCAAATAAGAATAAACCAACAAAAGGGGTATTGTATGGCAGTCCCAACCATTGATATGCCTGACCCCCCCAACAATTTCTAGATATTAGAACAAAATTTTTGTTCGTTAACCTAGTAAGGTCCTTTTTACTATAATAGGACGCAAAGCCCTGTCTAAGTTTACGTTTTATAAAAATTTCTAATTTTTTCAACATAGAAATCAAGGTATACTTAAATAAGACTGTAAAATAATAGTTGCACTAATTTCATCTATTAGTGCCTTGTTCCTTCTTTGTTTTTTTTTCATTCCACCGTCCAACATTGATTGGAACGCCATTTTGGAAGTGAATCGTTCATCATGCCTTTTGATGGGGATATCTGGAAATTTCTCTGAAATCTTGGCCAAAAAAGGTTGTATATACTGTTCAGATTCTGAGGGAGAGTTATCCATTTGTTTGGGTTCGCCCACGATAATTAAATCCACCTCTTCCTTTTCAAAATAATCGGTCAAGTAGGTAAAGATTTCATCGGTAGCAACAGTTGCAAGTCCGAAAGCAATCATCTGCATCTCATCCGTAACTGCAAGCCCAGTTCTTTTTACTCCATAATCGATTGCAAGAATCCTTCCCAAATTTAATTTTTTGCAAAAATAAAGGATAATTTGTTATATGTGCTTTTGTCCATAGGGAATTCCTCTTCTTCAGCTTATATTTGGAGAAATTTTGATGAAAATGACCGAATTGAGAGCTCAAATTGAGAAAGCATGGGAAAATAGGGACCTTTTAAAGGATTTGAAAACCCAAAATAGTATACGTGAAGTCATCAACCTTTTGGATGTTGGTACCTTGAGGTGCGCAGAGCCTACCGCAGGGGGTTGGCAGATTAATGAATGGGTAAAGAAAGCGGTTGTCCTCTATTTTCCAATACAAAAAATGGAAACCCTGGAAGCAGGTATTTTTGAATATCACGATAAAATGCCTTTAAAAAAGGGGTATGCAGAAAAAGGAATACGCGTTGTACCAAACGCTGTAGCAAGACATGGTGCTTTTATTGCCTCCGGAACTATTCTTATGCCAAGCTACGTAAATATAGGAGCTTATGTAGATGAAGGGACCATGGTGGATACATGGGCGACGGTCGGTAGTTGTGCACAAATAGGAAAAAACGTCCACCTTAGTGGTGGTGTAGGCATAGGTGGTGTTCTAGAACCCTTACAAGCGGCACCCGTCATTATTGAGGATAATGCATTTATTGGCTCTAGGTGCATTGTGGTTGAAGGCGTGCGGGTAGAAAAAGAAGCGGTATTAGGGGCTAACGTTGTGCTAACAGGCTCCACAAAAATTATTGATGTTACCGGAGATAAACCTATTGAAAGAAAAGGATTGGTGCCGGCACGCTCGGTTGTTATCCCAGGCAGTTATACCAAAAAATTCCCTGCAGGAGACTATAACGTACCCTGTGCGCTAATTATTGGAAAAAGAAAAGAGAGCACCAACAAAAAAACTTCATTGAACGATGCCCTAAGGGAATATGATGTAGCCGTATAACGTAAAAAGTTTCAAATTTTTGAAATAAGCACGCAACCTTATCCTTAAACCCACGTCCTTGTATTAGAAGTCTGCAGTACGTAATTTGTAAGAATTTTACTATTGCATGCAATTTTTTAATGTCTTTTTTGTTATAACTTTGTCGGCTTTAATCGAAGCTGACATACCAAATGGGATTGCATGATTACCAATAAAGAGAAACTTACCGCTTTAATAATTACCTATAACGAGATAGGGTATATTGAAAAATGTATCGATTCCATTTCATTCGCCGATGAGATAATCGTTGTGGATTCTTTTAGTACAGATGGTACCTACGAGTATTTAAAGGCCCATCCAAAGGTTCGTGTTATCCAAAATCCCTTTGATAATTTTACGGCTCAAAAATCATTTGCCCTAAAACAGGCTACCCATGATTGGGTCTTGTTTTTGGATGCGGATGAAATTGTTTCCAATTCCCTGGAGGAGGAAATAAAACAAACCATTTCTAGTGGAACTGAAATAGTGGCTTTTTGGTTTTACCGCCAGTTCATGTTCAAAAATGAAAAATTTAAATTACAGTGGTTGGCAAACCGATAAGAACTATCGTTTATTTAGAAAAAGTAAAGCCAAATTCTCTGATTGCAAAATTGTCCACGAAACACTGGATGTAGCAGGTGACTCAGGTATTCTGCAAGAAAAACTCATTCATTATTGCTATAAAAACTACGACGATTACAAGGATAAGATGCTTAAGTATGGTCGTTTAAAAGCTATTGAATCCTTCTATAAGGAAAAAAAATATAGCTATGTAATGATGGGGCTAAAGACCAGCTGGAAATTTTTCAACCATTACATTTTACGGTTGGGTATTCTTGATGGAAAAAAAGGCTTTATAATTTGCTATCTCAATGCCTTGGGAGTATTAGAACGTTTTAAGGAACTAAAAAGACTTGAGCAAAAAAACGAATTGGCGTACTACTTGGTTATGCCGTAGTGGGTCCACACCCTCCGTTCCTTCTTTGTATTATTTCTTATACCTACGTTTTTTGCAATCGATTCCGGTGTTTTATATCCCCGTTTATGATCTAAGTGTACACAAACGGCACTGTAACGTAGCTGTTTCGATTTTATCCCGAAATTAAAAAGCCGTTCGCCTAATTCCCTATCCTGCCCCCCGTATTGCATACGTTCGTCAAAACCGTTTACGTTTTCAATATCCTTTTTCCAACCCGACGAGTTATGGCCGTTCCAACTTGCATTGGTTGGGGTAATCCAATTCAATAATTTAGAGACAAGGCCATTTGCCGTTAGCTTATTATTTTTGAAGGTCTTGGGTATTCCCTTTTCCTTTAACCAGTGAATATTAAAACAATGCTGTTTTTCAATATCCTCAAGGGTAATAAGTTTGGATATGTTCATGGGCAACATATAATACCCTCCTGAAATAAAATATCCTTGTTCCTTATTTATATAATGCACTTGTACAAAGTCTTCCCGTGGTATACAATCACCATCGGTCATGATAATATAGTCTGCAGAACAGGCAGTGACCGCTTTGTTCAATATCCTTGATTTCTGGAACCCGTCATCCTCCTGCCATATATGAACGATAGGATAATGCACTTTATGCGACATTTCCTCAATCAATACCTTTGTTGCAGACTTTGAGCCATCATCTGCAATAACCACTTCAAAGTCCTTAAAGATTTGCTGCTGAAAACCCCAAAGCACTTTCTTTAACCACTCTTCTGCATTATACGTACTTACAATGACACTTATTTTCGGACTCTCCATGCTGTGTTTCAAATTACCACAAAAATATAAAAGTCTTATCTATCTTTGTTTAAAGACATAGATATTGGTCATGATTAAAAAGAATAATTTACGATATTGTAAAAAAAATGAAATTTCTACCTCAATAGTTGTACTTCTTAAATTATCTTCACTTTCAAACGAAGTATTAGTCCTCAGGGCAGACAAACTCGCCTATAAGAACCCAAACCCTCAAGATTTTAACGATAAATTCTTAGTTAGAAGTTTTTTACAGGCCAAAATTATTGAATCAATTATTGAAAATAGTATATGTTAAAAAATCCGTGGAAAGAAAGTAGGTTCCCATATCCTTAATGAAACAATTGGCGTATTGGAAAGAGTTTTCGATATTGAACTTCAAGCATTACCAAATCGGTTTGCCATAGAAAGGAGTTCATGGCTTTCATTTTAACCTAATTGTAAAGGACAAAACCAAATTGAATTTGGTAAAGTCAAGATATTTGCTAAGAAAGTGGATGGCTCCAAATCATTATTATTGAGGTGGAATGGAATGGGCATCTAAAGATTCAAACCCTTACTTCTCGCTGAAAAATTTTAGAGGAAATTGGACAAGACATTATAAAGCTATAAGTTTTTTTACTTTAAAGGTGTTCCAAAATTCGTGCAAATAGACCTTGAACGCGGAGTAAATAACTACCGCTGTTATTATGATACGAATTGGAACAAAAAGAATTTTATACTGACCAAAATCCTTTCTACAGCGGTGACGTTAAAAAACCTTCAAATTTTGAAGAAATGAAGGAGGTAGCAGGTAATCTTTGGTGAAAAATCTTCCTTTCGTGCGCGTGGACTTGTAATCAATAGAAGGGCGAACGATTTTTGGGGAAATGACCTTTTCCCTTCGGACGCCCGAAAAAGATTTCTGCCCGAACCAACATGGAGGTGATAAAATAATAGGTGACTATTTGCGTACTCCCAAACATACCTAACGGGGAAAAGTATATCACTTCAATTAAATTAATGATGAAATTTAGATTAGAAGAAATTGAAAAGTGTATAAAAGTCCTTGAAAACGGGGGACTCATCCTCTACCCTACGGATACCGTTTGGGGAATAGGTTGTGACGCAACTAATGAAGTGGCCGTTGAGAAGGTCTTTCAGTTAAAGCAACGGCATAACCAAAAATCGACTAATCTGCTTGGTTGCGAATGACGCGATGCTCGAAAACCATGTCGCGCAAGTGCCCGAACTTGCTTACGATATTATAGACCTTTCCACAAAGCCTACCACAATTATTTACGATAAACCGAGTGGTGTAGCCAAAAACCTGATAGCAAAAGACGACACATTGGGGATACGGGTAGCTTCCGATAAATTTTGTAAATACCTCATAGGTAGGTTCAAAAAACCAATTGTCTCCACGTCTGCGAATACTTCCAGCGCACCTATACCTAAAAGTTTTGATAATATTGATAAGGCAATTTTATCAGGTTTAGACTATGTGGTAAATTTGCAAAAGGAAAAACAGAATGGGGTCCCTTCCGCTATCATCAGGTTAGCTAATGACGGCACGGTGAAAATCATTCGAGAATAGAAAAATGCAGAAGAGCTACACAAACGCTTTAATAAATCCCATATTTAACCTTATTTCAGAAGCTGCCGAGGAGCTTTCTATGGATTGTTATGTTATTGGTGGTTTTGTAAGGGACTTTTTTCTTGAAAGAACCGTTCCTACGGATATCGATATCGTTGCCATTGGTAGCGGAATTGAATTGGCGGAAAAGGTAGCCTCAATGCTGGACGGAAAACCACAGGTTAGTGTTTTTAAAAATTTCGGTACTGCGATGATTCGCAATGAGGAACTGGAATTGGAGTTTGTTGGTGCCCGAAAAGAAAGTTATCAACGTAACAGTCGCAAACCTATCGTTGAAGATGGTACCCTGGAAGATGATCAAAAGCGTAGGGATTTTACTATAAATGCCCTTGCGCTCTCCCTCAACTCAAAAAATTTCGGAACCCTATTGGACCCCTTCGATGGTGTAACGGATTTGGAACATAAAATCATTAAGAACACCACTTGAGCCGGGTATCACCTATTCGGATGATCCATTGCGCATGATGCGGGCCATTCGCTTTGCAACCCAATTGAATTTTCAAATTGCCCTACCCTCCTTGCAAGCAATAACCGAGTACAAAGAGCGTCTTAAAATCGTTTCCAACGAACGTATTTTGGATGAGCTGCAAAAGATTATGATGACCCCAAAACCCTCAGCGGGTTTTGCCCTCTTGCATAAAACTGAACTTTTGGAACTGATTCTGCCAGAGCTCACGGCGCTGCAAGGTATTGAAGAAATTGAAGGCCAACGTCATAAGGATAATTTTTGGCACACCTTGGAGGTTGTAGATAATATTTCCGAAACCACGGATAACCTGTGGCTCCGATGGGCCGCATTATTGCATGATATAGGCAAGGCCCCAACAAAACGGTTCCATAAAAAAATAGGATGGACATTCCATGGCCATGAATATGTTGGTTCCAAAATGGTTTACAGGATATTTAAACGCTTACGAATGCCCCTGAACGAAAAAATGAAATTCGTTCAAAAAATGGTATTGATGAGCTCAAGGCCCATTATATTGTCTGAAGATTTTGTGACGGATTCCGCCGTAAGAAGACTAATTTTTGATGCGGGAGAACATGTGGAGGACCTAATGACCTTATGTGAGGCAGATATCACGACCAAGAATCCCAAGAAACAAAAAAAATATAGGCAAAACTTCAAAATTGTCCGTCAAAAAATAGAAGAGGTGGAGGCCCGTGATCATGTAAGGAATTTTCAGCCTCCTGTAAGTGGTGAGGAAATTATGGAAGCATTTTCCTTAAAACCTTCCAAAGAAATTGGAATCATCAAAGAGGCGATCAAGGAAGCAATACTAGAAGGAGAAATACCCAATGAACATGAAGCCGCGAAGGAATTCATGTATTTAAAGGGCAAGGAATTAGGACTAAAAAGAGCAAAATAGAATGGATATACAATTTAGAAAAATTGCCAAGCTATCTTTAATTTTAGTTTATTTGGTCATTGTTGCTGGTGCAGTAGTGCGAATGACGGGCAGTGGTATGGGTTGTCCGGATTGGCCAAAATGCTTTGGTTATTATATTCCGCCGACGGAGGAAAGTGAACTACAATGGCATCCGAATCGGATTTATAAAAAGGGCCAAGTAATTATTAAGGACCAAGCGTTACAAGTATCCAGGGAAACGTTCACGACCGGCACCTCATTCAAGGAAACGAATTGGGAAGTCTACACAAAACATGATTACGCTGTATTCAACCCATGGCATACTTGGATAGAATACATCAACCGGCTTTTAGGAGCATTGGCGGGTTTGGCCACACTCCTACTGGCGCTATTTTCATTGAAATACATAAAGCAGAAAAAAAGGATACCCCTACTTTCCTGGTTGGTCGTCTTTGGTATGGTATTCCAAGCATGGCTGGGCGCTACCGTAGTATATTCTGTGCTAGAGCCGGTTAAAATAACGGTTCATATGTTCATGGCACTGGTTATTGTCGCCCTACTGCTCTATATCATCTATTTGGCAAATGTGGAGAACAAACATATTCGATTCGATAGGCTGACGTTAAACCTGAGCATTTTTGCCCTTGCCCTTACGCTTATTCAAATAATAATGGGTACGCAGGTGCGCCAATTTGTTGATGAACAGATAGATTTTTATGGTTACGCCGCAAAGTCGCAATGGCTGAGCGACCCGGACCTTTTGTTTTATGTGCATAGGTCATTTTCTATATTGGTCTTATTGGTCAATTCCTTTTTAGCCTACAGGATTATAAATTTAAATCTAGGGCACTTTAAAATATATTGGGTGTTATTCTTACTATTTGTGGAAATATTGACCGGGATGGCCATGTATTATGTAAACTTTCCTTTTGCGAGCCAACCCCTACATCTTGTATTGGCCTCCATCCTTTTCGGGGTGCAGTTTTACATTGTTTTAGATGCATTAAAGCCTAGAAAAAAGGTTGAAACTTCGTAACTTTGCCCTCCCGCAAAAAATAAGTAATGATCTATAAAATCCGAGTAATTTTAGATGCAGAAGAGGATATTTTCAGGGACATGGAAATAGAGGCACACAATTCATTAGAAGACTTCCATAATGCCATCACACAGGCATTTGGGTTTTTAGGAAATGAAATGGCCTCTTTTTATACCTGTAATGATGAATGGCAGCAAGATGAGGAAATTGCATTATTTGATATGAGCGATTCGGGATCGGATGTTCGGCTTATGAACGAGACCTTCCTGGAGGACATCATGACACAGGAAAATCCCAAGCTTATTTATGTTTATGACTTTTTAAGCATGTGGACCTTCTTTGTTGAGCTGGCGGACATTGAAGAAAAAGAGGATGGACGCGCATACCCAAGCGTACTTTTTTCTTTTGGCGAATTACCGGAAACCCCTCCAGAACGTAAGTTTGAAGCGGAAAACAGCGCTTTTGATTTTGATGATACCTTTGAAAATTACGATGACCTGGATTTTGATGAAAATTGGAATTAACCATTGGTAAATACCATAATTTTTAATCTGGATTAAAATTAACCTTAAAAAATAACGCTTCCATGATCAACTTATATGCTACACAAATTGAAAGTATTTCTATTCATAGGGTTGGCAACAAAAATAAAAATGAAGGCGTCTTTTTATCGGAGGAACCTTTCAATCTCAATGACGAGACTACAGGTCTATTGAAAGAATATTTCTTTAAACCGTTTAGGGAAAAGGAGGAGAATTACTATAAACTGACCAATGAGGTCGATGTTGAGTTCAATGAACTCCATAAGATTACCAGTGAGATTTTTTCAAATCCATCGAGTGCACACTTAAATTCGAAAAAAATAGCGTCTTTGCTTTTTGAACAATCCAACCACCCGCATATCAAAAGCGGGGAGGTATATGTGGCTTACCTGAGCGGGTTGCTTTTAGACAATAAGAAAGTTGATGCCGTAGGTATTTTTAAAAGTGAGCTCAAGCATGATTTTATCCAATTTGAGGAAAAGGGGAGCAATCTTGATATTGTTATCCAACAGGGTATCAATATTAATAAATTGGATAAAGGATGCCTAATTTTCAATGTGGATAAGGAAGAGGGCTATAAAGTACTTTCTGTAGATAGCAATAAATATGATACAAAATATTGGTTAGAACACTTTTTGGGCGTTGACCCGCTGGCAGACGATAATTTTAAGACTAAGAACTATCTAAAGTTCTGCCAGAATTTCGCAAAAGATGTTGTGCTCCCTGCAGAGGATAAACAACAGGAAGTATTGTTCATGAACCGCGCCGTAAACCATTTCGCCAAGAACGACGCTTTTGAAGAAACGAATTTCCTTAACGAAGTGATGGAGAATCCAGCGTTAATCCCGGAATTTAGGCACTATAAAACCGAAAAGGGACCAAAGTACAGTATTGAGGACGTTTCTAATTTCGATATTGCAAATAAAGCGGTATCGGACGCACGTAAAAAAATCAAGAACGTAATCAATCTCGATACCAATATCCAGATAAAATTAGACTTCATAAATCCAGAATCTGCAGAAAAATTTGTGGAAAAAGGTTGGGATGAAGAGCGGCAGATGTACTACTATTTGGTCTATTTCAACAAGGAACAAAAAAGCTAAATGCGCTTAAGATAACTTATTTAAGACCCAGCATCAAAAATGAGATTAGGCTTTTTGATTGGCAAAAGTAGATAGTCCGTTTAAATTTTGATATTATTCTCCATAATCTGTTTCATACTCACATCCTCATAATTACGACGTACAAAGTTTAGGGCAAGATCGAGGACCTCTCCCATAGTCTCGCAGTTTTTAAAGCTTACATCCATGGTAAGTTCTCCTATTTGCTCCTTTAACAGCGCTATGTTTTCTTTGTTGGAAATCGTATCCGTTTTACAGATTGCCCGTAATTTTTTTATTCGATTACCAGAACTCAAAATTCGCTTGGCAACCATAGATCTTTCCTCCAGTTTATATTGATCTACGGAATCCCTTCTCAATTTATTACGGACCAATTCTACCATCTGAAAATTTTCCTTAAAAAATTGGGGCCGATATACATTCAATTTTCCCTCAAAACACTGCTGGTCGAAATCGATGGCCCTTATTTTGTAGACCACATGATCAAAATCATGCGTGGGTACAATGACATAATTGTAAGAACGCATATCACCCAGAAGCCTAATCATACAGCGCTCGTTAAACTTTACGAATTCCTTGGCCAACTGTGCCTTTTCCGGTTCTGTACATTTTGGCAACATGTTCTTGATGAAATCGTCTCCCGGTATACCGGCAATATGCTCTTCGATCAATGTATCCTTGTACACTAGAAAGTTAAGATTGTACGGAGATAGCATATGCTCAAGTTCAAGCCCGTAAATACGGGAAGCATCGGTCTTTTTAATATAGAAATAGGTGAAGTTATCATTGAGGATATTGCGAATTCGTATCCTAAAGGGTTTTGAATTACCAAACGTGCAAAAGTCCACCGCATCTACGTTCAAATATTGATTGATGTTATTGCTACCATCAGAATGTAAAATAGAATACACTTTTTTTAGACTATGGTCAATTTCCTTTCTATCGAATTCGGAGTAATAAACGCGTATCCAAAGGGTATCTTCGTCCTCTGAATTATACACCACCACGGAACCTGAAAAACGCAAAAGGTCGTCATAGAAAATGGGAATCTCTATTTTACGGCTATAGCGATCTAAATATCCATCCAATTCCTTGGACACAGGATAAGCCGGTTTCTTTTTTGACATTAATCGCTCTTCTGACATAGCTTTCTTTTATTTTCCAATGTACATTTTTCAAGTGCTCCATCCAATGTAAATCCAAAAAAAGTTATGCTCCTTTTGTCCGGTTAATAACGGATTAGGGCTGATACGGAAAATATCCAGGATTCAGATGTTATTGATTCTAACAAAACGCTTTTTCCCAAAACTGTTCATCGCTTTTAAATAATCTGGAGAAATCCGCTACAGAAAATGGTAATTGACGTTTTAAAGTATTGGGTGACTACAATATTGAGCAAAATCTCATTTTATGTCAATTAATGAGGGGGAGGGTATAATTGATTTTCCTTAGAAGTTGACCCAATTGGATAAATAAATTATAATCTATAAAATGTAACAATTCTGCCGTATGCTCGTCATGTAAGTGCAACCAATCATAAATCTACGTACTTTGAATACTATTCTCACCGTTACCAATCTCACCAAAAAATTTGGGTATTTAACCGCCGTAAAAGACTTATCCTTTTCAATTGAAAAGGGTAATGTGTATGGAATATTGGGTCCTAATGGCAGTGGCAAGTCAACAACCTTGGGTATTGTCTTGAATGTGGTGAATAGGACAAGTGGGGAATTCTCTTGGTTCAATGGAACGCAATCTACCCATGAAGCCCTAAAGAAGGTGGGCGCCATTATAGAGCGGCCAAATTTCTACCCCTACATGACCGCCTTACAAAATCTTAGATTGGTCTGCAGAATAAAGGAAGTTGATTACGCAAAAATTGAGGAAAAATTAGAATTGGTTGGCCTTTTAGACCGAAAGAACAGTAAATTTAAAACCTACTCTTTGGGTATGAAACAACGACTGGCAATTGCTTCTGCACTTTTGAACGACCCAGAAATTCTGATATTGGATGAGCCTACTAACGGTCTTGACCCCCAAGGTATCCATCAAATTAGAGAAATCATTAAGACGATTGCTGCGCAGGGAACCACCATACTGCTGGCTTCACATTTATTGGATGAAGTAGAAAAGGTCTGCAGCCACGTAGTGATATTACGAAAGGGCGAAAAATTGTATTCTGGTAGGGTAGATAGTCTACAAGCCAGTTATGGTTTTTTCGAACTGAAGTGCGATGATATGCTCGGCTTGGAATCCTACTTGAAAACCAACGAATACTTTGGGGAAATAAAACAAGAAAATGGTATACTTATAGCTTTTCTAACTGAGGAACTAAATCCAAAAGCCCTAAATAAGTTATTATTTGAAAATGGAATTATTGTTTCGCATTTGGTAAAAAGAAAGGAAAGTCTGGAGCAACAATTCCTTGAACTAACCAAAAACACTAACGCCTAAACCAAGTCAAATGCTACGATTACTTCATATAGAATTCATAAAACTCTGGAACAACAGAGCCAGTAAGGTACTCATTATATCCTATTTCGCTTTACTAACTTCCATTGCGCTAGTTGCCGCCATTAAATTTGACATAGGTCCTATTCAATTTCACCTAGCAGACCAGGGAATATTCAATTTCCCGTATATCTGGCATTTTAACACCTTCATTACAGCCTTTTTTAAGCTCTTTCTAGCCATTGTGATTGTGTCCATGATGTCTAACGAGTACAGCAATAAAACAATTAAACAAAACTTGATCGATGGCCTTTCCAAAAAGGAGTTCATTCTTTCAAAATTTTTGACCGTGATATCATTTTCATTAATTTCTACAGTATTTGTATTCGTTGTTTCCCTTATTTTGGGACTGTTATATTCAGATTTCAATGAACTATCGATTATCCTAACGGATCTTGAGTTTTTGCTTGCCTTTTTTGTGAAGCTTGTGGGGTTCTTTTCCTTTTGCCTTTTCTTGGGAATCTTGGTCAAACGCTCTGCATTTGCGTTAGGTTTTTTAATTCTATGGCAAGTTTTGGAAGGTATTGTCAGAGGAATGATACGCTGGAAATTATTTGATGGTGACACTACGGACACCGTCATGGGATTTTTCCCATTACAATCGATGTTCAATTTGATTAAAGAACCATTTTCCAGATTGGGAGCGGTACAATCTGTAGCAGACCAAATTGGGGAAAAATTTGTTTTGAATTATCAGGTACATTGGTACGAAATCCTTATCGTTCTTATTTGGACAGCAATCTTTGTTTACTGCTCATTCGCATTATTAAGAAAGCGTGATCTTTAATTAAACACCTTAAACAAGCGTTTTGACCTATTTAACAAGAATTAAATGGACTAAATTTTGATTTTATAGTATATTGTATTGTTACGAGTATGCTATGAAAAAAAGATGGGACATTGGTTTACCAAGAGTTTTGGCTATGCCAATAGTTTGTCTTTTATTTTTTCTCTGCTTTTTTAGGGGTTCTTCACAGGAATGCCCAGCGCTTACTAGTCCACTTAACGGTGCAACTTCTGTGAGCACGAATGCCACTATTAGATGGGAACCTATAGTTGGAGTGCCAGGCTACATCTTGTCCTTGGGCTCAACGCCTGGAGGAACTGATATTCTCGATGAAAGGAATGTAGGATCATCCACAACCTACATCTCCCCTACCGGTTTACCTGAAAATACCCAGATATTCGTTACTATAACGTTATTTTTCTTCAACCAGCCAAATATTATTTGTGATAGCCAAAATTTCACCACAGCCCCATTGGCCGGTCCACCGGCTTGTACCTCACTCTCCAATCCCCTGAATAACAGTACAGCTATCAATGCCGCAACAACTATTTCCTGGAATTTTGCCCCTAATGCTACAGGATATTTTTTGACCCTAGGCACAACCTTGAACGGTGGCGAAATTCTAAACAGTGTAGATGTAGGCAACACCCAAAACTATAATCCGCCTACCGATTTACCTGCGGAATCCGATATCTATGTTACGGTAGTCCCCTACAATAGAATAGGATCTCCTGCGGCATGCCCAACCTTTAGATTTAGTACTGCGCCGGTGGCCTCATTACCGGCTTGTACAAGTTTGATTACGCCATTTAATGGCGAGACGAACGTACCCTTGAGTCCGACTTTAGAGTGGAACAGTGTGCCAGACGCGATTGGTTACCGGGTGTCTATAGGCACTTCTCCGTTCGATACTGATATTTTGGAGGATGCTTTCTTTACCAATCCGGCTACACGTGTCTTAAACTTTGAACCCAACAGAACCTTTTTTATAACTATAATTCCTTTCAATAACGCAGGTGAAGCAATAGGATGTTCTCAAGAAACCTTTTCCACCATATTAGGTTGTGGCCCCTATTTTGATGCACTTTCCGGTGAATTAGTTGTACTAAATCCAGAAATTACTTTCCCGGACACCATTGGCATATGTCGAGATAGGGACACTACGCTTATTTCGGCATCAGGTACTGCAGACGGATATCGGTGGTACGCTATCGGACCAAATGATTCAGAGGTCCTGATTTCCTCCAATATCGATGTCTTAATTTCAGAACCTGGAACTTATATTCTTGAAGCTTACAATACAATTGCCGGAATCGATGGAAGTTTTGAATGCGTATCCTCCAAAATTTTTCAGGTTGAAGAATCAGAAATAGCCAGGATTACTAATATACGGTTCTCTCAGCAAGGCGATGGAATAGATATTAGAATAGAAGCTGAGGGTACTGGTGATTACGAGTTTGCATTGGATAATGAAGATGGACCCTACCAAAATACAAACAGGTTCACTGGTATTGCTCCTGGAAACCATACTGTTTTTGTGAGGGACAAAAATGGTTGTGGAATAGTAAAGGAAACAATTCAACAAGACTTGACAGTGGATGGTTTCCCTAATTTCTTCACTCCAAACGGTGACGGAGTAAATGATTTTTGGCAATACCTTCTACCAGCTGAAATGACCGGAAATCCTATTGTAAATATTTGGATTTTTGATAGGTACAGTAATTTATTGGCTCAGATTGACCCACAAAGCCAGGGTTGGGATGGTAGACTAAACGGCAATGCCCTTCCTGAATCCACCTATTGGTTTAAGGCAATTTCTATTGAGGAAAGGGAAATTAAGGGTCATTTTTTCTTGAAGCGATGAAGAAAATGGGACAATTTTTAAGCAAAGCGGTTTTACTGATTTGGATGTTAGGGTATTTCAACGGCCATAGTCAGCAATGTCCTACTTTAACGTCTCCTTTGGACGGGGATATAAATGTTCCTGTAGATAACCTTATTCGATGGACCGCAGTTGATGGAATTATAGGATATCTTGTGTCACTAGGTACGACTCCTGGTGGTGGAGAAATCATAAACAGGAGGTCATCTGGACTGAATAATTTTTACCAACCCGAAATTGGATTGCCGGAGAACACCGTAGTCTACGTAACCATTAGCTTATTCCTCCCAAACGCCCCTATAAAAGTATGCCCTTTAAAAGTATTTACTACCGTTGATGTAACCGAACCACCGGAATGTACCACCTTAGCCCAACCTTTAGATAATGAAATAGAGGTTAGCGCTGATGGCAATTTAAAATGGAACTTTGCGCCGGGTGCTACAAACTATTTGGTTTCCTTAGGTACCTCTTCCGGAAATTACGATATTATTGAAAATTTTGAAACTGGAAATACCATATTCTACAGGCCTGAGCAGAACTTGGAATTAAACCAGACCTATTATTTCAAAATAGTTCCCTTTAATGAAAATGGTGAGGCAGTGGGCTGCCGAGAGGAACGTTTCACAACCGGTGTTCCTACGGTACGCTGCGAATCAGCAAACTTTCCCATCATAACTGTTCCTGATAAAATCGCATTATGTAGGGGTGCTAATGGTGGTAGCTACCGCTCAATGGATAGGGCTAGGGGTTTCAGATGGATTAAAATCAACGAAAACGGAACAGAAGAAGTGATTTCTGAAACAAGCCTATTTGAATACACCACTACAGGACGTTACCGACTGGAACTATTTAATAACCTAACAGAATTTGGAGCAAGTATAGAGTGCCTTATTGAAAAGGAGTTTGAGGTTGTTTACTCTGAACAACCTGTCATAGAAAATGTTTTTATCTCTAGGCAAAACAATGCCCTCCGTATCGAAATTAAAGCAGTAGGTGACGGCGAATTTGAATATGCATTAGATCGCAATGATTCAAATTTTCAGGATAGTCCCGTATTTACAAACGTGGAACCAGGCGAACGTATCGTCTTTGTAAGGGATAAAACAGGATGTGGTTTAGCGGAAAGGTTAGTAGAAAAGGAACTTTCCACAAGCGATTTCCCCGCTTTATTTACTCCCAATGGAGATGGTATCAATGATTACTGGCAATATAGGAAAGAGGGTTCAGATGAAATAACAATTGAATACATCCATATTTTTGATAGGTATGGTAATCTATTAGTACAATTAGACCCATTATCGAACGGTTGGGATGGTATTTACAATGGAAAAGCACTTCCGGCCAGTGACTATTGGTTTAAGGCAATTTCTTTTTCAAATAAAGTAATAAAAGGTCACTTTACACTCAAGAGATAACCATGATTGACTGAGTTAAAAATTTAAACGTGTTTAAAAAAAGTCTATTTCTTGTAAGTATACTCTACGGATTTATATCCATGGCCCAGACATGCCCACAAATAAGCTACCCCATTAATGGTGCTGCCAATATACCGGTGAATCCCACGATTACATGGCCCGAAGTTTCTGGAATCAATGGTTATCTTATATCTATTGGCACGGTTTCTAACGGTACGGACATTGTAAATAGAAGACCCCTGGGAGTTACTAATTCCTATACACCACCCTTGGGATTTCCGGAAAATACCCAACTTTTCGTATCAATTAGCTTAACGCCGTTTGATGGCCCACCGATTCCTTGTACGGAAATTTCCTTTACAACAGTCGCCGTAGTTAACCCCCCACCTTGTTCTCTATTGATAGCGCCAGACAATAATGCTGCAAGTGTTACGATAATTACGGATATTATTTGGGCCTATTCCCCAACTGCAACTGGTTATTTTTTAAGCTTGGGTACAGAAACGAATGGTACAGACGTACTGGATAATTTGGATGTTGGAAATTCATTGAGTTTTAACCCACCCCAAGATTTACCACAAAATACAATGATTTATGTGAGCATTATCCCTTATAATAACAATGGGAACGCCATGGGATGCCCTGAAGAATTTTTTACTACCAGCACAGCCACCTATGTTTGTGACCCCTATCTGGATGATAGCACAGGGGAGCTAATCTACAGAAAGCCACAAATCAATTTTCCAAGTCTGGTTGGCATATGCAGCGACGAACTACCCTATACAATTTCAACCGAGGAGGAGGCCGATGGTTTCCGATGGTATCTAACCAATAGTGGTAGTGAAGAAATTCTCTTATCGGAGACCAATAGCGTGGGTATTGACGGTCCCGGAAGGTATAGGTTCGAAGCTTATAACAACATTGCTACTGAAAATGGCAGTATAGAATGTTCAGATTCCAAGCTTTTTGATGTTGTCGCATCACAAGCCGCAGTAATCAATCGAATTGATGTTGTTAATTTTACTGAGGGCAAAACAATTTCTATTTACGCCACTGGAACGGGCCAATATGAATATGCGCTCGATGACCCGATGGGTCCTTATCAGGATGTACCAATATTCAAAAGCGTACCGGCGGGTAGGCATGTAGCCTTCGTAAGAGATAAAAATGGCTGTGGCATAACCCAAAGAGCTGTTGACAGGGATTTGACCTCCAATGATTTTCCTGCTTTTTTCTCACCAAACGGCGATGGAGTAAATGATTTTTGGAACTTTCTAAAACCTACGGAAAACTACGAAACCCTGTTAGAAGTTATTATGATATATAATCGTTTCGGTAGTCTCATCTACCAGATAAACCCCGATAGTGATGGCTGGGACGGTACGTTCAATAGAAATCCAATGCCAGCGTCTGACTATTGGTACCGAGCTCGGTTTTTGGATAGGCAAGAGATTACGGGCCATTTTTCTTTAAAACGATAACCTTGAAATTCTGGATTTCGGTCCGTTTTAAACCAATGCTCTTTCGTATTTTTAAAGCATGAAATTCAATGTAGTATCCAACTTCAAACCTACCGGCGATCAGCCCAATGCCATCAAGGAATTGGTCGATGGCTTGAATACGGGTGAACGATACCAAACCCTTTTAGGAGTTACGGGATCTGGTAAAACCTTTACGGTAGCCAATGTTATTGAGGAGGTCCAAAAACCAACGTTGGTATTGGCCCATAATAAAACTTTGGCAGCGCAATTATATTCAGAATTCAAACAATTTTTTCCAAAAAATGCGGTAGAGTATTTTGTTTCCTACTATGATTATTACCAACCGGAAGCTTACATTCCTACCAGTGGTGTATACATAGAAAAGGATCTTTCCATTAATGAGGACATAGAAAAATTAAGGTTAAGTGCCACTTCATCCTTATTATCTGGACGGCGTGATGTCATTGTAATTGCATCGGTCTCCTGTCTTTATGGTATTGGAAATCCGATTGAATTTCAAAAAAATGTAATCTCCATAAAAAAAGATCAAGTCATTGCACGCACCAAATTATTACAACAATTGGTACAATCGCTATATTCAAGGACTACGGCGGATTTTAAGAATGGCAATTTTAGGGTAAAAGGGGATGTTGTGGATGTGTTTCCAAGTTATGCGGACCACGCTTTCAGAATTCATTTCTTTGGGGATGAAATTGAGGAAATTGAGGCTTTTGACCCTTTCAACAACACCATTCTAGAGATTTACGAAACCTTAAATATATATCCGGCAAATATGTTTGTAACCTCCAAGGATGTCCTACAGAATGCGATACATAATATTCAGGATGACCTTGTAAAGCAAATAGACTACTTTAAGGACATTGCAAAACCCTTGGAAGCAAAAAGACTTGAGGAACGTACGAATTTTGATCTGGAAATGATACGCGAACTAGGATACTGCTCGGGAATTGAGAACTATTCCCGCTATCTGGATGGTCGTGAGCCTGGTACCAGGCCGTTCTGCCTTTTGGATTATTTTCCAGAGGATTACCTTATGGTGATCGATGAAAGCCATGTAACCATACCACAGGTTCATGCCATGTACGGGGGCGACCGTTCTCGAAAAGTAAACTTGGTGGAATACGGCTTCCGCCTGCCCGCCGCTATGGACAACCGACCTTTAAAATTCGAGGAATTCGAAGCTTTACAGAATCAAGTTCTATATGTAAGTGCCACCCCTGCAGATTACGAACTTCAACTGAGTCAAGGCGTGTACGTCGAACAGGTCATTAGACCTACAGGCTTACTGGATCCAATTATCGAAATACGACCAAGCCAAAACCAGATTGATGATTTGGTAGAAGAAATCCAACAAAGAACAGAAAAGGACGAAAGAACATTGGTGACCACCTTGACCAAGCGAATGGCAGAAGAACTTGCCAAATACTTAGATCGAATAAATATAAGGTGTAGGTACATCCATAGCGATGTAGATACTTTAGAGCGCGTTGAAATAATGCAGGACCTACGTAAAGGCATCTTTGACGTTCTAATTGGCGTTAACTTACTACGCGAAGGATTGGACCTTCCAGAGGTGTCCTTAGTCGCTATTTTGGATGCGGACAAGGAAGGTTTTTTACGCAGTAACAGGTCCTTGACGCAAACCGTTGGAAGGGCGGCAAGACACCTCAATGGTAAAGCAATTATGTATGCGGACAAAATAACCGAAAGCATGCAGAAAACGATTGACGAAACTAATTACAGACGTGAAAAACAAATAGCGTATAACACGGAAAATAATATCGTCCCAACCGCTTTAAATAAAAGTTTGGATAATGTCCTGGCCAAAAATTCGGTATCTACCTATCACTTCATAAAAGAGGAATTAAGGGCTGCGGAACCTGACTTGGATTACATGACTAAAGAACAAATTGAAAAGTTGATCAAGGAAAAAAGAAAGGCCATGGAAAAAGCTGCAAAAGAATTGGATTTTATGCAGGCCGCCAAACTAAGGGACGAAATTAAATCCTTGCAGGAACAAGATTAATTGGGCAAAATATATTTAAATTCAACTAATCCATTTAACCAAACAATCAATTTAAGTAAATACAATCAATACATTGATTATTAGATAACTATATCTTATTTTTAGACAGGACTAAATTGAAAATAAATGAGAAAAAGGAATGTTTTTGCACTAATGTTCTACTGTTTTTTAACGGCGCAAATAAGTTTAGGCCAAACCATCTCAACTGAGAAATTGAGCTCCTGGACAGATGAGAATTTCCAAGAAGCTATTACGAATTTACAGCATTTTTTAAGACTACCAAATGATGGAAATTTCCCAGAACAAATCGAATTAAACAAGCATTGGTGCGATAGTGTTTTCACTAAACTTAACTTTAAAACCCAGACCCTTAAAACTGATGGAGCCCCATTACTATTTGCTGAAAAAATCTATCATAAAAATAGAAAAAGCATTCTCTTTTATTTGCAGATTGATGGCCAACCCGTGGACAGTGCTGCATGGTCTCAACCCAATCCATTTGAACCCGTTTTTAAAGAACTTCAAAATGATGATTGGAGCACGATAAGTTTTTCCTCCCTTGCAGACAGGATTGACGAAAATTGGAGGATTTTTTCCAGGTCCGCATCGGATTCAAAAGGTCCTGCCCTATCCTTGATTACCGCTTTGCAAATCCTACAATCAGAAAAAATTACACCGGAATACAATGTAAAGGTAATTATGGATTTTCAAGAAGAACTAGGTTCGCCTGATCTACCCAAAGCGGTTTTACAAAACAAAAAACTGCTTGACGCAGAGATGTTATTCATTATGGACGGTACAAGACACCTTTCCAACTTACCGACCTTGACTTATGGCGCGAGGGGAATCGCGACGGCCACACTAAAAATATTTGGCCCAAGCTATGGCTTGCATAGCGGACAGTACGGAAATTATGCCCCTAATCCTGTTTTTGAGGCATCTAGATTGATCAGCAGTCTTAAGGACGAAAATGGAAAAGTCCTTGTAAAAGGTTTTTACGATGGCGTTAACCTTACGCTACAGGATAAAAAACTATTGGAAAAAATTCCTGAGAATAGTGACAGTCTTAATTTACGCCTCGGTATTTCCGCGCCGGAACGTGTTGCGGACACGTACCAAGAGGCCCTACAATATCCTTCCTTAAATATCCGGGGCTTAAAGGCGGGATGGACGGGAAAAGAGGTGCGCACCATTATTCCCGAGGAGGTACTTATAGAAATAGACATGCGTTTGGTTCCGGAAACACCCGGCGAAAGGCAGATAAATTTTTTAAAAAAGCATTTGATTGCCCAAGGTTTTCATTTGGTAGATTCCGTACCAACAAAAATGGAAAGGGCCACCTTCAAGAAATTGGCGAGCCTATCCTATAGAATTGGTTCCAAACCCTTTAGAACCGATATGGATACCCCCATTGGGCGCTTCCTGAACCGTGCAATGAACAGGGTATTTGGCGATAAAGTGGTAAACATGAGAACAACTGGAGGTTCGCAACCAATGGCGCCATTTATACAAACTTTGGGAGTACCAGCGGTTTCGATACGAATTCCCAACCCGGACAACAACATCCATGGCCCGGATGAAAATTTAAGACTAGGGAATTACTGGGAGGGAATTTTGTCCACCTTAGCTATTTTGACAGAACCTTTAAACTAAAAAAAGTGCCTTGATTTCTCAAAGCACTTTTCTAATAAACAACCTCAACCAACTTAAATTAATCCATTTTAAAAGGTTTGACCGTTAGTGTTACGCCAACTCAATCATTCTCTTTGGCTTCGGCAACGCTTCTTCTTTCTTAGGAAGATTAAATTTTAAGATTCCGTTTTCGTAAGCAGCCTCTACTTTATCTGTAGCTACCGTTTCAGGTAACGTGAATGCCCTTTTAAACGAAGTCAACATAAACTCCCTTCGTGTAAAGTTCTTGTCCACTACCTCCTTGTTTTCGCCGACCTCCGAAGAAATAGTTAGAATAGCGTCATCGATTTCAATTTTGAAGTCTTCCTTTGCCCTACCAGGTACAAAAAGTTCCAATTCAAATTCTTTTTCGTTTTCAGTGATGTTTACTGCTGGGGAAGTAGCCCTAGCATTCTGTGTTCCCCCGAACCAATCTGGCCTAAAGATTTCGTTCATTAAAGCCGGGAACAATACCTCGTTTCTCTTTGTTACACTCATAATCGTATGTTTTAAATTATTATTTTTTTTGTTTGGTAAGTAGAAAGCAAATCGCATACCGCTCCAAAAAAAGCGTCATAATGGCATTAATCGTATTGAAAATAATGCCATTATGGCTTGTTATTGGGCAAGAGTATTTATTTTGGTATTACGATCGGTATTTAAGAACGGACTTTACTAGATTTATCACTGATTCATGATTTATGAATAGGTTAAAAAATATTTTCCATCAAATAAGGGGTAAAATTGCATTCTACCCTTCCCTGATATCCTGTATCGGTATACTACTGGCTTTTTTTATGATCTACTTGGAAAAGGTAGAGGTATCGGCCTATTTAATGGACGTAGCACCAGGATTGGTCATCAATAATACCGATACCGCCAAAACACTTTTGAGCACATTGATTGGAGGTTTAATTTCGTTAATGGTCTTTAGTTTTTCTATGGTTATGGTGCTACTGAACCAAGCTTCAAGCAATTTTTCACCAAGAGTGCTGCCGGGAATCATTTCCAACCGTAGACATCAAGTGGTGCTTGGCCTCTACATTGCCACTATACTATATAACATTTTTATTTTAGTTTCTATTGAACCGACTGAAACTGCTTACCAGACCCCAGGATTTTCAGTGTTGATTGGTATCTTACTCACGGTGTTATGTCTAGCCTCTTTTATTTACTTTATACATCATATTTCACAGGCTATACAGGTAGGAAATATTTTAACAAATATCCACAAGAGAACCATTTCTGAAATTAAAGCTATTGTTGACGGACAAAGAGAAAATTCCTCTGATTTCCCGGAAACTGACCATTGGAAGAAATACACCATAACCAACTCCGGTTATTTTTATGGCATCCTTAAAGAGGACCTTACCCAAATTTGTAAGCAAAATAAAATCAAGGTCATTGTTAAACTATTTAAGGGACAATTTATTCTTGATGGTAAAGTAGGAATCTTATCAGAAAAACCGCTATCCAATGAAATAAGAAAAGAAATCATGGATACGCTACTTTTTAGCCATGAGGAATTGATTGGAGAAAATTATATCTATGGGTTCAGGCAAATCTCTGAAATTGGAATTAAAGCGATGTCACCAGGCATTAACGATCCGGGAACCGCCTTGAACACCATCGATTATTTAACTTCACTTTTCTTGATTTTAATGGAAAAAAGCGATTATGAATACTTACCGGATAACGAGGGCACCAATTGGGTAAGAATCAAAAGCGCTAAATTTTCTGAGGTACTTTATAACGTAATGGCAACCTACAGACTCTATTGTAAACATGATATTACTGTAGTTAGAAAGCTTATGCAGATGTTGCATACTTTGAGTCTACACGTAGTCAACTCCAATCAAATGGCAGATATAAAGGTTGAGATGGAACAATTGCAGAAGGATGCAAAATCCAATATTGAGAACAAAAGGGACTTGGATAAAATCACTTCGGATTTTATTTCATGGTCCTAGTTGTAGTAAGCTTTAAAAATATCAATCAAAACTTCTGGAGGAATTATTTTATTGGGGTAGTTGTGCATTACGGATAAGACTTGCTGAATAGCGCCAGGTGGTAAACCCATTCCCAATCCCATATCATGCAATCGCTTAATTTCTATCATATCCTGCTGGTTGTCCACGTTCATTAGCAGTACCAACCGGTGAAATTGAACAATGCGATCCGCCTGTGATTTTGGAATAATATGCTCAACCTCTGTTTGAAACAGTTCATCAAAGGTCTTTTTGCCAATTTCCAATTGCTGGGCAACATTAAAAAGAAAATCGTATTCAGATTTTTTAACGGTATTGTTCACTTTTGCAAAAGCGATCATTTCTGATAGAATACTTAATTTTTCCTTATAACTGCTCATTCACAATAGCTTATACCTGTTAATCCTGCTTTAATAACTAAAATTAAAGCAGATTAGTATATTGTTCAAACCCAATTGTTTTAAGGATTTTATAATAACTTGCATGTTATAATAGAATGGTATGACCAATAATGATATTTTTAAAAAATTGAGGGTAGCCCTTAAGTTGAGGGACGATGAAATAGTGGACATTCTCGCCTTGGTTGATTTCAAAATTTCCAAAAGTGAATTAGGGGCATTTTTCAGAAAAGAGGAACACCCCAATTACATGGAATGCGGCGATCAAGTATTGCGTAATTTCCTTAACGGCTTAGTGATTCACCTACGGGGAACCAAGGAAAATCCAAGGAACCCTAGAGAGGTCCTTTTAGGAGACTCGAAAAAAATGTCTATCTCAAAAACAGTAAAACCGAAAAAGGATAATTTTAAAAAAAAGCAATTGAAGAATATTGAAACGGCGGTTACACCCGTAAAATATAAGAACAAAAAAAAATCCTGAGCTACTTCTGCGGCTCAGGATTTTTCAGTTGATCATTTCGTAGCCTAAGCGGTTACGCGTACCGGTACAGTATAAATTTTACCCTCCTCTACTTTAGTTAGGTCAACTTTTTTGTAATTCAACCTATTTTTTACAAAGCGTTCCATTTGCTCAAAATCCGTTGCTACGGAAAGAACCACGATTTCACCCGCTTCATTCAAAGTAAAACGGACTTGTGCGGTTAAGTCGTTTTCAACTTCAGAAAAATCGCAATCTGATAATAGTAACGAAATTTGTGAAGAAAGACTGTCCGATGGCTCTATGCCATCCAAGTCGTTAGCTAATACATTACCTGTTCCCAATAGCATTGCAGCTATTACTACTAAACTTAATTTTCTCATGACTTTTTGTTTTTTCTTCAGCAAAACTGAAGATTGATTATAAATTGATTGATGATGAATTACTAAAAAGACGACCGAAAACTGAGAATGTTACATTCAATTTCCATTTTAACATTATTTTAATCAAAAATTAGGCGATTTTTTAAAAATGAGGAGGCAGCGGTTCCTAAAGACCAAGCGCTAAAATACAATCTTCATACCTTCCTTCATCACAGCAAAAATGATGCAATAACTTCCCTAGTTCGCCTCTAGAAAATCAAACGGGCTACCCAATGAATTGGATAGCCCGTTATCTATTTACTTTATGACTGGTTTTTAACCCAATACTTCCTTAACCTTATCCGCAGCTTCTTGAAATTGTACGGCAGAATGCACTGCAAGACCGGAATTATCTATGATTTCCTTCGCCAATTCCGCATTGGTCCCCTGCAACCTTACGATAATGGGAACTTTCATGGCATCCCCCATATTTTTATAAGCATCTACAACACCTTGCGCCACACGATCACACCTAACGATACCACCAAAAATATTGATTAAAATAGCCTTAACATTAGGATCTTTCAAAATTATCCTAAAGGCTTCCTCTACCCGTTTTGCATCAGCGGTACCCCCAACGTCCAAGAAATTGGCCGGCTCCCCACCTGCCATTTTAATCAAGTCCATCGTGGCCATTGCAAGACCTGCACCATTCACCATACAGCCAACATTTCCGTCAAGGTCAACATAATTCAAACCAACTTCCCTGGCTTCTACTTCAATAGGATTCTCCTCCCTTAAATCGCGCATTTCCGCATATTCCTTTCTGCGGTACAAAGCGTTATCATCAATGGATACTTTTGCATCCACCGCCATAATTTTATCGTCTGAAGTCTTTAACACTGGGTTTATTTCGAACATACTGGAATCACTTTCCACATAAGCCGTGTACAAAGCGGTAACGAACTTTGTCATTTCCTTAAAGGCATTTCCCGATAAACCTAAATTAAAGGCGATTTTCCGAGCCTGGAATCCAAGGATGCCCGTAGCAGGGTCTATTTCCTCATGGAAGATTAAGTGCGGTGTCTTTTCAGCAACCTCTTCGATATCCATTCCACCTTCCGTAGAATACATAATCATATTTTTACCTGTAGCCCTATTTAGTAAAACGGACATATAAAATTCGCTTGTCTCACTATCACCAGGATAATAAACATCTTCCGCTATCAATACTTGATGTACTTTTTTGCCTTCTGCAGAAGTTTGCGGCGTAATCAAGTTCATTCCAATAATTTGATTGGCCAGCTCTTCAACTTCCTTTAAATTTTTTGCAAGCTTAACGCCACCACCTTTACCACGACCACCTGCATGCACCTGAGCCTTAACAACGTGCCATCCTGTTCCGGTTTCGGCAGTCAACTGCTTTGCAGCGTCAACAGCTTCCTTTGCATTATGGGCAACTATTCCTCTTTGGATGCGCACCCCAAAACTTGCTAATATCTCTTTTCCTTGATACTCGTGAAGGTTCATATATATGGTGATTTTAAATGTTAGGCAAAAATAGGAAACAGCATGTAATAATTTAAAAATACCGGCCATTAATTGGCCAGACAGGTGCAATTAAGTAGATAAAAAGGGAGCAACCATATACAATTAATCGATTTTACATCTCCAGATCCTTAAAATCCAACGGATCAAAGTTTTTGAAATGCCCGTTGAGTTCAATAATTTTCTTGGTTCGTTCCACTTCGGAAAGAACGGTAATGGTCGCTGTAAGGTGCAGGCCAATAAAATTAAGTCGGTCATTTTCCTTTGGCATTTGCAGCAATTGGTATTCTTGCTCAAATGACAGCCCAATCTTGTGCGCCAAGGTAAAACTGTTGAACTCATCGACCCCGTAATTTTTAAAAGGGACGTCCATAATGGTGTATAATTGATGGATGGCATCCAAAATGGCCTGCTTTTTTTCAGCAGAAGCTTCATAATCATACTCCATCAATTTAACGATACCTCCGGCATATAATTTATCGTGCATCTGATTATCAAAAGTCAAAAGCTTAAAGACCTGACGGGCGATACATACAACATCCATTTCGCCACTATCATAGGTATTTACCACTTCCACCAATTGCACCTCGGTTCCATATTCCATTTTATTATTGATAAAAACAGGAATACCGAAGGTAATAGCCTCATCCCTACAATCTGTAATCAATTGCTTATAGCGTTCCTCAAATATGTGAAGAGGTACTGTTTCACCAGGAAAAAAGATAGACTGAAGCGGAAAAAGAGGTATTTTCATTTTATAAAAATACGAAGGACTTTCACGTAAGGCAAAAAAATATACATGACATTGTTACAAATAACACATTTTGTTATTTTTATTAATTTTATGTTCTAAATTTTGCTACTGTTCCTCAAGAAAACTAAATTTGCTTAAAATAGCGATGTATGAAAAATGAGCATTTGTTGAAAATTGCGCAAACCTATGGTGACCCAGTGTATGTTTACGATTCGGAAAAAATAATTTCTCAATTCAATAGATTGACGAAGGCTTTTGGCTCCGTTAAGAAATTGAAACTAAATTACGCGGCCAAGGCGCTTTCAAACATTACGATTCTAAGACTAATGAACAGCCTTGGGAGTGGTTTGGATACGGTTTCTATCCAAGAAGTACAACTGGGGCTTTTAGCGGGGTTTGAACCAGAATCCATCATTTTTACGCCAAACGGAGTTTCCTTGGAGGAAATTGAAGAAGCATCTCAATTAGGAGTACGCATCAATATTGATAATCTTTCCATTTTGGAACAGTTTGGAAGTAAACACCCCAATATACCGGTTTGTATTCGTATTAATCCGCATGTAATGGCCGGTGGAAATTCGAATATTTCCGTAGGGCATATCGATTCAAAATTTGGGATAAGCATACATCAAATTCCACATCTTCTGCGTATCGTTGACCTGACCAAAATGAACATTAATGGAATCCACATGCATACGGGTAGTGATATTTTGGATATCGATGTATTCCTCTACGCATCGGAAATCTTGTTTGATACGGCCCGTCATTTTAAAGATCTGGACTTCATCGATTTTGGAAGCGGATTTAAAGTTCCTTATAAAGAAGGTGACATAGAAACGAATATTGAGGAATTGGGAAAGAAATTGAGTACCCGTTTCAATGAATTTTGCAAGGAATATGGCAAGGATTTGACCTTGGCCTTCGAACCCGGTAAATTTCTGGTCAGTGAAGCAGGTGTTTTCCTTGCCAAGGTAAACGTAGTAAAGCAAACAACTTCTACCGTTTTTGCGAGCGTGGATTCTGGCTTCAATCACTTGATACGGCCTATGCTTTATGGTGCTACCCATAGTATTAAGAATATCTCCAACCCAGAGGGGCGTGAACGTTATTATTCTGTTGTTGGGTATATCTGCGAGACCGATACCTTTGCCAGCAATAAAAGAATAAACGAGATAACGGAAGGAGACATTCTATGCTTTAAGAACGCCGGTGCCTATTGTTTTACGATGGCCAGCAACTACAATTCCAGATTTAGACCCCCCGAAGTATTATGGCACAACGGAAAATCCATTTTAATAAGAGAGCGTGAGACATTTGACGATCTTATTAGAAATCAAGTAGATGTAAAGGATTTATTTGCGGTCAAGGAAGTGGATAAGGTAAAATAAAATGAGGGAAATTGCGTTATTTTTGGTATAGTTCTTGAACTAATACCCGAAAACATCTTATGAAAGCGTCTTCTTTTTTTTTAAATAAGTCTCTGGTCTACCTCACCTTTTTACTTTTCTTAGGTACAACGTATGCCCAAGAAGTAAAATGGCTGACTTGGGAGGAAGCCGCCACGTTATCAGCTACGGCAAAGAATCCAAAAAAAGTATTTGTAGATGTTTATACAGATTGGTGCGGATGGTGTAAAAAAATGGACCAGGATACCTTCCAAAATCCCGAAGTAGCCGCATACATGTCCCAAAATTATTATATGGTAAAGATGGACGGGGAAGGCAAGGAACCTATAGAATTCAAAGGAAAAACATACAAGTTTGTACCCTCCGGCAGGAAAGGATATCATGAATTTGCAGCGGCACTAATGCAGGGCAGATTAAGTTATCCTACTACAATTTTTTTGGATGAGGAACTGAATATGCTTTCCCCGGTACCCGGTTACCAAAAACCTGAGCCCTTTTTAAATATCGCACGTTATTTTGGCGAAAATATTTATAAAGAGAAGGATTGGAATAGCTATGCTGGAAAATCTGGGATATAACCAACTATAGAAAATAGGCGACTAAGAACCCCAGATAAGTACCCAATGCATTTCCCAAGGTGCCAACCAGAATTGCAGGCAGTATCAATTCATTTCTATTAAAGGTTTCGGCAAGTGCAATCGCCGAGGTGCCCCCTCCAATATTTGCTTGGCTCGCAATTGCAATCATGTCCCAATCCTTAAAAATCAAGCCCCCTAAAACCACGATTACCACACCGTGTATCAAAACGGCCAAAAAAGAAAATAAAAAGAGCGTCGTTCCAATATCCTTTAATTCGATTACGGAGCTAATTTCGCAATACGCGCCTATCACCGCCAAAAACAGGTATACCATATAGAGCCCCAGAGCATGGCCACCCCTTAAGTTGGAAATAAATTTGGTCTGCGCCAGCACAATTCCGATTGTAGATAGTGTAATTATTGAAGGAATAGCAGGAAACACATGAGATACACCTTCCGCCATCAGATAGGCCACCAATCCTATGAAGGCAAACCAACTTAGAGCGATTAAGCTAATGGAATCCTTATTCGTTGACGCCCCTCCTCCATTGCTGGAACTAATTTTTTTATCAGGGAAAAAGCGTCTTAAAAATACCGGTAAGGCAATGGTAGTAACAATCCATAGTGCTGTAATTACGTTATCAACCGCAATTGCTCCGGCATAAAGAATTCCGCGTTCCTGAAAGTCATAGACCAATGCCACGGCGTTGAAGTTTACACTGCCTCCCGTATAGGTACCCGTGAGCATTCCTGCCAACACCTTGCCATCCTCTCCTAGAACCGTTTGTGGTGAAATCAAATACCAAGATCCCAATATTCCTACCATAGTGGCCAAGGAGCCAATTAGAAATAAAACAATCATTGGAACTCCCGCCGTACGAATGGATTTTAAATTGGCCCCCAACAATAAATAAAAGATTGAAATTGGTGCTACATACTTAAAAATTGCATCATATAAAGGTATTGAGTTTGAGGCCGATGGTATCAACCGTAGATTTGCTAAAACCGCCGTGAAAACGATTACCAATAAGGCAGAACCTAAAGGTTTTCCCACTTTTGTCTTAGCGGCATATAAAGATAGGACTACCATGAAACATAATACGGTGAAGACGTAAACAGGGTTCTCTATAAAATTGGCCATATTCCTTACCTAGCTAAACAAACATAGTAAATAGATTTGGTAATCGACCTAACGAAAGGGAACTACAGACTATTGGGAAAAAATTTATCACTAATCTATGGTTATTTATCTCCCTAGAAATAGGATACAATACCTGTTTAAGGTAATTTAAAGCCTCATAATCTTACCTTATAAAATGAAACAAAAATACGTTTTGATCCTGTTTTTGACTATCGCTTTAGCTTGCACGGATTCAAAAGACCCCAACGAAAAGGGCTTGGTTTCTCCAGGAGTTCCAATGGATTTGGCATCCTACCGATTTAAGCACATTTCAGACCTGGCCTATCAGCTGAGTTTTGATATCCCATTGGAAAAAAATGAACCAATACCTTCCAAACTAGTCTTAAATTTCAACTTAAACAGTTTAGACGAACCTGTCTATTTGGATTTTAAAGCAGGTACCGATAACCTAAAATCCCTTAGGATAAATGGTCAGGAAAGCGGCATTGAACATACAAACGAACATTTATTTTTAGCGCGAAAATATTTAAAACTAGGGAGCAATATGGTTCAAATTAATTTTATTGCCGGCGAGCTTTCCCTGAATAGAAATGAAAACTATCTGTATACCCTTTTGGTACCAGATCGCGCAAGGACATTATTTCCATGTTTCGACCAACCCAATTTAAAAAGCAGCTATACCTTGCAAATTACTGCCCCAAATAACTGGGAGGTTCTCTGTGGAGCAAAGGAAGTAAGCAAACACGAGGATGGGTCGTACACCAAACATAACTTTGCGCCTACAGATAAAATAAGCACCTATTTGTTTTCCTTCGTTGCCGGCGAATTTGAAACAGTGAAACAGGGTACAAAAGCATTTCCTATGACCCTATTGTACCGCGAAACTGATCCGAGTAAAATTGAGCACAGCACAGATCCCATTTTTCGACTACATGAACAGGCCATGTCATTTCTAGAAACCTATACAAATCATGACTTTCCATTCCAAAAAATGGATTTCGCAGCAATTCCCGGTTTTCAGTATGGTGGTATGGAGCACGTTGGTGCCATTCAATATAGAGAAGACGCGCTATTTCTTGATGGCAGTGCTACGGATACTAAAAAACTGAGCCGCGCCAAATTGATTGCACACGAAACTTCACATATGTGGTTTGGCAATTTAGTAACCATGAATTGGTTCAATGATGTTTGGATGAAAGAAGTGTTCGCTAATTTTATGGCAGATAAAATAGTGAATCCCGCATTTTTAAACATTAATCATCAACTTGCCTTTATGGCAACCCATTATCCAAATGCATATGGGGAAGATCGTACCTTAGGGACCAACCCAATTCGGCAAGATTTGGAGAACCTCAATAACGCAGGATCACTGTATGGTAGCATCATTTACAACAAAGCTCCAATAATGATGCGCCAATTGGAGTCCGTTCTTGGTAAGGAAGCGTTTAAAACGGGCATCCAAGAGTATATTAAAACATTTGCCCACGGTAACGCTGTTTGGAACGACCTTATCACAATTCTTGATAAAAAAACAGAAACAGACATTTCTGCATGGAGCGCTGTTTGGGTGAATAGTGCCGGTAGACCAATTATTAGTGATTCGATTCGTTATACCGAAGACGATAAGATTAAAACTTTCAAGATTATCCAAAGAGCAGAGGACAAAAGTGAAAATGTTTGGCCACAAAGCTTTGATATTGCATTCGTGTATAAGGATAGTATAATAACAATACCTGTCACTTTAACGGAAAAAAGCATGAACCTTGAAGGGGTAAAAGGTTTGGCAAAACCGGAGCTAATCGTGTATAATGCCAATGCCGAAGGCTATGGTGTCTTTCCTCTTCAAAAAGGGAACGTACTGAAACTTCCAGAATTGAAAAACGAAGTAACCCGCGGCTATGCCTACATAAATGCCTATGAGAACATGTTGTTAGGAAACATAGACCCTATCACGACCTTAACGCTATTCAGAATAGGCCTTGCTGAAGAAAAAAACGAATTACTCCTACGATTAATTTCCGATTACACTACAGCTATATTTTGGAAGTACCTTCCTTTAGCCGAGCGCAATACACACCAAGAAGCGATTACCCAACTAATCTGGACAAGACTTCAGAAAAAGAATACGGCGAATATTAAAAAAAGCTTATTTTCCACCTACAAAGCATTGGCATTTAGAAGTAATTCATTAGACCATCTTTATAGCATTTGGAGTAAAAAACTGACTATAACCGATTTGATACTAAATGATGATGATTTTACGGAGATGGCTTTGGATCTTGCGCTATATGGCCATAGAAATAAAGTTGAGGTTTTAAATACCACAAAATCCACACTAACGAATCCTGACAAATTAGAACGGTTTCAATTTCTTCTCCCTTCCGTATCATGGGAAATCAACATAAGAAATGACTTTTTTGAATCCCTTAAGCAAGAAAAAAATAGAGCGAAAGAATCTTGGGTCATCAATGCCCTGAACAATTTAAACCATCCACTACATCAGAAGGAATCATTATCCTATCTACGGCCAAGTTTAGATTTACTAGAGGAAATTCAAATAACAGGGGATATTTTCTTTCCAAAACGATGGTTGAATAGCACGATTGGAAATTACACTTCTGATGTCGCTTTTCGGATACTACAGGATTTTCTTTCTGATAATCCCGAAATAAATCAATCCCTAAAACTTAAAGCATTACAAGCATCCGATGATTTGAGAAGAGTACAATCAATGCATAGTGAAATTGATAAGCCTTTAAATTGACACCAAATGGAAAGCCCTCTCACGACTTAGTTGAGAGGGCTTTTCTAATCTTAAATAACTAAATCTACCTACTATAATTTGGACTTTCCTTTGTAATGGTAACATCATGTGGGTGACTCTCGTTGATTCCGCTAGCGGTAATTTGCACAAACCTACCCCTATCCTGCAAGGTTGCGATATCCTTGGCGCCACAGTAGCCCATACCGGCCCGTAGACCTCCAATAAACTGGTGTATACTTTCAAAAAGGTCTCCTTTGTAAGGTACGCGCCCAACAATACCTTCTGGTACCAATTTTTTAATATCATCCTCAACATCTTGAAAATAACGGTCCTTGCTTCCTTGCTTCATGGCCTCAACAGACCCCATACCACGGTACGATTTAAATTTTCTACCCTCGTAGATGATGGTTTCTCCTGGAGACTCCTTCGTTCCGGCCAATAGTGACCCCAACATTACCGTATCCGCCCCGGCGGCAATTGCTTTGGGAATATCACCTGTATAGCGTATTCCACCATCGGCAATGACCGGTACCCCAGAACCCTTGATCGCGGCCGCTACTTCCAGCACTGCCGAAAATTGGGGAAATCCAACACCGGCAACAACCCTAGTGGTACATATTGAACCAGGACCGATACCAACTTTTACGGCATCTGCACCGGCTTCGACCAAATACTTGGCAGCCTCGCCCGTAGCAATGTTCCCAACGATAACATCCAAATCTGGAAAGCGTTGCTTTACCGCTTTTAAAACGGCGACCACCCCTTTTGTATGACCGTGGGCCGTATCGATCACTACGGCATCAACTCCGGCATTCACCAATGCCTCTGCCCTATCAACGGCATCACCAGTAACCCCTAAAGCGGCAGCTACGCGCAATCTTCCATATTGATCTTTATTGGCGATTGGCTTTTGGGTCAATTTGGTAATGTCCCTAAAGGTTATCAAGCCCACCAAGGTATTGTCCTTGGTTAAAACCGGTAATTTCTCGATTTTATGTTCTTGAAGGATTTCCTCTGCTTGTGCCAGCGAAGTGCCTTCTTCTGTAGTAACCAAATTTTCAGAAGTCATGACCTCTGAAATTGGTCTTTCATTATTCTTTTCGAACCTTAAATCCCTGTTCGTTACAATTCCCAATAATTTGCCCTCATCATCTACGATGGGAATGCCCCCAATGCTGAATTCCTTCATGTTGGCTTTGGCATCCTTCACTTTTGAATTTAAGGGGAGCGTAACGGGATCTAATATCATTCCACTTTCTGCACGTTTAACCTTGCGGACCTTTAAAGCTTGTTGCTCAATGGTCATGTTTTTATGCAAAACACCAATACCCCCTTCCTGCGCCATGGCAATGGCCATTCTGGACTCGGTAACCGTATCCATCGCAGCGGAAATAATAGGCACATTGATTGTGATATTTCTTGTGAATTTTGTCTGAATGTTCACTTCTCTTGGAAGTACTTCAGAAAACGCAGGCACCAACAGTACATCATCGTATGTTAGTCCTTCTCCTAGAATTTTATTTTGGTGGGCTTGCATAGCAATTAAGGATTTAATTGCGTGCAAATATACTGATTATTATTGGTTTTTTATTGCCTTTCAAATTGGAGCCAAATGCCGGTTTTAAATTGCTTATTGTGCTATGCCAAGTAAAAGGATTGCATCGTTTTCAATATTAACGATTGCGGTATTCACGATTGACTCTCTCGTTTAAATCTTGAATTGCAACGTAGTGTAAAACGTTCTTGGTTCCGAAGGAATAATACCTGGTCCTGGATAACCTGTGGCCCTTCGGGTAAAATAACTATTATCCAGAAGGTTATTGATACCCGCTTCCAATTTCCATTTCTTGAAGGAATAGGAGAGGGAAAAGTCTAAAATATCATAGGCCGGTATTTCTCCTTCAATACCTCTTTGGTTATCGTTAATATCTTGAGTGGCATTTGTTGCATCCGTAAATTGTTTGGATAAGTACGTATACTGAAGGCTTCCCAAAAGATTTCCATATCCAAAATTGAAACCGGTCTTTAGGTTTACCAAAGGAATAAATTCTACCTCATTACCCACCGTAAGCGGAAAAACTTGTATTTCCCCTCCAATACGAAGTGGGTTTACCGCTGTATATTCCGATTTTGTCAGTGCCATGTTTGAGAAAAACTTGAGTTTATAATCCTTATATTGAGCAAAAAACGTTTCTATGATATTCCAATCCACAAAATTTTCCAAACCATAAATAAAAGCATCCCCTATATTGCCAAACCTAGCCCGTATAGTATTGCCTGATTTGTTGTTCACAAATAATACCTCTCCAAGGCGATTATTATACGACAGTCCAAATAAACTTATATCATAGGACAATATGTTTTTAAAATGGCCCCTGGCCCCAAAATCTGCCGTAAAACCATCCTCATCACTAATATTCCCATCAACTTGAAAGGAAGGGTTGACCACCCTAATATCACTAAATGTAACCGACCTATAGTTTTGGGAAAAATTACCATAGAATTCGATGCTTGGCTGAATCTTATACGTAGCACCTAGACCCAATAGCAAGAAGGTCCGATCAAAGACCCTATTGTCCTCGATTTCCTCGTTCTGTAAAGGATTTCCAGCAAGATCTAAATCTATATCTCTATAACTTCCTATACTTTCCGTTTTAATATGCTCCAATCTAAGACCTGGGGTTAACGTAAATTTTGGAGTTATATTAAAAATGTTCTCCCCAAAAAAGGCAAGGTTAAAATTTGGGAAATTGAACTGAGATTGCCGCTCATAATTAGGAAAAGTATCGTCGGCAAAATTGAAATCTGCATTGGACGCGATACTGCCAGGTCCCTGTCTTTGATCATTATCGGTTTTATAAATTTTGGAGCCCAATAGTAAAGCCGATTCCGAACCTCCCAATTTGTACCTGGTCAACACTCGGGCTTCTGCACCCCAGTTTTGAAAATTATCAACCAAAAGCTCCCTTGGCTCTTCCAAATCATCTGGTTGGGAAACCCTGTTAGTACGGAAACCCAGTGCATTCCTGGATGCATCCAAGCCAAATAGATTGAAGCTGAAATCTGTCTTCGGTGAAAATTGATGGTCTAATCGTAGCGAATATAATTTCCAATCTACATCGAACCAATTGCGATCTCTATTACTGAAAGTAGGGTCTTCGATAAACTGTGCATCGGTCAAACCCCCTGGTTGTTTGGCCAAGTAGTTGAGAAAAGTGGTCTCTAGTGTCAATTTGGTTTTATCGGTAAATTGGTATCCAACATGCACAAAATAGTTTCTGCTATTATAATCGGAATTTGATCTAAATCCGTTTCCTTCCTTATAATTGAAATACGTGTAGTAACTCAATTTGCCAATTGTTCCGCTAAGACTGTTGAAACTTGTTTTCAGATTATAGGAGCCCAAGGTCTGTCTACTTACCCACTCTATTTTTTTTGTGTCTACGGGTTTTTTGAATTTAAAATTGACCAAACCGCCAAATTGGGTGCCATATTGTAATGAGGCTGCACCCCTTACCACCTGTATTTCCTCCAAGGCTTCTGCCGGTGGGGTATAATAACTCTCTGGATACCCTAGGACATCTGCACTAATATCATACCCATTTTGACGCGTATTGAAATTTGCCGTACGATTCGGGTTCAAGCCCCTACCTCCAATATTCAATTGAAGACCCGCATCACCATTATCATATATATTCAGTCCTACAACCTGACTATAAATTTGTCTAGGATTATTGGCCGCCAAATTTCCTGTTATGCCATCTAGCAGTACAACTTCACTTTTTTTACCTGCGTAAATCGCTGTTCCCTCTACTTTTTTAAGTTGTTTGAGCGCAAAAACGGCTTCCCGCTTTCTCGTCAGCACCACCTCAGATAAGTTTTGCGTCTTTAAGGGTTCCAACGTTATATTATACGTAAGTTCGCTGGACAGGATCACTTCTTGCTCGAGAATTTCATATTCATAGGCAAAAACAACGATTGAAAAATTTCCACCGGGTAGGTTGTCGAATTTATAAAAGCCATTTGCATTGGATGTTTCCAATCGTTCCAATTGCCGTATGTAAACTTCCGCATCAGAAATTGCCTGGCCCTCCTTGTTGGTAACAGTTCCGGAAAACTGATATTGACCCCAAACAGGGAAGGCTAAAAAAAGTATTGCTAGATAACTAAATTCCTTTAATCTCATCTGTAAATGGTATAATCCAATTTTTGTGTGAAAATGATTCCTTTACCTTGGTTAAATCTACGTTAGGGTCAATATAGGTTGTACTTAGCCTACCGTTAAGACTTACCTGACTGTCCACATAAATCTCTATATTTTCATGGCCGTCCTTTTCAAAATGCTCTTTTAGAAACTGTGCATATTCCAAAATGAAATCTGGTTGAAATGCCATTTGTTTTTCTTGGAAAGTGGTCAAAAAATCAGAATTATCTACATAAAACCATGTTCCGGTTTCCCCGTTTAGAATTTTAAATTGTGCATAACCGGATTTCTCCATGAGCATAACCCGCCAAGAAAATCGATATCCTTCCTCTGTCCAAAAAAGCTCTCCAGGATACAATAAATACCTAAAGGGCAAGACCAGCTGAACGGCAAAAAAAATAGCTATTATGGTGTATTTTATCTTGTTCGTAATTGTAGGAAAGTCACTAAGGATTCGCTTATTATTAAACAGTGCCGTATTGATTCTAAATATAGACGATAAATAACCGATTATTTTATGATGGAGCTTTGCATCGAAAAAAATCAAGGCAGAAACAATCATGATATAGGGGAACATGCCAATAGGGAAAAGAACACGGGTAAGCACATGAAAAATAATGACCAAAATAAAGGCATAGGGCCTGGTTCTTCTATACAAAAGTAAAAATGGTATGGCCAAATCATAGGCTGCTCCCGTCCAACTAAATGCATAGTGTACCCATTCCTTACTCAACAGGTCTCCAATGAATGGAATATCAAATTTTGATGGAAGCCATATTTTTAGTGGCATAGCGTTCACCAACCAATCTGAATTTAGTTTTGCCAAGCCTGCATAAAAATAAACGATGCCCAAGAGCAGTTTAATACTATTGAGCGTCCAGCTAGGAATAAATTGAAAAGCCTTAGTCGGGTTTTTGGCCGCATCTATTGAAAAATAGGCGTTTGCAGGAAGAAAGATCATCAAAAAACTTAAAATACTTATAAAGTAATAGTGGTTGAGATAGGTGGTCTTATCCATTAGCTCTATATAGGTAAAGCTCAAAAAGAACAGGATGATGGCCAACTTGTAGCGGTATCCCAAAGCAACAAATAAAGCCGATACTCCACACAATCCGAAAATAATGTAGGTATACGGACCAATGGGTTTGATCCATTCAAAACCATAATAGGAAAAGAATAATTTGGGTTGAATGTAAAGCTTGTCGATCCACCCATAACTCCAAAACCTAATAATACTAAAAAACATCATGACGCCAAATAGAATGCGAAAGACCGCCAAAGGGGCGGCCTCTGCAGGAGCGTTTATATGTTTACGGACAAATGTGGTCATTAATCCCCATCTGCATCTACAAAATCCACACTAATACTCATGGCAGACACCATATCCACCTTTAACATCGGCACTGCCTTTTGTACCTCGTCATAAGCCAAGAGCATTTCCGTGGGTGGATTGTTATTTTCAATTTCGGAACGAAAAGGGGACAATCCTGCGACGCGCTCCTTGGACGCAGTAAATTGGGCATTGATAATGCCAGCCAAGTCTTCTCCACCTTTAAGGGTATTTAGCGCGTCTAAATAAGAAGCCAAACTTTCGCCACTGGCACTTGAATTATAATGTTTACCGTTAAAAAAATCCTGTACGGCAGTTAGACCCTCCAAGAAAAGTGTGTTGGATATATCACTTTCGTAATAGGCCTCCACGTTACCCGGCAAGGTTGTTCCGGAGAAAACCCCTAGAGGGATGCCCATTTTACCTGCCCGTAAGAATTTTTCATAATAGAAAATGTAATCATTTACCATTCGGTCAACAGAGGCTGTGGACGAAGCCCCGTCATTGGCCACAAAGGAATCCCTATACCCCTGTTGCCATCCGTTTAGAACAGTATCCGTTAGTGACGTCATATCCTCTAATACAGCTTGCATATAGGTAAGTAGTGCCTCCTTATCCGTTGCATTGAACTTTGCAACGATGGCAGCATCCGTATCTGCCAACCCGTTTATTAAGTAGTCCAATGCAGGGAAGCCTTTTGCATCCCTACTGGAGGATAGGCTTAAGTCATAACTTCCTGACGATACATTGGCATCTATTTTTTGTGTATCCGTTGGGTAAATATTCATATTCAAACGAAACCCGACCGTTTCAGCAGGTCCTATTTCAAACATATCCACGCGTTGCCACGTCTTGTAGGCTTTCATCCAAGAAGCTCTCAATGCACTAAGGTTATCTTCACTTGCATCTGCCCTAAACAAATTAAAGGAAGCGTTTAAAGCTTCTAAGTCCGCAGAAAATGCCGTATAGGACGGAATGATGATATTATCCGCCCAGTTAGCAAGCATCGATCCTCGTTCAAAAGTTACCTCGCTACCCGGAGCAGGGTCTATAATATCGGAATCATTATCCGTAGAACAGGCCCAGGCCAGGCTTAAAACCAACAATACTCCTAAAATCCTTTTCATAGCTTATTTTTATTTATTCTAATTAAACGCAAAAATAAAAAAGCAACCCAATTCAATTAAAAATTGAGTCCCTTTTTTATCAACAAATTTTGACATGTAAACATTATTCTGAGGCCTGTTCCAAGGTAAAATCGAATCTGGCGGCAATTTCTGTCGCCATAGATTCCAAGGTTGCGTCTTCTACATCCCATAGCCCATTAGGACCGTCATCCATTAAATCGGTTAACAGCGCATCAACCTCAGCTTTGGTGAAATACGAATCGTTTGAATTTGGCTTTCTGGTAAACTGTAGACTATAAATAAAGCCGTAGCCCTCGGACAAATCATGAAATGCAGTGCCGTAAGCAGGATTCTCCTGTAGTAAGGACGGTCTTGCCTGTTGCAAATAATATACAGCACGAATCCCAATAATTTCGGATATTTTCTGTTTGATGATTTCGGCCTGTGCGTCCCTTACCTCATAATTTTTGGCAACAATCGCCGCTCTTCCCAATTTGAACGCTTCAAAAATTTCATCAGCGATTCCCGCAAAATCAGCATCCCCTTCAACCCTTCCTATATATTTATTCAGGAAACTATCGGCTCCTAAATCTGAATTTGGGTTTGCCGCATCTACATTTAGACCATACACATATCCGTAGGCCTCATCCCATTTATGTTCCATGTTGGTGTACGATTTTCCATCTACTACCAAACCTGCATCATTATCTTCCCTATTGGTAGCTTCATCCAATATTGCTACACTTAGATAATTATTAACTATTTGATCGGTGACCAAGGCCCCTATCAATCCTTTGGTCCACAATTGATCATACTCCAACCCCTTATCGTTGACATACCTAGTTGCAGCACCATCAGAAAGTTGACCTGCCACCCCTATGGTCGCAGCCATTTGCCAATTAGGAAAAACTTCATCTGCCTGGGCAGTTAGCCATGTATCAAAATCTGCCCTGATCAAAGCCTGATCCGTAGCGTTTGAAGAAAAGAAATCTATGGAAGCTGCCGTTTTACTGCGCATGTTCTTATCTGACTCATTGAGGTTGGTCTCCTCAAAATTCGATTCTCCTTCTACATGTGCATACATGGAAAGCAATTCATTGGCAGTAGTGGTTGGATCTAAGAGTGCACTAATAATTTCATCTCCCATCCGTAATCTGGTGGTCTGCCCACTAAAACTTACCGTATTCTCCCCGTTTCTTGTAAAAGCATAAGTTGCCGGGTTCTCGATACTGGTTTCACATGGCGTACAGCTACCCCCACAATCAATATCCGTTTCATCACCATTACGTATACCATCCGTACACGTGAATATTTCTCCATTATTATCATCAGAACTGCACGAAGTACAAATCACACCTCCAAAAAGAGCTAAAGCCATTACAACTTTTTTCATTTATTTTTAATTTTATTTAGACTTGATTTAAATAATGCGGCAAATCTAAAACATGATTTAAAAACAAACAAGCTTATCTATATTAAATCTAAATAAACTTTATAAAATTAACATTTAGGAAATAGTGCGGTTACTTTGTGTTGGGTGGGCGCGTTTAGTGGTACTGCGAAAATAACTCAGTGGCCTTATTATAAGCAGCCTCAAAGGTCATCCAGTTTACGCCTGTATCTGCCTTTCTTCCAGTAAAATAAGACAGCATTTTTTCGGTAGGCATATTCCCCGTAAGCTCATCCTTTGCCATGGGGCAGCCTCCAAATCCTTGCACCGCGCCATCAAACCGCAGGCAACCTGCATTGAAGGCTGCATCCACTTTTTCATGCCATTTGGCAGGTGTGGTATGTAAATGGGCCCCGAATTCTATAGCAGGGTACTTGGGGATTAAGTTGGCAAACAAATACGAAATCGTTTCTAGATCGGAAGTACCTACGGTGTCGGATAAGGACAAAATCTTGGCACCCATCGCAGCAAGTTTCTCGGTCCACTCGCCAACGATTTCCACATTCCAAGGATCACCGTACGGATTGCCAAAACCCATAGAAATATAAGTCACGACTTCCTTATTGTTCTTGTCCGCCAGATTGAAAATATCCTGTAGTGTTTCTACCGACTGCGCAATGGTTTTATGCGTATTACGCATTTGGAAATTTTCTGAAATGGAAAAAGGAAAACCCAAATAGTGGATTTCAGGATGGTTCATGGCATCCTCGGCACCCCTCAGGTTAGCCACAATTGCCAATAGTTTCGTATTTGTTGCGGAAATATCAAGCTTGCCTAAAACTTCCGCAGTATCCACCATCTGTGGAATGGCCTTTGGGGATACAAAACTGCCAAAATCCAACGTATCAAAACCACAGCCCAACAAGGATTGAATATAACGCGCTTTTTGTGCTGTAGGAATAAAATTCCTAATGCCTTGCATGGCATCCCTTGGGCATTCTATCAGTTTTATTTTTGGACTTGACATGATGTAAAAATACAAACTCAAATCTAGTAAGCCTTTATATTCCTATAAATAAACTAGGTCAGAATTAAATAAAAGGCAATACCTAAGAACACAATAATTTGAAGCCATTTTAGCACCATTCCCGTGCGTTTGTTATCGTTTAAATAACTGGTAATATTTCCAGCCAACAATGCGATTCCACCAAACACAAGTGATGAAACCAAGATAAACAATACTCCCAATACATAGAACTGTATCACGGTATCCAAGGTGTCCGAAAACAGAAAGCCCGGGAAAAATGCAAGAAAAAAAATAGTGACTTTTGGGTTCAATACATTCATGACGAAACCCTGTTTAAACAAAGCAAACAATCCTTTAGATGGCGTGCCTTCCTTCTTAAAAGAAATTTCATCTTCACCCCTGTAGACCATAAACGCCAAGTAAATAAGGTAGAAAGCCCCAAATAATTTAAGTCCGTAAAAAACATCCGGATTATTCTTAATCACCGCAGAAACACCAAAGGCCAAAAGAGAGGTATGCACCAAGCAGCCGGTCATTAATCCGGCCACAGTGGCCAAGCCAAATTTTTTACCGTTGGTAATGCTTTGTATAAGCACAAAAATATTATCCGGGCCTGGGGATATTGCCAATGCAAACGTGGCGGTGGAAAATGCCAAGATGGTTTCGTAATTCAATGCGGTTGTGGTTAATTTGATTTTGAAAAATACAAATTACTTTAATTATAGGTCTTTTTTAATATCTTGTTGAAAATTAAAATCCATGAAATTAAAGTCACTTCTTTTTATCTTAGTTATTTCTGTCACGGCTACAACTTTTGCCAGTACTCCTGGAGAATTAAAAACAATAAATGTGAACCAAACCGATAGCCTTCTGAGGCATGTTGTCCTTTTTAAATTCAAGGAAGGAACCACCAAAGCACAAATGAAAGAAGTGGAAGATGCCTTTAGCGCCCTTCCCTCAAAAATTGAACAGATAAAAGGCTACGAATGGGGCCTAAACAACAGTCCCGAGGGGTTGGACAAAGGGTTTACCCACGCCTTCTTTTTAACCTTTGAAAGTGAGGAAGACCGTGCCATCTATTTACCACACCCAGATCACAAAGCCTTTGGGGCCGTTTTATCGCCCTATTTAGAAGATGTGTTGGTGATCGATTATTGGACTAAGGGTTGATGGTTGATGGTTGATGGTTGATGGTTGATGGTTGATGGTTGATGGTTGATGGTTGATGGTAAAAATTAATTTTTAAATTGAAAATACTACATCAACTATTTTATCTTTTAAAATCTAAAATAGCTTTCCGATTCAGACATAAACACTACTGGTAAACTCGACTGTCATGTAGTCTCAACTTGAGTGAGATTTTTTTTACACTAAGCATCAGCCCCTTTTAACTTCTTACGCTATACTTTGTGCTGCCTCCTACCAACTTGCAACTAAAGAACCGCAATCGCCCTTCTACATTCTGGCAAGTATAGCCTCATTAATCTCTTTAACCAAACCGGGGCCTTCGTAAACAAAGCCTGTCCAAAGTTGGATTAAATCTGCACCCGCCTCTAATTTTTCCAAAGCATCTTCCGCGGAGTGAATCCCGCCAACGCCTATAATAGGGAATGACTTGTTACTTTTTTCTGCTAAAAACCGAATTACATCGGTACTTTTTTCCCTGAGTGGTTTACCACTTAATCCGCCTGTTTCCTCCACCAGCAGCACATGAGATTTTAAGTTTTTCCTGGAAATAGTTGTATTTGTAGCAATTACACCGTCTATTTTAGTGGTGTTGACTATATCGATAATATCCAACAATTGGCTTTCCGTAAGGTCTGGTGCAATCTTCAAGAGTATTGGTTTACGCCCCGAACCCTCCTTTTTTTTGCACTTTTGATTCTCTAATTGAAGCTCGTTCAACAAGGCCATCAATGGCTCCTTATCCTGCAACTCCCTTAAGCCAGGAGTATTAGGTGAACTTACGTTGATAACAAAATAATCTACATGATCAAAAAGGGCATCAAAACAAATCAAATAATCCTTAATCGCTTCATCGTTAGGTGTGTTTTTATTTTTCCCAATATTACCACCTATAAGCACATTGTGCTGTTTTTTTAATTTTTCGACCGCTTCAAAAACACCAGCGTTATTGAAGCCCATCCGGTTAATGATGGCTTCATCTTCCTTGAGTCTAAAAAGTCTTTTTTTAGGGTTTCCATCTTGCGGCTTTGGCGTTAGCGTACCGATTTCAACAAATCCAAACCCAAAATTTGAGAGCTCATTATACAGCACCGCATTTTTATCAAACCCTGCGGCAAGGCCCACGGGATTCTTGAATTTAAGACCAAAAAGGTCTCGCTCCAACCGCTTATCCTCGACTGAAAACAAGGATTTAAAAAGTCTTGAAAGTCCTATTCTTGAAAAAAATTTGATACTTGAAAAGCTCCAATGATGAACCTGTTCTGGGTCAAAGAGAAACAAAATCGGTCTAATAAAAAGCCTGTACATAGGATGATTTTAGCTAGCGCAAAAGTACAAACTGTAACGGATAATGGGCTACTATTCCCCTATCTGTTTTTATTATTTATACTGTCTGGATACATGGTAGGGGTTATAACAAAAGGGGAACGGGAAGCTTCCTTACAGAGCCTACGGTACAACTCGTATTGTTTTGGGTTGAAAAGGGTCAGCATTCTTTTGTCAATCATAATCTGCACCCGCTGCATACTATCCATGACCCCTTTATATTTTTCTGCTAGCTGGCTTAACTCAGTAACGTTACTTTGCGGATGGCGCTTCATTACATTATCCAGTTCATTATTTAACAGCTCATTTCTATACTTAACTTCGGCACTAAAATTAACCAAGCTTTTATGCTGTTCTTCATTTAGTTGAAAGATTCCTGAAATTATAGTATCGCTCGTAACCCCAACCCCCAAAATACAATCAGCTTGTGCCCATATAGGACTTAAACACGCGAAAAGGACAAAAAATAGAGCAAATCTTATTTTTTTCATGGGATGAATTACCGAATCTAATGGGCCCTAAATTACAATTTATAAGCCTATTTTTGATAAAATCATTTTTTTCATGCAGCATATAATTGACCGCTTCCTAAGCTATGTTACGATTGACACCCAAAGTGACCCCGAATCAAAAACGACACCCAGTACAGAAAAACAGTGGAAATTGGCCCATAAACTGGTCGATGAACTACGTTCCATAGGTCTAGAGGAAGTTACCATTGACGAAAACGCCTATATCATGGCTACCTTGCCCGCCAATGTGGCTCATGACGTGCCCACCATAGGGTTTATTTCACATTTTGATACTTCCCCAGATTTTTCAGGAACCAATGTAAATCCACAAATCATCAAAAACTATGACGGTAAGGACATTCTCTTGAACAAAGAAGAAAACATTAGCCTTTCTCCTTCCTATTTTGATGACCTATTAAATTACGTTGGACAAACACTCATCACCACAGACGGCACAACGCTGTTGGGTGCAGATGACAAAGCCGGTATAACGGAAATAGTTACGGCTATGGAGCATTTGGTCAAGCATCCAGAGATAAAACATGGAGCTGTAAGGATTGGTTTTACGCCGGATGAAGAAATAGGAAGGGGCGCCCATAAATTTGATGTAGAGAAATTTGGCGCCAAATGGGCCTACACTATGGACGGAAGTCAAATTGGCGAATTGGAATATGAAAATTTCAATGCGGCAAGCGCTAAAATAACAATTAAGGGAAGAAGTGTTCACCCTGGCTATGCCAAAGGAAAAATGATTAACGCTATATTGATTGCCAACAAACTAGTTTCGGAATTGCCACAACACGAGGTACCAGAAAAAACGGAAGGCAGGGAAGGTTTTTTCCATGTACAACAAATGAATGGGTCTATTGAGCTGGCCACTATTGATATTATTGTTAGGGACCATGATAAACGAAGGTTCCAAGAACGAAAAGACCTATTGGAAACACTGGTTTTAAAATATAAAAATGAAAATGCTGATGGTATTTCCATCGAAATCAAAGACCAGTATTTTAATATGAAAGAAAAAGTAGAACCCGAATATCATATCGTGGAAACCGCCAAAAAGGCAATGGAAGATGTGGGTGTAAAACCCATCATAAAACCCATTAGAGGTGGAACGGACGGTTCCCAATTGAGCTATATGGGCTTACCTTGTCCCAATATTTTTGCAGGCGGACATAATTTTCATGGCAAGTACGAATATGTGCCCGTAGAGAGCATGCAAAAAGCTGTGGAAGTCATTGTACGTATTTGTGAACTCACGGCTAATAACGGTAGTACCGATGACAAAGGATGAGAAATTAACAAAGTTCTATACCGAAGCACATCCTTTTAGGGAAGGGCTTAACCAACTTCGTAACTTAGCTTTGACTACAGGTTTGGTAGAGACCTATAAATGGAATTTCCCAACCTATACGCTCAACGACAAGAATATCATTGCCATCTGTAAATTTAAGTCCCATTATGGTCTTTGGTTTTTTAATGGTGTTTTTCTCAGCGATACGGCGAACCTTTTGGAGAATGCCCAAGAAGGTAAAACGCAGGCCATGCGCCATTGGAAATTTAGTGGCGATGCTCCTTTAAACCATGCACTGGTAAAGGCATATATGCAGGAAGCAATTGACAATCAAAAAAAAGGACTACAGTTTAAATTCAAAAAAAGAACTAAAACACTGGAGCCAATACCTGTTGAGCTGAAACTTGCCTTTGAAACCCACTCCACGCTTGAAAGTGCTTTTGCGAGTTTATCCCAATCCAAAAAGAGGGAATATATCGAGTACATTGTTACCGCCAAGCAGGAAAAAACAAAACGAAGTAGGGTTGACAAAATCATCCCGTTGATTCTAGGAGGCAAAGGACTACATGATCAATACAAATAAAAAAAACGAATCATAGCATAGGTAACTCCCAGCCATTTTGATAATTTGCTTTCAAGTACGTATTCGCCTTTTCATTTTTGAATTGACCAACAAGTGGGTCCCAATAAATACGGTCACCCGTTTTAAAGGCTACATTGCCCATATGCGATACCAATGCGGCATCATAACCCACTTTTATGGGGGCGTTCAATTGTGATGCATCCCTACTCTTTACGGCATCAATAAAGTTTTTTGTATGAAGGTCCAGTCCGCTCAAGCCACCGTTATCATGAGAAAACCCGTTCATTTTTGGCGTTCCCTGTTTGCCCCATCCTTGAAACTCCTCTTCTGGGATAACTTCCCATCCTTGACGGTCCAGTACCAAGGTGCCATTATTGCCAATAAAGGCAATGCCATGGTTTCTACCATAGTTACCCCCATCAATACCCGTGGCGTGTTCCCATAAAATAGAAAAGCCATCGTATTCAAAAACAGTTTGTAGAGTATCCGGTGTTTCCGAAGCATCGTTTGGGTAGGCGAACTTCCCTCCTATCGCCATAACGGATTTTGGTGTCCCTGCTTTCATTCCGTATAGCGCGTAATCTATTAAATGTACCCCCCAATCTGTCATTAGTCCGCCTGCATAATCCCAGAACCACCTAAAATTGAAATGGAATCTATTGGCGTTGAAGGGTCTACTTGGAGCAGGTCCCAGCCACATTTTATAATCTACACCATTAGGAGCTTCCGCATCGTCGACCTCGGGCACGGGTTTCATCCATCCTTGGTAGGCCCAGGCCTTTGCCAAACGTATCTCGCCCAAGGCACCGGAATGCACAAATTTTATAGCATCCACAAAGTGGGGCTGGCTTCGTTGCCATTGCCCTATCTGCACCATGCGGTCACTATTCTTGACCCCATTCAACATAAGGTTCGCCTCTTGAATAGAATTGGCAATCGGTTTTTCGCAGTAGACATCCTTACCGGCTTGCAGGGCATCCATTAACTGCAGGCAGTGCCAATGATCTGGTGTACCTATAATAACAAGGTCAATATCCTTGTTCTCCAATAATTTGCGATAGTCACCATACCATTTTGGCTTTTTTATTCCGGCTTTTTCCAAATCTGCCGTTCGCGTTTTTAAAACACTCTCATCTACATCACATAATGCGATGACATTGATTTCACTCATTTTTAGAAAGGAGGACAAATCTGAGAACCCCATACCTTTACAACCAATTAGCCCAACGTTTATGGTATCATTGGCACCAACCCGTTTTCTCATCATGGACAGTAATTCCATAGGAAACATAAATGATGCTCCACCCATTACTAAACCCGCTGCGCCTTTTCGTATGAAATCCCTTCTGTTTCCCATAATCCTTATTTAAGTATTTTTAAAGATACCATTTTAAGCAAAAAAAACACCAATGTTGCCATTGGTGTTTTTCAAGGTATAAACTTACTATTTATTTTTCTGGAGCATCCAATTTTTTGCTCATTTCCATGGATATGGCAGACCTATCAAATTTTAACTTTCCGGCCATGGTTTCCAACACGCAGGAAAAATCCTTATCGTTCAAATCTACAACCTTACCGTGCAAGCCACTTTTGGTGATTACCCGATCGCCACGTTTTAATTCTGCAGAAAATTTCTTTTCATCCTTTTGCCTTTTCATCTGCGGTCTTATCATGAAAAAATAAGCGACCACAAAAATTAAGATCATTGGAAGAAACTGCCCTATATCACCCATTTTTGGTACGTATTTAATTTAAATTATTTTACAGGTCCTAAAGGAGCTGCACCCTGCGGATTTACAAAAGCCTTGATTCTTAAAATCTCGGAACCTTTTTCGGTATTTGCCGTAACCGTAATGGTCTTGGTTACCTGGTTTTGTCCAGACCCGTTGAATTTTACGGTCAACTCACCTGTTTCACCTGGAGCAATAGGATCTTTTGGAGGATTAGGTACAGTACAACCACAGCTACTTTTTGCATCTGTAATGATCAAAGGTGCATTACCCGTATTGGTAAATTTGAATGAAGTTTCTTGTGGAGCGCCTTGCTCAATAGTTCCAAAATCGTGCTCCGCTTTTTCAAAGGACATGACAGGAACTGCCTTAGCGGCCTCATCCCTTACGGCAGCTTCCGCAACATTATCGGTTTTAATCTTACTTGAAGCATTTTCTTTACACGAAGTAAAGGCAACCATTGATACAAGACCAACAACTAAAACTATTTTTTTCATATTATTTTATTTATCAATTTCATGCAAAATTAGAAAATATTTTTATAACAAGCCCCTACCAATTTTATTAAGCTTGCCATCTGCTTTATATTCCTTGGTAAGTTTATCCAAAATACCATTTATAAAAATGCTGCTTTTTGGCGTGGAATACTCCTTTGCAATCTCCAAGTATTCATTTATTGTTACCCTTTCTGGAATCGAGGAAAAATGCAGCAGCTCACAAATTGCCATTTTCAACAGGATACTGTCCACTTCAGCAATACGGTCTTTATCCCAATTGGGGGTTTTCCCTTCTATCTCCTTTTCCAAAGCGGCGTCTTTCAACAAAGTCTTTGAAAGTAGCTGTAAAGCAAATTTCATATCGTCTTCATCCTTGAGTAAACTGGGCAAAAAGAAGGACTGGGTATGGGATTCCTTGGCCTTTTTAAAATGTTTCAGTAAAAAGGTGTTCACGATAGGAATGTCATCTACCCAGGTAAGCTTATCATCCTCAAAATAGTCGTATATTTTTTCGTTAGGTGCTATGATGGTCTTAAACAGTTCCATAATAAGTTCCTTGTCGGCCGCATAATCACTTTCTCCTTGGGCCATATAATTGGCATAAGCATCACTTTCTATGATATCCTTATAAATCAGTTTTACATATTCCTCGTTCAAGTACCAATTATCCAATTTTCTATGCGCCAACTCTTCCTCCAACTTTTTATTTTCAACAATTTGTAATAAGAGCTTATTTTCCAAAAATTTTGAAGGATTAGGGAACGTGTTTTTGTCGCTGATGTATTTCTTGGCGGAAAGCGAAATTTGTTCTGCTGCGCGCTTGTGAAGTTCCACGAACAGTCCAAGCCACAACAAATAAAGCGTATAGGTGTTTTCTATGCTTACTTTTAAAAACTTTTCCTGTTTTTGCAAGGAATCATCCTTGGATTGAATTAGGGCGTAAATGCTCTGCATTACCTTTACCCTAATATGCCTTCTTGTAAGCATTTTAAAGAACTTTTATAATAAATGGATTAAATAAAGGCGCAAAGGTAAGGATCTATTTATAGCACCACAATAGCAATTCCATTTATCTTAGGGAATTTATAACAGGTGATTTTAGGTCAAAAAACTATCTTTGGGCACAGAACACACAATCTTCTTTTTTTGACACCTTTATGAAAGAGCTAAAGCACCTCAATAAATATTTTAAGAAATACTGGCTCAAACTCTTTCTTGGAATTATCATTACCATCATCGCCCGTCTTTTTCAACTGGTAATGCCATCTTACGTAAACAAATCCATTTCCATCGTGGAACGCTTTTTGGACCTAGAGATTCCTAAATCCGAAGCACAGTCCTTGTTGATGGAGTATATCCTGATTATCGTGGGTGCAGCACTTTTATCAGGATTCTTCACCTTTCTTATGCGGCAAACCATTATCAATGTATCCCGATATATCGAATATGACCTTAAGAATGAAATTTTTGACCATTACCAAATATTAAGTCTTAATTTTTACAAGAAGAATAGGACCGGTGATCTCATGAATAGGATAAGTGAGGATGTAAACCAGGTTCGTATGTACGCCGGTCCGGCCATCATGTACGGTATTCAGACACTTACCCTCTTTGCATGTTTAATACCGCTTATGTTCATTAAGGCGCCAACCTTGGCCGCCTACACGCTATTGCCCCTTCCTATTTTATCCGTTTTAATTTATCAGATAAGTAAGATCATCCATAAACGAAGTACCATTGTACAGCAATACCTTTCTACCCTATCTACCTTTACACAGGAAGTATTTTCTGGGGTATCGGTCATTAAAGCATATGCATTGGAACCGCAGACCAACCAAGAACTTGTCGTTCTTGCCAATGAGGGCAAGGACAAAAGCGTTAGCCTGGCCAAAGTGAATGCGTGGTTTTTTCCATTAATGATTTTATTGATCGGAATTAGTAATATTTTGGTAATCTACATTGGAGGGCAACAGTATTTAGACGGTAAAATAAGTGTAGGTCTAATAGCGGAATTTATACTCTATGTAAATATGTTGACCTGGCCGGTGGCAATAGTTGGTTGGCTCACTTCCATTGTGCAACGTGCGGCAGCGAGCCAAGAACGAATCAATGAATTCTTGAACGAACAGCCAGAATTAAAAAATTTACCCACCCACGACCACCAGGTAAAAGGTAAAATAGAATTTAAGAACGTTGGTTTTACTTATGATGATACCGAGATTACGGCCTTGACCAATTTATCCTTTACCATAAATGAAGGGGAGACAACCGCAATTATAGGGAAGACAGGTTCGGGAAAATCTACGATTCTAGACTTGGTGGCCAGGCTATATGACACCACTTCGGGCGAGATTTTTATAGACGGCGCACCTATCAAGGATATCGATCTTACCACTTTAAGGGAATCTATTGGCGCCGTACCGCAAGATGCGTTCCTATTTTCAGATACTATTAAGAATAATATAAAATTTGGAAAGGAAAATGCTACGGAAGAAGAAATTATCGCCATCGCGAAAGACGCTGTGGTTCATGATAACATTATGGGTTTCTCCAAAAAATACGATACCATTCTAGGAGAAAGGGGCATCACCCTTAGCGGTGGTCAAAAACAACGGGTCTCCATTGCCAGGGCACTAATCAAGGATCCTAAGATATATTTGTTCGATGATTGCTTATCGGCCGTGGACACGGAAACAGAGGAGGAAATTTTGAACAACCTTAAACGGGCTTCACAGAATAGGACGACCCTTATTGTTAGTCACCGTGTATCCTCGGCAAAGAATGCGGATAGGATACTTGTTTTGGAGGATGGAAAACTGATTCAGCAAGGTACTCATGACCAATTAAATGCCGTTCAAGGCTATTACAAGGAGCTGTATCATAATCAACTTGCGGAGAAAGAAAACTAGAAAATTGTTGTCGGATAGCGTTTTTTTTTCCATTTTTGATAGAATAACGACACTAGACATACGAAATGAGCGAAAGAGATTTATCAGACCAGGAAGAAATTCACTCCAAAGTTTTACGCGCAGGCAGAAGGACCTATTTTTTTGATGTAAGAAGTACGAAGGCCGGTGATTATTACCTTACGATAACGGAAAGCAAAAAATTTACGCATGATGACGGATCTTTTCATTACAAAAAGCACAAAATATACCTCTACAAGGAAGACTTTGAGGCCTTTAGGGAAAATGTTGAGGAAATGATGGATTTTATCATCAATGAAAAAGGTTCTGAGGTAATATCCGAAAGACATCAAAAAGACTTCAAAAAGGAAGATGGGGATGATAATGAGCCACAAGCAGAAAAATCATCTACGGGGACTTCTAGTTTTACAGATGTTAGTTTCGATGATATTTAATAAAAATATTGAATAACCATAAAACGATCCTTAGAAGTAAGGGTCGTTTTTTATTTTTACTTATTAAGTATAATTATTTTAATATACCCCTGCATTCAATGCACCGTAAGAACCATTTTATGCCTTAGGTATTTCGCTAAACGAAAAATTACAATGAAAAAAACTATTCTATTTACCCTACTTATAGGCTGCTTTACTTCACTTGCCCAAGAAAAGGTAACCTTGGACTACTATTTACCACAAGACATTTCATATGACCCTAATATCCCCAAACCTGCTGATATTATTGGCCATGAGGTGGGAGAATGGCATGTAACCCATGATAAGCTTATGGTGTATATGCAAGCCTTGGCCGCCGCGAGTGATCGTATTACTATCGAAAATCGTGGTGAAACGTTTGAGGGCCGGCCGTTGCTGCTATTGACGGTCACTTCACCCGCAAACCACGGTAGATTGGAGGAAATAAGGCAAAATCATATTGCCAATACAGAAGGTGGAAATTCGGGAACAGATTCAAATTTACCTATCGTGGTATATCAAGGGTTTTCAATTCATGGAAACGAACCTAGTGGGTCCAACGCCGGTCTTGCCTATGCCTACTATTTGGCGGCGGCGCAGGGAAATGAAATTGAGGAAACCCTGAACGCTATGGTAATTTTAATGGACCCGTCTTTTAATCCAGACGGGCTTCAACGATTTGCATATTGGGCCAACACCAATAAAAGTATCAACTTGGTAGCGGATAATAATGAAAGGGAATATCATGAGGTGTGGCCCGGCGGCAGGACGAATCATTATTGGTTTGATATGAACCGCGATTGGCTTCCTGTACAGTTACCGGAAAGTAGGGCCAGAATTGAAACGTTTTACAAATGGTTGCCCAATATATTGACCGACCATCATGAGATGGGAACCAACAGTACTTTTTTCTTTCAACCAGGAGAACCTACCCGAGTACACCCACTCACCCCCCAAATTAATCAAGAACTCACAGCGGAGATTGGTGCCTACCATGCCAAAGCACTAGACAATATTGGCTCTCTCTACTATTCAGAAGAAGGTTATGACGACTACTATTATGGCAAAGGTTCCACCTTCCCGGATGTTAATGGCGGTATTGGTATCTTATTTGAACAGGCCAGTAGTAGGGGACATATACAGGAAAGTGAAAACGGGCTTCTTACGTTTCCATTTACCATAAGAAACCAGTTCACCACAGCATTGTCCACCATTGAAGCCGCAAAGAATATGCAAGGTAAAATAAATGCCTTTCAACGAAAGTATTATCAGGATATAGAAAAAGAAGCTGCTAAAAATAGAACCAAGGGAATTATTTTTGGTGATGCAAAAGATGCGGCCAAGGCTTGGCATCTGGCAGAAATTTTAAAGCGGCATCAAATAAAAGTTCATGAACTCAAGGAAGATGCCCTCCTAAATGGCAAGAAATATAAAAAAGGAACCAGTTATGTAGTACCCATGGAGCAGAAGAACCCACGCTTAATACAGGCCATGTTTGAGAAACGCACCACATTTACAGACAGTCTCTTTTACGATATTTCTGCATGGACCTTTCCTCTGGCTTTCAATGTTGATTACAATGAATTAAGCTCCTTGGACATGGCCGGAGCCGAAATAAACGAGTTAATGCCTATTGCAGGCACTGTTGATGGCCAGAGCAATTACGCCTATTTATTTGAATGGAACGAGTATTATACACCCAAGGCACTTAATAGCATTTTGGAAAAAGGACTACGGGCAAAAGTTGCAAAGAAACCATTTACATTGGAGGGAACCGCATACGACTATGGCACCATAATGGTCCCTGTTCAAAACCAGGATATGAGCCCCACTGAAATGTTCGCTTTCTTAAAGGAGGTCGCTACGGATAGTAAACTTAGAATTACTGCAGTAGGAACCGGACTTACTACAGGAATAGATTTGGGTAGTAGGGATTTCGATGCGGTTGACAAACAAAAGGTGGCCATTATCGTGGGTGAAGGCGTTCGATCTTACGATGCTGGAGAAATTTGGCATCTTTTTGATACCCGTTACAATATGAAACTAACCAAGTTAGACTTGAGTTACCTGAGCAGGGTCGATTTGAGCACTTACACAGACATCATTCTTCCAAGCTTTTATGGTAATGCCATTGATAAAAGGAGTATGGAAAACCTAAAGGACTGGGTTAAGGATGGTGGAACTCTAATTGGATATAAAGACGTCGCTGAATGGTTCAGCAAAAACGAATTCATGAACCTGAAGTTTAGGTCGGATACTTTGGTTGCCAAAAATATAGCATTTGATCAAAAACAGGATTTTAGAGGTGCCCAGGTTACGGGTGGTGCCATTTTCAATACAAAGTTAGACCGATCACACCCAATTAACTTTGGATATAAAAATAGTGACCTTGCCTTATTTAGAAATACAAATGTGTACATTGAACCTAATAAGGATAGCTACAATAATCCTATAACCTACACAAATGACCCGCTCTTAAGTGGCTATATCTCCGAAGAGAACCTAGAACTGATCAAAAATTCAGTACCCTTTCAAGTGCAAGGCATGGGTAAGGGAAAAGTTATTGCATTTACGGACAATACCAACTTTAGGGCTTTTTGGTACGGAACAAATAAATTATTGATGAATGCTATATTCTTCGGGGATAGTATGTAGATCAGCCAAAGGAGGCTGCTTAAAACTTTTTATCCTACGACTTTACGAGGAAAGAAGTACGCTGTAAACTATTGGAAATCAATTTGTAGATTGCTTTGATTTGTTCGACGTGATATTCACTAAAAAGTTTTAAACAGCCCCTTATTTTTTTAGAAGCCCAAAAAAACTTGCATGATACTGTGCAAGGATGTTGGGCAAACATCCGTATTTGCTTTAACGCAGTACGAACTTTACTAGCAATACATTTATCAGTAGTACCATTGCGCTTAGCGATAGGGCCACCTTAACACCAACCAAGAGGCTCATTATCCATGCTAAACCTAGGCAATAGAGCGGGAACAACACAAATACCACTGCAAATCTAAAGGTTCCTATAAACTCGGGTTCAGGTACTCTTGGTTTAATTAGGAGTTTCCAAACCAGTACAACCGGTAAATTTAATAGGATAAAGAAGAACCTAAAGCTAGATAATTTTTCCTTTTTGTTTGAAACGTCATCCACACTAACTCCATTATATTCTTTGTAGCGCTGCAATTTCTTGTTTACCTCCACAGGTTTCAAATAATCAACATGTTCTGCATCAAGGTATTTTATCGCCACCTCATACTCAATTTGCTCAGGAACGTGGGTAGTTAGTTGTTTTAATTTTTTGCTTACGGTTTCCTTTATCCTAAGTGTACTTTTTCCCAAATCTGTAGCATCGTATAAACTTTTAACTGAAATGGGAGGCCCGTAATACACGGCCACTTCATCTGGAAAATGAATTGCATGTTTAAAATTGAGGCCCACGGGAACAATTTGCAGGTCCAAATCTGGATAGCGCTCCAACGTGCGTAAAATAATCCGGGTAAATCCCTTGCTTAAGGGTCGCACCCTGCGTTTCAGGTTATGGTTTGCTTCAGGGAACAGCACTAGGGCCTCCTTTTCTGCGAATAAATCTGCACATTGATCAAATACGAATTTATTATTGGCAAGCGTTTGTCTACCATCGCGCAAGCGATAAATAGGCAGCATTCTAAAAAATCGAAATATCCGGTTCAGAAGCGAGCCTGAAAATACATCTGCACGGGTTAAGAAATAAGGCTTTCGTTGGCATTTCGTCACGATTAGGAGAACGTCTATTAAAGCGCTTTGGTGATTGGGCAAAAAAAGTACCGGTTTATCGGTTGGAATATGTTCCAAACCAACTATACTTATTTTCTTATGACCCGCATAGAGTGCCGTCTTTACTACGAACTTAATACAAGAATATAATATTCCTTTCAAACCAATTTTTCTTTTTGAACAGGTTTCAAACTCCACAGGCTTGCAAGTATCATTCCTGAAATAATATGCCAGACACCCCAAAAAGCGGCTAATAGCGCCATGCCACCCAAGCCATCGAAAAAAGTAAAAATTAATAACAGGCCCAAACCAGAATTTTGAATTCCAGTCTCAATCGTTAGGGACCTGATATTGTCTTCGGATAATCCAAAAAGCTTGGCCATACTGTACCCTGTTGAAAACGCCACTAGATTATGTAATAATACGATCCAGAATACGTAAAAAATATAATCCTTAAATACCGTACGATTATTGTATAAAGCAATGCCGATTAGGAATACGAAGAACAGCAACGAAACCACTTTCAATATCCGTGCTATTCTCATTGCCTTTTTAGGACTCCTGTAATTCAAGTACATACCACAAACCAAGGGCAACCCCAATAGCAAGCTTACCAATTTAACCATCTCCAACGGATCGATCAATAACTCCTGTAGTGGACTGGGCTCGTATAAGGTAGACCAAAAATGAAAGTTTAACGGAGTCATTACAATGGCCAGCAATGTGGCAATAGCCGTGAGGCTAACGGATAGGGCCGTATTGGCTTTAGCAAGGTAGGATATGAAGTTTGAAATAGTGCCTCCAGGGCAAGCAGCCACCATAAACATGCCCAAGGCAATACTAGGTAACGGCCTAAGGTAGAGCACCAAGAAGAACGTAACAGCCGGCAAAACAAAAAATTGGCTACACAAACCTATAATCAAGGGTTTTGGTTTTCGCCATAAGCTTTTAAAATCTGCTATCGAAATTTCAAGTGCTACGCCAAACATGACCAAGGCTAAAATAAAATTCATTGCCCATAACGAACCGGCATCAAAATCTACACGAATAGTATCCAAAAGATTTTCAGTCACTAAAATATCATATTTTAAAGCATTTAGACACTTTTAGTTCCAGCTATCTCCTTTAAATCATTTCCTTTTGAGCAAAAATAAAGCTGTACTGTACTTCCCCATGCTGCATTTGAACGGTACCACTCAAGAAAATAAGGCACCTAGCGTACTATTCTAAGCTTTTCAATCAAATCCTTTGGAACATTTCCTGCATACATCCCATAGGCATCTACCAAAAGGCCCTTATCCCCGCTGGTTGTTTCAATAACATATAAAATAGTATTGTCCCCGGGGTTGGTGGTTCCCTCAAACCTATAAAACTCCACAACCTCCAACTCTGCCGCCTTATGGATTTTTTTCTTACTCTTTTGTTCTACACCAGCATTGCATAAGTTAAAATCTTCTGTATAACCTTCTCTTTGCAAATCTTGAATAGCAACGGAAAGTGATGAATATGAATTCTTCATAGTTTTAAATTTTCATGATTAGCTCCAATGTAGTTATTGTTAGGACAAAATACAAGGCCTTTTAATTTCTTAACTTTATACTCTAAATATTTCAGAAAGTTATGGCAAGAACGGAAAGCAACATGCTAGAATTGGGAACGGTAGCCCCTGAATTTAGTTTAATGGATACGGTTACCGACAAAACTATGAACCTTCATGCGCTTAAAGGACAGAGGGGCACCGTAATTATGTTCATTTGTAATCATTGTCCATTTGTCATTCACGTAAATCCAGAAATTACACGGCTGGCCAAATACTATATAGAAAAAGGTATTGGCTTTGTTGCCATTTCAAGCAACGATATTGAAAATTACCCGCAGGATGCCCCCCATTTAATGAAAAGGAAGGCCAAGGAAGAAAATTATCCATTTCCTTATTTGTATGATGAAACCCAAAGCGTAGCAAATGATTATGAGGCTGCTTGTACGCCTGATTTTTACGTATTTGACAAAAACCTAAAACTCGTTTATAGAGGACAGTTAGACGACTCAAGGCCCGGTAACGATTTACCGTTGAACGGTGCTGATTTACGAAACGCCCTTGACAGTCTTCTTGCGGGCAGAACATTGGATTCAAACCAAAAACCAAGTATTGGCTGTAATATCAAATGGAAAAAATAAGCTAAAGATTAGCATAGCATAAGATCATGCCATAAATTATTCCAATTTTTATAAATGAAAGACACCGTTCGTTTTGAGCCTCTTGTTCCAAAGTTATACGACAAATACATTAAAGTAGGCACCAAGGCCTACAATCAACATTATACCCATTTATGGCCCAACGGGGATACTTCAACCTATTTACAAAATAGCTTTACAAACGAGGTCCTGCTAAAAGAAGCGCAGGATGAAAATACCTTCCTATACCTTATAAAATTGAACTCATATTATGCAGGAATTCTTAAGTATACGCGCCATAAATCAATAGCAAACTATTCCGAGGCCGAAGTCTTGTATCTTGACAAAATTTATATTCAAAACGAATATACCGGCGCTGGAATTGGCAAAAAAACCTTGGAGTTTGTCATTCTGCACGCAAAACGACTTAATAAGAAAGTGATTTACCTTGAAGCGATGCAAAAGGGTTTGGCCTTGCCCTTTTATTTGGCTAATGGTTTTACCATAATCAGTTCCACTAAAATCCCGTATCCAAATGCTTTGGAAGAAGAAAAACCAATGTATGTGCTCTTAAGAAAAGTTTAGAGGGTATGGAAACCTGAGAATTTGGCCTACCACCCCTTACGTTTTGCCAAGTTTTGGATGTGTGCAAAATGATGACTGCCATGCCATGCATATTTACCAATATTTTCGGCCACGGATACATTCACATTGCCATCTGGATGAATATAACTTTTCTCGAAATCCTTAGAGGACAATCGCTTAAGCATATAAACCATTTTAGCGTGTAAAGCCTCTAAGTAGTCTAATGAAAGTTCTATTGGTGCACTATTCGCATCTACCATATTGCTCCAATCCTTTTCGTTATAGGCTTTGATAAGTGGTCTGTTCTCGGTCAAGGCCCATTTAAACCTGGTATAACTATGATGGTGGCTATCGGCCAAATGGTGGATTACTTGCCGTACTGTCCAACCCTCGGGGCGATATGGTGTATCCAGTTGTTCCTTAGAGTAATTCTTGGTCAATTGCCTTAGTTTCTTCGGTAGCTTTTCCAAAACCTCGATCCAATTAGTAATATCCTCCTTTGAAATCTCTGAAGGGCATTCAAATTTGCCTATCGGATATTTTAAACGCGCTATATCTTCCATAGGATAAAAATATAAACTTTAATAGACTTTTAACCTAAAAGGTTTAAACATAGTCCAATAATCTACTAATTTTATAGGGAATAAAAATCAATACTAAAAACACAAATATGTCTACAATACGATTAGGGGACAAAGCGCCCAATTTTACGGCAGATAGTTCTATGGGAACCATAAATTTATATGACTACTTGGGGGATAGCTGGGGAATATTGTTTTCGCATCCCGCAGATTTTACACCTGTTTGTACCACAGAATTGGGTACGGCGGCAAAATTTAAGGATGAGTTCGATAAACGAAATGTAAAAATGTTGGCCCTGAGTGTTGATGGAGCGGCATCACACGCGGAGTGGATCAAGGATATTAATGAAGTTCAAAATACAACGGTCAACTTTCCTATCATAGCCGATGAGGATAAAAAGGTATCCGACCTTTATGACATGATACACCCAAATGCAGATAATAATTTAACCGTAAGGTCCGTATTCATAATTGCGCCAGACAAAACGGTAAAGCTAACCTTAACCTATCCTGCATCAACGGGAAGGAATTTTTATGAATTACTAAGGGTGGTAGATTCATTACAACTCACCGCTTACCACAAAGTAGCGACTCCTGCCAATTGGGAACAAGGGAAAGATGTTGTTGTAAGTCCGGCAATTTCTACGGAAGATGCAAAAGGATTATTTAAGAAAGGGGTTACAGAAGTAAAACCGTACCTTAGAATGACCCCAGACCCTACGGCATAAGCGTAAAAAAAGGTTCATCTTCAACGGGTTAACCTTGACCTGTTAACAATAAGATAACCAAAAAGATATTCAATTATTAAATAATATTATATTATCTTTGCACTTTAATTAATATTTAATTTTTCTATTATGAGTAAAGGAACAGTAAAATTCTTCAATGATTCCAAAGGTTATGGTTTTATCACTGAAGATGGTTCAAACGAAGATCATTTTGTACACATTTCTGGCTTAATCGATGAAGTTCGAGAAGGTGATGTTGTGGAATTTGAACTACAACAAGGTAAAAAAGGATTAAACGCCGTTAATGTGAAGGTAATTGACTAGGTAACGATTTAACTTTTTTATAGTATAAAACCCGAAACACTAGTTTCGGGTTTTTTTATGCTTTTCAAAAAAATTATTCAACTATACGCAACCCTTTTTAAATTTTATCATCTATTAATAAAGCAAGCAACGGTTCCCCAACCTTATCCACGTATTCATGACCACATTTTTGACCGTATTACTAGTTTTATTGGTAATAAACATTGCACTACTTATAAGTAGCTTGGTTACCCGTAAAAAGTAAACTTTTTTACCAAGTTTACCTTTTAATCCGCTTTGCCTGAGGTAAGGCAGGTCATGTTGACTTTTTCAATCACGTATTAATCAACCTAACATTACTCGCGTTTACTAAATAGAAGAAATTCTGATTTTTAAACTAATGTGTTAGCAAAAGCATCTAGTTGCTGGTTAAGCTAGGGTATGCAGATCGGTCAAAAAAATTTGAATTTTTCTTAAAAAAACACGCTATCCTAAATGGATAACGTGTTCATACTTACTGTTTATTAGTATCTAGCCAACTTTCATCAGCTCTACATCAAAGATAAGGCTTGCATTAGGTGGAATAACACCTCCAGCCCCAGCGCTCCCGTAAGCCAATTCTGATGGAATAACAAAGCGTGCTTTATCCCCTACTTGCAAAAGGGAAATACCTTCGTCCCAACCTGGTATCACCTGACCAATTCCCAACTCAAAATCAATAGGTGAGTTACGCTTATAGGAAGAGTCAAATACCTGCCCACTTAAAAGAGACCCTTCGTAGTGAACGGATACTATTTTTCCTTTTTGAGCTTTTGCACCGTCCCCTTTTTGAATCATTTTATATCGAAGTCCAGATGGAGTTGCATGAAATCCAGCTGCCACTTTATCCAGTTCAGCCTCCTGCTTTGCTTTTTCAGCCGCCAAACGGGCTTCACCCGAAGCATTAAAATCCTTAAATGCCTTTAACGCATCCCATTCTTTAGCGGCATCACCAACGCGAACAATTTCCAAGTTTTCAATTTTATCGCCCTGCGCAATTGTATCGACCACTTCCTGTCCGTTTTCCACATGACCAAAAACCGTATGTTTATTATCCAACCAAGGCGTAGGTACATGAGTTATAAAAAATTGACTACCATTAGACCCTGGTCCTGAATTTGCCATAGATAGAACGCCTGGCGCATCATGTTTCAATTCTGGGTGAAACTCATCATCAAACTTGTAACCGGCATCGCCCGTACCCTGCCCCTGTGGGCATCCACCTTGAATCATAAAATCTGGAATGACCCTATGAAACTTTAGACCATCATAAAAAGGGGTTCCTTTCGTTTTTGCATTGGCATCCATGTCCCCTTCGGCCAAGGCCACAAAATTCCCTACAGTACCGGGTGTTTTTTCGTGTGTAAGTTTTACTACGATTTCGCCTTTGTTCGTTTTGAATTTAGCGTAAATTCCATCTTCCATTTTACTATTTTTAAATAATTGACAAAGGTAAAGAATTTTGACGGTATGTCTTTTTGGAAATTATGCTCTTAAGGGGAGCTATAAAATATACTATACTTTTTTTTGCAAACAGAAACAGTCTTCGAGGATTCTTCTAAAATAATTTAGAAACCGTATTTATCCACCAAGTAAACCAAGCTTGCCATTGTTGCTGCCCCTAATTCCAGTTCACGTTTGTTAACAAATTCGAAAGTATCGTTTTCCGCATGATGGTAATCAAAATAGCGCTGGGAGTCTGGTCGGAGTCCCGCTAAAACCATACCCTCCCTTTTTAACGGACCAATATCGGCACCACTTCCACCCTTTTCAAAATAATGGACCAAATAGGGTTCGAACAAATTTTTCCAACCAAGAACGGTTATAAAATCGGCGTCGGAAGAATCGAAGGTAAATCCTCTAGGCGTAAAACCGCCAGCATCACTTTCCAAGGCAAATACATGATTTTCATTATTGGCAGCAGCTTCAGTAGCATACTTGTTCCCGCCTCTTAGACCATTTTCTTCATTCATGAACAGACACGACCCTGATGGTACGTTTTGGTATATAACCAGTTTTTTTGAGAAGGTTGAGAACCTCCATGCTTTGCACGCAACCTGCCCCATCGTCATGGGCACCATCTCCTAAATCCCATGAATCTAAATGCCCACCAACAACAATAATCTCTTCGGGGTATTGACTGCCCTTTATTTCGCCAATTACGTTATGGGATAATACGTCGTCAAATTGCTTACAATTCTGTTTGAAATAAAAATTGATTTCAGGATTCAACTTTAAAGCGGTGCTCAACAATTCCGCAGCGTTGGTACTAATGGCCGCCGCAGGTATTCTATCAGCAACTGGCTGTTCGCCGTAGCCCATGGAACCCGTATGCGGAAAATCGTCCAAACGCAGGTTCATGGATCTAACGATGACCCCAACCGCTCCATACTTTGAAGCCTCCAAAGCCCCGGAATAGCGTTGATCTACACAATTGGAATAAGCATTGAAGGTATTTATTGCCGTTGGATCCATTGGGCGGTTAAAGAATACAATTTTACCCTGTATTTTTTCCTTGCCCAAGATGGATAATTCCTCAATGCCGTCTACTTCAACGATATTCGCTTTAATTCCCTTTTGAGGGGTAGCGACAGAACCGCCCAATGCGCAGATGGGCAGATTTGTGGTTACACCGGGTGTTGTTTCAAAATAGGCGAATTCTGGTGTTCCCCTTACCCATTTCGGTACCATAACGGGCTGTAACCAAACTTTGGTCAAGCCCAGGGAATCTAACTGTGATTTGGTATAGTCAACGGCTTGTTGGGCTTGTATAGATCCAGATAGCCGACCACCAATTTGGTTGGAAATATAGTTTAACCAATCGTAGCTTTTTCCTTGTGTTAGCGCCGAATCGTATATCTTCTTAATTTGCTGCTCGTCGTCATTCTGTGCAAAACCTAACGCGGTAAACACAAAAATAATTAGAAGTGCACATCTATTTTTCAAACTGTAATTGTTCTTCATAAGTGCCTAAATTAGCCATTATTTCATCGCTCAACATAGGCTCTTTGATATCTTTGTATTTTTTTAACGATTGTAATAGTATCGTTGCCACGATAACCCTAGCCGCTTTTTTATTATCTGCAGGAACGACAAACCACGGAGCATGGGCTTTTGAGGTATTTGCAATGGCCTCCTCATAGCATTTTTGATAGGCTTCCCATAACGTACGCTCCTTTAAATCGCCGGGGGAAAATTTCCAGTGTTTTTCCTTGAGGGCCAGTCGCCTCAATAATCGTTGTCGTTGTTCTTCCTTGGAGAGATTTAGAAAGAATTTATAGATCAAGGTGCCGTTTTCGGCCAAATGACGTTCAAATTCATTGATTTGCTTAAATCGTTTATCCCAGAATTTTTGGTCAATATCATCGACCGCATGAATACCGGGAATATGCTCGTTCAATATATATTCTGGGTGTACCCGGGTTACGAGTACATTTTCGTAATGTGTTCTATTGAATACACCAAATTTACCTTTGGGCGGCAATACAAGATAATGGCGCCATAAATAGTTATGGCTCAATTCTAAATCGGTAGGTACTTTGAAACTATGTACTTCTACCCCACTTACATTAAAATCCTTAAAAACTTCACGTATTAAACTATCCTTCCCCGCGGTATCCATGCCCTGCAGGCATACCAAAACACTATACTTGCCATGGGCATAAATGATATCCTGAAATTCGCCAAGCTCCCTTCTTACGACCTTCAATTCCTTTTTTAATACTTTATGAGATTGGCCAAAATCCTGATAGGTTTCAACTTTGGCCAATTTGAAATTGTCATTGGCCTTGTATTTTGAGATGTCTAATTTATCCATTCTGAAATATAAAGGTAAAGTTCATACATGTCCAACAAAATTGCTTTTAAATACCAACTTTGGGCCGTTTTAAAACGTTCCTTTAATCGGACTTCCGGGGTATTCTAACGAAAATAATATATTTCACGGCACTTTCTATTTAGATTTAGCATTGTAAAATCCCAAATTTTACGCCGTAATAACCTACAAATGAAGAAAACGACCTACACTTTCTGTGCTATTGCCTTATTCCTATTTTCCTCTTTTAGTCCTAATTTAGAGTGCGAATATGCAAGTTCCAATATTGGTTTTGCCAAATCACAGATCAAGGAAGCTTTGGTGACGGATGACATCAATCAAGCCCGGTTTTTTAGCTATAAGGCTTTGGGTGCCCTAGAAAAATCGAAGCGTCAATTACAGAACTGCGGCTGTACCTATGCCAATAGCAGTATAAAGGAGAGTTTAGACGCACTAATATTGGCCACCAAATCCACTACCCTAGAGGGCACTAAGAATTACCTTAACGAATCAATGGAACTTACAGAAAGCACCATGCGTGTTCTAAGTGCCCATGATACGCACGAAAGCAATTATTCCAATGATGTCTTGGCAATGAATACCAATAGTAGCGCTAAGCGGATTACTATTCCCATAAAAGAAAACCTCAGCCTTAATGAAAAGATTGATATCTCCTTGGAGAAATACAAGAATTCGCTCAATAAAGTAGTTGAAATGGTTAATTGTAAGGATGCCACAGCTTTTGCGAAACGGATTTATGAAGAATGCGAACTGCAACTTCTAAAACCAAATTTATCCGAAGGAAAAAAATACTACAACCTACGCACCAAAGAAATCACAGCCAAAGCACTGGAACGCATTGGAGCATGTGCTGACGAAAATTCTAGATAAATAATGAGCTATTACTTACTGGCAAATAGTTTAACATCATCTTCCGAAACCTCTTGACCGCCAAGGATAATAAGCCGTTCCACCACGTTTCGCAATTCGCGAATATTACCTGTCCAGTCATAAGCTTTCAGCAATTTTACAGCCTTATCCGAAAAGGTTTTTGAAGCCATACCTTGTTCTTCCGTAATTTTCTGCGAAAAGTGTTCTATCAACAATGGAATATCATCACGGCGATCATTAAGACTGGGTACCTGAATTAGGATTACCGCAAGCCTGTGGTACAAATCTTCCCTAAACCTTCCTTCATCAATCTCCTTTTTAAGGTCTTTGTTGGTGGCCGCTATAACCCTAACGTCAACTTTTATATCCTTGTCCGTACCAACCCTGCTGATCTTACTTTCCTGAAGTGCACGCAATACCTTAGCCTGGGCGGATAAACTCATATCACCAATTTCATCTAAAAAAATAGTGCCCTTGTTTGCGGCCTCAAACTTGCCTGCCCTATCCTTGACCGCAGAGGTAAAAGCACCTTTCACGTGCCCGAACAATTCGCTTTCTATCAATTCTGAAGGAATTGCCGCACAATTGACCTCAATGAAGGGCTCTGGCCTCCTCGCGCTTTTTTCATGCAACCAGTGGGCTACCAATTCCTTGCCCGTACCATTGGAACCTGTTATAAGCACGCGCGCATCTGTAGGGGCCACCTTCTCGATCATGTCCTTAATGGTACTTATTTCCTTACTTTCCCCAATCATCTCATAGTTCTTGCTCACCTTCTTTTTCAGGTTCTTATTTTCTACTACCAACACTTTTCTGTCCAAGGCATTCCGTACGGTAGTTAAAAGCCTATTTAAGTCTGGTGGTTTCGATATATAATCAAAGGCGCCCAAGCGCATCGTATTCACTGCCGTATCCAAATCGCCATGTCCAGAAATCATGATAAACGGAATTTCCGGTTTAATTTTTCTGGCGGCCTCCAAGACTTCCACACCATCCATTTTTGGCATTTTAATATCACAGAGCACTAAATCGTAATCATTGTTTTTTATGGTCTCCATACCTTTAAGGCCATCTTCGGCTTCCTCAACCAAATAGGTATCGTTTTCTTCCGATAAAATTTTGACCAAAACCCTTCTAATGGCCGCCTCATCTTCAATTACCAATATCTTTGACATAACTTTTATTTAAATTCCTATTCTAAATCCTGTTCTAAAATACAACCCCGCCTCATCATTTAAGGTAAAAATATCTTCACGGTCAATATTCCTTAGTGCGCTATTTTGGAATAATGAGTGTCCACCTATAAGATAGAGCGACATATCTTTCGTTAATTTATATTGATATCCTATGGTCAACAATAATGCCGTGTAGGAAACATCGGTAGATAAAGCGTTGCCAGACAATAAAATATCGTTCTGTATATTGACGTAATACCCGTCCAAAAAAAGCTCTGTTTGAAGAAAATGTCCCTTTGGCGTGTAATATTTCATGCCAGATTTTGGAACCCCTAATATATAGGCCCACTGCGGATGAAATTGCTTCTCGTAATACACCACTGGCAATGGTACTTGAACTGGTGAATTTGTATTGTAGGCCACTCCCAAAACCAACTTATACGGGCGGTCAATATTTCTTTTATCCTGATAGGCCCCTGCCGTGTAATTAATGTTAAAATCTTCTTCTTGCAGTTCATCCACAAAATTTGAGGACCACCTTGGCGTAACCACACCTATTAATCGCCATTCCTCCGTAAGTTTGTAGACATAGCCTAAATTGATATCAACAATGTGAAGTTTTTGAATGTCATTTGAATTTTCAAATATACTATCACTCACCTCAAAATTATAACGGTTGTATTCCCCTCCTAAAATGATAAAATCTTTTTTTTCTCTCACGGGTATGGGAACATTTGCCAAGAGTTTAATACGTGAGGTCTCCACATCAGCACTATTTTCTGGCATTAGCATATACTCTGCCCTAAACACATCTGGGGTTTGTGCACCAATATCATTTATCAAAACCATTAAGAGACACACCAGAAGTGCTGAACCGTTATGTTTTTTCATTCGTGTCTAGATTTTGAACCGAACTGTGCTGAAAAGGTGCTGGTTGAAATAAGTGCACATCTCTTTGCGGGAATGGGATAGTGACCTTATTTTTTCTAAAATCCGCATCGATTTTATACCGCAATTCGCTTTTTAACCTAGGAACAGAAAAACTATCATTAATGTAGAAATTTAGTGAGAAGAGCAAGGCGGAATCACCAAAGTCATCGAACATTACGAACGGTTTGGGACTTTTAAGAACGCTTCGTTGATTTTTGACAACATCCATCAAAATATCTGTGACCAGCTGAACATTACTACCATAAGCCACCCCTACATTTAAGGTCTCCCTCGTTGTCTTATGGTTTTGCGTATAGTTGTAGACAATGTCACTTATAAACTTATGGTTTGGAATTATAATCACTTTATCGTCACGCGTGAGGGCCCTAGTCGTACGAAGCTTAATTTCAAATACTTTACCAACCCTACCATCAACCTCAACTATATCGCCTACACGCAAGGATTTGTCCACGATTATAAAAATACCACCTATGATGTCCTGGAAAATATCCTGCAAGGCCAGACCAAGGCCTACGAACAATGCCGCGGAAGCGGTTATTAAAATCGTTATATCAATACCTGCCGCACTCATGGTAAACAGGATAACCACTACATAGACCAGATACTTAATAAACTTGAAGATGCTGATAAACTTAAGTTTATCCTCAGATTCCATTTTTCTTGTAAAAAATCTTCGGATGCCTTGCAGCAAAGTGCTCGTAATCAAAAAGGCGACAGTGAGCAATAATAGGAGGCCAATGGTGATATTGATCGATTCCTCTCCTTCACCGAAATGTATACCAAGGTCCAAAAATTTCTTTATGACCCCCCAGATATCATCCTCTATGATTTCCTTTATCGTTTCCGTATTCTCTTGGGTCATGACGAATATTTAAGCCATTTGAACAATTCTTTATAACTCGGTTTTTTGCCATACATCAATATCCCAACGCGGTATATCTTGGCAGCAATCCATACAATGCCAATAAAAGTAGCTATTAAAATTAAGATAGAACTCACTAACTGCCAAAGGGGTACCCCACCGTCACCAATGCCCCAAGGCAGGCGCATTAACATAACGATGGGAGAGGTTAATGGAAAAAGGGAAAACGCCACTGCAATGGGTCCGTTCGGATTACTGAAAACAGAAAAGAAGCCAACGTAAATCGCCAACATTAATGGAAGTATCACCGGAAATATAAATTGTTGCGTATCTGTCTCATTGTCTACCGCTGCTCCAATTGCAGCATAAATGGAGCTATAGATCAAGTATCCCAACACAAAATAGATAATAAAAAAGGTAAGCATTGCCAATATAGGTATCTCAAATATCTCCTGTGCATACAGTTGAATGTTTTGCGATACGGTGTCAACATCAACACTTGGATTGTTGGCCATACCTTGTGACATTCCACCTTTGGTCAAGGATGCAGGGTCAATATCAAATATAGCGAGACCTACCAGCAAAAGTAGGCCTCCGGAAATTATCCAAATACCAAACTGGGTGATTCCGGCCAGTGAGGTGCCGATTATCTTACCCATCATTAAGTGAAAGGGCTTTACAGAGGAAATTATCACTTCAATTATTCTACTTGTTTTTTCCTCTATAACGCTACGCATGACAAAACCACCGTAGATAATGATGAACATCATAATTAAATAGCCAAACGCTCCACCAATTACGGCCTTTATTTCATTTATTCCCTTAATATTCTGAAGCCCGTCAAAAGTGGCAATGTTAATGTCGTAGGCGCGGTCCATCGCCGCATATTCTTTGGTGGATAATCCAAGTTCCCGAAGTCGTTCTTGTCGTAACCTTCCAGAAATTATCGTTTCCAGTTTGTCAAGAACCATAGCACTTGGAGCCTCTTTAGTGTAGAAAAAAGAACGTTTCGCAACCAATTCTAAATTAGCTTCATCTGGTAGGAATAGGAGACCATAATAGCCCAAATTCATAGTAGAATCCTTGGCTTGCTCTAAGCTTATCTCCGTAAAATTCACATAGGAGGTAGCCTCGGAAGTTACGAACTCATTAGAGAAAAAATCGCTTTCGTTTAAAACCGCTATAATTCTTTTTTCATTATCGTTTAATTGGGTCAGATAGGCAATTAACAAAATCATACCTACCATTAGAATCGGACTCAAAAAAGTCATGATCACAAAAGACTTATTACGCACTTTTGCTAAATATTCCCGTTTAATAATGAGTGGTAATTTATTCATGCACTATCCCTTTATCTTGAACGGTCTTTATAAAAATATCATTGGCAGAGGGGATGGTTTCAACAAAACCATTTACGTTTGCCCGGGCCCCTAAAAATTGTAAAAGGGAGGCGGAATGGCTTGACGGGAGCTGCACGGTACATTCCAATTGCCGCTCCTTGGGGTTGAACGAGTCGTTCATAACTTGGAACTTATCTTTCATTTCCAACAACAATGCTGACGGATTGTCGATTTCCATACCTATTTTGAAAATATTATTCTTGTAAGCTTTTTTTATATCCGATAGTTTACCGTCCAAAATTTTCTCTGAACGATGGATCAAAGCGATGTACTCACAAAGCTCTTCTACAGATTCCATTCTATGTGTAGAAAAAATTATGGAGGTTCCGTTGTCCTTTAAACTCAAAATTTGTTCTTTGATTAGGTTTGCGTTAATGGGATCAAAGCCACTAAAAGGTTCGTCAAATATTAATAATTTAGGCTCATGGAGAACGGTAACCACAAACTGTATTTTTTGGGCCATACCCTTGGAAAGTTCTTGGATTTTTTTATTCCACCAATCCCCAATTTCCAATTTTTCAAACCAATAGGTAAGCCTTCGTTTAGCTTCCGCCTTTGAGAGACCTTTTAACTGGGCCAGATAAAGGACCTGCTCCCCTACCTTCATACTTTTATAGAGCCCTCTTTCTTCTGGCAAGTAGCCAATCTGCGCAATATGTTCGGGTTTAAGGGGTTCGCCATTAAAGAATATATGACCCTTATCTGGATAGGTGATTTGGTTGATAATACGAATCAAAGTGGTCTTACCGGCCCCATTTGGACCCAATAAACCATAAATACTGTTTTCGGGAATTTCTAGAGAAACATTTCTTAATGCCGTATGGTTCCCAAATTGTTTGGTGACCTCTTTAGTTACCAAAATGTTATTCATGCACTCAATTTATCCAAAGGTATTGAATTGTTTTGACTAGGTATATTCTTTATGATTCCTTTATAATCATTTGGCTAGACCCATATACTAAGGCTATACCATCCACCTAAAAAGCAAAACCCACCCTTAAAGAGATTAAGGATGGGAAAAAAATTGCTATGAAAAAGAAAATTAATATTGGTTACCCAATATTACTTCAAATATACGTTTTTTATTTAAAAACAAAAGATTTTGTGCTTAAGAGAACATATCTTTTACTTTTTCGAAAAATGACTTGTCTGATTTCTCCGGTTTGGGCTCAAAATTATCGTTGCCCTGCATCCGTTCAAAAAATTCTCTTTGTTCTTTATTTAGTTCTTTAGGAGTCCAAACATTAACATGCACCAATAAATCCCCAGCACCATACCCATTTAAACTGGTAATTCCTTTCCCCCTAAGTCTTAAAATTTTTCCTGATTGAATCCCGGCTTCCAACTTTATACGGACTTTACCGCCAACTGCATCGATTTCTCTTGAAGATCCCAGTACTGCCTCAGATATACTGATATAAAGATCATAATGCAGATTATCGCCTTCTCGTTTTAGAGTATCATGTTCTTGGGTCTCAATTGCCACCAATAAATCACCAGGAACCCCGTTTCCAGGAGCCTCATTACCTTTGTTGGGCACTTTCAATTGCATGCCTTCCTCAACACCGGCAGGAATATTTATGGAAACTGTTTCTTCGTTGACTTTCAAGCCTTGCGCATCCGCATCGCCCGGTTTACCATCAAGAACCTGACCGCCTCCACCACAAGTACTACAGGTAGCCGCGGTTTGCATCCTGCCCAAAATGGTATTTTGCACTTTGGTTACTTGGCCCCTACCGTTACAGGTAGAGCATGTTTTATAGGTAACACCTTCTGCCTGAACCTTTCTTCTTACCTTAACTTTTTTCTCAACACCGTTGGCAACCTCTTCCAAGGTCAACTTTACCCTTATGCGCAGGTTACTTCCTTTGACCCTTCGTTGGCCACCACCGCTAAAACCACCGAAGCCACTAAAGCCGCCACCACCAAAAGCGCCTCCAAAGATATCTCCGAACTGACTAAAGATGTCTTCCATATTCATACCGCCACCGCCAAAACCGCCGCCACCCTCGAAAGCAGCATGGCCAAATTGATCGTAGCGTGCTTTTTTGTCGGGGTCACTCAACACTTCATAAGCTTCAGCAGATTTTTTGAACATCTCCTCTGCAGCACTATCCCCTGGGTTTTTATCCGGGTGATATTGCAATGCCTTTTTACGGTATGCTTTCTTTACTTCTGCGGCAGAGGCGCTTTTGCTAATGCCTAGAATCTCATAATAATCTTCCTTCATACCCATTTTTTAATTTCCTACTACAACTTTTGGATGCCTTATAATACGATCACCGAGGGAAAACCCTTTTTCGACCACATCGATAATCTTCCCTTTCATCTTCTTATCTGGTGCTGGTATCTGCGTAATTGCCTCGTGTATTTCCGCATCAAAAACATCTCCGGCATTTACGTCCAACATCTGCAGCCCTTTAGATTTTAGGGTTTCCCTTAATTTGACATTGATTAATTCAATACCCTTGAAGGTTTCTTTATCGCCAGACTTTGCCAATTCCTTAATTGCCCTTTCAAAATCATCCAAAACCGGCAATAACGAAACAATTACCTCTTGCCCTGCAGTCTTGAACAAATCCATCCGTTCTTTAGAGGTACGTTTCTTATAATTTTCAAATTCGGCGAACAAACGTAAAAATTTATCCTTTTCCTTTGCCAATTCATTCCTTAAAGCCTGTTCTTCGGAGATTTCTTCCGTTTCAACACTATCTTCCTTTTTTGCCTCCGTTTCATCTTCTAGGAGTCCATCCTCCAAGAATTCATCGTCCAACGTGTTTTCTTTATCACTCATATCTTGTTATAATTAATCGCAGATTACCAGGGGGCAAAAGTACTGCCAATTCTTTAAAAATGTCAAAATGTCATCAAAGTTTAAAAAAAAATCCGCCAAAAGCGGATTTTATAATTCTAAAGATGAAGCAATATCCTTAAGACGCTATTTCCTTCGTCATCCCCGATTTTTCATCTATACATTCACTCTCCATATCATATAGGGCCGCAAGAGCCATACAAATATTGGAATATTGAAAAATATATCCTTCTTCTTCTATTTTTTTACTGCTTACCCTTTGGCTGGCAAACAGAATGTAAGCCATGTCACCCAAAATCGTATACATTATAAACTTAGGTATATTTGGCAGGAATAATGGTTTCTGTACCGTTTTCGCAATTTCTTTGACCAATTTGTTGTTCGTAACAGGATTAGGCGCAACCCCATTAAATGTACCCGCTAAACCATGGGCCGCAATATGAAGGAAAATACCGGCCAAGTCAGCAATATGAATCCATGATTGCCATTGTTCTCCACTACCAAAAGCTGCCCCAACATAATAGTTGACAGGCTTAGCCATTTCAGGTAAGGCCCCTCCGTTTCTGGACATTACCAAGCCTATACGCACCTTGGATACTAAAATTCCCAAGGATTTAAATTCATTTACCTTTCTCTCCCAAACTTCTACGACCTCACCTAGAAAACTATCATCCACCCCATTCTCATCCTCTGTGTAATAATGACTTAATGAATTTGGATAGATACCTATTGCGGAAGCTGATATGATGGAGGTAACGGAATGCGCCGTTTCCTTCAGTGTATTCTTAAGTAGTTCCAAAGAATCTACTCTACTACTGATAATGGTTTTTCGATAAGACGGGGTCCAACGTTCCGAAATACTTGCCCCAGCCAAATTTATAATGACCGAAACACCTTTTAGGCATTCCGTATTAATTTCACCAGTATCAGGATTCCAGAAAAAACCGCTATAATTGGGTTCGGTTACAATTTTATCCTTACTTGTAGTTAGGTAATTAACGGCATATCCCTTTGCATGGCATTGAGACACCAACTCACCACCTACCAAACCCGTTGCACCTGTAATCAATACTTTCATACTCTAAAGATATTGCTTTTGATGCTGCCCGGCATGCAATTTAATTTCGATTTAACATACGACAATTTTAGGATGCAATACTAGATAATTCCTGAAGTTTATTCGAATGACGCCCAATGAACTCAAGGCTTTCTTGCCCGTAACATTTCCCTTTTTCCTGGTGGGCCCGGAAGTCGCTCGACTAAAAAACCTACGGACAACATGGCCCGTCTAACACTACCTTTTGCAGCATAGGTCACCAAGCACCCTTTTGATTTTAGCGCTTTAAACATGATTTGAAATAGCGCTACAGTCCACAATTCTGGTTGTACCCGCGCCCCAAAAGCATCAAAATAAATTAAATCAAAGCATTGTAAGGCGGTAATATCCTTAAAATCCTTTTGTTCTTTCCTAAGCTGAAAAGTGGGCCTGATTTCAATATCCTCATCCCATTTCGAAGTATGCATTCGGTGAAAATGGTCCTTATAGGCCAGTGCATTCAGTGCTTCCAGATAATTTAACTGGCCGAGTTCCTCCGGTAGAACTGGATATGCCTCAATACCGGTATAATGAATTGTAAGGCCTAACTTTTCATGCTCCAAAAGGGTAATCATGGCATTTAAACCTGTACCAAAACCAATCTCTAGAATATTAAGCTCCCTATTCTTGAACAAATCTAAACCTGAATGTATAAAAACATGATAGGCCTCCTGTATGGCACCATGCTTGGAATGGTACTGCTCCCCCCATTCCTTTATCTGTATGGTTTTGGAACCATCTGCCGTGGTGATAATCTCTCGTTTCAACTTAGTTGGGAACTAATACGCCAGATGCCTCAAAACTATAAGTCCGTTTAGGTGCCGTTATTTGTGCTATTTCGGTTGCGGATTTTCCACCATCGGTCGCAAAATGTTTTTGATCGGCAACACTCATTTCTTCCACGAAGGCCAAACCGTTCAAGACCACCTCCTTATCAGGAATATCCGAAGGCATAAAAAATCCGTAGTCCTTAAACCGCACCATGGCCTGTTCACCATCTTCAAGCGCTACGACCATCCAACAACCTTTAACCTTACACACTTCTTTAACGGTAGTTTTAAATTGCAAGGCTAGGGTATCCTTGACCGCCATAGTAGTGTAGTTGTTCCAGACCTTCTGCATTGGCTGCAAATTACTAACCTTGAATTCAGCACCGTAATACACGCCTGAGCTTATTTCGTTTGAAGCCGCACGGGCTGATTTATCTTGTCCCTGACAACTAAATAACCCGAATAAAAACACAAGTAAAATGTTAAATCCTTTCATAAATCTTAAAAATGACAATTTACCTACAAAACTGGTCAATTTTAATTTAAAAAAGAAGGGGCCGTTGGGATATTTGTTTAATTTTATTTCCCTAAAGTCATCCATTTTATGAGCATTGCAACGAAAGACATTCAAATAGAAAAAATTAAAACATCGAAAATCGATCAAGTTGATTTTGATAATCTTGCCTTTGGTTCTGTTTTTACAGATCATATGTTGGTGTGCACCTATAAAAATGGTGCTTGGGAAGCGCCCAAAATTATGCCCTACCAACCACTTACGTTAGACCCTTCCTCTAAGATTTTCCATTATGGACAATCTATATTTGAAGGTATGAAGGCCTATAAAGATGCTAAAGGTGAAGTTTTTTTGTTTAGACCCCTGGAAAATTTTAAACGATTGAACATTTCTGCCGAGCGCATGTGTATTCCACAACTTCCGCAAGAGTATTTTATGGAGGGCCTAACAACACTACTTAATCTTGACAAGGATTTCATTCCAACCAAAGAAGGCAGTTCCTTATATATAAGACCGTTTATGTTTGCCTCTGGAAAGGGATTTCATGCTTCACCAGCAGATGAATATAAGTTTATAATAGCATGTGCCCCATCTGGATCATATTTCGCTGGAAAGGTAAAAGTACTTATTGAGGAAAAATACTCTAGGTCGGCCAATGGAGGCGTAGGGTTTGCCAAGGCCGGTGGTAATTATGCCGGGCAATTCTATCCCACACAACTTGCGATTGAAAAAGGTTACAACCAAGTAATTTGGACAGACGATACCAATCATGAATTTATAGAGGAAGCAGGTGCCATGAATATTTTTATTCGCATAAACGACACCTTGCTCACCGGACCAACGAGCGATCGTATCCTCGATGGCATCACCCGAAAAAGTATTTTAGACCTCGCTAAAGACCAAGGAATCAAAACCGAAGTCAGAAAAATTACGGTCAAAGAAGTAGTAGAAGCGGCTAAAAATGGAAGTTTAAAGGAAATGTTCGGTGCTGGAACAGCAGCGGTAATTTCCCCAATTTCAGGATTTGGCTATAGGGACACCGATTATGAGCTACCAGAACTGGAGGATAGTTATGCCAAGAAGTTAAAAAAACTGATTACCGACATTCAGTACAACAAAGCTGAGGATAAATTTGGTTGGCGCTATAAAGTTGTTGATTAAAAAAAAGGGCCGATCGGCCCTTTTTTTAGCTTTTTAGAATGCCCTCTATATTTGGCTTAAAGTAATTTGGTCCCTTAAGTACCTTACCATCGGCTCTGTATATTGCTTTATTGTCCGGGCCTAATTTGCTCATATTACTGCGTTGTATCTCATTGAAAACTTCTTCTATTTTATGCTGCATTCCATGCTCTAGAATGGTACCACATAAAATATACAGCATATCGCCCAAGGCATCCGCAACTTCCACGAGGTCATTATTTTGAGCAGCTTCGAAATATTCTTTGTTCTCCTCGTCCATTAGGTTGAACCGTAGTGTATTTTTAGCCACGCCCAAATCCGCAACCATATGATCCGACACCCCTAAACCAAAGGAATTGTGAAATTCCTTTACCGCATTGATTTTATTTTTCATTCGTAATTTACCTTTTTCGGTTAGCTTTGCGTAAAAATAGGGAATATGTTTAGCACCGGACAAATCATTTTTGCCATCTCATTTGCAGTGGTTTTTGCCATAGTTATTATCCTTTCCTATAAAAAAGACCTAAAACTTCATCAAAAAAACTACAAGGGCGTCAAATGGATTGGCGTTTTCTTTATTGTTTTCTTAGCGACTCTCTTTTGTATTAAATATTCACTTAATTAATTGTTAATTTTTTACTTACACGATAAAAGTAACTATCCGCACAACAAAAAGGGCTTTTTCCACGTATACTATACGAAATAGCGTAATTTTGCGTTATTCTTCTAGAAGGGGCAATTAATTATGATTACATTTCTTACAATTTTTTTAGTTTTAGTAGGTATAAACATTGCGATGGTGCTGGTGAGTTTATTCAGTGTTTCCAAAAAATCGAAGGCTACATCTCAAAAATTGACGGAGAAACCAACCGCTGTTATTTACCCACTAAATATACTTACATCAAGCTACAAAAAGGCAGTATAGTTTTTTACCTTTATCAGGTATGAAACAATTTCTACTTGTTTTTTTAGGAGGCGGCTTCGGCAGCGTTCTACGGTATTGGATTTCCAAATCCTTAAATTCCTATTACTCCAATTTCTATTTAGGTACTTTTTTGGTCAATGTTATCGGCTGCTTTTTCATAGGCATACTGATCGGTCTCACTTTAAGATATAACTATATTTCCCAAAATCAAATGCTCTTTTTGGCGACCGGCTTTTGCGGTGGGTTTACCACCTTCTCTACATTTGCCTTAGAGAATAATATCCTTTTAAAAGAATCCTCCCTCCTTCAAACTTCACTTTATCTTGGCTCAAGCGTGGCAGTTGGCATGCTTGCGATCTCCATTGGTTTGTGGATCTGTAAAATGTTATAGGTTTAACATTCACCCTTATTTTTCTTAGTTATTACAATTTTTCTAAGGATTTCCAATTTTTTTAAACAATCCGCACAAAAACAAGGAATTTTCTGACGATTCATTCAGTATTTGGTTTAAACGTTACGTTCCCTTTATTCATTTTAATAAAATAAAGTACCTAAAATACAGATACCCTAATTTTTATGGGGTATAAACTGAGATACCCATAAAAATACTTCCATTACCCCTATAATTATGAGGGTCTCATTTTTTTTAACATACATTTGGCAATATCAAAATAGCAATCAAATGAAAAAAATCGAGGCAATTATCAGAAAATCCAAGTTTGACGACGTCAAGGAGGCATTACTTCAAATAGAGGTTAAGTTCTTTAGTTACTGGGACGTAACGGGGGTAGGAAATGAAAAACAAGGTCATGTTTATAGGGGTATCTCTTATAGTACTGCAGACATTCAACGTAGGTATTTATCTATCGTCGTTTCAGATGACTTTCTTGAACGAACCGTAAATGCAATTCTTGACGCTGCTTATTCAGGTAACGTAGGTGACGGTAAAATATTTGTGTCTGACGTTCTAGAGGCCTATAGAATTAGAACCAAGGAAAAAGGTTTGGCAGGAATCAACTAAAACAATAAATACACTAACTAATAAACTATAAAAGATGGACGCAGGATTATTTACAGCAAATAACGTATGGATGATGTTGGCTACCGCACTGGTATTCTTCATGCACACGGGATTTGCCTTTCTAGAAATTGGATTGACTAGACAGAAAAATACAATTAACATTTTATTCAAAAACATATTTATCATTACCGGGGGCTTACTCCTTTATTATGCATTTGGCTTTAATCTAATGTACCCAGGCTTCGAAGATGGTGAGATGGGGATTCTAAAATTTGCAGGATTTGGAATAGCCGCTCCTGAAGGAGGCATGACACCAGAATACGCAGATGGCGGATATACTTGGTGGACAGATTTTCTTTTTCAAGGAATGTTCGCAGCTACCGCTGCCACAATTGTATCTGGAGCCGTAGCCGAGCGTATAAAAATTGGATCATTCATGATATTCACCATAATCTACGTTGGTCTTGTATATCCTATCGTAGGCGCATGGAAATGGGGCGGAGGATTTTTGGATTCTTGGGGGTTCTATGATTTTGCAGGTTCAACGCTGGTACATTCCGTTGGTGGATGGGCGGCATTGGTAGCAATAGCTCTTTTAGGATCTAGAATTGGCAAATTCGGAAAAGATGGTAAAACTAACGCAATCCCGGGTCACAGTATACCTATGGCCACTGCAGGAGTATTAATACTATGGTTGGGCTGGTTCGGATTTAATGGCGGCTCCGTTCTTTCCGCAGATCCAGAATTGACTTCATTAGTTTTGGTTACGACCAGTTTAGCAGCTGCAGCTGGTGGTTTTGGTGCGATGATCACTTCTACCTTACTCTATAAGAATTTGGATTTAACCATGTTCCTGAACGGTATCCTTGGTGGTCTGGTAGGTATTACGGCAGGTGCAGATTTAATGTCACCCAATGAGGCTGTGGTAATCGGATTTATAGCCGGTATTATCATCGTAGGTGGTGTGGCCTTAATAGATAAATTAAAACTGGATGACCCTGTTGGTGCTGTAGCGGTCCATTTAATCTGTGGCATTTGGGGCACCTTGGCAGTTGGCCTTTTTGGCAACTTGGCAAGTGGAGCACAATTCATGACCCAATTATATGGCGTGTTGATTGTAGGCGGGTTCTGTGTGGTTACTTCCGGTATCATTCTAGGAGTACTCAAAGCAACTTTGGGCTTACGAGTTTCCAAAGAAGAGGAAGTTGAAGGCCTCGATCTTCATGAGCACGGCATGGACGCTTATGCTGATTTTAGAATAAACGAACACTAATTAAAAAATACGGAGCGTTTTGCAGAACGCTCCGTTCCATAACCTTTTCAAAAAATTCAAATCATCTCAAACAATCCCAAACAGGATTTAAAACTCAAACTTATGAAAGCGATTACAAATACAAAATACGTAAAAAAAAGTATTTTTTTGGTATGTGCTATTTTCTCATCGGTTGCATTGATGGCACAGGAAGAAGAAGATAAAAAGAATTTTACACTTAGTGGTAGTATTGATGCTTATTACAAGGCAAATTTAAACGCCGCAAACGATCAAGGCATAGCACCAGGCTCCTCATTTGCCAACTTGGACGGGTTTGCCCTTGGCATGGTGAACGTCATAGCATCCTATGAAACTGGAAAAGTAGGCGCAGTGGCTGATTTGGTCTTTGGTCCAAGAGGGACTGACGCTATTTTCAACTCCCCACAATATTCTGCTACAGGAGATATTATAAATCAACTATACGCCTATTGGAATGTAAGCGACAAAATTACTTTGACACTTGGTAATTTCAATACTTTTTTAGGGTATGAAGTAATTTCACCTACTGCAAACTTTAACTATAGTACATCATTTTTATTCTCTAATGGTCCCTTTTCACACACCGGGATTAAAGCCGATTTTGCTCTTTCTGATGACTTCAGCTTAATGTTAGCGGTAATGAACCCGACTGACTTTACCGAATTTAATCCTGATGGCAAATATGCCTTTGGAGCACAGCTTGGTTACAGCGGACAGTTTCTAAACTTACTTTTAGATGATGCAGGTCTAGGTTTTGAAGTCGATTATACCGGTGGTTTTGACCTTTCAGAAGAGTTTTTCTTAGGCTTAAATGGTGCTTATCAAACACAAACTACAGATATTGGTATTGATGAAGTAAAGGCTGGATTCTATGGAGTAGCACTTTATCCACAATTTGCTACATCGGATAGTTTTTCTATTGGCTTAAGAGGTGAATTATTTGGATTTCATACTGATGCTGATGATACAGACCTCCCAAGTGTTTTTGCGGCCACACTAACTGGGAGTTATACTATTGATGCTTTGACCATTAAACCAGAAATAAGATTAGATAGCTGGAGTAACGCTTCGCCATATCCTGACGGAGACGGTGACTTTCAAGACAACCTTTCAACCATTTATTTGGCAGCAATTTATTCCTTCTAGACCAAAGTAGTTTAAGTAGTGTATTTCTATAATTTTAAATTTGAAGACCCGACTTCACCGTCGGGTTTTTACTTTTAGTACTTATCAAAGGCCTTAACCCCTGCATATACCTTTGTATCCAGATGATTTACTGAAGGCACTAAAGGACATGAATATTTCTTGTTGTACGCACAATAGGGATTATACGCTTTATTGAAATTCAATACAATCGTATTCCTATTGGGGATTTTAAGATCAAGATACCTACCGCCACCATACGTTTCTGTACCGTTCGTAGCATCGGTAAAAGGAAGAAAGAGATAGTCCCTGTATTTCTCTTGCGTAATTAATTCTGGCGTCTGATAAATCTCCAATTCATGCTCTTTACCGTCCATACTAAATTTAGCTACACCGTACAGCACTTCAGTAGACTTACGCTCCGTATTTGTGGGCATGGAAAAGGGCAAAGCATCCGGCGTTCTCGTAAAAGCCGCCGTAATAATATAATTGGTATCGATACTAAAAAAATCAAGTGATTCAAAGTCCATTCGAAACCTATCTGGCAATGGGGAAGTTTCCGGGTCTTTGAACTCCGCATTCAATTCATTTTGAAAGCGGATGATATCGGCAATTTTATCAGATCCTACCGTATCAGCAGTACGTTTGTTGGTATCATGATACTTTTTTTCACCTTTACAGGAAAAAATAAAAAATGCCATAAGTATTAAAATCTGCCTCATAATCTACATTTAAATTCCAAAAGTACAAATTATTCATTTTAGCCTTTTCGATGATTAGTTGTACATTGAAAACTTATTCCTAGACCATGAAAAGAATTTTAGTTTTAGGATTTTTCGTTTTCCTACTCCACGGTTGCAAGCAAAAGGACACCGTTTCCAAGACCACAGAGTTAGAGGTAAGGACATTACCCAGCTTGGACCCTAACAACTATAATGTTGCATTCCTCATTATGGAAGGTACCTACAATACAGAATTTACCGCACCCTTCGACATTTTTCAGCACACCAGATTCCGTAAGGGCATAAAGGCAATGAATACCTTTACTGTGGCCAATACTTTAGAACCTATTACCACTTTTGAAGGTCTACGTGTTCTACCAGATTTTGACTATACAAAAGATGAATTGCCTCCTATAGATATTTTGGTACTACCCAGTGCAAAGCACCATTTGGACACTGATTTGCAGAATGGCGACCTCATAAGTTTTATACAGAAAATTGATAAAACCGCTTTATATATGACCAGCCATTGTGACGGGGCTTTTCCGTTTGCCAAAGCCGGTATATTAGATTCTGTGACCTCGACGACCTTCCCTAGTGATATTGAAACCTATAAAAAGATGTTTCCGAATATCAACGTACGCGAAAATGTACTTTTTGTGCACGACGGTAAATATATTACCTCTGCAGGAGGTGCAAAGAGCTTTGAGGCTGCCCTCTATCTTTGCGAATTACTTTATGGTGCGGAAATTGCGAAATCGCTCGCAACAGGTTTGGTAATCGATTGGAATCTAGAAAGCGTACCCCACCTTATTGTTCAATAATTTCGTAACGAGAATCTTTTAGATACTTGGCCACCAATTCATTAAATTCTGGAGTTATACGGAGCAAAGCGGTATCTTCTAAATCGTAAAGCTCCTTTTTGTTGGTATAGCCATTTTTCAATAATTCTTCCAAATAGAACAATGCGGTACCGTAATCCTCCATTTTTGAACTGTTGGATATCACTTTTAAATAGGGGTCATAATCCATTGGTGCTGTTATGGTCTTAAGCATATACAACAAATTCAATGCTTCCAAATCTACAACCTTAGCGGCTTTGATAAAATCAATATTGTCTGCAATCAGCGCATTTACATAACCTCGTAACCTACTGGCCATTTGCCTTTCATATAGTACGGCACTACTATCTTTCTTCTTCAATTCTTCCATTTGATAATTCCACCAACCCAAATTGGCATAATTATAGGTTAGAATATCTTCTTCTAGGTAATAACTGTAATCCTCCTTGGCAAAGGCCTCTTTTAAGAAAAAATTATCCTGTAGCCTATCCGCCTTTTTGTAGGTTGAGCTACGGCGCAATGATTTTTGATTGGTCTTTATTGAATCCAAGTCAATGAATGGATTAAATACGCGAGCCATGTCATCCAATACATACTTTGATAGAATTGGTTTCCCATTCGATAAGAACGCATTGGCATCGGCAAAAAAATGATTATAAGTCTCGAAGATTAAACTATCGTTTTTTACAGTTTCCCCTTTGGCCATACTACTCAAGGTCAACATACGTAGTGCTGCCCTATATGTATTTGTGTCGGGCAACATTTGCTCCCCATCAAAAACCAGTAATTGGTTTGGAAATTTTAGCCGATCAAGCACACTTCGTACGTCCAGCATTTCTGTAAAATTATAATCGGACCTACTAACGATTCCTATAAACTGAAATGTGTTTTTAGTATTAAGTATTTCAACATTGCCCACAGGGGCACCAATTGAGATGACACCGGCAATTTCCTTAATAAAAGTTGGCAATATTGACGCAAAACGCGCTCCATTTCTGAAACCCGTAGTATAGTCCCTATTCTTGGCAACCGGTACCATGGATACAACAGCGTTGAACAGGCGATTGGCAATAAGAACATTCTGGGAAATGGATAGGGAATCGTTTAAATTATCTGAAGCTACCAAAATGTAATTCTCCTCCTCCGCGGCATTGACCAGCAAGGACATTGACTTTTTCCCCGTTCCTTCCATATCCATGACAAAAAGAATCGGCCATGGTTTTGAAAGTTCAAATGAAGTTGGCAGATACATCGAAAAAGTCTCATCCAAGGAATCGTTCACGACCAGACCTTCGGTAATGGCCCCTTTTAATAAACGTATTTCTTGAGAATAGTGCAGCGTGGTGCTCAAAAGCAAGGCAAGGAATAGTATTTTCTTCATCATATAAATCACATCAAAAATCTGGCCAAAAACTTCTAACACTAAATTTGTAACTAGCGCCTAAAACCAAACTGGAGTTTATTTTAAATTTAATAAAAATTCAGGCACTATTTTATTTTGTGCATGGGTGCATTGGAGATTACTTGCGATAATACAATATGCGTTCTTGTTTCCCCATATTGAATTAATTGGTCGATAAATTTTTCTAAATGAAACTGATCTTTCAATACGACCTCCATTACAATATTTTCATTTCCAGTAATACGATAACAATTAATGACCTCCTCAAGATTTCCTACAACGGCAAGAAAAGGTTTTAACTTGCCCATAAATGCCCTTAAGGTTATAATCGCTTTTAATTGATGCCCCGTTAGCGCATGTGATACTGTAGCTTTATAGCCCATAATTATGCCCAGATCCTCCATTTTCTTGACGCGTTCCGCTACTGCAGGTGCGGTTAGACCTATCGCTCTTCCTATATTGGCAAAGGATTCACGTGCGTTATGTTGAAGTTGTTTTAAGATTTTCCAGTTAAGTTCGTCTATCTTTGGATTCAAAAGAATTATAATTTGATTATTACGTTTATAAAGCAAAAATACGAATTACACTTATAATCGATAGAAAATAATGAGATAACTAACGTAAATTTATATAGATTAATTTGCACCCCACAATGGCATATCGTAGTCTAAGACATTTACCTATTTACAGAAAGGCATTGGAACTCTGCACAATGAGCAGGGAAATAGCCTCATACGTAACCTTGAACAAGGATTTGGTGCGCTTATACGAATCTAAAAGCCTTAGGGATATCATTGCCAATTCGATATTGACCGATGCCATTCTTATTCCACAAAAAATTGCGCAGGTTGAATATTCAAATTCTACTGCGGAGCGCCTGGAGAACATTTCATTCATTAATGTAATTATCAGAAATATAAATTCATACTGCATGGGTCTTGAGAAAGATGGCGTAAAGGAAACAGAATACATTAATTTACTCCGCGCAGAAATCAAAAGCTTTCGAAAATTCTACAAAAAGTGGAAAGTTGAACATTTATAAGCTATTGCTTGCACAAAATTGATTGAATCCTGAGTGTTTTGTAATTATGGCCTATTTTTACGGCTTAATTACAGCACCATTGAAAACCACCATTCTTGTTCATTGCCCAGATCAATCTGGTATAATTAGTACCGTAACCGGGTTTATAAGTCGGAATAAGGGAAATATCGTATACCTGGACCAGCATGTTGACAAACCTGCCAACGTCTTTTTTATGCGTATCGTCAGTGAATTTGATGAAAACACTTTCGACCTTGTGCTTTTTAAAACACTTTTTGAGCAGGAATTGGCTTCGAAGTACACTATGGAATGGAGTCTGCATACAGACGACATTTTACCCAAAATGGCCCTATTCGTTTCTAAATACAATCATTGCCTATATGATTTACTAAGCCGGTATCATTCCGGTGAATTGGCTGTAGAAATCCCTTTTATTTTAAGCAACCATGGCGACTTACAATATATTGCAGAACAATTTGGAATTCCTTTTTTCCATCTTCCCGTAACCAAGGATACTAAAATGGAGGTGGAGAAAAAGCAACTACAGCTACTTCGGGAACACAAGGTAGATTTCATTGTACTTGCACGGTATATGCAGATAATAGGACCAAATTTAATCGACGCGTATACCAATAAGATCATCAATATCCATCATTCCTTTTTGCCTGCCTTTGCGGGTGCAAAACCCTATCATGCCGCCTTTAAAAGAGGCGTGAAAATAATAGGCGCTACGTGCCATTATGTGACGGAAGAACTTGATGCAGGTCCCATTATAGAACAGGATGTTACCGCGGTATCCCATTCGCACTCCATCGAAGATTTTATTACAAAAGGGAGGGATTTGGAAAAAATCGTTCTTTCCCGTGGGGTAAAGCTCCATATCGCTCGAAAAACAATGGTATACAACAATAATACCGTTATTTTCACATAAAACGTCCCATTTTCAGTGTTTTCGGGACCTAAGCCCTTGTATTTCAGAAGTCATTTTTTTTATATCCTTTTATTTTTATTTATTTTAGTTGTGATTTCGAACTAATTTCGAACTAATTAAATAAATGAACTTCAATTACTACCTTTCTTCGTATAAAAAGAAAAACGGCACGCAATTAATCAGGCTGAAAATGGAAACTTCCCAAACCGATGTACAATATCTAGAGACCGGGATTTCCGTAAAAAAAACTCAGTGGGATTCTAATAAAAAGAAAATAAAAAGGCATGCCCTCGAGGAGCAATTAAACAACTCCCTCACCGCACTAATGACAGAAGTACAAAAAATATACTACGGTAATACAGGGGTTAGTGCAAAAAGATTACTAACACTAATCAAAAACAGACAAAAACACGCCTCCATGTCATTTGTTGACTTCTACCAAAATTATGTTAATGAGAAAAAAACGGAAGGAAAAATAAGAACGGCTTTATCCCAACAAAAAAGCCTGGATAAATTCAAGTCATTTGCCGGAAACGCCATTTTTTCAGATTTGACCATGGACCTTCTTCGAGACTATGAAAAAAGCATGTTAAAAAAAGGGAACAAAACCAATACCATTGCTTTGAATATCGAAAATCTAAAAAAAGTAATGAACCTAGCTGAAAAGCAGGGCTTGCTTAATGAAAATTATATTAAACTCTACAAAACAAAAAGGGAGAATTCTGAAAAAAATGCGCTGACAATTGAAGAAATTGAAAAGCTTTCAAATATTGACTTTCCTTCTGGAAGAAAAGGAATGATTGTGGCAAGGGATATTTTCCTATTTTCATTTTATGCCGCCGGAATGCGATTTTCTGATGTCTGCAAATTAAAATGGTCCAATATTTCCAATAACCATATTGTGTATGTCATGTCAAAATCCAGGGGGAGGTCCGGGTCAAAAAGAACAGTTCCTTTGAACAGCTCCTCGATGGCCTTACTAAACAGATACAAAGGACGTAATGACACATTTATTTTTCCTCCCTTATATGGTTGGGGAACCAAAACCCAAGAAGAAATTGAGAACCGAATTATGTCTAAGAACCAAATGCTCAATGTTTCACTTAAATTAATAGACAAAAAATTGGGTTTAGGGAAAAATTTGAGCTTTCATATGGCAAAGCACTCTTTTGCTGATTTTGCGGTTAAAAATAACACGAATCTGTTACTCACTTCAAAATTATTAGGGCATACCAAATTATCAACTACACAGCATTATTTGAAAGACTTTTATAACAAAGAACAAGTCGATGAGATGAACAGGTTATTTGGATGATGTGAAATAGTTAGTTTATGGTGATATAATATCCATTATTGACTTTGATGGAAATTTCGCCTTTCCGCAATTTTAGGTTTATTGTTTCAATGTCCTCTATTGGATACAGATATTTTTTACCCACTTTAAAGAAATCGACCAATCCTTGATCTCTTAATGACTGCATTATCTGTCCATTATAGGAAATACCCAATCGCTCACAAAATGCCCTCCCTGTAAGATTCAATGGCTCTATATGTACACTCGTGGTTTTCACTACCTACTTCTCCCTTTTTTTCTTCGTCTTCTCCAAAGCGGACTATCCAGCTCGTCTCTATAATTATTGAAGGGTTCCGGCCCTAGGCAATCTTTTTCAGAAAGTCCCAAATGGTGCGTTGGTTGGCCAACAATTTCCCCTGCCCTTCCGATAGTACTTTTTGATTGCTTCGTGTTTTCTCCAGCCCCTTCTTTATCTGTGCCAATTCCTCTAAAATCTCCTTGTTCTGCTGCATTAGTTTGGAGAATAACTGCACGGTCTCTGATTTGATCATAGTCGATTTGTTTTATAATGTTGTTCCATGAATATTGTCTTCCCAAACTGCTTCCTTTATAAATAACGCCTTCGTAGCTGAAAGAAACACCGGAAACTCTTCCTGTAGTCTTGCTGATATTAAATTTTGGCCGAATCTCCCCCGACTGCAATTGATATATGAACTCCTCAATATTTTTCGAGTGTTTCAATGCTTCCATCAGTTGGTTTTGCAGCGTAACTTTTATCGGTGTAGTGCCCGTCCTAAGCGTTTTCTCAATTTCCTTTTGGGTAAGAGCTGCCCTTCGCCCCAAAGGTTTATCGGGAAGTAGGGAAAGACCATATTTCTGTTCCAATTTCCTTACCAAAAGCTCACTTCGCTTGTAATCTTTGCTATCGCTGACCAAGTCTCCGGAAAATTTTACCCTGTTCGCCACTATATGGATATGTTGGTGACTTTGGTCATCATGACGGTAAATGATATATTGGTTATCGTCGAACCCCATTCCCTTTAGATAGTCCAATCCCATAGAAACAAAATTTTTGTCGTTCATTTTTTCATCGGGTGGAAGGTTAAGGGAAACGTGGTACACTGCTTTGCCCAACCTGGGACGTAACTGCCTGATCAAATTGAATTCCTTGGACATCTCGACCGCGCTGCCCAAATCGATGTTGGCATCCAGTACACTGGCCTGACCAAGTCCAACCTTTTTTTGGTTGTAGGCCAACAGTCCGTAAAAATCCTTTCCCTTTATCTGCTTGGATATCATTTATCCTTGATATTTGATTTTAATTCGCCTAAAAGATTTCGTAATTCAGACAATTGTAGAGACAGGTTTTTTGGAGCGTGCATGCGTAAATGGGAGTTTTTAGAAAGTTGATTGATGTTGTTGCCTATACGGCTCAACTCTACGAACAATCTTCTATCCTCCGGTGTCACCTTGGTTCTCGGGAGTGGTCTACCTATTAATTTTTTTCTGATAAAATCCGGTATTCCCATACCCAATAATGCCGCATTCCCGGAAACGAGCAGGTATTCGTTGACCGTCATCCGAACGTTGACCCGTATCGCTTTCAATGATTCTATATCCTTTTTTGGCCGTGCCATAATTCTGGGTTTTTGCAGAGGGTTCCCAACAAGCCTGCGAACAAAGTGAGCTGTTTTTGCTTGCAAAAACATGGCTTGCTACGTGACCTCCGATTAACTTAAGGCAAACCTAAGGGCAAGTGAAGAAATGATTTTTGAGTGCTGTACACAAAATAGTGTACACCACTTTTTAGGAACAAATTGGAGTTTTATGATATTCATGAAGTTTAAGGTATTGGCGTTCGACCCAGAACATTTTCCCTCTGGTCAACTTATACGGGCAAGCTTTGCGTTTCCTGTTGCTTAACGTTTGCCTATTTTCCTCAGTTATGGCTAGGGAGTGCGATTCCGAAAAGGTCATTTTCAGATTATCGTGGGAGGGAACGCCCTAAAATGGTTCCGCTCATCGCTATTTCCCTTAAAATAAAAACAGGGCAATATTAGGGTACCGATGGACTAGCTTTTTCTTGGAGCGGCTACTTTCATCCCTCGGACGCGCTCATCAAACTGGACAAGAGCGACTGTCTTCTTCCCCCTAGCCACAAAAAGCTTAAAAGTGGGGTTTGGGTTAATCTATTTGGGGGGCAAATATGTGGGCAGGGGAAAGGATAACGTTAAAAGCGTACTACACCAGAAAAGAAACGTTCAGATTTTACGGATAGCTTTAAAGGCAATCGATATATAGAATCAAAGTTATATCCCAATACTGCATCAGGGTATTATTGCATCAATGAATCGAATATAGCTATATAGCTATGGTCATATGATGCTATGACCATATGATAACATATCCATAAGCTCCTGTAAAATTATAATCATATTCATGGGTATAGATCCAACTGACTTGCTGCCCCAATCCCTTCATTATTGAAGTTTTAAGGGGATATTTTAAGGATTGTTAACCTGAGGTTATAATAATGACCCGAAATGACACAAATTGATTCAGATTTTTTGCCCTGTTCGGAGCCATTTCAGCCATTTTGGGTGACTTTCTTTTTCTTAGAAGTTCATTTTACCACAAAAGAACTGGCTATAAAACCTTATCTAGAGTGCTATGAATCAAAACAGATCATTTATTTTTATTCGAAATGGAGTTGCTGCGCAGACTCCCGTTAGTCAACATTTGAGACAATTTTGAGTGAAAATTTAAACACATTTAAAGTCACAATATTCGACAAATCAATTTTTAGAGTATTTAATAATTGATCAATTGAAATTGGACTTAATACCATCTAATAAAATACAAATTATAAAACGACGTTCTATTGTGTATTACTACTATTATGCGTTTCATCTAAAATTGCATTCAATTTTTGGAATAGACTAGAAAAACTTTTAAAAATTAAACTAATATTAATCAATATGCTCAACCACTCAAATCGCTTATTTATTACCCTTCTTGTTGTCCTGACTATTGCATGTAATCCTGATGAAAATAATAATATAACCGGAGAAAATGCAAATGCTCCAAAAATTTCCGTACAAGGTCTTACTTCAGAGATTGAAGTTAAAACACAAATTACAGTAAACATAGTTGATGATTCAGACATTGTAAGCAACACATTAATAGTAAATGGTGAAGAACTACTAACTAATAAGGTTAAGAATTTCAAATTTGATATAAATCCTTTTGACTATCCCACAGGTGAAAACACTTTTCTTTTATATTCTGTAGATGAAGAAGGTAATGAAACCAAATTCGAAAATACTTTAGTTATCAAAAAATTATTGGTAAGTATTGCCTCACCATATTTAATAGGTAATGGAAGAGTATTTATTTCGGCAAATAGCATGTCCGGAGAATTACTAACAACCATAGAAGTTTTTAAAGATTTTGAAAATGTAAAGCTATTTGCGGATGATAGTTTTACAGAACAACCGATTATAATAACATCTTACGTAATGCTCGGAGAAGATAACTTAGTTTTCTCTCATATAAAATCAATTTTCAATATTAACCCTGGAACAGACTTAATTGAATTTAGAGAAAATTCAGGAGCTTATACCGAGAATACTTATAACCCTTCGACACCTAAAGAATCTTTTTCAATTGAAGTTCAAGGGATTGAGTCTGAAAATATTGCACAGTCTCTTCTTGGAAGCTTTAGCAATGGCGCTAACTCTTTTGCTCAAGTTTTAGGCTCTAATGTCTTAGAAGAACCAAATGGATATACAAGTGATTTATTTGGGGAAGTTTCAATGAATGGTAACCTCGATGGTCTATTACTTCATACCACCAATAGAGCACTAAATTCCAGTTTTGAAAGAATTAAATTGGAGGACTATAAATTTCACTTAGTAAAGGATTCAAATGACCAACCACTTTCATTTTCCCAATTTCTTCCTCCAGATGACGTAGGGAAAATTTATTTACCTTTAAATGTAGAAAGATATTTATTGTCGGTAAGAGGATTCAAGGATGAAATGGCCTTCAATGAGCGAAAATCTTCGGATGTTTATTTTATAGTACAAGAGAATTTTAATAACGATGCTATCGAAATACCTATAATTAATGAATTTGGCTTAATAATTAGTCAAATTCAATTTCGGATAAATGCATACACTTCAATGCGCGTTTCTATAATTGGAGAAAAAAGTATAGAAATTCCTAATTGGAGTGCCAAAAAAAATCAAGAATCAATTCTTCTTAATGGTGATTTTGACTTATTTCAAGTTTTTACTTTAACAAAATTACCCGGAGGAAATAAAGAAGTAAGATGGGAATATTTTCATAAAAAACAAGATGAAGTCAATCTTAATATTAAATCTTTTGAATTTCCAGCAATAATCAAATCACTTGCCGAGACTAGTCAGTTTGATTTGGAATTAATAAAAACCCCTGACATTGAAAATATCACATTCATTGGTTCCTCAGGAAATTTGAAATATGAAGAGTTAATATTTGACAGAGAAAATGGAATACCTCGTCCTTTCAATGCCGATCCAGTAGATATTTATATAATCAGCACAATATTTCAGAATAATTAATATAATCAATAGTAATTTATCCTAAAAAATTATAGTATATATAGCTGAAAAATTTTCATATAGTTGATATTTAGGGATTTTTGTAATTATTAGTATTCGTAGAATAACTGCCAAAGCTAATCGATTTGGTAAATTTTGTGGACGTTGCGTCAAATTGTAGCTCGAACATCAAGATTATTATGATATCGAAAAATAGAAGGGAACAAAAAATGTGGACTGATTGAAATCAAACATTTCGCTAGAAACGTTGCCTAACAAAAGTAACCTTTGCACAAGCCCCTGATCGGCGATAGAACGGATTAATATGAGCCCTTTTACGGGGCTTTTTCCTTTTCAGGTCAGAAGTTGTATTGCAATTTTCGAGGCTTTGGGCAAGGCCCAAATAGTAGTCGAAAGGTCCTTTTCACCAATACCGCCAAAGCAAGTTTCCCCGCCCTGCTCTTTACCGTTTCCCTTCGAATTTCAGGTACTTTTTCAGGTTGTACGCAATCGCGGATAGGTGCATCGCCTTGTTCGCCTTTGCGAGACCTATGGTGTTTATCTTCCGCAGGCCCATGAGCTTTGTCAGGGTGCCGAACACGGGTTCCACGGTGCTCTGCCTTTTTCCTTTCATGTAACGGCCCTGTGGGCTGTTCACCCTTTCGACTTACTAATGCTTCCAGACGTTACTCCAGCGCATAAGGGACTTACACCCCTCTAAATAAATCCTTATATTGCTATAAGGTAAAGATGCCCTTGCTTGGCACACACTGTATATAAAAAATAGGTGAAACATTAGTAAATTCAAGGTTTTGGAATCGTATTTAACTTTGTCCTTAACCGAAAATTAGTGCTTCGAAATCGCCTATTATTCATATAATAACCGTTGGCCATAATTAATAAATGCAACCAAAAAAGCTAAAAATTTTCAAAAAGAAAAAAGGACTCTATTTATATCCTCATCAATGGCTATTTGTATTACTCAGCTTAGTAATTACATTATTAATAAGCATAGAATATATATACGGATTTGACCTTAAAGATTATATCTTTATTTCTATGGGTTTTCTCTTACTTTGCTTTATAGTGGTCGAAATACGAAATCAATTTATTGAACAAAAAGAAGTAGGTGAATATTCTGGAGAAATTATCTTTTTAGAAAACAAAATTCAAATAGGCAAAGATGAATTTGAAATTTCTGAAATTCTAAAATTGGATTTTGTTGTTGCATCGGATATACAAAGCAGATATAAAATATCATACCACTGTAGCCCAAGAAGATCTCATGGCTTGGATAATATCTTTGTTTTGACTCTTAAAAATGGAAAAAAAATACAAGTGAATTTTTTGCAAACAGAATGGCAAAGACTTAAGGTCTACAAAGAAATTCTTATACACTACTTTAGAAAAGGAATTCTCGGATGGATTTCGCTATTGGACATATTAGCAATTAAAGATTATGACAGAATTCAAGATTTTAAAAAAGAAATAAACTATGACCAATACCTTATATAATTCATTGCTAGTTCTAGCCTGCTAACGAAAATCCTCTAGGATTTTTTATTCGGTTTGTATTTGCTAAATGAGGTGCTTAAAACTAATATTAATCTGTAGACGTATTTTAAGACGTGACAACAAATAAAATGAAAAGAACAATTCTATTTTTTGTAATACTGTTCGTTACATACCAATCTTACGGACAAAAACCAAGAGCCAGAGATTTGGGTGTTCCATTTGTGGGGGCAACTGGTGAATTTAATGCTATTACAGATGTTAAAGGAGTCGAGGTCGGATATAGCACTATTATTTCTGGGAATGGAGAAAATATAGTAGGTAAGGGACCTGTTAGAACTGGAGTTACTGCAATATTTCCGAAAGGAAAAGCATCTAAATTCAGTCCAGTTTTTGCAAATTGGTATAGTCTCAATGGTAACGGTGAAATGACTGGTACAACCTGGATTACTGAGTCTGGATTTTTGGAAACGCCAATCATGATAACTAATACCAATAGTGTTGGTGAAGTAAGGCAAGCTGTTTTAAAATGGTTTGTAGATACTAACTGGTATCAGGGTGAAGAAATGTGGTATACTTATCCTGTTGTTGCTGAAACATATGATGGATTTTTAAATGATATATATGGCTTTCATGTTAAGGAAAAACATGTTCTGGAGGCTATTGATAACGCCAAAGGTGGGCAGATTGCGGAAGGCAACATTGGTGGAGGCACTGGAATGATGTGTTTGGGTTTCAAAGGAGGAACTGGAACTTCATCACGGATGGTACAAATCAAAGATTCAACATACACAGTAGGAGTTTTGGTGCAAGCTAATTTTGGAAGGCGCAATTCTCTAAAAATAGCGGGTGTCCCTATTGGAATGGAATTGAAAGATACCTTGAACAATGAATTAGTACTTCCTCCTCAATCATATCGTGAAGAAGGTGACGGATCCATTATCGTCGTTGTAGCTACAGATGCCCCGCTACTCCCTTTTCAATTGAAGAGAATTGTACATAGAATTCCCCTCGGAATAGGTAATACTGGGGGTTATGGAACAAATGGCTCAGGAGATATTTTTATTGCATTCTCAACTGCCAACTCAGATTCATTTACGAGGAATGAATTTTCCAGCGCAAATATTTTGCCCAACGACCTTATATCCCCTTTATTCGAAGCAACAGTCCAAGCAGTGGAAGAAGCAATTATCAATGCGATGGTTGCTGCTGAAACAATGGAAGGCATTAATGGAAATAAATCATATGCATTACCTCACGATTTACTAATTGAAACGCTGAAGAAATATAATCGAATAAAAGAATAAAGTGGTACAATCGAGTTGACGGGTCCGCCCCTAGATAAGAACTGACTGCGCCTCTCACAATACCTTACAAGTTTTGATAAAGCTGATAACAAAATATTCGTCACACGTCCCCACATCTTTTACACCCCCTCTGCATCCTAACTCATATCTATAAATCAAGCTATTAATACTTAAGATACTGCGGTATGTCGAATAGTTTTGAAGTTAGGAGCCCAGGATATAAGGATTTAATATATTGGTCCATATAAAAGATATATAGATCATTTGATTTATACCTCTTCGTTATGGGCAAGTTGACAAAAACTATCCGAATTTAATATAGCGGAATGATAAAAATTTCTTCTTGACAAATATTATAGTCAACGAAGATTTTTTCAAAAAAGTGGAGTTCTGAAACCACTATAAAAACTAGGCGAAACCGAAAAGCCTTACGATTAGGAAAATTTAAAAATCTAATAAATGATTAAAAAATCTTACCTCAAAATGACAGCTATTTTTATGGCTACTTCAATTCTTTTTTCAAGTTGTGCTTCAATTGTAAGTAAAAGCAGTTATCCAATATCAATAAATAGCGCTCCAAACGAAGCCAAAATTGTTATTAAAGACAAAAAAGGTATCGAAATTTTCTCTGGACAAACACCTGCAACTCTCAAACTCAAAGCTGGAAGCGGATTTTTTGGAAAAGCACGATACCAAGTGACTTTCACAAAAAATGGTTATGATACAAAAACTGTTCCAGTAGAATTTAAACTTGATGGTTGGTATTTTGGGAACTTGCTTTTGGGTGGAGTTATAGGAATGTTAATTATTGACCCTGCGACTGGAGCAATGTATAAATTAGAAACTGAATTCCTGAATGAAACATTGCTACAATCTACCGCTAGTGTTCAAAAAGAGGAACTAAAAGTATACGCCTTAAACGAAATCCCGACTGAATGGAATAATCAACTGGTAAAAGTAAGTAATTAAAAACCAGCCCGTAGTCGAGTAAACGGATCAGCACCTGAATAAAAACGGACTGCGCCTCTCAAACCTATACTCCAGACCAGTAATTATAAGAGCTTTTAAGGAGCTACATCAGGGATGACCGACATATTCCTTCGTGGTATTAATAAGCTTTAAATCACTTCTGTGGAGTGTAGGTTATCGCAAACCCCCGTCATTCAGACCGCTGTAAATACGATTAGGTATATTTGTCCATATAAATGATATATAGATAATATGATCTATATATCTACGTTACCTGTAAACTGAAAAAGAAAAAATATTATCAATATAATTTGGTGTTCATGTATAAACTATCAATTAGGAAGCCAAGACAAATTTTGAAAAAGACTCTCTATTTAATCTCACTTATTATTTTAGGCAGTTGTTCTTTTAACTTTTCTGATGATTATTATAATGACATTGTACTACAAGAGGTAGATTTAAATGTTATATTAACTAATCTGCACAAGGATGAAGTTTTAAGTTCATCGAGAGAGGTTCTTTATCAATTTCCAAATTCAAGAAACACGCTTTACAATGTGTCTATTTATCTTGATGGTGTATTAATTGAGGCCACTTCAAATAATTCAGGATCTTTTATATTGGATTTAAATACTATTGAAGATGGCGAGCACCTTTTGGAAGTATCATATTCCTATTCAACAAACTCCGGTAGTTTAGCGAGTGTTTTAGACGCGGAAGCTTTTATTAAATTAGATTCTTATCCATTTACAGTCAACAAATCACTTTCCAATCCGTTTGAAATAGAACGCGTTGAAATTATTGATGGAACAATTTTTCTTTATTGGAATGAAGTACCAGATTACCAGGACAATGAAGTGTACCTAGTAGTAACACATAGAAGTTTAGATGGTGCCGAATATAGTAGCAATGAAATTATTTTATCCGATGAAATCATTGAAAATGGGGTTTTTAATGATACTCTTACTATGCTCTACGACCCTATTTACCATATTAAGGTAGTAAATGAATTTGAAGAAAAGAACGGAGCTGAAATTCAGCTTATAATGGATCAGATAGAAGTACTATCCGTAAATCTTATCAATGGAACAGATTTTGAAATTGAATTTAGTGAGCATCCATTGTATAATAATTTTGAAGAATATTATGTTTGGTTTCAACGTTCATTCAGTGGTGGTGTAACTACTTTAAAGAAATCTTTAGATCCAAAAGGTGGCACAGTGGCTTTAGATGGATACCATTTTGGGCCAAGTGGCATGTCCTTCTACTTCAGAACAGGTTCCAGTATTTTTGCTACTCAGGTACATTATCTAAATTATAGACTTGGTTCTAAATTAGACTTGGATCAAATTTTAGATGTTGTCTATTCCCCAAAACATGATGAATTTTATCTTTTAGAAGAAAATAGTGTCAAAGTTTATACGGGTCAGTTTCAATTAAAGGAGACGATAAGTTTTAGTAGTATTTCGGGTTCGAGCGTTTTTAAAAGTATCGAATTAGATGAAACCCAAGATTACTTTTACGTTGACTCCAGTGAACAAGCTATAATCTATGATATAGGTTTAGGTAGTGTTTCGGGGTATTATACTATAAATGAATATGGCACGCATAATTCTAACTCCATAGCTTTCTTAAGAGGAAATCTACTTTTTGTAGACGACGATACAAACGGTTTGGTTACCGCTTATGATATTAATTCAAAAAATATAATAATACAGCATCAGAAAAACGAATATTTCGCTATCGGTAGGTCTTCGTCCTATTTTTCTGTAGATGGTTTGCTTTATGAAAATACAGGAAGTTCTTTTTTACTACAAGATGATTTGAATTCATATATAAATGTTGATGTACAATATGTTGAATTTGGCAATAATGACGAGAATTTATGCTTTGGCAATTATACGAGAAATTGGACGGGTCAAGAATACAATGTAGCTACCAAAACTGCTAGTAGAAATAGGTTATGGGATGCTGGACATATATTTAAGGAAATAAATTATACAGAAGATTCAGAAGTTTTCACAATTGGCTTCTTTAATTCTGGAGGTACTAGGGCTACTAAAACAGATTTATCTGGTAATACCTCAGAAATGAGAATTTATTCATTACAGGATACCAGATACTGGTATTTTAATGGGTATATAATTGACTCAGACGGGTATCATCTCCAAACTAATCTATTTTACTAAGGATTATGAAAAAAGCGCTTTCATTTTTTTCACTGGTATGTTGTATTGTTTCATTTGCTCAAAGTGGAAAGCTTGTTTTCGAAACCAACTATAACACCTTTTCACAGAACTCACTTTCAGATTTTCAAGAAGAGTTTAAAGCTGACTTACCCGAAATACCGATTAAAACAACTGATGATTTTCCTGCAAATATTGGTTTTACTCTAGGGTATGAAATTGTTAACGCCAATGTGTTTGTTTTTGGGACCTATAATACCACAGGGGGAAAGCTTTCGTATTCAGATTTTTCAGGAGTTGTTCGAATTACAGAAGAATTAAAAGGGTATGCTTTTGGTGCTGAATATTTAATACCTTTCTCAGAAACAGACAATAATTTCACCTTAGGTTTACGGGGATTCGGAATGTTCACTACCTTGAATTTAGAAAACTACACCCAAATATCAGAAACTGTATCTCAGGATAAGATTGAATTTCAATCGGCAAATTTAGGGGTCGGTGCCCGTGTATTATATGAGTACCCCGTTTCTTTCTTTATTATCCGAGCATCCGTAGGTTTTGAACTTACTTTTGGTGGTTCACTTATTTTTAAAGAAAATAGTGATTTTTTCTTAGAAGATAATAACGGTGATAAGGTAAAAACAAACTGGACCGGATTAAGAACCGGTATCGGTATTGCAATTCCCATTAAATAATTAATAGCACCTCTAATTCCACTTTGAACGCGCTTCCAAATTATTAAAATTAAAAAGCCAACAGGTAACACAACCTAAACGTAATGCGGATTTTAAGGCATAATCGAAAGGTCTGTGTATATTTATAATATCGCTAAATCTTATGGATTTAGCTTTGGACAAGAAAAGAAAAAGCAAAACAATAAGCTTTAGCTTCGTGCGCAGACGGAAACGAAAGGTTTCCTCGCCTCCGCACTACGCTTAGGTACTGTGTTAAAAAACAAGTTTTTTCTTTAAAATATTAGGAAACGAATTGAGCGATCAATTTGTTATCCCGTGCAGCAGGAGCTTCATGCTTTTGCTGCTTTTTTGTTTCAAACTTCGCATCGTAAACCTGTTCATTTTTCCACAAGGTGTACATCAATATCAACAACTTTCTTTGAACTGCTATCAAGGCCACCAATGGCTTTGCCTTATTCGGTTTAAGTCTATTATAGAATTGTTTCAATGTTGGATTACAACGCACGCAAGTCATTGAGGGCATGTGTAAAGCAGCTCTGATGTGACTGTTCCCTCTTTTACTGATCTTGGTCTTGCCCTTAAAATTGCCGGACTCCCTTAATATTATATCATAACCTGCATAGCTGGCCAGTTGTTTTGTATTAACTATAGATTCAAATCCTAAGGTCTCTCCCACTACCGTAGCCGCTGACTTAAATGAAATACCCGGTATACTCGTTAGGAAGTCCATTTTCCGTTTAAGCTCTTTGTTTTTAGATACCAATTCTTGCATTTCTTGTTCTATTAATTCTATCTGAGCATTGAGAAGCTTTAATCTGTTCTTATGCCTTTTCAAAGCTTTGGGATTCCTATAAACCCCTGAATCGATTGCTCCTTGGCGATTGTTTTCCGTTGTTCTATCTTTCAACAAAGAACTGCGCTCCCTGCTTAATCCTTTCAATTGCTGCAACTCCTCACTGGGTGGATGCCATGGACGAATGGTCCGTTCCAGACCAAGCATGCTCAGCATTCTACTGTCCAGAACATCGGTCTTCGAACGTTGATCCAGACTTTGCGCATAGCGCTTTACTCTTCCTGATTGCATCACACAAACGGCATGGCCCTTAGAATGTAAATAATGGGCAATACCCTGGTGGTAAACTCCCGTAGCTTCCATCACTATCAAAAAATCCACACTGCTATCAACTGATTTCTTCAGCCATTTTAAAAGCGTTTCGTAGCCGGACAGATCATTGGAAACATCTTCATGTGAGATAAACCCTTTCTCCAGTTTACCTGTAAGAAAACCAAAAGACAATGATAACTTCAATTTCGAAACATCAATACCTAAACTTTGTTTTAAGCGCTTTTCCATATCCTATTTTTTAAAGCTGAAATTCTCTTTATCATCTTTGCTCGCATTTGATTCGATCTCTGTGCTATAGGATCTAGGTACTGATCAGATTCTAAGAAAATTATAGAAGGGCGGGATTTCTATGAAACGATATCTTTATCAAGTATCTAGCCGAGAACTCGCTATCCCTTCTATTTAAGCTTATTATTAATTATCCAAGCTAATGCTTTAAAGCATTAGCTTGGGAAGAGTATGAAACCTATGAAACGATATCTTTATCAAGTATCTAGCCGAACCTCGAAATCACTCTTCTTTACTAACTATTTTATTATTCTATAATATCTTATCTTCAACTTAAGTATCAAACATACGAGCCGAGACGTTGTAAAACATTTGCAAAAGAATATCCTCATTTAAATAAGCTCTGTAATTATTGATTTTTTAAGACATTGTAATTTTGGTAATATGCTTAACAGTAGACACTATATAATGCTTTTTTTTCTTGTTAGCTTGTTGGGTTGTATGAGAGAAAATAACTCTACCACGGTTAGAAAAGATTTATTTGAAAATATTAAGGGGTTCATAGAATTTTCTGAGGAAAGAGCAAAGCGAATTGACAATGGAAGAGAAGACACTGACATTTATTGGGTTTACTTTTCCGAAGTTGCGGGTGACAACTTTGTTATTATAATGCAACAACCCTATTATGATTCAGTTGATACAGATGGTTTTCTAAATGTGAATGAAAACTTGGTGTTTTTTTATAATTCAAATACTTCAATGATTAAGACTGATAATTTAAAACATAAGATTCCAACCGATATGCCGAATCAAAATTCTAAAGAATCAGGCTTAGGTTATAGTGCTCCAAATTGGGCGTATATAATAACAGAAGACGGTCTAGAGAAAACGTTTATCGGTGAGTAATGAATAAAACGTTTTACAACAAAAGTAACCGTTGCACAAGTCTTAATTTCTAAGAAAAGAGAATTTTCCTGATTCCTAAGAATATGTAAGTTATTGTTTATTAAGTGTATAGTATTCTTAAAAACTGATATTAATTCGTAATTTCATTAAAAAAGAGGTTGTGCAACAGCCACAAAATGTATAATTAATTGCTGCCTGAATTTCCAAATGGAGATTCCTGCAAGCGATTATTGGCAATACCTATAGAGAAATCCCGTTCTACAAACCGCAACTGATCATAAATAGACCATTAGCAAGTATTAAAACAAAAAAGCCAAGAATGAGACAAACAACAATTTTATTTTGTTTTGTATTTCTCTTTTTAATTAGCTGCAGTACAGATGAAGAAGAAAGACTTAACATAATATATGCTATACCATCTTCGATATCCCCTTCAAAAAATTCTACCTTTTATTCTCACGAACAGTTTATAATTGGTTGGGAATTGCCAAGTGGGTTAAATAATTCAGAGATTCAAGTTTTAAAATCCTCGAAGCCTATTAATACCAATGATGTTACTCTTTTTGAAAATTTGCCAATTAATGGTTATGGAGGTCAAACTTCGCATATTTTCTCTTTTATAGAGGACACTAACAATCCAATAAGCGAAATAATCTATATTGGGTATAGAATAAGAGCAAAAGATTTAGAACCAGAAATTGGATATAGCGAATGGACTGAAATTAGAACATTAACGATTCTTCCATTATCTGATTTAAACAAGAAAACTATCAATGTAATATACGATTTTAAGTTTATTACCGAAGAAGTGAATAATAGATATTATTCTGGAGTAGTAGAAAAGATTGATTATAATTTAAATGAAATTGCCATCGAAAATAATTTAGATCTCGAAAGAATAAAAGTTGTAAGACCCGTTAGCGTTAATGCTAATTTTATAACTCTTACGGACGACGGACAAAATCCATTCCGTCCAATAACTTTTGGCTACAATGATACTGAGGAAGAAAACAACTCTGTTTATCCTTTTAATCCTCTTGGTCAAATATTTCCTGGTTCGTTTCAAGAAAGCCCAATTCAGGCACAACTGTATAATCAACGACATATTAATCTTAATAATGATATGAGAACATATAATTTAAAAATGGCCTATCTTCTAAAATTCAATCCAAATACCGAACATCAGGTTAAACTAAATTTTGAACTTGATATATACCTTGATTGATTAATAGCACTTGCTAACAAAACCTCCTTTTAAAAGCACTAGTCCAGTTTCCCAAAGATAAATAATATGTCCTTTTTATCTTAAACCACCTTTTTTATTTTGATATAACTTGCTCCGCATCCTATATGTGATACACCCTATTTGTGTTCACCGGCATCTGTATGATCATAAGCTATAATAGGTTTGGCCACTTGCTAACCGATGTGATTCCCGATAGCTATCGGGATCACCTACATTGTTCTGTGATCCAGACCTTTTCTACTTCTATAGTGAGCTTTGTTATGTATTAATGTCCCCCTTTCTTTGTATTCCACTACCCCTATCCCATAGGGAATCCCAGTTTTTATGACCGCCAGCGTACGGCTCAAAAGCTTACAGGATACATTGACGATCACGGATTTCACGTTCTTGCCCTGGTGCGTCCGGTAGTATCCCTGTGAAGCCTTACCCTTTTTAGAGAAGGCTACATTTACACCAATTGAAATCTTTAAATAAAAATAATTAGTCGGTATGTTTTAGGTGTTTTATGTATAGATATATTCTTTTATCTAGATAATTCGGAAGAGCTTGAAATCTTTCTTAAAAAAGCCGACCATTTCGGGCACACTGGGGCTTCGGATTTTATGCCATTATCGGATTGATAAAATTGGTTTCTCTCGTTGCAGGAGCCTCAATACTAATAGCCCTGACCACAATGCTTATTAGGAATAAAAAATAAAAAAACCGCCCCATAACAGAAATATTCGTTGCACAGGTCTAAAATTCAAAGAAAAAAGAATCTTCCTGAATTTTAACAATATATGAGTTTTTACTTGTTAAGCGTATAGTGTTCTTAAACACTGGTCTTAATTCATGATGGGATAAAAACGAGTTCGTGAAACAACCAGATGGTCTAGGAAACATAGCTACTATGGACTTTTTAAAAAACCTATATTTCAGCCGTAGCTCAATTAATAAAGAAAAATCTTACTTTTAATCGAAATGTTTTTACAACCATAAAGAAACATCGTATTTTCCAGACCTAAACAAAACCAAGGTGCACGAACCAATTTTAAAAATGACTAAAGGATTTTTTCAAATTTCGATTATTCTGGTTGCATCGCTTTTTATTGGATGCTCAAATTCTGATTCACCGTTAGAGGAAGAAAATGAAATGAGTGACCCGAATCAAGAGCAGTCGGAGAATCCAGAGTCAAGTGAAGAACAGTCTAATGAAGAGGAGAGGTCCATATTCTTTTCAAAAATCAGTTATGAAAACTTCATAGATAATAGAGTGGCGGCTCGTGTCGAATTCCAATTTCAGGATAATAAGGTCGTTCGACAAGAGGGTTATACTCCCGATGGAACTTTACAAAACTATTCCACTTATGAATATAATGAAAATGAACTTCTAAAAAAGCTTACTTACTACAATTCCGATGGTAGCATAAACTATATAAACAACTTTAGTTACCAAGACAAAAAACTGAGCTTGATAGAACGTATCCGAAATAACGTGTCTATACCTGATACTACGTATAATGTAATCACCTATTCAAATAATCTTATCGAAAATGAATTCATAAATTCGATTGGCAATCGAGCATTCTCAACAAAGTACTTTTTAAATAGTGATGGATTTATATACAGGTCAGACAATGGAAATATTGCCGAGGTTACTTTAGAAGACGGAGTTCCTATCTCAAAAGTTGTTCAATATTCTTCTAATACAGTTGAATTTGACCATATTTATATAGAAAATGCCTCGCCAAAAGGACCATGGAAAGACTTTTGGGGCAACTTTTATGGAAGTTTCAATAACCAAATAGTTCAAAATAATGGAGGTCTTATAAGTTATGAGGACACCGTTGATTTAAGTAAATATATAGTTAGTGTCGGAAGTCAATTGCAAAGGGAATATGAATTTAATTCCGATGGGTTGCCTACGAGAATTGAAAAAACTTTCGATGGCATCCTTTCAAAATCGATTTGGCAAATAGAATATCAAGACTAAATTTTTGTAATAGTCGTTGTCGTTGCTCCTTATGACGGAGGAGTGCATTCGATAATTATAGACAGTTAGAAGGGAAATTTTTATAAAACCAAATATAAAGGGCGGCTATCGACACGAGATGATGGATTATACAAATAACATTAAAAAACAACAATTGCCCACAAACGGTATAGCAAATACGGGTTTGAATGGTTTTCGAAGCTCAGCTATCGGCATCAACCATTTTGACGGTGAAAAAGTACGTAACCCGCAATCCTTTAAGAGCTATGCAGCGACAACGTTGTAAGTAAATTAAACCATAATAAACTTAAGAAAATGAAAAAAACGATTTTGACCCTGATTTTAGCTTTTGTAACATTGACTTTTTGCAACGCCCAAAAAATTGAGATGGAAAAGGTGTTCGGAGGATATAAATACACCCAAAACGGAAAACAAATGAAAATGGGGGATTTGGTGAACACTATGCAATCCAACGCCAACGCATTAGAATTTATTAAAAAAGCCCGAACCAATAATACCTTCGCTTCGATTTTAGGTGGAGCTGGCGGAGCTTTAATTGGATTTCCAATTGGACAATCTATAGGTGGTGGAGATCCAAATTGGACTCTGGCTGGTGTAGGAGCTGGTCTTATTGTAGTTGCCATTCCTATTTCTTCGAGTGCGAACAAAAAAGCGAAACAAGCGGTAGAATTATACAATTCTTCTCTTAATTCAACATCATATTATGAATTTAAGCCAGAATTTCAAATTATAGCGAACGGGAACGGAATTGGACTAACCATGAACTTTTAAAAAACTATTTACAGTACGGTTTATAAAACATATGAAAAAAAGAATCCCAATTGTTCTAATATTAATACTCTTTGCATTTAGTGACTTGAAAAGTCAATCTTTTTTAGTTAAAAAAAATGATTCGCTAATAAAGAGTTCAAAAATAACAGTAAGAAATAATTTTTTGATTTTAAATGATGATGTAAACTTAAAAATACCGATTGACAGTATATCAAAGTATTATCAGGATAAAGAAAATGCTTTATATGTAAACAAGGGTGGTTTCAAAGAAGAGGTAATTATTGGCGAAATCAAAGTATATCGTGGAGAAATATATGGTTCAGGTCCCTACCCTTACGGTGGTCCAACAATCGGAAATATGTCGGGTACATTTACCGATTGGTATTTAGAAAAGGACGGTCTATTCTTTAAAGCTTTTACCGAGACGGATGGGTCGTCCAAAATATTCAACTTGGATAAAGAAAAAATTAAAAGTTTGATTGATGATACTAAATCAAAAGAAGCTATCAGTAGTCTAACAAAAAAAGCTAGATTATCTGATATACTTGAAATAATTCAATCTTACAATGCAAAAAGTATATCAAACCGGTTCATAAACAATAAACAAATACGTGCTGACAATACTTCAAAAATTGTCATATTTAGAGACTTTAGGAAAGAAATAAAAGAAGTTTTAGAATTTACAATAAACGGGCAAAAGCACTCTTTAGAAAGGAATTCCAAACTGGAAATGTTAGTTGGTTACGATTCAGAATCAATACTGTGTATATCAAATTCGACAAATTTTGCTTGTGGAGTAATTAAATCATCACCTAATTATCCGAAATATTACCAATTAAAATTCGACAAGAATAAAAGAGGTTCTATAACCAAGGTTAACGGTCACTCATCATATTTTAAAACGCGAATTGACTATTACGACAAACGAAGCAAAAAATAACACGTTCGCTAACACAACTTATAAAAAGTACTGGCATAAGCTCAAAAAAAAAGCTAGCGTTTGCGTGTTTTTTTAAAGACCTCAAAATCTTATGGATTTTACTCTTAACATGAAAAAATAAATCAAAACAATAACAGTTCGCTATGTGCATGGCGGAAAGCAAACGCTAGTTTGCCCCCGTATTGTTCAAAGCTAAACCGTTGTACACCATTAAAACCCTGTGGAAATAATCCCTTATCTTTTTGTTGTTATATTTTTCCTTCTGCTGATTGGTCTTGCTTATACTTTAATTAAAGATTTTAAGGAAATAGTACTAGGTTTGGTTAATATGTGCCAACCACAACTTTTTCGACCCATTACTTGGGTTATAAGCCCGATTTGGTTTATTGGTTATGGATTGGAGAAAGCCTTTGGTTGGGAAATTATTGAAAAGTGCGACAACAGCGATGGACTTGAAAAATATCCTTCAACTGGAAATTTAATACTTGATTTTTCAAATGGAGACAAACTAATTGTTTCCCAGACTACTCAAAGAAAAGCGGAATCTTTAATAAGGGATTTTTTGGAATTTTGTGATGGAGATTTAAGATTTGAGAGTTTCAAAATAAGTAGCGGTCAAAGCTTAAAAATTAATTGTCCGAATCAAATAACCTTTTACGATTTCAGTATACTTACCCAACACTTTTGCAACGAAGTGACAAAAAGCTGGGGGATATTCAAATCTAGTTGGCTGACATACTACTCGTATTCCAATAAAAAGACGTTCCATAATATTGTCGGACAAACAACTAACGGCCAGAAGTTCTCTATTTATACTCTGGACGACCTGTACAAAGACCAAAATTTAAGACTAAACCAAGAGTTGGAAGTAAAAACATTTGATTGGAAACTATTAAAAAACGGTGTACAACAACAAATATAGTGTAAGCTTCCCTTAAAACCGAACTGTTTAAAAGTATTAAAAATTCAAGTCGAAAACATGTTGAATATAATTGAAAGGATAATTTTTAAGTATTTTAGACACCTGTTTCCTGAATCGGATAATCATAGGCTTATGCAATCTAACTATTTTACCATTTTTTTAATCATAATTCGAACTAATATCGAACTAATGACCAAATTCTTCTTAGCTCAAATACTATAACCATTACTATTTTAGAACATAACAACTGCCTTCAACAATAAAACCGTTATTTTCTCGTAACCCTAATAACCCAATGTTCCTAATTTAAATCAGATGATAAAAAAGATAAGTTTAGTTTTTTTACTGTTTTTAACCTTTTCATGTGCTGAACTACAACAAGTAGTGAATCAACTACCAGACTCTGGCGAAGGGCTGAGCAATGAATTTATTGCCAACGGTCTCAAGCAGGCCCTGGACCAAGGCATTGAAAAACAGGTAAGCAAACTGACCCAGACGGATGGTTTCTTCAAGAATGAACTGGTAAAAATCTTACTCCCGGAGGAACTTAGAAAAGTTGATAAAACGTTACGGGATATAGGCTTGGGAAGTTTAGCGGACGAAGGACTCAAGGTTTTAAACAGGGCCGCCGAGGAAGCTGTTTCTGAAGCTACTCCAATCTTTGTTAATGCGGTCAAGGAAATGTCCTTTGCAGACGCAAGAAATATATTATTAGGCGACACTAATGCGGCTACCTCCTACTTGGAAACCAAAACAAACACTGCTTTATATGAAAAATTCAACCCGATAATCAATGCTTCCTTCAATAAAGTTGGTGCAGATAAGGTGTGGAGTTCCATTATAACCAAATACAATGCGATACCTTTAACAAACAATGTAAATCCTGATCTTACCGATTATGTAACCCAAGAAGCTCTTAATGGGGTATATAAAATGATAGCGGTTGAAGAGGAGCAAATACGAACCAATCTGTCATCGCGAACAACAGATGTACTCCGAAAAGTTTTTGCGCTTCAGGATTGATATTATTTTTACAATAAATCACAATAACTTAAAAATAACAGCGTTAAAAACTAAAGAGAATCAACTATTAAAGTATTCATTTTCAAATTTTTGAGTTAGTTATTTTTTGAGTTAGTTAGTTAAAAAACCGGTGGGAGCATCGGTTTTTTGTTTTACTGTAATATAGCTTGAACGAATGGCCTCAGCAGGTTACTTCCTTTGGTTTTTTGGCATTAAGTAGTTAATCACCATTTCATTGAATAATTGTGGCTGTTCCACATTTACAACATGGCCACAGTCCTGAACTACCAATAACTCAGAATTTTTATGCACTTTGGCAATTTGCCGAATACTGGGCAAGAATAGATAGTCTTCCGCACCCATAACGTAAAGGGTAGGTATTTTTATATCCGCAGTTCTAAAAAAACGCAACAATGGATTGATTTCCGATGTAAGCTTAAACCAACGTATAAATTCTTTCTGATACAGTTTTTTAGCCTCACGAACAAAAAGCAACCGTGATTCCTTATGGTTCTTATTCGGCATAATAACAAATGCAAAAAATTTATAGAGCCATAGATAAGGTACAACGCTCTTAAAAATGACTCCAAGGCGCATCAATATTTGTGACCGTAGGTTTAATTTCATAATGGCGCCTCCCATAACCATACTTTCCACTCTTTCAGGATATTTTTCCGCCAGGTTGCGAATAAGAATTGTGCCTAATGAAATACCTATAAAGTGTGACGTGGCAATTTTCTCATTGTCTATTACCTCAACAATATCATTCGTAATAGAATCGAACGTGTATTGCTCATCAAAAACGTTCTTTAGATTAGGCTTTGAATTTCCATGCCCCCTAAGATCTAAAAGGAGCACATTAAAATGCTTTTTAAATTCCCGGATCTGTTTAAACCAAATGGAGGAACTGCCCCCTGCCCCATGTACAAAAGTGACCCAGGTAGGGGAAGAGGTATGCACGTAAGTGGTATAATTAAGCAATCTTTTTATTCTTCGTTATCATTAGCAAAAGTACAATGTATCGATTCTTTTTTTAATCCTGGAGCCGAAGTAATAATAAAGCCCAAAACTCCATTTTTTTTAAAGAATAATTAAACCAATTGTTAAAAAAAAGACAAATTACCTGATTATTAGCCGTATTGCCATCCCTACCTACATCCAAAAATTGAATCCGCTCGTATATTTGTAAGAACAAATAAATTAGAATATGGAAAAGCAATATTGCAAAGTAGGATCGGTAAAACCAATCGCTGCAACTACAGATATTATCACCCTCTTAGAATATCAATATCAAAATTTTTTGGACAAGGCTTCCAACATGCAATCCAACACCCAATTGGGAGAATTTTTTGAGCAAAAAGCACAAAAAATCAAAAGAATACTGGAAAACCTAGTTTAGTTTCTCCAATTGCATTTGCATTGCCAGTTGTAATTTCTTTGCGCTACGCTGCGCTGCCGTTGCGTAATCTCTTTGCGAGGATGCATAAATGATACCTCTGGAAGAATTCACCAGCAGACCTATATTTGCAGTCATACCATATGCACATACATCTTCTAAGCTGCCCCCTTGGGCACCCACCCCAGGTACCAATAGAAAATTATTGGGCACTATCTTTCGTATTTCCCTTAAATATTCCGCCTTGGTAGCACCCACCACATACATCAAGTTTTCTGACCCTATATAATTTTTGGAAACGGATAATACTTCCTTATACAATTCATGGCTCCCTATTTTTTTCGTTTGAAAGTCGAAGGCCCCATCGTTCGAGGTAAGTGCCAATAATATCGTATGCTTGTTCTTGAACGCTAAAAAGGGCTCCACGGAATCACGTCCCATGTAGGGCGCAACTGTAATCGAATCAAAATTTAAGTCTTCAAAAAATGCCTTTGCATATCTGGAGGATGTGTTTCCTATATCGCCTCTTTTGGCATCGGCAATCGTAAAAATTTCTGGATAATGCTCGTTTAGGTAGTCTATTGTTTTGCGTAGGGCAGCCCAACCCCGTATACCATAGGCCTCATAAAATGCAATGTTTGGTTTGTAGGCCACGCACAAGGCATGCGTCGCATCGATTATTGCTTTATTGAAAGTAAAAATAGGATCTTCCCCATCCAATAGGAATTCGGGAATTTTATCCATGTCCGTATCCAAGCCAATACAGAGAAAAGACTTTTTCTTGTGAATCTGTGCAATTAAATCTTCTGTGGTCATTCTTAAAAAATTGGTCCTAAGGGAATCCTAAAAAAATAAATTCGCTCCCGTAGGACTTCATTAGTGCGTATGGCTTTATTAAAAAATCTCGGACGCCTCTTTCAACTTTTCGGTATTCTCAACCAAACTCAACTCATCAATTATCCGTTGGATGTCCCCATCGATAATGTTTGATAGATCATATAATGTAAGTCCTATACGATGGTCCGTTACCCTACCTTGGGGATAATTATAGGTTCTGATCTTAGCAGATCTGTCGCCACTACTTACCTGGGAATTTCTTTTGGCAGCATCCTCCTCTTGCTTTTTGGCCAATTCCATATCGTACAATCGAGAACGTAATACCCTAAAAGCTTTATCCTTGTTCTTATGTTGTGATTTTTGATCTTGGCACTGCGCGACCAGACCTGTTGGCAAGTGGGTTAAACGCACTGCCGAGTACGTCGTGTTGACCGATTGCCCTCCGGGACCTGAAGAACAGAAAAAGTCTATACGTACGTCCTTGGGGTCTATTTGAACATCAAAATCTTCAGCCTCAGGCAATACCATAACCGTAGCGGCACTGGTATGCACACGTCCCTGGGTTTCTGTCTGCGGAACGCGCTGCACCCTATGTACTCCCGCCTCAAATTTCAGGGTACCATATACATCGGCCCCGGAGACTTCAAATTGAATTTCTTTATATCCACCACTTGTGCCCTCACTTAAGTCGATGACATTGGTTTTCCACCCTTTGGACTCGCAATACTTGGTGTACATTCTAAAAAGATCACCGGCAAAAATACTGGCCTCGTCCCCACCGGTCCCTGCACGTATTTCCATTACCACATCCTTTGCATCCTCTGGATCCTTGGGTATGAGCATAAACTTTATTTCCTCCTCAAGCTTAGGGAGACCTGCTTTGGCCTCCTCGAGCTGTAATTTGGCCATTTCCAGCATCTCGGCATCACTACCATCGGAAATAATTTCCTCGGCTTCAGCCATATTGTTGGTAAGCTCCACGTACTCTTTTCGCTTATCCATTAAATTTTTAAGATCCTTATATTCCTTGGTGAGCTTAACATAACGCTCCTGGTCCGTAATGATATCGGGCTGGATGATAAGGTCTGAAACCTCATCAAAACGTTGCTTTACAATGTTCAACTTTTCTATCATAAGCGTACTGCATTTGTACCGCGAATTTACGATAAATTTAGAGATACGTTTGATGGAATATCGAAACAGATACCAAATAATGGCCAAGAGAAACTGTAAGTCCTGTTACCCTAGTTCAACATGATTCCATTGCTTTTGAACAATTTATCCGTTCCATCAACAATGATTACTTCCGTATCCCCCAATTGATTGATCAGTGCAAGACCGGCATCCCTTCCCATCACAAAGATTGCAGTAGCCAAGGCATCCGAGAGCTCTGCGCTTTTCGCAAAAACTGAAACGCTATTTATCCCTGTTGAAGGATATCCCGTAGTTGGATCTAGAACGCGAGTGTACTTTTTATCATTGACCATCATAAAGCCAGCATCCGTGCCAGCGGTTGCTACCGATGATTCCAATATAGGAAGCCAAGAGAATAACCTTCCTTCCTTTTGGGGATTGACGATACCTATGAGCCATTTTTCTCCACTGGCCTTAGTACCCCAGGTAGTTATATCGCCCCCCAGATTAATAATGCCCGCCTGTACTTGTTTTGAAACCAACAAGGCTTTTGCCTTATCTGCCGCAAAACCTTTGCCTATACCACCAAAAGAGATACGCATGCCTTTCCTTGAGAGAAAAACCGTTTGGTCCTTGGCATTTAGAACGATGTGCTTATAACCTACTTTAGATAGGGCCTGTTTTATTTTTTCCTTGGAAGGTACCGAGGTCATGGAACCATCAAACTTCCAAATATCCTCGAGGGGTGTATAGGTTATATCAAAGGCGCCGTTCGTTATTTCCGCAATTTGTACCGCCCTTTCAATCAATTTAAAAAGCTCCCAGCTTACTTCAACCGGTTTGATACCTGCATTCGCATTAATTTTTGATGTTTCTGAATTGGCGTCCCAAGACGAAATTAGTTTTTCTATACGTTGTATTTCAGCTATCGCCTCCTGTATGTAGATATAGCCAAGTTCCTCATCGACTGATATAACGGTAATATCAAAAGGACCTCCCATTAAACGAAGTGATTTTTTAACCGTGACATAATTTTCCTCTTGACCAAATGCAAAGCAAGTCATCAACAAAAAAAATAAGGCATAGATCGTTTTCACTTACTTCTCTATTTAGAGATCAACAATTGGCTTTAAAATTTAGGTTTAGGTCGGTAAGGTTAATAGGGTCAAATGGCCTGAAAGTAGCCTAATAATTATTCAAAAACCCGAAGCATGGTGCCCTCAAGGCTTGTATTGTAGATCTTCAATGGATTTTTGGCCCTATTTCCTGTTGGGTTTAACGGTGTTCCTGTCTGTGAGAATTTAGAGCCGTGTACATCACAATAAAAAATTCCACCTTCTTGATTCACAAAACGGACTTGGTCATATTGCTCATGACTGCATATTTGGGTTGCGGCCACAAACTCGCCTTCTAGATTTTTAACTACTACAACGAGGTTCTTCAAAATAAAACCTCCATTATTGGCTAATTTGGAAGCCTCGGCAGACTCCAGGTCTATCGTAAAATCGACATTTGTAGGTGGAGTAACGATTTCCCCCTCGATACCGCTATCCTTTGAGCAGCTGCCCAAACACGGGAAAGTAATTGCGAATGCCGCTCCGGCCCCTAAACTGCGTAAAAATTCCTTTCGTTCCATAGCAAAATAGATTTATACTATAGAACGGCATATTTATCCTTATCGTATATGCTAATAGACAAAGGTGCCGTAGGTACTGGAAATCGTAAGCTTTTTAGCATCGGAAGGCGCTACCCTACCAATAATTTGGGCATCGACATTGAAACTTTTTGAAATGGAAATTAAATCTTCCGCGATATCCTGAGCTACGTATAATTCCAACCGATGACCACAATTGAACACCTTATACATTTCCTTCCAATCGGTACCGGATTGTTCTTGAATCAGCCTAAAAAGCGGAGGCACCTCAAATAAATTATCTTTAATAACGTGCAAAGAGTCTATAAAATGCAAAATTTTTGTTTGTGCCCCTCCGCTGCAATGAATCATTCCATGAATATCCTTTGCACTATACTTTGACAAAATTTTCTTAACAATAGGGGCATAGGTACGGGTTGGCGAAAGTACTAATTTACCCGCGTCCAATGGAGCGCCCTGAACGGGATCCGTAAGTTTTACAGAACCGGAGTAGACCAAATCCTTAGGGACTTCCGCATCAAAACTTTCGGGGAATTTAGTAGCCAAATAGTTATCAAATACATCGTGCCTGGCAGAAGTAAGCCCATTACTTCCCATTCCTCCATTGTATTCCTTCTCGTATGTAGCCTGGCCAGATGATGATAAACCCACAATGACATCCCCTGCTTTTATATTGGCATTATCAATAACCTCCGTTCGTTTAAGCCTTGCAGTAACCGTAGAATCTACAATGATCGTGCGTACCAGATCTCCAACATCTGCAGTTTCACCCCCTGTAGAATGGATGGTAATCCCAAATTTTGCCAAGTCCTGTATCAACGCTTCCGTTCCGTTAATAATGGCCGACAAAACTTCTCCCGGTATTTTATTCTTATTTCTTCCGATAGTGGAAGACAGCATTATATTATCCGTAGCACCAACGCATACTAAATCATCGATGTTCATAATCAATGCATCCTGTGCTATTCCCTTCCAGACCGATAAATCTCCGGTTTCCTTCCAATACATATAGGCCAAGGAAGATTTTGTGCCCGCGCCATCAGCATGCATGATCAAGCAATACGCTTCATCTTGGGTAAGGTAATCTGGTACTATTTTACAGAACGCCTTTGGAAAAAGACCCTTATCTATATTTTTAATGGCATTGTGGACATCTTCCTTTGAGGCCGATACACCGCGTTGCTGATATCTTTCACCGCTTGCTGTGGACATAACTTAGATTTGTGGCAAAAATAAGGGAATCATAAAAATTCTGACTCCACCCCCTACATTAATTCACCAATTTATTTTATCGTCAATAACTCACGGTACTTCGTTAAAGGCCATAATTGGTTATCCATCAACTTCTCCAATTTATCACAATGCATACGGATGGTTTCAAAATAAGGCTTCACATTGGCACAGTAGGCCTCCGCCTTCTTTTTCGTTTCTTTGATAGCATTGGCTTTTTTACGCGCCTCGACCATGGCATCCACCATTTTTATCATCGTAGCCATATGCTCCGCAATTTCTTCGATCATTGTCAGTTGCCCTTCAGAAAATTTCTTGTGGGCGGCACCATAAATTTCCTTTAAACCAGACACGTTCTTGATCAATGTATTTTGATACGCCACCGCGGCCGGAATTATAAAGCCATAAACCAGTTCATTATAAACCCTACCCTCTATTTGAACATGCATAATATAATTCTCGAGTTCTACCTCTTGGCGAGCCGTCACCTCTACTTCGCTCATAACCTTCATGGTGCGGAACAGGTCTAAGCTCTCTTTAGCGGTTAGCACATTCAAAGCCTCCGGTGTGTTCTTGTTATTGCTCAATTTACGGCGCTTTGCTTCGTTCTCCCAATCCTTGCTATACCCATCCCCATCAAAGCGGATGCGTTTGGATGTTTTTATATATTCCCTGAGTATATTGAAAACCGCCTCATCCTTTTTTAAATTCTTCTTATCGATCAGGGCATCCACCTCCTTTTTAAAATCCCTTAGTTGCTTGGCAACAATGGTATTTAAAATGGTCATGGGTTTGGCACAATTGGTTTTTGATCCTACACCGCGCATTTCAAACTTATTGCCCGTAAAAGCAAAAGGTGAAGTTCTATTACGATCTGTATTATCTAATAGAATTTCAGGTATTTTTCCAACCACATTTAGTTTCAATTCCGTTTTCTCTTCTGGCGATAACTTTCCTTGAGACACCCCTTCCAATTCATCTAACACACTGCTTAACTGGGTGCCGATGAATATGGAAATAATTGCAGGGGGCGCCTCATTGGCCCCTAAGCGGTAATCGTTACTTGCAGACGCAATCGAGGAACGTAATAGTTCCTCATACGTATCCACCGCTTTTATCGTATTAATGAAGAAGGTAAGGAACTGCAAATTCTTCATGGGTGTAGATCCCGGACTAAGAAGGTTAACGCCTGTATCCGTCGCCAGCGACCAGTTATTATGTTTTCCCGAACCATTGATGCCTGCAAACGGCTTTTCATGGAACAGAACGGTAAATTGGTGCTTATCGGCTATCTTGTCCATCACGTCCATAAGCAGCAGATTATGGTCTACGGCAAGGTTGGCCTCCTCAAAAACGGGTGCCAACTCAAACTGATTGGGGGCCACCTCGTTATGTCTGGTTTTTACAGGTATTCCCAATTTGGTACATTCCTTTTCCAAATCGCTCATAAAGCTTAAAACCCGACTGGGGATGACCCCAAAATAGTGATCGTCCAACTGCTGTCCTTTGGCCGGGGTCTCCCCTACCAAAGTACGCCCCGTCATCATAATATCAGGTCTTGAATGTGCCAAGGCTTTATCCAATAAGAAATATTCCTGCTCCCAACCCAATGTGGCATTGACCTTAGAAACGTTTTTATCAAAATATTTCGCTACTGCTGTTGCCGCTTCATCTATAGCGCTTAGCGCACGTAACAAAGGAGCCTTATTGTCCAGCGCCTCGCCCGTGTAGGAAACAAAGATAGTTGGGATGCACAGGGTAGTTCCATAAATAAAAGCTGGGGAGGTTGGGTCCCAAGCCGTATACCCACGCGCTTCAAACGTATTGCGGATACCCCCACTTGGAAAACTGGAAGCATCCGGCTCTTGCTGTACCAATTGCCCACCGCCAAATTTTTCCAAAGCGGTTCCATCTGGCAATAAATCAAAAAAGGCATCGTGTTTTTCAGCTGTAGAACCCGTCAATGGTTGAAACCAATGGGTGTAATGTGTTGCACCCATTGTTATGGCCCAACCTTTAATAGCCTCCGCCACCTGATCCGCAATTTTGCGATCTATTTTGGAACCCGAAACCATTGCACCTTTGAGACTGTCTAAAGCATCCTTTGTAAGGTACTGAAGCATTTTACGCTCATTGAATACATTGACCCCAAATATATCTGACCGCCGTCCATTTTCGTTTATGGCGATGCTATTTCGTTTCTGACTTTCCGCTATTGCCGTAAATCTAGATATTGACATAGGTATTGTTATTATTAATTCAGCAAAATTACGTTCAAAAATTAAAAATTTGATAAAATACCCAATAAATTATAGGGGCAAACAACAATAAATTGAATTCTACAAGATTTACCCCCTTAAAAATTCATAGAATACTGCAAAAAACATATTTTTGTCTGTCTTATTACTCACAAAATTATAACGAACCCATTATGAGCAAAACAAAATTAGAGTACATCTGGTTAGATGGCTATTTCCCAACCCAAAACATGAGAAGCAAAACCAAAGTGGTGAACAACTTTGGGGGTAAATTAGAAGACTGCCCTATGTGGTCTTTTGACGGTAGTTCAACAAGACAGGCCGAAGGTGGTTCCTCTGACTGTTTGCTTAAACCGGTTGCTATTTTTCCAGACCCTGCAAGAAAAGACGGGTTCTTGGTAATGACAGAAGTATTAAATGCGGATGGAACTCCACATGAATCCAATGGTAGAGCCACTATTGATGATCCAGACGATGATTTCTGGTTCGGTTTTGAACAGGAGTATTTTATCATGGATACGTCAACGGAACTTCCCTTAGGATTCCCTAGAGGCGGTTACCCTGCCCCACAAGGTCTTTACTACTGCTCCGTAGGAGGTAAAAACACACACGGCAGACATATTGTGGAGGAGCACGCCGATCTTTGTATCGCTGCTGGCCTAAACTTTGAGGGAATAAACCAAGAGGTTGCCTGTGGGCAATGGGAATTTCAATTGTTTGCCAAGGGCGCACAATTGGCCGGCGATGAATTATGGGTAGCCCGTTACCTTTTAGACAGGCTTACCGAATCATATGGATATTATATTGAGTACCATCCAAAACCACTAGGAAAACATATGGACTGGAACGGATCTGGCATGCACGCCAATTTCTCTAATAGCACATTAAGAACGGCAGGTTCTAAAGAAGTATACGAAAAAATCTGCGAGGCCTTTAGACCCGTTGTAAAAGAACATATATCGGTATACGGTGAGTTTAACGACCAACGATTGACCGGGCTTCACGAAACAGCTGCAATTACGGACTTTAGTTATGGTATTTCTGATAGGGGTGCATCAATACGTATTCCAATAGCCACCGTTGAAAGCGGATGGAAAGGTTGGTTGGAAGACAGAAGACCAGCCTCTAACGGTGATCCTTATAAAATTGCAGGAAGAATCGTAAAAACGGTAAAATCCGCAAAAATCTAGTTTAGAATTAATTGTTGATTATTAAAAACGTCTTGGTGGAAATCAGGGCGTTTTTTATTTATTAATATTTGGCAGCGGAGTGTTCATCCAATACTCATCAAAATTATCTGGCTTCATCATGGGCTGGCCTTTAAAAATAGGCGCGTTTTTATTCATAAAAAGTTCGGTGGGTACCGCACTTGGCGCAGTCTTTATCCGTTGAACGAAAAATTCTCGAAATTGATTGAAATTTTTCTCAGCCCATTCATTGATAACATTGCCGTCAATGTCCTTAATTCCCTTAACGGTAACTTTCAAAAACGTTTTACTCAAAGTCTTAGCAGACTTAAGGTCTTCTTCGATAACCATGGCAATTTCTGAAAATTTTTCGCTGGTCATCTTTGGGTAAATACGTACTATATTTTCAAACAGAACAAAGCGATCAATTTTAATCCGCTTATCTCTAAAAAGCACTTTATAATTAGATTTTTTTTGCTCAATAGTGGTGTCCAATTTTTTATTAAACTTTAAAACGAAACACCCTTTTGACAAATTTAATTCCACTTGATCGAGATTAAACTTAGGGGGCTCCCTTACTTTAAAAGTATTATGAAAGGAGATAAAGTTCAAGAACATTTTATCCCCCTGTCTATTATATTCGATAACCACCTCTAGCGTTAAATCCTCCTCATTTCTAGTATAATCCGGTTTTTCGAAATTACCATACTTACCCGTATCGTAAACTGCATAGACCATTTTATGAATGGAGTAATCGTTCTTTGATATGTATAATTCACCATAGACATTATAATTTGGTAAAATCTTTTCAAAACCGATATGGTAAACCACTTCACCTCCAGTGTAAGTATCCTTTTCTTTTTGAAACTCATGTTCATTCAACAAGTCGGTATCAAACCTATAAATAAAGGAAAAGGAATTTATGGTATGGTTTCTAATGGCATTATGGACATTTAAGATTACAAACTCATTTCCGCCATAGGAGGGCAAATAGGCCTTATCAATAATTTTTGTTCCTTTTTGGTAGTTATAGGGCAAAACGGCATAACTATCGCGTCGGAAATCCATGTTTTCTCTATATTCGTACAATAGAGCCCTAGTTGTACTGGAATCTATCGCTTTAAAGCCTTGGTCAAAAACTTCAATAATGGCCTCATTTAAATTTACATAAGCACCCTTCGCCATTTGGAAGTCTCGGTAATAACCCACTTTTGTATACGGAGTTGTTGGGTAATTGTCCAAAATGGCATCTATTGCCATCTGTACAATTTCTTTGGGCTTTAGAATATTTCTCCTCTTTTTTTCACCGAATACAACAGCCTCCTCCAAAGCCAAAGGAGCAGGCTCTAAAATTATAGTATTCAAAGTATCCATAAGAAATATGTCTATTGGGATTTCCTTGGCCTGGTACCCCATGGAGGATATCTCTATAACATCCCCATAATCCTTGTACCTGATTGGAATCCTAAAGCTACCATCTATATTGGTTATAACCCCTAAAGCCCTGTCCTTGATACGAATATTGGCAAAGACAACAGGTTCACCTGTAGTAGCGTCTTCAATTTTACCAAAAAAGAAGTCATTTTGCTGCGCATTGAGAATATGGACAACAGCCGAAAATAAAAGTAAGATGAAGATACTATAATAAGTTTTCCACATAGCACTAAGGTTAATTTAACCGATTGTAACGTATACAAAGGCCACGTAAATTCCTAAAAGAATTATACCATCCCGCCAACTCAACCGCAATCCCTTTGGAAAAAATACCAATGGTAGTATCAAAAATGAAATACCCAACATCCAAAATATATCATTGGTCAAAAGACCTTGGTCAATTACATGGATCGGAGTTATGATTGATGAAATGCCCAATACGGCCAATAAATTAAAAATATTGGAACCTATTAAATTTCCTAAGGATATCGCCTTTTCCTTTTTAAAGATGGCAATGACGGAGGCCGCCAATTCTGGGATACTGGTGCCAACGGAAACAATGGTAATCGCAATGATACGGTCACTAACACCAAAAAAAGTGGCCATACCCACAGCTCCACTAATCAACAACTCGGAACCGCCCCATAGGGCAATACCTCCCAAACCAAGAAAAAGTGCAATTTTATACAAGGGCAGCGGTTCATCTGGGGCATCATCCGCATCTATTACGGCTGGTTTTTGAAAACGTAGTAAATAAACCAGGAATAAAAATAGAAAAATCACCATTATAATTCCCTCATATTGCTCAAGAACACCATCGAAATAGATAAAGAAAAAGAACAGTATGGATGCCACCATCATTACAGGCCAGTCCGTTGAATAGAAATTACGGTTAACATCTATAGGGCTCAGCAAAATTATAATGGCCAAGACCAGTCCTAAGTTAGCGATGTTGGAACCTACGACATTTCCCAAAGCCAAATCTGGAAAACCATCCAAGGCAGCGTTTACACTAACGATTAACTCTGGTGCTGAAGTGGCAAATGATACCACGGTCATTCCTATCACAATTTTGGGAATAGCCAATTTTAAGGATAATGCCACCGCAGATCTCAATAACCAATTGCCCCCTAAAATTAAAAGTGTCAATCCTAAAACAATGAAAATAAAATCTTGCATAATCTTATGTTTTCCTCATAAATAACCTAACAAATCCCAGTATGGTAGAATCGTTAATACTAACAAATAGAACTGTTTTTATTGCCAACGGAACAACTTAAATGGTCCCATATAGTAATTCAAAATATAGGTTTTCGTTTAACGAATACATAGATTATTCATACTGATCAAAGTCTACGGTAATTTTGGAGGAAAGTAGTTTTCCCATTTCCCCCACGCCCTCAAAATAAAAATTGTATTTTTTGTTGGGTATGTACACTGTAGAGATGACAAAACCATTTTGGTCATCAAAAGTAATATCAGGTTCCCAATGAATTGTCCCGTAATGGTCAAAAATGGTACTGTCATAATTAGTATAAATAGGTGTGTAAAACGTTTTAGGCTTTGTAAAGGGAAACTTAATGGGTAATTCCCTAAAGTTCTCCACCACTTTAGAATGGTCCAATTGACTGTAATCTATTGCCGTTTTTCGCGAAGTTATTCGTATGGCACCACCTGCGCCACGCATGCCATGCACAACATCACGAGGATTGGCATAGAGCGTCTCTACCTCATCGGTTCTCATATTAACGAACATACTGAAATCTCCTATTCTGGCCCCGTCAAAAAAGACTATCGGCGCCAGATATTCGAGACTGCCAAATGAAAGCGTTGGAAAACTTTGCGTTATTTTGACCTCAAAGGTCAAGGGGTTATAGATTACCCGAAATCCTTTAAACCGAATCAAATCAATCAACAATGGAAAGGTACGTACAGCATCTACGTCTATCTGGTATTCCGTTTCGCGGGAGTATTTGACTGGATTGTAGTTGCTATTTTTTCTTGGTACAGTATCCTTGGCCACGACGACCTCGTCCAAGATGATGACATCTTTATTGAGCTCGGACCATAGAGATCCAGATAAATCATCGCCGCTCGATGCTGGATAAGGCGCTGACGCTAGGTGCTTTGGCACCTCCAATTTATCCCTTATAAGGGCCGGTCGTATCTCAATATCGGCCATTGATTTAAAAAGCTTGCCGTTGGGGTTTACAATTGAATATTTTAAGGTATCCCCATGGGTATAGAAGAGATTGTCCAGCCTGACCCTGTTGTCATCACTTACTGGAACGACCACAGGTTCTTGGTTCTCCGTCTGATGCAGATAAAAGGAAACCTCTTTACTTTCCTCTCCATTGTTTTGGTTTTTTAAAGATTGGAAAAATGCATCTTTCTGTACCAAGGTGCGGATTGAAATTCCTCTTTCAAATTCGTATTCTACTTTGGGGGGCGAGGTAAAAATATCGTCCCATTCATACCTGCTCCAGCCCTGCGTGAGGAGCAAGAGGTCCAAGTCGTAGAACTTTTTATTGGAAGGCTCGCTGAAGTAATAGTCCGGATTTTCTACGTAGCCCTTTAAATAGGGTTGCAATAAAAAAGAATGTATAATATTGGTATTATGCCCGTAAGATTTTGTATCCGAGGGTAGTACAGAAACACTAAGGTTCAAATTTTCTATAGTGTTCAACTGTTTTTTGTTACTTGAAAAATGAAATGAAATCGAGTCACCTGACCTTTCATTTTTGAAAGACTCAAGAGATACATGGGTCTCTAGAAACTTAGAATCTTTAAAGATAAGTCGCTCTAAAAGTGGTTGACCATCTGCATCGAATAGGGTTAACGTATTCACGCCATCGTACAGGTTTTCATTCCTTATCTGAGCCCTTACCATTAGATTACCTTCGCTGAACGATATCTCACCGACACTACTTTTTCCATTTTGGTGGTACATAATGAAAAATGGATTTCCCTCAATCTCTCTATACGTGTGAAGATTTGTCCTGATTTCTACAAATCTGCCCTTGGAAGGCGTATTGACAACCCTTAAGGCCAGACCTTGATTTTCCAATGAGGGAAGTCCAGACTCGATTAATCTGCCGTTCTCCAAAACCACCTTGGCAGTGAAATACGAACTCTTGGAGGCATTCAACAGAAAACTGCCAATACCGAACCGGTTTCCATTAAAGGTCGTTACTCTTTTCCCCCTATCGTCAAAAACGGTACCTTTTCTAAATGGGACCCCCCTGCCGTACGCATCTTTCAACAGCACCCCTACACTATTTTCCACCTCTGCGATTAAATGCCCCCCTTCTGGCATAAACTGAAGGTCATATAGGGTTACTTCTCCATCATTTACGGTTTCGCCTTCTTGTTTTCCAAGAATTTTTATTTTCTGAACATAACCATGGCCTTCTTTGAAATTGCGCGACCAATTTGTGGTTGCATGAATATAATATTCTCCGGGCCTAAATATCGAATCCATTACGAACTGCCCCCGTGTTCGACCCTGCTCTGCATAAAACAAATCCTTAATGACCAGGCTGCCTTCCTTATCATACAGTCCAATCTCAATATTTTTGGAAGCTATAGAAGGTTTTTTATGGCTTAAGTCAAAAATATAACCTTTAAACCAAAGAGTCTCCCCCTCGAAAAAGACACTTTTATTCAATTGCAGGTAAACTTGCTCCCTTGGAAGCTTGAAATACTCCATTAAGCGCTGTTGCGTAACTATTTTTGAATTCTGTGTATTTATCTGTGCACCTAAATCATTACTCGATATGGTCAGCAGCAAAACAAGGCAACACTTTTTTAGAAGGTTTTGAACCATGGCTCTTTTTTATATTCCTATTAAAGATAATCCTAAACTCAAAATTTTCGACCCTCAAAAGATATTTTATTGGATTTTTCAAATTATAAAACGACAACAGTAGTTAAATAACTAAATTTTTAGTTGAATAACTATAAAAATAGTTTATCTTCGTTTTTATCAATAAGAACATATGGAAAAGCTTACGAATAAAGAGGAAGAAATAATGAAAATTATTTGGAGGCTTAAAAAAGCCTTTGTCAAAGAAATTATGGTGGAGATACCCAAGAACAAACCACACTACAATACCCTATCTACCATTGTCCGTAATTTGGAAGACAAGAAGTTTGTTGGTTTTACCGCTTATGGGAAAACACATCAATACCATCCTATAATTTCAATGAAGGAATATTACAAAGCCCATGTCAACGAAGATATGGTAGGCTACTTCGATAATTCCTATAAGAATTTGGTATCCTTTTTTGCCAAAGAAGAAAAAATTTCCATTGCAGAGCTGAAAGAAATCATCAACCTTATCGAAAATAAAAAATAGATGGAGTCCTTATTTTATTACCTCTTAAAATCCGCGGGATTATTAACCCTTTTTTATAGCTGTTATCAGCTCTTTTTAAGAAAGGAAACCATGTTTTATTTCAGCAGGGTTTTCCTCCTATCCGGTTTAATACTTTCCTTTATACTACCCTTTATCCGATTAACGAAAACCACTACCCTTTTACCAACAGAAATTGGCGCTTCTACAGCATCCATAATTCAGGGTCCAACCAATGGAATTATAGGATTTTCTAACATATACGCCCTTGCCTGCGGAATTTTAATTTTAGGAGCGGCACTTCAAATCCTTAGATTAGGCAGGCAAGGCTATATTTTAAATCAACTTATTAAAAAGGGGACCCACACCAAGCTTAGCACTACAGTTCACGTTCAAAGCAATGCGAATATTCAACCTTTTTCATTCTTTAATTTTATCGTTTACAATCCCCTTTTGCATTCGACAACGGAATTGAAAGCCATACTGGCACATGAAAAGGTGCATGCCCACCAATTACATTCCCTAGATATTATTTTGATGGAACTAGTCGTTGCTATTCAGTGGTTCAATCCGCTTGTATGGTTTTATCGCAGTGCCATAAAACAAAATCTGGAATTTTTAGCGGATACAGAAAACCATCAAATTAAAATAGACCGAATAGGGTATCAATATACCCTGTTGAAGCACGCTATCAACAACAAAGGATTATCAATCGTAAATCCATTTTTCAATTCATTAATCAAAAACAGAATCGTCATGATCAATCAAAAAAAATCACATCCGTTAGCCGCATTTAAAACTTTGCTTATTCTACCACTCCTTACTGCTTTTTTGGTAAGTTTCAATACCAAGGAAGAATATGCCTTCGCCCTTGAACAACAGTACATAAACCCAGATTCAGTTATTGAATTGGTCATTGACAAAAACACCACTGATGAACAATTGTTAAAAATGAAATCTGACTTAGGTAAGGAAAAATTCGACTTATCCTATACCGTTGTTAGAAATGAAGATGGTGAAATTATAAGCCTATCGATAGCGATTTCTGGTGGAAGCAAAACCATGGGTGAAGTGAGTAGCAGATACAATTCCGTATCGGATAATGATACTATAGAGCCTACTTATGTTTTTGTAGAAACGGAAAGCAGTACTATTTCCATCGGTAAAAGTGAGCTAGGAAATTCAAAAGACAATCCCAGGGTTTGGATTCAAAAAAATGATGGTGAAAAAGGAGAGCACGTAGTGATAAAGCGTGGAAATGGTACCAAAGAGATATACATTAATGGTGAAAGGGTAAACGATGGGGAGTTGGAAGAAAAGGACATTGAAGTCGAAGATGGAACCTTTATATTTATTGACAATGATGCCAATGATAAAAAAGAGATTAAGTTAAAGTCTAGTACCAACAAAAATGTATTTATTAGCACATCACCTTCAAGCGAACACGATATTGAAATCTTGGAAGAGGAAGGAAACGGGTTTCTTTTTCTGAATACCGATGATGGAAAAGAGCCCTTAGTCTATGTGGACGGCGAAAAAAGAGATTCCAAATTCATAAAATCATTGGACCCAAACCAAATAGCTTCCATGAACGTATTAAAGGGAACTGCTGCTGTAAAAAAATATGGCAAGAAGGCTAAGGATGGGGTAATTGAAATAAGCACAAAAAAATAGCTGATAAAAACTTCGATATTTACTAAAGCTCAATTTGCACCTAGTTACTTAAAGTATGGAAGGCAATAGGATCCAGTTTTAGTAGAAGACTTCATGCATTACTTTTAGTAGTTTTAGAAACGGAATCTCCCAAAACTCCCTTTTTAGGTCCACTATTCGCCTAGGAACTCAAAAAAGGAACTAAAATACCCCTTCAATTGTTACACAACAACATATAAAGCGGACGATTATATTTCATTTTGATACCTTTATTAAGGAACATGGTATCCATTTAAAGTATATTTCGTTTTATAACTTACACTATTGTATTCAAATGTAATAATTGTACTTCAGATTTTTGGAGAAAGCCCATGGCTATGATATCTTCAAAAAAAAATCAAACTAAAATCTAAAACCGAAGTAACATGATAGCCATAATCAAATTTTTAATACTCCTAATTCTTAGTGTAGTTTTTACAATACTTTAATCTAGAAAAATCAACGCAACGGGCATAAAGGTCATAATCAAATCTTAATTTTTGTATTTTTGGAGAAATGTAAGCCTTGAAAAAATCGCTGTTTAAACTGCTGGCAAAATTAAACAAAGCCTTGTTTCCTTCTTATTCCAAGAAGCAATTAGACCTTGCAAAAGCTTCTAAGCTACAAATGGCTATCGTTGGCTGGCGGTATTATGTCACCACCAATGCATTGGATTAATAATGTAGCAGTGATTCAACAGGGTATTTGCTAATTTTTTCCCTACCTGACAAAAAACTTAACTCGATAAGAAAATTACATTGTACAATTTCACCGCCCAAACGTTCTATTAGTTTGCAAGCAGCTTCTGCGGTACCTCCAGTAGCAAGCACATCATCGTGGATCAAAACCTTATCTCCTTTCGCTATACCGTCGCAATGTATTTCCAAGGCATCAGTACCATATTCCAGCTTATAGGATTCTCTAAGTTTTTTTGCAGGTAGTTTACCAGGTTTGCGTATAGGCACGAACCCCGCCATTAACCGATCGGCCAACATAGGTCCAAAAATAAAGCCGCGACTTTCCATACCCACAACTTTATTGATCTCCTTTCCATTCAAAAGCCTAACCAAGGCATCTGCCACCTCTCTCAAGGCCTGTGGATGCTGCAGCAATAAAGTAATATCCTTGAAAAGTATCCCATCCTTAGGAAAATTCGGCACATCCCGTATCAAACTTTTAAAATCCATTTTAATAGCAGTCTTATATTTTGCGGTAAATGTAAAAAGAAATATATTTGCACCCCGTTAAAGCGGAAAAATATGGCCTCGTGGCGCAACTGAATAGCGCATCTGATTACGGCTCAGAAGGTTACAGGTTT
>CAWFGA010000004.1:0-385495 GCA_963815225.1 uncultured Flavobacteriaceae bacterium
GACCATGGGTCTCGGCGGCTTCGGCGAAGTGCTTCCGTACGAAGAAAATAGAATGACCTTGGATTATGATAAGTTGGATGGTTGGGGGCTACCTACGGTAACTTTCGATGCCGAATTCAAGGAGAATGAATGGGCCATGCGGAAGGACATGAAGGAATCTGCTGTCGAAATGCTCGAAAAAGCCGGGCTACGCGATGTGGAACCTTTTGACAACCCCGGGGCCCTAGGCCTTGGAATCCACGAAATGGGCACCGCACGTATGGGAAGGGACAAAAGAACATCGGTACTCAACGGAAACAACCAAATACACGAAGTGCCCAATGTATATGTGACCGACGGATCGTTTATGTCATCCGCAGCCTGTGTAAACCCATCCCTTACCTATATGGCATTTACGGCGCGAGCCGCAAACCATGCAGCACAACAACTTAAAAAAGGAAATATATAATCGATGGCGGAATACAAGCGAAACCTACACATCGTACAACTCATATTAAAAGATCAGTAATTTTAAAAAAAATGACTATGACAGATTTAACAATTAGCGCAAGTGCGAATGTCCTCAGAAACAATTACCTGGGCCACTTGGCCTATCTATGGCAAGGAAAATCCTATTTGATTCCTATTACCTATTATTTTGATCATGCGGACAATACAATTATTAGCTATACATCGGAAGGCCATAAAATCGATGCGATGCGAAAAAACAACTCGGTTACCGTACAGGTCGAAGAAATGCAATCTATGTTTAATTGGGAGTCGGTTATGGTGCACGGCACATTCGAAGAACTTGAAGGCACCATTGCCAAACAAAAGTTACACCTATTTACAGAAGGCATTAAAAGTATTATAAAACGAAAAGAACATAAAGAAGTCGAGTTCATCAACGAATTTTCAAGTAAATTATACTCCAGGGGCATTCCTATTGTTTACCGTATTAAAATACTGGAAATTATGGGAAAACGCAGGGAAACGTAAAGGCAACATCGCTAATCAGATGGACCTTTTTGGCTTTAAGAACCCTAACAGATCTAAATTCCAAAGTAAGAATCTCAATTGCCAACTTAAAAATAATTAGCGGACGACCATTTAAAATAACTTTTGAACTCATCGAACAATCGCTATTTGCAATTGGAGAAAAAATGCTAAAGATAGATATGTTGAATGTTATGATAAAAAGTAACTTTATATTAGTTAAGTTATGCTAAAACAAACAATTTACATATTGTCACTTTCATTGTTGGTTATCATGGCATGTAACGACGATGACCAAAGTTCACAACAGGTTAATCTGTTATTTACTGAAGATAATCTAGCAGGGGATTGGAAAAGGATTGCAGAATTTAGAGGGCAACCTAATGATTCGTTGGGAATTTTAGAGCCTACCGAAGATTTATTCGCTCAAATCGAAAGTTGCCAAAAAGACGATATGATACGATATGTAAAGGCATTCCAACAAGAAGAGAACTCCTATTTCTGGGGAATCGGAGAAGTTGCATGTCATAGCCAGATAGCCCAGTCATTTATAGAAATTGGTACTTGGACTTTTGAGGAATCAGGAAAACTAAGCCACTTTAATTCTGAGGTTAGCAAACCATTTATTGTGGTCCTATTGACGGGTCAACGATTGCGAATTCGAAAGGAATCGGGAATGGTAGAACCTGATGGGACTATCTATGAATTCACTGAATATGAACGTGTGAGATAAAGCTATTGGGCAAATTCTAATTACCATTCGGATTCTTCCTTTTTCAATTCAGGATATAAAGCATTTAGCAAGGGTATGCAATCAACTTTCTGGTTTGGACTCGTAGCATGGAACTTTGCCAACTTTTTTTGAAAGGTTTTCTTTTTGTCTAAAAGCATCAATTTTTCCCAAATACCATAGTTCTTAAAGGCTTTTTCGATGTAGCTCCAATAGTCGGTATAACTATGTATGGCATTGTTTGCGAAGGCTATCCATTGATTTTTTTGATATCTGTAGCCGATAACCTTATCTCTTTTTGCGCTTTCAATTATGCATATAAGAGGTTTGTGTTCGAAAAGTTCACCAATCATGTAACTATTATTAAGCTCATTTGCCAAACGAAAAATTATTAATGTCGATTCGTATTCAATAGGATCTGTTTCGATTTGGGCCAATATTGTTTCGTCCCCTTTCTTTAGTGTATACCCTTTTCGGATAAGTCTTCTTAAAAGCCACATTTTATCCTCAATAGCTTTATTTTCAAACATAGTTGCAAGAAGGGTATTATTGTCCTTGGATTTTTCGTTTAAATCGATTTCCAAATATGAACTATCGATCATATGCTCAAGAAAACCCATATGACCCTTTTTTGCTATTGAAAACCAGTAGTGAATTCTTGGCTGGCCATCTTTAGGTTTAAAAGCATCGGATTCATTCAATACTGATAGTTCGAATTCGTCCAAATTTTCCATATCATTTTCGATTGAAGAAAAATTATAACCTTTACTTTGCCATAAGAATCGAAGGTCATCTATTATAGAACTTGCTTTTTCTTCTGCCACTACCTTCCTTCGATGCGTTTGCATTTTGACTTGCTCTTGTCTTTCCTTTTGAAGAAGTTTGGCATGTTCCTTCTCCCTAACCTTCAGTTTTTCCGCATAGTCATAGTAATAAACCTGACAGGATTCAACGCTGAACTTAAGTTGCCGAATGCTCACAGATTTTTCTATCCATTTGCTAAGCAGTTTATTATCATCCGTTAGAAATGGATATTTGTACGTACACAGCAATCTAAAAGGTTCTGAGTCTTCATCCAGTTTGAAGAAGTTTTGAAAATCCGTAAGATATTTGATATCGCGTTCCATTTGTCGCTGGCCATGAACATCAAAATCATCCAATATCCAAATAAGAAAGATCCCTTTCCGTTGGTAAAAATCATGGCGGTCATAGATATAACGCAGGGATAGGTCGGATAACTGTATCTCGAAAACAAGTTCTTTGTCCAAATATTTACAATACACATCGGGCCTGCGTTTTTCATTTTCATCGTAAATAAAGGTATCATCTACGCAGATAGAATGAACACCATCTATGTTGGAAAGTTTTTCGGCTATTTTGTTCTTGAGTGTTTTGTGCCTTGCACTTTCTTTTCCCCGATAAAGCTGTGCCATTTGGTCTGTTTCCTCTTGCGATAGGTTGGCTTCTTTTAAGTAACAGAACGACGCATTTGGTGGGTGCTTAAAATGTAGTCTATCATACTTGCTACTGGAAACATTCAATTTTTGGTCACACTCGCAACAGTAGAGTTCTACTTCATCCCTATGATACTGCCTGCGAAGTTCAAATGAATTTTTAGCTGTGTCAAAGACATCATCCGCTTCAAGAATCTCTCCTGAAGTTTTGTCAAAAGCTACTTTTATTGATCTTTGAAATGGCATTTCTATTATTGAGTAGTTTTAAGGTTCGAAAACAAGTTTTGTAACACTTGTTTATTCGCATTCATTTTCTCCAATCGAAGTATCGCCTCCTTTAACAATTCCATAAAATCCAATTGTTTCTGTACAATCGGTAGTTCTTTGATGTAAATGCTCTCTGGATTGATTCCGTTGTTGGGATATCTTGTCATAGAACTATGTTGAATGGTCAATAGAGCACAGAAGTACAACGTATAATCTATAAATATAGAATCAAATTGAATTGGTATTAAACGATGTATTATATCTTGAAAAAAGCTTTGCGATTTATTTTTATCCGCAAGCAAATCCATAATTTCCTTTTCTGCTTCTAAAGCATCTACCGTTCCAAATTGGCCAAAGTATTTTGCCATGGCTTGCAAGTGCGATTTAAGTGTTGAATTACTATTTTCCGGAAACTTATATTCTATAGTTTTTAACCCTTTTAGCAATTCTAGATAGTCATCGAGGTCTTCCAATGTAAAATTAACCAAATCGTAATTTTTCAAACTGTCTATGACACGAATACCATCCGAAATTGATTTGTAGTATCTGGCAAAACCCTCATTAGAAAAATGCTCTAAATCTTTTGGCATTGGATAGAGTTCAAGAAGCTCTATTGCAGCCTTCATTTTTTCTTCTTTTCGCACCATAATTTTTCTGGGGATTTTAAATTGATTGTGGGAGGCCTCCTCGACTTCCTTTTCTGTAAAATCGCCGGAGAAAAGAGCCGCCGCTTTATTGGCTTTCTCACTTGCCTGCTGGAACAGGAAATAAGAGTTTCTAAAATGTCCTTTTTGATGCAGTATGGAGGCAGATTCCAAATCTTTATCGGCAATATTTAGCCAAGTATTAACAGCTATTCTCATAAGGGATGTACGTGTTGCGTGAATAATAATATTGATATTTCAATCAGTTTGTAAAACATAAACCGGCATGCCAATATACTTTCTTAAATTTACTAATAGTAAATGATAAGTTCCTGCCATTTTTCAATGGTCATTGAGATTTACTATTGCGAAAAAATATTGGCGAATGCAATTAATAGATAGAAAAGATCTAGAAAACTGGGCAGACACCTATGATTCCATGGGCTATCTGCCCTACTTGATGTTGCGTTTGACAAGGGCTTCTACACCGAATACGACTTTCGTTGATATTCCGTTCGGAAGTGCTGTGACCGTTGGGGGTTGGGACGGAGTTGTAAAATGTTCGGGTTGTGGAAACCATGTTCCCGATGGAATTTCATTATGGGAGTTTGGGACAGATTCAAATGTCAAGGGCAAAGCAGAAAAAGAATATACTAAACGAACTGCCGATCCCTTGGGTTATGACATAGGTCAATCCACTTTTGTTTTTGTAACACCAAGATTTTGGAAGTTCAAAGAGAAATGGAGACAGGAAAAGATTGCCGAAAAGAAATGGAAAGATATAAGGGTATACGATTCTTCTGATTTAGCACAATGGTTGGATTCAACTATGGCGGTTGCCAGATGGTTCTCAAGTTACATCGGAAAATACCCTATGGACGGTATTGTTACGGCTGATGAATATTGGGAGGAATGGTCTTCGGGACCGGCTGGAATTCTACCTCCTGAGACGGTTACCTCGGGACGGCAAAAGGAAATGGAATTATTGGCAAATTTTCTAAATGACCGTCCTGCAATTAAAGGTGTTAAAGCTTCGACCAAAGGAGAAGCGATTGCCTTCATTATTGCTTGTGCGAAACAATTTGATCAGCCACTGAACGAGAGATTCTTTTCTAAAACCCTATTGGTCGATACTGAAGGAAATTATAGAGGTATTCGCATTAACACGACAGCTCTCAACCTAATTCCAAGATTTGAAGACACCCAACCCCTCTATGCGGCAATAGCCAAAGGTCATCACGTGCTTGTTCCGCTTGGAGGGGATGATTCCTTCAATCAAGATACCATTGTGCTACCAACGATTGAAAAAGATGGGCAAGTAGCTAGTCTAATTGATATGGGCCTATCAAGGGAGGATGCAGTAAAGTATTCTAGGGAATCAGGTCGCAACATTACAATTCTAAAAAGATTGATAGGTTTTCCACATTTGTCCGCAAAGTGGCTAAATAAGGAAGATATCCGAGATATAGTACCAGCACTACTGCTCGGCAGATGGAACGAAAACCACCTTGGAGATAGGGAGCTTCTGGAACAACTATCGGGTCAGACCTATGCCGACTATATTAAAGTCATAGCATACTGGAGGGATATCGATGAGTCCCCGATAATTCAAATAGGCGAAACTTGGAGGCTCCTCTCTCCGCTGGATGCATGGACGCAATTGGCACCTGTACTACAGGAAGAAGACTTAAAACTTTTAGGGCAGTGCTTTCTACAGGCTTTTCAAAATGGAAATCCCGATATAGAGGATGCTAATCCGTTATTTTCTGAAGTGCAATATTTAAGTCGAGAGAAAAAATTTTCTGGTTGGGCGCGAGAAGGCTTGATACAGTCTTTGATACTGATAGCACATTTTGGGAAAAGTCTTAAAATTCCCCAACTTGCCATGCTACAAGATTGGGTGGATGGACTACTAAGTCAATTGCTTAATGATGCGGACGGAAAACTTTGGATATCGTTGGATCATGAATTACCACTAATTTCGGAAGCTTCCCCAGAGGTTTTCCTTAATTCGGTCGATAAATCCCTGTCTATGGACCCGCCCCCAATAATGGAAATATTCGAGGAGCATGAAGGGTTCTTGTATAAGAATAGTAATCATACCGGTTTGTTATGGGCATTGGAGGGATTGGCTTGGGCTCCTGAATACTTGTATGAAACAACCGTTCTATTATTAAAGTTATCCAAATTGGATCCCGGTGGAAATTTATCCAATCGACCTACCAATAGCCTTGCTGAAATTTATAAGCCATGGCACTATCAGACCCTAGCTGATTTTTCCGAAAGAATGGATGTTTTGAAAAGGGCGGTATTTGAGGAAAAAGAATTAGGTTGGGTACTATTATTGAGTATGCTGCCAGATAGCTTGGGTGTTGCACAGCCCACTCACAAAATGAGATGGCGTTTGTTTGCCGAGAATGTCAATCTTACGTACACCTATGATGAAATCTTTGGCACATATTCCACTGTCGTTGATTTACTTATTTCAATTTTTGACAACTCCGATGACAGATTGTCCGAGCTGATAAAAAATTCTGTAAAACTTTCCCCGCCTGATAGGGTTAAAATTATAGAATTGGCGAATCAGAGTATTGCAGATTTGAAACGGAACAAATTTGTTACGTGGGATGCGATTAGGGAAATCCTAAACCATCATCGGTCATACCCCGAAACCGATTGGGCGTTGCCGGAAGAAGTATTGGCTTATTATGAAGCCCTCTATAAAAAACTAGAGCCTCAAAATATCGTCAAAAAACACCTATGGCTTTTTAATGACCACTGGCCCCATTTTCCTGAGGGCTTTAAAGATGTCAACGATGCAGCGGTCGATCGCTATAAAACACAGGAAATAAAAATTGACGAAGAAAGAGAAAAAGGTTTGATGGCTATTCTGAAGGAATTGGGCATTGGTAAAACTCTTGAATTAGCTTCCGACGTTAAAGAGAAATGGAGCTTTGGCAAGGCGTTGGCTAATATAACGGATAGCCATGAATCTGTGCTGACAGTACTAAAACTTCTGAAAACAGGAGATTTTGAAGAATGGTTTGTCCACAGTTATATCTACTTTAAAGTTCATGAGAATGGTTTTGAGTGGCTTTTGGAATTCTATGAAGAAATAAAAGGAGATTTTAGCAATGAACAATTGGCGCATTTGTTTATACCGTTGGATCAATCAAAGGAACTTTGGGATTTTATTGAAAATACCAACGACGAATTGGTCGAAAACTATTGGGTCAACATGTTACCTAGATTTCATAATTTAAGCCAAAAAGAAAAAATATATGGTACAGAGCAGCTGCTATATTTTAAACGATTTTTTACAATTATCAATAGTGGACATACAATTTTCGAGGACATCCCATCGGATTTGTTGGTTGAACTACTAGAGAAAACGGCGTTAGTCAAGGCGAATGAAAAAGTTAATTTCAGGGAATATGAACTTTCCAAAATTTTCGAGGCGCTCGATGCAAGGGACGATGTTGAGCACCAAAAGCTCATAAACTTAGAATGGTTGTACCTTCCTGTATTGGCAAGATATGGTGCCCATAGAAGTCCAAAAATTCTTCATAAAGAACTTACAAAAAATTCAGATTTCTTTATTGAATTGTTAAAGTGGGCTTATAGACCGAAAGATAATGATAGAGCAGAGGCCGAAGCAAAAGATACTTCGGATCCGGATATTCAGGAGCGTGCAAAACAAGCCTATCAGCTTTTAAGCTCATGGAAAGGTATTCCTGGGGTTGAAAAAGACGGAACCATCGATAAGGATAAATTGTTGAGTTGGATCGATCGTGCAAGACATTTAGCCAAGGAAGCAGATCGTATCGAGGTCGCTGATGCGCAAATAGGGCAAAGTCTGGCTCAGTATCCGGAAACTGGTATGGAATGGCCGCCCGATGAAATTTGCGAAATTATCGAGCGAATAAATACGGATAGTTTAAAAAGAAATTTTTCAAGTGCCACCAGCAACAAGAGAAGTTTTTCCTCAAGGGGTGCCTTTGAAGGTGGCGACATAGAACGTGATAAAGCTATGTATTTCGAAAAATTAGCTTTAAGGATAAAATCAAAATATCCGAATGTTGCGGCAATACTTCAGAGGTTATCAAAAAGATATTTGATAGACGCCAAAAGAATGGATGATCGTGCTGAAAGAGATAAATTGGAGTATTAACCCAAATTTTAAGAATCCTCCTTTTCGGAGGTCGTAAACAGCACTTCTGTCTGAAATAAAATTAATGTCGCCATGATTACCCACAAGTGAAGGTGGCATAATTATTTCTAAAAAATCTATACGAATCTTTTGAAACAAAACTTTTTTATGATACTTTTACCGTATATAAAACCGCATACGCCGTATGTAGTTTATAAGATTTAAGCGATTATTAACTCGCTGTTAATTAAAGAGTTATAAAACCGCGGGATAGAGCAGTATGTAGCTCGTCGGGCTCATAACCCGAAGGTCGCTGGTTCGAGTCCAGTCCCCGCTACTAGAAAAATCAAGCCTTTCAATTTCTTGAAAGGCTTTTTTATTTTCTATTGTACATTATTTTAAATAACATATTCCAAGAATTTCCCTGATCAATAGAAAATTAGTGGCCGCCTCATCTAAGTTGAATTGAATTCTTTATAACGTATTATACTAGTTCAATTTAAAGAAGTGCCAAACATTTTAATGCCTAAAGAAGTCCTTTTACCTGTTTAGCGTTTAGGAGTTTAACACTATATTTGAGAGATGGTATCAACAATGCGAAAACACTTTTTATTTTTCTGCTGCCTCTTGGGCCTTGCTCTTATTTCTGCCTATGGTCAAGAAAATGAAGGTTCAAACTCTGCAATCGAAATTAATGAGCCAACCGCAAACACGGTTTGGAACATCCCTGATAAAGTATCCTTAGCCTGGAATACTGTCGCCATAGACACGAGCAAGTCAATCAGATTTTTTCTTGTCCGCAATGAAATGGTTGTACAGGAACTAGGCGCATTTAAAAACGACGGATTTGAAGACGAAATAGAACTTGCAAAGAACATCGGTTCGGGAGACCGCTATCAGGTAGTGGGCATAGAGCTCTTCCCTGACAATAAATATAAAATTGCCAAAAAAGTTACGCCGTTCTTTTCCATTGTCAACAAAGCTTCTGACGAACGCAAGAAAAAACAGCAGTTGGCGAACGCCGCTCCTTCCAAGCCTACAAACCGAACCAAAACTGACAGACCTAAGAATGCTGAAAAAACTATGGTTGCCGAAGCAACAGCGCCACCAGTTAATCGCGAAACCTTTGAAGGCAGAAAAATTTCATACACCAAGGAACTGGAGTTCGATTCCGAGGATATCACCATTAAAATTTGGGACCACGGCAGACAGGACGGGGATATTGTCTCCATTTATTTAAACGGCATCTCCGTGGTATCAAAATATTACCTCACGTACTGGAAAAAGGAATTCAACGTAAAATTAAATCCCAAAAAATCGAACGACCTTTTTCTATACGCGCATAATTTGGGCGATTCGCCCCCAAATACAGTTTCGGTGGAGATAACCGATGGTAAAAAGTCTGAAAATATAATTCTCAATTCCGATCTTCAAAGTTGCGAGGCCGTACTGATCAGCGTACGATAAAAAAAGGTTAAGACCACTACATTATTAGGATTCTATGGGTGTATGACTTAACTTATTTTCTTGATTAAATTTTGATTTATAATGCAGGAAAAGACCCATTTATCTGAATTCGGACTTCAGATTCCCGATACCGAAAAAAAAAGAATAATTATTATAGGAGGTGGTTTTGGCGGACTTAACTTTATAAAAAATATACCAAAAGACGACTTTCAACTTGTACTTTTTGATAAACATAATTACCACACCTTTCTACCCTTACTTTACCAAGTAGCGACCAGTGCCTTGGAGGCACCTTCCATTTGTGATGCACACAGGCGTATTTATGGAAAGCGCGATGATGTATATTTTAGGGCGGTAAAAGTTTTGGGAATTGACCCAAAATTAAAAGAAATTGAAACCTTTATAGGAAATCTGAATTACGATTACTTAATTATTGCAAGCGGCTCTGTACCCAACTATTTTGGAAATGAAAACCTTATGCAACATTCGTTTCCCTTAAAAAGTCTTCCCAATGCTACAGCCTTGCGGACGAAAATATACCAGAATCTGGAACGCGCCACGCTAACCAAATCAGAAAAGGAACGCAAACGACTTCTTAACTTCGTTATTGTTGGTGCAGGACCTACCGGTGTAGAAGTCGCCGGAGCCTTGTCCGAGCTCCGTAAATTTGTACTTCCATTAGATTATAAAGATTTGGATTTTGGCAATATGCAGATTAAAATCGTGGAAGGGGTTGACCAAGTATTGGCCGGTTTTTCCAAAAGCGCAAGTAAAAACGCTCTTGCCACGCTAAAGAAAATGGATGTTCAAATTGTTTTCAACACCTTGGTGGACGATTTTGATGGGCATACCATTACCTATAAAAATGGGGATACGGAAACATGCGGAATGCTTATTTGGGGAGCGGGTGTTTCCGGGGCTTTAATTGACGGTCTGGACAAGGAAACCATTAAGGCAGGTAAATACATCGTAGATGCGCATTGCAGGGTAAAAGGCTATGATGCCATTTTTGCCATTGGGGATATCGCCTTATTTACTGATGAACGGTACGAAAAAGGACTGCCAGGTGTGGCACAGCCGGCCATTCAGCAAGGAAAATATGCGGCGAAGCTTGTATCAAGATCGGTCAAAAATGGAGGTGCCATAGCAGATGAAAAGCCCTTTACCTATTTTGATAAAGGTAGCCTTGCCACGATAGGTCGTAATAAGGCGGTAGCGGATTTGCCGGGTAATCTAAAATTCTCCGGTTTTATTGCTTGGATTCTCTGGGCAGGCGTTCATTTATTCTATCTAAACGGTTTGCGGAACCGACTGCTCACTTTCCTAAATTGGATGATGAACTACTTCAATTATCAAAACAAGGTGCGGTTGATTATACATCCGAGCATTAAACCCGACGATACGGTAAGTAAAGAATTTGCGGAAATCAATGAAACCGGGAGTTAGTGTGCACCATAATGGATTAATAATTTAGTGCCTTACCCTAAAAACTAGTTCAACCTAAAAGAGGAGTAATTAAAAATCAATTGAAAAATGATGGCGAACACTACCAAAAACCCTATTTCCGTATTTAATAGCGTTTTTTTGGTCGTGAGCGTTGCTTTATTTATTTCCAAGAGTTTTCTGTTATCCAGTAATTTTGAGGATACAAGGTCATCAATATTCAATAGCATCTTGTCAAGAATAATATTCATTTCGGTAAGGGTATAGGACTTTGATTCAATAGTATTTTCATAACGGCTTCTTTCTAATGCAACCAATTTTGAATAGTTTTTTTTCAAATCATTGAAGTAAAGCGTCTCTTTAAGGGAGAGCTTCAAGCTTTGAACATCTCGTAATAATTGCTCAATGGATTTTTGTTCACCCATAACAATTGGATATTGTCCACCCATAGCAATTTGATATCTTTTTAAATTAAGTTGATGATTTAGGCGATATAGATAATCTTGTGAAACCAGACGTTCCATATAAAGTCTATCCAAATCATTTTGTACCTGCTCTAAGTGTCTTTGGTTCAGCCAGTTCACACCAATTACCAATACGAGTATCAAGAATACCGGTGCGGCCAATTTTATAAAACGGTTAAGCTCCGGTCTTCCCCTAACCCAAGTCTTTTTAAATTTTAAAAGTCGTTCCATATCTGTATTTTAAGCACCCCGTCGGCCAATCGAATCAAAAAAAATCATTTTTCACCGGACAGATTACTTCTACCAACCAAAAAATAAACCAGAACCAAACCTTTTTTCCTTCGTACTATAGAACTCTTCTGCCTAAAAGTTTAAATATAATTTCCAACCCGCCCAATTGCACCTTTGCTGGCTATTAAGTTCATAGTTCCCCTCACATTAATGCCTGTGACCCGGCTCGTAAATTAACCGTAAGAATGTGCTAAATCTTTCATCCTCCCTACTGATTGGGATACCCGTTACTATCCCTATCAAAAGATTATCTGCTATTCCAACCCTCATTTGAGGCCGTATGGTCATGTCAAAATCACGCTCATGAATATTCTTATTAAATTCTATACCTATGAAATTTCTAGTACCAGTAATCATGTAATGGACATTTGAATTTATTTGCCAATCTGTCTCCAAAGCACCATTCGAGAATTGATGGGATACAACCGGACCTGTATAAAGCAACGTATGGAAATTTTGCTTCCATCTTTTTGCGACTACCAAAAACGGATTGTATATATTACCCGTAAATAGCATGTCCTTTCCATAATTCTTGAAATCTGTCATTGCAAATTCATGTAAATACCCCAGGGCCATAGACGTATTTATCTTTTCAGACACAAAAAACGAATACTGCCCCGCTAATTTTAATCCATTTAAATTACTTGAAGGATACCCACCATTTTGGGATACGGGATAGAATGAAAAAGGAAGTTCAACTTCTAGGCCCAATCTATCTATTGGTGCCCATTCATATTCTATAAGCGCTTCATATTCGTCATACCTATTTTTGTCCTTTATTCCAAAGCCAAGGTTCCATTCCTTCTCCCCTTTCCTTGCTCCCAAATCCCTTATCAAATCAATATACAAAGGCTCTGCATGTAATATTTTTACCGGCTCTTCCCTTGTTTCCATTTCTTGAATATAAAGGCTGTCCCTAATTTGTTTTTCTACTTCTTGCGCCTTCATTTTTACTACTGTAAGTAGCGCTATAATAACCGTCAACCTCATTATTTTATTAAAATTGCTAGTGTTTTTGCTAAAAATATTTTAGGTCCTTTGAAATGGTTTAAACATGCTCTTTGATGACTATAGGCAAGCGTACACCCTAAATTCTGTAACCCTCTTTTCTCTAGTTGGATGTGAAGCGAATGTTTCGACTTCATTTAAAACATTTGAAAAGCCTTTTTTAATGAATCCAATAGGCTAGATGATTGGTCATGACCAGAGAAATCCTCGTCATTTTTTGTGTTTTGTAAAACGTTTATTTCCGGTATTTTCCTTTGGATCAACAATATTGGGTCAAATAATGAATCCTTGGTAAAGTCTAAAAAACCTGCTTGCGGAATCACTGCCGCTTTTACATCGTTGGCATCGCTAAAATTTTTGAATGCAATAGCCGTAACACCTGTATACATTTTTATTAAAATAGAATTGACATTTACATAATGCCTTCGAACAAGTTCATCCTTTGCTTCCCTGAAACCTTCATTTGTATTTTCTGATATAATCCTACCTGGATTAAAATTGTAAAGTTCTCTTTCCCAAACAGGTAATCGATAAGGGTACATCAAAACGATGTCTATCATCTCATTTGCATATAGTTTAAATGCATATTCGGCTAATTTCAAAGACTTTACGCTTAAATCTGTAGGTATTAACACTTTCTTCATCCTGCAACAATTTAAATTATGGTGCAAGGATAACGCCCCTACATTAGAAGGAATTAAGAACTGTATTAGAAATACATTAGAATTACCGGGCTATTTCATAACCCTGGTCAATATTGGGTAGTTCTATGGTTACATTAGTGCCCTTTCCTTCAACCGAAGCAATCCTCAATTCCCCACCATGTAGCCGTATTATTTTGTGGGATAAGGGAAGGCCAAAACCAAAACCTTTAAATTTTCTAGCATTGGAACCTCTGTAGAAAGGCTCAAATACACTTCTAATATCCTCTGAAGGAATTCCAATACCTCTATCCTTTATGCGTACTAGAATCGAACTTTCGGTTGCCTCAATTCCAATTTGTATGTTCTCATTCTGTGAATATTTCAATGCATTGTCGACTATATTCAAAAAGGCCACCTTTATAAGACTTCGGTTACCTAGGAATACAAGTTTCCTGGCGTTCTTGGGTAGGCTTTGAAAATCGATTTTTAGATGGGAAGAACTTTTGAAATCCAATCCTTGCTTTAGCTCCATTACCAATTCATCTACCCTAATATTTTCGATTACAAGGCCTTTGAGGTCATGCTCGGTATGCGTGAGTTCAAGTAATGCACTTACCAGTTCATTTAGTCTTAAGGCATCTTTTTCAATTGTTAATAGCGTTTCAACATATTCTCTTTTAGTTCGAGTAGTACTGAGTGCAACTTCTGCCTGGCCAATTATAGCGGTAAGTGGGGTCCTTAATTCATGCGAAGCATTGTGAACAAAATTACTTTGCAATTCAAACGAAGTCTCGAGTCGATCTAGCATGTGGTTAAAGGTCCTTGACAGGTTACCCAATTCATCCTTCTTCGGATTTGCCGGAAGCCTTAAATGAAGGTTTTTAACCCTAATCTTATTTACTTGATCTGTGATTTCAGAAATAGGCTTAAGTACCTGTTTGGCGTAAAATTGACCAATAACGAATAAAACAGCTAAACTTAAGACAAAGGCCGTTAGTAATGTTTTGAGTAAATTTTGCATTTTTGATTGTCCGTATTGATCTTCCGCGGAAAGAACAATAACAAAATCTCCTTGATTATCTGTATATAGAATTCCCGTGTAATAGTTTTCATCAATTTTGATTTCAGCATGTCCCTCTTGTAAAACATTTGTAAAAAAATTCAAATCCAACGGATGATAAGCTTGTGAATAAACTGCATCCTTCAAAACATCAACATTCCATATTTTTTCTTGTTCATTGGGCAAGGTCTGCAAATGCCGCTTTCTTATATCCTCGTAAATACTTGTGTTCAATTCATCCTCCTCCAGATAGGCTTGGGCTGCAATTGTTGCGCGCTGACTGAGCCTGAGGTAGAATTCATTTTCAGTATACTTTTTTACGGAGAAGAACACAAATAGAAAAACAGAGAACAAAAGAAATGCCGTAAGCAAGACAAAGATTAGCGTTATTTTATTCCTGATTTTCAAATTAAGATGCTTCTCTAATTACATACCCCATACCGATTACGGTTTCAATTAATTTGGACTCAAACTCCCTATCAATCTTGTTCCTCAGATAATTTACATAGACATCGACCACATTGGTTCCAAGATTAAAATTAATATCCCAAACATTCTCTAAAATATCAATGCGGCTCAAGACCCTATTCTTATTCAGTAATAAAAATTCCAACAATCTATACTCGGTAGAAGTCAATTTAATTTCAATATTGGCCCTTTTCACAATTTTTGAATCCCGATCCATCTCAAGATTCTGAACAATTAATTTTTGATTCTTTTCGACAAAAAAGGCACTACGTCTACTCAAAGCCCTAATCCTGGCCAGAAGTTCTTTAAATTTAAACGGTTTAATCAAATAATCATCTGCACCGGAATCCAAACCCTGAACAACATTTTCCGTTGCGCCCAAGGCAGTAAGCATTAGAATGGGTAAATCTTTGTACCCTAGCTCCCTAATTTTGGAAGCCACTTCTTTTCCGTCAAAATCGGGTAACATGACATCAAGAAGTACTAAATCTATTTTATTCTGATCTAACAGTTTCAAGCCTTGTTCGCCATTATATGCTAAGTAAACAGTATAACCAGCTTCGGACAATCCCTTCTTTACAAAATCCGCAACACTATGTTCATCTTCGATGACAATTATTTTGTTAATCATAAAATAGCATGAGAAGTATTTTGTTCCCTTATGTTTTGCAAAGCGAATTTAAAAATAGGAAATAGTTTCAATGGTAGCGCGATAAGCTGATTAGAATTGGATTAGAATAAAGGTGACTTTTAGCTATTCCAATATTCCATAAAAAAATCGAAACAAATAATTTTAAGCTAAAACAGACAAAAATTACTTTGCCCCTTGGACGAATAGAAATACATCCACTAATGTAGTATAGACCTTATTGCTTAAAAAATAATTTTTTAATCCCTTTATAGACAAGAAGTACTAGAAATCCGGCAACTAGGCCAACTCCAAATTCCACGAGCAAGCTTGGAATGTTGGGAAAAATATGATGGAGGAAGGGGAGGTTATGGACAAAGATACCGCCCGAGACCAAAAGTAATGCGATAGTTCCAATGATCGCTAGGGATTTGATTACAATGGGGAGTGCATTCACAAAAAACCTCCCTATTTTATCCGAAACACTGTTATCCCGTTCATTGAAATTAATCAACCGCGTGCCGAATTCATCCATCCGTACGATAAGTGCAACAATACCATAAACCCCTACCGTTGCCAAAAGGGCTACAACGGATACTACCATTATTTGGGTAACCAGCGGCTCTTTGATGACGGATCCGAGAGCAATGATCACTATTTCTACGGAAAGAATAAAATCTGTGACAATTGCAGATCTAATTTTTGTCTTTTCTATTTCCAAAATCTCCTCTTGCGTGGGTACTTCCATATCGGCCGGGATAGTTTCTGCGGTATGGGGAACAAAGAATTCATATATTTTTTCGGCACCTTCAAAGGCAAGGTAAAGACCACCCAACACCAACACCACGGTTACCGCCCAAGGTAAAAAGGCGCTTAATAGAAATGCCACAGGCAGAATAATGAGTTTATTGAGAAGGGAACCTTTTGTAATGGCCCATAGCACGGGCAATTCACGTTTAGATACAAAACCGGACGCTTTTTCGGCATTGACCGCAAGATCATCGCCCAGTATACCTGCTGTTTTTTTTGTCGCAATCTTACTCATTGCCGCAACATCATCCAATAGCGTTGCTACGTCATCCAATATTGCAAAAAATCCTGAAGCCATTTTTCTATTTTGGGTAAAATTATAGAAGATCTTCAGATATTGGACTTTTAATGATAAAAATGATGACTCATGTGCTTTTTTCCTATCCTTCTTGGATTCTAACGCCCATTTTGCACTTTAGCTATTTCGTTTTAAACACTTGAACCATGATATATGAGGGTAGTTTAAAATAACATAAGTTTGCCCCGCGAAAGCTTTGCCCACATTAGTAAGATTGCTATATATCCCTAAGAGTTTCTTTGAAATTCTTTATTGCGGCCCACCAAGGGATTTGTATCTTGTGCGCCACGGTCCCTACCCATCCGGTATGGGTAATGAGATATATAAATTAATCAGAAAAAATAAATTGGTTCCCAATGATATCCTTATGAAAGACAATGCAACTACCTTATCCGAATCTGTTTCCTCCTTCTATGATAACCTCATTCAACAATTACCCGGAATAGGAATCGGTATCCTTATTATTATCCTGGGCCTTCTCTTAGGCTCTTTTGTTGGCGGTTTGGTACGAAGAAGACTTTCAGTAAAGACACAAGACCCCTTAATGAGCAAATTTTTGGGTAAGGCCATCAAATACATCTTTGTAATCATCGCCATTATGCTTGCCCTAGAGGCCTCCGGTCTAGGTGCCATTGCTGCTGGTATCTTAACCGCTGCCGGGGCCAGTGCGGTGGTCCTGGGGTTTGCGTTTAAGGATATAGGACAAAATTTTATTGCCGGTATCATCATGGCTTTCGGACGCCCTTTTGATGTGGATGATACGGTAGAAATAGGTGAAAATTTTGGTAAGGTAAAAGCCTTGGAATTTAGGTATACCAAACTAAAGACTTTTGATGGAAAGGATGTCTATATTCCCAATAGTGATGTATTGACCAAACCGGTTACCAACTATACGGAAGATGGGTTCTTTAGATGGGATTTTATCATTGGAATTGCCTACGAAGATAACATTGAAGGTGCCAAAAGGGTGGTCATGGAAGCGCTGCGGAAAGAGCCCAATGTAATCGAGGATATGGAGCACCAAAACTTCGTAATCGAGGAAGAACTGGCTACGAGTACGGTTAACCTCAAAGTTTATTTTTGGGTGGACACCAAGGATTTCAGAAAGTCCGCCTTGATTACCAAGGGCAACGTGGTCCGTAACGTAAAGGAAGCCCTTGAAGATGCTGGCTACTACATGCCAGCCGATATCCAGGAAATAAAACTATACGGACGCGAGACGGAATTTCCTTTGCGGATACATTCCAACGATATACCCAAAAAGAATTGATTTTGATAAGAATACCAGTGGTATCCAACAGTAATGAATGCGATACAATTAGCCTTCATTTTAATTGTTAGATTTAATTTCGCCGGCTTCCAAGGCCATTTCGTAATCAATGAACAAAGGATAAACGCCATCTGCTCTAGCTTGCATGAAAATTTTATTGCGTATTCTTCCGCGCCTAAAACTACGAATGCTTTTGAGGGTGAATTTTATTCCTGTAATAACATTATCTGTGCTTTCCGAGTACACCGTTTTATACCAAAGCCCATGTAGGGAAAGTTGGTGTTCCAATTTCAACGGAATCCTGGTACGAAATGACCTCTCCATTCTTAGCGGTGTAGGTATTGTAGGTGGCCGGCATACTAGGTATTTCCCCAAATTCGGCGTGCCTTTGCGCAGATACGTGTATGGGTTAGAGTAAAGGAAAAAGTGTTTTGATTCTGTACTATTTCTATTTATATATTAAATAAAAAAGGGAATTGGATATTAATGCTGACGCAAGCAAAAAAAATAGCACCAAAAATAATGCCGATGCTTATATAGATTACGAAACTAACATAGCCCAACATTTAATTGAAATAGCAGGGAAAATTAGCAAGTGATTATGCTCAAAACCAGTAAGACAACTCAAAAAACCGAACTAGTATTATTCCCTGCGAGCACAACCCTGACCTACGTCACTTAAAGCCCACATCATCTAAGTTTTATAATTTTCTAGACGGGGTGTACGGGGCTCCTGCTTTCTCCAGATCTGCCTCAAACGCTTCCAGTTCCATTAGATAGTCCCTAAATTCTTGTTGGAAATTTTCGAAATCGGCCTTTGCAATTTTGATGTTCATTTTTTGGGTCTCCGTAGCCGGTTGCGTAGTTTCCCAATGGGCATAGGCCACTTGCCCTACCCTTGAGCGTATGGAGGGGCTTACCGCTTCATCCTTAGCCTGTTTAACACTATCCCCATTCAATGTTGTCTTAAATCCAATCAATTTTCGCCTCAATTCTACTAAACGGGCAAGCAGACGCTGTGGACCTTCTGGTGTTTTTACCAAAGCCGCATTTATATAACGAAGTCGCTCATTTACCTCAACAATTTTTTTTGCTGCCGCCGAAACCTTTCTGGAAAGCTCGGCCGTCATTTTTTGAAATTGGGCCACTTCGGCAATATCGTTGGATCTGGACACAGGCTTAACGACGAATTCCTTAAGCGTTCCCTGCGGTTCCAATCTACCACCAAAAAAAGTATAGAGTTGAACCGTATAGGTTCCCGGTGCCACTAAAGGCCCTTGATCATCTCCGGCCCATGGGGGCTTAAATTCGGGCACCTCAAGATCTATAGGGTCTGGCGGTGAAAGTCTTAAATCCCAGTTTACCCTGTGCAGTCCCTTTTCGGCAGGTCCTTCCAACCACCTTACAGGCTCACCGTTCCCATCGCTAACCAAAAGCAGTATCCTGGCATCCTCTTCGGTAGCCTCCATAGTAAGCTGCTCCCAACCAGGGAAAGGAATACTCAGATTTTTATCCTTAAGGGCTTCTTCCTCCTTTTTACGTATGGCCTTACTCGTTTTGGGAATATCTGATGCATAATAGGTGAATAAGGCACCAAAGGGAGGGTTTTCCGCTGCAAAGCTCGTTGTGCCCAAAGTGGGCATTCCTTTTGCTTGCATAGGGGTATTGGGGACATACCACCATGCGTCCCTAACAGGGAATAGCGCTGTTGTTCCGGCTTTTACCACACTGCTAATTTCACGCAACGGGCTATAATCGTCTAGCACGTAAAAGCCTCTACCAAAAGATGCGCCAACCAAATCGTTGTCTCTAGGGTGTAGCTCAATATCCCTGAAGGGTATCGTAGGAACGCCAGATTCTAACAGAATCCATTGAGCTCCCTTATCTACGGAAAAATAAATGCCATATTCAGTACCTAGGAAGATTAAATTTGAATCCTTTGGATCTTGTTTAATGGCCCAAATAATAGTTTCCTTGGGAAGGTTCCCGCTAATTGATTTCCAAGACTGGCCACGGTCCGTACTCATAAAAAGGTAAGGATTGAAATCTCCAAACTTGTGTGCGTCCGCGCTTACGAAAAGGGTATTTTCATCATGATTCGAAGTTTCAATATCATTAATGAAGGATAGCGCTGGAACCTTGGGCAGTGCCGTCATTCGCTTCCAATTTTCCCCGCCATCTTCAGTCCTATGCAGTAGCCCGTCATCTGAACCCACGTACAACAGCCCTTCAACTATTGGCGACTCCGCTATCGCCGTTAAGGTGGCGTATTTGGACATCGCACTATTGTCATACAAGGCATCAACACTCCATACTTTACCGATGATATCCAGTTCATAGCGGTTACGATTGGTCGTCAAATCCGCACTTATCGGTTCCCAGGAATTTCCTTTATCATTACTTCGCCATAGTCTTTGCGAACCGTAATATAGTCTATTGCCATTATGCGGACTTATAAGCAGTGGACTGTCCCAATTCCATCTTTCGGGCATTTCCCCAGGGCGGGGTTGGGGCTGAATATCCGTTGCCTCTTCACTTCTTCGGTCGTACCGGTTTAAATTCCCCTCCTGTATTTCCATATACATGATATTGGGGTCGTTTGGATCAAAAGCATTGTCGTAACCGTCTGCGCCCAACGGAACGTACCAATCCCCATTTCGTACACCCTCCGTATTCATGGTCCTAGATGGCCCAAATAAGGTGCCCAAGTCTTGGGCTCCACCCAAAATATTGTAAAATGGCTCGCTATTATCCAATGCGAGTTTATAAAATTGGGCAATAGGAAGGTTAGGGAAATGCCGCCATGTAGTGCCTTGGTCAAAGGATTCGTAAAGACCGCCATCCGTTCCCGCCAATAAATGTTTTCCGTTAGTAGGGTCTATCCATAGTGCATGATTGTCACTATGCTTCTCGCGCCCTGTACCCAACACCTTAAAATTTTGACCGCCATCCCTGGTGACATGAATAAATACATCCATTTGATAAATCAAGTCGGCATTTATGGGAGACACTTCAATTTCTTGGTAATAATGTGGACCAGTGCCTCCAGAAATATAGGAATTACGCTGTTCCCAACTCTCACCCTTATCGGTAGATCTATAAAACCCTTTTTCCACGGCATCAGCTTCAATGGTAGCGTAAACAAGATTGGGATTGGCCGGGGTTACGGCCAAGCCTATTTTACCCATATCACCTTTAGGTAGTCCCGTGGTTTTTTGGACCCATGACGCCCCGTTATCGGTTGATTTATAGATTCCTGATTTAGGGCCTCCGGATAATAGTGCCCAAACATGTCTTCTGCGTTGGTATGCGGCCGCATAAATTAGATCTGGATTGGTGGGGTCGAATTCGATATCGGTCACCCCGGTATGCTCATCGATTTCCAGTACTAAGCTCCACGTTTTACCCCCATCCATTGTTTTGTAAACCCCGCGCTCACCTCCCGCCGACCATAAAGGCCCTTCTGCAGCAACGAAAACGACGTCGCTATTTCTGGGATCAATCAAAATCTTACCGATATGTTCCGATTTTGAAAGGCCCATACGATTCCAGGTCCTACCACCATCGTTACTTTTATAAACGCCGTCTCCCCAACCAACATGTCTTCCACTCACATTTTCACCCGTACCTACCCAAACAACATTTTCATTATTGGGGTCAATGACCACTGTACCAATGGAATATGAGGGCTGCGCATCAAAAACAGGTTTCCAAGAAATACCGTTATTCCCCGTCTTCCAAAGCCCGCCGGATCCCACCGCTACAAACCAAGTACTTGGGTCCTGGGTGCTCACGGCAATATCCGCAATCCTGCCCCCCATGACCGCCGGACCAATAGCCCGAAATTCCAATCCCTTAACGGCATTTGTAATTTCATTTTTAGCTCTCTCCTGGGAATGAACATTCGCCCATAAGCAGAACGTAACACAGCATATTAACAAGAAGTTCAATCGGTTTTTTATTGGCATGATTACTTTAATTTAAGGGTCTTAAAAAAGGAAAATACACTCATTTTTTGTATTTATTAAAAATAAGAAACCGAACCGGAAGAAATTAAATTTGAAAAGAAAAAATACTTAAGAACTATACTTTCAAGATAATTTTTTCTGAATCTGTCTATGCTTTAAAATACAAATGATCCAATCCGTTTGCGCGCCTATGCCTAAAATAGGGCCCAAACTTTCCTTTTCTGCCTTAGTATATCCTCTACAGAATACTTCAAATTCCGCTATAAAAATAGTGTGCCCACCATCGTGCAGTAGTCGTTTTTGAAAATTCAACTACCTCCTTAGCGTGAAGCGTTAGGAATGTTTCTATTTACTAAATTTTATTTTTCAATACTTGATCACCGAATTGAAATTTGATATATATTTATATCACAAAATGTTTCATATGTAACGGGTTTTTGACTTCCTATATCCCGCACTAAACCTTAGAAGGTTACAAGTGCCATTTAATAAACCTTTACATTCTAATTTAAAATATGAAACACTTCGTAGTGGTGCTTCTGTTGACTGGCTCCTTAGCGGCACAGACCAAAGAATCTATTTCCGATTCCAGGTTAAGGTTTTCCCCTAACGTAGGTTTTGCCTACCGTACCGCCCCGCTTTCAGACCAACTTACCGGTGATGATAGGGAGTACGTTCAAAAAATGAAATCGGGCTATACTATTGGTGCCGAACTATCCTATTCCATTAAACCACAATGGGGAATTGGCGCAAAATTCAATCAGTTTAATTCTATTTACACCACTTACCTGAACGGAGTTAATCCAGATGGCAGTGCCTCGCGCGAAAATATCAAGGACAGAGTAAAAATTAGTTTTATAGGGCCCACCTATTTCTCTAGGGTACTACTCCCCAATGCCAGGCACAGCTTTAGTGGCAGTCTTGGCCTTGGCTACCTAACTTACCGCAATTCTGCCAATTTCAGGGATGAATCCATAAAAATAAAAGGCGCCACCTTTGGGTCTGCCATGGATTTAGGCTATGATTACCGCCTTTCAAAATCACTTTATGCCGGAGTTCAATTGGGGTATACCGTGGGTGTATTGAACAAAATCTCAGTAAAAGAAAATGCCACGACCACAGAAATAGAATTAGAGGGCGACACAAGGGAAAACCTATCCTTCTTGAATATTGGTGGAGGATTACGACTATCCATTTAATGCTAATAAAAAATTAAAACCATGAAAAATATTATTCTAATAACCCTTTTAGGAGCTACCCTTCACAGTAATGCCCAAGAGTTGATTGCCGTTTCAAATGCCCATTCTTTCCCACAGGGAATGTATGCCACACTAGATGATATCATTCTGGCAAAACCAACTAACGGAACAAATGCCTTTACCATGAAAATGGGAAGTGACTCCATTGCCTACCGATTTTATGATGCGGCATCCGGTGATCGTTTAAAAAAGGCATTCGCCTTTTCTAATGATGGTTTTTTATACTTCCGCATGAAGGATATCCTAAAAAATATGGCCAAAGAAGATCAAGGTCAATTGAAGGATGATGGAGATTACCATGTTAGAGCACTGGATATAGGTCCAAAATATATTTATTTTGAGGACTATTTTACCAGCAGTGCTGCTGCGCTTTGGGGCGGAGCAATAGCTACTGCTGCTTCGAGAAAGCTTAAAGGCTTGGTCTATGATCGGGAATCCAGAAAATTCAATCTTTTTCGAAATACCAAGGACTTTGAGGCCTACATTACGTTGAACCATCCAGAATACATTGACTTGGTATCGAATTCCACTATTGCGGATACTGGAAAGAAAGGCAAAAAGCACCACGCCGATATAAATCTGGTGCGCAAGGTCATTTTTGAAATAAACGAAAAAGGACGGTCCGTCAATTGAAATCTACACTAATTTTAAACTTATGGTTAAAAAAATTGCAACATTTGGTCTTTGCTTATTCTGCATTTTCACTTTTTCGCAAAATGACGCTCCCCCAGCCGATTTCACCGATAAAAATGAGCTTAAAATAAACGGCCTCTTCTTGGTACTAGGTGCCATAGAAGTGGATTATCAATACCTGATCAATGAGGAATCTGGCCTTGGGCTAGAGGTTTTATTTTCATTTGACGATGAGGACCTATCCATCAACTATTTCGTTTCGCCTTATTACCGCCAATACTTTGGTAAAAAACCTGCATCCGGTTTCTTTGCCGAAGGATTTGGCATGCTGAATTCCGTTCAGGACTACACCTATACTTCTATCTATGACGCCGGAACGGATTCTTTTTATTATGTAGGTGGCTCTGATGAGGATATCGTAGATTTTGCCCTTGGTATAGGGGTTGGTGTCAAATTCTTGACCTCTCGCGGCTTCGTAGTCGAGCTTGATTTGGGTGTAGGCCGCAATCTTTTCAAAAATGATCGGGACTATACAATCATAGGAAAAGGGGGGATAAATTTAGGGTACCGGTTTTAAAAGTATAGGATAAGGATTCGTTCCTTGTTGTTGTCCTAAAAAATAAATGGAACTCGTCTGCCAAAAATTAAAATCGCTGCCATAGTAGGCGTTTGTGTATTACGCAAGGACTTTAAAGGGTATTAAGGCGCTTGTGCAATATCTACGGAAACACTCAACTTACTCTGACCGCTACCATAGACCACTCCTTTTAGTGGCGGCACATCGTAATAATCCCTACCCCAACCCACTACAATATGTTGATCTTTAGGAATCATATTGTTGGTAGGGTCGAAATCTACCCAACCAAAACCGGGTATAAAAATGGAGAACCAGGCATGCGAGGCATCGGCCCCTACCAATTTAGGCTTTCCAGGGGGTGGAAGCGTCTCGATATACCCGCTGATATAGCGTGCCGGCAAACCTACCGAACGTATACAGGCAATGGCTATCTGTGCAAAATCTTGGCAGACCCCTCTTTTTTCCTGCATCACCTCTTCAATAGGGGTGGAAATGGTGGAAAATTCGGCATCGAAATCAAAATCGGTATAAATGCGCTGCATCAATTCGTAGGCCGCCTCAAAAACCGAACGGTTATCTTGGAACGATAACGCCGCGTAAGCTTTAATCGCTTTATCCGTTTTACGTATAAAAATTGATTCCAATAAATACTGTTTGGCTTCGAGCACCTCTGGGTCCATCCCCCTAAAGTGCTGCAATGCATCGTTCATGGTAATAGCGGTGCATTCGGGGCTATGGAAGGATTCGTGATACTGGGCATAATCGCGCAACACCTTACTCTTCGTGGTCACCTTTAACACTTTATGCTCGGCTTGTATGGAGAATCGGGTGATGTAGTTTCCAAAATAATCGACCCGTTCGGTAATCTCCGTAGGGGCCGGGACAATCTGAATCTTATAATCCAACAATTCTTGACCTTTTGATTCCCTCGGGCGTAAGGTTCCAATATTATGACAATAACTTACAGGAGCATTGTATTGATATTTTGTGGTATGGGTTACTGTAAATAGCATCCTTAAATAGGAAAAGACTGGGTGAATAATTGGTTTTGCTTATCGGTATGGTTAAAATAGGTGTTGGATATGGCCTGTGAAGTCTGGTATAGCAATTCTGATAATTCTTCCATCAATTTATCCAACTCCGCACGGGCATAGTCCTTATCGGATTTCGTTTTCGCTAATTTCAAGGATTCAGCAAGTCTTAATTTTGAAAAGGCCTCGAAAACATATTTCTGATAATTGCTCAATTGATGGTCTTGCCTCGAATGCGGCAACCTGGCAATATCTTTTTGTAGCCGATTTACCATAAAGGTCAGCGATCGTGCATAGTCCAAATCGAGTAACACCAAATCCAGTACATGCTCTAATTGAATATACGATCTATAGCTATACCGGTAAATATTTAGGCTCTCATGGCTTGTGAGCAAATATTCCAGTAGGTCATACTCTACCTGCTCATCATATTTTATGCCCAACAAGGCACGACATTTGGTAATGGTAAGCATGCTTTGTTCTAGTTGTAAGCCTATAAAATAAAGCAACAGGCCCTGCTGTACCATGATACTCTCCTCGATAAGGCCCATAAAGGCGATCAACCGGGTAATTAACTGGTTGAGCACTTTTAAGATGCGGTTTATGGATCGGTCCTCCCCTTCTACGAGCGTGCTCCATAATTTTTGGATGTTCTCAAAAACCCGCCACATGTCCGAAGACCAAAGGTTGCGGATCGAATAATAGGAATTACTGAACATGGTAAGGGTATGGGCCAGACTACCAATTCTATTCTTATCCAGTATGATGGAAAGCATTTCGTTTAGCGGATCGTCCATGGCATAGGTCCCCTCCTTTGATTTTTCTGTAAACCCTGGGTAGGTACCGGTTAAATGGGTAACTGCCTTGAACAATACTTTCAATTTTTCGGAATCAGGATTTTCATTTCTATTCTGCACCATGGCCATTTGGCGCATAACCATGCGTATAAAACGGGCATTGACTAAGGTACGGCCCACATACCTGCCGGCCCAATACAGATTTTCCGCAGTTAGACTGGGCAAATCGTTCAATCCGGATATCGCTACGGATGATTTGGTATGCCATTGGCGGTTCGTATCCTCCTTGACAGGGGCATCCTCCAAAATCCAAAAATCCTTGCTCGTACCCCCACGTTGATTGGAAACCCTTATCGTTTCTCGATCTGGGGCCACCCGTACCAATCCGCCGGGCATTACGGTGTAGTCATCTTTCGCCCCAATACAGAAAGAACGGGCCACAACGTTTCTGGGTTCCAAAACAGCCCCTGATAGGTTGGGCGCCGTTGAAAAATGGATACGTTCTTGGGCCACAAAACGGTAGGGGCGTTCCTCGATTACTTTTTTTAAGGCATCAAGTTCCTTAGTGGATAGGAACTCACAGAAATAGATACTCTCCCTATTGGTCCGGTCTATTCGTTTCACCACCAGTTGCGATAGATTTTGCAACACATAGTTCTTCTCCTTTTCCTGCCCACACCACCACGAAGCAATCTGTGGGAGTATCAAATCTTCATTTAAAAAGTACTTGGCTATGGCGGGCATAAAGGGTATCAATCCAGGATTTTCCACCACACCACTTCCCACGGGGTTAATCACCGATACATTTTTTCTTCGTACCACATCCAACAATCCGGCAACGCCCAAATGTGAATCCTCACGCAATTCCAAGGGGTCGGTAAATGCATCGTCTACACGCCTTAGAATAACATCGATCAGCTTCAATCCCTGTAACGATTTCATCCAAACAAAACCATCGCGCACGACCAAATCATTCCCTTGCACCAAAGGATATCCTAAGAACGAAGCCATATAGGCATGTTCAAAATAGGTCTCGTTGTGCGACCCTGGGGTAAGGATGACGATGGTAGGATTCTCTTTGCTACGTGGTGCGGCATCCACCATCATCCGGTGTAGGTCCTGAAAAAAACCGGATAGCCGCCGTACATTCATTTTGGCGTACATATCGGGCAGGATTCTACTTGTCGTGGAACGGTTCTCCAAGGCATACCCCATACCTGAAGGTGCCTCTGCCCTATCGTTGACCACCCAAAGCCTTCCGTCCGTACCACGACATAAGTCGGCGGCATAGATCGATAGGAATTTTTCCGTGTTCAGCTCAATCCCGGCACACTGCCGTAAAAATCCACGATGCCCATAAATTACTTCATGCGGAATAATTCCGTCCTTGATCAATCTGCGCTCCCCGTAGATATCCTTTAAGACCAAGTTGAGCAATTCTGCCCGTTGTTTTATACCGGCAGATACCTTGTCCCATTCGGCATGATGCAGCATAAAGGGCACTACATTTAAGCTCCACGGCCGGTGCATCCCTTTAGGGTCGTTATATACATTGTAGGTAACCCCGTTCTCTGACAATAACCAGTCGATATCTTTTTGGCGCGCCGTTAGGCCGGTAACCCCAAGTTTGTCGAATCCTGAAAATAACTTGTTCCAATAGGGCTTGATCCCTTTGCTCAAGGAATACAGCTCATCGTTTCCTTCGTGTATGGTATAGCCGTTTAACCAGCTTGTTTTTGTTGTTGGCATTCCTTCTAATTACTTCTTTCGTAAATCTGTAATATGTGGATATTCTGGATTTACCGGTATCTCTTTGAATGCAAATGTATTTGAACCTTGTTTAGGTTCTACCATCCGCCCTGTAAAATTTGTTGTAGCGACCAATTCTGTCGGTAGTATTTCCGCTTGCGGCTGGCCTATATCCCAAAACCGATTGATACGCCTGGATTCGGCCTCCAAACTATTTACGGGATAGCTGTCATAGGAACGTCCACCGGGATGCGCCACAAAATAAGTACAGCCCCCAATCGATTTTTTGTTCCAAGTATCCACGATATCGAATACCAATGGGGTATCCACACCAATGGTTGGGTGCAGTGCAGACCAAGGTTCCCAAGCTTTGAAACGGACTCCGGCGACATATTCCCCTTTGGTGCCCGTACCGCTCAATTCCACTTTTACGCCGTTACAGGTTAGTATATAGCGTTCCTCGGTAAAATTCGTGAGTTTTACCTGTACCCGTTCCAGGGAGGAGTCCACATAGCGTGCCGTTCCACGGCCGGACATTTCCTCTCCCAATACGTTCCATGGCTCTATGGCCATACGCAATTCCAATTGTATGGAATTGATTTCTACCATGCCGTAGAGCGGAAAACGGAATTCAAAAAACGGATCGAACCAATCCAATTTAAATGGATAGCCCGCATCGTTCAATTGCCCTACGATATCCTTAATATCCTCTTTTACATATTGCTCCAACAAGAATTTATCGTGCAGCTCCGTACCCCAGCGTACCAGGTCATGTTTATAGGGCTGTTTCCAGAACCAAGAGACCAAGGTGCGCACCAATAGCATCTGCATAAGGCTCATTTGCGCATGGGGTGGCATATCAAAAGCACGTAGTTCCAGGATTCCCAACCTACCGGATGCTGAATCTGGGGAATACAGTTTATCGATACAGAATTCTGCACGGTGGGTGTTCCCCGTAATATCCGTCAGCAAATGCCGAAAGAGTCGGTCTGTCAACCAAAACGGCACCTCTTTATCCTCTGGGATTTGGGAAAATGCGATTTCCAGTTCATACAGGTTTTCCAAACGGGCCTCATCGACACGCGGTGCCTGGCTCGTGGGACCTATAAATGCCCCGGAAAACAAATAGGACAAGCCGGGATGGTGCTGCCAGAAGGTCAGCAGGCTACGCAATAATTGTGGATTACGCAATAAGGGACTATCGGCCGGAGTCGTGCCTCCCAAGGTAACGTGGTTTCCCCCTCCCGTACCGGTGTGCTTACCATCCAGCATAAACTTTTCCGTACCCAAACGGGCTTTTTTTGCCTCGGCGTACAGGGTAAGGGTATTTTCGGTCAATTCTTTCCAGTTGTTTGCCGGATGCACGTTTACTTCAATGACCCCGGGATCTGGGGTAACTTTCAGTACCTCCAGCCGATTATCACGGGGCGGTTCGTAGCCTTCCAAAATTACGGGTACTTGTAAGTCCTTGGCGGTAGCCTCAATACTAGCCACTAAATCCAAGAAGTCCTCGGCACCGTCCAAAGGCGGCAGGTAAAGGAACAATTTATTTTCACGTACCTCGGCACATAAGGCCGTGCGTACAAAAGGTTGTTTTTTGGGGGTAGACGTTTCTGTTTTAGCGGATTTCCGCTTTTTAAGCGCCTCCCCGTACTCGGGCAATGCCGGTTTTTTTTCGAATAATTCAGGTTCTGCCGTAGGTTCTGAGGGTACCTCCGGATTTTTAGGCAAGGATTCCAAGGGAAGCCTAAGGCCGATGGGGGAATTCCCTGGAGTAAGTAGTAAATGCTTGCCCCTAAACTCCCACGAATTTGTGAGCCATTGGTTGTTTTTCTTTATCAATGGGAATACATGGCCCACTGTCTTACCAATACCCTGCTCAAGGATATCGCCTAGTTTACGGCGCAGATGGCTATCGTCCTTATTGTATTTTTTGGGGTCTATATCTACCGGCAGCTTACCTTCCTCCCATAAGAAGTAAAAGGCATCCTCGAAGGCCGGTATAATGCTCGTATCGGTACAACCCAAATTAGCGGCCAATGTCTTTAAGAACGTCTCCGTAATTGCTTCCGGGAGCGTGTAGTCCTTTGAAAAGGAGGCCAATAGTTTTGGATCCTTCCAAATGGGGGCACCGTCCTTGCGCCAATGGATACCGATCAGCCACCGGGGCAAAGGCTCGCCCGGATACCACTTTCCTTGGGCATGGTGCAACACCCCGCCTTTACCAAAAACCTCCATCAGCCGTTGCGAGAGCGTACTGGCCAATTCGCGTTTATGCTCGCCGTCCGCCGCGGTATTCCACTCCTCACTTTCCATATCATCAATGGAAACAAAAGTGGGTTCCCCGCCCATGGTTAGGCGAACATCGTTTTGCTGCAGCTCCTCCTCCACCTTAAAACCGAGGTCGTAAATGGCGTTCCATTGCGTTTCCGTATAGGGTTTTGTTACGCGGGGCGATTCAAAAATACGGGTGACGGAATTCTCGAAATCAAAGCTTACCTCAGCAAAATCAGCCATACCGGAAACCGGCGCCGCACTCTCGTAAGAGGGCGTACAGGCCAAGGGGATGTGTCCTTCCCCAGCCAAGAGTCCGGACGTAGCGTCCAGACCGATCCAACCGGCACCGGGCAAATACACCTCTGCCCAAGCATGCAAATCTGTAAAATCCTCCTCGGGACCCGAGGGGCCGTCCAAGGATTTTTCGTCGGACTTCAACTGTACCAAATAGCCGGAAACAAAACGGGCGGCCAGCCCCAGATGCCGTAGGGTCTGTACCAGCAACCAAGCAAAATCCCTACAGGATCCCAGTTTGCTTTTCAGCGTCTCCTCGCAGGTCTGTACCCCCGGCTCCATCCGCAAGGTATAATCGAGGTACTGGTACAAACCGCTGTTTAAGCCAATCAAGAAATCGATGCTCCGTTTTGGGGTCCTATCGATACCCTTTATAAATTCCTGCAACAAGGGACCGTTTTCGGTCACCTCCAAGTAAGGGGTCAATTCCTTTTTTAGGTCTTGGGAATAGGTAAAGGGATAATTTTCTACGGATTCCTCCACAAAAAAATCGAAGGGGTTAATGGTCTTTAAATCTGCGATGATCTCCACATCCACGGAAAGCTCCGTGGTTTTTTCCGGAAAAACGATTCGCGCCAAATAATTACCAAAAGGATCTTGTTGCCAATTAAAAAAATGATTCTCCGGTTTTATTTTAATGGAATAGGCCTCAATGGGCGTTCTACTGTGCGGAGCCGGGCGCAACCTAAAAATATGCGGTGATAGGCTTATGCTCCGGTCATAGCTATACTTCGTTTTATGTCTTATTGCAACTTTTAATGCCATACGTTCCTTTTTCTGTCCTATCCAATATAGGCACTAATATGGGCAATAGCGAATGACGGGGCGTTAATCCTGAAAAAAATTATTCAAAAAAAGTTAACAGGCCCATTTATTCCCAGATTGATAATTTTTTTGGAGGTTTTTCTAATTGGTTTTGTAGTATTGGAGGATATCGATAACAGTGACCATCCAACTTAGGAACTATATCCTTATTTTTAAGAAGATAAACCGGATTTGATTAGGTTTATACAATTGTTGGGTTTCATTTTTACCAACACAAGAACATAAATGAAAATTTACGGGATAGCCGAAAACCGACCCATGTAGGCCTTAAACCACATAGATTATGAAAAAAACAACCAACCAACTGACTTTGTACATCGCACTTTTGGTGCTGGCTTTTGTAGGCCAAAGTTGTGGACAAAAACGAACAGAAGAAACCAAAGTGGTTGAAAAAGAAGTACGCGTTGCAGCAGAAAAACCTGAGTATTTTCAATTTACGCCCTGAGATAGAAAAGGCCTACGGCTATTCCCACGCCGTAAAGATCGGGAACAGTATTAAAATCTCTGGGGCAGTGAGTATGGACGATGAAGGCAATCCTACGGCCGTTGGGGATTTGGAACAACAAATGAAAAACTGCTATGCGGACTTGGAAAAAATATTAAACCACTATGGTTGTACCTTTGATGATGTGGTCGTGGAAAATATTTTTACTACGGACATGGCCCTAATGGTCCAAAAATCGGGATATAGGGCTGAAATTTACAAAAACCATTTCCCGACAGGTACCTGGCTCGAAGTAAAGGGACTGGCACTTCCTGAGTTTATGGTTGAAATAGAACTGGAAGTACATAAAAGAGAATGAAAATTTTAAGACATCACAATTTTTAAATGGAATTGTTCGTTCACTACATTATTTAGTAAAACAAACTACATAGTACCCTGATTATGAAAAATATAGCACAGGTATTCATAGTTCTTTTATTGGTTTTGGGTTGTAGTAAAAATAACGACGAAGATCCGGCTATACCTTCAGAAGCCATGTATTTTCCGCCAAATACTACAAGCACGTGGGAAACGCAATCCCCTTCTTGTTTGGGTTGGGACCAAAATGCCATTAATCCTTACGGGATTTCCTTACGCAATCAAACACAAAATCGTTTATGATTTTGGTGAATGGTAGAATTATAATGGAGGACTATTTTGACGGGAACAATTCCAGTACAGCATGGGAGTGGAACAGCGCCGGTAAAACCTTGGTAACCTCCACAACCGGAATAGCCCAACAGGAAGGCCTGGTGGATCTTGATGCCAAAGCTTCTGATTATTTAGGGACAGCATGGACAGACACGCCTTTAGCGAAGGAAGACTTGATTACCGTACAAAATTTATTGTCAATGACTTCAGGAATCGATGACAACAAACAGTTGGTCGTAAAACCAAATCTGACTTATGTAGCCGATGCCGGTACACGATGGGCCTACGGCAATGTTTTTCAAAAATTGATCGATGTGGTTTCGCAATCCAGCAACCAAGATTTTGAGACCTATTTCAATAGTAAGTTGAAAGCAAAATAGGGATGGATGGCTTTTGGAACTTCGGTACAATTTTTTCCATCTACCACAGCAGTACACGAAGCATGCCAAGGTTTGGGCTATTGGCATTAAACAGGGGAGAATGGAACGCAGACCAAGTAATAGATGCCTCCATTTTAATGCAAGTGTTACCCCCTCACAAACGATGAATCGCTCCTATGGGTATTTATGGTGATTAAACGGCAAAGCAACCTACATGATTCCTACAGAGCAGACGGTTTATCAAGGCGCATTGGTGCCAAATGCACCTGAAGATATGTATGCTGCAATGGGTGCAGGAGACCAACGCATTTATGTGATCCCGAGTAAAAAAATGGTAGTAATACGTAAGGGGGAACCCTCCAATCCAACAAACCCAAAGTTTGCCGTCTCCGGATTTGACAACGCCTTGTGGGACAAAATAAATGCCGTAATCAATTGACGAATTGAAAGCATAAGAAATATAGTAGCGCTAGCATACTTTAAAAAATTTGGCGAAAAAGTGGTACCTTGAAAGTGATACGGTCGTGTAGCACTTGTAAGTAACCAAATGGTTCCTGCAACGAAATGGGCGCCTTTTCATTATCTGATTTGAGTCAAAAAATCCATTTATAAAAATGCGAATAGCCTTACTCCTACTACTTGGCTTACACGGAACCATTCATTTATTCGGGTTTCTGAAAGCATTCAATATGGCTGAATTCAATGCGCTTTCCCAACCTATTTCCAAAATTTATGGCATCGTTTGTTTGGCAGCCTTTATGCTTTTCGCGATTACAGCTTTTTTATTCTTTTTCGAGTCCAATTATTGGTGGGTGGGCGGATTTTTAGCCTTGATTACTTCACAGTTTTTGATTTACAACGCTTGGGCCGATGCGAAATTTGGCACCCTAGCAAACCTTTTGATCTTAGTCGCCGTCGTAATTGGGTATGCGAACCTTAGTTTTAAGAACAAGATTGTTGAAGAAAGGAAGGAATTGTTTCAAAACGCAGGGCCGGTATCACATCAACAAATAAACGAAGAGGCCATTTCTAAATTGCCGCCCGTGGTACAAAAATGGCTTTTTGCAAGTGGTGCGCTTACGCATAGTCCGGTTTCCAACGTGCATTTGGTGCAAGCGGTACAATTAAAATTACGTCCGGAGCAGGAAAACTGGAACGATGGAAAAGCGGAACAGTACTTTACGCTGAATCCACCGGCTTTTAATTGGAGCATCGATACTGCCGTAAAATCATTATTTAGCGTTGTTGGCCGGGATAAATTCGTGAACGGGAAAGGAGCAATGACCATAAAGTTGGTTTCGCTCGTTGCGGTGGCAGATGCCAAAAACAGCGATAAAATAGACGAAGCAACCCTTCAGCGCTATTTGGCGGAAATCGTCTGGTTTCCATCCGCAGCTTTAAGTAGCTACATCACGTGGGAGCCGCAGAGCGAAAATTCCGCGAAAGCTACGATGGAGGTTAACGGCACAAAAGGGTGGGGAGAATTCCACTTTGATGAAAATGGAAACTTCATAAAATTTAGAACCTTGCGCTACCAAGATTCAAAAGCAACTAAACCTACCGAATGGATTGTCATTGCAACAAAAACGGAGGAACGGAATGGCCTAAGGATACCGGTGGAGTGCGAAGCAAGCTGGACCTTGGAAAGTGGAAAATGGACCTGGTTAAAATTAAAGATTACGGACATTGCCTACAATGTAAACGAAATGCCGGTCGCTGAAAATAAAGCCAATAAATGAAACGAATTGTTCCCCTAAAACTTGAGCCAAGAACCGAATGAACTACATCATAAAAGATGAAAAATTGACCCTTCACTATACTCCGGGCAAAGGGGCCTGGACCTACCATTTGATTATCCCAAATACGAAAGAACTAAAAGGGAAATGGGGAGATTTAAAAGTCTCCGGAACTATAGATGGATTTGAGATAAAGCATAAGAATCTAGCTCCCGTTAAAAATTCTGACAAAAAAATATCTATAAATTCAGCAATAAGGAACGCCATTCAGAAAACCGGAGGGGATACGGTGACCGTAACCCTCTATTTAGAAAACCCGGCCCAAAAAAATGATGGTACTGAAATTTTGGACTGTTTTAGAGATGCGCAGGTGTTGCACATTTTTGAACAATTGGATCGCTTGGAACAGACCAGTATCCTAAGCGAAATTGGTACCGTGGCAACGGACGACCAAAAAGCCGAAAAAATAATCGCGGCAATCGAACACCTTGAGGCGAAACGGATATAAAAAGAACTGCAATCGTACTTGCTACAAGGTCTTATTAATTAAGTGATTAAGATTGAACCATGGCGCTCTAAACGAAAAAGAAGTTCAAGTCACTCAAAGCTGCCCCATAAATTCCCACAGCATAAACTTTAATACAAGTAGCTTGTGCCTGGGGTATGGGAAAAAAAATCCGCTATCTTAGTTCCACCTAAAAAAGGTATATCGCTGTAAAATACATCTATATAAACAAGTTGTGCATAAGCCAAAAACTAACTAATTAATGAATCTACAATTTTTAAAATTACTTTATCACAAAAATGAAATACCAACTGGTATGACAGGTTTATGTTGTGGGTTTGAATCGGGCGAGTGGAGACACAAACAATTTTCTGAATTTTTATTTGATAAGCATTTATTGGACTTTGCACTCAAATTTTCAGAGTATCAAAATTTAAACTATTTAGATGCAACTAATAAATTAAAGAAAGCGGCAAAATTAATTTACCAAAAATACCATTTAAGGCGAGGAGAATTCGGAGAACTTATTCTTCATAGTATAATTAAAGAATGCTATAATACAACTCCAGCAATTAGCAAAATTCATTTTAAAGATGGACCAAATGAAACGGTCAAAGGATTCGATGCAGTTCACGTTTTAGAAGTAGATAATAATTTAGAACTTTGGTTGGGAGAAGTTAAATTTTACAGTGAAATTTCGGGTGCAATACGAGATGTTGTTCCTGAGATTAAAGACCATTTGGATAAAAATTATTTAAGGAACGAGTTTATAGCTATAACCAACAAAATCGACGAAAACTTCCCCCTAAAAGAAAAGTTGAAAAAATTAATAGACCCTTATACATCATTAGATGAAATATTTACTTCAATCTGTGTTCCAGTTCTCCTGACATATAATTCCAAGACGACAAAAGATATAACTACGTTTACGGATGATTATATTGAAAAAATAAAGCCCGAATTGGAATCTATTTTTGATTCTTTTAAAGAAAAACTTGGAGATATTGACTTAAAAATACATTTGTTTTTACTACCAATGAAAGAAAAATTAGAGTTAACAACTTCACTTGATGAAAGATTAAATGTATGGCAGAACTTATAGAAATCCCAGAACTAATTAGAGTTATAGAAACTGTTGACGACTTTGGTAGTCAAGAATTTAACATAGCAAAGTCTATTACCTTTTATTACAATAAACAGAACCATCAAGCCAATGATTTAATCTTATTTGCATTAAATTTCAAATATAAATTCAAATTTACGAGCACCATAATAAATGATTTAGCACGTGAATTGGGTCTTTTTCCTTACTTGAATCCCGAAGAACTTTCTTTGGAAGATTTACTCGCCTATGAATTTCATAGACCTGAAGGAAAAAAAATAGAAAACATTGTCTTTCACAAGATACAAGCTCAAATTTATTATTCATTGCTGAACGGCGAAAATGTTATTTTAAGCGCACCGACAAGCTTTGGGAAAAGTCTTGTAATTGATGCTGTAATTGCAATTGAAAAATATCAAAATATAGTAATAGTTGTTCCAACTATTGCATTGATTGATGAGACAAGAAAAAGGTTATCAAAATTCCGAGACAGCTATAAAGTTATCACACACAGTAGTCAATCCCTTGTCCAAAAGAACATTTTTGTTTTAACACAGGAAAGAGTTTTAGAAATAGTGCCTGATGATATTAACATTGATTTTTTTGTAATTGACGAGTTCTATAAAATAAATTTTACCACATCAGATTTAAACAGAACGATTGCATTAAATCAAGCCTTTTATAAGCTATTAAAAAAGGGAGCTCAATTCTATCTATTAGGTCCAAATATTGAAAATATAAATAATAGTTACTTTCCCGCTGAAATAACTTACCGTTATATAAGAACAGATTATAAAACTGTTATCAATCGTAGAATAAAAGTAAATTTTGAAGGAAATCCAATTAACAAACTAATTGACCTCTGTTCAAAATTAAATGGTCAAACACTTATATATTGTAAATCTCCGAGAAGTATTAACGATTTAGCTAAAGCACTATTTACAAGTAAAATCTACAATAAAAATACTAAAGTTGAGACTTTATCAAAATGGATTCGAGATGAATTTCATTCAGAGTGGTATTTAGCTGATTATTTAGAATATGGAATTGGAGTACATCACGGTAGATTACCTCGCTCGCTTTCACAAATTATTTTGGATAAATTTAATAATGATGAACTGAATGTCCTCTTATGTACAAGCACAATTATCGAAGGTGTGAATACTAAAGCAAAAAACGTTATTATATATGACAATAAAGTCGCACAAAATAAATTTGACTTTTTTACTTACAACAATATTTGTGGTCGTTCTGGTAGAATGTTCGAACATTTTATAGGTGATGTATATTTATTTCACGATGCGCCAATTGAGGAACTTCCTTTAGTAGATTTTCCCTTATTTACTCAAGGAGAAAACACTCCTGATAGATTGTTATTACAATTAGATGATAAGGACTTAAATAAAAAATCAAGAGGGATAGTTAATGGTATAATAGAAAATTCTGAATTGTCTATTGAAACTTTAAAAAGTAATTCTAATATTGAACCTAATTATCAAAACAATCTTGCAAATGTAATTTTAGAATACCAACAAAAATTACGATGGAATTATCCTGATTATAAACAACTTGAGGCTGTTTGCTATCTAATTTGGGAATATTTTATTGCCCCATCAAATTCAAGAGCATTTATAAAATCATACAAACAGTTGACTTTTAAGATATATCAGGTAATGAGGTATCGTGATGTAAAAACTCTATTAGCACTATCCGTTGGAGACAAGACAAATAAAGATGAGATAAATAAAGCAATTGAATCAGAAATAAACTTTCTCAAATATTGGCCTCAATATCATTTTCCTATATACCTTAAAAATTTACAGTCAATAGCAAACGAGGTGTTTGAAAAAGAAGGATTAGAGCAAATTGATTATTCATTTTTTGCAACTCAATTAGAAAGTTTATTTACAAATCATAATTATAATATACTCGAGGAATATGGTTTGCCATTACAAATATCTAAAAAGCTTCAATACTTTTTAAACGATGCGGAGAATTTAGATGATTTATTACAAAAGATTACTGAGTTAAATGTTCAAAATTTAAATCTATCAGTTTTCGAAAAAGAGATACTGGAAAGTGTAAAAGAATACATCTGAAAAGGCCAGTGCACAAGCCGTATATAGCTCTATAGCTAATACGTTGTTTAATCGAAGTTAACGCATATTTGCTAGTCCGCCAAATTTTTTAATTTGGCTTGTTGAAAAGAAAAGATACTAAGAAAATTAAAAAATGCGGCTCGCGCTTAACCGAAAAATTACAGCTAATTTACACGCTACGAGCCATATACAAAAACGTTAAACGTCATGGAAGAGATGATGAGAAAAACAAAAAAATCGACGTTGAAGAGCTTCAAAAACGGTACTCGCTAATGGCGAGAACGCTATTTGAGTAGTATAATATTATTTTATTTGACAGTTACTAAACCAAAAACATGCAAAAGAACTTTTTTCGCCACTTATGGGTAGTGGTAGGCTTGCTGATGGCGATGCCCGTTACAGTAACCGCACAGAAAGGTGAGCTCACGCTTGATGACCTGTTCGCAACGCCAAAACTGACGGGAACAACCCCGTCCCCACCCGCGTGGGCACCGAACAGCGAGCACTTCGCCTTTTCCTGGAGCGAATCAGGAAATCCTGGGCGTGGCCTCTGGGTATTCACAAGCGATGGGAAGGAAGTGCGCATCAGTTCCGATACAGCATCGGCGTCAGTACGCGATATTGTCTGGACCGACACGAACACGATCGTTAGCCTGCGCGGTAACAACTTATGGCAAACATCGCTGAGCCAAGGAGACGACCTCCAGTTTATGCCCGTCGAGGCAGGTGCACAAAACCTGTCGATATCGCCAAGCGGCAAACAAGCGGCGTATATACGGAACGGTGACCTGTGGCTTGCCGACTTCCCATCAAAACAGAATCGCCAGCTTACCGAGATCGGTATCGCAAGCCTCTCGAGCCTACCGAAGGGGCGCTATAGCCGACTAGAGCGTGAAATTGGGCCAGGCATCTGGAGTGGGCCAACGTATAAGTGGTCCCCGGATGGCAAGACAATCGTGTTTCACGTCGTTGACCGACGCGAGATGCGCAAGGTGCCGTTCCCAGATTACCTTGCAACCGAAACCAGCCCCAACGAGGTACGACGAAGTTACCCGGGCGATCCGAACGAGATTCGCAGGGTTGGCCTGCTCGATGTAGAAAGCGGCAATAGTATATACTTAGATTTGCCAGACCCGCACGCCCACCAAATCATCGACTTCAACTGGTCACCGAGCGGAGCGCTGCTGGTTGATACCGCATCGGACACGGCGGTTGATCGTAAATTGTTCGTCGTTGCACCCGGCGAAAGCCAACTGCGTCAGATATGGCGAGGTGTTCGAGAGAGCCGCATGTACACATTGTTTGGTTCTACCTGGCATCCAGATGGGAAGAAGGTCATTTTCTTAAGCGATATGGGTGATCGCTATGGTCTTTACACCATCGATGCCTCACCGTCTAGGGATCGTCCGCAGCTCCTGACGGATCCGTCCTACGATGTGCTGTCCGCACCACGTATTGCTGGTGATGTACTGTTTTATGAGGGCAACGGTGTCAACCCGTACGAACAGCACGTGTATCGCTTGAAAATGTACCGGTGGCGATCCCGAGCAGGTGACGCGTCTTTCTGGCCGGAACGATGGCTACCCTTCACCGGATGGCCGGCACTTGGTGTTCATGCACAGCAATGACACCTCACCGCCCGAGCTTTACGTGGTCAGCAGCGAGGGTGGTGACGCCACGCGCGTGACCCATTCGCCCTTGCCCGCCTTCACTGAGCGCACTTGGGCGGCCGCGGAATACGTGAGCTTCCCCAGTCTTATAGATGACTACACGCTGCATGCCCGGATTTTGAAACCTACCAACATGCAGCCCGGCACGAAGTATCCAGTGCTGTTTGGACCCGTGTATTCGAATACAGCGCGGAACCGCTGGGCCGGTAACTACAGCCTTGTACAGCATCTGTTGGCCAAGAAGGGATATATTATCGTGCAGGTGGATTCACGTGGTAGCAACGGTTATGGCCGGGAATTCCGTGAAGAGTTCCTGCTGGGCTTTGCCGGCGAGGATATTGAGGATTATGCAAGTGCCGTAGCCTACATGGAGTCACTGGATTATGTCGACCCCAATCGCATCGGCATCTGGGGCAGCAGTTACGGTGGTACGCTTTCCGTTTATTCGCTGTTGATGAAGCCGGGCTTATTCCAGGTGGGTGTTGCCGCAGCAGCGGCTGTTGATCCGATGTTTTTTGGCACGGACGACGTTGCCATTGTTCGTAGCCCGCAGACACACCCGGAGATTTTCGAACGGAAAGCGCTCAACTATGCAGCGAATCTGGAGGATAAACTCTTGTTCATCCACGGCATGCAGGACCATGTGGTACCGTTCAAAACGACGGCCGTTTTAGCCGAAGAATTGATCAAACAGGGCAAGGACTTCGACTTTGCGTTTGCACCGGGTGCGACGCATGGATGGAGCCGCGAGCGGAATTACGATCGCTACCTGTTTGGCAAGATAATCGAATACTTTGACCGACACCTAGCCCTGCCGTCTGAGTAGCTGTTCGCAAATGTCTTGTTGCAAGGTGTTGAAGAACATCGCCAAATCTTCAGAACGCCGCATAATAAACGATATACGACATGCCTCACTTGAATTACCTGACAGTGAAACGAAAAAATGAAAGATTTCCGATATTTGAAAACCCTGCGGCACGTGCCCGATCTTATCGTTCGCAACAAGCCCCCAAACGGTCAAATAATAGATGAATATTAGTCCCTTTAGGGAACTTTTTTCTTGTCGGCTCAGAAGTTATAAGTCAAATTTTAATGCGCTATAGAAGCCGTGAAAAGCTGTTTAGAGAACATTTTTAAGTGTTATTACCAAAGCAGGTTTATTCTTAATGTTCATTGATATGGGGATAGGGAAATCTAGGTACAATACCCCTCTCTACGTTCTGTGAAAATTGCCCTGCGTTATGCGTTCGCTGAGCAGGAACCTCGCTAACAGCTTTTCCTAAGAATCCTTTACTTTGGCGTTAATTTTAAGATCAAGATGCCAATTGAAACAGAAATCATATAATTGAATTAAGAATAATGGAAATAAATTACCAAAATCCCTTACAATTAAACACAAAACCTAATATTTATTCAATTATTCTTTTAGGTTTTGTTTTTATCTTGGCTTCATGTTCTTCAGTTTCAAGAATAAATTCATCAGATTATGATTTGTCTGAAAATGAGACAAAAATTGATACGTGTCAAGCTATATTCTTTAACTACTCTCATGAATTTTTGTTCTCGATTACTGGAACAATTGATTTAAGGTTAAACAATGAAAATGTAGGTGAGTTAAAATTAAATGAGTATTTAAGAGTAGTGGCTCCAATTGGTGAAAATCAACTGGTTTTAGAACATTTAGATGTTAAATATTTTACTTCAAAACGGAAATTAAAACTAGATTCCGGGAAAAATTATTTTATGATAAAAGCCCAACCTTTTGGCCATAAGATTAAAAAAGTTGACAGCTTGCCTAACGACGGATATAGAAAGCTAAAAGAAAGAATTTAATAGTTCTATGTAAAAAACGAACGCACAACAATGGTAACCGTTGCACAAGTACTTGCCTTACAAAATCCATCAATTCAAGTCTCTTAAAAAGTTTTTCTATTCTCGGCCCAGAGGTAAAACGAAATTTCGATACTTCGTAGAAGCTGGAAACGGGTGGTCAAAAACCACTTTTAAGTCCTGAAAATCCCCCATTAGAAGACTATTTACAGAAAATTGTTGTTCAAAAAAAGCAGCTTTTAATCGGTGATTTTAAGTTGGACGTGTTGCTTTTGGCCAGGGTTAGGCCAAACCATAGTAAACACAAATTAAGGCAAGGGTATCAAAAAAACCGTGTACGGCAATAACGAACCACAAATCGTATTTACGCAAGTAGAATAGTAGGGCTAAGAGCGCTCCCACGCTTCCGGCAACAATTTGCCCTGTTATTCCTTGATAACTGTGCAAAAAGCCAAAAAAACAAGCAAGCAATACAATATTAAGGGTAATACTGACTTTACTTTCCCCAAAGAATTTTACCAATTGCCTCATGAAATACCCGCGAAAGATAATTTCCTCCCCAAAACCCGCGGTAGCCCACACCACTACCAAAGCAATTAAGCAGGCAGAGAGATTTCCTTCCAGTGGTTCAAAACTTGAATAATCTATTGGAGTTCCTGTGAGTTTTGTAATTCCCGGAACCAATACAAAGACATAAAAAGCAAAGAGCCCTACTGCAAGCAATGGAGCACGCACGAAGATATTTTTAAACGTGAATTTTTCACGCTTAAATCCAAGTGCTGAAAATGGTTTTCCTTTGTATTCTATAGTATTCGCTATGATTATAAGTAGCGCAATGATACAATTTGTGATGTACGGAATTTGAATGGGACCAAACCACAAAAAGAAGATAATTGCGGTGGTACTAATTGGAACTAATAATTGACGTAGCGTGATTTTATTCATCGGTCGTTGATTTAGAATTCGCTACGAAATAAGGACCTAAATGGCCCTAAACCCCCTTAAAAAAAGGCTTTTTTACTGAATGGTAGTAAATTTATATCTGAATAGTCGGTAGTACTGGAAGCTTTTATTGAAACCAGTTTAAAAACTCTTTTCGCTTGTAACGACTTATCCTAATTTCCGGAATGGAATCATTTTCAATGGTTGCTTTTAACCGAATACGCAATTTGCCATTTTCAATTTTTTCAATTTGGTCTACCGCATCTCTATGAATGATAATTTGCCGAGTGGCCCTAAAAAATAATTGATCATTTATTCTTTCTTCAAGCTCGTTCAGCGTAAAATCTGTGTTAATGCTTGTACCATCCTGTTTAACCGTATACACAATTTTGTTTTCGATATAAAAGCAAGCAATATGTTCATAGGTAAGCTTCGTTAGTTTCGCGCCGCTTTCAATCGTGATTTCGGCATCTTTTACGGACAACTTATATAAATTGTATAAGTCTTGCATATAGGATAGACCTATGAGGATAAAACTTACCAATAAGGTAAGCAACAAGCCAATTAATAAATAATAGAATTCGGTATCACCACCTGCAATTAGGTTTAAGACAATGCCTAAAGGAATATACATTAGGGTAATAAAACCCAGGGTAGACAGCATAAACCATGCTATACTGGTAATTTCTACTTTCTTGGAGAAATGCGTTTTCCTGTAATATCTAAAATTTACTTCCGCTATGATTGCAATAAGGATACATAAAAGTATAGTTGACAGAAAACCTTCTACGGGGAATCTATACGATGCATTACCCGGAAAACTATCAGGAGTTGCTAAATGATTTACAACTAAGGAGAATATAATCAATATAGTGGCTTTCTGAAACCAACGCCATGCAGAACCCATGATACCTGTATCCCCTCCTGTTTTAATTTTCTTCTTGGTTTGTTGTGCACTACTCATGAATTAAAAACACTTTTTTATCCCATTTAAAAGTAAAGAATAATTTCTCCATGGAATTTTACCCAAAACATGGTTCGTCTATTACTACATTACTTTTTAGAATTTTTCCTTTAAACAATCCAGACCCATTTTTGGCATGAAGTTGTTTAAAAGAAAGGATTGCTAGGAGCACTTTTGCGCGGCTTGTTACATGCTGACTTGTAGCATTTCCCGTTTTGGATAAAGCCCTGATGGTTCAAAAGTTATCTTCCAATTGTTGATGCCGATAAAAACGCAAGGAGGCAGCTCTTTTACCCTAAACTTTACTGTAAATAAGGGAAGCCATTGGTAAAGTAGTCAATGAAGCACGGGCCGTTCATAAAAACCGCAAAAAATAATTGTGTAGCTTTAATCCTTTACCTTAGTATTATGCGAATACTCCTTCTAACAACTTTTTTCGTGCTTCAAGGATATGCACTGCAAGGGCAAACCTCACTCGAGGAAATAAATTTACGTTACGGGCCATACGGTGTAGGTTTTAGCCATTATACTGCGGTAGACAGCACAAGGCTTTATAAGATTGAAAATAACTTTGATAATCAATACATACCGCGACCAATCCCTATAAGCCTATGGTATCCGGTCCCTAGAGAAAGTAGCATTAACACTCAATTGACGGTATTGGATTATCTCGAGATTTTAAAAGAGGAGGAGGAATCGGAAAAATTACCCAATGAGTTACTGTTAGATTGGTTTCCAAACTTAGGCGACACCCCGCAAAATAGAGTCCATTTATCCGAAAAAGTAAATGCGCGCTACAATGCCGATTTTTTAGAAGGAAAATTTCCGCTTATAGTTTATGCCCCAAGCTATCAAGGTTCGTCCATAGAAAATTTTGCCTTGTTCGAATATTTGGCCAGTAATGGCTTCATAGTGCTTTCAAGTCCGTCGCGAGGAACCCACACCAGATGGTTGGAAGGAGGCACTACAAAGGATATGGAAACACAATCCAGGGATGTAGAATTCCTTTTAAAGGAAATGTATAAATACAAGGTTATTGACACTTATAACATAGCCCTCATGGGCTTTAGCTTTGGCGGACTTTCCAATGCAATTACGGTCATGAAAAATAAAAATATACGTGCCTTGGTGAGTTTGGACGGGGCCGAGAGGTATAATTACCCCGTATTGGAAAATTCACCTTACTTTAATTTGGAGCGCTTTACCCTTCCCTACATCCATTTTGCACAAAAAGAAATTCCAGAAGAGGTACTTATCACTGAAAACATACCTGCAGCCTTAAATCATGAATTTCAGCTGTACGACTCCTTAAACTATAGCAATGCCTACAGGTATAGATTCCACGACCTTACCCACTCTTATTTTAGCACTATTGGTGTGCTCTTTAGCTATCGGGACAAAAGACAGGATAAACCGGATGCCAAAATTATGGCCTCCTACAACCTACTTTCCCAACATACCCTACATTTTTTGAATGCCACCTTAAAAAATGATAGACAGGCCAAAGAATTCGTAGAAAATAGTCCCGCTGAAAATGGCTTTTCTGAAACCTTGGTTTCCAAAAAAATGAAAAAATCAGGTTCGCCAGCGTTTGATTTTAAGGATTTTCAGGATCTAGCATTAGCCCAACAGTTTACCGATTTAATTGCATTATACAAGAGAACCGTGGCGAAATACCCAAACCTAAGCCTTGAAGAAGGAATGTTGAACAACCTCGGGCTTCGGTTATCCTTTAATGCCGGAAAGATGGAGCAAGGAATCAATGTCTTTTTGTTGGCCGTACACCTCTACCCAAAATCAGCAAATTTATACGATAGCTTAGCCCTGGCCTACTTCTATACTAACGATAAAAAAAATGCGATTTTAAATTACAAGAAATCTTTGGCATTGGACCCTGATAATCAAGGGGCCATCGATAAGCTGAAACAATTGGAAAATTAATGGCGGGTACGAATAAAAAATTTCTTGAAACTGACTATCCCCGAGGCAAGCCACAGGAGTATTTCGCCAGTTTCATTTTGGCCAAAAAGGGCCAAAAACCGAAATTTTGTATTTTACCCCACCCGAAATTGCAAAAAGGCAATTCCGACCTCCCCCAAGGGGAGGTAAGTTCGGAAACCCCCTGGCAGAGCCATCGGGGAATTATTTAGATTAAAAATGACGATATTTAGTTGAGTGCTCCAATCTAGTCTGGCATTGAGAAAGCTCCCGCTACGCTGATTTTTAAAAAAACACAGACTTGTAAAGACTGGAATTTAGCGATGTACTTACTTAATGTACTGATAAACCATCATACTGTTCAACTAGCATGAATCAAGCACTTATGAAAGAAATACGAAACATACCCATTTACATTCTAACACTTTTACTTACTGCCTCAATTCTAAGGGCACAAGCCGACAAGGAGCAAATCCTGATGTTGAGAACTGCTTCAAACCAAGCCCTAAAAGCCTATGACACTGATAAAGTGCTTTCTTTTTTAACCGCTGATGCCTTGACAACGACAGGTAATGGAACGCTTTTAACCAGTAAAAATGCTTTAAAAAACTATATTTTGGAAGCTGGTACGAGTAAAATGTATTGGGTACGCACCACAACCGATATTCTTGCCAACGCTAAAAAAGGTTTGGCCTGGGAGCACGGAAGTTGGAAAGGATATGACCCAGACCAAGGTGCTGAAGCCGTAGTTGGTGGAAATTATGCTGCCATGTGGACCAAAGCATCAGGAGAATGGAAAATAAAATCACAACTTTTTGTGACCTTAGAAGAAAACTAAAAATCCAACAGTGATTAAGGTTTCTTATTTCAAATCCAATCAGAAGAAAGTGTTCCTATTTTTAAAATGGTGCCTAAGAACTAAAATTAAACCCTTAAATAGCTGTCTATTAACTATATAACTAAGATGAATTTGTAGTATATTTAAATGAAATACCTTACAAGAGAACCATTACCAAGCTAAAAGCCGAATCTTATGGACCCATTTCTTCAAAAAATGATTGATAATATGCCCGAAAAAACGGGCAAGTCCCTAGAACAATGGAAAGCCCTTCTTGCCACCAAATCCTTTGCAAAACATTCTGAAGCAGTCAATTTTCTGAAAAAAGAGCATCAGGTTACCCATGGCTTTGCCAACACCATCGTTACGCTTTCGAAAGAAGAAAAAGTAACTGCGACAGACTTGGTTGCCCAACAATACCAAGGAAAGGAGCAATTAAAACCTATTTACGAGGCACTCTTAGCCACGGTTAATTCTTTTGGAAAGGATGTAAAAATTGCACCTAAGAAAACTACGGTAAGTATTATACGAAAGACCCAGTTTGCCTTAATCAAGCCCGCCACCAAAACAAGGATAGACCTCGGTTTAAAACTGAAGGACACCCCTACCACGAGTCGCTTACTGGATTCAGGTCCGTTCGGGACCATGTGCACGCATAGGGTTCAATTGACCGATGTAGCCCAAATCGATGCCGAATTAAAAGCTTGGTTGCAGGAAGCCTATAATAAAGCAGGCTAACATAAGCATCCAAAGCACATACTCCTTTTAAAGCAAGGTAATTTAGGTATTGCCCGTAGGCTTTATTAGCTGTTCCTAATTTTTTCCCTATCGGATTTGTGCCAAAACCTTTAGTTTTTCAGCTTGCATTGTGGCTTTTAGGGTCGTCTTCGCTCCCATATATTCCCCATCAACCTGAAAAGGAATTTCCAGCTCCGTACGTATAACGGCCGCTGTAGTTTTAAGGACCGTAACAAATTCCGGATTATGGGAAACGGTTCCGTAAAAAGTTTTTATTATTTCTGGGATGTCAAAATTCTTGAACAGGAGTACTTCAAACGCGCCGTCGTTCATTTCACCGGTGGGATTTATATTGGCTCCGGTACCAAATTTTTGGGCATTGGCAATAGCTACCAATATGGCACTGCCCGCAACCTCTTCACCATTGGCCTTTACCGTAACCTGAAAGGGATAATTACTCGTGGCCAAGGTAGGGATGGTCTGTAACAGATACCCCAGTTTTCCCCTAATATCAGAGGCCTCGTAATTTTTGATCAAGGCAGCGTTTACACCAAGGTCTGCAATATGCAAGCAGGTATGGCCATTAATTTCCAGCATATCCATCATAATGTAATCCGTCCCAAAGGCAATCTCCAATTGGCCCTCCAGGGTATCGGGTATTCCTAAGTTTAGGGCCAACCCGTTCGCAGAGCCACAGGGAAGAATTCCTAGTAATAGATTATTGTTCTTAATCGCATCGGCTATTTCACGAATAGTACCATCTCCACCGGCAACCAAGACCCTGGAAAATTGATTTTGATCCGTTAATGAGCGTATGGCCGTCCCGTCCTCCTTTCCGGAAGTTTCAAATACCTGGACCTCAGATTGCAGTTCAGAAGCCTTTTTATAGACCGCCTTTTTTACATGCTCCTTATCCGTACCCCCGGCAATGGGATTTATGACCAATAGTATTTTATTTCCCATACGAACAAATCGGTTTCTTCAAAATTAAGTATTTTACCAGCCTATCGTTTACCAAAAAAATGAAATTAGACGTACAGTTATATAGGGGCTATGCAAACGACACAGAATTGGTCGTATCTGGGCATATCTTTGAATCATGGGGTCCCGGCAATTACAAAATAGACCGAAATGGCCTCTACCATACTCTCTCGATATGGAAAATGTTCAGCATAAATCCAATGGAAAACATACGTGTCACCTTTGAATTTAAATCACTAACGGCAACATCTTTGACCAACGCGAATGGATTTTTCGAGTTTCGATTACCCTATGATTTTGATCTTGCCCCAGGCTGGCATGGCTATAGCGTTACCTGCCAACCCAAAAACCACCGGTTTGGTATTGTAGAAACCTCTGAATTGCGAAAACCCTACAAGACGGGAATAAGCATCATATCTGATATCGATGATACGTTTTTAATTTCACACAGTGGTACTATCTGGAAAAAACTGTACGTGCTCCTTACCCGTAATGTAAACCAGCGGAAAACCTTTGATGATGTCGTAGCCCACTATAAAGCGCTCGAAGAGAACCAAACCCATAAAGAAAGTCCTAATTCATTTTTTTTTGTTTCCAGTAGTGAGTGGAACCTGTACTATTTCATTATCCAATTTTCAATATTGCAAAAGTTACCCAAGGCCGTTTTGAAACTTAAGGATATTAAAACGGGCATTTTAGACTTCCTAAAAAGCGGTGGGGGCAGTCATGACCATAAATTCAACAAAATAGAACAGATTATAGCCTTCTATCCAGAAAACCAATATATCCTATTGGGCGATGACTCACAAAAGGATGCGGATATTTACAAGCAAATATGTAATGAATTCCATAAAAATATCAAAGCGGTGTATTTAAGGCAAGTTTCCCCAAAACCCAAAAAACATATAGTGGATAAACTAAAATCCATAGCGTTGCAGGGAATCGAAACCTGTTACTTCCGGTCGAGCACCATAGCTATTGAACATTCTAAAAAAATAGGGTTGATCAAAGGGCGTACCTAAACCCTATTCTATTGCAAAACGATTGGCTTAAACTGTTACAAATAGATTTTACGAACTTTAATAAGTCTTAATTAATTGTAATTGCTCACTATTATGTACCTTACCTCAAGTAGTTCCCCGAAATAACTTTTTAGAAATGGAAAGATATTCAAGACTGCATCTTTGGATGATTGTAATTTTTTTGCTCATCCAAGTAAGTATTTACAAGTATTACTGGCCGAAATTTAGTACGACCACTTGGGAATTCCATATTCACTATTGGCTGGTAACCGCATGGTATTTATTACTTATTATCCAGCCCTATTTGATTTCCATATCCAAAATCCAAAAACATAGAACTATTGGCATACTAGGATTTCTTTTGGCCGGCGGTGTAATCTTTACCGGATTCAGCTTACTGGATGTGCCCTTAAAACTTGCGGCAAAGGCGGAGACGGCTATTCTTGGCCCCCCGCTATCCTTTTATTATGGCACCCTGGTCATAGAATTTATATTAATGTTGGCTTTTGCCTATGCCGTTATTAAGGGAATACTCCATCGGAAAAATTTGGCTGCGCATTCTTGGTGGTTGATTGCAAGTGCATTTTACATGATGATGCCTGCTTTAGGAAGAGGACTTATCGTATTCTGGAGGGGAATTTTACCACCGGAGAAATTCAACCCAATGATTTTATTCATTTCTGGAGAACTGATTTATATACCCTTATTTCTGTTATTTGCCTTCAAATTTGGAAAGATCAAGCATCAAGCTACCCTTATAGGATTACTCCTGGTCATCGTGCGGTTTTTAAGAATACCGTTGGGATCTTCTGAAACAATCCAAGAATTTTTAAAAGCGGTGATTCGATTTCAGTAACGCCAAATAGCAGCGCCTAGAAAGATTAAAAACCAATTATAAGAACTTTTGCGCAGAGTTTGAAACATATATTGGAATCGTTCAACATCAATTATAAGACGAGACCCAATTCCTATATTATAAATGTAGTAGTGCAAGGGCGTCTGCCGTATTCCCCTTCTCCAACCATTTTTGTGCAAGCTTGTGAATTTCAGACTTGTTAAGGGCGTGCTCCACTATGTTGCGTACCTCTGGATGCTCCGCTACACGCCTTATGGATTCTGCCGTTGGCAATTCTTCCAAATTCCCCAACCGTCCCAGATTATTACCGGTCAAAACTTTGCTATTTCGCACTTCTTCGGGCAACTGATCTACGCCGATACCTTTTGTGCGAATAGGTTTTGGAATTTCGAATAGTGCATCCCCTTGGGCGCGGCAATACCAATTGCCTCCCATACGGGCCACCAAATCCAATTTGGGCGTATCCAAATTTCCGTCTGCATCCAAATACGCTTCGTTAACATGAATCTGCACCACCTTTGCCAGTACCAGATTTCCAGCACCACCCTCATCCCCTAAAGAAATCACTTGATCCACCACACATTCAAAAGCAACGGGCGCCTCCCCCACGCGAGGTGGTTGCACCTTGTCACTGGGAACTTGGGTAAAACCGGCTTTTTGAAATTCGTTGATTCCATGTTCATATTCCGTACTGGAGAGCGACATCTGCTCCACCATATCATAATTTACGATATTGATAACGGTTTCCTTTACTTCCAGCACGTTGTCCAAGGTATGTTTGGTGGTATTGTCCCTACCCCTTCTAGAAGGTGAAAAAACCATTACGGGCGGGTTTACACTGAATAGATTGAAATAGCTGAACGGACTCAAATTAATGTTCCCATCCTTATCTATCGTACTCGCAAAACAGATAGGTCTTGGTGCAACGGCAGATAATAAATAGCCATGAAGTTCTTGTTGTGGAATGGAATTGGGATCTATTGTTCTGATGTTCGTTTGCTTTTTCATTAAATTTTTTTATTCTTTCTAAAGCGCTTATTTTTCAATTAGTTACTGGGTAAGATGGTTCCTTTAACCGCACCAAAACCTACGCGCATGCCATCTTTTTTTGCATGCCCACTCATCACCACGGTATCGTGGTCCTCCAAAAACCTTCGTTCGCTGCCGTCCTTCATTTGAACCGATTTTTTACCGCCCCAGGAAATCTCCAACATGGAGCCATACGAAGATTCATCCTTGCCGGAGATGGTCCCTGATGCCATAACATCGCCAACATGTACGTTGCATCCATTAACCGTATGATGTGCCAATTGCTGCATCATATTCCAGTACATGTATTTAAAATTTGATGTACTCACCAATTGCTCATCGGCACCCTTTGGTTGAATCCCCACTTCCAAGTGAATATCATAATTGTGTATCCCCTCGTATTCCAGATACGACAGCACTTGATCTTGCTTTGGTCCTGCCACCTTAAAAGGCTCCAAGGCTTCTAGGGTAACGATCCAGGGCGACATGGAAGAGGCGAAACTTTTCCCCAAAAAAGGTCCAAGGGGTACATATTCCCATTTTTGGATATCCCTGGCAGACCAGTCATTGAAAAGGACCAAACCAAAAATATGTTCATTGGCATTGGCTGTTGAAATACGTTCCCCCAATTGGGTATCCTTACCGATAACGAAGCCCATTTCAAGTTCAAAATCCAACCTACCCGATGCTTGGAAAACCGGCTTATCTGCACCTGACGGCATTACTTGGCCCATAGGCCTACGTACCGCGGTGCCACTTACGACGATAGAGGACGCCCTACCATGATACCCTACGGGAAGGTGCTTCCAATTAGGCAATAAGGCATTTTCAGCATCCCTGAACATTTTACCAACGTTCGTAGCATGCTCTATACTGGAATAAAAGTCTGTATAATCCCCAATGTGAACTGGTAAATGCATGGTAGCATCGCTCTGGGCTACAAAGACTTGGGAATGTTCTTTTAATGGAGATTGTTGCTGGACCAGTAAGTGCTGTACTGTTAACCGCACCTTATTGGTTATTTGCTTCCCCAATCTTATAAACTCATTCAACGTGGCCTGCCTAAAATAGGAGCCGTTTACTTCCAACAAACCCAAATCAGACAAAGCCGCCAAATCAATTATCTGGTCGCCAATGGCCATACCGGCTTTGGGCGCCCCGTCTTGGATGGAAAAAATACCAAACGGAAGGTTGTATATTGAAAAGTCGGAATTATCGGGTACGTTCACCCATGTTTCTAGTTTTGTCACTTTATTCGCTTAAATTTTTATCCCTTAAAAGCGCCCAGGAAGACAGTAAAAAATAATTGGGCAACGCAATTATTTACCTTCCAACCACGATTTATAATAATCGCCATCGTCTAATTTTAGTGCATTTTCCGTCACCATTAAGGGTTTGAACGTATCGATCATAACCGCCAATTCCTCAGAACCTTTTTGACCAATGCTACGCTCCGTAGCCCCAGGGTGCGGGCCATGTGGAATACCGGCCGGGTGTAAGGAAATATTACCCGGTTGCACCCCGTTCCTGCTCATAAAATCCCCGTCCACATAATATAAAACCTCATCAGAGTCTATATTGGAATGGTTATATGGCGCCGGAATGGATTTTGGGTGGTAATCATATAGCCTTGGGCAGAACGAGCAAATTACAAAGGCCGAAGTCTCAAAGGTCTGATGCACCGGTGGCGGTTGATGAATACGGCCCGTAATGGGCTCAAAATTATGGATTGAGAACCCATAGGGAAAATTATACCCATCCCAGCCCACAACATCGAAGGGATGCCCTACGTACATCATTTCATGGAGCACTCCCTGTTTTTTTACTTTGATCAAGTGCTCCTTGGTATCCGTAAAAGTTTCCAGATTCTGGGGCAATTTATAATCACGCTCACAAAACGGGGAATGTTCCAATAATTGCCCAAACCAGTTCCGGTAGCGTTTTGGAGTATAGATAGGGGAAAAAGACTCTGCATAAAAAATACGATTGTCCTCCGTATCAAAATCGATTTGATAAATAGTGCCACGTGGAATAATGAGGTAATCCCCATACTCGAATGGTATTTGCCCAAAAATTGTGCGCAAGGTACCTGTGCCTTTATGGATAAACAGCATCTCATCAGCATCCGTATTCTTATAAAAATAGGATTTTAGGGATTTTTTAGGGGCAGCCACCCCAATATATACATCGCTGTTTACCAATAGGGGTTCGCGAGCCTCCAAAAAATCATCCTTTGGGGGTGCATTAAAACTTACCAATTTCAAGGAACGAATATTCTTCTCCAACGCAATTTTTGGGGAAACATCCGTACTTTTTAAAATCTCCTTGACCATCGTTGGTCTATTATGGTGGTACAAGAGCGAAGACATACCATCGAACCCTATTGTACCGAACAATTGTTCCGCATACAGTTCGCCATTCGGTTTCCGAAATTGGGTGTGCCGTTTGGGCGGTATTTTACCTTGTTTATGATAAATGGGCATCGTGCTGGTTTTTACTGTTCAACAATCCTTACTTTAAAAATACTTTATTCCTAATCAATTTCTTAGCCTGTTGAGAACTTATAAAGTTCCCCTAAGCTCTTGCTCGCGCTCTATAGCTTCGAATAATGCCTTGAAATTTCCTTTGCCGAAAGATGTGGCTCCTTTTCGCTGAATAATTTCAAAAAACATCGTGGGCCTTGCCTGTACCGTTTTGGTGAAAATCTGTAATAGGTAACCTTCATCATCACGATCCACTAAAATGCCCAGTTTGCGTAATGAAGCAATATCCTCGTCAATTTCCCCTACCCTATCCGTTAAAACATCGTAATAGGTGGTAGGAACATTTAGGAACTCCACACCCCTGCTTTTTAGGTCAGATACGGTTTTAACGATATCATCCGTAGCTACGGCAATGTGCTGTACTCCTTCTCCTTCGTAAAACTCCAAATATTCATCCACCTGAGATTTTTTAAGTCCGGCCGCAGGTTCGTTGATCGGGAATTTAATCCGTCCATTTCCATTGCTCATCACTTTACTCATCAACGCCGTGAATTCGGTTGAAATATCCTTATCATCAAAAGACATAATTTGGGTAAAGCCCATTACTTTTTCATAAAAATCTACCCAGTAGTTCATTTTCCCTTCATGAACGTTCCCTACCATGTGATCAACGAATTTTAAACCGGTCGAAGAAGGTTTGTAATCAGATTCCCATTTTTTGTACCCCGGCAAAAATGTTCCGTTGTAGTCTTTTCGTTCAACAAATATATGAACCACCTCGCCATAGGTGTGGATACCGGAACGTACGACCCTACCGTGATTATCCTCCTCCACCTTAGGCTTCATGTAACTCTTGGCCCCTCTTTTCATAGCCTCTTCATAGGCGTAAGTTGCATCATCCACCCAAAGTGCGGTTACCTTTACCCCATCACCATGTTTGTCTACATGCCTTCCTACATCTGTCCCACTTTTTAAGGGTGAGGTCAATACCAATCTAATTTTGTCTTGTTGGACAACATAGGATTCCAAATCCCTACTTCCTGTTTCCAATCCTTTATAGGCCAAAGATTCAAATCCGAATGCCGTCTTGTAATAGTGTGCCGCTTGCTTGGAATTACTAACGTAAAGTTCCAAGTAATCCGTTCCATTAATGGGCATGAAATCCTTTGCTTCCGATTTTTTATTTGTTACTGCTGTAGCTGTTGACATAGTTCTTGCTTTTATATTTCTAGTAGTGCTGTTTCACTACCTATAGATTAAATAGTTTTACTTAAATTTTCAGGGTTTCGGTTTTCATCAATACGGTCAAGGCTTCCAATAATGCGGTATTGGCTTCCCGGGTTCCAAAAGAGATCCGCACTTTACCGGGAGCTCCAAAATTGCCTACCGGCCTTACCATGATACCGCGTTGCTCTAAAAAGCTGACAAATTCCATATCAGGAACCGGCGGATCTATCAAGACAAAATTACCTTGGGTTGGCCAATATTTTATTTTTAAGGAATCTAGTCCATTTAGCACATATTTTCTTTCCGCTCTTACCAAAGCTACCGTTCGGTTAACAAAGTCCACATCCTCCAGAGCTGCAATTGCACCCTCTAAGGCCATGGTAGACAACAAGAATGGCTTGCAAATTTTCCGCATATAATTACTCAGCTCTAGGGGGGCGTAGCAATACCCGACCCGCAACCCGGCCAGGCCGTATGTTTTTGAAAAACTATTGATGGCGATGATGTTCTTTCCCCCTAAAACGAAAGGGAGTCCAGAAGAATAATCCTCAGCATCGGCAAAATGCCGATACACTTCATCCAAAACCACGATTACGTTTTCTGGAACACGACTTATAAACTTGCGCAACTCCGCTTCTGGAATATAATTCCCAGAGGGATTGTTGGGAGTAGCCAGAAATACCAGTCGAGTGCTACTCGTGATGGCCTCCAGGATACCTTCCAAATCATAATCGTAATTAGCTGTCATGGGAACATTGATCGCTGTTGCCCCCATCCATCGGGTAAAGGCGGTATAGGGAAGAAAACAAGGCTGGCTAACGATAACCTCGTCGTTTTCGGTTAAAAAGGCCTTCGAAATCATATCGATAACCTCTGAGCCACTATTTGCGGTTATGAAATGGTCTGCACTAAGTACGTTATTAAAATCCCGGACTAGGGCTTGCCTAAGGCGTATGTCCGTGTTATCCGGATACATACTCAAAACGTCCAATGACGCCGATAAGGCTTCCTTTACCTTGGGCGAATACCCTAACGGATTCTCGTTGGAGGAAAGCTTGTGCACTGTAACGCCATCTGGCATTACAATCTTCTTGCCACCTCCCTTATAGGTACTATCCTCTAAAATGTATTTCTTAAACGTAATTCCCATTGCACCTTATTAAAGCCCATTTAAACCAAGGTAAAATTACGATAATTTTTTAATTTTGTTGCATTAACAACAATAAAAAAATTAAACTCCCCTATTTTTGGGTGCAGAACACAAATTATGGATCGAACGGATGGTTTTGGGGTATATATAGACCGTACCTTAAAAAAAGTACAAGGCACATTTCTGCAGGCATTTGCCGAAAATGATATTGACCTGACCATAGAGCAATGGGTAATTTTACAACGTGTAGATTTGGAAGGCAAAGATGCATCACAGGCAGATATCGCCAAATCCAATTTTAGGAACCGCGCAACCACATCTCGTGTTATCAGTGGGTTATGTAAAAAAGGGTATTTGAAAAAATCCAGGTTCCGTGACGATCAAAAACGCTACAAACTAATTGTGACCGAAGAAGGCACTGCACTCATGCAAAAAGTGTTACCACTGATTCAAGATCTACGAAAAGTTAGTGCCCAGGGTATTTCAGAAGAAGAATTTGAGATTTTTTACAAAGTGCTAGACCAGTTATACGAGAACTTTGACCAATACGAAGGGAGGGCACTATAGCCTACTCGCATAAAATATCATTTTTTACAAACTTTTGGTTTTACCGGTCTGGATTTTTCACTAAGTTTGCACCCACATTTGAAAAAATGATGTCGGTCGCGTAGCTCAGCTGGATAGAGCATCTGCCTTCTAAGCAGACGGTCAGAGGTTCGAATCCTCTCGCGATCACTGCCAATACGAAAGTCTCAAGGGTTTTAACCTATGAGACTTTTTTAGTTTTTAAGTTGAATTTATGACAATTCGTTCAAAAGGAGGCTAACCACAAAAACGAATCTCGGGTTTGTTATAATCTAACAAGGAGGTTCAGCGATTTCCTCCTAAAAACTATGTATCCAATTAAACTTTTTCTTGATAATTTCCTCCTTATTTGCATCTAAAAAATCGAGCAAGGCGTTAGCTGCCGGAGATAACTTTTTCGATTTGAGCCAAATTAAATTCCACGTGGTGGTTATGGGCAAGCCCTTGACCGGGATTATCTGTAAATCCCCGCTTTTCAGTTCATTTTTTATTCCTATTAAAGGCATTATCGAACATCCCAAACCAGAAACTACCGCTTGTTTTACGGCCTCATTGGAGGTAAGTTCCATTTTCTTACGAACCGAAAACTTGTTTTTTGAAATGAAGGTCTCCATCGCATTTCTGGTGGCGGATCCTTGCTCCCGGTAAATTAAGGGTAGGTCTTCGAACAATTTTTTCTTACTTGGATTTTTCTTGAATTCAAGTGCCTTACTTCCCACATAGAAAAGTCTGTTAGGCATCAATTCAACCCGTTTCACTTTTAATTTACTGGGCAATACGGAAACCAATGCAAAATCTACTTGGTTCAATTCAAGCGTCTTTACAACGCTCGCCTTGTTAGTAACATCCATAATCAGATCCACACCGGAGTTTTCCTTCATAAAATCCGACAAAAAATAAGGCATCACGTATTTACCCGTTGACACCACCGAGATTTTTAATCTTCCCGAAAGTGCCCCTTGATAGGCCAAGGTCTTGTAATTTATAGCATAAACCTCATTTAGAATTTTTTCTGCGGCTAAGGCTATTTCCTTTCCAAAATCCGTAATAAATAGTTTTCTCCCCACTACCTCGGTAAGGGGGATGGGAAACTGGTCTTGAAAATTTTTTAGTTGGATTGACACTGCCGGTTGGGTTAAATGGAGCGCATCCGAAGCCTTCGTGATGCTCTGTATTTGCGCTATTTTCAGGAAGATTTGAAGTTGATGCAAGGTATAGTTCATAAAATTTGTTTATGTATTACATAACTAATATAAATAAAAATTAATGATAAAAATCAACAACCTTTGTATTGGATATCAAAATGAATCCATAAAACCTAAAACGTAAAAAATGGAAACAAAAGTAGCAGCAGCTTCAAAAGCAACAAAACAAAAAATTCAATTGGTAAAAGGGGAATTCACTTCATCTGAATCCTATGATGTTATCCTATCCTTAATTGACGAAAAAATAAATTTCCACAAGCTGCAACGTTTACAGCGTTGGGAAGGAGATCAGTTATGTGAAACCGATATGTTGGATGGTCGTATCAAGGAACTGTTCGAAGAAAAAGAGAATATAAAAGAATTCTTGGCCGCTACTAGAGCCCAGGGCAAAAACTATGTTATTAACGGCGTACTCGAAATCAAGATGATCGACTAACAACCAAAAGATAAAAAAACAACACTAAAAACAATTAGCAATGAAATTTTCAAAATCTACCGCCCTACCCATAATCGGAATGTTAGTCTTAGGGCTATTCATCTTACTTTCCTATCTAAACGGAGCCATGTTTTTGGACCGTATCCTTGTTTGCAGCCTTATTTTGAGCGTCATATTCATTAATAAATTAAGGGAAAATTATCATGCCTCAACATCCAATAACGAGGAAAGTAAAGCGAGAGTAAATGTATTCAGGCAACCCCATAAGCAGTAATTGCGCGCTTATTTCAAAGTATAAAATACAGTGTCGATTTGCTCAAAATAAATCAAAAACGATAAAATGATTCTTGAAAAAAATTTACAGGAGAATACCATACCCCTTAAACTAAAAACTGAAAACCCTACGGGAATCACCACCATCGCTACCCTACTGCCTATAGTACTTTGGCTGTTGTTCCTGGGGAACGTCTTCAATCTCATCCATTCCCTCCCAAACACCGGTGAATGGCTTTTTGATAAGTGGTTGCGAATAAATGGCTTCACTTATTTAATCTGGACCACGGTAACTTTTTTCAGTGCAGTAGTTGCCAGCTACGCAAAAAACTACCTGACTGGATTTAGATATCAATCCAAATTCATGTGGCTTTGTCTTGGATTTACACTATCGGTAATGACCCTTGTTATGGCCAACCATATCAGTTTACTCATCTTAAGTTGGTTGCTCATGGGTTTTTTTATGTCGCAATTAATTGGTGTGGATGCTAGATGGGGAGAGGCGCAGGAAGCTCTAAAATTTACCCAACGCTACTTTGCTGCCGGAACGCTCTTCTTGGCGGGCGGGGTTATTTTATTGGCCTACGAGAGCGGAATGTATACCGTTAGCGGTATAACAGCTGCAATGGGTGACCTGCCCTTATATAGTGTTACCATAGCGGCGATTTGCATCAGTACCGCAGCCATTATTCAATCCGCCATATATCCTTTTCACCGGTGGTTGCTCTCTGCAATGACGGCACCAACTCCCGCATCGGCATTAATGCATGCTGGTTTTGTTAATGGGGCAGGAATTATATTGGCGCTGTTTTCTACGGTTTTCTTTTCATCAAACACCTTGAACATCCTACTGATCATTGGGGGATTGACCGCCATAATCGCTCAGTTTACCAAGCTTTTGCAGGTAAACGTAAAACATAGGCTGGCCTGTTCTACCATGGCCCAGATGGGTTTTATGATTATGCAATGTGGTTTAGGTTTCTTCAATGCTGCCGTAGCACACTTAATTTTACACGGGTTCTACAAAGCGTACTTGTTCTTGGCTTCAGGGGAAGAAATAGCTCTTTCCAAGCCACAGAAGCCGCTCAAAATAAGGATAAAACCGCTTCAAGCTTTCGTAGTGCTCCTATTTGGATTGGCAGGGGCAGCACTTTTTGCTTTCTTCACCGGTAAAGGAACCCAGTTGGATAGTGGTATTTTCCTAACACTTATCGTAGCGATTACGGTAGGCCAGATTACATATAACATTGTTAAGGAAAAAAGCCTTACCGTAGTCCAGAAAATTCTTTTGCCACCCGTACTTTTTTTCTCGGGCATAAGTCTTTACGCCCTACTCTATAATGGGGTTACCCTGCTTATGGCAGATTTATCCATGACCGCAGTACCCTTGCCCATTACAGCAGCACAAATCGTATTCGGCGTGGTATTCTTAATCGGGTTTTTTATAATGAAACTAGGGGTCTACCGAAAGATTCCGTGGTTATATGTAAAACTGCTCAACCTATCGCAACCAGAGAAAAAAACCATTTTATACTATAAATCAAACGTCTAATGAACCAGCATATCCAAAATAGTATTCTAACTGCTTCTAAGGTAATTGGAAAAACCTGGCCCCTATATTCCTTTGTTACATCCAATCCGCTTTCGGGATACGAAAAGCTTCCGTTTCAGCACGCGGTAAAAACCGCAAAGGAGTATTTGAACTTCAATGTATTCCCAGAGGCGCATGTATACCGCCAAGCATGGGAGCAAGGAGCCATTAAGAAAGAGCAACTTCTTAAACAACTAAAGGAGAACGGATTCAGTAATTCACCTGAGTTCTATCTCAATGTACTGGAATCGGAAAAAGCAATCAAAAAAGTGAACCCAAACCATCAGCTGGATAGAATGATGGTGAAATGGCTTTCAGTTTTCATGGATGAAGGCCTTGCGGAATGGGAGATGCCGAACAAACATCTTGGATTCTATAAAGCTTGGCGCTCCCTTGCAAAATATGACGGCCAGTTTGTGCTGAAGGGCGGGGAGAAACTTCCTAAGTCAAGTTCAGATGCCCTAACATTTGCACTAAGCAATTACAAGGCGAAAGACTACGATACGCTATTTACCTATCATTTAGCAGCCCTTCCGGGATGGACAGGGTATATCAATTACAGGTTGGATTCAGATTCTCTTTGGCAACAGGCCTACCCCATAAACTTGGAAGAATACTTGGCCGTGCGTTTATGCGTAGCTAAACTACTAGACCTGCCAATGCTACCAACAACAGGAAAACTAGAATTGAATCCAACTACGGAAAAGTTGAAATACCTTTGGTTGAAGGCTTGGGAAGAAAGTTGGCAACAGGAACTTATAGCTAACGTGACCAACACATCGAACTTTGAAAATATAAAGAACACGGATAGAAATGCAGCAGAGGCCCAATTGGCATTTTGCATAGACACCCGATCCGAAGCGATACGAAGACACGTAGAATTTAAAGGGAATTATGAAACCTTTGGTTACGCAGGGTTCTTTGGAATAGCTATGGACTATACAAATCTGAAGGACGGATTAACACGAAAATCCTGCCCTCCCATTGTCTCATCGGCTTATAACGTGACGGAAGCGCCACAACCAAACCAAACAAACGAACTCAATTCCTTTAAAAAGAGAAACCAACACAGCAACTTTAAGGAGTACTTTTTAAAAAGGATGAAGAACATGTTACCCTCTGCGTTTGGCTACGTGGAAGGGTCGGGTATAATCTATGGCCTAAATATCCTGGCCAGGACACTACTGCCCGGTTACTCTTATCGCTTTAAGGAAAAAAACACGGCTTCCCATGAATCTGTTTGCGAACCTAGAATAAAGCATGCAGGGAAACCAAGTGATCATGAGTTAGGAATCTCTTTGGAAGAGAAAGTGGGAATCGTAAAATCCGCTTTTGACCTTACGGGATGGAAAACTTTTGCGCCCTTGGTAGTGTTTGTAGGACACGGAAGCCATTCTGCCAACAATCCGTTTGGATCAAGCCTAGATTGTGGTGCATGTGCAGCAAGCCCCGGAAGACATAATGCTAGAATGTTGGCAAAATTGGCCAATTTGCCCGAAGTGAAAAAAATATTGCTGGATGACTATAACCTAAGCATACCTAACGATACCATCTTCATTGGGGCGGAACACAATACGACAACGGACGAAATTGTGATTTTTGATGCCGAAGTACCTGATTCACACCTAAGACAACTCAAAAAGCTAAAGTCTGATTTATCAAAGGCCCAAGAAACAGCAACCCAAGAACGACTGGGTCTACAAAAAAACAGTGTTAACCGTGCCCACCAAAAAGCAAACAACTGGGGAGAAACAAGACCCGAATGGGGCCTTGCAAAAAATGCAGGCTTCATCATTGCACCAAGAGCGCTTACAAAAAATCAGCACCTAGACAGCCGCTGCTTCCTGCATTCCTATGACTGGGAAATGGATAGCGAAGGCACCGCCTTGGAAGGAATACTACAAGGCCCTATGGTAGTGACCCAATGGATCAACAACCACTACTACTTTTCCACGGTGGATAATGAGCGTTTTGGAGGGGGTTCCAAAATCACCCACAATATTACAGGTAAGTTTGGGGTGGTACAGGGCAACGGTGGCGACTTAAAAATGGGACTGCCCCTACAATCCGTTCACGGATCGGATACAGAAATGTACCACCAACCCCTACGCCTATCTGTGCTGATACAGGCTCCGGTAGGCCGGGTTACCCAAATCCTCGCCAAAAATGAACACTTGCAAAACTTGTTGGACAATGAATGGATTTATGTAATGGTCATGGACCCGAAACAACAAAACAGAATTCTAAAATACCAGCGAAACTTAATATGGAGTTCCGTGACCGATGAGAAGCCTAAATCGGTACAAAAATCAAGAAAAATGGAGACCACTGTTTTAGATGAAATCCTTACTTAAATAAATCAACGAGATCCTTGGCCTAAAAAAGGTCGTGATCATAACCACCAACCCAAGTAAGGGTAAAAAGGGTTAGTATGCTTCATCAAAAAGCATCTAGCCCTTTTCTTATTTTGCCGTTGCGAAACTCCAATAACCCAAAAGTTAACTTTCTTTTGCGAGCCCTAAACAATTTGGACAAATACATGGCGTATTGCAGCACTATGCTTATTTTGCATTACTATTTACAATACCAATCAATACATGAAAAACAACTACACCCTGCAAACCGTTCTATTTTTTCTTTTTCTGCTTTTTAATCAGTCCCAATCACAGGCTCAACAGAATAGTTATGATGATTTGGTCGTTTTCTTTAGGGAATGGAGAGCCTATGAAACACCGCCGTTGCGTGATGGTGCCCCAGATTATACCAAAGAAACGTTTGACACGAGGTGGGAGGCGTTTAAGGCGCTCCACGAAAAGCTGCATGAAATAGATACTACGGGCTGGTCTGTTCCCAATCAGGTGGATTGGCGTATCGTAAATGCAGAAATGAACGGGTATGACTTTAATCATAATATTCTAAAGCCATGGGTTAGGGACCCCGCTTTTTATACTACAGTATGGACAGACCGGAGTGATGTGCCCGCACATGAAGGGCCAACGCACCATGCGGTTTTAGACCTATGGACCTACAACTTTCCGTTGGACAAGGATTCCAAAGAAAAATTTTTGAAGCAACTAAGAGTTATCCCCGCCTTAAACGAACAGGCCAAACTTAATTTAACAGGCAATGCAAAAGATCTTTGGATAGCTGGGATAAGGGATATAAAAACCCAAAGTAAAAATTTGGAGGACATGAAAGACCTTCCAGGAGTTGATAAGGATAAAAAAGTAATGGCGGCCATTGATGCGGCCATCGCCTCCACAGATGATTTAGCTGAATGGTTAGCGGCCAAGGCACCTACCAAAACCGGTCCGTCCGGTATTGGAAAGGAAAATTATACATGGTATCTACAAAATGTACATTTAGTGCCTTTGACTTGGGAAGATGAGGTAATGCTCCTAAAAAGGGAACTTTCAAGGTCCTGGGCCGCCTTAAAACTGGAAGAGCATCGCAATCGAAAGCTGCCGGAATTAAATGATGCCAGTAGCCCAGAGGAATACGATAGCAGAGCAAGGGAAGCTGCCAAGAGTCTTTTGGATTTCTTGGACCGGAATGAAATGGTAACGGTTAAGGAATATTTTGAACCTGCCCTAAACGAACATCTAGGCGCCTTTGTCCCCAAGGAAAAAAGAAACTTTTTTTGGATTACCGCCCATTATGATCAACGGCCGCTCTATTCCCATTTTTATCATTGGTTCGAACTGGCCCGAATGGATACGGAGCCAAACCCAAGTGAAATTAGACGCGGCGCACTGCTGTACAACATTTTCGATTCCAGAAACGAGGGTACCGCTACAGCGGTCGAAGAAATGTTTATGGACGCAGGGCTCTATGATGACCAGCCGCGATCCAGGGAAATCGTTTATATCATGATTGCCCAGCGTGCTGCACGTGGATTGGGTTCGCTCTACGCACATGCCAATGAAATGACTATGGAGGAGGCCGGCAGCATCCATTCAGAATATACGCCAAGAGGATGGATGAAGACCGAAAAGGAGCTCCTGCTTTTTGAGCAGCATCTCTATCTTAGGCAACCGGGTTACGGAACAAGCTATATTACCGGGAAATATCTGTTGGAAAACACCTTGGCAGAATATGCCAGAATGAAGGGATCCAAAAACGAACCTTTTGAACTACGCGCATTTTTTGACCAATTGAACACCATAGGCAGTATTCCAATTACTTTGGGACGCTGGCAGATGACCGGGGTAACCTCATTTTTAGGCAAAGAATAGATTCCCAAATCAATGGACCTATAAATGACCCAAACAAATCCAAAAAAACTGGCACGCCAAATGGGGCTTCTTGCCCTTGTGGCAACAGGGGTGTGTTCCATGCTGGGCGCCTCCATTAACGTAGTGCCGTTTATGATACAGCGCAATGTGCCCGGTATTGGACCGTACGTACTGCCCGCTTTCGCATTTGCAGCCGTTCCAGCCATCTTTGCGGCTTTGGCCTACGGAATTCTGGCATCTGCAATGCCCCGTGCAGGCGGTAGCTATATTTATGCGAGTAGGGGATTGAATCCCTATTTGGGGTTTGTGGCAAGTTTTTCACAGTGGTTTGGCCTATCCATAGTCATTGGGGTTATTTCGTATGTGACCGTTCCTTTTATACGCGACGTAACCTTTAATTTGGGTTGGGAGGCTGTCTCGAAAAGTTTAGAAATAGGCTGGATACGTGTGGTACTTTCCTTGATGCTGATCTGGTTTTTCATTGGGGTCAATATCCGTGGCATAAAATCCTACGAACGCATCTTGTTGCCCATGATGTTCTTAATGTTCGCCTTGGGAGGTATCGTAATTATTTCCGGGTTTATTTTTGATTCGACCGATTTTCTTGGCGCGCTTCAACAGAAAGAAGGCCGAACTTTTGAACCCATACGGCAAATTGATTTTGATTGGCGTGTATTTTTATCGGCCGCCGCCCTCCTATTCTCAAGTTTTATAGGTTTTGACTCTATTGCCCAAGCGGGTGGGGAAGCGAAGAATCCGTCCAAATCATTACCCAAAGCCATTCTGTTGGCCATACTTGGGGTAGGTGTTTTTTATTTTCTATTTGCTGCCGCCGTTTATCACATCGTTCCATGGAGTTTTGTGGCAGAAGAAGCTATGGTCAAGGACATCTCTGCACCTGGCCTATTGAGTTATGTGTTGCCTTCCGGATTGGGTATCGCCATTTTGCTGGGAGCGGCCATTGCCTTAATCAATGATTTACCCGCCATGCTCTTGTCCGTTTCCAGATTGATGTTCGCATGGGCCAAAGACGGAATTTTTCCATCGGCCATTGCACGCATCCATACAAAAAACCAAACTCCCCATATTGCCCTTATCGTGGCCGGGAGTATGGCCAGCATTGGGGTGTTGGGTTCCCATTTTGCTGGGGATTTCTTCTTGGGCATTGATATAATGGTCACCTCCATGATGGTCAATTTTCTCTTGATGTGTGTTACCTTGGTAGGAATCACCAAAATAAATCCAAAATTGGCAGGTCGAATTTCTGTTTTAAAGAACAGGGGCCTACAATTAACCATAGGATGGCTCGGAATTATTACCTTGACCGGCTTTCTAGGTATCCATACCTATAAGGACCTAACCTCACAAGCAAGTGCATGGTACTTTCACTCCACTCCAATATGGCTTATGGTCATGACGCTGGCGAGCTTTATTTTTATATTCAATTGGATACGTTTGAAAAAAGATAACAATAAGCTATCCCAACTATTTTTAGAACTTCCCGAAGAATAAATTATGCAGACAAAATTTGAATTGGCAAAAGGACTGGAACTATCACGTGTTATAACGGGCCTATGGCAAATTGCCGATATGGAACGTAGTGGTGAAGCATTGGACCCCGTGGCCACAGCGCCCTACATGGCCCCCTACTTAAAAGCAGGGCTTAGCACTTTTGATATGGCCGATCACTATGGCTCCAGTGAGATAATTGCAGGTACTTTTAAAAATAGTTTGAAAGACAAGGAACAAGTGCAGCTATTTACCAAATGGGTTCCCATACCGGGAAAAATTAATAGGGATGACGTGCGCCAAGCTGTTGAAACAGCCTTGAACAGGATGCAACAGCCTTCCCTAGACCTCATGCAATTTCATGCCTGGCACTATCCTGACCCTAGTTGGTTAGACGGGTTGTTCTATTTAAAGGAATTGCAGGACGAAGGATTGATTAAACATATTGGAGTTACAAATTTTGATGCTGCACATTTGCGCGTAGCCTTGGCAAGTGGCATACCCATTGTTAGCAACCAGGTATGTCATTCCTTGATCGACCAGCGGGCAAATGGAAAAATGGCCGAAGTTTGCAAGGCATATAATGTAAAATTACTGGCTTTTGGAACCCTGGCTGGTGGCTTTTTAACGGATAAATGGCTCGGAAAACCTGAACCAAGCATGAAGGAACTGACCACTTGGTCACAGATGAAATACAAGCGCTTCATAGATACTGCCGGGGGCTGGGCGCAGTATCAAAACGTATTGCAAACCGTTAAGGAAATCGCTGTAAAACATAAGGCTTCCATTGCTAATATCTCGAGTAGGTTTATTCTTGAAAATCCGGCCGTAGCGGCAGTCATCGTAGGTGCACGCTTGGGAGAAAGTGAGCATATCGAGGATAACAGCAACATGTTGGCAATTACGTTGGACGAGGCCGATATTGAGGCCATACAGAAGGCGCAAAACAAATTAAAGGCTATTCCCGGAGATTGCGGGGACGAGTATAGAAAACCCCCATTTTTAACCGCATCAGGAGACCTCAGCGACCACCTGGAAACCATCCCAAAAGCATTTACCCCTATCCGTACGGGTGAAAATAAGGAGCAGATTTTTAGTGGTACCGAATGGGAAGCCTATGCCGGTTATTGTAGGGCGGTGAAGATAGGGGAACGTGTCCATGTTTCAGGAACGACCGCTACCCACGGCAGTATAATGATCGGTGGGGATGACCCCGCAGCGCAGACCCATTTTATAATCGATAAAATAGAAGCTGCCATTACCTCATTTGGAGGCACTTTGGCCGATGTGGTGCGTACCCGCATTTTTGTCAACGAACTTAAGGATTGGGAAGCGGTTGCCCGTGCCCATGGCGAACGGTTCAAGGACATTAATCCGGCCAATACATTGGTGGAGGCTAGATTGGTGGGAACAGGCTATAAAGTGGAAATAGAGGCCGAAGCCATTTTACGATAATTCCTTTACGGGTTGAGTCGGCTATTCCTGCAACCTTAGTCGATTATTTTTAACGGTATTCTTAAAGGAGATCCACTTGGTGTCCATAAATTCGTCCACCTGGTTTGAAAATCCAGAAACCAATTCTGTTGCTTCCTCCAATACTTCCTGGTGCTGCGGCGACAATCCCTTTGTCTGGGCAGCTGCAATTCCAAGTGCTTGCTGTATCTTGGAATACGGCGTCGTTTCAAAGGATTGCCACGCACCTACCTGCCGCCTTGGCTTTGGGGTCTGGCCCTGCGCCCGAAGGCTTTCCAGCTCACTACCCATACTTTTTATCTTTTTTACCAGATCATTGTTTTTATTGGATGGGCTTTTTTCAACTTCGTTGGCCACTTTTTCGACAAGTTTCTTTTTAGCGTCAATTGCCTTTAAACTATTGGTCAATTTTGCGATTTGAAGATCCAAGGCTTTTCTAAACGCATAGAGTTTTTCATCCGTATGCTGCTCCAAATCAAATCTAGGATCCGGCAACACGTTTATTTTGGTGGAATCCTGAAACGAACCATAAGTAAAAACGAGTGTATAGGTACCCGGCAGAACCGGTATGCCCCTCGAAAAATCGTCTTGCCATGCTCCTGGCAGGGAGGCAGCTTTTTCATCCAATTTCCAAACGATATAATTCAAGCCCTCCTTCAAGGCTTTAGTCTCAAACCTATTAATTTCTACATTTCTACTATCATAAACGGAGACGTTTACTACGGCGGAATCTCTGGGCGCGTTGGCCAAATAAAAGGGAAGGGGTGTTTTCTGAAAGACTTTGTTCTCGCCCTCAAAGGTAGTATTAAAGCCTGTCCAAATATTTCCAGGGGGATTTATGAACAGACCCTTTACCTGCACCGCGTCATTCACGGGTAAGGCAGTAAGCTCCGACTTTAGGCTATTCCCTGCAATTTTGCGTAAGGATAACAAATCGTCCAATACCCAAATGGCCCGGCCAAAAGTGCCAATGATCAAAGCAGATTCCCGCTCCTGTATTTTTAAGTCCATCGTGGACACGGAAGGAAAACCATTCTTGACCTGGGACCAGGTAATTCCTTCATCGATACTGATCCATAACCCATTCTCGGTTCCCAAAAAAACCAATTTTGGCTCCACGGAATCTTGAATAATCGTAAGGGCATATCCATTAACCATGGATGCATCTATTAGTCTTTTCCAAGTCTTACCATAATCCTCCGTTTTAAAAAGGTAGGGCGCATAATCTCCTTTCCTATAGTTATTGACTACCATCCAAGCGGCACCTTCCTTATATTTTGATGCTTCTATTTGGGCAATCCAAGCTTCCTTTGGCATACCGGCAACATTTGCCGTTAGGTTTTTCCAAGAATTTCCCCCGTCTGTTGTCAATTGCACTTGGCCATCATCCGTCCCAACCCAAATCAACTCATCATTCAACGGGCTTGGGGCTATGGAAAGAATGGAGTTATAACGTTCCCCTCCAGAAACATCAAGGGTAAGCCCACCGTAATCCGCTTTTTGATGCGCTGGATTGTTCGTCGTCAAATCTGGGGAAATAATGCTCCATGTACTTCCTTTATCCTTGGTAACGTGCACAAATTGTGACCCGTAATAAGCTGCATTGGCATCGAACGGATTTCTCGCAAAAGCTGCGTTCCAATTAAAACGTAATGCAGTTTCTAAATCAGGGGCCGGGGGTTTTATACTCACATAATAACCGGTTAACTTATCATACCGGTATAAATCTCCATTTTGCGAAGATCCATACCCAAACCTGGAATTATCCAAGTCCGGAGAAATATCAAACCCATCCCCACCAACCAAATACTGCCAATATAGAGTGCGAATCCCACCCCTTTTCCAAGTATACGCAGGGCCAGACCAATTGCCATTATCCTGCATGCCGCCGTACACATTATAGGGACGATCATTATCAACACTTACGTGGTAGAACTGGGCAACGGGAATTGTTTCAGGAAAATACCAGCTTTTACCATGGTCATAGGTAATGCCCAACCCCCCGTCTCCCCCAATGATAAAATGCTTGGCATCTTTTGGATTCACCCAAAAAGCATGAAAATCTGCATGAATGCCCTTTGTTTCATCCGCAGGTATCATAGGAATAGTATCAAATGTGGTACCCCCATCATAACTTACGGATAAAGGTTGATAAATATTATACACCCGATCGGCATCCTCGGAATCTACTGCAAGATCCTGAAAATAAAAGGGTCTATTATTGGCGAATTTAGGGTTGTCGTTTATCATTTTCCAAGTTTCCCCTGCATCATCACTTCTATAAATGGCATTTTTTTCCGCTTCAATTTTAGCATACATCCGGTTAGGTTCAGATGGGGCAATGGCCAAACCTATTCTTCCTAAATTACCCGAAGGCAAGCCCTCCTTTTCACTTACCCGTTTCCAAGATTCCCCCGCATCGTTTGATATATAGAGCCCGGAGCCGTTACCACCAGACGTAAAATAATAAGGTGAACGTTCGTGCTCGTAAAGCGCTGCATAAAGCTTTTTGGTGTTATCTGGGTGCATTACGAAGTCCGCTATGCCTGATTTGGCATTTGAATACAATATTTTTTTCCAGTGGAGGCCCCCATCCGTGGTTTTATAAAGTCCTCTATCCGTATTTGCCGTAAAAGGATCACCCATTGCACCAACATAGACCGTATTGGGTTTTGTAGGATCTATACTGATTCTATGAATTGTTTTGGTAGCCTCCAGCCCCATAAATTTCCAAGTTAATCCGCCATCGGTACTTTTAAAAATACCCATCCCCAAATTCATGGAGTTCCTTGGGTTGCCTTCCCCGGTTCCTACCCAAATTACATCGGGATTATCCTGCTGAATGGCCAATGCGCCTATATTCTGTGTTGGCTGCGCATCGAAAATTGGTTTCCAGGCCGATCCACCATTTTCCGATTTCCACACACCGCCTGATGCAGCCCCAACAAACAATATTTTCGGGTTATTGGTTACGACGTCTATTGCCGTAATACGGCCACTCATATTTGCGGGACCTACATTACGGATTTTTAGATTTTCCACACTGGAAAAATCTATTTGCTGTGCGCTAGTGGTATATTGCAAGAGAAGAATAATGGAGAAGATGAGGCTAAATCGCATGAATTTTGGTTTGCTTCAAAAATAATAATCCATTTGAATTTATCTAGACCCTCTACCACAAATAAAATAGGCCATAAAAAAATAACAATGCTTCTATTGGAAAGGGGTACCAAGGCACAGGGGTTGCACTAATATTTTACTTATTGGCAGTACTTGAAAGGCTTGTGCACATTACCAATGGTTAAGGAAGAAAATTCTTAAAAAGGACTTTTTAAGACCAATAAAGACCAAAAAACCCTTTAAATTAGTCAAAAAAATCATAAAATGCGCATTTTTCTTGGATTTCTGCAAAATTTTCATAGTTTATGAGTTCATCAAAAACTATTTTATGCGACAATTGAAAATTACCAAACAAATTACCAACCGGGATGCCAAATCCTTAGAGAAATATTTTCAAGAAATTAGCAAGATAGATTTAATTACCGCAGATGAAGAAGTAGAATTAGCAAGGAAAATACGCGAAGGGGACCAAAAAGCATTGGATAAATTGGTGAGTGCCAATCTTAGATTCGTGGTTTCCGCGGCCAAGCAATACCAAAATAGGGGTTTACGCTTAACGGATTTAATCAATGAAGGCAACCTAGGTTTGGTGAAGGCCGCAAAACGCTTTGACGAGACCAGGGGCTTTAAATTTATTTCCTATGCCGTATGGTGGATAAGACAATCCATACTGCAAGCCCTCTCCAAAAAATCACGGGTTATTCGTTTGCCGCAAAATAAAATTGCGACCAATTCAAAAATCTACAAGGTATATTCCTCTTTGGAACAAGAACACCAGCGTCCACCAAGTCCGTCCGAAATTGCATCAGAATTGGACATCAGCATTTCCAAAGTAAAAAGTTCTATTAAATCTTCCGGGAAACATGTTTCCTTGGATGCCCCGTTCAGGGAAGGTGAATCGTCTAACCTATATAATGTATTGGAATCCAATAAATTGAGTAGCCCCGACAAGGAAATGATCAATGAGTCCTTGGAAACGGATATTGATGAGGCCTTGAAAAGAATCCCGGAACGACAAGGTGATGTTTTACGTCTTTTCTTTGGTCTAGGAAACCAACCGCCCATGAGCCTCGTGGAAATAGGTGAAATATTTGATGTGACCCGCGAACGCGTGAGGCAAATCAAGGACAAAGGACTTAGGGCCTTACGACGCAAATCCAATACGGAAATGCTACGCGCGTACTTATAATACAGTTCGCAAGACCTTATGATGCGAATACTGAAAAACTGTATTCCAAACCCCCGTTTTACATAATAACATAAGCTTAACACGCCATATTTGGACGTTGTTCGGCTTATGTTATGTTAGTACCTAATTAATTTAAAAAATGAAATTTATTTATATCAAAAGACGTAGTGTCACTAAAGAGGTATACAGGACAAGGTTGGGTCTTATAAATTCAACCGTTACCTCGATAACAAAGTATTTTTTGGGAATCCCTATCAAGAACTTGCATACCTATCAAAAAACATATCACGGCAAAAAGAACAATGCCGTAGAGAGAATGTTATTTATCTAGAAAATTATAAAAAAAGGAATAATTAATCAAATTAAATATAATACATGAAAATCTTAGTAATTGGAGCTGGAAACATGGGCTTGACCTATGCGGAAGGTATGGCGAAATCAAAGTTACTGAAGAAACGGAACATCATGGTTTTGGATACCTCTGAAGCCAAATTGGAAGAGTTGCGAAAAAACCCGCAATTTGATGCCTATGACGATTTATCTAAATGTGCACCACAGGCGGATATTATTTTAATAGCGGTAAAACCCTATCATGCAGAGAGCGTCTTCATGAAATTGGAGCCCTTGGTAAGCAAGGGTCAAATCCTTATTTCAATTATGGCAGGTGTAACTATAGGAACGATAAAAACCCTGACCGGACTTCAAAAAATTGTAAGGGCGATGCCCAACCTACCGGCACAGATTGGCAAGGGATTGACCTCCTATGTAGCCTCTGAAGAAGTAAGTAGACTAGAATTACTCACCGTAGAAAGCTTACTGGATACAACAGGAAAATCCATTTTGGTAAGTGATGAAAACTTTATTGATGCCTCTACAGGAATTTCCGGTTCCGGGCCTGCATACGTTTTTTATTTTATGCAAAGCATGATGGAAGCCGCCCTTAAAATGGGCTTTTCCCAAAATGTTTCAAAAATATTGGTAAGTCAAACGTTTACGGGAGCTATTGAACTTTTTAACCAAAATGAACTTTCCCCAAATTCTTGGATGGACAGGGTGGCGAGCAAAGGGGGCACTACCCGCGCTGCTTTGGATTCTATGGATAATAATAATGTAGGGGAATTAATTAAAGAAGCCGCCTTTGCAGCCTTTGAGCGCGCGGTTGAATTAGGAAAAGAAAAAGAGGAATATGTATAAGGAAAAGATAGTCATTAAAGTAGGCACAAACGTAATGACCAATAAGGACAATAGAATTGTACGCCCCGTATTACGCAACTTGGTGCAGCAGATTGCCGAGCTCTATGAAAGGGACATTGTAACCGTATTGGTTTCTTCAGGATCCGTTATCGCGGGAAAGGAGGTATTAGGAACTTCTAAAATAGAGAACAACACCCAACGGAGACAGGTATATTCCGCAATTGGACAGCCTAGAATGATGCGCCATTACTATAATATTTTTAACGATTATGGTATGAAATGTGCCCAGGTTCTGCCAACGAAAAGAGATTTTAGCCCGGGAGTGCATAGACAGAATATGATTAATTGTGTCGAGGGACTATTGTCTGAAGGAGTTATTCCAATTGCAAATGAAGACGATGCCGTTTCAGTTACCATGAGCATGTTTTCGGATAATGATGAGCTGGCCAGTTTGATTGCACAATTGATCGATGCGGACAAGTTGATAATCCTAACGGATATAGACGGACTTTATACCGGTCATCCTAATGCAGAGAATAGCGATCTTATCCATCATGTAAATCCAAAGGACAATCTGGATAAATATATAAAGGATAGCAACAAAAAAGAGGAAGAAGGACGTGGCGGAATGGGCTCCAAATTAGACTATGCGCAGCAAGCAGCTGCCAAGAACATTCCTACCTACATTGCCAATGGTAAAAGAGAGCGAACAATAATAGACATTATAGATGGTAAGGATGTGGGTACCAAAGTAACCCTAGAAGAAAAAGCAGAAGCATAATGAAATTAGTAGCAACAGCAGTTAAAAACGATGTATTAAAAAGTATGGTGCGTATTTTGGATACAAACCGAAATGCCATACTTGAAGCAAATAAAAAAGACCTGGACCTTTTTCAAAGAGAAGATCAGGCCATGTATGACCGCTTGATTGTCACCAACGAAAAAATAGATGGCATGATCGCTTCCATAAATGAGGTGTTGTCACAAGAAGACCCCGTAGGAAAAACAATTTCTTCTAAATCACTTGAAAATGGTTTAGAAATAATAAATAAGACAGCCCCTTTTGGGACAATCATGATTATCTACGAATCAAGGCCGGATGTTACGATAGAAGCAGCAGTACTCGCTTTTAAGGCCAATAATAAAATATTGCTTAAAGGAGGAAAAGAGGCCTTGCACAGTAACACCATACTAACAAAACTTTGGCATGAGGCATTGGAAGAAAATGGATTAGCTACGGAATATATCCAACAATTGACCATGAACCGCGAGGAAACCCAGGCCTTTCTGAAAAACCCGACCGAGAAATTAGATCTTATCGTGCCACGTGGCGGGGAGCGCCTGATCGGTTTTGTGAAAGAACATGCGAATTGTGCCGTACTGGTAAGTGGTAGGGGAAACAATTTTCTCTATGTTGACGAAAATGCGGATTGGGAGAAGACGGTAAAAGTAATCTTAAATGCCAAGACCGATAAAATATCGGCCTGCAATGCGCTGGATAAAATATTGGTCAGTTCCCAAATCGAGAATTATGAGAAAAAACTGAAAGACCTTTATAATCTATTGCAAGTGAATGGGGTAGAAACTTTGGTGGATTCAACCGTAAATGAATTGATTACCAATGCGGAGGCCATAAAAGACCCAGGTATTTGGCAGGAGGAGTTTTTGGCCATGAAATGTTGCTTAGGTGCTGTTGATTCCTTGAACGAGGCCATCGAAAAAATCAATGTTAATTCTGGTGGCCACTCCGCTACGATTATGACCGCTAATAAGGACTCAGCCCTGCAATTTATGCAAGAGGTGGATTGTGCCGCTGTATACCAAAATGCGTCTACCCGTTTTACCGATGGAGGACAAATGGGAGTAGGTGCAGAATTGGCGATAAGTACAGACAAGCTCCACCATAGAGGTCCCTTGGGCTTGGAACAGTTGGTTACCAATAAATATTACGTATTTGGCGATGGTCAAATACGTGAGTAAAAATGGAATTGTTCGCACCTATCCTACCCCAAGGCAAGCCCACAATTCAATTTCAAGGCAAGCCCAGGTGCATTTAAATCTCGATTATCGCGTACATTGCAAATCTTAAAAGTATGTTTGAAAAAATTGAAAAAATAGAAGGTGCATTAGTCTACCATGGCAACATGCACAACCGAATCTATTTTCCAGAAGAAAATTTAGTAGACCTAGGCAGTCTTTTACCAAAAATGAAAAATTTGGCCAAGACAAAAAACTATGAGAAAATCCTGAGTAAGGCCCCAGAGAGTTCCATGAACATTTTCAAAGCAAATGGATATGAGGTGGAAGCTAAAATCCCCGGTCTTTACAACGGTACCATAGACGGTTATTTTCTAGCCGAATATGTTCGTAAGGAGCGGCGTCAAAAGGACGAGAAAAGCGCAAAGACCATTGCATCCGTTAAAAAGATAGCGCTTGCGGCAAATAAGCCAAAGACAGATTCGCAACTATTAATGCCCTCTAATCTAAAAATTAGAAAACTTACTGAAAAGGATTTTGAGGCCTTGGAGGAATTACATAAAAAGGCATATAAATATCATCCCGATCAGATTAAAAACAGGACGCACTTCACAGCATTGGCTGGTATGGACCATTTGTTTTTCGGACTTTTCGAAAATGATGAATTGTTGGTATCGACTACCTTGGCCATCCATAAGAATGAAGCGAACATGGAAATTGTAGATTTCGTTACCCATCCTAATTTTAGGGGGCAAAACCTTTCCTATTTTCTGGTACAGGACATGAAAGAACAAATGGTTAATTTTGGATGTAAAACCATGTATACAATGGTTAGGGCAACTTCCTATGGACTAAATATCACCTTCAGCAAACATGGCTTTACCTTTGCAGGTACCTTGACCAATAATTGTGTTGTTCGCGATACTATGGAAAGTATGAATGTTTGGTATTATAAACATTCTTGAAATCGTCGGTATTTTCCAGCGAAAGTGTATTTATCGCAAAAAACATTGTAAGGCAACCGTACACGTAAAGCGGTTGCTTTTTTGATTTCAACAAACCCATTCCTATTGTGTTGACAGCGCATAAACTCCGCAGCGTTAGCACATCAAAAATCTATTGTCTCAATTTATTACAATAATATTTTGTTTGCATTGGTATTTATCCTTTATTTGGAATATGGATGCGAATTTTAAGGGATAATCGATGAAAGGGCAAAGTGATTCAGATTTTATACACCACCTTTCCTTTGATTGTGTCATATTTGGCTTTAATGGAAAATTGCTGAAAATTCTCCTTCTAGAATACCACAATACAGGTCTTTTTGCTTTACCTGGGGGCTTTATACGTTCCGATCAAAGTTTGAGCGAAGCCGTACAGGAAGGGGTAAAGGAACGGACAGGATTAGATCACGTATTTTTAGAACAATTTCAATTATTTGGAGGTCTTAAACGTTCAGATCCAAATGCAATGAAACGCATTCTTGAGGCCAATAACGAGGACTTGGAAAAAAATAGCTGGATGATGGACCGCTTCTTGACCGCAGGTTACTACGCACTTATTAACTATGAAGAGGTAAGCCCTACCCCAGATCGGTTATCGGATAGTATCGGCTGGTATGCCATAGACAAATTACCCCGGCTGATGATGGATCATAACGAAATTGTTGCCAAGGCCTTACAAGTTCTTCGCAAAAACCTTAGCGAAAAATTGGTGGGCATGAATTTACTACCTCCTAAATTTACCATGAAGCAGTTACAACTGGTATATGAGGCTATTCTTAACCAAAAGCTACGCCGCACTACCTTTCAAAGAAAAATGTTGTCTTTGGATATTTTGGAGCGACATGAAAAACTCTTTCAAGGAAAGGCACATAAAGCCCCTTACCTTTATAGTTTTAATTAAAACATAACGAACGACTACTAATTTTTAAATCAAAAACAATGAAAAAACAACGAATGAGCAACAGTATCAAAGAAATATTTCTGGCTGTGTTTATGCTGGGCGCCATACTTGTGCATGCCCAAGAACGATTTGGTGGTCTCGCCCTCTACACGGTAAGGGACGACATGGGCACCAACGCAAAAGCAACCTTGCAAGCGGTAGCCGATGCCGGATATAAAAACATTGAAGCAGCAGGTTATGAAGACGGTAAGTTTTATGGTATGGCACCAGCAGAATTCAAAAAACTCTTGGCTACCATGAAACTAAAACCCATCAGTACACATCAAGGATCGGTGACCTTGGAAAATGCAGATCAAATGATGGCTGACGTTAAGGCAGCCGGTTTTACCTACTTTGTTATTCCGGTACCCCCCATGGGAATGTTCGAATTCAACAGGGAGAAAATGAGTATGGGGATGAAGGGATCTGTTGAGGATTTGGCCTCCATCCTAAACACTTTAGGTGAAAAAGCCAACAAAGCCGGACTAAAGCTGCTCTACCATAACCATGATTTTGAATTTAAGAAAAATGAAGCGGGTATCGTTCCCATAGATTATCTTTTGGAAAATTTAGATCCCAAAAAAGTGAATTTTCAAATGGACCTCTATTGGGTGACCAAGGCCGAAGCAAATCCCATTGCCTATTTCAATAAATATCCTGGTCGATTTAAAATATGGCATGTAAAGGACATGGATGCGCAAGGAAGATTTGCGCCGGTAGGTCAAGGAAGTATCAATTTTCAAAATATTCTGGCCAACAAGAAACTATCTGGGATGAAGTACTACATGGTAGAACAAGACATGACCTTTGACGGATTAAAACCACTGGAAGCCATTAAAATTAGTCATGACGCACTTAAAGAAATAGGTTTTAATTAAGGCCTTAAACCAACTTGACCTTGCTCTAGAAGTTGCAGGAATCAAATAATGGCAGCCTAGATTAGCTTCAAACCTAGATAAATCATCCAGAAGTACAATGATATTATAAGTAGCGTAAAAAAGAATCGGGAAGCGAATCAATTATGATCGTTTCCCGTTTTTTTGGCTCCTGTTTTCAATTACCTCAATATGAGCCACTCAACCTTTAAACTAGTGCTGGGTTAAAACATTTTATCATTCCCCAATCTAACAGAATTTAATATTATTTGAATATTTTTGCACCTTGTTAAAATGATATCATAAATATTTGTTTCGAATGAAAATGACCACAGGATTACGCATGCGAATTATACATCGCTATTTAGGATTTTTCTTGGTAGGCATTATGGCCATGTACGCCATAAGCGGCATTCTAATGATCTTTAGAAATACTGATTTTCTCAAAAATGAGGTCCTTGTTGAACAGCAATTGGAACCCAACCTTTCAAAAAGCGAATTAACTACCGCCCTGCGGGTAAAAGGTGGACTGAAACCAGAAAGGACAGAAGGGAACATAACCTATTTTAAGCAGGGCGAGTACAATTCTAAAACCGGTATCGCCACGGTCAAAAAAATGGAATTACCCTTGATATTGGATAAGATGGAGCACCTGCATAAAGCCACAACGGATAGCCCTGTCTATTGGTTAAATATTTTCTTTGGTGTTTCCTTATTGTTCTTTGTTATTTCTTCGTTTTGGATGTTCCTTCCACAAACCTCCGTATTCAAAAAAGGACTCTATTTTTCGTTGGCAGGAATGGTTTTGACCATTATACTTTTGTTCGTTTAAGAAACTGGAACCATAGAAGAAGACCTACGCGTTATTTGGAGAACCAATGCCTTACGGTCTTCTCTGCACTTTTATTGTTCGGTGTAAAAGCATTGTTTTGAGTACCGCGGTACCCCAAATAACTTGGAAATTTCCACCATAAAATACCTTGGCACCAAGGCTCGTTTTCAATGCCTTTAAAAATTACTTCGTAGCAGCGTTGCTGGGCAATTTCGTTAATGCTTTCATCGGCTTCCGCATGTGGGCTTTTCCAAGGGGTATCGATGCTTCTAAACCCTATTTCGGTGAATACTACGGGTTTGTTGAAGCGCCTGTGCACTGCATCAATCTTGACCTTAATGGCTTCGAATGCCTTCGTTAGCTCCTCATCTGTTGGGTCCTCCTTCTTACTTAGAGGATAATAGGAGTTTAATCCGATGAAATCCAAGTCGTCCCAAAATTCTATGTTCTCAAATTCTTCACCCCAATTAGCGGAATAGGTAAGTTGGCCGGAGAAAAGTCCCCTCGTCCTTTGTATCATTTTACGCCACGCTTCAGGATGAGTTAAGGTTGCTTTTGTAAATTCAACGCCCAAACAAAGTGCATCCATACCATATATCTCAGCGAGGAAGGCGTAATGGCGTATCCATCTATAATACTGTTCAAAAAATAGTTCCCAGTCTGCTTCGGATTGCATCTCTATGCCCCCCGGCCAACTCCCACCTACGAAAATTTGTGGTTTTAAAAGCGTAAACATTCCCAACTCACGTGCCGTACGCGTAGCATGCACAACGGCTTCATCATTTTCATTACCGGCACTGGAACTAAATTGAAAGGGTGATGGTGTATGTATATCCGGTAGGTAACTATAGGGTACTATGGCCATCGCATTACTACCCAACTGCTTTTGTTTGATCAAGGATTCCGTGGCCTTGGTGGAGCCATACCCGTTGTAGATACTATATCCTTCATGGGCAAAGTTAAATCCTTTTAAATAGGGTAACTGCTTCGATTCATGTTGTTTCCCTGGGATATTTATGTGGTATCTTCTCCAAGAATTCTTGCCACTCCGGTTCCAGCCTGACCATTTGAAGCTGTTGCAGTTCGAAGTTGCGATACAGTTTCAGAAATTCCTCCTTACCCTTTTTTTGAATCAAAAAATCGACCAGCGTTGCGGCCAAACAATCCCGCACCAAGGGTGACTCAAATTCTAAATATTCATCATCGAAAAGCTCCCTTATGCTCAACGTATTCTCCGATTCCACCAAGCGGGCGGCCCAATAGCCATAACCCTTAAACTGCCACGTTTCCGTAAAATATATGGGAAGACCAAACTCCAAGATCTGACTTTTGGAAGGTCCTAAAAGATGGTGGAGCACCAAGGCATTTCCTTGTCCTATATCGTTTCCGTCATAAATAGCATTTTTTATGATGTGTACCGTATTGGTCAATGTATCAATATGGGCTTGATCCGTGTTTCCCGTCATTAACCCCTTAGACTCCGTAGTGGGATAAAAATGATATGAGATTTTTGGTAGGGAACTTTCTAAACCTATCCAACTACTAATCTCTAAAGTGGATTTTTTTATTGCTTACGCAATCCTAGGAATTCTTTTGGTTTTACTGCTTGCCCATGATTTACAAAACGGTGTAAAGACGTTTCCAAAAGTAGTTCTTCATCCTTGGAAAAATCAAAAAAAGCAGTTTTTCCAATATTCCAGAGCGTATCAAAATCTCCCAATACCAACCGTTCCCCATTCCTGTATAGTTCGTAGTCCAAGTTCTGCCTGTAGAATGATTGTCCATTCTGCCGGACCTTCTCGGCAAAATAGGCATATACGCTTGCCGCATCGTGCCCGGTCAAAAAACCAAATGGACGGTCAGGTTGCAGTGGGTTTGGATAAAAACTTACCGATAAAAGCCCATTTGAAGCTTTATACGTCTTATCCCCTACCACAATACGATTTTTTCTCACCTTAAAAGGCGTGCTACCCAAGAACCGCTTCAGTGTAGGATGTTCCTGTAACGAACCCACAAAAAAAACGGTATTTTCCTTTATTTCCTGTTCCGTGACCGCTGCCGCATTTTTATATATAATCTTGGTACTGCGCCAAGAGTTGGTTTGCTCCTCTAAGGAAAGTTCGTGTAGGAGCCCCTTATATTTTTGCGCTAGAACCGTATCTGTAGCCGCATAAACTACAATTATTTCCCGCTTTTCGAAAAAGCTTCTTCTTAAGTCCTGTCGCGTAGGTACTGAATCCACTTTGCTTAACCGGGAACTTTCTTCTGCGAAAGGAAAATATTGAACACTCGCAAAGCTCACGATAAGGAGGGTAAAAAAGACCAGAAGAATCAAATAGTTCCTTTTCATAGATAGATATAACCAACGGTTGGTTTAAGATACAAAAAGCTTACCTTGTGCGTGCTCCCGTGCCTTATTTAATTTGGGCTAACTAAAAAACCATCCTAAACGAAGAAGTATTGACTTCAATAGGAATGAAGATTACCTTTGATTCAAGAACTACTTATAGCTACATGAAACCAATACTACTTATCCTCTTTTTCCTTTGTTCTTATAGCCCTTGCCGTTCGCAAGAAGCAACTACCATACCATTGGCCCATTTTACCGAACTCAAAGTGTATGACTTTATCTCCGTTATCCTTGTCCCCGGGGATGATAACAAATTGGTCTTAAATACTGAAAATCGAGAATTTATTCAAATTCTGGAAAGTGATGGGGTATTGAATCTCAATTTAGCATCTAGTCAATTTTTATCCAACTTAATTCCGGTAGAACTTCATTATAAGCAGCCATTGACCGTTATCGATGCAAACACAAATGCTAAAATAACATCAAAAGCCATTCTTAAGGGAATTGAAATAGAGATCATGGCGCAGGAAGCCGCCTATATCTCGTTGATATTGGAAACTGAATTCACTTCCATCAAAGGAACTTCAGGCAGTGAAATACATCTAAAAGGCACCTCAAAAGTACAGGATGTTTATGTGAATACTGGAGGTAAGGTGTATTGTAAGAATTTACAAGCCAAAGAAACTATGGCCATGGTTTTGGCCGGTGGCTATGCAGAAGTCCACGGAACGGATAAAGTAGTGACCAAAGTGAAGGCCGGTAGCACCATTATCGTTTACGGCAAACCGCAAAAGCTTGAAAAAGACCTAACATTTGGGGGCAAAGTAGAAGTAAGGGAGTAACTATTGTTCAATGCTTTGTGCATCAAAACCAATGAGCTCAGCTTCTTGAAAACGGGGAGTAACTTCTATGGGGTTGCAGCACACCTCGCAATCTTCCACATAGGTTTGTTGACGAACGGATGGATCTAAAAGCATAGAAACGTCTTCCCAGCAATACGGACATTGAAAAAAATGCTCGTACATATTAAATTATCCTTTTTTTAATTCCTTGGTCAATTCCTTCAGCGTCATCGACTGTATTAAATTATCCGCATTGGAAGTGAATATGGTTCGGTTTGCCAACTTTAAAAATAAAGTATCCTCATCCGTCTCCAAAAAAAGATCGGAAGTGTTTGCTTTAATTTCTTCCAATTTTACATCAAACCGTTTTTTTAGAATAATGGTTCCATTAAGATTGGAAAGCTTAAATCCAGCATAATCGAACAGTCGTTTTAAGCCGCTAAAAAAACCCAGCCCTATAAAAAGCAATGCCGCCATGGCAAACTTAAATGCCAAGGTAAAAACGTCAAGTTCATCACCGTTGATAAAGGTCATTACCAAGTCGATACAGCCATAGATACCAATCAAAAAAACCAAAAGACCCATGAATAGGGCAACGACATCCGTAAGCATTGCTTTTTTAGTACGTGTAATCGTTAATCCGCCGTCTGCAGTCCTATCCGCCTCAAATCCAAAATCCTTTAAATAGAACAATTCCCTTATTTCGGACAACTTTTGCGATATCGACGTTTCCAGATTAGAGGTATCCACCACAATTTTCCGCTTTTTGAACTCGTCCCTAAGGTTTAGTTGCGATTCGAATGTGAGCAGGTCATACTGCTCCAAAATCCCCAACAATTCGCTATTCGTTCTCTTGCTATACATGGCTTGTCCTACTTTATCCGTTACAATTCAATATTCAATAACTGACCCGAAAGTTGCAGCAACTGTATTTCGGCCAATTTAGCATCATACTTAGCCAAATTCTTATTGGTCTGCGCATTTAATAAATTTATCTGGGCCTGCCGAAGTTCGACCGAGGTTATTTGGCCTATATTGTATTGCTCCGTTGAACGCTCATAATTATTTTTTGCCGTAACCACATTCTGTTCCTGCAAGTCATAGATCCGCAATCGATTCGCATATAAATCCTTCGCGTTCTCAATATCCCTAATTACTTCCTGTTCTATTTGGTTTTGAAGGGTCTCCTGATTCTCCAATAAAAGTTTTGCGTTTTTTATTTGGGTGATGCTGCTACCACCATCGAAAAGATTCCAGGTTAAATTAAAACCAGCGGAAAGTCCCGTAGATGTGCTTGATGCCAAAAAGTTAGTGGCAGGAAAATTTCCTTCATTCCATCCATATGCACCCGTTAGGCCCACGGTGGGCAAAAAGATAGCCTTACTCGATTTATAGGTGTAATCGTTGATAAGAAGGTTTTGTTCCGCCTGCAAAATGCGTACGTTATTGGCTATACCTTGATCTAAAAATTCTTGCAGGCGTACCGGGTCTATAAATGTAATTACGGTATCCACCTTGAAGGCCTCCACCAACTCACGATTTAATAAAAGATTAAGATCACGTTTCGTATTTCTGACGGTCTGCCTTTCGTTCATCAGATTGATACTATCGTTCACTAAATCAACCTCCGCATTCAAAACATCCAACTTATTGGTTTGTCCAAACTCAAAACTATACTGCGCACGCTGTAATCTTTTTTCAGTGTTGGAAAACGTTCCCTCAAGTACGCTTATGTTCTCGGTAAGCCTGGCTACCTCGTAGTAGACCGTAAACAATTGGATCATTGTAGTTTCTATGGTCTCCCGTGTCTCGAGCTCACTTAAATTATATTCTTCCTTTAACCTTTTGTAATCATACCAACGGCCTAAACCATCAAACAAGGTGTAATTAAGGTTCAGTGAAGCATTGTATCGTGTCGTTTCAGCTCCATCAATAGCTCTTACGGAACCATCTTGGAACGTGGCCTCCTGATTGTTTTTATCATAAGATCCTCCCGCATTACCCGTCAAGGTTGGTAAAAATCCGGAGTTCAATATATTTTTATTGTTTTCCGCAATCTTCAAATTTGTGGTGGCAATCTCAATACCGAAGTTATTCTCCAGGGCAATAGCTACGGCTTCTTCTTTGGATAAAGAAGGTTCCTGTGCCGCTATGAATAAGCAGGAAAACAAGCCTACTACATTTAGTATTCGTAATCGTATCATTCTAACGTTCCTTCTAATTCCTTCCGCGTTTTTGAACCGGCTTCAATTTGCTTTTCGTCCTTTTCTTCCAGACCGTGTACCAAATGCCCTTCTAAGTGTGCGGATTCCTTTTTCTCCTTGATGGCCCTTTCTACTTCTTCCTTGGTGATTTTATGTCCAGAAACCAACATCCTGTTCTTGGATTTCAAATTATTGCTGAAGGAAAGAAATAGAGGTAGCATGAGTAAGGTAAGTACGGTTGCGATTCCAATTCCATATGCGATGGATATAGCCATTGGTTTCAAGAATTGGGCCTGTCTACTGGTCTCCGCCATTAAGGGCGCCAAACCGGCAATAGTAGTGATGGATGTTAGAAAAATGGCCCTAAATCTAGACTTACCGGCTTCAAAAATGGCATTGTTAAATGTCATACCATCCCTGAGGTTGGTGTTGAACTTTCCTATAAGGACCAAACCATCGTTAACCATAATACCAATGAGCGCTATAATCCCCAAAATGGACAGTACATTAATCGGGAAGTCATGAATCCAATGCCCCCAAGCCACAGCCGTAAAACTAAACGGTACAAGGAGTAGAAGCATTAAGGGTTGACTAAAACTTCTAAAAGTGAACGCTATGGTAATATAAATGAGCAATAGAACGGTAAAGCCCACAACTTTTAATGAACCTGTTAATTTGCCAAGTTCCCGGTTTTGGCCTTCGTAGGAGGCACTTACCGTAGGATATTTGGATTGAATTTCGGGCATGATTACATTTTGGATTTCTGTCATGACGTCAGTAGGACTGTCCTTTACATCTTTCATATCTGCAGAAACCTGTATTTCCCTTCTTCCTTCCAATCTATTAATGGCTACATCTCCCCTCTCAATCGTATACTCCGCAATTTCCTTTAAAGGCACACGTTCACCCGTTGGGGTTACGATACGCATATCATCCAAATTTGAAATTGAGGAACGCTCATCCCTTTCATAACGTACCCAAACCCTAATTTCATCCTGTGAACGTTGAAAACGTTGTGCCTGTACCCCAAAGAAACCTGCACGCACTTGGGCCATTACAGTTCTTAGGTCAAGGCCAAGCAAATATGCGTTTTCCTTAAGCTTCAGCCGAATTTCCTTAATACCGGCGGGATCATTATCAGAAATATCCTTGAGCCTGGAGTTATTTTGCAAAACAGATTTTAGCTCTTTCTTCGCTGCTTTTAGTTCTTCAATATTATTACCTAGCAAGGAAACCGATACGGGAGAACCTCCAAAATTTCCTCCCGATCCGTAGATTAAGCTTTCTACGCCAATTACCGGACCAACAAGTTCTTCAAGCCTGCTGGTAACCAAATCTGAAGAAATCTCATCTGGCCGCTCCTCCCCTGGCAATAAATTAATATCAAGCTGCGCTGTTGACGAACCGGGACCTAAACGCCTAATGGTATTTTCAAAAAGCATTTTGCCGGATTCCGTGAGGTACTTCTCGCTCAGCTCAGCATTCACTATCTCCGATTTTTCCTCTATCATGGAGATGATGGAATCCGTAATCTTTTCATTGGTGCCGTTTGGCATCTGTAATTCAATACTTACCCTATCACTTGCAATTCTTGGAAAAAATGCCGTTCTAATGATTCCACCACCCACAGAACCAAACGTTAAGATAAGGGCCCCCGCAAAGAAACTGAAGGTGAGCATTTTATATTTCATTGCGAAATGGAGGGTTGGGCTGTATAACTTATCCCGCATCCACGTCATCATTTTGTCTCCAGATTCATTGATGATCCTTAGTTTTGCAAATGCCTTCGCAAATCCACTTTTTGGTTTGTCGTCTAACGGCTGAAGCGCCTTGGAGTGCGCCAAATGGGCGGGCAAAATAATCAAGGCCTCTACCAAGGAAACTACGAGGGTCAAAATAACGATCACGGAGACCTCACCAAAAAATTCCCCAATCCTACTATCCAAGAAAAGGAATATCGAAAAAGCCAAAATAGTAGTAATGATGGCGGAGATAATAGGAGGTAATACCTCCATGGTACCATCTACCGCAGCCTGAACCGGCGATTTACCCTTTTCATAATGCTGAAAAATATTCTCGGCTATTACAATACCGTCATCAACCAAAATACCGATAACAATTATCATCCCAAATAAGGAAAGTACATTGATGGTAACATTAAAGAAGCCGGCAAAGACGAACATACCCAAGAAGGCAACAGGTAGGCCGAAAGCCACCCAAAAAGCAAGACGGGTATTCAGGAATAGGGAGAGAAATATCAAAACCAGAACCATTCCCATTATGGCATTCTCGGCAAGCAACTTTGTACGCTGCACCAAGGTGGTAGATTGGTCCGAAACAATATCCAGTTTTACATTATTATATTTCTGATTGAATTCCTCAATGTATTCTTTGACCTTTTCTGCCGAAACGATTAAATCTTCGGTATTGGTACTGGTTATTGTGGTATTAACGGATAGGTTGCCATCAAAATAAGTCGCGTTGGGATCTTCCGCAAAACGGTCTCTGATTACAGCAACATCCTTCAAACGAATGACACTACCGGATGGATCTGCGCGAACTACCAAATTGGAAAGTTCGTCCCCATAATAGGAACGGTTATTGGCACGTATCAAATACTCTTCGGCATCTGTTTTAATATTTCCACCGGTCACCAAAATATTGGCGTTACTTACGGCATTGCCCACTTCGGTGAAAGAGATTCCGTACGCCAAAAGGTTATTTTCGTTTACCGCTATTTCAATTTCCTCTTGTGGAAAACCGGATATATCTATCTGGGAAATTCCTTCAATAGCCCTTAAATCGTTTTCTATTTCCCTTCCCACGCTCTTTAAGGTAGCCAGCGGTATATTTTCACCACTTATGGCAAAAGAAATGGTTTGCCGTACCGCCTCCAACTTGGAGACGATAAGAGGCTCCATGCCAGTGGGAAAAGTAGGTACCCTATCCACAGCATTTTTCACTTCCAAAAGCATGAAATCAATGTCCCTGCCCTTTTCAATTTCAACGTTGATCGTACCACTGTTTTCCCTTGAGGTGGAGGTTACCCGGTCCACTCCTTCCAGTCCCTTTAAATTATCCTCAATCTTAAGAACGATACCCTCTTCAACCTCCTGAGGCGATGCCCCTGGGTAGGTAATGGTTATTGCTATGTTTTTTGAGTCCGTTAATGGAAAAAAGGAGGACTTTAAGGACTTTGCCCCAACAATTCCAAAGAGGGCAAAGGAAATTACTATCACATTAACCGCAACATGATACCGTATAAAGTATTCGATCAGTTTACGCATTAGCCTTTGGTATTATCTGGTTGCTCTGAATACACTTTAACAGCCATACCCGTATATGCTCCGATCAAGGGCTTTGACATGATGGTTACCCCGTCTGGTACATTTTTCAAAACGACCCGCTTGTCTGAAAAATAAACTGGATCAACATCGATAATATCCAGTACAGAATCCCTTACTACAAAAATACGGTTACCTTCTAAAAGTAAACTACGATCAACCTCGATCGCGTTTTCCTCCTTTTTGGCATCTAGATTGGCTTCGAGGTACATACCTTCGCGTAATTTTTTGTCATCTACCTCAATATAAGCATTTACCGTTTGTGATGCTTGGTCGATACTTCCACTAATACGTGTCACCGTCCCCTTATATTTTGAGTTATCATCCAAGTTAGTCAATTCCACAGATTCTCCCACTTTTAAAAGATCGGTATAGGTTTTACTGATGGATACTTCCAGCTCATACACTTCCGGATTTATAAACTCCCCTAATTTTTGACCTGCCCTTACCAAGGTACCTTCAGTAACCAAAGCTTCCGTAACTACCCCTGAAAAGGGTGCCGCAATTCGGTATTTGGAAAGGCGCTGTTCCAAATTTTTCACATTGTAATAGCTCGTAAGGATTCCACGTCCCGAAATAAAGAATTTCTCCTTTTCCGTACTCATCTCGGGAAGTTCCGGTGTACTGCTAGACATATCAAAATTATTGAGGTATCCTTGCCATTTCGAATAGATATCAGGATAATCTAATCGCAAATCTGGCATTACCGCCGTAAGTTGGTTGAAGAGATCACTTTTTGCCGATTGTACACTGGCCGCGTATTCATTGGCATCAATATTTATGATTGTTTCCCCTTGGTTATAGGATTGTCCTTCTTTAAATAGTTTACTTCCTTTTCTAAAAACCCCCTGCACTTCAGCATAGAGCTCAACTCGTTGTTTAGCCCTTAAATTACCGTTTGCCGCTACAATTATGGGAACAGTCCTGTTTTCAACCACTTCGGTAAAGACGGTCTTTACAACTTTTTCCGATTTAGGTTTGAAGGTCTTCTTACTATCGATGATAACCTTGGAAAGAAAAACTGATAAAATAATCAGTAAAATACCGAGACCGGTAAAAATAATTTTTCGCATCTTGCTATTGTTTAAACTCTTTTCCCATAAGCTGTAAGTACAAATATACCTTATTAGCTTTTGGAAATTGATTGAATAAATGAAATGACACTTTTCTCATCAAATTATCCACCTTTAATTTTTAGAATTTGTCAAGAAACTCCAATCTAAACTTGTCTATAGAATCCACAGACAGGAAGCCTATAAAACTTTTCCTTTAAGGGTGTTGAAAATCAATTAACAAGCGGCGAAACTACAAAAAAAGGTAAGTGATAATTGAAGCTGCATGGGTTAAAGAAATCATAAAATATAACGGACTCTTTCAATGAAGCATAAAAAAGGGTGTCATAGCATTCTTCAATTCAATCTTTATAGTAGCCAATTAATCATTTTTGTCCGCAAACTTGGTATCGGCTACATGTAATTTGTAGATTTTTCCTTTACCAAATTTCATATTTAAGAATGCGTCGTCACTATCAAAAACGGTCAGCTTTGGACTTTTAAGGTATAAGAGTGTGTTCAAGGAAGTGAAATTATTTCCTTGCAACTGAATAAATTCAAGTTTTGTTAGGCTTGCCGTGCTACTGGGCAAATCCCCTGTAAAAAGGTTATAGGATAAAATCAATTCCTTTAAGTTTTTCAACTTACCCAATTCTACTTCTATTGACCCGGATAGCTTGTTGCCAAAAAGTTCTAGTCGTTCCAAATTGGTCAAATTTCCTATAGAGATAGGAAGGCTTCCCTCCAAATAATTACTGGAAAGGTTCAAAGACTTTAGACTGCCTATACTTCCAATAGTCTCTGGAATAGCGCCCTCCAACAAATTATTGTACAGCGATAGTTCTTCCAATTTATGCATTTTTGAATATTCCCTTGGTAGGGAACCGCTCAATTTATTCATTTCTAAGCGCAAGGATTCAAGTTCGGTCAATTCAAAAAGCTCGGCAGGTAATTTTCCTTCCAGTGCATTAAAACCAAGATTCAATTTTTTTAATTTTTTAAGTGCTAAAATTCCTTTGGGGATACTTCCTTCTAAATTATTCCTAAACAAGTTTAAGCCCGTTACATGCCCTTCCGTTATTTCCAGACCATACCAGGCGTGGACATCGGTAGTTAAATCCCATTTGTTTTGCCAATTTTCACCAGCGGTGGCCTTATATAATTTTTCCAAATATGCTTTCTCTACTTCCGGAATTTGAGCTGTGAGTTTTACTCCTATAAACAGAAGGACCAAAAAAAGACAATATTGTAGACTGGAATGTAATTTTGCAACGAAATTCATGGTCGGTGATTTTATGAATTAAAAAGTGATGGCCCCTAATGGCTTTTATGAAAACAGGGCCTATATATAACGTTCAGGAGTTGGATTTATGATACTGAAACCCGTCAATTTTAGGGAATTAAAAAGGGATGTGCTGCACACATCCCTTCTTTCACCAAACTAACTAAAAGTGTAAACTACTCTTACTCTTCTATATCTTCGAATTTAGTGTCGGCCATTTTGGTCTTACTAAAATTGATATCCTTAAACTCTAATTTTCTATCTTCTTTATCATAATCGAACACTAGGTATTCTTTAGTTTCCAAAAATTCCAAGGCTTTGAACGATGAAAAATTATTATTCTGGATTTGAAAAACTTCAAGACTAGCCAATTGTGCAAACTCCGTGGGTATTTCACCATCTAGCTTATTGTTGGCGAGGACCAATTCCTTTAAATTTCCCAACTTACCCATATCCTTCGGAATGGCACCTTCCAGTTGATTTTCAAAAAGTCCCAAGGTTTCCAATTGGGTCAATTCTCCCAAAGTACTGGGGATATCCCCGTAAAGCGCATTGCTCGATAAATTTAGAATTTTCAATCCTTTCAAATTACCAATAGCCGCCGGAATCTTACCCGTAAAAAAATTATTGAATGCCGATAACTCATTTAATTGGCCCAAGCTTCCTATTCCTGTTGGTAATTCACCTTCCAACCTATTCATTTCCAGTTTTAAAATTTTTAGGTTGGTCAATTTTGTAATACTTTCAGGAAGTGCTCCTGTCAATGAATTAAACGCCAGGTTCAAAACATGAAGATTTTCCAGATTTCCTATTTGTGATGAAATTGGACCCATTAGGTTATTATGAAATAAGTTAAGTTCTACAACTTTATCATCCACCACCTTAACACCGTGCCATTGGGAAACCGGAGTTTTCAAATCCCATTTTTTTACCCAGTGTTTACCATTCGTAGACTCGTAAAAATCTAGTAAGGCTTTCCTCTCTTTCTTGGAGACTTCAGCGAAACCCGCTGTAGTAAGAAACAATAAACAAAAACTTATGTAGTACAATTTTTTCATATGCTAAAGTTTTCAAATAATCCTGTTGTTAGGAATTATCTTACAAATTTGAACATATAACGTCAAAAACTAAAATTTTATCGTTGAGTTACCCTAGTTTGTTGTGAACAATGCTAAAAATGTTGTGAAACCCCAAAAATTGTAGGTCTACGGAATGCCTTTAATCCAAGGATTCTATATCTACGGTAAGACTTTCCCAATTTTGCATTAGCTTTTCCAGCTTCTTCTTCTTTGCCTGGTAGCTGTCAAAAAAATTAGGCTTGGCAATGGTAGCATCATAATCTACCATGAGCTTGTGGTCAATTTCTTTAATTTCCTTTTCCAGGCTCCCAATTTTACTTTCTACAGCACTTAATTGATTTTTTAAGCCCTTAATTTTCTTTTGATCCTGAAATGTATTTGAACTTTTGGGAGTCTCTTTTTCTTTTTGAATATTGGCTTCTTGCTTTTTCTCTATTCCCCTAAAGTTCTCGACCTTGCGCTGTTCCAAATAAAAATCCACATCCCCTAGATATTCCTTAATTTTTTGATCTTTAAACTCATAAACCTTGTTGGTTAGGCCTTGGAGAAAATCCCTATCGTGCGATACCAATATCAAGGTACCCTCAAAGTTTAAACAGGCCTGCTTCAGAACGTTTTTGGATTTAATGTCCAAATGGTTGGTAGGTTCGTCCATGACCAAGACATTAAAAGGCTGCAGCAGCATTTTGGCCAAAGCCAGTCTATTGCGTTCCCCTCCTGAGAGTACCTTTACATACTTCTCTACCTCTTCGCCCCTAAAGAGAAACGAACCCAAGATATCCCGAACCTTACTCCTATTTTTTTCGTTCGCCGCATCGATCATGGTGTCTAAAATGGTCTTGTTCCCATCCAAATATTCCGCTTGGTTCTGGGCAAAATAACCGATCTGCACATTGTGCCCCAATTTCAAGTGCCCCTTGTGCTCCAACTCGCCCACTATAATTTTTGCCAAGGTAGATTTCCCCTGTCCGTTTTGACCTACGAACGCCGTTTTGCTATCCCTCTCTATCAATAAATTTATATCGTCAAGAACCAAATTCTTTCCGTAAGCCTTTGATAGCTCTTCAATTTCCACTACCACTTTACCGGGCGTGATCGATACGGGAAACCGAAGGCTCATTACGCTATTGTCGTCCTCGTCTACCTCGATACGCTCAAGCTTATCCAATTTTTTGATAAGGGATTGCGCCATAGAGGCTTTGGTAGATTTGGCCCTAAACTTCTCTATAAGTCGTTCTGCCTGCTGTATTTCTTTTTCTTGGTTTTTTTGGGCATTGAGTTGTTGTTGTTTTATCTCGTTGCGCAAAACCAAATATTGGCTATAGGGCTTATTGTAATCATAGATACGGCCCAGGGAAATCTCAATGGTCCTATTGGTTACATTGTCCAAGAACATTTTATCGTGTGAAACGATGATAACACCACCCGCATAGTTATTGAGAAATTGCTCAAACCAAATGATAGATTCTATATCTAAATGGTTGGTTGGCTCATCGAGCAAAAGCACGTCATTGTTCTGGAGCAGTAATTTTGCCAGTTCGATGCGCATACGCCACCCCCCCGAGAAGGTTTCGGTCTTTTTGTCAAAATCCGCTCTTCTAAACCCCAAGCCCTGTAAAATCTTTTCGGTTTCTCCCTGATAGTTATAGCCACCCAAAATTTCATATTGATGGGATACATCATTTAAATCGACAATCAATTGGCTGTACGAATCGGTTTCATAATCTGTCCTTTCCGCCAATTGATGGTTTATTTCATCCAATTTTTGCTCAAGCTTTTTGATTTCCTCAAACGCCTGGTAGGCTTCTTCCAAAACAGTTCTTCCCTGGTCAAAATCAATATCTTGCCTCAAAAAACCAATCTTAATCTCCTTCTCAACGGCGATCACACCTGTATCCAAAGGCATATCCTTGTTCAAAATTTTCAATAAGGTAGACTTACCAGCACCATTTTTACCCACAAGGCCTATCCGATTTCCGGCGTTTAATCGAAAGGAAATTTCCTCAAATAGGTATTCTCCTCCAAAGGATACAGAAAGATTGTGAACGTTCAACATAGATTATTCTTCAATTTTAATTTGTACAACCCCTAATTTGGGATGTATTAATTTTATACAAATAGGTGTTTTCAGCTCTCCACTGAATCATGTAAAGAACCATAAAAGCGTACCTTTGCAAAAAGTTTTGCAAATGTTAAAAAAAGGAAACAAACTCTACAGCATTTTAACAGGAAGTTGTCCAAGATGCCATGAAGAAAGCATGTACGTGGATAAAAATCCATATCATTTGGGTAAAATTTTTAAAATGCACGAACGTTGTGGTTCTTGTAATCTAAGATTTAAGATAGAACCATCGTTTTTTTATGGTGCAATGTATGTGAGCTACGGAGTAGGGATTGCCTTCGCTGTTGTCGCCTTTGTAATTGCAAAACTATTTATAGGCGCCAATCTAATTGATTCCTTTATTGCCATTGTTTTGACCCTAATTGTATTTATGCCCATTATTATGAGGGTCTCCAGGAATATTTGGATAAATATGTTCGTTAATTACGACCCCTCCAAGAAAAATCAGAATTGATTCCAAGTAAATGGGCACGGCTTGTCTAAATCTCGATTATCGGGTAAAGCGGTCCACATCCATTTCCTTCAACAAAGGCATTCCAAATTCTATACGATCATAGAGCATTGAAGAAGCCCATGGGGCAATTAACACACCATGTGATCCAAATCCGTTTAAGACCCAAAGCATCTCGTGCTGGGGATGTTTCCCAACCAATGGCCGCCTATCTTTTATCGTAGGACGTACACCTGCCTCTTGGCCAACAACGGCATAGGGGCAATTGAGTAATGTATCCAATTTTTTACGGATGTCGTTTTGGGCTTCCACAGTCGTAGTATTGTCTTTTTGATCTCGGTTATAGGTCGCACCCACTTTATAGAGGTCGTCTCCCAATGGAATTAAAAAAAAGGAAGATTTTATCATACGCTGCTCTTTTAACTCCTTTGCCTTGATAATCAAATACTCTCCCTTGGACCCTTGCATAGGTAGGTAATTGAAATACGGGTTGTTCTTAAGGCCATAGCCTTCCGCAAAAACGATATTTTTTGCATTGTAACCTTGATACGACACGTAATTGGAATAAAACTGCAACGCTGAATGTTGGAACGTTTCTTGATTTATTTGCTTTTCTCCTTCCAACCAATGCGCATATGCTTCTATCAAAACCTTTGTGTTCAGTTTTCCGGTTTGTACTACTTTTCCAAAATTGTAGGGTGCAAATAGGTTTTGATTATTATTTTCTACAAGGGCCGTATTCAAATAGTTGCTTAGGTGATTTTTTTCAGAAGCCTCAAACCATAGGTTCTGTTCCTCAATGGATGCGAATTTCCGCAGTACGTTCAATTTTTCATCAAACTGAACCCCTAAAAACTTACTTAATTGGGCGTAAAAATCTGCTGCAACCGGAAGTTGCTCGTCTGCCTTCCATGAAAGGGTAAATCGCTTTAAAATGACGGGGTTATATATACCTCCCGCTACCTTTGATGAGGTTTGGGAATAGTCATTAAAAACCATAAAGGATTTGTTATGGCGACGCAGGGTCTCACAAAAGGACACACCGGCCAAACCGAGGCCAACCACCAAATAATCTAACATGACACAAAGGTAATGAAATGCAAAAGCTTCCAACGGAATAGGAAACACAAAAAGCCCAATCTTTCGATTGGGCCTCTATATTTTGAATTGGAATTATTTTTGGCTTAGTAAGCCCACATGTCTTGCTCTTTATCCCTTATCTCCTCTTTTATGCGTTGGGCTTCCAACAATTGAAATAAGGCATTATCAGCAATATAATCGTCGATTTCCCGATCACCTTGAACGTTATCTTCCTTGTAGATTACAGCATTGAATCTTCGGGCGTTCAAAAGCATATCATACGATATAGGTTGCGCAGAATTCTGTTGGTTGAATACCTTGGAATTATGAAGTATTTCACGCGCATCTGGATACCAAACCCAGAACAATTCTACTTTATCAGGATTTTCATCATCAATAAAGTTAACGTCTGGTGCAACCGGTGCAATCCCTAAAAGACGGTACTTTAATTCACCCTGCCTTTTATCAAAATACCAAATTCCTTTGATGTGGTATTCCTCAATTTCTGCAGCGGTAATACTTCTACGAGTAATGTATTCCTCGGAAACGGTTTCTCCAGCGTTCATTTGCTCGTAACCATAATCTAAGGTATCTACCATTTGAAGGGCATCCTTTAAATCACCAAAGGTTCTTTTATCCGTAAAGTAAGAATCTGTATACGCCTCCAGTTTACCACTCTTTAAATTTTTAATCAATACATGGTATAAAGACCTTCTGTCCGGCCCAATATCCATGGTATCTGTTGGATAGTATAGGGGGAAATTTACACGTTCGTCCAAATCTATGGTTTCCCACAAGGTTTTGGACCAAAGAATATCCCTATCATCAACATATCCATATTCTAAAGGAGCATCGTTATCAACGGCTTTTTGGGCCTCTGTACGTACACCTACCTCTTCAGGTTTTTTGGCATTAAGGACGTTGGCTTGCGCTATCATAGCTGCCGGTAACATTGTTACCACGCCCATTACTAAAACATTTTTCCAATTCATGTTTATTCACTTTAAAATTAACCGGGCAAGACCAAAGGACTTACCCGGCATCATTCCATTTTTATTAGTTTGTAATCTCCACAACTACAGGAGATACCTTTTTCAACTTGTAACTTTTGTTGTTTGTAATATAAGCTTCGATATCAAAGATTTGTACGATATCACCTCTACCGGCACGTTGCAATGCAGCTTTCGCCTTTGCATCCAACTTGTTTCCGTTAACCGATACGGTTGGTTGACCCGGCACCTTGAATTTGAATCCGCTTACCGCAAGATTTAAATCAAAGTCGAAATCTTCCAAACCAGCACCTACAGTACCAATCTCAACATTACGCTTAGGCAATTTTAAACTACCTGTCTGCTTGCTGATGCTACCTTCAGGTCTAGGAATATCCTTAATCCTAAATTCTGAGTTAGAGGAGATGGACTGGCCATCTGGAAGGGTTCCAGAAGCAGTAATCGTTACTGTTCTTCCCTGTCCTGGGTTCATCACATACTTACTACCGCTTACGGCCGAAAGACCTGGAGCGGAAGCCCTAACTTTATTATTTGGTATACCAGGAATGGAAATAGACATTGGGTTAGCGACCCCACGGTATACAACGTTCATTTTATCGGCAGCGATCAAAGCCGCATTTGGCTTGGATATCGTTGCAAATGAGTTGTTGACCTCTACCGGTATCTCTTCACCATCCTGCATAAAGTAGATCATCCCTTTAACTTCATGGTCACCGGCAGCACCGGAACCAATCATCATCTTAACACCACCAGCTTCCAATTTATAGTCTGTACCTTCAGAAAGTTTTCTTCCATCTAAGGTCAATTCCGCCCTTACAGGTGTTGATGAATTATCGGTCTTGCTGATGATAATCTTACCATCGTACCTTTCTCCCGTGTAATAGGCAGACTTTGTTGCCGCCAAGGATGTTGCGAAGTTCTTCAAGGATACTTGGCTCGTTAACTCACCTTCTAGCATCGATTTCAAAGCAGCCTCTTCGGTAACTTTTACATCTGCCTGTAGTGCTGTCAATTTAGCCAAGGAAGCAACTAAAGGATATCCTTCATAGTGGTAGTTGATCCAATCTTGCATACCATCTTTAGCCTGTACCTTACCCTCTTCGTTTCCGGTCTGAAAACGATCTTTAACAGAGCTTTTTAAAGATGCAGGTACAATGGCTGCTACGTTATCCCTATATTCCGTAAGTCTTTTCATGAACTCCTCACCACCATCGGAAAGGTTATCACCTTGAAAGAACTTTTGGTCTAAATAATCGGAATTATCCATTCTTGCATAATCCTTCGGATTTTCAAGACCTTCTGTCATTCCAGACTTTAGCGATTCCAAGTAATCATAATATTCCTGGGACATTGCCTTGATCTTCTGAGCATCTTGATACAGCTTTTCGTATTTTGCCGCATCCTCAGAAGCTTTAGTTTCCAAACTACCTAAGAACGCTTCGTTACTTGCGGTAGTCATTGCATTTGAAGTCTCTAGCTTTTCATTCATAATACCGAATGCCGCCAATACTTCCTTACTCATGTTTAACGCCAGCATTGCAATGAAGATCAAATACATTAAGTTGATCATCTTCTGACGTGGTGTTGCTTTTCCTCCTGCCATGGATTTTAATTTAGATTTTAATTAATTAATTGATTTGGGTTCGTTAAAATCCAATTAGTTTTTACTTCCCATTGCAGATAACATACCACCGTAAACACCGTTCAAAGAAGAAAGGTTAGTTGATAAAGATGCCATTTGATCTTTAAGGGCACTTGCGTTCTGAACAACTTCCTCGTTTACGGAAGCTTGTCTGCTAGCACTCTCCAATTGTACTTTGTAAAGACTGTTCAATGATTCCATTTGTGCAGCTGCCTGAACCATTTCGTCTGAATATTTTCTAGTTGATTCCATTGCATCAACAGTAGGAGCGATACCTTTAGCGGCACCTTCAAAATTCTTGATACTAGAACCTAAGCTCTCCATAAGATTGGCATCTACACCGGCTTCTTTTAAAAGGTCATCCAGTTTTTTGGACAAAGAGGTTTCTGCTTCCTTAAGCTCTGCGGCCTGGTTCTTTTTACCACCTTTGGATTCGGCACCAGCTAATTCTGGATATACCAATGACCAATCCAAGTCATCATCTACCGGTTCAAATGCACTGATTGCAAAAATAAGGGCCTCTGTAATTAGACCAACTGCCAATAATAGTCCACCTGTTAGCGGACCAAATTCCCAGTGAAGAATTTTAAACAATGCACCAATGATTACTACTGATGCTCCTAGGCCGTAGGCCATGTTAAATAGTTTTTTTGTTGATTTTGACTGTGCCATGATTTTAATTTAATTAAGGTTTAATAAAAAAGATTTGGTTTAAAATTTGATTTGATTTATACTAAAATTGTTACTGTTTTTAATCTATTGCGTTGAATCCTCTTCGCCCATGTAATCCTGTACGGTCCTGAAACCTATATAACTACGGGCAGAATCTGCATATTCAAAGTCCCTGGTACTAACCTGAAGGAAGTATGCGACATCTTTCCAAGAACCACCCCTAATTACTTTTCGGGTATTGGACTGGTCTCCTCCGTTAGGGTTCATTGTGGATACATAGTCGTAAGCACTCGGATCATAACTTGAGTTGGTCCATTCGGAAACGTTCCCCGCCATGTTGTACAAGTTGAAATCATTTGGTTCGTAGGACTTCGCTTCTACAGTATAGAGTGCTGCGTCTGCCGCATAATCTCCACGTTGTGGCTTAAAGTTTGCCATGAAACAACCGGTATCACTAATAACGTAAGGTCCGCCCCATGGATAGGTTCCACTTTCAATACCACCTCTTGCCGCATATTCCCACTCCGCTTCTGTAGGAAGTCTAAATTGATTCACAAACTGCTTACCACGGCTCTTGTTATCGTCATTTTTGTACTTCGTCCTCCAGTTACAAAAAGCTTTTGCCTGTTTCCAAGTAATCCCTACTACAGGGTAATCACTATAGGCATCGTGCCAGAAATAATCGTTGTGCATTGGCTCGTTGTACGAGTAGGAGAAATCACGAATCCACACTGTAGTGTCCGGATAAATTTCCACTTCTTCCGTACGGATAAAATCCTTTCTGCTGCCCTTGCCTTTTGTAGACGCACGGGCCGCCGCTTGAATATCCATCCAGTTATATTTGTACTTTAATTTTTTCACATCTATGGTACGCTGCCCATTGTAAGATTCCTCCTCAGATAGGTAAATGGAGTCCATTATTTCGGTATAATACTCATCTGGATACTCCGATGTATCCCAAACCAAGTCCTCATCCTTGTTCAGGGCCCTACCTTCGTAGCCTGTTTCTCCCATACCGGAATAGTTATCCAACATGTATTTATCATACACAGAGGCTCTTGTGGTATCCGCATCCTTAAATGCATAATCACCGATACCTCCATCTTCCGGTCCTATACCCAACTCATCGGCCAAAATAGCCAACTTTGTTCGTACGATAGAATCCTGCACCCACTCTACGAATTGACGGTACTCGCTGTTCGTAATTTCTGTATCGTCCATATAAAAAGAACGAACGGTTACTGTTTTGGTTGGGGCGTTCAGTAGTTTTCCTTGGTCTTCCTCACTTTTTCCCATAATGAAAGAACCTCTTGGGATCAGTTCCATTCCATATGGTTTCTCAGGGTACCATTTTTTCCCCTGAACACCGGTTAGCTCTCCTTTAGTTTTAGACCCACAACTGGTGAGTAAAAAAACAAATGCTATAGATGACAACAATAGCTTCTTCATACTTTAGGTTAAATTTCGATTATGGTTTAAACTCAGAATACAATGGTTTATTCTAACATCTAAAACTATGTTTTATATAAAATATTGTATTAAAGTCTTTTAATGCTTAAAAATTACACTCATTTAATTAAAGCCTTTCTTGTAAGCTTTAAACCACCGTTCCGGGATGTTTTGATTACATGCATCTAAATAATCCTTCTCGGTGCAAGGTAATAACGCAGGTGTATGGGCTTTAGTATGTGAAGTAAAAATAGATGGGACTTCTGTCCACCATCGTTCTGTCAATAAGCTCTTGTAGAATATGAGCTCTTCGTCTTCTGTAGGTACATTATACTTAACAAAGTCGTCTGTTTTGGAGTACGGGGATTCTGCTATCCGATAATTGATTCCCTCTATGAAGTACCAAATAATTTGTGCGACCAATTGCTGCGATTGAACGGTATTCTCCATTTCGTAGATGCCAAAAACGGAGACTTTATCGCTTAAACCGGCATACCTGGCAATGGTACAAATCTCACGCCCCGTAAAACCATTAGGAGAGAAATTTGCGGACAAGGACATTTCGCATGCGCGGATGGCCCTAACGTCCAAGCTAACCATATTGGCATTACGCAAAACAGGCTCCGCCAATTGAAGATCATTAGCTACCTCCCCCAACCTATAGGCATCAAAAAAAAGGCGCTCCATTAAATCAATTTCCTCCTGGGCATTGAAGTAACTTTGGTAGCCCAGATTGGAAAAATTGAAAAGATTGTTGGGTTTGTCCGTAATGATCTTACTCATATAGGAATGGGAAGATATCAATTCATCATCGATACCAAAATCGAACCGACTATCGATCGCCACCAAATTGATCATATCCTTTATACCATCGAATGCGCGGTATGCAGGATAGGTAATATCTTGGGTCGCCCCCAATATAATTGGGATGATATTCTCCTCCAATAGGCCCGCAACAATTTCCTTTACAACAAAGTAGGTATCCTCCACGGTTGCTCCCTCCTCTATGTCACCTAAATCGATTAAGGATGCGTTCCAATTGCCCATAAGCAACTTATATAGCTGCAATCGAATGGCAGAAGTGTCTAGTTTTTCGTGCTTTTTCTCGTAAGCATTCCTGGACTCCCTAACGCCTAAAAAGGCTACCGTAGCGTTTGCAAGAACCGGTAAGCCGTCTTTTTCTGTATGTATGAAGGTATTTTTACCGATAGACTGCTTGGGCAATAGTTCATTATGGGCCAAAATGTTATCGGGTACTGGAACCAAAAAATCAAAGGCCATTTACTAGAAGTTGTTTTCGTTTAAAAGCTAGGTTTCAATTATAGCCCTAAAAATATGCTACTTTTTTGATTTAGGTTTTGCTTTCGCTTTTTTCTTTGGTGTTTTTTTCTCAATTAATTCTTGGGCCTCCTTCAAGGATATTTTCGTGGCATCTACCGTCTTCGCCAATTCTACCTTTATTTTCCCTTTCAGAATGTTATGACGGCCCCATCTTGCCTTTTCGATACGGATTCCCTCTTCCTCCCAATTTTGTACCACCTTATCAATTTCCTTTTGCTTCTTGTCCTCGATGAGTTGAACGATATCGTCTTTGGACAGATTATCAAAATCGTATTTTTTATTCACATTTATGAACATGCCGTCCCATTTAATAAATGGTCCAAACCTACCCACCCCTTTTGTTACTTCCTTATCCTCATAGGTTGCAATTGGCGCATCCGCCTTTTCTTTGGCAACAATCAATTCAATAGCCCGATCCATTTCGATTTCAAAGGCGCTCTCTCCCTTATCCATTGAAATAAATTTTTCGCCAAATTTTACGTAAGGACCATATCTACCCACATTGGCCTGCACCTCTTCTCCTTTGTACACCCCTAATTTTCTAGGAAGTTTAAAAAGCTCCATGGCTTCCTCGTAGGTAATGGTATTCAAGGATTGCTCTGGCAATAAGCTTGCAAAAGAGGGCTTCTCCTCATCATCTACGGTACCTACCTGTACCATAGGACCAAATCTGCCCAATCTTACGGAAACCTGTTTTCCACTTTTGGGATCTGTTCCCAAGATACGCTCACCACTGGCACGGTCCGCATTCTCCTCGACATCGACAACATTGGGATGAAAATCCTTATAAAAGTTTTTCATCATTTTCTTCCAGTCCTCTTCACCGGATGCTATTTCATCAAAATCTTCCTCTACCTGCGCCGTAAAGTTATAATCAAGGATATTGGCAAAATTGCTTACTAGAAAATCGGTAACGATCATCCCAATATCCGTTGGCACCATTTTACCTTTATCGGAACCTACATTTTCGGTAAGGTTCTTCGTTTTAATGGTGTTGGACTTTAGAATTAACTGTTGGTACTCTCGCTCCGTACCTTCTACAGTACCTTTTTCTACATATCCCCTATTTAAAATGGTAGAAATGGTTGGCGCATAGGTAGACGGCCTTCCAATCCCCAATTCCTCCAATTTCTTAACCAAAGAGGCTTCCGTAAAACGGTAAGGAGGCCTTGTAAAACGTTCCGTTGCGGAAATAAAATTATTCAATAAGCGTTCCCCTTCTTTCATTGCGGGCAACATACCTTCCTGTTCTTCCGCTATATCCTCATCATCAACGCCCTCCATGTATACTTTTAGAAAACCATCAAATTTGATGACTTCTCCATTAGCACTAAATTCTTCTTGATGCTTGTTCGCCTTGATTTTCACATTGGTACGTTCCAATTCCGCATCACTCATTTGCGAGGCAACGGTACGTTTCCAAATGAGGTCGTATAATTTGGATTGATCCCGCTCCAAGGATGGGGATTGGTTGCCCATTTCGGTTGGCCTAATGGCTTCGTGCGCTTCCTGCGCTCCTTTGGACTTCCCCGTAAAATTACGGGTGGTGCTGTATTTTTTGCCGTAGTTGCTAATTATTGCGTCCTTGGCAGCGGTAAGGGCCTCCTTTGACAGGTTTACGCTATCCGTTCTCATGTAGGTGATCAACCCTGCCTCATAAAGCCTTTGTGCCACTTGCATGGTACGCCCTACAGAAAAATATAATTTTCTGGAAGCTTCTTGTTGTAGTGTCGAGGTGGTAAACGGTGCCGATGGCGATTTTTTCGCGGGTTTTTTATCCAATTTACTAACGGAAAAATCTGCGGAGATGTTCTTTTCCAAAAATGCCTTGGCCTCCTCCTCGGTGTCGAAGGTTTTATTCAATTTGGCCGAGAATACACTTCCTTCCTCCGTTTTAAATTCTGCCGCAATCTTAAAGGATGCCTGGGGTTCAAAAGATTCAATATCCCTTTCGCGCTCCACGATCAGGCGTACGGCCACAGACTGAACACGACCTGCGGAGAGCCCCGGCTTAATCTTTTTCCAAAGCACCGGAGATAATTGATACCCCACCAAACGGTCTAAAACACGTCTAGCCTGCTGGGCATTCACTAAATTATAATTGATTTCCCTAGGGTTCTCTATCGCTTTCTGAATCGCCGCCTTTGTGACCGAATTAAAGACGATGCGCTTGGTCTTCTTTTTGTCCAAGCCTAATTCTTCCGCTAAATGCCAAGAAATGGCTTCTCCTTCGCGGTCCTCATCACTGGCCAACCAAATAGTTTCCGCTTTCGCAGCTAAGTCCTTTAGTTTTTTAACGAGAGCCTTTTTATCCTTGTCTACAATATATTTTGGGGTAAAATCATTTTCAACATCCACTCCCAATTCCTTTGAAGGTAAATCCGCTATGTGCCCAAAGCTCGATTCTACCTTAAAGTCCTTCCCCAAAAACTTTTCTATTGTTTTGGCTTTCGCGGGAGACTCTACAATTACTAAATTCTTCGCCATTTACCTTATTTATGCGTACAAATGTATACTAAAAATTAAACTTTAAAATTCGAAGTGTGCAATTCTCCCTCGATTTTCATTTCAAGTTTGTCCTTAACCAGACAATTTACAAGAAAGTATAAAGATTCCTAGGATCAATTTCCTAAGCCTTGAAAATATTTCTACTTTTAAGGAATACTAACTCAAATTAGCCAAAAAATGAAGAACCACTTCCTAGCATTTCTACTTTTAATCTTTTTGGTACAACCGTGCCAAGACCTTTCTGCGCAGCGCAAGAAAAACACCATTAGTTATGATGATTCCTTATATAACGGAATGGAATATCGCTTAATTGGTCCGTTTAGGGGCGGAAGGGCCGGTACGGTTACCGGAGTAGCCAACAATCCCAACCTCTACTACATGGGCACCGCCGGAGGTGGTGTTTGGAAAACGACCGATGCGGGCAATACCTGGGAGTGTATTTCCGATGGTTACTTTGGCGGTTCCATTGGTGCCGTTACGGTAGCGGAATCTGACCCCAACATTATATATGTAGGAGAAGGGGAGCAAACCCTACGTGGAAATGTATCCTCTGGAAAAGGACTGTGGAAAAGTTTGGACGCCGGGGAAACCTGGAAATTTATCGGCCTGAAGGATTCTGAACATATTTCAAGAATTAGGGTGCACCCCAAAAACCCCGACCTGGTTTACGTTGCAGCCATTGGAAACCTATGGAAACCAAACGAGACAAGAGGGGTCTATAGGTCCAAGGACGGAGGAGAAACCTGGGAGAAGATTCTTTATGTAAGCGATAAGGCCGGAGCCGGGGATTTGATTATGGACCCCAATAATAGCAGAATCCTTTATGCCGCAAGTTGGGAAATGAAACGCAATGGGTATAGGATGGACAGTGGGGGTCCAGACAGCAAACTATTTAAAAGCACCGATGGTGGAGACACTTGGAAAGATATCTCTGAAAATTCTGGCCTACCCGGTTTTCCCTGGGGAATTGTGGGCATAACGGTTTCCCCATTAGACTCTGATCGGGTTTGGGCGTTGATCGAGGCAGAAAACGGAGGCCTTTTCAGGTCTGATGATGCCGGGGTTACTTGGAAAAAAATCAATGAGAACCGGGCTTTGAGACAACGGGCCTGGTACTATACCCGTATCTATGCCGATACGGAAAATGTTGACAAACTTTATGTGATGAACGTAAGCTACGGTGTTTCTACGGATGGCGGTAATACTTTTACCCTCAAGGATGCTCCCCATGGCGACCATCATGACCTTTGGATAGCACCCAACAATAATAACCGGATGATCATTGCTGACGATGGGGGCGCCCAAATCTCCAATGATGGCGGAAATAATTGGACCACCTATTACAACCAACCAACGGCCCAATTTTATCGGGTCTCAACAGATAGTATCTTCCCTTATAGAATATACGGTGCACAGCAAGACAATACTGCTATTCGTATTTCACATCGCAGTGCCGGTGGCTCCATTACCGAAAGGGATTGGGAACCTACCGCCGGTGGGGAAAGCGCACATTTGGCGCCGGACCCAAAAAATAATCAAATGGTCTATGGCGGAACCTATAAAGGTTATATGAACCGTCTGGACCATACCACCGGCCAGGAAAAATCAACCAATATTTGGCCAGATAATCCTGCCGGCTCAGGAGCGGAGGTAATGAAATACCGTTTTAACTGGAACTATCCGGTAACGTTTAGCCGGCATGACTCCGACGTCCTCTATGCCGGATCAAACTATTTGCATATGACCACGAATGAGGGACAATCCTGGAAAACGATTTCACCGGATTTAACCAGAGGCCTTCCCGAAACTATTGAATCTTCCGGGGGTCCCATAACCCAAGACAATACGGGAGCAGAATTTTATTCCAATATTTTCGTCATCACCGAATCCATTTTGGAGAAAGGGGTGATTTGGACCGGAAGCGACGACGGATTAATACATGTAACCCGCGATAACGGCACCACTTGGGAAAATGTTACCCCACCTTCCTCCATGTCCCCAAAATTGAATATGATCAACTCCATAGATGCGAGTCCGTTCGATAAAGGAACCGTTTATGTGGCGGCTACCTCCTACAAATTCGGAGACTATACCCCCTATCTTTACAAGACAACTGATTACGGTAAAACATGGACCTTGATTACCGATGGTATTAAGGAAAACAATTATACAAGGGTCATACGAACTGATCATGAACGCCAAGGCTTGCTGTATGCCGGAACGGAATGGGGCATGTATATTTCCTTTGACGATGGTACATCTTGGGCCCCCTTTCAATTGAACCTGCCCATTACGGCCATTAGGGATTTACAGGTGCGTGATAACGATTTAATTGTTGCGACCCACGGACGCAGTTTCTGGATAATTGACGACCTAACACCGTTACACCAATTAACACCGGAAGTAAAAGAAAGTGAGTTTTACGTCTTTAAACCGGATACTTCCTATCGGATGGAGCAATCTGGAGGCTGGTCCGAGCCCAACACCAAACTAGTAGGGGAAAATCATCCAAATGGGGTACTTATAAACTATTACCTAAATTCCGTCAACGAAAAGGATACGGTACAGCTCGATATTCTTGAAATGGATGGAACATTAATTCAACGATTTGCAACGAATGCCAAAGAGGATAAATTGAATCCTGCCGCAGCCAAACCCTTAAAAGTAAATGCCGGAGGCAATAGAATGGTATGGAATATGCGCTACCCCGGATTTAAGGCATTTGAAGGTATGATTTTCTACTCCTCCCCAAATACGGGCCCAAAGGCAGTGCCGGGAACCTATAAGGTTAGACTTACCTACAATGGTGCGTCGAAAGAGCAAAACTTTGATATTATAAAAGATCCGCGACTAACCAATACCCAAAAAGAGTACCAAGATCAGTTTGAATTCTTGATTGCTGTGAGAAACCAGGTTTCCAGAGCCAATGAGGCCATTATAAAAATACGGGGCATTCAAAAAGACCTAAAATACCTTAAGGAAAAAACGAAGGACAATGCGGATTTGCAACAATTAATTGCCGATTATGAGTCTGAATTATCGGTCATTGAAAACAATATCCATATGACCAAAAACCAAAGTAGGCAAGACCCACTAAATTATGGTATCCGCATTAATAATAGGTTGGCATTCCTACTGGCAGATTCGCAACGCGGAGACTACCCCCCTACCCAACAGGCGCAAGATTTTTTCAAGGAAGTTACTCAGGAGCTCAACCAAGAAATTAACGCACTCAACAGTCTAATTGAGAAACGAACCTCCTTGGTCAATGCTAAAGTGGATCAAGAAAACATAAAGATGATTACATCAGAATAGCATTTTAATCAATAGTTAAACTAAAAAAGGGAAGCGCTTAAAACGTTTCCCTTTTTCTATCAAATATACCTAAGCTTAAAGGTCAAAAGTACTTAAAAGTCTAAGATCGTCATTCAAGTATTCATATTGGTACAGTTTTTTATCCCCGATCATTAATAAGGATGAAGCAAGGGGAATTACGTCATACGCAAAAATAGTGTCAAACGTTTTCAACAGCCTAACATTGGGGGCGGTGCTTTTATCATACACTTTTAAACCCGCTTCGCCATCACAAATAAAAAGGTTGTCTCCTTTAATTCCTAAACCGTTGGGACCCGTCATTGGGTAGATAACCTTAAGTTCAGGGTCTTTTAGATTAGAAATGTCGATGACATAAAGCCCACTTTCGGTATTGCCACAGAAACCACCTCCTTTTAAGGTCACATAGGCATAATTACCGTCTACAACCACCGGGTCACAAGCGGTACCGTGTCTAAATTCTGAAATAAATTCTGGCTTTTCGGGGTTTTTGATATCGTAAATATACATCCCTTGCCTTCCGCCTATGAACAATATATTTCCTTGATTGAAGATGGTTTCTATATCCCAGGCCACTTCAACATCTTCAAGAACTTTTGGCTCGTCCAAATTTGAAATATCGAAGATATTGATATCACTATAATCAACAACATATAAATAATTCCCAATTATTTTAAATCGAGCCAAGGAACCACCTTGGCCTACAGAGGGCTGCGGACTACCACTAGAATTGTCGAGATTCATGAACACTTCACAGTTGTTACAATTGAATTGTCTTTCATAGTCGGAGACTGGCCGTCTTTCCATTTTTACTTCCCAGCCAATTACAATATCGGTATCATAATCTATGGCATCGTAATCGTAGATATCCGCTTGTGGAAATTCTATCGTTGACACCCATATATCATTGTTATATATAGCATTTACAATACGGCTGTCCAATGAGATATTGCTGATATCGGAAATGTCAAAAACAACAAGATCCCCATAACTATCCGCAAAAAGCTTATCGTCCTTAATCGAAATATCATTGTTGCCTTCGAGCTTAATGAACGCAATGCTCTTGGGGGAGGTAGGAATGCGATTATCGATGACATGAAAACCCAGCCCAACATCATTGACGAAAATATAATTTTTATAGGCATATATTTTTCCCGATGCACTAATAGGAACCGGATCGGTAATGTCAATGGCTTCCGCCTTAAAAGTAATGGCATCCATAACTATGGGCCTAGCTACCATATAGTCCTCGTAAGGGCCATCATCATCACACGAGGTAAATACTGTAAAGGCAAGCAGCACTAGTACTAAAATATTCTTTCCCATAATTTTAAAATTTAAGTGGTTGTATCAATTAGATGGGGAAATTAAGTTTAGTTGCGTGGCCTGGTAAAAAATACGCTAGACTTCAGTTTGGAAACCTACACCATCCTTATACATATAGTAGGTAGGGATTTTGCTCAACATTGCGGTAAAGAGAATACCAACACAACAGAGTAAGAACCCTAATTCTGCAACGATTCCCATAACGAATACCAAACCAAATATGACCAACCAATTCTTATTGCCCAAAACAAAACTGGCCTTAACAATTTCAGTTGCGGTAAGGTCTTGCGAAAATGCTAAAAAAGCAGGCACTAAAGAAAGTGGCACCACTACGTAAAACAGTCCTATGCCACAAGCCAACATGCCCAATAAGCTTATCCCTATGGTATAGAGCGCAAGTAAGAATACCTTGCCTAGGCGCCCGTCCCTAAAAAAGAAAAAATAATCATCCTTGGTCTGCTCCCCAAAATCTTTCTCCTTACAGATTTTCAAAAATGCTGCATTAAGGGCCAATCCAAATGTGGCTACACCAATGGCAAAGACTGGTGCTAAAATACCCATGGCCAAAGCGACCATTGGGGGAAATTCATCGTTCCTTAGTGCTTCCGGGTCCGTAATCCCAGCTGCAATCATTGGAATATAAAGAATAATATAAAAGGGAAGGATGGTCACAAAAGTTAGCAAAAGCGTAATGAAACCTTGTAGCCATACTTTTTTGAACAACGCTATAGCGCTATTAAAAATAGTCCCAAAGCTTAAATCTCGTTTTTCTTGAATACGTTCCTTGTAATTTTCCAAGTTCATTTTTCCGGTAGGTTATTGTTTGCCCTAAAACTAGATAATTCTAACGGGCAAACCCTAAAAATACCCTAAAATATCATGTCAACTTGTCATATTTTTTGATTATAATGGTATCTTTGCCCACCAAAATAAGCTGGGAAAAGTAGATAAGGCAATGGAAAAAACCATAGATGAAAATGTGCAGGGCACAACTTTGTTATTGGATGGGAAGTCAGAAAATAAGCGGAACCTTTATATAGAAAGCTACGGATGCGCCATGAATTTTTCAGATAGTGAAATCGTAGCATCCATTCTGGCAACGGAAGGGTTCAATACTACCCAGAAACTGGAAGATGCAGATTTGGTGCTCGTCAATACGTGCTCTATACGCGACAAGGCAGAACAGACCATTCGCAAAAGACTTACGGAATACAATAAGGTCAAGAAAACAAGGCCACATTTAAAGGTGGGTGTTTTAGGTTGCATGGCAGAGCGACTAAAAGATAAATTATTGGACGAGGAAAAAATAGTGGATATGGTCGTTGGGCCCGATGCCTATAAAGACCTTCCTAACCTAATTAAGGAAGTGGATGCCGGTAGGGATGCCGTCAACGTAATTTTATCAAAAGATGAGACCTATGGGGACATTGCCCCGGTTAGGCTAAATACCAACGGCGTTACGGCCTTTGTTTCCATTACACGCGGTTGTGACAATATGTGCACCTTTTGTGTGGTTCCTTTTACAAGAGGTCGTGAGCGCAGTAGGGATCCACAATCTATCCTTGCCGAAGTCAATGAACTTTGGGAAAAAGGCTTTAAGGAAATAACCCTGTTGGGCCAAAATGTGGATAGCTATCTATGGTATGGAGGGGGACTAAAAAAAGATCTCGAAAAAGCTTCCGCCATGCAACAGGCGACCGCAGTAAGTTTTTCCAAACTTTTGGAAATGGTGGCTTTGGCCCAACCTAAAATGCGGATTCGATTCTCGACCTCAAACCCACAAGACATGACCATGGACGTGATCAAAACCATGGCCAACCATGCCAATATTTGCAAACATATTCACCTACCCGTGCAAAGTGGCAGTAATCGAATTTTAAAGGAAATGAACCGATTACACACCATAGAAGCGTATTTTGACTTGATCGACAACATTAGAACCATTTTACCGGATTGTGCAATTTCACAAGATATCATCACCGGTTTCCCTACTGAAACGGAAGAGGACCATGCAGCAACACTAAAAGCATTGGAACGTGTAAAATATGATTTTGGCTATATGTATGCCTATTCGGAAAGGCCTGGAACAATGGCCGGAAGAAAAATGAAAGATGATATTCCTGAACCTGTAAAGAAAAGAAGACTCTCTGAAATTATCGCGCTGCAACGAACACATTGCCAGTTTAGAACGGAAAAACACGTGGGTAAAATTCAAGAGGTATTGATTGAAGGTACTTCCAAAAAATCTGAAAACGAATGGATGGGCAGGAATTCCCAAAGTACGGTAGTGGTATTTCCAAAAGAACAGTACAATGTAGGCGACTTTGTTATGGTAAAAATAAACGATTGTACCTCTGCCACCTTGATGGGAACGGCAATAGGATATTCGGAAAATAATTAATTTCTCTTTTAGCAGCCCTTCTTTATGGAAAGCATACAAAGCATAAAACAACGGTTTGAAATCATTGGTCAGGACCCAAAACTAAATAGGTCCCTGGAAAAGGCAATGCAAGTGGCCGTCACGGATATTTCCGTATTGGTTACCGGTGAAAGTGGGGTTGGAAAAGAAGTCATTCCTAAAATCATTCACTCCCTATCCCATAGAAAGCACGCCAAGTATATTGCGGTAAACTGTGGAGCGATACCCGAAGGCACTATAGACAGTGAACTTTTTGGACATGAAAAAGGAGCATTTACCGGCGCTACCCAAACCCGAAGCGGCTACTTTGAAGTTGCGGACGGCGGAACCATATTTTTGGATGAAGTAGGTGAATTACCCTTGACCACCCAAGTGCGATTGTTGCGCGTATTAGAAAACGGGGAGTTCCTTAAAGTGGGTTCCTCACAAGTACAAAAGACAGATGTACGTATTGTGGCGGCTACCAACGTAAACATGTTTGAAGCGATTAAAAAGGAACGCTTTCGTGAAGACCTTTACTATCGTTTAAGCACCGTGGAAATCAACATCCCTCCCTTGCGGGAAAGACAGGATGACATTCATTTACTTTTTAGAAAATTTGCGTCAGACTTCAGCCAAAAATATAAAATGCCTACCATTAGGTTAGAGGAGCAGGCCGTTCAGCTTTTAATCAAATACAGATGGCCGGGCAATATACGCCAGTTGCGGAATATTGCTGAGCAGATATCCGTACTTGAGGAAAATAGGTCTATTTCTGCCGCAATGCTCAACGGCTATATTCCACAGGGCAGCACTAGCAATTTGCCAGCAGTTATTTCCCATTCAAAATCTGAAGGTGATTTTAGCAATGAAAGGGAGATTCTCTATAAAGTTCTTTTTGACATGAAAGGAGACTTGAACGACCTTAAGAAATTGACCATGGAACTTCTTAAGAACAATGATTCCCAGAAAGTTCAAAAAGAAAATGAAAACTTGATCCGTAAGATATACGGTAACGAAGATGAAGAAGATGCGGAAGTAGAGATGGAGAGCCAGGATGAAACGTCAATGAGTCTACTACACTTACCAGAACCCAAAAACCCGGAACCTACTTTTGTCAATGATTCCTATGAGGACAAATACCATTTTGCGGAAGAAATCGAGGAGGAAGAAACCTTATCTTTACAGGAAAAGGAAGTAGAACTGATCAAAAAATCCTTGGAGCGGAACCGTGGAAAAAGAAAAGCGGCAGCGGCAGAATTGGGTATTTCAGAACGTACCCTCTACAGGAAAATAAAACAATACGATCTTTAGATTATATGATGAATCCCAGGCCAATGCACTTTTTAAAGAAAACGATTCTATTCCTTCTTCCCGTTATACTCATTATTGGTTGCGGGGCTTACAATTTCACAGGAGGTAATGTGGGTGAGGCAGAAACTTTTCAGGTCAATTATTTCCAGAACTATGCCACACAAAGTCCCGGTTCAATATTTGAGCCCGGTGTAGATCGAGACTTTACGCTTGCACTACAAGACCGTATATTGAATCAAACCAGTTTGGACCTTGTTAATTCTGGGACGGCAGATTTATTGTACGAAGGTGAAATTACGGAATATAAGATTTCGCCCATGTCCGCAACTGCGCAGCAGACTGCTGCAGAGAATAGGTTGTCTATGCGGGTAAAGGTTCGTTTCTATAACCGCTTAAAGGAGGATGCCGCATTTGACCAAAGTTTTTCGTTCTTTTATGACTACCCCGCAGATGTTCAATTGAACGCTATTCAAAGTGAAGCCCATGAAGTTATCTTTGAACGTCTTACACAGGATATTTTCAATGCCTCATTAGCAGATTGGTAATCCAATGAATGTAACCGATTTTACATATTTCCTAGAACATCCTACCAAAGTGGTAGAACCCATACACACGAAACATTTAGAGGATATAACTACGGAATATCCCTATTTTCAAGCGGCAAGGGCCTTACATTTAAAAGGCCTTAAAAACCTCAACAGTTACAAATACAATAAAGCGCTTAAGACAACTGCCGCCTATACCGCGGATCGTGATGTACTTTTCGATTTTATTACCTCAAAGGATTTCTTACAATATGATGTTGTTGAACCAAAAGTAGAGGAAGCCCAGGAAGCGCCAGTGAAACAAGAATCCAAAGCACTAATCGATGACTCTGAAGACCGACCGCTACCGCAGGATGAAAAGGATGCCGAGCACATTTTAGACCCAGAGTTGTTCACTTCCAAGGAAACACCAAAAGCTATTGAAGAACAGGAGGAAGCTTTGGATTTGGGAAAACCCTTATCTTTTGATGCCAAGGAAAAATACTCCTTTTCGGAATGGTTGAACCTCGCATCCAAAAATCCAATTGAACGGAATACGACAACGGAAAAGAGTGAAGACAAACCCGCTACAAAAGCGAAGCCCAAATCAGATTCGGCAAAAAGGAAAAAATTTGAGCGTATCGATAAATTTATCGCCAGTAACCCCAAAATTGTTCCGTCAGAAAAAAAGACCATCGCCATTGACCTTTCAAACTCATTAAAAATCAATAAGAATGAGTTGATGACAGAGACCTTGGCACGGGTTTATTTAGAGCAAAAAAAGTATAAAAAAGCTATACAGGCCTACAAAATTTTAAGTTTGAAATATCCGGAAAAAAGTAGTTTCTTTGCAGACCGAATTAAGGCGGTAGCGAAATTACAACAAGATAATAAATAATATAGAATGAGTACATTTTCAATATTCTTGATCCTTATCATCATCGTTTGCTTATTGTTGGTATTGGTGATTATGGTACAAAACCCAAAAGGAGGCGGATTATCTTCATCCTTTGGCGGTGGCGGAAGCCAAATAGTTGGTGGCGTTAAAAAAACAGGTGACTTTTTGGATAAGAGTACGTGGACCCTCGCCGGTCTATTGATTGTTTTAATTTTAGCCTCGAACATTGCATTGAAAGGAAACTACGGGAATGTAGATTCCAAACTTTTGCAGGGAGATGATATTGAAACTACCGTTCCCGAAACCTTGCCGGAAGAAGTTACGCCGCCGGTAAACGAAAGCGCTCCCAATGACAGTCTATAAATAGATTCAATACTATTTTTAAAATGCCAGCTTAATGACAAGCTGGCATTTTTAATTTACAATTTGTCAGTTTATGGGTAATGGCATAATTTCTGCCCATATAGATTCACGAAACTTAAAAAATCAATTTAAAAATTAATAATTATGGCTAAAGTTAATATCAAACCATTGGCAGACAGAGTTCTTATTGAGCCAATGGCAGCTGAAACAAAAACTGCGTCTGGAATATACATTCCCGATACTGCAAAAGAGAAACCACAAAAAGGCAAAGTAGTTGCCGTGGGTCCTGGCACAAAAGATGACAAGGTTACCGTTAAGGTTGGTGATACCGTTCTTTATGGAAAATATGCCGGAACAGAATTAAAATTGGAAGGAACGGACTATTTAATGATGCGAGAGAGTGACATTCTAGCTATCATCTAAATGACTTTCGCTATTGTCAGTTTCTGACAGTAGATTTTTATACTAAAGCAAAAAATAAAATCTAAACATACGGTCAATGCCAAAAGGTAATGGCCAGAATCTAAAAACTATAAAAATGGCAAAAGATATAAAGTTTGATATTGATGCAAGGGACGGCCTCAAAAGGGGCGTTGATGCACTGGCGAATGCAGTAAAGGTAACATTAGGCCCAAAAGGAAGAAACGTTATCATTAGCAAATCATTTGGTGCACCACAAGTAACTAAAGATGGTGTTACGGTTGCAAAAGAAATAGAGTTGGCCGACCCGTTAGAAAACATGGGCGCCCAAATGGTAAAGGAAGTTGCATCCAAGACCAACGATTTGGCCGGTGACGGTACCACAACCGCTACGGTATTAGCGCAAGCTATCGTTAAGGAAGGTTTGAAGAACGTAGCCGCAGGAGCAAATCCTATGGATTTGAAAAGAGGCATCGACAAGGCTGTTGAAGCCATCGTTGCAGATTTGGCAAAACAATCCAAAAAAGTAGGCGACTCTTCCGAAAAAATAAAGCAAGTAGCCTCTATCTCAGCCAATAACGATGAAACTATTGGCGAATTGATCGCACAAGCATTCGGTAAAGTAGGAAAAGAAGGTGTTATTACGGTAGAGGAAGCCAAAGGAACGGATACTTATGTAGACGTTGTAGAAGGTATGCAGTTTGATAGAGGGTACCTTTCCCCCTATTTTGTTACCGATTCTGAAAAGATGGTATCACAACTGGAGAACCCTTACATCTTATTGTTCGATAAGAAAATTTCCTCAATGAAGGATTTACTTCCTGTTTTGGAACCGGTTGCACAATCTGGAAAACCACTTTTAATTATCGCCGAAGATGTTGATGGTGAAGCCTTGGCTACCTTGGTCGTAAACAAATTAAGAGGTTCCTTAAAAATTGCAGCGGTAAAAGCTCCAGGATTTGGTGATCGTAGAAAAGCGATGTTAGAGGATATTGCCATCCTAACAGGGGGTACGGTTATCTCTGAGGAAAGAGGATTCTCATTGGACAATACAACTTTGGACATGTTGGGTACTTGTGAAAAAGTAAGTATCGACAAGGACAATACCACTATCGTAAACGGAGGCGGTGTTGCAAAAGATATAAAGACAAGGGTAAACCAAATTAAGTCGCAAATCGAGACGACCACGTCTGATTACGATAAGGAAAAACTTCAAGAGCGTTTGGCCAAATTGGCCGGTGGTGTGGCCGTACTGTATGTAGGAGCTGCCTCCGAGGTTGAAATGAAGGAGAAAAAAGACCGTGTTGATGATGCCCTACACGCCACAAGAGCTGCGGTAGAGGAAGGTATTGTTGCCGGTGGTGGGGTTGCTTTGGTAAGAGCGAAATCTGTTCTTTCTAAAGTAGCTACAGAAAACGAAGATGAGGCAACCGGACTGCAAATTGTAGCACGTGCCATCGAATCTCCATTAAGAACGATTGTTGCCAACGCAGGTGGCGAAGGATCCGTGGTTATCGCAAAAATCCTTGATGGAAAAGGCGATTACGGATACGATGCCAAATCAGAGAAATACGTTGAAATGATGAAAGCAGGTATTATCGATCCTAAAAAAGTAACAAGGGTCGCTTTGGAAAATGCCGCTTCGGTAGCAGGTATGATCTTGACCACTGAATGTGCTTTAACGGACATTAAAGAAGATGCTCCCGCTGGCCCACCAATGGGTGGAGGCGGAATGCCAGGTATGATGTAGATTGGTAGCACCTACAGGCTATTTATTAGTTTGTTTGTGGTTATACCTTATTTAAAACCCGCTTTCGGAAAATTCCGAAAGCGGGTTTTTCATGCTTTTATATCAACAAAAAAACCACCTTCTTTATTTACAAAAGGTGGTTTTCATGTCCAAAAGGTAACAGCCTATCCCATAGGCTTCAACCAACTACTTCTTTCTAGGAGCAGCCTTTGGAGCAGCCTTTTTACCAGCTTTTGCTGGAGAAGGCTTTGCAGCAGGTTTCCCAGCTGATTTTGCTTGTGCCATTCGAGTCGAATTTAAAATAAATCGTAGCTAATGTATTTCAGATTTTGATCCGTGATATTTTCGTTGGGAAATAATTAACTAAATTTTCCAACGCTTTTTTGAACAGTGAAAATGCTAGCAAGATGGACTACATTTTATGGTTTGCCCCATCATCAGAATTATCCTCCCTATACTTGCAACAAGGGTGAACACTATTATAGGCCGCTTCCGTAGCCTTTAATTCTTTAGTGTCGTGACCTACTTCCACAATGGCCGTTTTAATCTTCATGGCGTCCGTTTTGCGTTCATCCATAATTACGGACAATTGGTGGGTTGGTATATCCCAAACTGCATATTTTACACCTTTTACATTTAAAGCGGCCGTTTCAATACGCTCTTTGCACATGGCACATTTACCATTTACATCAAAAACCATTTTTTTGTTCTTATCCTGTGCATAGGTCAAAACCGTTAACAATAACATTGAAATTGATAGAACTGTTGTTTTCATATTTTTGTTTTTTAGTTATAAAATTTTAAACCTGAATCCTGTGTAGAACATCCTTCCCATTATAGGCGCAAATACTATGGTGGTATCAAAATTTGGACCAAAGGGATTATCCGCAGCCAATACAGGATTTATCTGACGCTCTCCGGTTAGGTTTTCAGCGCCAACATAAATTTCGAATACACTTGAAAATACCTTTGTTAATTGGGCATTCATTATAGTGTAGGGTAATGAAAAATCGCCCAATTGATATTGGATAGGGTTTGAATTTGTATTGGGCAACCTCATTTTTCCAAAACTGTGTAAGGTATAGTCAAATTTCCATTGCGCGCCATTATCCTTTGGCTTCGTTTCATACCCTAAGTTAACAAAAAAACGGTGTTGAGCCTGCAAAGGCTTTTGAAGATTTCCGCTCCTATAATCTGTAGAAACATCATAGAATTTGTAAGACGTCCTAAAGTTTAAACGGGACAATAACTCGTAATTCAATTCAGCCTGAAAGCTTTTGGCACTGCTCTCGCCTTCCAGGTTATAGAAAGAAACTTCTTGCGGATTTTCCCAGTCCACAACGATTTGATTTTTAAAGTCGGTCACATAATAATCAAGTGAAATATTCCCCTTCCTATTTAAAAAATTAAATCCCTGTAAAAAACTGACTCCATAGTTCCATGCATCTTCAGGTTCCAATCCGTAAATGCTCCCGCCTGTATCAAAAAGGTTGATTTCCCTGGCAGATGCAAACAACTGTTGATTTTCGGCAAATATATTGGCCGCCCTTTTACCCCTTCCAAAAGACCCACGCAAACTACCGGAATTCCATGGGGTATAACGCATATGGAATCTTGGCGTTACAAATGTTCCCAACCTGTTATGGTTATCGATGCGCAGACCGGCAGTTAAACTAACCCGCTCCAAATTCTCATAGTTATACTCCATAAACGCACCAATAGAAGTGTCCTCCCTAGAATAATCTATGGCAGTCACCGCTTCGTTATATCCGTCATAGGCGAAAGAAAGCCCTGTTTTAAATTTATTTCTTGTATCACCAATAATAGAGCTAAAAAGCAAACTGGAAAAAATGCTTTCGTGATCAATAGTATAGGTTCTTCTACCAAAATAGGAATCTTGTTTATGCAGACTATACGAGGTTTGAAATCCGAAACTCTGAAACGGTAATTCTGGAAATACGTAGCCCAATTTCAAGGAGGTATCAAATCTACGTGTATTTATTTCACTGCCCCACACTTCGCCTCCGCTTATAGCTGAAACTCCAGATTCATTCAATGCGTCCCTATTACCATCAACCAGGTCTGTATCTGGATCAAAAGCAACCTGCCCTACTTGCTTTTCATCATTTAGGAAACGAACATTGAAAAAGCTGACCCATCCTTTTTCAGCGTCTTGATACTGCCAACGATTCATAACATTTATTTGATTTCCTAAAGGAGCGTCCAAAAATCCGTCACCATTCCCGTCTTCTTTTTGGCTTCGCTTATTACCATGAACATAGAGTCCTGTACTCCATTTTTCGGTGAGCTTCTCATTAAAATGGGTATTTAATTCATAACGCCCATTTTGATTGGCATACCCATTAACAAAAATAGTATTATCGGTATAAGGCTTCACGAGTTCTGTATTGATTTGTCCAGAGATACTTTCGTAACCATTTACCACGCTTCCCGCGCCTTTGGTTATTTGAATGCTCTCTATCCAAGTACCTGGGGTGAAGGTTAAACCGTAGGCTTGGGAGGCCCCCCGAACCATAGGTATATTTTCTTGGGTAATCAACAAATAGGGACTGGTAAGCCCCAGCATTTGTATTTGTTTTGTTCCCGTAAGACCATCGGAAAGGTTTACATCTATCGAGGGATTGGTCTCAAAACTTTCGGCCAAGTTGCAACAAGCAGCTTTCAATAATTCGGCACTATTGACCGTAATCACGTTTTGCGGGCTAAAATAGGTTTTCTGAATTGCATCCCGTTCTTGCCTTACAACCACCTCGTCCAACGCGTTGGACGGTTTTAGCACATGACGAATATACCTTGGTTGGTTCACCGTAAGCGTATCGGGTTGGTACCCTACATAACTAATGATGAGCTTATTGAAATCATTTAGGTAGGGTATGGTAAAATTACCGTCACTATCCGTCACAACTCCTGTCTGTGAATCTTGCCAATAGATATTGGCTCCAGGCAACCCAAGAGCGGTTGAACCTTCGGAGTCCATTACACTACCTTTCATGGTTTCTTGCGAAAAAGAGGAGCAGGACAGCAAGGAAATTAGTAGTATTTTGATGTATGTATGCATTTAGTTTAGTATTCGAATGATCCAGTAAATGATTATGTATCTTACAAAATAGGAATATAGAGCGGTCAATAAACGGTTCGGCAAATGTAATTCGTACAATACTATATCGAAAACTAGTAAGCTCATATCAAATGCCCATTGGGCATTGGCAGCTTAAGCCGATAAGAATAGAAGCGAAAAACGTTTTGCGGAACTTACTTATTCATCAAATCCCTATAAAGCGTATCCTAGTACGCCAGAGCTTAGGATCAAATTAAAAAAACTTGATGAAGAATATTCAAATCCCTCATCTGTAGAGGTCTCGGATATGAACTGGGGTTACCCTCTTTTTTGGAAAGAGCGTGAAAAGGATGTACTACTGAAATTCTGTCTACGGTAAGAAAGACCGATGGTAAAAAATCAAAATCGATACCATTAAAATGCAATTCATTTTGCCCGGCCAAGGTGAAGACCTCATCGCCACAGCATTGACTATTATTGAAACCGGTCGTAAAACTTTCCTCCATGCAACAATCCCTAGGTTGGGAAAAGAAAGCGATGTCAGTAACGGCCCCCTTGCAAATATGCTTCTCTACCGTCCACGAAATTGTTGACAGCAATAAGAGCAGGGCCATTGAACTAGCTTGAAGTTTGAAAATAAGCACTTTCATAAGCATAAAATTAATCAATAATCGTTTGGCGGCCTCAATTCAAAAATATCTTAACGAATTTTTAAGCCGTAGCTATTGTAGATATAGGTTTTAAGCTTCACATTTGTATTCAACTTTAACCCAACCTATGTTCGACTCGTTAAAACCGCAAATAAAAGCTATAGTAGACTCGCATTCTAGCGCCACAGATAAAATGCAAAAGCTTTGTGAATTCCTAAAAAAAGAAATTCCACATTATGATTGGGTAGGCTTTTATTTTAAAAATGGTGATAAACGGGAATTGAAATTGGGGCCTTACGCCGGCGCACCAACAGACCACACCATTATTCCTTATGGCAAAGGAATCTGCGGACAAGTTGCCGAAAGCAATCAAAATTTTGTTGTGCCAGATGTAAAGGCCCAAGATAATTACATTGCCTGTAGCATAACGGTAAAGGCAGAAATTGTAGTACCCCTTTTTGTAAATGGAGAGAATATAGGACAGATAGACATAGACTCCAATACTGCCGATCCCTTTACCAAGGAAGACGAACACTTTTTGGAATATGTAAATTTCGAAGTCGCCAAAATTCTTTAAAACTTTCCGTCTTTTGTTGATAACCTAGCCTATATACTAGCTTCAAAAAAATTACATTTGTCTGCTTATTAGAAACCTTAAGCATCGTACAATGAGCAGTGTAAAAAAAGCGTCTTCAGCCTTAATTTCTGTTTTTCATAAAGATGGCCTGGAGCCGATCGTAAAGAAATTTCAAGAATTGGGCATCACCATATATTCAACAGGTGGTACCGAAAAATTTATCAAGGATTTAGGCATTGATGTAATTGCAGTGGAAGACGTAACCAGTTATCCATCCATTCTTGGTGGTCGTGTAAAAACCTTGCACCCAAAGGTATTTGGGGGTATTTTGAACAGACAGGATAACGAAGGTGATGTTGCACAATTGGCAGAATTTGATATTCCCCAAATCGATATTGTCATCGTTGATCTTTATCCGTTTGAGAAAACGGTAGCCAGTGGTGCCGCTGAACAGGACATCATCGAGAAAATAGACATTGGCGGCATTTCGTTGATTCGGGCCGCAGCCAAGAATTTCAAGGATGTACTGTGCGTTTCCTCTAGGGAGGATTATGCTGATTTTCTTTCCCTGATCTCAAAAAACAATGGCGAGACCAGCCTAGAGGACAGGAAAAAATATGCTGCAAAATCATTCAATATATCATCCCATTACGATAGTGCCATTTTCAATTACTTTAACCAGAACTATGATATTGCAGCCTTAAAGATTAGCGAAACCAATGGCAAGGTGCTGCGTTATGGTGAGAACCCACATCAAAAAGGATTTTTCTTTGGTGATTTTGATGCGATGTTCTCCAAATTACACGGTAAGGAACTATCCTACAACAACTTGCTCGACGTAGATGCAGCTGTTAACCTAATGCTGGAATTTAAGGACGACGCCCCTACTTTTGCCATTCTAAAGCATAACAACGCATGCGGCTTGGCGCAGCGGGACACCTTGCACCTAGCGTACATAGATGCCTTGGCCGGTGATCCGGTCTCAGCGTTTGGAGGGGTATTGATCAGTAATACAAAAATAGATAAGGCAACAGCAGAAGAAATACATCAACTTTTCTGCGAGGTGGTCATAGCACCGGAATATGCGGATGATGCCCTTGAAATCTTAAAAGGCAAAAAAAATAGGATTATCCTCGTGCAAAACGAGGTGCCCATGCCAGATATGCTCGTTAGAACTTGTTTGAACGGCGTCTTATTACAAGAAAAAGATTATAAGACCGATGCCCATTCGGATTTGACCTATGTTACCAACAAAAAGCCATCAGATCGGGAGCTTGAAGACCTTTTGTTCGCTTCCAAACTTTGCAAGCACACGAAATCCAATACCATTGTTCTGGTAAAAGACAAGCAACTTTGTGCAAGTGGTACGGGCCAGACCTCTAGGGTAGACGCTTTAAACCAAGCCATACACAAAGCGCAGTCCTTTAACTTTGACCTAAGAGGTGCTGTCATGGCCAGTGATGCATTTTTTCCGTTTCCGGACTGCGTTGAAATTGCAGGCAATGCGGGTATCGCCAGTGTTATACAACCCGGTGGGTCCATAAAAGATCAATTAAGTACCGACTACTGCAACGAAAATGAAATTTCAATGGTGATGACGGGCACACGTCATTTCAAGCATTAATTTGCTTACTTTTGTCGGTAAAATGCACCCTTTTATCTAAAATATAAACATTACATATGGGATTTTTTGATTTCTTGACCGAGGAAATAGCCATAGATCTAGGTACGGCGAATACCCTTATTATACATAATGACAAAGTTGTAGTCGATAGCCCGTCCATTGTTGCTAGGGATAGAATTAGCGGAAAAATCATTGCCGTTGGTAAAGAGGCCAACATGATGCAAGGCAAGACCCATGAAAACATAAAGACTATAAGACCGTTGAAAGACGGGGTAATTGCAGATTTTGATGCTTCGGAAAAAATGTTGATGATGTTCATAAAAAACATACCGGCATTGAAGAAAAAATGGTTTCCGCCAGCGCTTCGTTTGGTCATCTGCATCCCTTCAGGGATTACCGAAGTTGAGATGCGAGCGGTCAAGGAATCTGCCGAAAGGGTAAACGGCAAGGAAGTATACCTAATCCACGAGCCAATGGCAGCCGCCATTGGTATTGGCCTGGATATTATGCAACCCAAAGGAAATATGATTGTGGATATAGGGGGCGGAACAACAGAAATTGCGGTAATAGCGTTAGGGGGTATCGTTTGTGACAAATCGGTAAAGATTGCGGGCGATGTATTTACCAATGATATTATCTATTACATGCGAACGCAGCACAACCTATATGTTGGCGAAAGTACGGCAGAAGCCATAAAAATTGAAATAGGATCGGCAACGGAGGATTTGCAATCCCCACCAGACGAGAAATCCGTACAAGGTCGCGATTTATTGACCGGTAAACCAAAGCAGGTACAGATATCCTATAGGGAAATTGCCAAGGCCTTGGACAAATCTATTCTTCGTGTGGAGGATGCCGTAATGGAAACCTTATCCCAAACCCCTCCTGAATTGGCGGCAGATATTTATAATACAGGAATATATCTCGCTGGTGGTGGATCTATGTTGCGTGGTTTGGACAGGAGGTTGTCGCAAAAAACTGATCTTCCAGTTTATATAGCGGAAGATCCATTGCGTGCCGTAGTACGTGGTACCGGTATTGCATTAAAGAACCTGGAACGCTACAAAAGCATACTGATCAAATAAACGGCACTTAAATTCAGAAGCCGTACCATATAATTAAGGGTGAATGCAACAGATCATAAATTTTCTGATTAGGTATAAAACCTTCTTATTATACCTGTTACTGCTATTTATCTCTCTGGTTTTTACGTTTCAATCACATTCCTTTCACCAATCTAAATTTCTAAATTCATCCAATTATATTTCGGGTAGTATCTATTCGTTTTCAGATAATATTACTTCATATTTCGGTCTACGTGATGAGAACAAGAAGTTGATCGAAGAAAATGAAATGCTCAGGAGAAAATTGTTTAACAAAGTACAGCTTCCCAACATTAGCTTAGATTCTACCGAAATCCACTACGAAGTAATACAGGGTAGGGTCATTAACAATAGCTTTGCGGATGAACGAAATTACATTACCATCAATAGGGGTGAAAATGACAGTATCGCACAAGATATGGGGGTGATTACAGACAAGGGAATCCTAGGTATCGTAGAAAACACTTCAGAAAATTTTGCTACGGTCCAAAGCATATTGAACGACAAATCCAACATAAACGCGAAGATCAAAAATTCAAACCACTTTGGATCCTTGGTCTGGGAGAACACACAAGATTATAACGTGGTGCAGTTAATCGATATTCCAAGGTTGGTGCCACTAACGATTGGGGATACGATAGTAACGGGTGCCATGAGTAGTATCTTTCCAGAAAATATCCCAATAGGAACCATTAAGAAATTTGATTTGGACACTTCTAAAAGTTTCTATTTTATAGATGTAGAACTTTTCAATGACATGACAAATTTAGGCCCCGTTTATATCATCAAAAATTTGAACCGGCAAGAAGTTCTAGAACTGGAAGCAGAAACACAGACCAATGATCAATAGTACCTTCTTTCTAAACGTTCTGCGGTTTGTACTATTGGTTTTGATCCAAGTTTTGGTCTTTAATAGGCTCAATTTTTTTGGATATATAAATCCTTTGATTTATATTTTATTTTTGTATTGGTACCCCATAAAACAAAATAGGACTACCTTCATACTAATCTGTTTTATTTTAGGGCTATCCGTGGATGTTTTCTCCGATACAATGGCAATCAACGCTGCTGCCACAATTACGATTGCCTATTTGCGGCCTACTATAATGCGTTTTGTCTTTGGGGTAAACTACGAATTCCAAAGTTTTAAATTAAACAACAGTACTAAGGCACAACAATTTACATTTTTAGCGTTATTGATTATAATACATCATTTGGTATACTTTACCCTTGAAATTTTTAGCTTTTCAAATAGCTTGTTAATTTTACAAAAAACAGTTACCGTAGGTATCGCCACATTGATTTTAAGCACATTGTTCAGTTCATTATTCAGTAGTAAAAAAGAGTGAGAAAAATTCTTTTATCATCCGTAATCATTATCATCGCAATTACTTTTTTGGGAAGGCTCTCCTATTTGCAAATATTCAGCTTTTCCACAGAACAGCTCATGGAAGATCCGGCGATAAAGGCCATTTACGATTATCCGGAACGCGGATATATCTATGACCGAAATGGAAAACTACTGGTAGGCAATGATCCAGCTTATGATGTCATGGTAATCCCTCGGGAAGTTAAGCCATTGGACACCTTGGAATTTTGTAGTTTATTGGGTATCGGGAAAGAACAGCTCATTGATAAACTCCACAAAGCAAAAGTATACTCCCCAAGATTACCTTCTGTACTGGTGCCGCAGTTATCCAAACAGGATTATGCCAAATTACAGGAAAAAATGAGGAAGTATAAGGGCTTTTACATTCAAAAACGCTCGTTACGCTACTATGACACCCCAAGCGCCGCCAATGTTCTTGGCTACATTAGTGAGGTAAATGAAGGAGATCTTGCCGTTAATAAATATTACGTACAGGGGGAACTTAAGGGACGTACCGGTGTGGAACGCTACTATGAGGACCTATTGCGTGGTAGAAAAGGCGTACAATACATTCAAAAGGACAGGTTTAACCGGGATATTGGCCCTTACAAAAATGGAATTTTGGATACCTTGCCAGAGCAAGGGAAACAAATTAGCATTACTATTGATAAGACCCTTCAGGAATATGGGGAATTACTAATGAACGGTAAACGCGGCGGAATCGTAGCGTTAGAGCCTTCTAGTGGTGAAATATTGACTATGATTTCTGGCCCCACCTATGACCCAGCTTTATTAGTAGGCAGGGAACGCTCAAAGAATTACACAGAACTTTATTACGACACCATTGCCAATCCAACTTGGGACCGGTCCATTCATGCCCAACAACCTCCAGGGTCTCCTTTTAAAACCTTAAATGCCTTAATTGCCCTTCAAGAAGGTGCATTAAGTGAATCCACAACCATTCAATGTTATAACGGTTTTTATGTAGGGAGGAAAAAGAGAGGTTGCCATTGTGGTGGAGGAATGCGGGATATGAACAAGGGCATTTATCAGTCTTGTAATGCCTATTTTGCAGGAACGTTTAGAAAGATTTTCGAAAAATTCGAAACTACGGATGAGGCCATGGATGTTTGGGAAAAACACATGCGTAGCTTTGGCCTAGGAGACTACTTAGGCTATGATTTGCCTTTTGGACAAAAAGGACGAATTCCGGATAAGGAATTTTACGATAAATGGTACGGTGATAACCGCTGGTCTTCCTCAACCATAATCTCAAATTCTATAGGACAGGGGGAAATTTTGGCGACGCCGGTACAATTGGCAAATATGACGGCCGCTATCGCCAACAGGGGGCATTATTTTACCCCGCATATCCTTAAAAAAATAGACGGGCAAGAAATAACCGAGGCCAAATTTACTGAAGCCAAACATACTACGATCGATCCCAGATATTTTGAGCCCGTCGTGCAGGGTATGGCAGATGTATATACAAAGGGTACCGCGGCGAGGTTGCAAGTTCCCGGTATTGAAATAGCGGGTAAAACAGGTACGGCAGAAAATTTCACCAAAATAAATGGGGTGCGCACCCAATTGACGGATCATTCCGTATTCGTAGCCTTTGCACCGGTGGATAACCCAAAAATTGCCATTGCCGTATACATTGAAAACGGTTATTTTGGATCTAGATACGCAGGCCATATTGCCTCCTTGATGATCGAGAAATACCTTAAGGGAGAAATTTCCAGAACGGATCTGGAAAAAAGAATGCTTGAAAAAACCTTAGAAGACGAATACGCTAAACCGTATAGCGGGGAAGAGTTCAAAATAAACGAGCGTGTCTGGTAGAAGTATCCTAAAGCGAATAGATTGGCTCAGTGTTCTCATTTACCTGGCTCTTGTTTTTATTGGGTGGATCAATATTTACTCAAGTACCTTTGTAGACGAAAATAGCTCTATCCTGGATATGGGCACCCGCTACGGCAAACAACTATTTTTCATAGGAGTAAGCCTATTGACCATCGTTATTATTCTAGCGCTCGAAGTCAACTTTTACGAGCGATTTTCCAGTATCCTATACCTTGTTTCCATCGTATCGCTCTTGGGCCTTTTTGTATTTGGAAAAACAATTGCCGGTGCCACTTCTTGGTATGACCTTGGCTTTTTTAATTTGCAGCCCTCTGAACTGGCAAAAGTGGCGACTGCCCTTGCCTTGGCAAAATATTTGAGCGACATACAAACAGACATCAAAAGAGGAAAGGATCAATTCTACGCGTTATTGATTATTTTGACACCGGCCATTCTTATTATCCCACAACCCGATCCAGGTAGTGCCCTGGTTTTTTTTGCCCTTATTTTCGTGATATTTCGTGAAGGACTACCCTTATATTATTTGGCCATATTGGTGAGCCTTGTTCTCATTTTCGTTGTCACACTTAAATTTGGTACAGTTTGGCTCATTATCGGCTTAGCCCTTTTAATTATACTCCTTTACGCACTCAAACGAAAAGCTTTTAAAATTCCCATACTTCCACTCACCCTAATAAGCTTGGCAATCATAATGTTTTCATTGTCGGTCAACTTCGTATTCAATAATGTTTTTGAACAACGCCACAGAGATCGCTTTAGTTTGTGGCTTCGACTCGAAAAAGACCCCGATAAATTGGAACAAATACGAAAATCGATTGGGTATAACACCTATCAATCTGAAAAGGCCATTGAATCTGGCGGTTTTTTTGGGAAAGGATTTTTAGAAGGCACACGTACCAAAGGTGACTTTGTACCAGAACAGGATACCGATTATATCTTCAGTACGGTAGGCGAAGAATGGGGATTTATAGGAACGGCCACTGTTATTCTCTTATTTTCCATTCTATTTCTCCGCTTGATTTCTCTGGCCGAACGTCAAAAAAATGCTTTTGCCAGAATGTATGGTTACGGGGTAATCTCCATTTTATTGATCCACTATTTTATTAATATTGGGATGGTGATTGGCGTGCTCCCTACCATTGGCATACCCCTTCCCTTCTTTAGCTATGGCGGGTCTGGACTCTTGTTCTTTACCGTACTGCTGTTTATCTTTCTTCGTTTGGATACGAACCGACTTAAGGAAAGTTTCTAAAATTTCCAGTTTGCTTTTTGTGATTTACCTTCAAAATAATCTTGTTCATTTTTTGGAAGCTTATGGAAGAAATCTATTCCCGTTTCATGTTCTACTTCATCAATGGAAACCATAAAAGTAGACCAATTGGAAATCTGTGGCTTATTGGGTATCATAAATGCAATAGCAATCCATTGCGTGTCTTTTTTACGGACGATAATTTTATAAAATTCCTCCGGTACATCCACATCTTCTTCCCCTATTTCTTGTAAACCTGGTTGCAAGACACCCCCGGTAAACACATATAACTTTCCATAGGTCTTGGCCCACCTTCTTACCTGCTGTTCCAAATCGTTCCATACACCGGCGTTAAAATCCCTATTTTGAGGGCTAATATTGCTCGTATAAAATGTTTCGGTATACGCTTGCTCCGAAAACCTTCGGTCGCCAGCCGGTAGCAGATGCCCCCGGTCGTAACCAGAGCCCCGATAATTTTTCCAATCGGCCGACTTTGAGGGTACATAGGGATCTTCAATAAAAAAAGGACGTTTTCTGTCATCATTAGTCAGGTGACTTTTTTCCAGAACGTACGCTACCCATTCCGCTTGTTCGTAAGGCTCATTATAGGACAAAGAATAGTAAATATGGTCAATTACGGCTCCCAAGGTGGAGCTTGGCAAAAGTTCTTTGGGGAAACGATCAAAATTCGTAGTATCACTTTTTTCTGAATATGTTGCCGGCGTATAAAAATTCTCAAAAAGCCAGAATCCGACAATACAGACCAACACCAAAACACTGTATAAGGTTCTATTTCCAAACCGGTTCGCCATCCCTCAAAATTACCGTAAATTTGTAAGAATTACGGAGTATACCCGACTAACAATTGAAGTATTTAAAAAAAAGATATGTTGCTAACTTGGAAAGATGTCATCCATTTTTCGGTAAATGGAAATCCGAAACCGGACAAAAGGATGGAAAAGACAGAGCAGGAATGGAAAGAACTATTAACCCCAGAACAATTTAGGATTACCCGCAAGAAAGGAACCGAAGCTCCACACTCAGGAGCGCTATGTAGTGCGCATGAAGCAGGAAAATATGAATGTATCTGCTGCGGCACCTCATTGTTCGATTCCACCATCAAATTTGAATCTGGAACAGGATGGCCCAGTTTCACCCAACCCATAAAAGAAAATGCCATAAAATACCATAAGGACGTTTCTTTTGGAATGGTGCGGGTAGAAGTGATGTGCAATACATGTGATGCCCATTTGGGGCACGTATTTCCAGACGGACCGGAGCCAAGTGGTTTACGATACTGCATTAATTCAGAATCCATGCAATTAGAAAAGGAGGATGTCAATGGCTGATTCTAAATATGAAGTTGCTACGATTGGCGGTGGGTGTTTTTGGTGTACGGAAGCTGTTTTTCAGGAGGTAAAGGGTATTGCAAAAGTCGTTTCCGGGTATACCGGTGGCAAAGCTCCGGGAAGACCTACCTATAGGGAAATATGTTCGGGCCTTACCGGTCATGCGGAAGTCGTACAGGTCACCTTTGACCCAACGATTATATCCTATGAAGATCTCCTGATAATTTTTATGACTACACATGACCCCACTACTTTAAACCGCCAAGGTGCAGATAGGGGAACACAATACCGTTCCGTCATTTATTTCCATAACGAAAAGCAAAAGGAACTTGCAAAATCCGTTTTAAATCAAATGGCATCTGTCTATGAAGACGCAATCGTAACAGAGTTGAGTCCGCTTGGACTATTTTACGAAGCGGAGGACTACCATCAAGATTATTATAAAAACAACGCAGATCAAGGATATTGCCAAGTGGTCATCAACCCAAAGTTGTCAAAACTTAGAAAACTGCATGCAGATAAATTAAATTAAGTCAATGATTACAAACCATAAAAAAACCGCTGTGATTACAGCGGTTTTTTTATTGATGTTCAAACCTAATTTTTAGTCCCTTACACTTGCAAGCTTAGCATGTTTTATATTGTTTACTTTTAAATCTTCCAAGACATTCACTGCCTCTTCAACATAAACATCCTTGGCTAAATTCTTATGCCATCTGTTTCTTTTTTCACGTAACACAGAATCCTTCGTGAACAATTGCTCTTCATACCCTAAGGACTTGAAGGTTAGCTTTGAATCGTAATTTGAAAGCTCCTTAAAATAATCAGATTGCTCTTTATCCTTAATTTTTTCCTCTTTATAGGTATTATAGTTCAAGGAAATTTCGGTTTCATCCTGTTCGGATTTGAGCCATTTTGCATTTTCCTCTATTAATTTTATTTGAGGATTCGCTGCCATTCTTTTCTTACTGTCGGCAATGGTTTTATCATAATCGATATAACCATCCCAAATATCATAATCGGCCTCCGTAATCTTGTCCCAACCTAACGGATTGGACTGATCGCGCTCTCCTAGGTCGATATAGCTATACCTATCTGGAACAACGATATCACTTTTTACACCTTCTAATTGTGTAGAACCGCCGTTAATCCTATAAAATTTTTGAGTGGTGATTTTAATCGCCCCCAAATCTCCATGCTCGTTGCTACGCAACATATTATTCAACGGAATAACATTTTGTACCGTTCCTTTACCAAACGTTTGCTTACTGCCAATTACAATACCCCTCTTATAATCCTGCATTGCAGCTGCCAAAATTTCGGAGGCAGAGGCAGACAATTCATTGACCAATATTACCAATGGACCATCCCATTGAATTCGCTCGTCCTTATCATCGTAGACGTCCTTATTTTTGTCTTTGGAGCGTACTTGAACTATGGGACCGTCCTTAATAAAGAGACCTGCCATTTCAACAACCGTTTTCAAGGACCCCCCTCCATTATCACGGAGGTCTAAAATTAAACCTTCGGCACCTTCCTCTTTTAAACGCTCTACCTCTTTCGCAACATCGGTAGCGGCATTACGCTCACTATAATCTTCAAAATCGACATAGAATTTAGGAAGATTGATAATCCCGAATTTTTCATCGCCCTTTATAATAGTAGCTGATTTTGCATAGGATTCTTCCAATTCCACAACATCCCGGGTCAATGAAACCTCTTCTAAAGATCCATCAACTTTTCGTACGATTAAATCCACCACGGTTCCTTGCGCTCCCTTGATCAATTTAATGGCATCATCTAATCGCATGCCCACAATATTGATTGGCTCCTCACCATTTTGACCTACTTTAATGATTTCATCACCCACTTCTAGACGTTGATCCCTCCAAACCGGACCACCGGAGATAATCTCAACTATTTTGGCACCTTCAGACTTTTTTTGAAGTCTAGCACCTATACCCTCGAACTTACCGGACATGCTCATGTCAAATTTCTCCTTATCATCTGGCGCGAAATAAAATGTATGAGGATCAAATTCATCAACAATGGTGTTAATGTATTGTACAAACCAATCCTTACGTTCAAGGTCCCCTACAAAATCGAAAAATTCGTCCAAGGTTGCTTCCGTAGATTTTCTAGATTCCATTTCAGCCTCTTCCGGTGTGTGGGCACTATGGTCGTGCTCAGTGTCATCGTCAATTTTAAAATTTTCCAATTCCGTGACCACCTCTCCGTTCTCATATTTCTTTGTAGCTACCACCTCTTTTTCCATATGGGAAATTTTGGAGTCGTACGTTCCTAACGTGGCGTACTTCAATTGCTTTCTCCAACGTTCCTTTAATTCTTGCCTGTTCGCCGCAAAAGGCTCTTCCTCATATTTTATACTGATACTTTCATTTTCATTATAATCGAAAGGCGTTTGAAGGATATCCTTGTAGATTTCCTTGGCATCGCCCATACGCTGCATCAACCGCTCATAAACCACATTAAAAAATGTTATGTCCGTGTTTTTGATTTCATCATCGATTTGATACTTGTATTTCTCGAATTCAGCGATATCGGATGCGATGAAGTAGCGTTTGGTGGGATCTATGACATCGATAAAATCTTCAAAAACATTGGCTGAAAATTCATCGTCAAGCGCTTTGGGCTCATAATGCCCTTTTTCCAATACATAAGAAATAAGGTCTAAAAGTAGTTTATCCTTATCATCATTTTCAAAAGTCTTGTTCGTAAAACTACAGGATGCCACTGCAACCAACATCAATAGTAATACGTAGGCTAAGTTTCTTTTCATAAAATTATCTTTTACATTCCTTTTCAATTTCTTTTTCTTTGAGGGTTATTTATAGCAATCTTAACTACATAATTCTCTAAGATAAAGAAAAAACCATGCCAATTAATGGCCAAGGAATTAATTTTTTGTTAAACGGCGGTTCTGCCATATCCTTTATAAAAACGTATTTTTACTACGGAAAGTATATCGTATGGAAAAACCATTAATATTGGTCACAAATGATGATGGCATAACGGCTCCAGGCCTGCGTATGTTGATCTCGATAATGAAAAAAATAGGGGAAGTTTTCGTAGTTGCACCCGATAGCCCCCAATCTGGTATGGGTCATGCCATAACCTTGGATAGCACCTTATATTCCAAGAAAATGAAGATTGACCTTGATACGGATGGCATATCTGAATATAGTTGTAGCGGCACCCCGGCAGACTGTGTCAAGCTAGCCTTGCAAGAGCTACTGCCAAGAAGGCCTGATATTTGCGTGAGCGGTATAAATCACGGATCTAACTCCTCAATAAACGTCATCTATTCCGGTACCATGAGCGCCGCCATAGAGGCGGGAATAGAAGGAGTACCGGCAATAGGGTTTTCTTTATGCGACTATAATTGGGACGCCGATTTTTCGCCTGCAGCAGATCATATTCATACCATCGTTACCCAAGCCCTAAAAAATGGAATTCCAAAGGGCACTGTACTCAACGTGAACATCCCTAAAGTTGAAAAAAACAAATTGAAAGGAATAAAGGTTTGTAGGCAGGCAAGAGCAAATTGGAAGGAGAAATTTGATAAACGCACCAACCCAATGGGCAAGGATTATTATTGGCTTACCGGCGTATTCGAGTTATTGGATAAAGGAGAGGACACGGATGAATGGGCGCTTGCCAATGGATTTATTTCGGTTGTGCCCACGCATTTTGACCTAACAGCACACCACGTTATACAGGAATTGAACGGTTGGGGACTGTAGTGCTCTGCTAAATAATAACTAGAATTACACATCTTGCAGATTAATTACCCATGAACACTAAAAGAGAAATTTTAATTGGTTTCATCGTAGGCATCATTGCGAATACAATCGGCACATTGCTCTACATTCTTATATTCTCAGATTTAAGTATCTCAGAGACCTATACCGCAGCGGTTGCACAAGACCACGTTGGTAGTCTTTTGGCCTTAGGTGCCATACTAAATTTAATCGCTTTTTTTGGCTTCTTACGTTTAAGAAGAGACAATAGGGCTAAAGGCGTATTGATGGCAACGCTACTTACGGCGTTTTTAATCCTTTACTACAAGGTTTTTAATTAAGTGAGTTTAAGAATTTGAGACTGTTTGTCAAAAATTATTTCTCAAGTAGCTAGCCAAATAACAAGGTTGTCCATTTTGAAATTGGAAAGGGCATTTAAATTCGTTCATAATAGCATTTTTGAACTTGAAATACGATCATGAAGTACTACATCATTGCTGGAGAAGCCTCTGGAGATTTACATGGCTCCAACCTTATAAAGGCCTTAAAAATTCAAGATAACGAAGCCTCTATTCGTTGTTGGGGTGGCGATTTGATGCAACAGGCAGGAGGAATCCTTGTCAAGCACTACAAGGAAATGGCGTTTATGGGATTTTTAGAGGTGTTGCTCAACATCAATACTATTTTCCAGAATATCAAAATTTGTAAAGAAGATATTTTGGCCTTTGAACCAGATGCCCTCATTTTTATTGATTACTCTGGGTTTAATTTACGAATTGCCAATTGGGCAAAAAAAAGAGGCTTTAAAACAAACTACTATATATCGCCCCAAATTTGGGCTTCTAGAGAAGGCCGCATCGAAAAAATAAAGGCTTCTGTAGACCATATGTACGTCATATTACCATTTGAGAAAAAATTCTACGAAGAAAAGCACTCCTACCCTGTCCATTTTGTTGGCCACCCATTACTTGATGCCATTGCAAACAGGCTAAAACTTAACGAGGTTTCCTTTAGATCTACAAACCACATCCACCCTACCAAACCCATAATTGCCCTGTTACCCGGTAGCCGTAAACAAGAGGTGCAAAAGATGTTATCGGTAATGTTGTCCCTTAGTAAGGATTTTTTAGGGTATGAGTTTGTCATAGCGGGAGCGCCCAGTTTGGAAATGGAATTTTATGCCCCATTCTTAAAGGACCAAAACGTAAAATTTATTCAAAATAAGACCTACGACCTTTTATCCATAGCTTCTGCAGCGCTGGTCACCAGTGGCACCGCTACCTTGGAAACGGCATTATTTAAGGTGCCGCAAGTAGTCTGTTATAAAGCCAATTGGATCTCTTATCAAATTGCGAAACGTATCATTACCTTGGATTATATATCCTTGGTCAACCTGATTATGCAAAGGGCTGTAGTGACCGAGTTGATTCAAGAAAAATTCACCAAAAAAAACCTGAAAAAGGAATTGGAGCTTATCCTCAAAGGAACATCAAGGGAACAACAGCTCAATGCCTATGATGAACTTATCAAAAAATTGGGAGGCGAAGGTGCGAGTAAAATGGCCGCAACACTCATCATAGCAAATACCAAAACTTCATAGATTTAGGTTTCGTATAAAATAATTCAATAATTTTGAAGTTCACGTACTAGAGGGAATACCTGATATTTATGCGAAAATTACCATATCTGTTCGTTGCGTTTTTATTGGTAAGTTGTGGCGCTAGCAAAAAAGCAAGCACTTCCAGCTCGGAACGTACAATTTCTGTTGCAGCAGCGAACAACGAGCGTAAAGGGGCTAATGAGGAGATCATAGAATCAGTATCAACTACGGTAACCACATACCATAATTTGACCAAAGCGGACCAGATTATCAATACCGCCTTAACATTCTCTGGTGTGCGCTATAAATTTGGCGGAACTACTAGAAAAGGAATGGATTGTTCAGGACTTTTATACGTTTCCTTTGCAGATCACGATATTAAACTTCCTAGAACCTCGTACCATATGGCGGAGGAAGGAACCCGCATAAAAGTAAAGGACGTCCAAAAAGGAGATCTTTTATTTTTCAGGACGAGCAGGGGGGCCAAACGCATCAATCACGTTGGGATGGTCGTAGCCACGGAAAATGAAGAAATAACTTTTATTCATGCATCCACCTCCCGGGGGGTTACGGTTTCATCACTTCGCGACGGTTTTTGGAACAATGCGTTTGTAAAGGCAACAAGGATACTTTAAGATGAAACTACTAGCGTTCATTCCAATAAAATTAACGCTACTACTCATCTTAGGAATATTGATTGCCCACTTTGTCTCTATTCCTACCAGGATACTTTTGCTTCTAACAGTTTCCTCATTCCTACTTCTTGGACTCGTATTTATTTTTGATAAAAAAACAAACACCATTTTGTTTGGCTGCATTGCAGCCGCGACGGTACTTGCAATGGGAGCCTATAGTTATTCCTTTTCACAACCCATCCATAGAGCGGACCATTATTCTAAGCTAAACCCAAAACCCAGCGCGGTATGGAATTTGAAAATAAAAGAAGTGCTAGCGCCTAATCAATTTACAAAACGTTACTATGCAAGTGTAATAGGGGTTGATGCGAGACAGGCCACAGGGAAAATCTTGATACAAATATCCATAGATTCGCTTACGACCCATTTAAATGTAGACGATGAGATTATTGTCATTGCCGAACTCGAGGTTATCAATCCACCGTTAAATCCACATCAATTTAAGTATCGAAAATATTTGGAGCATTTAGGCATCTATCATCAACTGCGAATCTCACAGGCTGAATACCTAAAAACAAAAGCGCCTACCAAATCCATTGGAGGCATTGCCGCTAATACCAGAAAACATATCATTGAAAAGCTGCAAAAAGAACACTTTGGCCCTGATGAATTTGCAGTAGTCCAGGCCCTTTTGTTGGGACAACGCAACGACCTCTCCCCAGAAACTTATCGCGATTATCAAAAAGCGGGGGCTGTGCATATCCTGGCACTCTCCGGCCTTCATATTGGGATACTAATGGGACTTGTACATTTTGTATTGAGTCCCTTGAAATTTCTTCCCAAAGGAAGAACGCTTATTCTGATCATCTCCGTTGTTTTCATATGGGGGTTCGCCTTTCTATCCGGACTCTCTGCAAGCATAATCAGGGCGACCACCATGTTTACTTTTGTGGCCTATGCCCTTTATTTAAATAGACCAAACAACTCCTTTAACATTCTGGCCCTCTCGGTTCTTTTCATACTCCTTTTTATTGATTCAAATCTATTATTTCAGGTAGGGTTCCAAATGAGCTATGCAGCGGTATTTGCTATTCTACTACTATATCCACGGTTCCAAAAATTATGGTTCCCCAAGAATAAAATTGTACGCTATTTTTGGCAGCTTCTTTCTGTTAGTTTGGCAGCACAAATTGGGGTACTCCCTATTAGTCTGTATTATTTTCATCAATTTCCTGGCCTATTTTTTGTCTCCAACCTACTCATTGTGCCTTCCTTGGGCCTAATTTTAGGGATAGGCATGCTGGTCATCTTCCTTTCAATGTTTAATTGGTTACCGTCACAAATTCAATGGCTTTACAATGAAATCATCCGCATAATGAATAGTCTTGTAGGTTGGGTAGCCAAACAAGAAGGTTTTGTTTTCGAATCTATTTCCTTTGATTTTGTTCAAGTGCTCTTATCGTTTTTAATTTTACTGCTCCTGATAAATGCAAGTAAAACCAAACGTTTCAGACAAATCGCGGTGGTTGCAATAAGTATTATTCTGTTTCAAGGTTGGACCCTATACCAAGAATATGAAGCTAGTCAAAAATTAGAGGTCATTGTGTTACATCGAACCAAGAACAGTATCCTCTACCATCGAAATGGTCTAGCCCTAACTGTACTAACCCGCACCCATGATAAGGTTAATAACCTAGTCAAAGACTATCAAATTGGGGAGCGCGTTAAAACCATACATTATGATTCTTTGGCAAATAGCTATACGGTTAAGGACTCGCCACTTCTCATTTTGGAACAATCCGGAATCTATTTGCCCACGAACTTGAACCCCAATATTCTACTCACCCAATCCCCAAAAATTAATTTAGAACGGTTGATAAAAACTACTGCCCCCATTGCCATAATTGCGGACGGTAGTAATTTTACAAGTTATATTGAGCGATGGCAATCCACTTGCCTAAAACATAAGGTCCCTTTCCACTACACTGGTGAAAAGGGAGCCTATTATTTTAAATCATACGAACCTTAGTGGACGTTGCCCATTAATTTTTTTATTAGAGGTGATGCCACCAATACCAGTATACCAGCAGCAATGGAGTACTTGGCTATTAAATCAAAGCCATCTGTATACACGGTAAGGGTATCAAAACCTCCAATATTAATATCGGTGCTTTCTATGGCCAGTTGTTTACCGATAAAGCCCACGACTTGAAAAGCAAAGGCCGAGGATAAAAACCATACCCCCATCATAAACGCAACAATACGCTTGGGCGAGAGGTCGGTTATTTTAGATAGGCCAACCGGCGACATAAAAAGTTCGCCAACAGAAAGTAAAAAATACATCAGTAATAAATAGCCAAAAGGAACCAAACCAGAATCATTGGCACTTGCTCCACTCAACGCCAGCACGTAAAAACTAATTCCAGCAAATAATAGTCCGAACCCGAATTTATATGGCGTCCTAGGGTTATTATTTTTCTTGCTCAAATAGGTCCACATCATAGAAATTGGAATTGCCAAGATGATAATAAACATGGAGTTCAAAGAATTTGTCTGCGAAGCGGACATTATGGTCAACTCCACATTACGGGCTGCAAAAAGCGTAATCACACTTCCGGAAAGCTCATGAAAGCCCCAGAAAATGGTCATGAAAAACGTAATCAAAATAGCGACGAACAACTTTTTACGTTCATCTAGCGTAGCTTTGTACATTATGGTTCCCAAGTAAACCAAAATTGAAATACCAATAAGCTTGAAAATTACATTCACGATATTCTGATCATCCAATAATGTTCCTTCCGCACCCAATGATTTGTACGCAGAAAGCAAATAGGCAATTACCGGAGCGGATAACACGGCGAGAACAGGAATTAAAACGCCCTGTTTGATTCCGAATACTTTTTTACCCATTACCTCCTTGTTTGGTGGAAGGCCCCTGTTTCCAAAAACGTTCTTGCGTATACCGCTCCAAAAAAAGATAAGTCCGGTCAACATGCCAATTCCTGCCAGTCCAAAACCATAGTGCCAACCATATTCATACGCCAGCCAACCACACAGCAATGGCGCTATCCATCCGCCAATATTAATACCCATATAAAAAATGGTAAAGCCAGAATCTTTCTTGGGATCACCATAGGGGTATAAGGTGCCTACGAAGGTTGAAATATTCGGTTTAAAAAAACCGTTTCCAACAATAATCAAGGCCAATGCCAAAAAGAATGCAATATCATTTTCTATTGCCAAAACAAAGTGGCCAACGGCCATGAGTATTCCTCCTAAAAATATGGAGTTTCTCATTCCCAATATTTTATCTGAAATTTGACCTCCAATTACCGTAGAAGCATAGACCAAAGAACCATAAGAAGCATACACGGCCGCAGTTGCAAAGTCTCGCTCCACCAATTTCTCGAAAATCACGTTCACCATATATAATGTGAGCAAGGCCCGCATTCCATAAAAACTGAAGCGTTCCCATAGTTCTGCAAAAAATAAATAGAACAGTCCCTGCGGATGTCCGAAGAGCTGCTTTTGGTCTGAAAATTCTGTGGTTTCTGTCATAATACTATAAAGTTGGTTATAGATTCTCTTTAAGGAAGTTGGTCATTTTGGTAAACAAGTGAATTCTAGTGTTGCCACCGTAAATTCCGTGATTCTTATCTGGATAGATACCCCAATCGAATTGCTTATTGGCCTGGACCAAGGCTTCAATCATGCGCATCGTGTTCTGCACGTGTACATTATCATCTCCAGACCCGTGTATCAACAAGTAATTTCCTTCCAATAATTCTGGATAATTGAAGGGAGAATTGTCATCGTATCCACCAGGATTTTCGTTTGGTGTACGCATAAAACGTTCTGTGTAAATAGTATCATAAAAACGCCATGAGGTTACCGGAGCCACAGCAATGGCCGTTTCGAAGGTATCATTCCCCTTAAGAATACAATTAGTGGCCATATGGCCTCCAAAGCTCCAGCCCCAAATACCGGTCCGGTCCTCATCGATATACTCAAGTTCACTTAGTCTTTTGGCTGCAGCAATTTGGTCTTCAGTTTCGTATTTTACCAAATTCATATAGGTGACCTTTTTGAAATCCCTACCCTTAAATCCAGTTCCCCGGCCATCTACACAGGCAATGACATACCCTTCCGCTGCCAATAACTGATGCCAGTAATCGTTGGCCCCCATCCAACTATTGGATACATTTTGAGAGCCCGGACCGCTATACTGGTACATGAAAAGCGGGTATTTTTTTGAAGCATCGAAGTCTTTCGGCTTAATCATATACATATTAAGGTCGTTCCCATTGATGGCAATCGTGGAAAATTCCTTTGGACTTATCTCATAGCCTTCCAATTTTTCCAGGACGTGTTGGTTATCCTTTATGTCCTTTACTTTTTTACCGTTAATAGCTTGATGTAACGTATACACCGGTGGAATTTCCGCACTTGAAAAGGTATTGATGAAATAGGTGAAATCCGCACTAAAAGAAGCTTTGTTGGTACCTTCATTAACGGCCAAGGCCCTCTTATTTTTACCATTACTATCCACATTATAAACCCCACGGTTTATAGAACCGTTTTCAGTAGACTGGTAATAGATTTTATCCTCATTTTGATCATATCCATAATAGTCCGTCACCTCCCAATCCCCTTTAGTGACCTGATTGATTAAATTTCCATCCTCATTGTACAGGTATATATGGTTCCAACCATCCTGTTCGCTAGACCAAATAAAGCTATCATCTTCCAGAAAAGTGAGGGTGTCCGCGATGTCTACATACGCGTCGTCCTTTTCCTCCAACAATAGGCTTACTTCATTCTTTTTGGTGTCTACCGTATGAAGCAATAGCTGGTTCTGGTTCCTGTTGAGGGTTTGCACGCTCAACATATCCTTGTGGTTTTTCCACTTAATTCGAGGTACATAGTAGGCATCGCCTAAATCTATATTTGAGATTCTACTGCTTGCTACATCCAAAACATGAAGGCTTACCAAAGAATTATTTTCCCCTGCTTTGGGATATTTGAAAACATAGGGTTTCTGGTATAATCCAGTACCATACATATCCATAGAAAACTCAGGTACCTCGGTCTCATCAAATCGAAGGAAGGCAATTTTGGTACCATCCGCATTCCATTCAAAAGCACGTACAAAGCCAAATTCCTCCTCGTAGACCCAATCCGTAACCCCGTTTATGATTTTATTTTTTACGCCATCAACAGTGACCTGTTTTGTTTCCTGCGATTCTATAGTAAACAGATAGAGATTATTATCCATTACATAAGCCACTTGCTTCCCGTTAGGGGAAAGTGTAGGCTCTTGGATTTTGAAATCACTTATTTTTACCAAACGTTGGGAATCGATATCATACACATAAAATATACCCAAGGTAGAACGCCTAAAAATGGATTCTACCTCTGTAGACAGTAAAATCTTTTTTTCATCGTCGCTAAAACTATAGGCGGAAAAATTGCCAACACCCTCCAAATTCGAAGAATTTACAATCGTACCTACCTTGTTTAAGGTTTTATAATCATATTTCTCTATGGAAGATGTCATCTTTTCCCTATCCATATTTAACACTGTGTATTGCTTGCCATTATTCATGGAACGCAGTGCATCCATCCCTTCCGTTCTAAAAGCGCCTTGATAAATTTCCTCAATGGTGACCTGTTTTTCCTGTGCCCATGTAAATGCTTGAAAAGCTAAAATCAAGGTCAGCAAGTGTAATTTTCGCATAAAAAATAGATTTTTGTTAAATCTTTCAAGTTTACCACTATTTCCGTAAAAAACCACGGTTTACCCCAAAAAAGAACCTGCTTTTAACGGTTTGTATAGGTCCAATAAATTCATAGCAATATGCTTATATTTACTCCGTCAAACGGAAGATTATCAATAACCCATTTGCAGTCAATAGCAACATTTAGAAGAAAGCAATACTTAAATGATTGAGCCAATTAGCGGTTTTTCCAAACTTAATAAGGAAGACAAAATTGAATGGATCGCCACCCATTACACTAAAAATAAGCAAGAAGCAAAAAAAATACTCAAGACCTATTGGAATTCGAATACCGATTTACAGCGATTACATGATGAGTTTATAGAGAATACCATTACCAACCTTTACATTCCGCTTGGTATCGCTCCCAATTTTAAGATAAACGGCAGAATGTATGCCATACCTATGGCCATTGAGGAAAGCTCCGTTGTTGCGGCGGCAAGCAAGGCAGCTAAATTTTGGTTGAAAAGAGGAGGGTTTACAGCCACTGTCCTGGGGACCGAGAAAGTTGGGCAGGTACATTTTATCTACACCGGAGATTTTGAAAAATTAAAGGCTTTTTACACGCATTTGAAACCAAAACTTTTGGCAGCCAGTGCGTCCCTAACCAAGAGTATGGAAAAAAGGGGTGGCGGTATAACCGATATTGTCCTAAAAAACAAAACGGACTCACTAAAAAATTACTATCAATTGCATGCTACTTTTGAAACCAAAAACGCCATGGGCGCCAATTTCATCAATAGCTGTTTGGAACAATTTGCGGCTACCTTGAAAACAGAAGCAGCGGCACATGCAGAATTTACGGAAGCGGAAAAGAATATTGAGGTAGTGATGAGTATTCTTTCCAATTTCGTTCCAAATTGTATCGTTAGGGCAGAGGTAAGTTGTGCAATCGAAGATTTAAAACTAACGCCAGAACTTTCACCGCAACAAACAGCGGAAAAAATGCTCCAAGCGATTAAGATTGCACAGATAGAACCGTTTAGGGCAGTAACCCACAATAAAGGAATCATGAACGGTATAGACGCCGTTGTATTGGCCACGGGTAATGATTTTAGGGCCGTGGAAGCAGGCGTGCATGCCTACGCAGCCAAAGACGGGAGTTACAGTAGTTTAACACATGCCCAAATTGAGCAGGGCATTTTTAAGTTTTGGATAGAACTCCCTTTGGCATTGGGAACAGTTGGCGGCCTCACCAATCTACATCCTTTGGTAAAACTCAACTTGGAACTATTGCAGGACCCTTCAGCTGAAGAGTTGATGCAGATAATTGCCGTTGCCGGTCTCGCACAGAATTTTGCAGCGGTCAGTTCTTTAGTAACGACTGGGATTCAAAAAGGACATATGAAAATGCACCTTCTCAATATTCTTAATCAACTGGGTGCTTCCGAAGCCGAAAAAATTAAATTGGTTGAGTATTTTAAAACGAACACCATTACCCACCGTGAGGTAGAGTTACAGCTTGAGGCCTTAAGACTTTAAATTATGACGAAGCAGCTGTACAGCAACGGAAAATTATTATTGACAGGGGAGTATGCAATTTTAGACGGTGCAAAAGGATTTGCACTGCCAACAAAATTTGGACAGTATTTGAACCTTAGCCAAAATAATTCGGATATGTTGGATTGGATCAGCATCGACGAAAAAGACCAGGTTTGGTTTAGCGGTAAGTTTTCCAAAAGTGATTTCGCTATACTAGATTGTACGGATGACGATATTGCCAAAAGGCTTTCGCAGCTATTGTCCGCCGCACGAAACCTTAATCCCAATTTTTTAACCCACACTACGGATTATAATCTGGTGGAGACCAAACTTACTTTCCCAAGAAATTGGGGCCTAGGATCCTCCTCCACCTTAATCGCCAATATGGCACATTGGGCCGGTATAAATCCTTATAAATTATTGGCGGAAACCTTTGGCGGCAGTGGGTACGACATTGCCTGCGCAAGTCATGACCGTCCTATTATTTATAAAACGTCCAAAGAAGGGGTACAAATTGAGGAAGTACGCTATAAAGCTGCTTTTTCAGAAAACTTGTATTTTGTCTATCTAAATCAAAAGAAAAACAGTCGCGATGCCATTCGTGCCTATCGAAACTTGAGTTTGGACAAAACCGATTTCATCTCAAAAATTAGTGATATCACCTACAAAATAACAAGGTGTTCAAAACTAACCGAGTTTGAAAAGTTATTGGACACACACGAAGAAATTATCTCAAAGGCATTACATATCCCTACCGTAAAGGAAACCCTCTTCCGAGATTATAAAGGGACCATCAAAAGTTTAGGTGCTTGGGGCGGAGATTTTATTTTGGCAACCGGCAGCAAAGATGCTATGTACTATTTTGAACAAAAGGGCTATACCACCATTGTACCGTACGCAAAAATGGTACTATAAAAAAAGCGTCCCACTAGGACGCTATTTTTAAGGTATCTTGAAACTAGACTTAGTCCTGAATTAATAAAAAGTAGCCCTTTTATCCTCAATTTTTGCAGCATCTTTCAATGCATTGTACACTGAAGTGTTGACCCTGCCCGCCGAATTATTTTTCAAGGTGTTCGCGTAAGTACTGTAGTTATCCAATTTAGGAGCCTCGGTTTTCTTAACAATCTCAATTTTAAAAACTCCCGTATTTCCTTCGATTAAGTCTGAAGTTGCTCCCTCGCTTAAACCATAAGCGGTACCTACAACAACAGGTTCACTACCAGCACCAGGAATCGTTGGTGCCTTAACGGTAAGCGCACTTGCCGTAGAAATGGTAACGTTGTTATCCTTGGCAATAGCTTCCATATCCTTACCCTTGTTGGCAGCCATTATCTGAGCGGCCTTGCGCTCTTTTCTAATAATGGGCAGTACCAAGACCGAGGCATCCTCCGCGCTCATTACGCCCTCGGCATAACTTGCTGTCAATTGCACTACGGCATATCCGTTGTTAATATTGAATCTTTTTATATCACCAACTTCGGTGTCGTTATTAAATGCCCATTGTACAATATTTCGCTGCGTTGAAAGGCCAGGTAAATTTTCGTCCAATGCCTTAATCTTGTTTACAGGCCGTACTACATATTCCTCCTTTTTGGCCAAATCTGAAAAACCACTTTCGTTTGCCGTAGTTTCCATTTCAAATTTGGTCGCATTGGTAAACAATTCATTTATGGTTTCTTCTGAAGGTGCAATTTCCCTGGAAAGGGTCGCTATCTGCACCACATCTTCCTTATCGTCAACTTTTATAACGTGAAAACCAAAATCCGTTTCCACTAGGCCAATCGAACCTACATTGCTATCAAAAGCAAAGTCATTGAATTCTGGAACCATTACACCACGTTGAAAGTAACCTAAGTCCCCACCGTTGGGAGCCGAAGGACCATCGGAATTATCCCTTGCCAATTCAGAAAAAACAACACCGGATTTTCTAGCCTCCTTCAATAATTCATTTGCCTTAGCCTCTGCCTCTTCCTTTGTTCGTGTAACTTCTGGGTTTGCTCTAGTAGCACCCTCATAGGCCAAAAGAATATGACTGGCCTTAACGGAACCGTTAGGCTTTCTAGCCATCATTTTAGAAATCTTATAGGCGCCGCCATCTTTGTAGGGACCGTAAATCTCACCCACGTTCAATGTCATCAACGTATCTGCCACACTGGAAGGTAAGTCCTTTTTTGCTTTGAATATGGTATCGAATTTTGTATCTGAATTACGATCTAAAAATGCAGTCATATTCGAAGTAGTACGGAAACCCCTTATCGTATCATTGCGGTCTGTTTGAGAATTGTACTCTACCGTATCCTCTAAAAGTTTGGTGATTGCTTCCTTGATTGCCGCATCATCGGCATCGGAAGGTTTTTCTTCGAAATACACATACTGTAAATCTCTTGCAGGCTCTTGTTTATATTCTTCCTTATGATCGTTTACGTAATCCGCAATCTCGCTTTTTGTCACCGTAATGGTACTATCCGGTATTGAAGCATAAGGAACGCGAACATATTTTATGTCCATCTTTTCGTTCGCCAATTTATAATCCAACTCGCCTTCTTTTAAGGTGGCGCCAACGCCCGCCTTTACCATATTAAAATAGGTTTGCTCTTTGGCCAATTGAATGATTTCATTTTCGGTCTGTAACCAAGCTTCGTACTGTGCTGGGTTGTTTACTTTCCAATCTGCTACGGTCTGCTTGAACCGATTGGCATCAAACTGTCCGTTCTCGTTCTGGAATTCTGGGTTTTGCGCATATCCTGTAGTACGTAAAAAATCTACAATCTGATCCTGCTCGATACCTATTCCCAATTCCTCGAACTGCTCCCCTAGTATAGTCTTTCTTACTTTATTTTCCCATACTTGGTTCACTACTTGCATTGAAGATGTAGTAGGGCCCATTCTTCTGGATGCCGTCTCGACTTCCTGCCTAAATTCATCAATGGAAATATCCTCACCATTAATTTCGGCAACTGAGGAGCCTACTTTTTCGCCCCCAAAATTACTACTGGTAAAAACACCAGAAATCACAAATGCAAAAAGTGCCAAACCTATGATCAAGATCAACACCGTAGTACGTTTCCGTATATTCTCTAATACTGCCATTCTAATTAACGTTTAAAATAATCCCCTGTGGTTATCGGGAGGCAAAACTACCATTTTTAATTGAAATAATAAAAACTAAAAAAACACCTAATTTATTGATTGGCGCACCGTTATTCGTCGTCCAAATCTTCTATGGAAACGAGATCAATTTTAGTATTGGATACTTCCAAAACCGTGAATTTATAGGATGCGATGGTGAGTTCTACCTGTTTCTCCGGAATTTCCCCTAAGGCATGCACCAAAAGGCCGCCCAAGGTTTCATATTCATCGGACACGGGAAGATCAAGCTTATAGTTCTCATTGATGTAATCCACCTCCAATCGGGCCGAAAACAAAAAGTTATGTTGATCCACTTGTTCTTCACGTAAATCTGTAGTATCGTGCTCATCCTCAATTTCCCCAAAAAGCTCCTCCACAATATCTTCTACGGTCATCAAACCCGATGTGCCTCCATACTCATCAAGAACGACTGCAATACTCTTTCTCTTTTTGATCAGCACATTAAGGATATCCTGTATCAACATGGTCTCCGGTACAAATTCTACAGGCAATAAAATACTTTTTATGGTCTTTGGCTTTTTAAACAGTTCATAGGAATGCACGTAGCCTATTACATTGTCTACCGTATCGTTAAAGACCAATATCTTGGAATAGCCCGTTTCCGTAAAAAGTTTGGCCAAGTTTTTTGGGGTTTCATGCATTTCAACCGCCGTAATTTCAGTTCTGGGCACCATAACCTCGCGTGCCTTTACAGCGGCAAACTCAAGGGCATTCTGAAAAATCTGGATTTCAGTATCTACATCGTCCTCCTCCTCTACCGTTTCCATTTGCTCGGTTATATAATCCCCCAATTCCAGCTTGCTGAAGGCCAGTTGCACCTCATCGCCAGAAGTGCGGAAAACATACTTCAATATGAGGTCTGAAATCCAAATGATAAAATCGGAAATAAAAGAGAAAAGAATGTAAAACAGGAAGGCAGGGATTGCCAATAACTTTAAAAGGTTATTGGCATAAATCTGGAATAGCACCTTGGGCAAAAATTCTGCCGTGATCAATATGATAAACGTAGAAATCAAGGTTTGGGCGAGCAAACTAAAATCTGTGATTAGCACCCTTAGTATTTCATTCTGGGGTGCCATGGCAATAAACCAATTCATAAGGACATCTCCCATAAAAAGCCCATAAATTACCAAAGCTATATTATTGCCGATCAACATGGTGGCAATAAACTTTGATGGTTTCTTGGTTAACCTGGTAAGCACTAAGGCCAAAATACCGTCCTGCTTTTTCTCTATTTCTATATGGATTTTATTTGCGGATATGAATGCGATTTCCATACCTGAGAAAAATGCTGAAAACAATAAGGTGAGAATAATTATAATACCGGCTGTACCCACTATTGCTTTTTATTATCCCGTTGACGCTGTTCAAATTTCTTTCTATAATTTCTTCTAAAAAGAAACATACCTATAGATACAATGGCAAAAAATATAAAAAAGTAGGCCATTGTTCGCTCCGTATTCCAATCCGTAAAAATTCTATAGATAGAAAATACAGCTACTATGATATACAAATACTCCGTATACTTTAAAATTTTAATCATCTTTACTTTCTTTTATCAACATAAGCCCATAGGTCTTATGTGCATTCAAATATTTTAAATCTTTTTGTATATCCATTCCCTCACCGTCCATAACCGTACCATCCTCTGGATTGGTGAACTTAAACTTTTCTTGGGTAAATGCCCATTCATTGGCCCGATCATAGTACAATTGGGGTGTTTCCAATTTCTTGCCATCATCGCCCTTAATGACAACATTACCACGCAAATCTACAATAGAAGTTGAAGAATACAATATTCCGTAATCGGCTTCTATCGTTGTTTTCTCATTTTTCTCATTGAATACCTCTACGAGCAAACCTTCTGGAAACGTTTGATAGGGAAAGGTGAGTTGATCGTAATCATTGCGAATAGGACCTGATAGCACTGCCAACACTTTTGATGTTCCCGTATCCTCTGAGCCAATTTTCCCTGGAGTCTCGGTATAGGTAAGCACAAAATCTTCAACCACTCCTCTGGGATAGACTTTTTTAGCAGCTTCTTCGCCTACACGTTTGTAATTATCGGTGCAAGCAAAAAAAAGCATTGCCATGGTGGATACCATGGCAATGCCGCTATACTTAACTTTGTGTATCATTTTCTATAACGAAGGTACCGTAACACTACCACCCACCCAGCAGGAGAATGATACTGTTTTACCGGCCATTCCAGAACTAAAAATCATTTCCTTACTTGGGGCCTTCGCCAAATAGCTTGTAGCTGCCTGACTTGCGGAACCTCCCAACGATGGATCTACCCTTCCTGCCTGTCTGGCCATATCAGCCGCTTTCCAGTAAATTGCCCTTTTCTCAAAAGGAGTACTACCACAATCGTTGGCACTTGTGGCATATAAATTGGCTATCAATAAGTATGCCCTACCGTTGGCCGGGTTATAATCGATTGCTTTTTGCGCATAGCTGCGTGCCGTGGACTTACTTCCTTTTCTTTTGTTTATGGTCGCAACTTTGTAAGCAATGTTGGACTTTTTGGTATTATCCGTTTCCAAGGTCAAAGCCTTATCAAAATCGCTCAACGCCCCTTGGGTATCCCCGTTTTTCATTTTTAAGGTACCGCCGTATACATACGCACTTGCCGATGGATCCAATGCCAATTGTGCCTCAAACAATTTTTGGAACAATGGGTCATCCGTACATTCTTTATTGAACATGAGGCCTACCGCTCTTTTCACCCAAACAACATCGCCTTTCTTCTCTTCAAAGCTCTTTTCGTATAGAGGAATTAAGTTATTACAGTCAGCCAACGGGCCTAATTTTGAATCAATACTACCGGCAATTTTACCATAAACTTCTGAATAGGAATTATAGGATTTAAGACGCGACTTTTCTTTTGAAGTTAAGGTGCCTGCCTCTTCCTTAGGCAATAATTTCGCTATTTGATCGGTAATCTTTTCGTTTTCCGTTTCAATTTTTTCAGTTACGGCATCATATACATCAAAAACTTCCTGTAAATCTTTTTTACCGGCGTTATGTAAATCTACCAAGCTTGAAAAATAAATATAAAGTGCCTTAGGGTTGGTGAAATTCTCTGTATCCTTTGTAAATGCATCGTTCATCATTTGATACATCTTGGCATCATCGGCCATCTTATTATCGTACATCACCAATGCCTTATCGATAGCTGTTTCCGCAACGTTGGTCTTGGAGGCAAAATGCTGCATTTTATTGTCATAAAGCCCCATAAGGTCGTTGGCGAACTTTTCCTTATCCGCACCGGTAGCCTTTTCCAATTTATCCTTTAATATACGCTCACCGTATACATAAATTGCATTATTCAATTGCGGACAGGCTTCATATACCATTTTCCATGGTTCGTAGGCCGCATCATAATTTTTAACTTTTGCATGTTCTGAAAATATAGACAGATTGGTCATACATTCAGGATTCTGAGCCTGAGCATTACTTACCCCCATCATTCCAAGGAACATAATTGCCGTGAAGTAAAGTTTCGTTTTCATGTTTCTAATTTTAAAGTGGTTAATGTACTAAATTTTTATTAATTGATTTTTCTTTTCTGGAACCATCTATCGTTTAAAGAAAGACCTACATTAATTTTTAAATAGCTTTCCTCAACAAGATCGGCTTTGGTCGTTCCCCTTCTTCCCAGTTCAAAACCAAGGTTTAAATTGGAGAAACTGCCGCCCAGTGGTAAGCCTAATCCAAAAGTTATGCCAAAATTATTAATTTCCACATCATTCACCAGCATACCCGTCTTATCCAAGCGCAATCCCGCCCTATACGTTATTCGTTTAAAGTAGCTTGTAAAAGAGTTATAATCTGGTGTAATGAAACCGCCCAGTGCAAAAGAACTGGCATCGTTGTACTCAATGCTATCCGCACCCAAAAAAGAGTTGTCGAAAGAAGACATGCCTTGAAAACTATATTCCGCACCCAGAAACCATTTATAATCTTGGCCATATCCAAGACCCAGTGTAGTCGTGGTAGGAATTTTTAATTCTGTATTCCTAAGGTTTTGGGCGTCCAAATTTACATCAACCTGTTCAATATTCCCCCCGGTAGCAACTGAGAACGATCCTATCTGCCTATCATTCTCGGAAACCAAATTACCTTGCGTATTCACCCTGATGGAAGAATGCAACCTGTTCTTTCCATTTAGTATGGGCCTATAGTTCAATGCATAATTGAAATCAAAACCGTTGACCCTGGAACTACGACGATCAAACGTACCAAATTGGATACCCTCAATTTGCTGAAGGCGTTCACTGTCCAAAGTACCGTAATTGAAATTTACGGTAGCTCCAATACTAACGTCCTTTATTATTTCATACCCTACGGAATAAAATACACGTGTTAATCCTCCCTCTCCCGAATAAACATTTACAAGGGGTCCACTGGCATTTGTGCTGTTATCGACCAAATTGTACCCAACCGATGAATAAGGCATAATACCAAAACCCATACCCAAGCCTTTGCCCAAACTGAACCCTAAGGCCAAATAGTCTAAACTTGTAATTGAGGTATTCTCCTCTGCGGTGAAGGTTTTTAATCGGTATTGCCTATTGGAAACGCCGGCGGTATACGTCACCAGACCTATTTTGTCCATAACGTCCAGGCCCAATTCACTAAAAGCAGCAGGATTTTTTAAACTGAGGTGAATACTATCCGCATATACAGCGATGCCCCCCATCATTTGATTTTCTACAGTACTACCGTCCTTTAAGTCACCGATTCCGAAAAAAGAGTAAGGAGAAGCAGTACCATCTTGAGCGTACATGGTTATAGCGGCCATGTATACAATTGTAATTACAATTTTTCTGATCATTTAGTGCTTGTTGTATTCCAGCAAATAATTAAGCCCTTTCAGGAGAAATTTGGAATCCGCAAATATGGTATTTTTTACCCGTTTAGACAAAAATTGAGCATCACCCCCTGTTAAAATAACTGTTAAATCTTTGAAACGCGCCTTATATTGATTTATGGCCCCATCCAATTCCAGACCCACGCCATTAACCACTCCACTGTGCATACAGTTCGCTGTAGAGTTACCAATAAAATCGAGCGGTTCTTTTTTTTCCAAAAGCGGTAGTTTGGCAGTTTGTTGGTGCATGGCCAAATACCGCATCTGTATTCCCGGCGAAATAGCACCTCCCAGATACTCGTCAAAATCGTTAATGATATCATAGGTGATGCACGTGCCCGCGTCAATAACCAAGTTGTTTTGGTGTGGATTATGATAAAAAGCAGCGGTTGTCAAGGCCAAACGATCTACACCGATGGTCTGTGGTGAGGCATAGGAATTTTTGAACGGCACCTTAGAGGAGTAAGACAGTTCGTGTAGCTGGCAATAAACTGCGACCACGTTCATTTTTTCCCTGGAAAGTGGACCTACACTAGATACTATGGCTGCCTTAATTTTCGGAAACTCTTTAAACAACTTGCGTATGGCCTCTACAAAATCGTTCTGATCGACCGTGACTAAATGAACAATTTCCTTTTTTTTAAATAGGGCCAGTTTTACCCATGTATTACCGGCATCAATAATCAAATTCATAGTGCAAAGATTATAAATTATAAAAACAATCCGCTTTTTTTATGATTTAGTTTGTATATCCTAAAATTGAAATTATATTTGCAGCCGCTTACGGCGATATGGTGCCTTAGCTCAGTTGGTAGAGCAATGGACTGAAAATCCATGTGTCCCTGGTTCGATTCCTGGAGGCACCACAAGAAATCCTTACTTAACGGTAGGGATTTTTTTGTTTTAATACCTATCTTTCCTATAACCAAAAACCCTCCTTCCTTGATTCAACTGAGCGAACGAATTTCTTTTTCTTCCTTAAAAGCCTACCTAGTTTCACAAGGGTGGAGTTCCAAGGCCGAGCACATTTCAAAAATAGCGATAGCTGGTGAAGGAAACATGAACGTAGTGCTACGGATAACTACCAACCAACGCAGCTTTATCCTAAAACAATCCCGCCCATACGTTCAAAAATATCAAGATATCCCAGCCCCGTTGGAACGCATCCTGGTTGAAAAGAAATTTTATGAGACTATCTCAGAAAATAAAAACCTACAACCGCATTTTCCAAAAATAATTGGATATGATACAGCGGCCTATATTTTGATGATGGAAGATTTGGGTGATTGTGATGATATGGGTTTCCTATATGTAAAAAAAGGTATTGATGATACACATTTGAAAAAATTGACATCCATTCTCAAAAATATTCACGCGACAGCACCATCATTAGACTTTCCAGAAAATAGTGAAATGCGAAAATTAAACCATCAGCATATTTTCGTACTCCCCTTTTTGGAGTCGAACGGCTTTTCCTTGGATGCTGTTCAGCCTGGTTTACAAACACTGTCGGCACCCTATAGGCGAGACGAGGAGTTAAAGGCAGTAGTTTTGGAGATAGGCGAACGCTATCTATCAAAAGGAACTACCTTACTACATGGGGATTATTATCCTGGAAGTTGGATGACCAATACCAGGAATCTTTATGTCATAGACCCTGAATTTAGTTTTATTGGCTTTGCTGCATTTGATATTGGCGTGATGGTGGCACATTGTATCCTTGCCACGAACCAAGAAGCGTACTTGGAAAAAATTGTGCAATTCTATGGTGGGGATGTCAGTAAAGAATTAATCCGTAAAACGGCGGGCATTGAAATTATGCGGAGAATAATTGGTTTGGCCCAGTTGCCTTTAAGCAGATCCTTGGCAGAAAAAGAGGAATTGCTACGGTTGGCCAAGAAAATGATGCTATCATGAGGTATTTAATTATACTTGGGTTTATATGCCTTATAGGCTGTAAGGAAGCCACTAAAAAGTTTGCTGTTCCTTCCCCCGCTACACGTGAGTATGGTAGTGGAGGCCAACAGTTACCAGATTCGGTCTATTACGATAAAGTTTTGGGGGCCTTGGTGGGTTCGGCCATAGGCGACGCCATGGGTGCCTCCACGGAAATGTGGCACAGGACCAACATTCAACTCAATTACGGCTATATTGAAGGATTCACCCCTGCCGTACGCGAGCAATCTCCCGAGGGTACGTGGGAACACAATCTTATGGCCGGTGCAACAACTGACGACACCCGTTGGAAAAGTTTGATGGTAGCTTATTTTGAAGCGACTACACAAGAACTATCGCCAACCAATTTTGCGGAATTCATCGTTACATATTATACCTCACTTACCAAAACCTTGGCGGACAAAGAACTTCAAAAAAGTCCGGATGCACTGGATGAGCAAATGGAAAAAATTGATTGGATCAAGGAATGGGCGCGGGTGGCCATGGCTTACACTAAAGACAATACCTCCTACTTAAAGGCGCAAAATAGATTTTATGGTGGTGAAATGTCCTGCGCAGGGCAATTGTATTCGCCAATGATCGGGCTTATTTCCAATTCTCCCCTTGAAGCTTATACAACAGCATATGACCTAAGTCTATTCGATATTGGTTATGCCAAGGATATTTCCGCATTAGTTTCGGCAATGACCCAAATGGCCTTACATACCAATGAAATGGATTCTATATTGCATGTTACTACGTTTATTGACCCCATGGGCTATGCGGATAGTAGATTGGTAGGCCGTATTCCTTATTCCATTTTGGATGCGGCCCAAAAAAATGTTCGCCGTATACATGAACTTGTTCTCATAGACTCCGTATTAGAAAAGGACAGTATACTTTTCAAGATTCCAAAAGGGTATAAGGGCTCCAAAAAAGATTGGGTTCGCCAAGAAATGCTCTATCAGCTATTAGAAAAGGATGAGCGCTCCATTGCATTTCATGCAGCGGAAATTTGGCAAATTTTGGTTACCGCGCTCGAATTTGGAAACGGTGATTTTGAAAAGACGATTCAATTTATCGTTAACTACGGTAGGGACAATGACACTGTTGCCGCCGTTGCTGGAATGATTTTGGGCGCTAAGCTGGGTTATTCAAATTTACCCTTGCAGCTACGCGAACAGGCGCTAAACGTAAACAAAGTATATATGGGTATTGACTTGGAACAGTTGGCCAAAGAACTAGTCCATTGAATTTCAGTCCCAAATACGCTTCACTTTGTGTTCCGTAAAATCATTGATAACTACATGTTCCCGGCCAGGATTAATTATACTAAGATTTGTAAATGGCGCCCTTGGGAATACTTGATTCGTCATCACATATTGCCCTTTGTTCAGAAAAAACTCCAAAGAAGAATGGTCTAAAAGGAGTTTCACCTCAATAAGTTCCTCAGGCAAATTTGATATGGGCATTCGCTGCTCCCCCAGCGCAAACGCTTCGCTAAAATTTGTTCGTCCAGACTTAGACCTATCCAACGAAACCAATTCTTTGTTAGCGTCTATGAAAATTTTAAGGCTGTCTCCCATTTCATTACTGAGATGTAATTGAACCTGTGGATTACTTAAAATAAACTGGATTTGGGATTGGTTACCATGCTTGAGGCCAATGTTTTTTATTTGATTTTCTTCAAGCTCCAAAGTAGGTTCTAAATGGGCATCCGCAAGCAGATTATCAAACTGTTCCAATGGGTAGTTGAACACTAAAAGCTCCCCGTTGATATTGTGAAGGCTTAAATTTCTTGGCAAGGTCATAGCACCACGCCATTCACCGGTAGGGGTATCACGGGCATAGTCCCAATTACTCATCCATCCAATAAAAACACGTTCATCATTGGGGGTATTGTTGTAGGTTACCCCTGCATAATTGTCCCTTCCCAAATCAAGCCATTTGTTCTCGGTCTGGTTTGTTGAAAAGGAAGTACCGTCAAAATCCCCGATAAAGTATTGTGTACCACTACCACCGTTTGGTGCACCGGGATTTATACTGATGAGCAAAACCCATTTTACTTCATCACTTCCCTCAACTTTTAGTGGAAACAAATCCGGACACTCCCATACCCCACCATGGGCGCCTTTGTCCCTTCCAAATTCACTCACCTTTTTCCAATCCTTTAAATTTTCAGAATTCCATATCTGCAAATGGTCCCCGGCTACCAAGAGCATTGACCAAGTTTCTGCAACATCATTCCAGAATACCTTAGGATCTCTAAAATCCCTATTACCATCATTCTGTACCACTGGATTTCCCTCATATTTCGTCCAGCTATCACCATTGTCCAAACTATAGGCGATACCTTGGGTCTGAAAATCTGTTCGCCCGGCCTTTTCCCCGTCCATCAAGTGATAGGTAAATATCGCAACCAAAGGATTTTTTTCAGAAGTTCCAAAACCTGAAGTGTTATTCTTGTCCACTACGGCGCTTCCAGAAAAAATATATCCATGTTTATCCGGATATAGTGCAACTGGTTTATGCTCCCATTTAAGCATGTCCTTGCTAATTGCATGGCCCCAGTGCATAGGGCCCCAAACCGTACTATCTGGATAATATTGATAAAACAGGTGGTACACGCCATCATTATAGACAAGCCCATTGGGGTCATTAATCCACTTTTCTTGAGGGGAAAAATGAAACTGTGGGCGATAATCCTCCTTATAATAAGACGAAGCTGTTTCATTAGGGGTTTCAGTATTTTTTTCACCCTCAGTTTTACAACCGTTTATACCAATGATACATGCTAATGAAATTAGCAAGACTGAACATTCCTTATAGATCTTAACCATATTTTCACTTTTACGACTTTGCGTCTTGGCTTTTAAAAATAGTACCTTTATCGCTATGAAATTAATGAAAACTTCTTTACCATTTTTTTTCATTGCCCTTGTCATCAGTTTGGGTAAAACACATTCCCAGGATGCAATTGATAAAACCTTAAGAACTTGGAATAAAGAATCGGTTCCCTATATCTACCCAGATAATTTACCCATGCCAGATTCTATTTTGTATCTGGATACCCGTGAGCAGGAAGAATATGACGTAAGCCACTTAAAAAATGCAATGTGGGTAGGTTACAAGGCGTTTGATGCAACTAAGTTTACACAGGAAGTGCCGAATAAGACCCAACCCATTATTGTCTATTGCTCTGTCGGGGTACGCTCTGAGAATATTGGCGAACAATTGAAAGATCTGGGATATACAAAAGTATTGAATCTGTACGGCGGTATATTTAAATGGAAAAATATGGATAGACAAGTGTACAATACCTTGGGAAACCCAACGGATAGTATCCATGCCTTTAGCAAGCATTGGGGCAAGTTACTGGAAAAGGGGGTAAAGGTATATTGAGTTAGACGTTTTTGGGAAATTTAAATGATAGTGATTAGGTAGAACAAAGTATTAAGTAACGTGTACAAAGTAGTTGATATAAATTGACACGTATTACGTCAAAAGTTGTAGCAGGTTAAGAAAAAACGAATAACCAAACTAAGGCAACGGACAATAAAAAAGTTAGGAATTAAGAAAAATTAAAATACATTGGGAATACTACAAACGAATAAGAATCATAAAGATGATAAAATAATAGATTTCTCGTTGGCCAATTCCAAAAATTTGCTTTTAATATTCACAAGAAACCCGGAATTGGGTAAAGGAAAACGACGTTTAGCCGCTACCGTAGGCGACCATGCAGCCCTTGCCATTTATGAATTTTTGTTGAACCATACCGTTGCAATAACAAAAAATATCTACGTTGAAAAAGCGGTTTATTATTCTGAAGAAATTTGGAATAACGATATTTGGGATGCAAAAACCTTCACTAAAAAATTACAGGTTGGTGAAAATTTAGGCGTGCGTATGGCCAATGCTTTTTTGGAGGGGTTCCAAAACGGGTTCCAAAAAATTATTATCATTGGCAGTGATATGCATGACCTTTCCCAAAGTGATTTGGAGCATGCCTTTAAAGCATTGGAAAAAAGTAATTTCGTAATAGGACCTGCCGAAGATGGCGGATATTACCTATTGGGAATGAAAAAATACATGCCGCAACTTTTCAAGCAGAAGGAATGGGGTACTGAAACAGTACTGAGGGATACCTTGGCCGACCTGAAGGATGAAAATGTTGCGCTTTTAGAGCCCAGAAATGATGTTGATCACTATGAGGACATAAAGGACATCGACGCCTTTAAGCCCTTTTTAAAACATATGAATTCATGAAACAAAATCAATTAGACGAATCTGTAGCGTATCTTAAAACGAAAGGTTTCGATAAGCCGGAAATAGGAATTGTTCTAGGAACCGGGTTAGGAAAATTAGTCGATAAGATTGAAAATCCCATCGATGCCCATTACAATCACATCCCCTTCTTTCCGTTGGCAACCGTGGAGTTTCATTCCGGAAAATTGGTATACGGAACCATTTCAGGTAAAAAAGTGGTCGTGATGCAAGGCCGCTTTCATTTGTACGAGGGTTATGACTTTTTGGACATCACCTACCCTATTCGCGTAATGCACCTTTTGGGTATCAAAAAACTTTTTATTTCAAATGCCGCGGGGGCGGTCAACCTCAACTTTAAAAAAGGGGATATGATGCTGATCGAAGATCACATAAACCTTCAAGGAGGTTCTCCTTTAGCCTTTAAAAACGTCAGTCAGTTTGGGGAACGTTTCGCAGATATGTCCGAACCTTACGATATGGGCATGCGAGATAAGCTGGTTACCATCGCAAAAGAGAACAATATTTCGTTAAAATCTGGCGTATATGCCTCTGTGGTTGGTCCGCAATTAGAAACCAAGGCAGAATATAGAATGCTAAAAATTTTAGGTGCGGATGCCGTTGGTATGAGTACCGTTCCAGAAGTAATCGTGGCCAATCATTTGGGGCTACCCATTGTAGCAGTTTCCGTTTTAACCGATGAATGTGATCCAGATAATCTGAAACCTGTGGATATTGCAGAAATTATTGCAATTGCAGAAGCAACCGAACCCAAAATGGTCAAATTATTCCAGGAACTGATCAGGCAATTGTAAGGTAACTGCCCAACCGGCTACCAATAAAAAGCAAATTACCGCCTATGAGTGCTTACCGGCCCAAAATAAGCATTATTATTCCCGTTCTTAATGAGGCGGATTACATTAAAAAAGTACTTGCCACAATTTCCAAGCACACTGGAACCATGCATGTGAAAGAGTTGTTGGTCGTTGATGGTGGTAGTACGGACGAAACCCTTGCCAATGCCCTTGAATTGGGCGCAACGGTGATACGAAGCAAAAAAGGAAGAGCGGTTCAAATGAACGCGGGAGCTTCCCGTGCCACCGGCGATATGCTATATTTTTTACATGTTGACTCCCTACCGCCCAAAAATTTCGATACTGCTATTTTACGCGCGTTGGACAAGGGTTATGAGGTGGGTTGTTTTCAAATGAGATTTAATAGTACAAGCCGTTTTCTAAAATTCTTTGGATGGTGTACCAAAATTAACCATCAACTTTGCCGGGGAGGGGACCAATCGCTTTTTATAACCAAAAATCTGTTCGCCCAATTAAAGGGGTTCAACGAGAAGTATATCATCTATGAGGACAATGAATTTATTCAACGCATTTATAGATTGAAACCATTTAAAATATTGCCCCAAACGGTTACTACATCTGCGCGTAGGTACGAGGAGCGGGGAATGGCAAGCCTACAATGGCACTATGCCATGATTCATTTGAAACATTACTTAGGTGCTCCACCAGAAAAATTGCATCAATATTATAGGAAGCACATTGCGCTTTAGTCTTTTATTTTTCCTCGTAATCCAACAGCACCCCCTCAGAAATCCATTTTGCCAGGGCTTGCCGGTTATCGGGATTTAGAATTCTGACCTGATCCTTTGCATTCCTTATGTTCCCTATTTCTATAAAGGTCATTGCAGGATGTGTTTTTTTAACCAGATACAGCGAAGTGCGGTCTTCAAAAGTACCCGAGTAATTTCTATTGGGCTGGTACTTTTTATATTTGACATTAAAGGTTTTATGTATACTTTCCGCTAATTTTTTACCGTTCTTGCTTTTTTCATGGTGATAAAAGAAAACATCTATATTTTGCCCTTCGCTTCTACTGTCCACATGTGTAACCAATAAGCGTTGGTACTTTCCTTTGTTCTGTTTATAAAGGTCGTTAACGATTTCTACCCGTTGCTTAAGGCGTTCAACTTGGTTAAGGGGAATAACCTTATCTGGGTAGGCGACCTCATCATGGTCTATTTCCAGCACATAATCATCGCGTATACCATCATTCTCATCTTGGATAATAATATATACGGAAGCTCCATGGGAAATGAGCTCACGTGCAAGGCGAAGGGTAATATCATAAGCATATTCATCCTCCGCGATAACTTTGCCTGCATAAGTGCCCATGGCGCCAGGATCAGGACCTCCATGGCCAGAAACCAAATAGTAAACACTCCCCTTTAACCGTTTACTTTTTTCAATTACCGTTTTGTTCTTTTCCCCGAAAATAGCGTATGAAGTACTTTCCAGTTCCTTGATTGTAGTGGCCTGTTTTTGAATCGAATCTACAATAGAAACCGTATCCAAAACCACCTTGGGAATTACATAGGACTTACCTGCAACCAAATGAATACTATCGCGTAATTGATTACTGTTCATGGCAATAAAATCCTCCATGACATCATAAGGATTTACGCCCTGCTTCCTTAGAAGCGAAAGGATACCATCACCGGGTTCCGCCAAAACAGTCTTCAGGCTATCTTGAGCGGTTACGGACTGTATAACAATTATGATAAGAAGTAAATACCTAAACATATAATAAGAAAAACAAAGTTTGTGCCATTTTAGACCAAATAGAATTTGACTGCAAAATTGATATTATTCACTGTATTTTTGATAGTTCTCGCTAATAATTTTAATTGAAGGCTTATTTTGTGGGGTAAATCGATTATCATTTTCTCCGCCAGCTGTATCGTGATTTACGAACCACTTCCAAACATAACCGCCGGCAAACCAGGGCTCCCCCCAGAATTCTGAAAAAATGGCTTTTTTAGCATTAACTTGGGATACCATGTTCGGTTTTTCTTGGCTCCGATCAACCAACCAAGGCTTTTTAGCGGTATAATCCATACTTCTATAGCCATATTCCGTAAACAATATTGGTTTTTTGGTTTGGATGGACACCCCCTCCAATTTAAGTTTCCAAGGTTTCCATCCGGTTGAGAGTTCCTCCAAAGAGGGTGTCTTTGATTCCGATAAGGGAAAATAGGCATCTACGCCAACATAGTCTAGGCGATTCCAAAAAGGCACCCGGTCAAACTCGTCCCAATTTGCGGCATAAGTAAGTTTACCTTTATATATTTTTCGTATCTCCGTAATTAGAAGCTGCCAATATTCTGGCCTATTTTGGACAAATTGTTCCAATTCCGTACCTACACAAAGGAGGTCCACATTAGTATCCGCAGCCAATTGGGCAAAAGTGAGTAAAAATTCACGGTACGATGTTTCCAAGATTTTCCAGTCCCGCTCATTCTCCATCTTCAAGGTTCCGGTAAATACACCTCTAGAAATCCACAGTTGTGGTTTCAACATCACCGCAATATTATTTTCATGCAGCATAGCTATATATTGCCTCGCTCCTTCCTTGGTCTCCCCAAACCACTGTCTTTCCGTGTTAAAGATAATTTGGGGGTTATTTGCATCCCTTATAAAACCAAAGGGCATTACTGCGGCACTGTTGGCATGAATACGTATCACCTCCTCCACCTGTCCTTGCACTACCTCTTCCCTAGACGCCACAAAACTGACTCCGTTAATTTTTTTGTTGGATTGTCCAGAACAGGAGAACTGAATAATAGAGAGAACCAGAATACCAATATTTTTCATCGATGCATTGATTAAAGGCCTAAAATTATACTATTTACAGATTTCTTTAACCAACGACGACCTTATAAATAATTGTGATACCAGCAAAAGAACCTACTAGGCCTTATTATAAATTTCAACTATTTTGAGTTTAAGGTCCAATCGTAAGGGTAATAATCAATTTTTATAGTCAACGGTAGTTTTCTTTTCCGATATGTGTTGATAAAAGGAAGAATACCCCCTGCGTTTTCAAAATCGCTTTTATACCATTCAAAAATTTGTGAGACTTTTACGCCATTTTCCTCTTCCCGAATAAACTTAGGGTCATTTAATGCTTTTTCTGTTTGTCGCTGTAATTGATTTTCTAGATTATTTGGTACATAAGCCTCGTTTATGATTGGAGGACATCCCAATCCTGCACAGACCAGGACAAAATGAAAACGTGGTTCGTTTGGGAATTTGGCCCGTAACAACCGGTTCTCTATTTCGTTTAAGGTACTTAATTCACCGCCTGCGGTATACTTTGTTTTATCAAAGAACCCATCAACATCCAACGGGGATTTTAATGGGTAATGTTCAATAATCCCCTTAATCACCAAAATATTGTAAGTATTGATCCAAAAGGACTTGTATATATTCGGTACTGCTGTGGAAACACGAATCTCCTTTGCCATATTCACCAAGGCGTTCAAACGCGATGGATTCTCTTGAATGGACTTATAATCGACTTTTCCATTATCAACATAGGTTTTGAAAAACGTATTAGCAGCAGTAAAATAAGTATCTAGGTTTTGTGCCTGTATTGAGATACATCCAAAGAAAAGAAGAAAAACAATGAGCTTAAAATTCATATCGTGTTTGGTTTAAAACCCGGTTAAATTGGTATTCGTAAACTACGCAAACCAATAGCTTACTTAATTACGGAGCAATACGCTTGTATATACGTAGACAAAAGTACATTTGTTTGGTTATCCTTGGAAATTTAGCGCTTAGAACAAATCTAAATAGTTTTATTTCAGGAATATTGTGTAAAGTACCTTACCTTTTAAGCGACTCATATGAAAACCAACCCTTCTTTATGGAGCATATTGTAATTATTGGTAACGGCATTTCTGGAGTTACCTTGGCGCGCCATGTACGAAAACTATCCAATAAAAAGATTACGCTAATTTCAGCCGAATCTGATTATTTCTTCTCACGAACGGCGCTCATGTACGTATACATGGGGCATATGAAATTTGAACACACGCAGCCTTACGAAAATTGGTTCTGGGAAAAGAACCGAATCAATTTAGTACAGGGATTCGTTGACGAGGTTAAAACTGATGTCAAAAAAGTGCGTTTAGCAGATGGTTCATTCATTATTTATGACAAATTGGTAATCGCCACTGGTTCCAAACCCAATAAATTCGGTTGGCCCGGCCAAGATTTAAGGGGGGTCCAAGGCTTGTACTCAAAACAGGACCTTGAACTGCTAGAAGCAAATGCACCCAATAATACCGTTTGTGAACGGGCAGTCATTGTAGGGGGCGGACTCATTGGTATTGAAATGGCGGAAATGCTAAGGACCAGGGAGATTCCCGTAACCTTTATAGTGCGGGAGCAAAGTTTTTGGGACGGGGTTCTGCCAGCGGGCGAATCCCAAATGATTAATGAACATATAAGGGAGCACCATATTGATTTGCGCTTAGACACCAATTTGAAAGAAATTGTAGCCGATGAAACAGGAAGGGCCAAAGCTATAATTACAGATAAAGGCGAGACTATTGCCTGCAACGTTGTGGGCTTAACCGCTGGAGTAACTCCAAACATTGACTTTTTAAAAAATTCCGGTATCGATTTAGGAAAAGGTGTAAAAGTGAATCGCCTATTGGAGACAAGCGCAAAAGATGTTTATGCCATTGGGGATTGCGCAGAACAGCGCAGTGCAATTGGTAATCGCAGGCCTATAGAAGCGGTGTGGTATACGGGGCGTATGATGGGTGAGGCGTTGGCACAGACCCTTTGTGGGAACCCTATGGAATATAACCCCGGAAACTGGTTCAATTCTGCCAAATTTTTGGATATCGAATACCAAACTTATGGCTGGGTCTTTAGCGAGCGTAATAAGGAAGCTAACGAGGGGCATTTTCATTGGCGACATGAACACGAAAAAATATGCATTACCATTGCCTATGAAATGGACACATTTCAATTTTTAGGGATAAACACGTTCGGCATTCGCCTACGGCACGAAATTTTTGACCAATGGCTTACCGAAAAACGTAGCACAGACCATGTTATGGAATACCTAAAAGATGCTAATTTTGATCCGGAATTTTATGCGAATTATGAGGAAGAAATAATTTCAAAATATAATTCGGAGTTCAATAAAAGAATTCGGCCCAAAAAGAAAAGTTGGAAACGTATTTTCAGCAATGCTTAATAACATAAACCAACACAATCTACTATGAGTGATTTTCAAAGAAGCATGTCTCTTGCTGGAGAGCCGCCAAGAGCATTGAATACCGCACAAAAATTTGCCGTAGTGGTGGGTATGTCCGGTTTGGGAATCTTAATTCTTCAACTGTTCAATTTAGACTTGGGCAATAGCGCCCTATGGCTCACGGCATCAATCTTGGCGATGTTCGTAGGGGTCATATGGTTTTCAAAGGCTCAGTATGTTAGCAAGCAGAAAGGAATTAAAAACGACGGGGTCTGGTTCAAGTCCATTTCAAGTCGTGGCCTCTTAGCGTGGATCGGGGGTATTGTCCTTACCGGGTTTTACATTGTGCTTTATTTTTATCCAGAATATTTAGGATTGGTAAAGGATGGGGACAACAAGGGGATTATAGCGCTATTTGACCCGCTCAGCTACACGCTAAGTGGAAACCCCGCTAGCCAATGGTTTGTATACGGCACCTTATATACCGTTGCTATTTTAGCCTTCGGCATTAAATTCATGTGGAAATACAGGCATAACAGGTATGAACGGTTACGTACCGTAAGCGTTATGTTTTTTCAAACTGCTTTTGCCTTTTTGATTCCGGAAATTATGGCCCGTTTAAATGGGGATTTACCCTATTATGACCTTAAAAATATGTGGCCCTTAAACTATTATAATTTTGAACGGTATCGGGTCAATGGATTTATCGATGCTGGAAATATTGGATTGGCCATGCTTTTTTTTGGTATTCTCTCCATCTTCGTCATTTCACCCTTATTAACTTATAAATACGGTAAGCGATGGTATTGTTCGTGGGTCTGCGGTTGCGGGGGCCTTGCGGAAACTGCCGGGGATCCCTTCCGCCACCTGAGTGACAAATCACAATTCGCGTGGAAGGTAGAGCGCTGGGTGGTTCATAGTGTCGTCGTTTTTGTCACTCTAATGACCACAGCGGTGATTTATTCCTATCTAGGTACTGATAGCAGTAAATATTGGCTTACCAAAACCACCTTCCTTACCGGAGTAGCGGTGCTATTAACGGCCGTATTTACCTGGGTAATGATTTACAAAAGAAAGGAACTTAATAAGGATGCCAAATATGGCGCTATCGGCTATTTCACTATTATTGCCGTCCTTTTTGGAATGCACTTTTTTAGTGGCAGTGGAAACATTTTCATCTTTAAATCTGAAACCCTTAGAACAACCTATAGCTTTCTAATTGGAAGTATATTTTCTGGAGTGATCGGTACTGGTTTCTACCCCATTTTCGGGAATAGGGTTTGGTGTAGGTTTGGGTGCCCTATGGCAGCCATACTAGGTTTTCAACAACGGTTATTTTCCAAATTTCGGATTACAACGAATGGCGGACAGTGTATCTCCTGTGGCAATTGCTCCACCTATTGTGAAATGGGAATAGACGTACGTGCCTATGCACAAAAAGGTGAAAATATAGTGCGATCTAGCTGTGTAGGGTGCGGCATTTGTTCAGCAGTTTGCCCCCGGGGCGTTCTTAAACTGGAGAACGGGCCGGACAAAGGACGTATTAATTCAAAGGAGGTTTTGCTAGGTAACGATGTGGATCTAATGGAGTTGGTAAATAGGAACAAGTAATGGGTAAAAAGAAATTCACATATATTTTTGGCCTATTCCTATTCATCATGTCATTCTCGATACTGGAGGAAAAACGTTACGAACGCAACTACTATGACAACGGAATGTTGAAAAGCGAAGGATGGATGCGCTATACCACAAAAACAGATTATTGGCGGTTCTATTACCCTAACGGCAAATTATCCGAACAAGGTTTTTTCGAATATGACAAGAAGGAGAAATATTGGTTTTTCTATGATGAAAACCGCATTAGGACCGAAGAAGGCCATTATCAAAACAATGAGCGTGATGGCTGGTGGTTGTACTATGACAATAAGGGTCGCGTAAACCATAAATGCGAATTGAACAAGAGCCAAAAAGACGGTTATTGTTTAAAATATGAGGAAGGAAAGTTGGTATCGGCAGAACACTATAGTGAGGGCGAAAAGCGCAAGGAATGGACAGATTTGGATGTGTTTACACATGAAAACAGTTTATCCGATTTAAAATAATGTCCGATATCAAAGTAATCATTCCGGCCTTTAATGAGGAAAATTCAATTGCACAGGTAATTCACAAGCTGCCAAAATCAGTATCGGAAATAATAGTTATCAACAACAATTCATCAGACGATACCGTACAGAATGCCCTCGCGGCGGGAGCTACTGTACTTACGGAGCCTAGAAAGGGATATGGTTACGCCTGCTTATGTGGTCTGGATTATGTTGCGGCGCAATCCAAACACCCCCATATTATCGTATTTATCGATGGAGACTATTCTGACTATCCAGAGGAATTGGATAAAGTGGTAGCCCCAATTTTGGAGGACAATGTTGATTTCGTTGTAGGAGCCAGAAAAAAAAGCTTGCGGGAGGAAGGATCTATGACGCCGCAACAGGTTTTTGGCAACTGGCTGGCCACATTTTTGATGCGATTGTTTTTTGGCGCAAAGTTTACGGATTTAGGACCTTTTAGGGCCATTAAATACGAAAAGCTCAAAGAATTGAAAATGGAGGATAAGACCTACGGATGGACGGTTGAAATGCAGTTGAAAGTTTTAAAGAAAAAAATGACATATACCGAAGTACCAGTACGTTACAAGAAAAGAATTGGGGTGTCAAAAGTTTCAGGAACCGTAAAAGGTAGTATATTTGCAGGCGTAAAAATTTTGGGTTGGATCTTTAAATACAGTATCAAATAATATGGCACTAACAATAGCGTATCTTATCATTATAATCTACAGTGTTTCTTTACTGTTGATTTTCTTTTACAGCTTGGCGCAGCTAAATCTCTTGGTCAATTATTTGTCCCAAAAGCGACAGAACCAGACCGCCCCAAAATATAATTTATTGGACCCAAAGGAAATTCCTTTCGTAACCATCCAGCTACCTGTTTACAATGAGGAATATGTGATGGAACGGCTTTTGGAAAATATCGCAAAAATAGAGTACCCAAAAAGTAAATTGGAAATACAGGTATTGGACGACTCTACAGATGAATCTGTCGTTGACACTGCTGCCAGCATTGCCAAATTACAGGAAACCGGACTTGATATTCAGCACATCAGAAGAACGGACAGGTCTGGCTATAAGGCCGGCGCCTTAAAAGAAGGTCTTAAGATTGCCAAAGGTGAATTTATTGCCATCTTCGATGCTGATTTCATGCCAGCTTCAGATTGGTTAAAGAAGACCGTAATCTATTTTAAGGATCAAGAAATTGGAGTGGTACAGACCCGTTGGGGGCATTTGAACCGTGATTATTCCACCCTTACCAAAATTCAGGCTTTTGCACTGGACGCCCACTTTACCTTAGAGCAAGTTGGCCGTAACAGCAAAGGACATTTTATCAACTTTAACGGTACCGCAGGTATTTGGAGAAAGGAATGTATCATAGACGCCGGTAACTGGGAGGGAGATACCTTAACCGAAGATTTGGATTTGAGCTACCGCGCGCAATTGAAAAATTGGAAGTTCAAGTATTTGGAAGATGTAGAAACCCCGGCAGAACTTCCCGTTGTTATTAGTGCCGCACGTTCCCAGCAGTTCCGTTGGAACAAAGGTGGTGCAGAGAACTTTAGGAAGACGGTTTGGAGCGTGATCAAAGCGAAAAACATTCCTTTTAGGACAAAATTTCATGGGGTCATGCACTTGTTGAACAGTTCCATGTTCCTTTGTGTATTCTTGGTAGCTTTATTGAGCATCCCCTCTTTATACATAAAAAACACGTACGGTCATTTAGATTGGGTGTTCTCTTTGTTAAGTCTATTCACCATAAGTACGATTATCCTGTTCATCTGCTATTGGTTTACCTACAAAAGTATCCAGGGGAGTAGTTTTGACAATTTCGTAGACTACATTAAAATATTTTTCACCTTCTTTTCCGTGGCATTGGGCTTCTCCCTTCATAATTCAATCGCTGTATTGGAAGGGCACATGGGGAAACGAAGTGAATTTGTACGTACACCAAAATTCAATATTGGTGCGCTAAAGGAAAGTTGGAAGGGTAATAAATATTTGGCCAAAAAACTTTCCCCTAATATGATTTTGGAATTCGCTTTAATGGTCTACTTCCTTTTTGGTATGTATAGTGCCATTCCATTGAACGATTTTGGATTGTTTCCGTTCCACTTTATGTTGTTTTTAGGTTTTGGATTTGTATTCTTTAAATCATTGACCGCTAGGGCTTAAATTAAAGCATCATAATGTAGATTAAAGAGGCTTTGTTAAGCCTCTTTTTTATTTTACCCATGCAGCTTCATTGTCGTTAATTTAGAAAAGATAAATTGAACAAAAAGATGTAACTGACTAGTTTGGAACAGAGCATAAAAACCGTTGATGAATGCCTCTTCGGCTTCCTTCCTAAAACCCAAATAAAACTTCAGGGCATCCGCAAAATCATTGAAAACAATGCGCAAGCCTCAGTTGAACGGATTGCATACGGCATACCCGCTTACACCCTTAACAAAAAGCCATTGGTCTATTTTGGCGGCTTCGCAAAACATATCGGGTTTTATGCCACGCCATCAGGATATGAAAGGTTTAAAGAAAAACTGTCTGGCTACAACCACGGCAAAGGCTCTGTCCAATTTCCACTCAACTTACCATTACCCGCAGAACTTATAGCCGAAATCGTAAAATTTAGGATATTGGAGGTCGAGAAGCTCCTAGCCAGCGAAAAACGATAAACAACGTACATCTATTCAAATTCCCTGTGCCCTCAATAGTATAGTTTATTAGGCTCCTAAATTGTCCTCTAATCTCTTTTACAGCAAATATTATGCGTTATGGAGCACAGAGTGGAAGCCACAAAAATCAATAAAACCGCTATCTTAGTAAGTGATACTGAAAATAGTTTTAGACCTAAAGAAACGCAAAATGAACATTTACGAAGCCATTACCCAAGATCACGACCTGCAACGAAGCCTATGCGACAAAATCGTAAAAACTTCCGGTAAATCGGAGGAGCGGAAAAAACTTTGGGAAGATTTAAAGAAGGAGTTGGAGGTTCATGCGGTAGCTGAGGAGCGGTATTTTTACTCTCCGTTAATCGATACCGATAAGATGCAGGAAGATGCCAGGCATGGTATGGCAGAACACCATGAAATGGACGAGCTTATAGAAGAATTGGAGGATACCGATATGAGCTCTCCACATTGGTTGACCACCATTGAAAAATTGGTGGATAAGGTAAAGCATCATTTAAAGGATGAAGAAGAGGAGTTTTTTAAAAAGGCAAAAAGTATATATTCAGAAGATGAAGCCAAGAGTCTTTCCAAAAGCTATAAGAAAACGAGGGACGATTATCGGAAATCATGGCCTAAATCCATTCCAGGAAACGAATAACCAATAACAACTTTGCCTATCAAATCCAATGCCCTGTAAAAATCACGATTTCATAATGTGGGCAATGGTTATTTTATTAAGGAAACTCCAATTCCAATTAAAAACGTCCATTCCCACGTAAAAATTCTTCCAACTATAAAATGGTATTGAATAATATCCCAATTCTTCTGTTAGGTAAATCGAAAATTAAATTGAGTTTTGAACTTTGGATTCAGAGAATAAAATCTGAAGGTATCATGGGCTAAAAACAAGTGTCTCAAACCTACAATAATCCTAATACGATGTATTAACTCAACAAATCGATATCTTAGTACCTTATTCGCTGACGATCCATGATAAAAAAAATGAATATCCAAGGTTTTAACTGGGATGCCAAATCTTCATTCCAAAAAGGCCCGGCAAAAGCGCCTTCCCTAATTAGAAAAGCCCTCTATAGTGATTCTATGAACCTATTTGCCGAAAACGGAATCTCCATAGAACATAAATTAGTTACAGACAGCGGTGATTTTGAGATCAACGACTATTTCGATATTGAAAAAATAACTGCAAAACATCTTGAAAAGCACAGTAAAATCCTTTCGCTGGGCGGTGATCATTCCGTAACATTTCCCATCCTGAAAGCTTATAGCCAGTTTTATCCAAAATTGGATATTTTACATATCGATGCTCACGCAGACCTTTACCACGAGTATGAAGGTGACCCCTACTCCCATGCCTGCCCATTCGCTCGAATAATGGAACAGGGGTATGCGGTAAAATTAGTGCAGGTGGGAATACGCACCTTAAATCCCCATCAAAAAGAACAGGCTCAAAAATTTAAGGTTGAGGTGCATGAAATGAAAAACCTGGATTTAAATACAATTCCAAAATTTGAGAATCCATTGTACATTTCACTGGACCTCGATGGATTTGACCCTGCTTTTGCACCAGGCGTATCGCACCATGAGCCAGGCGGACTTAGCTCCAGACAGGTCATCGATTTAATTCAAGCTATAGACACCGAGGTCGTTGGTGCGGATATCGTTGAATACAATCCAGACCGGGATTTTCAAGGGATGACCGCCTACTTGGCGGCCAAGATGATGAAAGAATTACTTGGTAAAATGATGGAGCGTTAAAATCAGAATCCGATAAAAAACGGTTAAATTGGGGCATCCTAACCCAATACCAATGCCCAATGCTATCCTAAAATTTCTAAAATTGCACAAGCTTGGGCTCCTGTTGGCATGTTTAAGTTTGGTTTTCTATTATACGTTTGCCTACCAATTGGAACGTACGGCATTTGTACAGCTTTTAACCCTTTTTATAGCATTGTTTTTATTGTGCTTTAAATTGATACAGTTTGAAAAATGGAATTTTAAGTTTTTGCTGGTTGCCGGAATACTTTTTAGATTAATTTTTCTAATTGCCGAACCTAATCTTTCCCAGGATTTCTATCGTTTTATTTGGGATGGCCAATTAGTTAGCAACTTTATAAACCCCTATAAATACGCCCCCAACGAGTTAATAGCACAGCAAGACTTGAGTATTGCAAACGCACAGGCGCTTCACCACGGTATGGGTGAACTTAGTGCACGGCATTTTAGCAATTATCCGCCCCTTAACCAACTCCTTTTTGGTTTGGCGGTCCTATTGGGGGGGAAAAGTATTTTAAGTGGTATAGTGGTGATACGGAGTATGGTTATTTTGGCCGATATCGGTATCTTTTATTTTGGAAGAAAACTATTGAAGAACCTCAACCTATCACCGCATTTAATCTTTTGGTATTTTTTGAATCCCCTGGTTATTGTAGAACTCACAGGAAACCTGCATTTTGAAGGGGTCATGCTCTTCTTTTTTATCATTTCCATGTACCTGCTTTCGCTTGAAAAGTGGCAGGTTGCCGCAGTTTTTTTAGGATGCTCCATATCCGTGAAGCTAGTTCCCCTTTTGTTTCTCCCCCTTTTCCTAAAGTTCCTAGGCTTTAAAAGAAGTCTTTTCTTTTATTTGATTGTAGCCATAACGGTGCTTTTGTTGTTTATCCCCTTTTACACGCCAGAATTCCTTCATAATTATCACCAAACCTTGCGCCTTTGGTTTTCTAATTTTGAATTTAATGCCGGGCTATACAACGTGGTGGAACAGATAGCGATTCAATGGGATGCCAAACCATGGGAATTTATTAAAAGTTACGGAAGTGTTACACCTTTCATTACCATTGGTGTTGTTCTTTTGTTCACCTTTTTTAGAAAGAACGAGAATTTGACCACCTTACTCTCTTCAATGATGTGGGTATTGGCTTTGTACTATTTTATGGCAACAACCGTGCATCCATGGTATTGTATATTCTTAATATTATTGGCACCATTCACCTCTTACAGATTTGCTTTGGTATGGTCTGCGGCCATCGTTCTTAGTTACTTTGCCTATTCTCAACCGGACTTTACGGAAAGTATGTGGCTACTGGCCATTGAATATATTGCAGTATTTGGCTTTCTTGGCTACGAAATTATTTCACAGCGTAACAAAAATTGAGGTTTTTGTAAAAAAACAAGCTTAAACAAAGTCTGTATAATATTATTTGTACCTTTACTCTATAATGAACGAAAAAATCCATCTTTTGTATTTGCCAATGAGCCCAGTTGCTCTGGCACGCCCGTTCACATCTCGCCGTCGCCCGTAAGGGTTGGCTATATTTATGGAATTAGGTGAGTCCATTTCCGCACAAAAAATCAAAAGAATTCCTTACATTTTTAAAACCACATAGCAATGAACTTAATTGTTGCTAACGAGTCACATTTTAAATACGCCCATATCATATGCGATACCATTGCGGATTCCGCCAAGGTTAGGGGTACCGGTATCGCAAAACGTACTCCGGAGTATATTCAGAAAAAATTATCGAACGGGAATGCCGTTCTAGCTTTGGACGGGGAAAAATTTGCCGGTTTCTGCTATATCGAGGTTTGGGGACATGAGAAGTTCGTAGCCAACTCGGGTCTCATAGTGCATCCGGATTATCGTGGACAAGGGCTTGCAAAAAAAATAAAACAAAAAGTTTTTGAGCTGAGTAGAAAAAAGTTTCCCGACGCTAAAATTTTTGGGATTACCACTGGTTTAGCGGTAATGAAAATTAATTACGAGCTAGGTTATAAGCCTGTGACATTTTCAGAACTCACAGATGACCCTGAGTTTTGGAAAGGCTGCCAGACCTGTAAAAATTTTGATATTCTCACCCGGACCGAACAAAAGATGTGTCTATGCACAGGTATGTTGTATGACTCCGCCAGTAAGAAACAACCGAATCAAGGAAAAGAAATGAACAGCAAGGCATTTCAACGATTGAAGAGCATTAAGGAAAGTTTGTTTTTAAAGAAAAAGGAAGTAAAATAAATCTACTATCGGCAAGAGCTAAAACAGAAGGGGGTGCTGTTAATTAAAAAAGTATCCCCACTCTTTTTGATAGTATCATTTAAAATTAAATAAAATGGAAAAATTAGTACTCGCCTATAGCGGTGGATTGGATACTTCGTATTGCGCAAAATATTTATCAAAAGAAAAAGGATTTGAAATACATGCAGTTAGCGTGAATACAGGCGGTTTCTCAACTGATGAGATTAATAGCATAAAAGAGAAAGCGCTTCAATTGGGAGCCACTTCCTATACCTCCATAGATGCGGTGCAAACATTTTATGACAAGGTGGTGAAGTACCTTATTTTTGGGAACGTGCTAAAAAACAATACCTATCCCCTATCGGTAAGTGCAGAACGAATTGTGCAGGCCATTGAAATCGTAACATATGCCAAAAAAATAGGGGCCAATTACATTGCCCACGGTAGCACGGGTGCGGGAAATGACCAAGTGCGTTTTGATATGATATTTCAGATTATCGCTCCCAATATTGAAATCATTACCCCTATTCGGGATAAAAAATTGGCCCGGGAAGAGGAAATTGAATACCTAAAACAAAATGGTGTGGACTACGCTTGGGAAAAGGCCAAATATTCCATCAACAGGGGATTGTGGGGAACTTCTGTAGGAGGTGCGGAAACATTGACATCGGATAAAGCACTCCCAGATAGTGCCTATCCAAGTCAACTCCAGGAAAAAAATCCTATGGATATCACCTTGACTTTTGAAAAAGGGGAACTCGTTGCCGTTGATGGGGAAAAAGACAGTCCCGTAGGGAATATCGAAAAAGTAGAGGCAATTGCCTCCAAATACGCAATAGGAAGGGATGTACATGTAGGGGATACCATAATCGGCATTAAAGGCAGGGTCGGTTTTGAGGCAAGCGCGGCGCTGTTGATTATAAAGGCACACCATTTACTGGAAAAGCATACCTTGACCAAATGGCAGCAATTCCAGAAAGAACAACAAGGAAATTTCTATGGAATGCTATTGCATGAGGGTAACTACTTGGATGCTGTTATGCGGAATATCGAAGCGTTTCTAACGGATAGCCAGAAAACAGTTTCCGGAGATGTATTTGTAAGCCTGTACCCATTTCAGTTTAGGTTGAATGGAATTGCCTCCAAACATGACCTCATGAACGCCTCTTTTGGTAGTTACGGTGAAATGAATAAAGGATGGACGGCAGAAGAAGCAAAAGGATTTATAAAGATACAATCCAACGCAGGAAAAATTTACACCCATGTGAATGGTTGATGGTTAAAAGTAAAAATTAAAGGCATTTGGTGTTGCCAACGTAAAAATGAGCCATGATTTTGAGCAGGGTATAAAAGGATGTTATAGAAAAAAGGTTCTTTAAGATTTGATGGGGAATGGTAGGAAACGTAAATGCACATCCTAACTTCAAACACGATATTCCCGGACTATTGAATTTGAATATTGTGCTTGAATTTAAATTTTGAAAATATGATTAAAGCAGGAATAGTAGGTGGTAGTGGTTATACGGGTGGTGAACTCATTCGCATTCTAATGTATCATCCGGCAGTTGAAATTGATTTTGTATACAGTACCACAAGGGCCGGTCAACTACTTTCTACCGCGCACCCGGACCTTGCCGGGTTGACCGATCAACAATTTAAGAGCGACGTAAATTTGCGGGTAGACATCGTTTTCTTATGCCTTGGCCACGGAAATTCTACGATTTTCTTAAAGGAGAATAAGTTTTCTGCACACACTAAAATAATCGATTTAAGCAATGACTTTAGACTACATGCAGATGCTCTACTGGATGGAAAAGAGTTCGTCTACGGTCTTCCGGAATTGAACCGAGAAAAAATTGAAAATTCAGGCTATATAGCCAACCCAGGCTGTTTTGCCACGGCCATACAATTGGCACTTTTACCCTTAGCCAATGCCGGGTACTTAAAAAATGAGGTTCATATTAATGCGGTAACGGGTAGCACCGGCGCAGGCGTTAGCCCCTCGGATACGTCGCATTTTTCTTGGAGAAATAATAATATAAGCTGGTATAAACCCTTTGTGCATCAGCATCTCGGAGAGATAAACGAAAGCCTGCATTCACTAAAAGAAAATAGCGGTATGCTGTATTTTATGCCGGTACGGGGCAACTTTACTAGAGGTATTTTGGCAACGTCCTACACAAAATATGACGGAGATTTGGCTGCTGCCATGGAACTGTACCGCAATTATTATCAAAAAGCCCTTTTTACCCAAGTAGTGGAAACTCCCATTCATTTAAAACAGGTCGTAAACACAAATCAATGCCACGTGCATTTGCATAAGCATGAAGATATTTTGCTCATAACCACGGCCATCGATAATTTGCTTAAGGGAGCTTCCGGGCAGGCGGTACAAAACATGAACCTGATTTTTGGATTGGAGGAGGACCTGGGGTTGAATTTAAAGGCGGGGGTATTTTGACCTCGGCTACGCTCAGGTAGCAATAAGAAAAATTATAACGGTTTAAAATACAACAATTGGGTTCCAAAAAAAGTATAAGTTGTTGAGTGGGCAAAGGAAGAGTTTACACGATTGAAACTATAAGATTTTTGTAGAGGACCGGAAATAAAACTAAAGTATTTATGAAAATAGCAATCATAGGAGCGGGCAATTTAGGGCTATCGATAGCAAAAGGAATCCTAAATAGCAATGGGGCCACTAGCATGTATCTCACCAAAAGAAATACAAAATCAATCCGGGAATTTGAAAAATTTGGTAATGTTACGGTAACGGATGATAACCGGGAGGCTGTTTCAAATGCTGATATTTTGATTTTTGCGGTGCAACCGGGCCATTTTGCCGCAATTTTAGAAGATATTAAGGACTTATTGGGCGATAATCACGTATTGATTTCTACGATAACCGGTTTCGGAATAGACAAAATAGAATCTATTGTTGGCCAGGAACGCTACATTATAAGATCCATGCCAAATACCGCCATATCTGTAGGAAAATCCATGACCTGTATCTGTAGTAATGTAAATGGCAAAAAGCGCATAGACTTGGCCAAGGCCATTTTCAATAGAATGGGCCATTCCATGGATATCCCGGAAAGTCAGATGCAGGCCGCAACGGTTATTTGCGCCAGTGGTGTTGCTTTTTGGATGCGTTTGATTCGTGCTACTACCCAAGGGGCCATACAATTAGGGTTTGATGCTCAGGAAGCCCAAGAATTGGCCATGCATACGTGTAATGGCGCCGCGAGTCTGTTAATAGAATCCGGCAACCACCCAGAAGAGGAAATTGACCGGGTAACCACACCTATGGGCTGTACCATTACAGGGTTGAACGAGATGGAACACCAAGGATTAAGTTCCTCCCTAATCCGTGGTATCGTGGCCTCTTTTGACAAAATCACCGAATTCAAAACCAGATAAAACCTATTGCCGGTTTTAGGACCGGTTGGGAAACCTAAACCTTTGAAAATGAAATTATTCGATGTTTATCCACTTTATGATGTAACCCCTGTTTCAGCCAAAGGAATCGTGGTTACCGACGACAAAGGACAGGAATATCTTGATTTTTACGGTGGCCATGCCGTTATTTCCATAGGCCATTCGCACCCACATTATGTAGCCAGGCTAACGGAGCAGCTCAATAAGATCGGATTCTATAGTAACGCTGTACAAAATCCTTTACAGGAAGAATTGGCCACTAGACTTGGACGGCAGTCCGGTTGCGAGAATTACAACCTTTTCCTATGCAGTTCTGGTGCTGAAGCAAACGAAAACGCCTTAAAAATGGCGTCGTTCATAACCGGAAAATCGAGGGTCATTGCCTTTAAAAATAGCTTTCACGGACGTACCTCAGCTGCTGTGGCCGCAACGGATAATGCTTCTATCAACGCCCCCATTAACCAGCAACAGAAAGTAACTTTTTTACAGCTCGAGGATGTAAAAGGGTTCGAGACTGAAATAAAAAAAGGGGATGTCTGCGGTGTCATTTTAGAGGCTATACAAGGCGTAGGTGGTTTGGACGAACCCTCAACGGCGTTCTATCAAAAAATAGCATCGCTCTGTAAAGAACATAAAGTCGTATTGATCGCAGATGAGGTTCAATCAGGTTTTGGAAGAAGTGGTAAGTTTTTCGGGTTTCAACACCATGCCATTCAACCCGATATTATAAGTATTGCCAAAGGCATGGGAAATGGTTTTCCCGTTGGCGGTATTTTATTGCACGAAAGTATACCGGCGAAATACGGTCTTTTAGGCACTACCTTTGGCGGAAACCATTTGGCCTGTGTAGCTACGCTGGCCGTTTTAGAAGTCTTGGAAAAAGAAGATTTGATAGCTAATGCCAAAAAACTTGGTGCCTATTTTAGGGAAAAAGCCCAAGAAATCCCTCAAGTAAAACGGGTAAAAGGGCGTGGATTGATGCTGGGACTAGAATTTGATTTTGAAGTAGCCGAATTACGCAAAAGACTTATCTACGACCATCATCTATTTACCGGTGGTGCAAAGGACAAAAACGTCTTAAGAATCCTGCCTGCCCTGAACATTGGACCCAGCGATTTGGACCTATTTTTTAAAGCCTTAAAAACTGCCTTGAATGAATAGGTTACTGCCATTGCAGAAAAGAAATGCCGTGTTGCTGCGTATGGCAGAACTAGTACGGCAAGAGGAATCCATACTCGTTTCTGCGAATGGGAAGGATTTAAGTTCTTTTGATTCTGACGATATTGCGATGAGGGACCGCTTACAGGTCGATAAAAAAAAGATTGATGAAATGGTGGCCTCGTTAAGGCAATTAGCCGTCTTGGATGATCCGTTAGATATAGAGCGATTTCATTTCAACCATGACAATGGGTTAAAAATAAGCAATAGAACGGTTCCGTTTGGCACGGTCCTTATCATCTATGAATCTAGGCCTGATGTGACCATAGAGGCGGCCGGAATCGCTTTTAAATCGGGGAACAAAATTCTTTTAAAAGGCGGCAAGGAGTCCTTGAACTCTAATTTGGTTTTGGTGAACCTTTGGCATCAGGCCTTGGAGACATGCGATTGCTCAAAAGACTGGATTACCTATCTAAATTATTCTAGGAAGGAAACCCAAAAATTCTTGGAAAAACCAACAGAGCCCTTAGATTTGATTGTGCCCAGAGGAGGTGAAAAACTTATCAGTTTTGTTAAAAAACATGCTTCATGCCCTGTAATTGTAAGTGGTCGTGGAAATAATTTCGTTTATGTTTCTCAGGATGCGGATTTACAAATGGCGCTAGATATCATTATCAATGCAAAAACCACTAAAATATCCGCTTGCAATGCTGTAGACAAAGTACTAATTTCAAGAGATTTACCACGTAAGCTTGAGTTTTTAAATCTTTTAATACAATCTTTAAAAAAACATGGGGTAGAAATTTTGACGGATACAAAACTTGCCGGTTTGGAAGGAACCTCCCTTATGCAGGACACTTCCGTATGGCGCGAAGAGTTTTTGGATTATAAGATAGTTATAGGTCAAGTGCCTAATGTGGCGGAAGCGGTGGAGCTTATCAATACCTATGGCGGAGGTCATTCCGCAAGCATCATCACCACTAATGAGGAAGAGGCGAATACTTTTATGCAAGACGTAGATGCGGCCGCAGTTTACCATAACGCCTCTACCCGTTTTACAGATGGGGGGCAATTTGGTTTAGGTGGGGAGCTCGCCATCAGTACGGATAAACTCCATCAACGCGGACCCATTGGTTTACAGCATTTGGTGACCAATAAATGGTTCATCAAGGGCACTGGGCAAGTACGATAAATCCTGTAGGAAGAAAAAATGAAAGATAATCGTTGAGGGCCAAAATCAAAGCAAGAAGGTTTAGTAGCGTAGTCCAAATGCTGATAAAACTAGGATAACCCGGCAAAACGAGTAAGAAGAACCGAAAATAGAATGACCAAAAAAAGAGTTTTATTGAAGATTGGCACCAATACCTTGACCAAGGATTCTGAACATATATCCAGGGGTAAAATAGAGGATATAGGAAGGCAGATTGCGGCCTTGCAAGAGGAATATGAGTTTATCATCGTAAGCTCTGGAGCCATTGCCGCAGCCCGCCAATTCGTAAAACTAGAGCACAATGGTGAGGAAATTAATGTGAAACAAGCCTTGGCATCTATTGGCCAACCGCATTTAATGCGCATTTTTCAAGAAAATTTTAGGGAATTGGGACTCTTCACCTCACAATGCCTACTCTCCTATTCCGACTTTGAAAAAAATCAGTCCAAAGAAAATATTAGGAACACAATCGATATTCTGGTAGCCAATAATTTTATCCCCATCATCAACGAGAATGATACCGTGGCTACCGATGAAATTAAGTTTGGGGACAATGATAAACTTGCAGGTTTAGCCGCTGCGTTACTAGAGGCAGACCTGTTGATTATTGCAACGAACACTTATGGCATTTACACAAAAACTTCGTTAGAAACTCCTCAACCCGAAACCATTGAAAACGTAAGTGATCTAATGCAATTGAGGTCCGAAATAGGCAGTTTAAAAAGCAGTCAAGGTACGGGCGGAATGGAATCGAAAATTGAAGCGGCATCAATCGCACAAAAAGCAGGTATAGAAACCTGGATTACCAATGGGCTCAAGGATAATTTTATACTTGATGCCATTGCGAACAAAAGCCTTTTCACAAAAATTACGGCATGAAGCACTATTTATCCATCAACGACATTACAGATTTACCTACTTGGGTAAAGGAAGGAATAGACCTGAAAAAAAATCCAAGGAATCACAAAAATTTGGGGCAGGATAAAACGATAGGCCTCTTGTTTTTTAACAATTCGCTACGAACCCGATTAAGTACACAAAAGGCCGCCATGAATTTGGGTATGGAGGTCATGGTCATGAATTTTGGGAACGAGGGTTGGGCCCTCGAATACGCTGATGGCACCGTAATGGACCAAGGAACATCGGAACATATTAAAGAAGCAGCCCAGGTTATTTCACAATATTGTGATATTATCGCCATACGTGCATTTGCTGGCTTGGTAGACCAGAAACAAGATGCGGCCGAAGAAGTGTTAAACGGATTTAAGAAATATGCGAGTGTCCCTATCGTAAATATGGAAAGTTCCGTGGGACATCCTTTACAAGCCTTGGCAGACGCCATCACCTTGGGCGAACAGAAGTTTAAAAAAAAGCCCAAAGTTGTACTTTCTTGGGCGCCCCATCCAAAGGCCCTACCCCATGCCGTCGCAAATTCGTTTGTACAAATGATGCACGAGCAGGAAGCCAGTTTTATAATTACCCACCCAGAAGGATACGAATTGGACCCTAAAATAACCCGGGGAACCCAAATAGAATACAATCAGGAAAAAGCATTGGAAAATGCGGATATTGTTTATGTAAAAAATTGGAGCAATTTTAAAGACTATGGAAAAGTGACCAACCTGGACCCCGCATGGACAATGACGCTTAAAAAGATTGGTAAAGCAAAATTTATGCATTGTTTGCCCGTTCGCAGGAATATGGTCGTAAGTGATGATGTATTGGACAGTGAACAATCCTTAGTTATTGAGCAGGCCAATAATAGAACCTATGCCGTCCAGCTCGTTTTGAAGAAAATTTTAGAAAATTTAGAGGTTAAACATGTCAAATAAGCTTGAAGATAAAGTAGCTATCGTTACCGGTGCCACTAGCGGTATGGGAAAAGCAATTGCACGGGCGTTTGTTGCGGAAGGTGCCAAAGTCGTACTCTCCGGGAGAAACGTGGAGCGTGGAATGGCGTTGACCCAAGAACTTGGCAAGAAATCCATTTTTTTGGGTGGTGATGTTAGTTTTCCTGATTATAATGCCCAATTGGTGCGCGAGGCCATAAACGAATTTGGACGCTTGGACATCGTTTCTATGAATGCCGGAATTCTAGGCTTGGGCAGTGTTACGAATTTATCCGAAGAAGTTTGGAAAAATACGATGGAGGTCAACCTGTCCTCACTATTCTATTTAAGTAAATATGCCATCCCGGAGTTACAAAAAAATGCGGGTGCTTCCATCCTTATCAATGCGTCCATTGCTGCCTTCAAAAGTTTTCCAAATCATCCCGCTTATTGCGCTTCCAAAGCAGGAGCCCTGGCCCTAATGCGACAAATGGCCGTAGAATATGCGCCAAAAATTAGGGTAAATGCTATTTGCCCCGGGCCTGTGGACACTCCCTTGCTATGGGACTCCGCTAAAGCCTTCGAGAATCCAGAAAAGGCTGTAGAAAATGCAGCGAACACCACATTGCTCAAAAGATTGGGCCAACCAAAGGATATTGCCCATTTAGCACTTTTCTTGACCTCTAATGATGCTTCTTGGATAACGGGCACGGCAATGACCATAGATGGTGGAATTTTAAACGCATAACATGAAACAAATACTTTCCATAGTAAAAATTGGCGGTAACGTAATTGAGGATGAAAAAGCTTTGGACATTTTCTTGACCGCGTTTTCAAAATTAGAGGGCCTAAAAATATTGGTTCATGGTGGTGGTAAATTAGCGACAGTATTGGCTTCCAAATTAGGTATTACCTCCAAAATAATTGATGGGAGGCGTGTGACCGATAGCGATACGGTAGAAATTATCACCATGGTTTATGGCGGATTGGCAAATAAGAAGATTGTTTCCGCATTACAGGCAAAAGGAATCAACGCACTAGGTTTGAGCGGCGCCGACGGAAATACCATACAGGCCTACAAGCGCCCGGTAAATGATATCGATTACGGGTTTGTAGGCGATATTGAGGGTGTCAATTCCGGATTATTGGCCCATTTTTTAACGCTCGGGCTTAGCCCTGTTTTTTGTGCACTGTCCCACGATGGAAAAGGACAGTTATTGAATACGAATGCAGACACCATAGCTTCTGAAATAGCCATTGGCATGAGCAATCTTTATGAGACTACCCTATATTATTGTTTTGAGAAAAAAGGATTATTGCAAAATATAGCCGATGAGAATTCCGTATTAAAGCATCTTGATTCTAAAAAATATCGGGAACTTCTAGCAGAGGGTACCATTTCGGATGGTATGTTACCAAAACTTCAGAACTGCTTTCATGCTTTGGAAAGTAATGTAAAAAAAGTATGTTTAGGGGATGTTGGCCTATTGGAAAAAAATGCAACACTATTCACCACAATAACCCTTTAATATGACACAAAAAGAACTGACCCACAGCGCTATTGAACTATTGAAGGAATTGATCTCCATTCAATCCTTTTCAGAGGAGGAGGATCGAACCGCTGATGCCATCCAAACTTGGTTAGGAGGGTATCATATACCTACTGAGCGGGATGGAAACAATGTATTCGCGAAGAATAAACATTGGGATGCAAAAAAACTCACCTTACTTCTTAACTCACACCACGATACCGTAAAACCGAACACCGCATACAAGAAAGATCCCTTTCGTCCCCATATCGAGGATGGTAAACTATTTGGGCTGGGAAGCAATGATGCCGGGGGGCCTTTGGTCTCCTTACTAGCGACTTTTGTACATTATTATGAAGCTACCGGATTGACCCATAATGTTTTAATGGTGGCCTCGGCAGAGGAAGAAAACGCAGGAAAGAACAGCCTTCGTGGACTTTTACCAAAATTACCTCCCATAGACGTGGCCATAGTTGGGGAACCCACTTTAATGCAATTGGCCATTGCCGAAAAGGGTTTGGTGGTTTTTGATGCCGTGGTAAAGGGCACGCCTTCCCACGCCGCGCATCCCAACACGGATAATGCTATCTATAATACCATTGAGGTACTGCAATGGTTTAAGGATTACAAATTCGAAAAATCATCGGAAGCTTTGGGTGATGTTAAGATGACCGTTACCCAGATCAATGCCGGATCGCAACACAACGTGGTACCCGCACAAGTAGATTTGGTTGTGGATGTGCGCGTCAATGATGCCTACACCAATAAAGAGATTGCCGCTTTATTGAAAAAAGAAGCACCTTGTGAACTAAAAGAACGTTCGCTCAGGTTGAATTCATCAAAAATTGAAAAAGACCATCCTTTGGTGCAATCGGGTATTGCACTGGGTCGTAGTACCTATGGATCTCCTACGCTATCAGATCAAGCAGCCTTGAGTTGCCAGTCCTTAAAACTAGGGCCAGGAGATAGTACCCGTTCACATTCCGCAGATGAGTATATTTACGTACATGAAATTGAAGAGGGCATTGACCTCTATATTAAAATATTACAAGGTTTTTTATTTGCTTATACTTAAGGAAATACAATCTCTAATTAAAGTAGATACATTCGCTTTAGGTGTTTGAACTTGATTTTTTGAACTTGAACTTGAACTATGAAACTCTGGGATAAAGGATTTAGTACCGATAAAAAAATTGACCACTTTACAGTGGGGAACGACCGGGAACTAGATTTACTGCTAGCCAAGTACGACGTACAAGCCTCAAAGGCACACGCAAAAATGCTGGGAAAAATTGGTTTGCTTTCCCAAAAGGAGACCAAAGAGCTAGTAGATGAATTGGACCTAATCGCTGCGCGCATAGAAAAAGGAACCTTTACCATTGAACCCTCTTTTGAGGACATGCATTCCAAAATAGAATACATGCTCACGCTCAGCTTGGGGGACACTGGAAAAAAAATACATACCGCACGATCTAGAAACGATCAAGTTTTAGTGGCAATGCATTTGTATTTAAAGGATGAGCTCATGGAAATCAAGTCTATGACCAAAGCACTATTCCATGTCTTGATGGAGAAAGCAGCCCAACACAAAAAGGTCATGCTCCCCGGATACACCCATTTGCAAATAGCGATGCCTTCCTCCTTTGGACTTTGGTTTTCCGCTTATGCGGAAAGCCTGATAGACGACCTATACTTTGTTGAAGCCGCCTATAAAGTAGCCGATCAAAATCCATTGGGAAGTGCGGCAGGGTATGGTAGCTCTTTCCCAATAGACCGAAGCTACACGACAAAAGAATTAGGGTTCAAAACCATGAAATACAATGTAGTAGCGGCTCAAATGGGTAGGGGAAAGGTCGAAAAAGCCACTGCTTTTGGCATGGCAAATATTGCGGCCACCTTGTCAAAAATGGCGATGGATATTTGTCTTTACATGAGTCAGAATTTTAATTTTATCTCTTTTCCGGATGAGTTAACGACCGGATCAAGTATTATGCCCCATAAAAAGAACCCAGATGTATTTGAACTGGTCAGGGGCAAATGCAATAAACTGCAGTCTATACCTAACCAACTTACTTTGGTCATTAACAACCTGCCCAGCGGGTACCATAGAGACTTGCAATTGGTTAAGGAAATTATAGTACCCGCCATACAGGAGATGAAGGCGTGTCTTGAAATATTGACCTTCAGCCTAAAGGAAATACGTGTACATACATCTATTTTGGAGGACCCAAAATATGACTATCTATTTAGTGTGGATACCCTTAACGAACTTGTACAAAATGGGATGCCGTTTAGGGATGCCTATAAAAAAATGGGGATGGAAATCAACGCTGGTACCTTTACCCCTAAACGTGATATCCACCATACCCATGAAGGAAGCTTAGGGAACTTATGTTTGGAGGATATAAAACAGAAGATGAGCGCTTTGGATTAATCAGTAGTACAATTAAAAAAAATCTTGAAAAACTACCTCTTACTTTTACTTCTTATCGGTCCTTTTGCAATGGGGCAAGATACCTACGAACGCAATACATCGGCCGATGTAACGAATTATAGCTTTAATCTGGAATTAAATGATAGTACCAATAAAATTAATGGAAAAGCAATTATTACCATCGATTTTAAAAAAGGGATGAATGCATTTGCCCTTGACCTGATCGGAAAAACCGAAGGTTTTGGGATGATAGTGACCGAGGTACTGGAAGATTCCCTAAACGCTAATTTCAGGTTTGAAAAAAATAAACTTAAAATTATTCCGCGCAGCGGTTCAACATTACAAAAAATATACACGGTTAGTTACGAAGGTATTCCAGAACGTGGTCTGGTCATTGACACGACCAAATTTGGCCAGCGATCGTTCTTTGGGGATAATTGGCCCAATTTGGCCCGTCATTGGTTACCGGTTGTAGACCATCCCTCGGATAAGGCCAGTGTTTCGTTTAGCATTACCGCACCTGATCATTATGATGTTGTGGCAACAGGTGAAAAGATCGAGGAAAGTAACTTGGGCAATGGTTCAAAGCTTACCACCTATTGGGAGCCTGCCCCAGTTGCCATGAAAGTGGTAACCATAGGCGTCACTAAATTTGCCAGTAGGCTTTTGGATGAGGTTTATGGCATTCCCGTTTCGGCCTGGGTGTATCCGGAGAATAGATTGGATGGATTTTCAGATTATGGAGTGGCCGCAAAAGTTTTAAAATACTTCATCGATACCGTAGGGCCCTATTCATATGCCAAGCTTGCCAATATGCAAGCCAAAACACAATGGGGCGGTTTGGAGAATGCAGGCACTATTGCCTACTTCGAAAACTCGGTTACCGGCAAAAATGAGGTAGAAGAACTTATTGCCCACGAAATAGCACACCAATGGTTCGGAAACTCCGCTACGGAGAACGATTGGAACCATGTTTGGCTAAGTGAAGGCTTTGCTACTTACTTTGCGATATTATATCAAGAATGGGTCTATGGCGATGCCAAACGCAAAGAACAATTGGCATTGGACCGCCAGCAAATTATCGAATACTATCAAAAAAATCCATCACCTATCGTAGACCCCTCAATTACAGATCCTTTGAAAGTCCTAAGTGTTAATACCTACCAGAAAGGCGGGTGGGTATTGAACATGTTACGGCATAGGATCGGGGATGATAAATTTTGGAAAGGCATTCGATCCTATTATAAAAAGTATCAAAATGCGAATGCAATGACTTCAGATTTTCAAAAGGTTATGGAGGAAGTTTCCGGTGAAGACCTGACGGCTTTTTTTCAACAATGGATTTTTACAAAAGGTTATCCAGAAATTAAATGGGACTGGAAGTATAGGAACGGGGAAATTACTATTAATCTGAGGCAAACGCAGGACCACCATAACTTTCAATTTCCAATTGAGATTGGTGTCGTAAGAAATGGGAAGACCACGATTTTCGAATTTGAGGTTCATGATAAACAGACTGCGCTCCGAATCCAGGCTGCCACCAGGCCAGATGGTATTATCCTTGATCCCAATTCTTGGTTATTATTTTCTGTATCACCTAAATAATAAGGAAACAATCGATGTACAAGCCGCTAGGTATCTATTCTTTCTTAAGGTACCTATCGGAATAAATCTTTGTAAACTGGGCTCCAAAAGAAAGTATCAAACTAGAGTAGGACACCCACAGCATCACTAAAATAATACTCCCGGCAGCCCCATAGGTAGATCCCGGCTCCGCTTTGCCAAAATAAAAGGCCAGGGCATATTTTCCAATTAAAAACAGGATGGCCGTTAGTGCAGCGCCAACTTTTACCGCTTTCCAACGCACATGGGTACTGGGCAGATACTTGAACATGGCCCCGAACAGCAAATAAATAAATCCAAGGGACAACAGAATATCGAGTACAAAACCAAGCTCTAACATACCATCGGGCAGAAGACGGGAGAGTTGTTTTGAAAATGCCGAAAGAAAGGAAGTAATTACAAAGCTGATCAGTAGTAAAAATCCAAAAATGAGAATAAAACCAAAGCCCTTCAGCCGCATAAAGAGTGTAGCCAAGATTTCGTTGGAATATTTGGGCTCCGTTTCCCATATATCGTTCAATGCGTTCTGCAATTGATAAAATACCCCTGTAGCCCCGTAAATCAACACCCCAATACCCAATATCGTAGCAATCAAAGATGTGCTGTCACTACCTCTATCGGAAACCATTTCCTGTATGGATTGCGCAGTATCCGGACCCATGGCCGAACTAATTTCCGCAAAAAGCTCACCCCTTACGATTTCCCTGCCCCATATCGATCCTACCAATTCCATGATTAATATAAGAAGACCCGGTAAGGAAAGAATGGCATAATACGCAATAACCGCACTTATCTTGAAGGGTTCATTATTCATCCAGGCCGTGTAGGTTTTTACGAATAACTTAGGTAAATGTGTTAATCGGAAACCTGCCTTATTGTTTTTATTTTCTTCCATAGTCAACAATGCCAAATAAGCTGTAGTTAAAAATACATATTGTTCATAACCTAGGATATCCTTATCAGGTAAAATTTGCATTCCAATTCACGGTTTACAGGGTGAAATTACTAAAGCATTCCAACGAATTTTGATGTTCCATTATCCCTGAATACCATGAAAATGAACCTAATTCAAAATAAAACCCTTTTGCCACCGTTAAAAGCAGACACCATTAACTATTATGCATAAACTTTTACTACTGCTACTTTTGCTTTTTTGCAACATAGGCCTATTTGCCCAATCCTTCAATTCTACTTGGAATACGAATAACACAAGTACTGGATCCTCTGCAAATAACGAGATTACGATTCCTATAAATCCAGCCTATACCACTTACAACTTTTCCGTTGATTGGGGTGACGGTCAAACGGATACAGGGGTTACAGCAGCAATTACGCATACCTATGCTACCCCAGGCACATATACCATATCCATAAGTGGTGATTTTCCTGCCATCTATTTTAACGCTACAGGAGACAGAAATAAGATTGTAGAAATCCTTGATTGGGGTATTATTCAGTGGCAGACTATGGAGAATGCCTTTCATGGCTGTGAAAATCTCAATTTTGATGCCATTGCAGCTCCAGACCTTTCTCAAACTACCTCCCTAAAAGACATGTTTAGGGAATGTACTTCTTTCAATGGCATAATGAACAATTGGGATGTAAGTACGGTTACCAACATTTCCGGCATTTTTGCTGAGGCAGAAATTTTCAACAGGCCTTTGGATAATTGGAATACCGCGAATATTACCGATATGTCCTATGCCTTTTACAGAGCTAGACAATTTAACGAACCACTGGATAACTGGAATACGGGCGCTGTAATTACAATGGAATATCTGTTTTCAGAGGCAACTAGATTTGACCAAAACATCAATAACTGGAACGTTACCCAGGTAACCAATATGAACGGTACTTTCAGATATGCTAGCGATTATAATAAACCCTTGAACAACTGGGTGGTAAATAACGTTACAACTATGTCATCCATGTTTGCTGGATCGGATTTCAACTATCCTATCGAAAATTGGAACGTTAGCAACGTAACCGATATGTCCTCCATGTTTTACCAAGCATCTCAATTTAATCAACCCGTGCAAGGATGGGATGTTTCTGGGGTTACGGATATGAACAACATGTTTGCTAGAGCACCATTCTTTAATCAACCGCTGAACAGTTGGAATGTGAGTAATGTCACCAATATGGCAGGAATGTTTGACGGATGGCCGTCAAACAACACAACATTTAATCAACCCCTTAACGGTTGGAATGTAGGAAATGTAACGGATATGAGTTTCATGTTCAGATTTGCCAAGGACTTTAATCAACCCCTAAATAATTGGATCGTAGATAATGTTACCGATATGAAAAACATGTTCGAAAGAACCCTTGTTTTCAATCAAGACATAACGGGTTGGAATGTTGGGTTGGTCACCAACATGAGCGCAATGTTCCAAAACGCTGCCGTTTTTAATCAGGATATCAGTTCTTGGAATGTGGGCAACGTAACAAACATGAGTTCAATGTTCTCCGCTGCCCTAGCATTTGACCAACCGCTCAACAATTGGGACGTAAGCAAAGTTACTGCAATGTCCAACATGTTCGGACAAAATCCGGTTTTTAACCAACCGTTGAATAATTGGGACACCGAAGAAGTAACCAACATGGGGCAAATGTTTAACGGCGCCAGCAATTTCAATCAAAACTTAAGTATCTGGGATATTTCTGGAGTCACGAACATGACCAATATGTTATCCAACAGTGGAATCTCTCAGCAAAATTATGATAACACACTTATCGGATGGTCTGGCCAAACGGTGAATTCGGGCATTAACTTGGGCTCCAACGGTCTTCAGTACTGCGACGCACTCCCTCAAAGACAAAGTTTGATCGACGATGATGGGTGGAACATCACCGGGGATAGTGTGAACTGTTCCTATGTCTTATGTACCAATATTACCATGCCCCACGCGAGTGATACGGCCACTCCTGCCAATAGTGATATTAGATGGGACCCCGCACCCAATGCTACTGGTTACTACATTACTTTGGAGATTGAGCGGGGAGGTATAAGAAATTACGTAAATATAGATGGTAACCCTGCCAACAATTATGATGTAGGAAACGTAGTAGGTTTGGGCTTCTCCAATGAATTTGACGCTGGAGACATCGTTTACGTAACTGTCGTTCCTTACAACAATGATGGTCCAGCTACGGGCTGTCCAGAAGTCAGTTTTACGGTCGTCGAAAGCTGGGTCAATAGCCCAGACGCTTTTAAACTCACCTATGATACTACCATACAGTACTCATCTTTCACCACTCCTATAAACCAACTTTTAATTGAAACACAATCTGGTTTAACCTATGATTATAATATCGATTGGGGAGACGGACAATATGACAACAACGTAAGTGGAGATATTATACATAACTATTTAACTCCCGGTATTTATACCGTTAGTATTATCGGAACATTTCCGGCTCCAAAGCATGAAGAGTTTAATAGCGATGCACACAAACTATTAACTATAGATCAATGGGGTACCCAAGTTTGGGAAAGTATGTACGGGGCTTTTGCCGGTTGCGAAAATATGGAATACAATGCAACCGATGTTCCCAACTTAAGCAACGTAACTGATATGGGTAGAATGTTCATTGTATGCCGCAATTTCAACGGAGATATAAACAATTGGGATGTAAGCAATGTTACGAATATGTATGGAACGTTCGGTGTAGCATCCATTTTCAATCAACCACTCGATAATTGGGATGTTAGTCAGGTTACAACTATGAATTTTATGTTTGCCGGGGCAAGTGAATTCAATCAAAATATCGACAATTGGGATACGGGCAATGTTACTGATTTTGCCAGAATGTTCAGACAGGCAACCGTATTTAACCAGCCCTTAAATAGCTGGGATGTAAGTAGTGCAACCAACATGTCTCAAATGTTCGAGAGAACGGACGAATTCAATCAGCCTCTTAGCAATTGGAATGTCCAGAACGTCCAAGATATGCAAAGCATGTTTTCCTATGCGGCTGCTTTTAATCAAATTATAGACAGTTGGAACGTTTCTTCCGTTGTGGGTATGGGCGATATGTTCAATTACGCACAAACTTTCAATCAGCCCTTAAATTCTTGGAATGTATCTTCAGTGGATGAAATGAGTTCCATGTTCCGCAGTGCCTCAGCTTTCAACCAACCCCTAAACAATTGGAATGTCAGCTCGGTTGTAACTATGAACAGTATGTTCAGTAGTGCTTCAAGCTTCGATCAGGATATAAATAGTTGGAATGTTACCAATGTAACCGATATGAGCAGAATGTTCAGTTTTGCCACTTCGTTTAACCAGCCTTTGAACAATTGGGATGTGAACTCTGTGGTAAATATGTCCAGTATGTTCCAAGGAGCAGAAGTATTCAACCAACCTTTGGGCAATTGGAATGTAAGTGCCGTTGCCAATATGAGCAACATGTTCGAGGATGCCGTAGTTTTCAACCAACCGATAAACACTTGGGACGTAAGCTCTGTTACCTTAATGGCATCTATGTTCGAGGATGCGGCTATGTACAACCAAGCCATGAATAACTGGAATGTTTCTGTGGTCACCAATTTTGAGGGAATGTTCAAAAATGCCGTAGTATTCAACGAACCTTTGAATACTTGGGATACCGGGGAGGTATTGACCATGGAAGAGATGTTCATGGGTGCAACTGCATTTAATCAGTCCATAGACTCTTGGAATACTTCCTTTGTCACCACAATGGAGGGGATGTTCGAAGATGCGGTTAGCTATGACCAGACCATGAATTCTTGGAATGTAGCTTCGGTAACCACTATGGAAGATATGTTCAACGGAGCAACAGCTTTCAACGGAGATATCGGTTCTTGGAACGTTAGAGGAGTCGATACCATGGAAGAGATATTTATGGATGCTGTCTCATTCAACCAAAATCTCAACAATTGGCGCGTAGCAGGTGTTAATAACATGGAAAGAATGTTCAATGGCGCCTCTGCTTACAATCAACCTATGGACTTATGGAATTTAGGAAGCGTAAGCATGCGCTCTACCTTTTATAATGCCAATGCATTGAACCAATATCTAGGAGATTGGGATATAAGCAATGTTACAGATATGCGAGACATGCTCGACAATACAGCCTTGATCAGGGAGAATTATGACAATACCTTGATTGCATGGTCCGAACAAACTTTAACCACTGGTATAACCCTAGGAGCTGAGGGCTTACCGTATTGCGATGCACAGGAAGAACGGCAGTCTATGGTCGACACATTCGGCTGGACTTTTAGTCTTGATGTACGCGATTGCCCCATTCCAGAATGCACCCAGTTAACATCGCCGATTAATGGCGATACCGATATTCCAGTAAACACCAATATAACTTGGGATGCCGCTCTTTTTGCACAAGGCTATCGACTTACCGTTGGCACATCTCCAGGCGGTAATGATATTATAAACGATGCAACCATCACCAACGAAACTTCGTATGAATTCGCATCTGATTTCAATACGGGCGATGTAGTATACGTTACCTTGATTCCGTTTAACGATGAAGGAGATGCTGTTGGACCTTGTACGGAAGAAAGCTTTACTATTTCTAGCAACCCGGCTACCATTCCGGAGTGTACAAGTCTTACCGAACCCTTGGACAATGCTAATGATGTAGCGGTTGGTACGGATTTGAGCTGGAATCCTATTTCAAATGCTGATGGGTATAGATTAACGGTTGGTACGACTTCTGGTGGTTCCGATATTCTCAATGCAGAAGATGTAGGCAATTTGACCACTTTTGAATTGACGAATGACCTTCCTGAAGACCAAGATATTTTTGTCACAATAGTACCCTATAATGATGAAGGGGATGCCGTAACTTGTACGGAAGAACAATTTAGAACGGAGTTAATTCCAGTGCCACCCATTTGTACCAACTTAACGACTCCTTTGAATAATGCCAACGATGTTCCGGTTGATACTCCTTTGAGTTGGAACGCAGTAGCAAACGCTACTGGCTATTTAGTCATAGTGGGTACGACTTCAGGTGGTATAGAAGTGGTCAATAATGTAGATGTAGGCAACATGACCACATACGATATTCCAGATGATTTACTGGAAAGCAGAACCTATTACGTTACCATTATCCCTTACAATGATGAGGGTGATGCCACTAGCTGTACCGAAGAATCCTTCACGACAGGCGATTCTACCAGTCCACCCTCATGTACGACCCTAACCATTCCAGCCAATAATGCAATCGGGGTAGCTCCAGGAACCAATTTAACCTGGAACGGTCTGGGAACGGCTACAGGATACAAACTGGCCGTGGGAACCTCTGCAGGAGCATCAGACATTTTCTCTGGCGATGTCTTGAATGTAACCACCTATGACCTAGCGAACGATCTTCCGGAAAGCAGTGCCATATATGTAACGGTAACCCCTTATAATGACAATGGGGATGCGGTTGGTTGTACAGAAGAAAGCTTTACGACGGATGGACTTCCGCTATGTACCGCATTGATGAGTCCGGTCAACGCCGCTACGAATGTTGCGGTCGATACCAATATAGAATGGAATGCAAGTACAGGTGCTGACGGATACAAATTAACGGTTACCGCAAGTATAAGTACAACCAATAACTTGACCGACTTTGACGTTACGACCGGAACCACTTATGCCTTTCCGACCGACTTCGAACTCGGTGAAACCGTTACTGTCAACATCATTCCTTTTAATGATATCGGAGATGCCGTAGGACCATGTTCGTCAGAAACCTTTACCATAGTTCCGCCACCGTTACCGGATTGTACCACTTTAAATTTACCCACCGACGGCGCCATTAATGTGGCCGTAAATACTGGGCTGGAGTGGAATGCCAGCGCAAGTGCAGCGGGCTACAAATTGACCGTTTTAGCAAGCTCCAGTACGGCCAATAATATAACCGATCTGGATATTACAACTGGAACCACCTATACTTTTTCAAACGATTTTGAACAAGGGGAGACAGTTTCCGTGACCGTTATACCCTATAATGATCAAGGGGATGCTATTGGGTGTACGTCGGAGAACTTTACTATAAAACCAGTTCCAAGTTGCACCTCTTTAACTTCGCCGCTCGCCGGGTCAGTGGATGTTGCCGCTGACACCGACATTGAATGGGCAGCCATCGCCGATGCCATCGGATACAGGGTGACCGTAACTGCAAGTAGTACTACAGGAAACAACGATACCTATAACCAGAGCGGAAACATCTTAAACCTACCTGAAAACTTTGAACAAGGCGAATCCGTAGAAATAACGATTGTGCCGTACAATGAAGTGGGTGATGCCATAGGTTGTATTCCAGAACGCTTTACCATAGAGTCGGTGCCTACTTGTACAGATTTAGTAATGCCGGCGAACGGGGCTATTGGTGTTGCCGTAGATACAGATATTGCTTGGAATACAGTTGCTGATGCAGATGGCTACAATATTACTGTCCTTGCAAGTTCCAGTGCGGCCAATAACGGAACATTCAATGTTACTTCGGGTAATACTTATGCTTTCCCCAATGATTTTGAGCAGGGCGAAACGGTTACCGTAACCGTCGTTCCATATAATGAAGTTGGCGATGCTTTAAGTTGTACCTCAGAAAGTTTTACCATTAACACGGTTCCTTTCTGTACGAATCTCGTTTCACCGGCGGATGGCGCCGTTTTGGCATCAGTCAATGAGATTACTTGGAATGCCATTTCAGAAGCTGACGGATATAAATTGACCGTAAACGCATCGAATACAACTTCCAACAACGAAACCGATTTGATTGTTACAGGAAACACACATGTTTTCCCAAATGATTTTAATCAAGGTGAAATCGTTATGGTGACCCTTATTCCTTACAATGAAGTAGGTGATGCCATTGGATGTGCATCGGAAAATTTTACCATACGGCCTATTCCTCCTTGCACGGAACTCGTTGATGCTTTAAATGGTGCGACCAATGTGCCCGTTGCAACGGATATCAGTTGGAATAGTAGCGCAGATGCAGACGGTTATCGAATTTCTGTGGGAACATCCCCGAACGGAACCGATATCGTGAACGAGGAAGATGTTGCTACCTTGACCAGCTACACCTTTGCCCAAGACTTGCCTTCGGAGTCTATGATTTATGTAACCATTGTTCCCTACAACACTTCCGGCGATGCTTTTGGTTGCTCGGCAAACAGTTTTGAAACAGAAATAATCGCCCCAGGTTGTACCACCCTATCCAGCCCATCTAATGGAGAAACGGATGTGCCGTTAGAAAGCACGATTACTTGGGAGGATGTGGAAAAGACCGATGGCTATCGCATATCTCTTGGGACTACTTTCGGAGGAACTGATATTGTTGCAGACTTGGACATGGGATTGGCTACAAGCTATACCCATGGTGCCGATTTTCCGTTCGATACTGAGATTTTTTTGAGTATTACTCCATACAATAGTGCAGGAGATGCCATTGGATGTGAGGAACAGTCCTTTACTACCTTGGTACCAGAAGACGATACCAAATATGGTTTCTCACCTGATGGAGACGGTGTAAATGAATACTGGCATATAGAAAACATATCTTATTATCCTGAAAACACTGTCACTATCTACAACCGATGGGGAGATTTAGTCTTTAAAATTGAAAATTATGACAATGCCGCCAATGTGTTCTCGGGCACCGCAAATATGAAAACCGGCATGGGTGCGGACCAATTGCCGAGCGGCACCTATTTCTTTACTATTCAAGTAAATGGGGAGACCATTCTTAAAAAAACACAAGGCTTCCTTGTTCTAAAGCGATAACCGCATGAACCATTCCAAAAGAACTATCGCTTTAACAGCGCTTATTATAAGTATATCCATTTGTGGGTCAAAGGCGCAACAGACACCCACCTTTTCGGAGTATAATTATAATCCGTATTTAATAAATACTGCTTTTGCAGGACTTGCACCAAGTGCAGAAATTGGCATTAGTAATTCTGGGTTTTTCAATGAATTCGAGGGAAGCCCTAGAACTTTTGCGCTCAGCTTTCATAGTCCCTTTAATAGAGGTAAAATAGGCTTGGGAGCAGGACTTATCAGAGATGAAATTGGTGTAACCACTTCTACAAATGCCTTTGCCACCTATTCCTATAAGATTTTTTTTGATACCAAGAGTAACAGACCTTATTGGCAGATTTACACCCCCAACTCTTTGTCCTTTTCAATCTCGCCGGGTGTACAGCAATACCAGGACAACCTTTTAGAATTGGGAATTATGGACGATCCAAATTTTTCTATGAATATCAATGCAACCATACCGACGCTAGGCTTGGGCATTCTCTTAAATTTAGCCAATGTATACGTGGGGCTTTCGGCCCCTAATGTTATTGGCGATAAATTGGCCTCAGATGATAATGTGGCCATCAACGTTCCCTATTACGGTTATTTAGGCTATCGCTTTTTTTCAAATCAGTTCGAAGAGCTTATGATCAAACCAAACCTTTTGTTGAAATATGAAAATGGCGCACCGTTCCAAGCGGATATAAATATTGCGGCTAGCTTCAGGAACAGATTTGAAATAGGGACAGGGTATCGAACCAACGCATCACTAAATATAATGGCCGGTATTTATCTATTTAAGAATATTCGCGCTGTTTACAGCTACAATCTGGCCATGAACGATTCCCCTTTGGGAAATACCCATGGTATCATTGCCACCTATCGTTTTGGGGAAGGTTTCCCCACGGATTAGGAACAGTGAAAATACAAGCAACCTAGATTTCTTTCAAAAGATTGTGGATAAAATGCAACTTTGCTTGGACCGGCTCGGCTATTATGAAAGGGTATGGATCTTCTTTTCCCATAGAACGGTTCATACTGTTCAAGGCAAAAAGTAGGGGTATCCCTGTATCCAATAAATTTTGAAAATCTGGTTCCAGGTATGGATCGAAGCTCGCCTGCATTTTTAGTTTTTGACTTTCATTGAGAATTGGATTGGATTCAAGTCCAAAAAAATAAGCGGTTTCAAGAACATCGGTCAAGTGTAAATAATGAGACCATGTTTCTGCCCAATCCTCCCATGGATGGGAGGACGCATAGGTACTTATAAAATTATGCTGCCAATTTGTAGGAGCCCCATTGTCATAATGATTTTTTAAGGCGGTGGCGTACGATTGCGATTCATCACCAAAAATAGCCCTGAACCGCAGTAACATTTGTGAATTATCCCGTATTAGTCTATCCCAAAAATAGTGGCCTATCTCATGCCTAAGGTGGCCCAAGAGGGTCCTGTAACGTTCAGATAACTGTTTCTTAAGCTGCTCCCGTACAACCGGGTCCGCCTCTGAGATAAGTAGGGTTATGATTCCGTTCGCATGACCGGTCTTTATGTCCTTGGATTCATCCGGCACATCCTCCTTGGCCAAAAAATCAAAATATAACCCGTTTTGTACATCGTATACTCTTGCTTTTAACTGGAAGCCTATATCGCAATAACTGATATACCAATCTTTGTTTTGCAAATTCTATCTGCCGCCACTTTTCCAAATTTTCGCTCGTCTTTAAGTGCGGAATGGTACGGTTCAAAGAGCAGGAAAGGCAAAATTCTTGTGGGTCGTTAGTTTCCACCAACCAATTACATACATTGTGCACATGGTTTTTGCAGTACGAAAACGTTTTACCGCCCAAGTCATCCAAATACCACTGATCTAGTGTTGGGTCAAGAGATATAATCTCGTTGTAATACGCGGAATAACCTAGAAAATGGCCACAGTTAATACAGGTATGGTTTTCAAAGACAACGGTATTGTTACAATTAGAGCATTGGAATAGTTTCATTGTCTTCTTGGACCTCTTGCAGAGGACTTACTTCCTATTATTTGATCATTTTTAAATTGATGACCTCTTGATCTGTTAAATAACGCCAGTGCCCCCTGGGCAAATCCTTTTTAGTTAAGCCTCCAAAGACTACCCTATCCAATTTTTGTACCGTGTAGCCCAATGTTTCAAAAAGACGCTCCACGATTTTACCTCTAGAGCTAAATAGCTCCATTCCTACCTCACGTTTGGGAGCACCGTCAATAAAACTTATTTCCTGTACCCGAACCACTTTTTCATCGACCACCACCCCTTCTTGGATTTTCTTTAGATCTGCACTACGCAATTCCTGGTCTAGAACCAAATGATATATTTTACGTAGCCCGTTGATTGGACTTTTTAAGGTCTTGGTAAGCGTACCGTCATTAGTGAACAAAAGTAGACCGGTATGGTCCTTTTCCAATTTGTCTACCGGCAATAATTTTGACTTTGAAGCACTAGAAATTAATCCAGAAACATGTCTTCTTCCTTTCTCGTCACGTATCGTGGTCACGAAATCCTTGGGTTTGTTGAGCAGGACGTACTCTTTTTTTACCGGGTTAAGGAGTTGACCATCAAACTTTACCTCATCTGTCAATTTAACTTTATAGCCCATTTCTGTAATTGGGGTGCCATTTACGGTAACATTGCCTGCTGCAATATAAATGTCGGCATCACGTCGTGAGCAAACTCCAGAATTAGCAACGTACTTGTTAAGACGAATTAAATTTGGGTCGGATGGCTTACTGGGGGCTCACGTTTTTCTTAATAGGTGCATTACCACGTGCATAGCTCTTCTTTTTAAAATTCCCTCCTTGTCTCCCTGACGGATTTTTACTCCTGCTAGAATCATCCCTGCTCATAACTGTACTAATTTTGTACAAAGGTAGTTTTAATCTTTGAACTCTACGGTAGATTGCCTTTCCCTATTTACGGTGAGCTTGGTTACATCTGGCCTAGAATAATGCCCAACCGGATCAAAATTTTGCCGCTCTTCGTATACCTTATTAAAATTCAACTCGTGGTAGAACAATCCTTCTTTGTTCAAGACAGGTTCCAGAAGCCATTCCCCATCAGGGCCCGCAATACAGGAGCCACCGTTGGCCAGCACTTTTGGTGCGTTTTTTAGGATTTCTCCCAAGTGCGGTGTAGTATCGGGAAAGTCTTTTCTTTCCATTAACGAGGATACCGAGATTACGAAACTACGGGATTCACGCGCAATAAATCGGGTGATATCTTTGGTATTGGCATCACTACCCGGCCAAACCGCAATATGTAAATTCTCTCCTTGTGCATACAAGGCCGTTCTTGGCAAAGGCATCCAGTTTTCCCAACAGTTAAGACCGCCAACCGTAAATTTCTTTAAAGGATGCACAACAAGTCCATTTCCATCACCAGGCGCCCAAGTCAATCGTTCGTCATAGGTGGGTTGCAGTTTTCGATGTACAGATTTAATAGTACCAGAGACATCGATATAGACCAAGGAACAATATAAACTATGACCTCCCCTATTCTTTGCCCGTTCTATAATTCCCAAATAGACTGCTATCTTAGATTGCTTTGCTATTTCGCGAACAGCATCCAATTCCCCTAGCTCTATTTGCACGGAGTTGCGGGCATAGTGCGCGTGCAATTCCTTGTTTACTTTCGTATCCCAAGCTGCACCATTGGTCAAAGCCAACCAAAAAGGATAGCCTGGCAAAAGCGCCTCGCCAAAAATTACCAATTCTGCCTTATTTTTTGCGGCTTCCTTAATCGTGTCCTTTATTTTTTCAAGCGTAGCCAATTTATCCAACCAAATAGGGGAAATCTGCGCCAATGCCACTTTTAAAAGATGTTCCATTATAAAATTCTATTTAATACCAACTCTACATCGATCAGTAAAATACTAAAGACCCCAACTAGAATAATAAGTTTAAGGATATTATGTAACCATACAAAATCCTTTTTGGTGCGCGCTCCAATTAATAGAAAAAGAAATAGAATCAATAAAATAACACAGCCCCCAAAATAATAATACATAAATCCCACATCAAACTTAAAAATGAGCAGTAAGGATGGCAAAAGGGTAAGTAAGATCAAAGCACCGATCATGACCTTGGATACCGTTGTTCCATAAAGTATGGGTAGCGTTCTATAGTTTTGCGCCAAATCTCCAGGTAGATTTTCCAAATCCTTGATCATCTCCCGCGATAATATTAATAGGAAAAGGAAAATAGCATGTACAAAAATGACCGTCTCAAAATTCCGATAATAAACAAATACTACAAAAAATGGCGTAATGGCCAGGGTAGCAGATATGAAATTTCCCAAAAGTGGTATCCTTTTTAGTTTATGGGAATACAACCATATGCCGAATATATAAGAGGAGAAAAAGAAAACAGCCCTAAAGGAAACATAACTCGCAGCGATTACCGCTAAAAAATTGAGCACGAAATAGGTGCTTAATTTGAACCGTTGACTTACAAACCGATCTAACATTGTTTTTCGCGGCTTATTGATCAGGTCCTTTTCCGCATCATAAAAATTATTGATGATATAGCCTGCGGCAATCACCATGGCAGAAGCCATTACGATAACAAAAAGATTGACATCGAAAACCACCTTACGCAAAGGTAAGTTTGGGGCAAGAATATAGATGGAGGCCAAATATTGGGCAAGCGCAATTACTAGGATATTATAACCCCTGACCACTGAAAAAAGACTCAGTACTTTTAAAAGTAAGAGTTTATTTTTTCTATTAAGCATTTTGGGAATTCCTAAAAATTGTAGACCACTTCCAGTTTGTAGTCTTTAAGCGCAGTTTTAGCCTTTTCAAAATCTTCGGTAAAGCCAAGTATATAGCCTCCGCCTCCAGATCCGCATAACTTAAGGTAATAGTCATTTGTGTCTATTCCCTTTTTCCAAAGTTCGTGGAATTTTACAGGAATCATGGGCTTAAAATTATCCAGTACCACGTGGGAAAGCTGCTTTAGATTCCCAAACAAGGACTTAATATTACCGTTGACAAAATCTTCGACACAGGCATCTGTGTGTTTTATAAATTGGTTTTTAAGCATATTGCGAAACCCGTCATTCTTCATCTGCTCCATAAAAATTTGGACCATTGGTGCGGTTTCCCCTACGGTACCGCTATCCAGCAGGAATACAGCTCCTTTACCATCTGTATTTTGGGAAGGAATGCTCGTAGATTCTATATTGTTTTTGGAATTTATAAGAATCGGTAGGCTTAAATAACTATTTAATGGATCTAGACCAGAAGACTTTCCGTGGAAAAACGATTCCATCTTACCGAAAATCAATTTGAGCTTTAACAGTTTTTCCCGGGTAAGATTTTCCAAAACCGTAATCTTATCCGTTGCATATTTGTCATAAATAGCGGCAACCAAAGCACCACTGCTACCAACACCGTATCCTTGTGGTATGGAACTATCAAAGTACATACCTTTATCGATATCCTGTTTAAGTGCGTCCAAATCAAAAGAAAATAAAGCTGGCTCTTTGCGGCTTATCTCTTCTAAATAATTTGCGAATAGCCCTAAGCTCTTATTCGATTTAATGGCTTCAGGGGAAGGATTTCCAATTGTTTTGAGCGCCCCATTATAAAAATTATAAGGAATGGAAAGCCCTTTAGAATCCTTAATGATTCCATACTCTCCGAAGAGTAAAATTTTTGAATAGAATAACGGTCCTTTCATCCTTTAAAATCTGGCACAAATATCTTAAATACTTTTAAATATACTTAAACATTTTCACAAAGTTTAGCGTTTTACTTGATATGGCTAAACAAAAAATGCAAAAACAAGGCTTTGTTAATCCATTATTATACAGAAACGTACATTTTTTACTCCTATTGTTTTCTTGCTCCTACTCCTACATGGTCGCAGATATATTGCCCATTCTCACAATAGGGAACCAATTCCTTTTTTATAAAAGCCAGGACCACCTCTTTTTCAGATTCAGGATAAAGCACATGAACATTGGCCCCGGCATCCAGAGTAAAGCAAACATGGGTTTGGGATTCATTCCTAAAACTCCAAATGCGATCAATAATCTCCAGCGTATTGGGTTTCATTAAGATGAAATAAGGATTGCTCGTCATCATCATGGCATGGAGGGTAAGCGCCTCACTCTCAACAATATTGATAAATGCGGATAAATCGCCGCTAGACAATACGCTGGTTAATTTTTTCAAATTCGTATGCGCCTGTTCAAAGCGATGCGATGCATAAGGATGTTCGTGCATCAATTCATGGCCCAATGTACTGCTCACTTGTTTTTCACCTTGATCCACCAACAGGATGGTGTCCTGGAAATTCTTGAAATTGGCATGGATAGCATAGGGATACGGTATACCATACAGGTCTGAACTCCCTTCAACGGCAGCACTTTTCCCCCATTGCATCAATGGGCCGTTAATACTGCGGGCCGCACTTCCGGAGCCTAACCGGGCTAAAAAGGAGGCCTTTCTATCAAAAAGCTTCAAATCAGAAGGCTGCGTCAATTCACGCTCAATTTCCATTAAGCACAGCGCTAGCGCGGACATACCGCTTGCGGATGACGCGATTCCGCTACTATGGGGAAAAGTATTGGAGGTATGTATCACAAAATGATAATCATACAAAAAAGGCAAGTAAGCCTCAATCCGTTTAAAAAAGGTCTTTATTTTTGGCTTGAACGCTTCCTTTTCCGCTCCTTCGAAAAATAATTGAAAGGAGAAATCATTGCCCTTGGATTCCAATTTTTTGTATTCCACCCGCGTTGTTGTCGAGCAAGCATCCAACGTAAAACTGATGGAAGGATTTGCGGGAATCTGATGCTCTAGTTTTCCCCAGTATTTTATCAATGCAATATTACTGGGAGAAGTATAGCCTACGCTGCCCTCGTTCTTTGTGGCGTTGTAGGAAGTTGGTATAAATTCTTTTTCGGTCATTGAGTGGTGCACTTTGTGCAAAGATAGTTTTTAGGGTCATCAATTGAAATAATTCCTTATTTTAGAGGTAAACACTAGGCTATTGAAAAGGAAACTCAGCTATATCGTTATTGGCATCTTGGTCTGTTCCGTTATTGGATTTGTAAGTAGTGTTGTAACCCAAAATTCCGTCAATGACTGGTATCTAACCTTGAATAAACCAGGATTTAATCCCCCAAATTGGGTTTTTGCCCCCGTTTGGACGGTACTATACATTATGATGGGAGTTTCAGTAGGGTTGGTTTGGGCCAAAGGATTCCACCATAAATGGGTAAAAACCGGGCTTTATCATTTTGGCTTTCAACTTCTGTTGAACGGTCTTTGGAGCATTGTATTTTTTGGGCTGGAACAACCCTTTTGGGGGTTATTGGTCATTTTAACCTTATTGGTCGTTTTGCTTCTTACGATTAAATGGTTTAACGTAGTGAGTAGAACGGCTGCTTTTCTTTTAGTGCCCTATGCACTTTGGGTAAGTTTTGCGACCCTTCTGAATTTTAAAATTTGGGAGTTGAATTAGGAATATGCTTTTGCTAGTGACCAGCAACGTATTCATGGTCCTGAAATTTCTAGTAGTTGCCTCCACCTTTAATTTTCGTTCAATTAAATTATTGTTCAGCTTTGCTTTTCCATAACCTTTGTTGCACTTAAGATATATGCAATTTTGTATTAGCTCAAAAGTTTCGTTCAAAAAAGATTCATCCTTTAATACCCGCACCAATTTTTCATTGGGAGTCTGGCTCAGGAATACAAAATAAATTTTATTCGTTTCTACATCAGTTTTGTCCCCGTACGGATTTCGGCTTATGGTATTTTCTAATTGTTCAAGGGTTTTTATAGTGACCGGAACGTCAAATCCAAATTTCATCATGATGCCTTCCCTCAATTGCTTCTCCAGATACGGAGTGTTCTTTCGTATTACTTTTGAAAACAATATTTCCACTTTGGATATAGGTCTGAACCTCATGGAATCCCAAAGTACCACATAGTTCCCTTAAAGAAGCCATGGGCATTTTCTTTTGCCCACTAACATTGATCCCCCTTAAAAGGGCAATAAAGGTTTTCATTAGAATTCTTTTTTGGCATTAAGGTCTAAGGCCACTCCTTGAGCTGCCAAGAAGCCTCCTGTCCAAGCATTTTGAAAATTAAAACCTCCGGTAATCGCATCCACATTAATTATTTCTCCGGCGAAATATAAATTCGGTATAATTTTACTTTCAAAAGTCTTAAAATTAATTTCTTTTAAATCCACTCCACCGGCCGTTACAAACTCCTCCTTAAACGTACTTTTTCCCACTACTTTAAAGACAGATTCGGTAAGTTGTTCTGCAAGTGCCAGCAATTGGGGTTTGGAAACTTCTGGCCACGTTTGCTCATCTGTAATTTGGGCGGCTCTCACCAAATTTGCCCAAAGTCGTTTTGGAATATCGAGAACCTTGGTTCGCAACACCGTCTTTTTTTCCACTTGTTTTACCTTCAACAATAGCGCTAAAAGTCCGTCTCGGTGATACTCTGGAACCCAATTTACCTGTATGCGAAAGTCATAGCCATAGTGCTCCAAAACTCGTGCGCCCCAAGCGGAAAGTTTAAGTATAGCTGGGCCACTCATACCCCAATGTGTAATTAACAAAGGTCCCTCCGCGGAAAGTGCGGCAACATCCCTTGCCTCTTTTTTGGAACTATGGCCGAATTTCTTTTTGGGTAAAATTTTTACTTCGGCATTCGTGGAAATTCCCGGAATGTTGGAAATACGTTCGTCTTTGATATTAAAAGTGAATAGGGAAGGTACCGGTGGAACAACGGTGTGCCCCAAACCTTGTAGAAGCTTCCAGATTTTTGGATTGCTACCTGTAGCCAGGACCAATTTTTTAGTTAGTAAATGCGAATCCCCAATAGTGATTTTCCAACGTTCAGCACCGCCCTTCGTAATTTTTTCTATGTTATTTACCGCGCTTGTTTTCTTGACTTGTATTCCCAAACGATTTGCTTCAGTTAAAAAGCAATCGATAATGGTCTGGGAAGAATTGCTTTCCGGGAACATTCTACCATCCTCTTCAATTTTCAAGGCAATACCCCTACGTTCAAAAAATCCAATGGTATCCCCACTGGCATATTGATGAAAAGGGCCTAAAAGTTCCTTTTCCCCCCTAGGATAATTGGTGCTCAGCTCTCTTGGACTGAATTCTGCATGGGTAACATTACAGCGACCGCCGCCGGAAACCTTTACCTTGGTAAGGACATCCTTGCCCCGTTCAATGATAGCGATCTTGGTAGTAGGCCTGGCCTCGGCAATATGTATGGCGGTGTAAAAACCGGCAGCTCCACCTCCTACTACAAGTACGTCATACATTATTGCACCCTTTCTGGAAAGTTAGTAATGATGCCATCTACCCCTATGCGCTTCATGGCCTCTATATCCTGCGGCTCATTTACCGTCCAGGTATAGATTTTAAATCCGGCATCCTGTATTTCGTTAGCGGCTTCCTTATCCAGTTTTTTAAAGTATGGATTTATTGCTACAGCATTCAGTTCTTTCGCCACTAGAATAGCATCCACGGGATTATCTTCTGTAAGGATCGCTATGGCCACATTGCTGTTGTATTTTCTCATTTGTCGAAGTTCGTCCCAATTAAAACTTGAGATTATGAAATTTTCGGGGCTCCAATTCTTATTTTCAATATAATAGTTCATTATAAAATTGACCCTGTCTGCCGTACCCGCTCCTTTGAGTTCAATGTTGAGTGCAACCTTTTTGTCCATCAACTGAAGTACTTCCTGCAACATGGGTATCTTGTGCCCCCCATCTACGATTAATTTTCTTAAATCTGTGAGGTAGTAATCCTCAATATTGCCCGGTCCATTGGTTAGCCTATCAACGGTCTCATCATGAAATACGACAATTTCACCGCTTTTTATTTTAAAGACATCGATCTCTATCATATCCACTCCTAAGTCCATCGCCTTTTGAATGGAAGCCAGGGTATTTTCGGTTTCGTGGCCCATAGCACCCCTGTGCCCAATAACCAAAGTCTTATCCATAGTACAGGAATTTAATGCTCCCCCAATCATTAGTATTAAAAAAAATCTTTTAAACATGCTATTCGTAATTTAATTCAAAAATAAAGGATTCCAAAGGATTTAATTCTACAAAAACATGTCCTTCCCCATTTTCAATTTTTAAGGTATCGGAGCTTCCATAAAGAACATCCTTGATCGTATAGGACCCCTCTTTTAGTCTCCACTCATTCACCAAATCTACCGGTAGTTTTAGATCAAATGAAAAATGATCATGAACATCGAAATTTACCACTATAATCAACTTTTGACCTTTTGACCAACGTACATAGGATAGAACCCGGTGATTGTAATGCTCCGTAAGTTCCTTATTATAAAAATGGATTTCGCGGTATGCTCCCATTAAGGCTTCACTATTTATCGTAAAGTTCAACAGGCGCTTGTAAAAGTCTCTTAAGGCTTTTTCGTTCTCGTTTAATTGACCTCCATCAAACTTTTTATCATTCACCCATCGTTGATGGTGCGGCACCCCGATATAATCAAATATTGAGGTACGTGAAGGGCTACCAAAACCGGCATTCTCCGCAGCAGGCTCCCCCACTTCCTGCCCAAAGTAAATCATGGTCGGGGAACTACTCATGGTAGCCGAAACCACCATAGCTGGCTTTCCTATTGCCGCATTTCCTACAAATTCTGGACTTGCAATACGTTGTTCATCATGGTTTTCTAAAAAATGGAGCATCTGATGTTCAATGTCCTGTAGCCCTTTTTGTACCACGGGCAGATGGTCAGACCAGCCATATCCTTTCATGATATGCTTTAGACCATCATAAAAATCTACTTTATCGTAGAGGTAATCCATTTTACCCTTATGGATGTAGGTACGGTACAAATCTGGGTTATACACTTCAGCCATGAGAAATGCAGTAGGGTTTTTCATTTTGATAGCTGAATTCATGTAGCTCCAGAACTCCACAGGAACCATTTCTGCCATATCATATCGAAATCCATCTACTCCGAATTCTAACCAATACAGGGCAATCTCCTTGAATTTTCTCCAAGAACTTGGAACCACCTTTTTTTTCCAGAATTTGAAGTGCTCCTGGTAATCCTTGTTCCCAAAATCGTTTGGAAGCAAATCGAAATCCAACTCCCCATAAGGCGCTACGCCGTAATTAATGCGTACCGTTTCGTACCAATCATTCATCTCCGGTTGTGCACTTCGTGCCCCGTTACCCGTCCATTTTGCGGGTATTTCCACCAATTTGGAGTTTGGTAGATTAGGCATATCCCCACCTAAGGGCACATAACCATCTTTCCAATCCGGAATCTGAAATTCAGTTTCAGGGATATAATAAAAATTATTGTCCTTGGCATAGGCTACAGAGATGTCATCGCCAAAACCGAAGTCAGACACTCCTTTTGGATTCGTTTTTCCCTCATACTTCCGTGCCACATGATTGGGTACAATATCAATGATCACTTTCATTCCGGCATCATGGGTGCGGTCAACCAAATCCTTGAACTCCTCCAATCTACGTGAAGGCTCAACCGCTAAATCTGGATTTACATTATAGTAATCCTTTACCGCATAGGGTGATCCTGCCCTACCTTTTACAACATTTGGATCATCGTTGGAAATACCTATAGCCGTATAGTCTCGAACAACGGCATGGTGCGGGACTCCCGTATACCAAATATGGGATATCCCCAGATTCTTGATTTCCTTTAGTGCTTTTTCGGTAAAATCCACAAACTTACCAACACCATTTTCTTCTATAGTTCCCCAGGGTTTATTATTGGTATTGGTATTCCCAAAAAGGCGGGTAAAAACTTGATAAATAATGATCTTCCTGTTCATTGCTCCAATTTCATTTCTTAACCGAACGGCCCTTATAAACTATTTAGCATATGCGGCTATAGGGTTATGGGCTCATCTGGAAAAAGTTCCACTTTTTTGCCGTTTACCCTTATAGAAACCTGTTTGGACCCAGACAACTCAAAGGTAGTTGAAGCAGCGGACACCTTCACCTTTATGATTCGGTTACGGAAATTGACCTTAAAGGAATACCCCTTCCACTGGTTTGGAATTTGTGGGCTAAAGGATAATTTATCGTTAATGACCCGCATTCCTCCAAAACCTTCCACAATACTCATCCAGGTGCCGGCCATTGAAGTAATATGGAGCCCCTCTTCCACTTCCTTATTATAGTCATCCAAATCTAACCGAGAAGTACGCAGGTAGAAATTATAGGCCTGATCCATCCTTCCTAATTTTGCAGCTTGAATACTATGCACGCACGGGGAAAGTGAAGATTCATGCACGGTAAAGGGTTCATAAAAATCAAAATGCTTTTCCAAATCCTCCGTGGAAAAATCTTCTTCAAAAAAGTAAAACCCTTGTAAAACATCTGCCTGTTTAATGTAGGGCGACCTTAGAATTCGATCCCAGCTCCATTTCTGGTTAATAGGCCGATCCGTTTTAGGCAAATCACTTACTTTGACCAATTCCTTGTCCAAAAACCCATCTTGTTGCAAAAACACACCGTATTTTTTGGAGTATGGCAAATACATTTGGTCTGCAACATTTTTCCATTTATCACATTCCCTATCCGTTAATTTGGTCTTACCAATAATTCTATGATAATCTTCTGGATAGCCATTCTTTACCTTATCTAATTGCGTTAGGGCATAATTGATGCACCATTTGGCCAAATAATTCGTGTACCAATTGTTATTGACATTATTTTCGTACTCATTGGGGCCTGTCACCCCTAACATGACGTACTTCTGCTTATCTTCTGAGAAATTAACCCGTTGGTACCAGAACCTTGCTATTCCAATAAGTACTTCCAATCCCATTTCGGGTATGTAGCTATAGTCACCGGTATACCTATAATAATTATGTATTGCAAAAGCAATGGCCCCGTTTCTATGGATTTCCTCAAATGTAATCTCCCATTCATTATGGCATTCCTCACCATTCATGGTCACCATGGGGTACAAGGCTGCCCCGTTGGAAAATCCTAATTTCTTTGCATTCGCAATAGCCTTTTCCAAATGGTTATACCTGTATTTCAATAATTTCCTTGCAACCTTATCATCTTTTGTAGCCATGTAAAATGGAATACAATAGGCTTCGGTATCCCAATAGGTGCTGCCACCATACTTTTCTCCTGTAAAACCTTTGGGACCAATATTTAAACGTGAATCCGTACCAAGATAGGTCTGGTTCAATTGAAAAATATTGAACCGTATGCCCTGTTGGGCCTTCACATCGCCCTCTATGACAATATCACTCATTTCCCAGATTGAGGCCCATGCTTCCTTTTGTTTTTTCAATAGACCATCAAATCCAAGCGCACTCACCTTATCCAAGGCAGTATTGGCCGCTACCACCAATTCATTTGCAGGGTGGTTCCTTGAAACCGTGTAACCCCCAAATTTCGTCAGCGTGAGGGTTTCATTAGGTTTTACTTTTTGTGCGAATCTCAGGGACACATAAGTCTCCGTTGCGGGACCTTGTTCTGCGGAGACCGTTTTCCCCTTGTAGGCCAATGAAGCCTGCATAAAGGTGCAGGTCTGAAAATTAGTTTTCATGGTATGTGCTTCAATAAATGCACGATTACCCAAGACGCTGTTTTTGGTTGTGTTCCAAAACTTATCGTCCCAATTACTGTCTTCATTGGTAATACCACTATCCAAATAGGGTTCAAAGACTATTTTGGTTGCTGCCTTAAGGGGTTTTATTTCATATGAAATTGCACCCACCTCATCAATATCCAAACTTAAGAAGCGCTTCACCATTACGGCAACCTCAATATTATTGACCGTAACCGCTTGGAAGCTTCGGGTGTAATAACCTTCTTTCATATTCAGCTCGCGTTTAAAATTGGAAACCTTTTTACAGGTGGCCAAATCAAACTCCACTTCATCGAAATAAATTTTTATACCAATCCAATTAGGGGCATTCAGCACTTTTGCAAAATACTCCGGATATCCATTTTTCCACCAACCTACGCGGGTCTTATCAGGATAGTATACTCCTGCGATATAACTTCCCTGAAACGTTTCACCAGTATAGGTTTCTTCAAAATTGGCCCGCTGGCCCATTGCCCCGTTACCCATACTGAATATACTCTCTGAGGATTTTACATTGTCATGATTAAAAACTTCCTCTATAATGCACCACTCATGGGCTTTAATATAATCTTGATTCATTTACTTACAATTCAATTTAGTTTAAAAACAATTAACGCGGCATCGCTTTACAAAACAAGCTTCATTAAGCTTTTTCATTTACTAAGGATAAAAGGAAATCTGCACCAATTTCTGTAAAATCATTAAAATTGTATTTTGCTTCATGTAGAATTTCCGCATCTCCTATCCCTATACTGATCATGTTTGCAGCATTGGCAGCCTGTATTCCGGCCACGGCATCTTCAAAAACAATGCAATGTTCAGGGTTTAGGTCCAAATTTCTGGCAGCTATCAAAAAAACCTCGGGGTCTGGTTTCGCCTTGGTCACGTTGTTACCGTCTACGATACTATCAAAGTATGCCAACAAGTTTACCTTCTCCAAAATGGGCTTAGCATTCTTACTTGCCGATCCTAAAGCGATTGGGATAGTTCTTTCCTTCAAAAATTTCAATACCCTTGGTACATCCGGCAGTATTTCTTTGGCATCCATTTGTTCGATGTAGGTTAAGTAATCTTCGTTTTTCTCCACCATCCATCTATCAAATTGTGCCTGGGTAGCTTTCACATTACCGATTTCCAGTAAAATTTCCAAGCATCTTTTTCTACTCACCCCTTTAAAAAGCTCGTTTTGCTCTTTGGTAAATTCAAAACCCAAGGCATTGGCCAGCTTTTTCCAAGCGAGGTAATGATATTTTGCAGTATCTACGATTACACCGTCCAAATCAAAAATAAATCCAATATTCTTCATAGCTGCAAAAATATCAATTGATTGTTGAACCGCGTTTTAATAATGTGCCTTTTACTATTTCCGTAACAAAATCTGCATCCATGGTTTCCTTTTCAATTCTATCTAATAGTAATTTTGCCGCCCTTGCACCCATTTCATCACCATGTTGGGCCACAGTAGTCAATGGTGGATTCGAAAACTTTGAGAGATTCCCATTGGTGAAACCAATGACTGAAATATCATTGGGAATTACAAGGCCTAGTTTTTGTATAACGCTCATGCATTGAATGGCGAAAATCTCATTAACGCACAAAACCCCATCTATTTTGTTGGACTGAAAAAACTCTAGAATCAAACCATCATTATCCAAATCGTAAGGAAGCGTAAGAATTAGGTCTGCTTCTGTGGCCAATCCATAATCCTTTAAAGCATCCAAAAAACCCTCCCTTCTACTTTCGCTTACATTAAAATAAGAGTCTGTGGTAACCAAAGCCATGTGCTTACAACCAGACTTTACGAGATGCTCAACGGCTTCATAGGCAATATCCCGGTCATTAAGGACTACTTTGTCACATTCAACTTCGGAAGTTACACGATCAAACAATACAATGGGTATTCCTTGATCAATCAATTCCTTTAAATGGGCGAAGTCATTTTTAAGTTGGGTTTCCGCACTCAACGAAAGAATAAATCCATCGATACTACCATTGGCCAGCATCTCCATATTGATGACCTCCTTATCGTGCGCCTCATCAGAAACACATATTATTACATTATATCCGCGCTTATTGGCATACTTTTCAATTCCCCTAAAAACAGTAGTAAAAAAATGATGGACAATATCCGGTATAATCACCCCAATATTCTTAGTCCGTTTATTCTTCAGGCTTAATGCTATATTATTTGGCCTATAATTATAAAATTTTGCAAATGCCTTTATCCTTTCCTTTGTGCCCTTGCTTATTTCCTTACTATTTTTCAGGGCCTTGGAAACTGTGGATACAGAAACATCCAATTCCCTGGCAATGTCCTTTAAAGTTATTTTTGGTTTCAAAACGATAGCTGATTAACCTGCATTATACAAAAATGTAAATTTTATGATAAATCCCTAAACTCTTCTTAAAAGGATTCAAGGGATAAGATAGCGTATTACAAAAACAATATGGAAATTAATTTTTCATATATTTGATAAAAAGTTGCATATTCTCATTTACCCTAGGGTATTTCTATTAATAGTACAATTTTGTATGTTTATAGATAATATTCCTGTAAAAAATGAAAGTTATTAACACGAAACCGTTTTCGTACATATTTTACAGGGGCTAGTTGTGAATTACAATATCCTTTTTACATATTTTTAACAATTGAAATTAAATTAACTCAACTTAAATTAACGATTTATGAAGATTACATTAGTTAAGAGTCTTGTACTTCTTGGCGCATTTTTGTGCTTTGGAATTACACAGGCGCAAGAAGTGTCTGGAACCGTTTCAGATGCAAGTGGACCTTTACCAGGAGCCAGTGTTCTTGAAAAAGGAACCACTAACGGTACACAGACCGATTTTGACGGAAACTACACCCTTGAAGTTGAAGCTGGTGCTACGCTAGTAGTAAGTTACATTGGTTACAAGTCTCAAGAGGCTGCCGTAAACGGTAGAAGCACAATCAACTTTACCTTGGAAGAGGATGCGCAAGCTTTGGAGGAGGTTGTAATCATTGGATATGGTACGACGACTGTTAAAGATGCTACAGGTGCCGTATCATCGGTTACTTCCGAGGAATTTAACGGTGGTATTATTTCATCACCGGAACAATTGATTCAGGGTAAGACTGCTGGTGTCAAATTCACAGACCAGTGGAGAACCCGGTGCAGGAATCGCATTAAGAATTAGAGGTACTGGTTCTGTAAGGGCAAATAATAGTCCTCTTATTCGTAATTGATGGTGTTCCGCTGTCAAAGGAAAGCGTTTCTGCATCGGGAGCGGACGTAGGGCTTGGTAGACAGTGGCGCAAAAAACCCATTAAACTTCTTGAATCCTAAGGACATTGAAAGTATGAGTATCCTTAAAGATGCATCCGCTACAGCCATTTACGGTTCCAGAGGTGCAAACGGAGTTGTTATCATTACTACGAAAAGTGGTAAAGGTGGAGGTGAAGGTGTATTTGAATTTGGCTCTAGTTTAAGTATCGCAAGACCGGCAAATGATTTCGATTTATTAAATCGTTCCGAATATTTAGGTGCCATCACGCAATTTGGTGGTACGGCATCTGCCGTTGATTTCGGTGCAGATACAGATTGGCAGGACCAAATTTTCAGAACCGCAGTATCCCAAAACCAAAACTTGTCCTATGCTAAAAATTATGGAAAAGGAAATGTACGGGCTACTTTTAGCTATGGAAAACAATTTGGTGTTGTGGAAAAAACGGATCTGGAACGTATAACGGGTAGGTTAAACCTGAACCACAGATTCTTGGATGATAAACTTATTGTTGGAATACAGAGTTCCATATCAAGAATCAATGATCAAACCGCTCCTTTAGCAGGAACTGCGGGAGCAAGTGGTGATCTTATAGGTGGTGCCTATGCGGCAAACCCTACATGGCCGGGTAGAGCAAGTTTTGAACCCGATGGAAATCAATTGAATCCATTGAATTTATTGGCAAGCACCCAAAATATCAGTAATACCAACCGTTTTTTAATCAATGGATCGGTTGAGTACAAGATTACTCCAGAGATTTCCGCCAAAGTAAATGCCGGTTGGGATTATTCTGACGGAGAAAACACATCGCTAACATCACGCGACCTGTTTAACGTTCCTGATGCGGAAGGTTTTGGATTCGGTTATTTTGGGGAACTTATTCGTGATAACAAAACCTTAGAAACCACCGTAAACTTTACAAAAGAATTTGAGAACTCCAATCTAGATGTTTTAGTAGGATATGCCTATCAAGACTTCCAGACCAGGGGTTTTAATGCCAATGGAAAGGGATTTGCGACTGGCGACCTTAACCAAATGGGTGAGAATTTAAGAAATGTTGTTAATGATGCACAAGGTGATATTGGTGGGTCTTTTCAACAATTTTATTATGATAGCAGAACTGCCGGGTATTTTGTAAACCGTTTACTCCCCACCGTTGTAGCTGGAGATGCTGTACCTTCCTCTATTAATAAGCAAGTAGAATCTGTTGTATTCGACAATTTTGATAATACGGATGAACTACAATCATTCTTTGCTAGAGCAAATTATTCCATCAACAATAAATACATTATTACCGGTACAATAAGAGCGGATGGTTCTTCAAGATTCGGTCCTGAAAACCAGTATGGGTATTTCCCATCCGGTGCCTTTGCGTGGAAGCTAAGTGAAGAAGATTTTGTAGGTGAAAATGTTTCTACGCTTAAATTACGTCTAAGTGCGGGTATCACGGGTAACCAAGATGGTCTGGGTTATGGCAACTTCGTTGCGAGGCAGCGTTTTGCTGAACTTACAAGACAAACCATTCAAAATGGTACTTTACAGATTAACCCGAACGGACTTGCTATTGTTGCCACAGATGTTCCAGATTTGAAATGGGAGGAATCCTTGAACTTTAACGTTGGTTTGGATTTTGGTTTTAACAACGATAGATTTAGTGGTAGTTTAGACGTCTATAGAACAGAAACAACAGATTTGTTGCTTCAGACACCACCAGCGGCTCCGGCAGTAGACCCGTTCCAATTTGGTAATGTAGATGCTACTATTCTCAACCAAGGTGTTGAACTTGGGCTTTCCTACGACTTTATTCGTAGTAACGATGTAAATTTTTCTGCCGATTTCAACATTGCTTACAATCAAAACGAAATCCAGGATTTTGCCGGTATCATTGATGCAGGACCTATTAACGGTCAAGGGCTTACAGGTGCTTTCGCACAACGCTTTCAAGCCGGGGTATCCTTATTTTCTTACTATATGCCCATCTTTGAAGGTTTTGATGGCAATGGAACCCCTATTTACACAGATATTGATGGGAATGGTGTAGGTGACGCCTTTGGCGACAGGACCTTTGTTGACGAAGATGGTTTACCTGATATCACCTCTGGTTTAAGTTTAAACTTAAGGGTGAAAAATTTTGATGCCTCTGCATTTTTCTCAGGTCAATTTGGATTCTCGGTTTACAATAATACGGCCAATGGTTACTTTACTGCCGGTTCTATAGGTATATCGAGAAACGTTACCCAAAATGTACTTACGAGTGGTGAAGATGCAGGATCATCGGCAGACGTTTCTACCCGTTTCTTGGAAAAAGGTGATTTTGTACGTTTCCAAAACCTAAGTATTGGTTATAACGTACCTTTAAGCGGTGAAGGCGCATTGAATTCACTGCGTTTATCCGTAACCGGACAAAACTTGTTCTTAATAACGGATTATAGTGGTCTTGATCCAGAAGTAACAACGAATACCGGAACATTGAACGACGCTGGATTACCTTCTAGAGGTATAGATTGGGCCGCGTATCCAAATCCAAGAACCTTTACTTTTGGTATAAATGCATCCTTTTAATTAAAAAAAAATGAAAATCATGAAAAGAAGTAAATTAACAATGTACATGTTTACAGCGCTATCCGTGATAGGACTGTCTTCTTGTACAGATTTAGAAATTGAAGAAACGGATTCCATCATTAGTGAAGGTTTCCAGGGGCTAGCAGATCCCGCATCCACTGTAGATGAATTGTATAATCGCTTGAACGGCCAATACGGTGACCAAGCCAATTTATTTGCACTAAGTGAAGTGACCGCAGACTCTTACCTAGTTCCTACAAGGGGAGCAGATTGGGGAGATAACGGTTTATGGCGCGTATTACACAGCCATAGCTGGGATCCTCAACACCAATTTGTAATTACCGTTTTCAACCAATATAACGGTAATCAATTATTGGCGTCACAAATACTAGACCCTCGCAGTAACCCTTCCGCCAACGATATTGGCGAGGCTAGCTTGCACCGCGCTTTTGGTATGTGGATTATATTGGATTTATACGGGCAGGTACCGTTTAGGGACACCGCACTACCATCCTCTACACTTCCAGAGGTATTGACAGGACAAGCTGCTGTTGATTTTATCCTTGCTGACTTAGATCAAGCTATTGCCAACCTACCTAGTGTAGCGGCAGGAAATGTCACGACAGTTACGGGCAATAAAGCTGCAGCGCGTTATTTGAAAGCTAAGGTGCTCCTGAATAAACATGTTTATTTAGGAACTGCACCTGATAATGCAGATATGGCTCAAGTAATTTCTTTAGTGGATGAAATAGCAGGTGACGGATTTGAGTTACAAGCCGGTTATTTTGACCTTTTCAAACAAGAAGCTGATAATGAAACTATTTGGTCTTTGGAATCAAGTACCGGTAACCGGATTTTTAATGGATTACATTATAACTCTACAGCTCAAAGTGGGGGCGGTTGGAACGGCTTTAGTACCCTTGCAGAATACTACGACCTTTTTGAAGGTGATGAAAATCTAAACCGATACGCAGCTGATGGCGTTACTCGTTTGGACGGGCAGGAAGAGCGAAGAGGTGGTGTACCACCCGAAGGTTTGCCATTTACAGGAGCGGATGGTACATTTGATGCCAACGATGACGGTATTATTGACGGTAGCAACGTAGGTTTTGGTTTCTTGATCAATCAGCAATATGGCCCAACCGGAACACCACTAAATGATAGACAGGGAGCTCCGTTGACCTTTAAAAGGGAATTTCAAGACGGTACAGGTGCAACTAGTTTCATCAATAATGATGAAACTACGGGTATACGCTTGTTGAAGTACAATCCTCGGTATAACGAGAACGGCCAAGTAAACCACGAGATTGTATTCCGTTATTCTGATGCGCACTTGATGAAAGCAGAAGCAATGTTGCGTAGTGGAGCAGATGCAACCGCTATGGTCAATGAGCTTAGAGTTATACGAGACGCTCCACCTTTAGGAGCGGTTACGGAACAAGATCTTATAGACGAAAGAGGCCGTGAGCTTTACGCTGAAATCTGGAGAAGAAATGATCTTATACGTTTTGGCCAATATGGCAGGGACTGGTTGTTTAAGGATGCGAGTTCTATAAATAATGATACCTACACTAAATTTCCAATTCCACAAGCTCAGTTATTGGCAAATCCAAATTTAGTACAGAACCCAGGATACTAATCCTAGTGTTTTAAATGTTTATACAAGCCGTCCTATAAGGACGGCTTTTATTTTAAAAAGAATCTTGATGGGTACCTTTGACCACTGAGAACGATTCGAACCAACTCGATTAAGTTCCGAGCAAACTACAAGAATAACTGGCTATCTCAAGGTCTTTGCCCTATAATAATGAGCGTTTTATTTAACTTGCAATCCATATTAAGTACCTCCATGGGGATTTTTATTAGAACGTTTTTACTTACCGGACTACTATTGGTTTCATGTAAGAAAGAGGAGCCCAAACTTTTCATTTCATTACCTATTGGAAAAAGCAATGTAAACTTCATAAACCAACTACATCCTACACCAGAACTTAATATCCTAACCTATATCTATTATTACAACGGCGCAGGGGTCGTAGCGGCCGATTTCAACAACGATAATTTGGTAGACCTGTATCTTTCTGGCAATCAAGTTCCTGGATCTTTATTCATGAACAGAGGTACATTGAAATTCGAAAAAATAGAAACAGCAATGTCCCTCAGCAAAAATGGAAATTGGACCACTGGGGTAACACAAGTGGACATCAATAATGACGGCTTATTGGATATCTATATCTGTAGGGCGTCCGGTTATCGAAATTTGGAGGGGAGGAATGAACTTTACGTAAATAAGGGTCTTGATGCAAATGGAAATCCCGTATTCGAAGAAAAAGCGGAAGCATATGGCTTAGCGTTCAGCGGTTTGTCTACCAAAGCAGCATTTTTTGATTACGACTTGGATGGCGATTTAGACATGTACCTCTTAAACCATTCCGTTCACCCCAACCTAACCTATGGCAAAGGTAGTCAAAGAAGGCTTGTTGATTCCCTTTCAGGGGACCGACTTTACGCCAATGAAAACGGGTTTTACAAGGATATAACGGCATCATCGGGGATATTCCAAGGTAAATCTGGCTATGGATTAGACCTATCGATTGGGGATATAAATAATGACGGCTATCCCGATGTTTATGTTGGTAACGACTTTTTTGAAAATGATTACCTCTATTTAAACCAGCAAAACGGCACTTTTAAGGAAGTAATATCAGAAAATGATTTAATCATGGGCCATACTACCCACTATTCAATGGGTAATGCTATTTCAGATATAAACAACGACGGTTTCGTTGACCTTCTATCGGTAGACATGCTCCCTGAAGATCTTGAAACCTACAAAACTTCAGGATTGGAATATGCCTATCCCATCTATAACCAATACTTGAAAAATGGTTTTGCACCCCAGTATATGCAGAACACGCTACACCTAAACAATGGTGGCAGTTCTTTTTCTGAAATTGCAAATGTAAGCGGAATAGATGCCACAGAATGGTCATGGGCACCCTTAGTGGCAGATTTTGACAACGACGGCCACAAAGACCTATTTATAACCAATGGGATTATGGGCGCTACAAATGATATGGATTATATGAATTTTATTGCCAATGCGGATATCCAAAAAAGAATAGATGCGGGAATGAAAGATTCTGATATGCCATTGATCGATGAAATTCCAGAAAAAAAAGTTGCCAACTATTTCTATAGAAACAACGGGGATTTAACGTTTGCGAACACTACAGCCCAATGGATAGGGACTGAACCAACGTATAGTAACGGCAGCGCATATGCGGATTTGGACAATGATGGGGATTTAGATCTTATTGTCAACAATATAAATCAGGAAGTTTTTATCCTTGAAAACACTCTGGAGAAAAAATCATTTTTGAAAATTAAATTATCTGGTGGACCTAAAAATAAATTTGCAATAGGAACCAAATTAATCGCCTATTCCAAATCAGGAACTCAAGTCTTGGAACACTATCCAAGTAATAATTATTTATCCTCCAACTCCAACCAACTCTTATTTGGCCTTGGTAGGGACAGTATGGTAGATTCCCTGAAAATAATATGGCCAAACGGTCACGCAAAAAAAATAGGCAAGCTCAACATCAATCAAGAAATATTGATCGATTACGAAGAAGATACCGCAATAACCCCCGTACGCCAGCGTACAGCCAACGACTTCGATACTAAAAAGCAATCCCTCGTAGATTTTATCCATAAGGAGAAATCCACCTTGGATTTTAACAGAGAGCCTTTGATTCCCTTCGCCAGCTCCAATGAAGGACCTACCATCACCGTTGGCGATATCAATAATGATGGATTCGATGACTTTTTTATAGGAGGAGCAAAAACACAAGCGTCGCACTTATTCATACAAGATAGCCTTGGTACTTTTCAAGATTATCAAAAAGAACTTTTCGAAGAGGATGCTATTAACGAAGATGTTGCGAGCCTATTTTTTGACGCCAACGGCGATGGCCTTCTAGATTTACTAGTGGCAAGTGGGGGCAATGAATTTTTGAACGGAAATCCCTTAAAACCTAGACTTTACACTAACACAAACGGAAAACTACTCAAAGACCCTATCGCTTTTCAAGATATAGAACTAAATGCCTCCGCTCTTACAGCCAACGACTTTGATGCTGATGGAGACCTGGATCTTGTGCTAACAGCTGATCAGGTACCAAGTAATTATGGAAAAACCCCGGAACACTTTTTCTTTATCAATGATGGGAACGGAAACTTTACGAAGGCTACTGATCAAATAGCTCCGGCACTAAGACACATCGGTCCCGTAAAAGACATGGTATGGACAGATATCAACGGTGATAATAGAGACGATTTGGTTGTTGTGGGCCATTGGATGGCTCCCTCCATTTTTTTAAACAATGGTGTTACGCTAGAACTCCAGAACAATAACGGCCTATTAAACTCCTTTGGGTGGTGGAACGCTGTTCTATCACTAGATATCGATAATGATGGGGATAAGGATCTGGTTGCGGGCAATTGGGGAACCAATACCAAATTTGAAGCATCGGTTACCTATCCAATAACCCTCTACAATTACGATTTCGACAGTAATGGAAAGACCGATCCCGTGATTACCTACTATCACCAAGAAATAGAAACCCCCTTCGCCTCAAAGGATGAATTGGTGAAACAACTCCCTTTTTTGAACAAAAAATTCCTGTCCTACTCGGATTTTGCATCAGCAAGCATAAACGACTTATTTGGTAGTACCGCCTTAAGAAAAGCACAGAAAAAACAGGTTACTGAATTGCGGAGTTCTATATTTATCAATGATGGCTCTGGCAACTTCTCAAAACTTCCACTACCAACCATAGCCCAAATATCATCTATACACGATATCATTTCTGAAGATTTTGATTCCGATGGTTTTAAGGATTTGTTAATTGTAGGCAACAACTTCGAAATTAGTACCCAATTAGGCCGCTTAGATGCGCTTCATGGGTTAATTTTGTACAATTCTGGAGATAACCAGATACCGTTCCAAAATAAATACGAAATGCTAGAAATACATGGAGCTTCTAGAGAAGTTCATAAAATAAAAATCCGAAACGAGAAATACCATCTCGTGGGCCGAAATAACACTTCTCCTTTTTTTTATCGTTACAATGACTAAAATGAGCAGATTACGCAATACCCTATTTTTGTTTTTAATTTTACTCCAATTTTCATGCAAAGAGGATGTAACACCAATTAATTCTATTGAAGAGGATACATTATTTACCTTATTACCTCCAGACAGTACAGGCATCGATTTTGTGAATCAAATTGAAAATCAAAAAAAGTTCAACATATTCAAGTACCGTAATTTTTATAATGGTGGCGGTGTAGCTTTGGGCGATATCAACAATGACGGCCTCACAGACATCTACCTTACCGGTAATATGGTACCGAACCGCCTCTATTTAAATAAAGGAAATTTTAAGTTCGAGGATATAACGGAAGTTTCGGGTACCAAGGGCAACAAGCCTTGGTCTACGGGCGTGGTAATGGTGGATTTAAACAATGATGGCCTCCTAGACATTTACGTCAGCAACGCGGGCAACATGGAGGGCAACAATCATGACAATGACCTCTATATCAATAACGGGGATTTGACGTTTACAGAAAAAGCCGCCGAATACAATTTGGCAAAAACTGGATTTTCTACCCATGCGACTTTTTTTGACTACGACAAGGACGGCGACTTGGATGCTTATATTTTGAACAATAGCAATATCCCTGTCAGCAGTTTGGGATACGCAGAACAAAGAAATGTTAGGGCACAAGATTGGGAAGGTGTTCCAGACATTTTCAAGGGTGTTGGTGACATGCTGCTTAGAAACGATGATGGAAAATTTGTAGACGTTAGTGAAAAAGCGGGTATCTATGGCAGCCTAATAGGCTTCGGGCTTGGGGTAATGGTTACGGATATTAACCAAGATCTATACCCAGACCTTTATGTCTCCAATGATTTTTATGAGCGCGATTACCTGTATATAAACAACCAGGACGGAACGTTTACGGAAGAAATTAAAAATTGGACAAATCATTTGAGTCTGTCTGCAATGGGTGTTGACATCGCCGATATTAACAATGATGGCTTATCGGATATTTTTATAACGGACATGCTTCCAGAACCCGATCAACGGGTAAAATCGGTCATGGAATTTGAAGGCTACAATATTTTTAAGTTAAAACAGAGCAAGGATTTTCATCAACAATATATCCAAAATACGCTACAACTTAATAATGGTAATGGTTCGTTTTCTGAAGTAGCCTATTATAGCGGCGTAGAGGCTACAGATTGGAGCTGGTCTGGTCTTCTATTTGATATGGACAATGACGGCTACAAGGATATTTATGTTACCAATGGTATTAACCATGATTTGACGGATTTGGATTTTGTGGATTTTTTCGCAAACGAAATCATCCAAAAAATGGCTCTAACGGGTAGAAAGGAGTCCATTGATTCTATCATCAATAAAATGCCAATGAGTCCCTTACCTAACTATGCCTACCATAATAACGGGGATATTACCTTCACCAATTATAATAAGCAGTGGGGTTTTGAACTTCCAAGTAAATCCAATGGGGCGGCTTACGCAGATCTGGATAATGATGGTGATTTAGATTTGGTGGTAAACAACGTGAATATGGAGAGCTTTGTTTATAGGAATAATACCCAGTTGAAAAAGGAACATAATTATATTAAACTGAAATTTAATGGCCCGGAAAAAAACAAGTTTGCGATTGGAACGAACGCAAAGGTATATTTCAAGGACCAAATCATTGACCAAACCCTGATTCCCTCAAGAGGGTTCCAATCGTCTGTAGATTACCCAATGACCATCGGACTAGGCAATAGCACAATAATAGATTCTATACGCATCATTTGGCCCGATGATAAGACACAAAAATTGATTGATGTTTCAGTTAATTCAGATTTGGTCTTCAATCATAAAGACGCTACGGAAGTATATGCGATTCCCAAGGACAAGACTTCGGATGAACTCTTAAAAGCAATTGAAAATTCTAATTTTATTGCCCATGATGAGAACGAGTACAATGATTTTGACAATGAGGGGCTGATCTACAAATCCCTTGATGAAGAAGGCCCAGCTATGGCGGTGGGTGATGTAAATGGGGATGGCAATGAGGACATTTTTATTGGTGGTGCAAAAGGGCAATCCGCTGCATTGTACCTACATCTAGGAGGGGGTAAAATCAGTTTGCCTAAACAATCCTATTTTGAAAAAGACAAAGACCTTGAAGATATTACAGCTTCATTCTTTGATGCCGATAATGATGGTGATTTGGACTTGGTTGTTGGCAATGCCGGCAATGAATTGGGGATGCAAAACACATATGGTCTTCGCCTGTATCTAAACAACGGAAATGGTGAATTCGAAAAATCAAAAATAAATTTACCAAGCGCTAATAAGAATATTGCGGTAATAGCCCCTTCAGACTTTGACAATGATGGAGATATTGATTTGTTTGTGGGTTCTAGAAGCGTGGTTGGCACCTTTGGTGTGGAGCCTGATCATTTATTCCTTGTCAATAACGGCAATCTTAACTTTACGGATAACACAGAACGGGTAGCCTATGACCTCAAGGATGCGGGCATGGTTACGGATGCCAAGTGGTTTGATATGGACGGTGATGGTAAGAAGGACTTAGTAACCGTTTCTGACTGGGGCACTCCTAAAATCTTTAAAAATTCTGGTAGGCGCCTTACTTACTATGACTCCAATTTGGATAGTTTACATGGGTGGTGGGGAGCATTGGATGCCCAAGATTTGGATAATGATGGGGATTTAGATCTTATCCTCGGCAATTCGGGCACTAACATCCACTATAAGCCTTACCGAGATAGACCTATGAAGATGTGGGTTAACGATTTTGATAATGATGGCACCATAGAACAAATAGTTACCCAAAATTATAATGGGGGCGATTATCCAATTCATCAGAAAAAGGAATTGACTACCCAGATTTTAGCACTCAAAAAAGAGAATATAAAAGCATCGGAATATGCAAAAAAGACAATAGATGAACTTTTCCCGAAAGAGGTTATCGCTAATACCATCGTTAAAAAAGCTTCGATTGCTGCCTCCCTCATTGCGGTCAATAATGGCAATGGTTCCTTTAGCATACAAGAATTACCTCCAAGAGTACAATTTTCGTGCATATGCGGGATCCAATGCGCAGATGTGGATAATGATGGGAATCTAGACCTTATATTGGCAGGGAACAACTTTGAATTTAAACCGCAATTTTCTAGGTTGGACAGCAATTACGGGAATGTATTGTTGGGGGACGGAAATTTAGGCTTTGACTGGCAAAATTATTCCAAAAGTGGATTTTTTATCAAAGAGGAAGTCAAACATCTGCAACTTTTCAAAGACAAAATGGGAAATAATTTTTTAATAGCTGCTATTAATAATGAAGCTCCAAAAATCTATAGTTTCAATGAGAAATAAGGTATTAATTTTCTTGAGCCTATCTATAGTATTCAGTTGTTCCACAAAAAATGAAGGTGCGCTTTTTAAAAAGCTTAGCTCGGAAGAAACGGGCATTACGTTTGTAAACGAACTTACAGCATCTGATGACCTAAATATTTTGGACTACCTCTATTTTTATAATGGAGGTGGTGTAGCCATTGGAGACATAAACAATGACAATCTTCCAGATATATTTCTTTCCGCAAATCAAACTAAAAATCAATTATACCTCAACAAGGGCAACATGACCTTTGAAAATATATCCGAAAAAGCGGGTATTGCAGGAAACAGTTCTTGGAATACGGGTGCCGTAATGGGGGATATAAACGGGGATGGACTTTTGGATATCTATGTTTGCGCCGTGGTTGGTTTAAATGGTTTTAATGGCCACAATGAGTTGTTTATTAATAAAGGGGATGGAACATTTGAGGAAAGCGCTGCCAAATATGGCCTGGACTTCGATTCCTTTAGCTCCAATGCCGCTTTCTTGGATTATGACCTTGATGGGGATTTAGACATGTATCTTCTCAACCATGCCGTGCACACGCAGGAAACTTTTGGAAACGTAAACCTCAGATTTCAACGAAATTTCGAATCCGGTGACAAACTACTTCGAAATGACAACGGAATTTTTGTGGATGTAAGTGAGGAGGCTGGCATATTTGGGGGAGTCAACGGTTATGGTCTTGGTATCGCGATTTCAGATTTCAATTTAGATGGTTATCCGGACCTTTACATTGGCAATGATTTTCATGAAGATGATTATTATTATTTGAACAATGGGGATGGTACATTTAACGAAACCCTAAAAGCCAACTTTGGGCACACCTCCAGATTTTCAATGGGTAGTGATGTTGCGGATATAAACCATGACGGGCGACCCGACTTGATTTCCTTGGATATGTTGCCTGATGATGAAAAAGTACTCAAGGCTTCGGAAGGTGATGACAATGTTACAGATTCAAAAACTAAAGATTAATAATTTTGGATACTATAATCAATTCACCAGAAATATGTTGTTCTTAAATCAACCGGATGGTAGGTTCTTGGAAACAGCATTGCAAAGTGGGGTTTCTGCCACAGACTGGAGTTGGAGTGCGTTATTTGGTGATTATGATCAAGACGGCGAACAAGATTTATTCATCAGCAACGGGATACCAAAGCGGCCCAATGATTTGGATTATATTAACTTTCTATCCAATGAAAACATCAAAAAGAAAATAAACAATACCAATTTAATCGATCACAAAGCGCTTGAATTGATGCCCTCTGGCCATGTTGGAAACCGGATTTTCCAAGGTTCCAAAAAGATGCCTTTTATCGATCAATCCAAAAATTGGATTCCGCAGGATACGATTGTTTCCGGCGCTACCGCCTATGGCGATTTGGATAACGATGGCGATTTGGATATCATTACCAACAACCTAAATACAGGGATTACCCTTTATCAGAATTTAACCGATTCAAAGGCTACATATTTAAAATTGAAATTTGACTACACCAAAGACAACAAATATGGAATAGGAACAAAAGTCTATTCCTATGCAAATGGAGTGCAGCAATTTAAGGAACTGTATACGGTTAGGGGATTTCAGGCCTCTTCGGAGCCAATAATTCATTTTGGATACGGGAAAATCAATAAAGTTGACTCCCTTAGAATTGTATGGCCAAATAAATCTTATCAAATTATAAAGGATGTTAAGACCAATCAGACCCTAGTTCTGCAACCAGATGGTGAAAGACCATTTAATTATAAAACGTTAGCGCCACTCACGAATCCCCTGTTTGAAAAGATTGAGGGAAATTTAGGTATCGATTTCACCCACAATGAAGACAGGTATACTGATTTTAATCGTCAGAAACTTATTCCTTATCAGCTATCGGATAGAGGCCCAGCGGTCAGCATTGCGGATATAAATAAGGACGGTAAGGATGATATATTCTTTGGTGGATCAAAGTTTATTCCCTCCGTTACCTACATTCAGAAGGATAGTACTTTTTTAAGGGAATCCTATCCCAATTTGGCAAAAGACTCCATAAAGGAGGACATAAGCGCTATCCTTGAGGATTTTAATGCCGACGGAAACATTGATTTGATTATTGGTACGGGAGGTGCGGATTTTTACGGTAGCGCACCGCCTTTGACCAATAGCTATTATAGTTTTACCGACGTAGCTGTTGAAAAAAACAATTTTCCGGAATCCTATGAAAATACGGCTGTTATCGTGCCAATTGATGTGGATGGGGATAATGATTTGGATTTATTTATAGGGAATGAATCTATATCCGCAGATTTTGGGAATTTGCCAAATTCATATCTATTAATTAATACTGAGGGTAGTTTCTCCGCAGCAGTTCCTAGTCCGTTTGAATCCTTAGGAATGGTAACGGACGCTATTGCAACTGATTTTGACAATGATGGTAAACAAGACCTCATCATCGTTGGGGAGTGGATGGAGCCAAAATTTTTCAAAAATGAGAATGGGACATTTAAACAAATATCAAAATTAAAGGCAAATACCTTATCGGGTCTATGGCAGAGCATAGAACCTTTTGACATTGATGGAGATGGGGATGAGGACTATTTGTTGGGCAATTGGGGTACCAACTCCAAATTTAGCGCCTCCGAAGCTAATCCTATGAAAATGTTTTATAGTGATTTTGATTCTAATGGAGCTACGGAAACCATCGTTTGTACCTATAAGGACAACGCATACTACCCTTTAGACGGCCTCAATGAGCTATCAAGTCAACTGGTTTCTCTACGAAAAAGCTTTAACTCCTATGCATCTTTTGCCGGAAAACCAATAACGGAAATATTGAATAAGGAACAATTGAAAAACGCCCAGGTACGAACTGTAAACACCCTGAAATCGGGCTACTTAAAAAATGAAAATGGCTCATTTTCGTTCGTTCCCTTTCAATCGGAACTTCAACTTTCTCCATTGACAGATTTCTTGAAATTCGATTTTGACAATGATGGTGCCGAGGAAGTATTGATCGGAGGAAATTATTTTGGCGTAAAGCCATACCAGGGCAGGTTTGATTCATTCCCAGGGGCACTTTTAAAGAATGAGGGAGATACTGTTCTTGGTAATGTCTTAGGGTTGAATTTGATGTTTAAGTCCGTACGTCATTTGAACGTAATACAGGTTAAAAACAGGCCCTACTTGCTAGCAACTTTCAACGATGAACCCGTTGAACTATATCGAATTACTGAATATTAATTTAGAGAACTTATAAAATAAAGGAGTAGAATGAAAAAGGGCTTTAAAATATTCTCGGCGGTATTGGTTATAGTTTTAATATGGTATTTTTTTATAAAGGAATCTGATTATACCATCAACTTCAAATCCAATACTTTTCCTGCAACAGTGAACCAATCCATCAAACTATGGAGCAACGGCTTGGATAATTCATTAGCATTAAAGGAAATAGGCGATTCAAACCATTTACAACAGCGCTTATCCATCGCTGATTCCCTGCATGTATATGAATGGACGATTCATGCATTGACAGATTCAACCTCCAGTATTTCAGTAGCTATTACAGATAGCAACCTCAAAAACAGTTTAATCAATAGGCTTACCGTACCGTTTGTCAAGAGCGATTTTATAAAAGGGGCGGAAAATAGAGTTTATGACTTCATGACCGTTTTAAAAGAACATGTAGACAACTTTAAGGTTACGATTGTTGGCATTGAAGAAATACCCGAGAAAAATTTAGCCTATATCCCTATAGAAAAATCACAAATAGAAAAGGCAAAGGGAATGATGGAAAATTCAACTTTTATAGGTCAATTACTCGCCAACAATCAAATACAGCTAGATGGTCCCCCAATGCTAGAGGTAACCTCTTGGGATAGAAAAAAAGATAGTCTCGCCTATAATTTTGGTTATCCAATCTTACCCAACCAAACGGTACCGCAAAATACTGAGGTCCAATACAAGAAACTTGGAAAACGGAAAGGCATAAAGGCCGTTTATAATGGTAATTATATTACTTCGGACAGGGCTTGGTATGTGCTTTTGAATTATGCCGAAAAAAATAATATTGAAGTAACGGCACTACCCATCGAAATATTCTATAACAATCCCAATATGGGTGGAAATGCCCTTTCGTGGAAAACGGAAGTGTATTTGCCTTTAGCAAATGAATAGCTTGCCCAAATAAAATCAATACTACCTTATCCGTATCTATATTTATTTAGCAAAATAAATATAAATGCCAACTACGATAATGCAAATGCCCAACCCTACCTGATTAACATATTTATAGGGAGTAATGGAGACTTGGTTGGTATATTCTAAAATAAAAGGCTCCTTACGTGGTTTAAAATAGCCAATAACGAGCATGATAATAACGTTCGTAATGAATAAGATAGCCATAACATGTAAGTAATGGGGATACGCTTCTGCCTCGATTAGCTTAAGACGAGAGGGGTCTGTTATTCCCGCAGTTTCAGCTTGGGCCAAAGCTTCATCCACAAAGGTGTTTTTCAACCAAAACTGACTGATGCAATACAGGATTGAACCGGACAAAATTCCAATTTTAGCCGCAATGGCCGGCACCCTTTTGGTAAGGTACCCTACCACAATTATAGTGAAAATTGGAATACTGTAAATACCGTTTATTTCCTGAAGGTAATTAAATAAACTACCTGCATTTGCAATCAGCGGTGCAATGAACATCGCCGATAAGGCTAAGCAAATACCGAATATTTTTCCATACTTAACCACTGTACTCTCAGAAGCATCCGTATTAATATGTTGCTTGTAGATATCAATTCCAAACAAGGTCACAGAACTGTTGAGCACACTATTGAACGAACTTAAAATTGCGCCAAATAATACTGCTGCAAAAAAACCGACCAGAGGCCGTGGCAATACCGCGCGGACCAATTCTGGATAGGCCAGATCACTGGTTTCCAGCCCCCCTTCAAAATAATGATATGCGATCATTCCTGGAAGCACTAAAATTAAAGGTCCTAGTATCTTTAAAAAGGAGGCCAACAATAACCCTTTTTGGCCCTCTGCCAAATTCTTGGCCCCAAGGGCTCTTTGTATAATTTGTTGGTTTGTTCCCCAATAGAACAGTTGCACCAACATCATACCTGTAAAAATGGTTGAAAAAGGTACTTCTTGACCGGGTTCCCCCGTAGAATCAAACCGTTCTGGGTTGGAACTTACCAGATTTTCCAAACCGTCAAAAATACTGCCGTCTCCAATGGCCATCAGTCCAAAAATGGGTATCAATAAACCCCCTACCAATAAGCCAATAGCGTTGATGGAGTCAGAGACCGCAACGGCCTTCAAACCTCCAAAAACCGCATAAATGGAACCAATGATACCAATACCCCAAATACAGATAACCAATGCAGTTTCATCAGAAACATCCAATAGCGTGGGTACATCGAACATACCGCTTATGGCTACCGATCCGGAGTATAAAATAACAGGTAACAAGACCACCACATATCCTGTTAAAAATAATCCTGAGGTTATCGTCTTGGTGGTTATATCAAACCTTTTGGCCAAGAATTGGGGCACAGTAGTCAACCCACCCTTTAAATATCTTGGAAGCAGGAATACGGCCGCTACTACAATAGCAATCGCCGCCAATGTTTCCCAGGCCATAACGGATAAGCCATCTGTATAGGCACTTCCGTTTAAACCAACTATCTGTTCGGTAGACAAGTTGGTCAATAACAATGATCCGGCAATTACACCGGCCGTCAAACTTCTTCCACCCAAGAAATAGCCATCAGACGATTTTTCATCGGTCTTGCGCGTGGCCAAATATGAAATGACCGCCACTAGAATTGTAAATCCCAAAAAAGAAAGTATTCCTATCATTGTGTGTAAATTGAAATCTATATTGCAGTTAAATATATTGGATATTTTAAGAATTAGACCCCCTAATGTTATTTTTATCTTAAAAAAATCCCCGTTTAATAAAAAGATTGTCGATGAAAGAACCTGATTTTGTCCAATTACGCATCTTAATATCCCGCAACATGTGTATTCCCCACAAATTTATTTAGTTTTGTACCCCATATCCTTTATAAGATGAATAACAATAGTATCAACATAATGAGAGCTTTAGCCTTTAAACTTTTTATAGGCCTAGTACTGGTCTTTATTATTTCCTGCTCTAAAGCAACGAGACAAGAACCTATTTTAATAAGTCCGGAAGAATTGCACACTTCGATCGATAAAGTTGTGGAAATCATGATACATGATATTTTTTCACCACCTGTTGCGAGTAGAATTTTTGCCTATCCCAATATTGCGGCTTACGAAATTATTGCCCAGGTAAATCCAGAATATACCTCCTTGGCGGGGCAGTTGCCAGAATTGACGCCCATTCCGGCAATAGATACCGTGCAAGGAATAAATCCGCGGTTGGCGGCTCTAATCGCCCATATGAACATAAGCAGGCAACTTATTTTCTCGGAACAGACGTTTGATGTACTTCAAGATAGTTTATTCAATAGTTGGCAGTCTAAAAATGAAATTGAATTTGAGGCCTCAAAAAAATATGGTCTTGCCGTGGCAGACCATATCAAAAAATGGATGAATACCGATAATTACAGCCAAACACGCACAATGCCAAAGTTTACGGTAGATACGGATGACCCAACCCGTTGGCAACCTACTCCGCCCGCTTACATGGATGGTATTGAGCCACATTGGAATAAAATTAGACCATTTGCCCTCGATTCTGCCGCACAATTTAAACCCGTACCTCCACCTCCTTTCTCCATGGATAAGGACTCACCCTTCTATAAGGAGCTGTTGGAAGTCTACGAAATCAGCAATAAAATTACCGCGGACGGCGACGAATCAGAAGAAGTTGCCATCGCTAAGTTTTGGGATTGTAACCCTTACGTATCGGTAACCAGGGGGCACCTTATGTTTGCCACGAAGAAAATTACTCCGGGGGCCCACTGGATCGGCATAACTAAAATTGCCTGCAGAAAAACCGATAGCGATTTTGACGAAACCGTATTTGCCTATACAAAAACATCCTTGGCTATTGCCGATGCATTCATTAGTTGTTGGGACGAAAAATATCGAAGTAACCTCATTAGGCCTGAGACCCTCATCAACCAACATATCGACGAAAATTGGAAACCAATATTGCAGACACCTCCTTTCCCAGAGTATACAAGTGGGCATAGTGTAGTGTCTGGAGCGGCAAGTACGGCACTTACATCCATTTTTGGCGATAATTTCTCCTTTGAGGATGACACGGAAGTACCCTACGGTTTACCCATTAGAAGCTTTAATTCCTTTAACGAGGCGGCCGATGAGGCGGCCATAAGCAGAATGTATGGAGGAATTCATTATAGAGCTGCCGTAGAGGTTGGTGTTGGTCAAGGCAGGGAGATTGGTCGCCTATTGAATTCGAAGATAAAGATGAAGGAAATGCAAAAATCATTGGCTTCCAAATAGTTAAGCATACTTACAAAGCCGTACTGTCTTTGTTAGAATTAAAAACGTACAACATCTTCATGCCCAGATTTCTCTTTTTTTATTTGCTCCTACTCCTTAGTTCTTGTACCAATTATGGGCAATTGAAAGTACTCTCCGATTTACCCGGAAGCCTGGAAGAAAATTCGGGTATGGTAACGTATGGAGATTCTACCGTATGGTTTATTGAGGACAACGGCAACCCAGATGAAATATATCAGTTGAATTTTAGAGGTGACATCCTACGAAGCCTCAAAGTAAAAAATGGCGATAATGATGATTGGGAAGATTTGGCTAAGGATGCCCAAAACAACCTATACGTAGGGGATATTGGAAATAACGGAAACTACCGTAAAAATCTGGTCATCTACAAACTACCAAATCCTACTACCGAGCCGGGCGATAAGATAGATGCGGAACAAATAGCGTTTCATTATCCGGATCAAAAAGAATTTCCACCCAAAGACGACCGCTTATTTTATGATGCAGAGGCCTTGTTTCACCACGAGAACAAATTATTCATCGTAACCAAAAATAGATCGGACCCGTTTAATGGAGAAGCCCACATCTACACCGTTCCAGATACTAAGGGTACCTATGAAGCTAAATTTGTAGGGTCATTCATTCCTTGTAAGGATTGGAAGCTGTGCCAAATTACGGCTATCGATATATCACCCAAGGCGGATAAAATTGTAGCCCTCAGCTATGGGAAACTTTTTGTTTTTACGGACTTCACTTGGGATGACTTCTCAAAAGGTAAAATAGAAGAAATAGACCTTGGTGCGAGAACCCAATTAGAATCCATATCCTTTTTAAACGACTCTACGCTATTGCTGTCGGATGAGCGTGCCCATGGTACCGGTGGTAACTTATACACCTTCTTGTTGAAGTAGGACTTCGCACACTCAAAACCCGAATCCCAAACCAAATGTAAACCGTGCCCCGTCCTCACTTGCAAACAATGCGGTGTTAATGGATAGGATGTCTGATGCATTCAAGAAAAACCCTCCTCCATAAGAGGTGTGCCATCTACTTGATTCCAAACCGGGAAACCATACCCTACCATAATCAAAACCGCCAAACAGACCGATTGCAATAGGCAGCAAACGGGTTCGTTTCTTTTTAAGACTAAATCGAACGTCAGTATTCTGATAGTAAGCCGTTTTTCCTGTAAAACGTTGGTTCCTGAAACCTCGCAGACCATCGAACCCGCCGATGCTTGCAGCCTGATAAAACTCATAGCCATTGCCCACATTAAAATGCGCTTTCCACTTGGTGGCCAAGACCAACCGCCCGTTGGGAACCAATTTATAATCGAAACTTATGGATGGAATAACATACCCATAATTACCACCTTCATCATTCAAATTATCCCTGAAACCCAATTGTAAGGAAGTTGCCATGCCCATAGTTGGGAATGCCTCATTGTCCTTATTCTCGAAGGAGTAGCCAGCATGCACGCCTAAAAAATCATTGTTTGTTTCCTGTCCATTTTGTTGATAGAAGGTATTTATAAATCTATTTTCTGTTTCCTCAACACTTATGGATTGGTAGGAGAATCCAAATTTTACTTTGGCCCCCAACTGTCCTCTCCAAACCAAGGAAGGAGCAAATTCCAATTGTTCTAGCCGAACACGATTGTAATCAAAGTCCAATTCCCCATCTGGATTCACGGAATTATTTCCATAGCCAAAAAAGTTTATTGCAAAATTTGGACTGGTAAAACGCGACATTATTTCTGCGTTCCAATTTTCGAACAAATGGGCAAATTCCCCTTGATATTTGATATCAAAACCACTGGTTGCAAAATAGTAGGATGCAGAAAAAGTGTGTTGTTGCGTAAAGGGATTTTGCCTGAATCCATTATAGGTATAGGTACTTGCAAAACCCATGCGCACACCGTCATCTGGATTAAAGCCTATGGTAGGCAGTATTTGGTTCCTACTATCCCGTAAGTTTAAAGGGCGGTAGGTATTCAACTCATAATCATCGGATAATTTAACTTTTGCACCGTCCGTTTCCTCAAAAGTATTTTTCTTACTCTTATAATCGTACAAAGCAACGTTCTTGCCCCCATCTATCCTGTAGATGTCATTATTCTGACCACCTATGATACGCACCTTAACTCCATTGAAATTTGAAGGATTAAATACTTCAAAAATATCGTCGTCATCCAGACCATATACCCAAATTTCCTTTGTGTCAGTAGTTGTAAACACTTTATAATAGAAGCGTTTTTCTTTATTCCCATTAATATTGCGATACACTTTTACTTCGGTCTGCGTATCGTTCAGTCTATTTATTTCAAACCAATCATCCTTATCGGTCCCGGCGACTATCGCATATTTATTCAAAATATTATAATAGGTATTTGCGGTTTCCTGAATAGTATTCAATCTTGCCAACAAAATAGTCTTAATTTCCTTTACGGTCTCGTCGCGTACTTCTTCCGGAAAGGCCTTAAAGGCTTCGTCGATTACCGGGGGAGTTAAATTTTCTTGAAGATACTGTGCCTGATCAAGCCATTGCTTTTTTTCGGTTTCCCCCAATAATGCCAAATCCAGGACATAGGTCATTGGGGAAGAATTGAATCCTTTAACGTTTCTAATTTCTTCGGTAAAGCCTTCCATAAGCTTCAAGGCAGGAATTATCCGTGTTGCTACATTCATTAATGCCCCATCCCCCATTTTTGAATAGACCTGGTCCCGATCTCGTGGAACGGGCCTATAAACAATTTTACCGTTTGCTTCATTCTTAAACTCTGCCCAGCGCCATTGGTCCACATGCCGATCCCAATCACCCAATACCATATCAAAAAGTCTGGCCCTTAAATAAAGATCTTTATCAACTTCGTACTTTTCATCGTCCCGTAAATCCTCTAACATACTATCTGTACTTTTGAGTTCGTTGGCGTAACCAAAACTTGCCAAATTTCCATGACCGTCACCGGCATGCTCCTCGATCATATAGAGTTCATCCCCAAATGACTCATTGTATTGCTTCAATGCGGGTTGTTTTGGAACATAGTAAAGCACGGGATTGGTATGGTAAAGACCCACTGCATCTGAAAGTATCCCTGTTGTAAATGGACCATAAGGATGTGCGCCCGTATAAAAATCCTGTAACAGCTCCTGGGTGTATGTTTCCTTTAGGTCATCAAGGACATATTGGTCTTGAAATGCCATGGATTGCAAGTAGAGTTCCGCACTTTTTTTAAGGGCTCTCATTACATACTCCCGGCCGTCCTTTCGTTGCAGTCGTAATGATTTCGACTGGTGTCCCCCACCCTTTTTTACAGGTTCAAGACCACCCATAAGTGTATCGAGGTTTACCGTGGGCACCGTTACCTTTGTACCATAATATTTGCGGTAGCGATCTCCCCAAATCATTTTAAAAAAACCGCTTTTATCTATTTCCTCCGCTGTGTATATGGAAGCCTTAACCGTTTTTGGGAAATCAGTACCAAAATCACCTTTATAAGGGTTTTCTTTAGGTGGCAACACGCTATTCGTAAATAAAAAGTTTTCATTTCCGTTTTCTCCAACTCCATAGAACCGTACCCTAGAGGAACCATCTGTGTACACTTCCAAGGTAGCATAACCCATTTTGCCAGTGCTGAATTGCGACCCATTCAATAACCGGGTAGCCCCTTCCTTTGCGCCGGAGCCACTCACAATCTGCGGGGTATTATTCTCTACAATGTATTGCAGCGTATGCTCATGCCCGGATGTAAAAATGACACGTTCAGAGAATTGGGCCAAGGTGGTCATCCTATTCATAAGCTCATTATATCTCTTATTATTCAAATCCTCTACGGAAGCACCAGAAGTACGCCTTAGTACATTTATGAACGTACCTAAAATAGGGATTGGAAAAGGAAGTTTTTTAGGATAAAATTGCTTTCGTAAAGAATACCGCCCCCCATGTGGACCATAACTGGTTGATGGGTGATGCATGGCAATCACAGTAGTCCTGTCCCTATAGTCCTTAATAGCATCCTCGAGTTCAAGCATGAACTTTTCCCTGCTTTTTATCTCACATTTGTCATTCATGTCGGGTCGCTTATCCCAATTGGTCAAGTACCATTCCGTATCGATGGTTATAATTGCGATATCGTCACCAACCTCAATAACATCTATAGGACACCCATTTTCGGGTAGAAAAGGATTCTTCTGTTTCAAGGCATCCTTAATATAATTTTCCTCTCGTTCAAGTCCTATTAAGCCCTCTGTATACCAATCATGGTTGCCAGGGATAAAAAGTGGCCTTCCTTTAAAATTATCCAAGGTTTTCAATTGGGCGTCCAAATGATTTTTGGCTTCCAAGTAGGCTATCGTGGAATCTTTAGGGTCTGGCAAGCCCGCCGGGTAAATGTTATCCCCTAAAAAGATTGCGGTACTATTCTTCTCCGCTTTATCGAGTTTCTCCTTAAAAATCCTTAGGGCTGGGTTCATTCCTCCCAAAGGGGATAAACCTGCGTCCCCTATCAAATAAAACGTATGCGAAATTTCTTTTGATTCCGCTACATCCACGGCAAATTTATCATCTGCATATTTGGTGGATATAGTGGCGCAACCGGTAATTAAAAATAATACTAATAAGTAAGCGTGATAATTTTTCATAGCAACAGGTCCCGCTTTAAATTTTCGTAATTTGGGAAATCTTAATCAATTTTTTTTATGTCCGATATCTTAGATGAGACAAAGAAGTATGTGGAAAGGCTCCTTACCAACAAACTCGATGCTGCATATTTATATCATAATCTGAGACATACGCAACGTGTTGTTAAAAGTACTAAAGAATTGTCGGAATCCTGTTCTCTATCGGATAAGGAAAGGGAGGTTTTACAACTCGTGGCATGGTTTCATGATACGGGATACATTAAGGGCACAAATGATCATGAAAAAAATAGTTGTGCCATTGCCGGAGAATTTCTGAAAGCACGAAATTACGATGCAAACGAAATCGAAAAAATAAAAGCCTGCATCATGGCTACCCAACGGTATCATGTACCCACGAATCTAAACGAAGAAATAATAAGGGATGCAGATTCTTCCCATTTTGCGCAAAAAAGCTATTTGGAAACCACAGAACTTCTACGGGAAGAATTGAAACTTTTGGGAATACGGGATTTTACCCATAAGGAATGGGTAAACGGCAATATTCAAATGTTCAGAACAGAGCACCGGTTCTACACCGATTATGCGAAACAAAATTGGCTTGAAAAGAAAGATAAAAATCTAAGAAAACTGATCAAGGAAAAGAAATCCGAAAAGAAAATCGCAAAAAAAGAACGGCTCAAGGCAAAATTCAAAGGTGAAAGTCCGGATCGCGGCATACAGACTTTATTTAGGGTCACCTTAAAAAACCACATTACACTTAGTGATATTGCCGATACCAAAGCCAACATTCTACTATCCGTAAACGCCATTATTATCTCTCTGGCCTTGTCCAATCTAATCCCAAAATTGGACAATCCTTCCAATGATTATTTAATCTACCCAACGGTCATCTTCGTGTTCTTTGGTATCGTATCCATGGTTTTAGCCGTCCTTGCTACGAGGCCCAATATCACTGGCGGCGAGTTTACAAAAGAAGATGTTCGGCAAAAAAAGGTAAATCTTTTATTTTTTGGGAATTTCTATAAAATGAAGCTATCGGAATATGAATGGGCTATTGAAGAGATGCTAAAGGACAAAGATTACATTTACACCTCGCTTACAAAAGACCTTTATTATCTTGGCCTTGTATTAAACCGAAAATATAAACTTCTACGATGGACCTATACCATTTTCATGTATGGCATGATCGTATCCGTTATTGCATTTGCCGTGTTTTTTAAACTATATGGTCCGGAAAGAAAACTTGAGGTATTGACCGCCCTTTTACTCTTTTAAGGCCTCCATCAAATCTTCGTAGGTGTAGGTCTTTTCAGATTCCTGGTCTCTTTTGTATAAAATTTCTGCACGAATAGCCTTTAGACCAGATACGCCTTGCAAGCCTTCCAATTCTACAATTTCAATCTTGTCAGTAAAGCAACCCTTGGATTTAAGGAATTTGATGTACCGTAAATATTCCAATTCATCTTTTTTCTGTGAGTAGACAATGGAAATGGTTCCTTTTTTGGTAAGCCGCTCCTCTGTGCCTTTAATAAAGGATTTATCGATTCTTTTTTTAATAACCTCGTACCGGGCATTGTAAGTGCCATCCACATCAAACTGTTTTTCATCCATCCTAAACCGGATAGACAAAGAGGTATTATAGACCAAAATTAAGGAGGTGGCATCCAAAGGAACGGGGAGTTCCGGTTTTAGGGAATAATGGACGTTCTCCATTTCACACATGACCTGAAGCTGCCACAACCTCAAATTATTGAGGTAAAGGTCATTGAATTCCAAATTCTCGGATATAGAAGCCCCAATGTACAGATTATGTTCCACGCCATCTGTTTTATAGCGCTCGTAATAGTGTGGAAACATTTCCTGCGCACTCTCTTGACGCTTATCCAAAACGGCGGATAGCCTTTTATTGATCAAGGTTACACTTTCATCATAGTTCTTTCTGTGGTCATAATAGGAATCTGTTCCCATATCGATTTTTGATTCGTAGATCAAAATCAATTTTTCAAAAACACTATCGGTTTTCTTTAAGTGTTCAAAAACCGGGTTTATTTCTTCCTTTACAAAATCGAAAATGGCTTGTTCGCTATTTGTGTAAAGCATTTCCTTTATGCTCTCCAAGTGGTTGTTTACCCTAAAGATGAGCTCCTCATAAACGGGTAGTTTTTTCTTCTTAAAAGCAGCTGTCAACACATCGTTTATTTCCGAAAGTTGAATCATAAGATCACGCTGTATAGCCAAATTACGGGCCTTTGAGGAATCCTTGATGTCTATTTGACCAAATAAAGGATGTACGTCCTTAAAAACGATTTCCTTAAACGTTGGCTGCTTGCCTTCCAATTGATCGGCAATAAACCGTTTTGCCTCTTCCTCAAACCTCCAGTAAACAGAGGAATGTACAGAGGTACATTCATTCTGTATGATTGCATCTATTCTATTGTTTTCCTCATTTTTCGTGCGGACAACGGCAGAAACGATGAAGGGCATGACATCATCAAGCTTATGGGCGTTGACTCCATTAAGCACCCCTTTCTTTTCGGACACAATTTCCAGAACCCCTAAAAGTTTACCGTTACTGGCTATGGGCGCAAAAATTGCACTCTGTATTTGCTGTTCCTTCAAACCTTTATACGGTTCAATTTTACCCGAAGACTCGTAAAACCTATTTACATCCGTAATGGAGAAATACGTATTGTCCTTGATCAGTTTTTTATAGGAGGCTTGACATAAGGCATTTTTACAATGAAGACGCTGTTCCCCATTGAGCAAAAAACTTTCAAAGCCCATACCGGCGATTTCTTCGAACTGGTCATTTTTGGCATTGTAGGATGCAAAACCCACCTTTATATTGGGTAATTTAAAAAACGATTTAAATGTTTCCTGCAACTCTTCCATAAAACTTCCGGTACGGAAATGGTCCTTGGAAATGAGTTTGGATTTAATGTCAGAAATAGCTTGCTCTATAGTGACATCGAACATATTGGCTATTACGAATCCTTTTGAAATAAAACTATCTGGTGGAATCTTATCCATCCATAGTTCAAGGTCGTTCGGGTTTTCCAATAATTCATCTACATCCTCTGCCGTAATTTCCTTTGATTTATCGGTAGGAATAACATCTATAAAATCTGCATTGTACAAAATTCGATAATGGCGCATTACCCCTTTAGCATCCGGTATATCGTAAAAGAAGGGCCGGCTAAAGTCGAGTTCAAATCCATAATAAAAATTAAGGATAACGACGCAGCTCATGATATAATCCATACCATCACCAGGATTGCGCAGCTCTGGCTCATAGGCTTCGCCCGCTTCCTTTATGATATGCTGAAATCGTTTAGATGTTTTGATTAGGACGTCGCGGTATGGCAGGGTGGCGACTTTTATTTCATTGGTGCTCAGTGCATCGGTAAAGGTATCCTGCAATATTTTATCTATGATATCACTATATTTTTCCAACAATGAAAAATCGGTAAAACCATCACGCAGTATAGGATAATCGCTTTGGGCATCCAAGATACGTTTGGCGGTGGCGGCCAAAAAAGGATCATTGCCCTCTAATTGTTTCTCGTACTTCTTTAGAAGTCCGTCGAAACTTATGAGGTGCTTCATTGGCAATACCCTTTTATCTAGCTCGTTCATAGTGCAATTAGTCTCCTAAATTGCCGTAAAGTTACAAAAGATACCCTATTATTTTAGGGGCGTGGCTCTCTCTGGTTGCCGGGATTTTCGGATATTTAACGAAAAATAGCCCATGTCATCGGATAGTAGACTCTCCAGCGCTTATGAAAATGCTAAAATCCTGGAATTTGACGACACTTCCAAATTCATTCTTTTTAGCGATTGCCATAGGGGGGATAATAGTTTTGCAGATGATTTTGCCAACAACAGAAACATCTATTTCCATGCCCTTAAATTTTACTTTACGGAAGGCTTTGCCTACTGTGAACTGGGTGATGGTGACGAACTTTGGGAAAACATTCACTTTGAATCTATTTTTGAGGCCCATAAGAACGTTTTTCAACTGTTGAAAAAATTTCATCTAGAAAATAGGCTCCATATGATTTGGGGCAACCATGATATGGTCTATAAGGATGAAGCGTATGTAAAAAAAAACCTATCCAGTTATTACGAACCTATTGATGACAAGGACAAGAGAGCTTTTTGAAGGAATAACGTACAGCGAAGCCCTAGTTTTAAGACATAAACAGACCCAACAGGAACTATTTCTAACACATGGCCACCAGGCGGATTGGTGGAACTATACGTTTTGGCGTTGGGGTAGATTTCTGGTACGCGTGCTCTGGAAACCGTTACAGGTTTGGGGCATTGCCGATCCAACTTCACCTGCAAAAAATTACAAGGAACTCATTAAGCTGGAGCGACGTATAAAAAAATGGATCCTTAAGAACAATTTAATACTTACCGTTGTAGGCCATACGCACAGACCGCGATTTCCTGAACCCGGAGATATCCCCCTTTTCAACGATGGTAGCTGTGTACACCCTAGGAGCATTACCGGAATAGAAATTGAAAAAGGCAATATCTCCTTGATTAAATGGCAAATCAATACTACAGATGACGGAACCCTACGCGTAGTGCGTATTTTATTGGAAGGCCCACGTAAGCTTACGGAATATATTCCAAAATAATCAGGCCTATTTCGCCAAGGTTTTCATGGCATTTACAAACTGATCTAACTCCGCTGTAGTGGTATATAACGTTGGGCGTAATGCGGCAGCCTTGTACATTGGCGTAATCTATGGCGACCGTAAAAATTTTGAAATCATCCAATAGATGTTTGGCCAAATCTGCCGGCTGCATATGGGTTACACCCACATTGGCAATGCCACAACTTCTTTGCGTTTCAACGGGAGTATTTACGATGATATTTGGAACATCCCTTAATTGGTCACTCCAATAGTTTTGTAAAAAGCGCAACCTATTTTCCTTGCGTTCAATGCCTATAATTTCCAAATAATCAATTGCATTATCAATGGCCAAATCTGTATGAACGGGCAAAGTGCCCGTATGGTTCAGCCGTTGGATTTTATCGATGGCGTCATTCCAATCTGTAAACAAGGGCCGTATTTTAATGATTTTCTCTTTGTTTACATGCAGCATTCCAGAACCCAAGGGCACGCTAAGCCATTTGTGCAAACTAGAACCATAATAATCGCAATGCAATTCTTTTATATCCACATGAATATGACCAATGCAATGTGCGCCATCCACCAAAACCTCTACACCATATTTGTGGGCCATATCACTTATTTTACGAACCGGTAAAATATGTCCCGTAATATTGATCATATGGCTCACCATCAGCAATTTTGTCTTTGGGGTAATCACGTTCTCATACAAAGCAACTATTTCTTCATCAGATTCTGGATGGTTGGGAATATCAACCACTTTTGTTTTTATTCCGTATCTCCGGACCATTAACTCAAAATGATCTTTCATGGAACCATAATCCTGTAAGGCATAGATTGCCTCGTCCTCTTTTTCCCAAGGGAAACCCCCTATAATTAAATCCAGGGATTCTGTTGTATTTCTTGTAATTATGAGCTCTTCCGATGTACTTCCTACAAATTTCGCCAACCTATCGCTCACCTTTGCCTTATTCTCCCATTGCACGGTACGCATGTAATAGGAGGCTTCATAATTTACCATTTTCAAATGGTCTATATAACTGTTTAGGGTAGGTAGGGGAATGAAATTGTAATACCCGTTCTCCAGATTAATATAGTCTGGCTTTAGCAGGTAATCTTCCCCTATGCGTAACCAAAATGCTTCATCAGTAACGGCTTTATAGGTTTTTGAATGCTTTTCTGGTGCCGCTTCCATCTGGTAAGGTAGAAATGGTAGGGCCATGGCGGCTTTACCCGCATATCCTAAAAACTGTCTTTTATCTATCTTTGCTATAATTTAGGTTTGGTCGTTGATTGCTAAAATTGAATAACATCCGCTATAGCAACCTCATCTTAAATATATTAAAATAATTAAAGCAAGGATTCACTAAACATACCCTATATTTTTATCCAATTAAATTAAAAACCGCTAAGTTGTTAGAATTATTAAAATACTATTGCACCTTCCCAAATTATGGTATCTTGTAGTGCTACAACTAAATTAGTTCATCAGCATGCCTTTATTTATTGTTATTTTAGGAATACTGCTTCTTTTTATTCTGATTGCCCGTTTTAAACTCAATGCCTTTATCACGTTCATTATCGTTTCCTTATTTGTGGGGATTGCGGAAGGCATGGAACCGTTACGTGTAGTAGATTCCATACAAAATGGGATTGGAAATATTTTGGGCTTTCTGGTGATTATTTTGGGCTTGGGAGCCATGCTTGGCAAGTTGGTCGCGGATAGTGGCGCGGCACAACGTATTACAACCAAACTTGTAGAAAAATTCGGAAAAAAGAATATTCAATGGGCGGTTGTCCTTACGGGATTTATTGTAGGTATACCAATGTTCTATTCGGTTGGTTTTGTCATATTGGTACCTTTGGTATTCACTATTGCCGCAGCAACCGGACTTCCTTTACTGTATGTAGGCCTGCCCATGTTGGCTTCATTATCCGTTACCCATGGCTATCTTCCTCCCCATCCTGCGCCTACCGCTATTGCGGCGACTTTTAACGCAGATATAGGAAAGACCCTTTTATATGGTATCATCGTGGCTATCCCGGCCATCATTGTTGCAGGCCCTTTACTTTCAAGGACTTTAAAAAATATAAAAGCTTCCCCGCTAAAAGAATTTTTGAACCCTACGGTGTTAACAGAAGAGGAAATGCCCAGCATGGCCAACAGCATTATAAGTGCACTTTTACCTGTAATCCTTATAGCTATTGCCGCTTTGGCAGATTTTACATTGCCCGATGGTTTTATCCTTAAAGATATACTGTTGTTTATGGGGAATCCTGCCATTGCCATGTTAATTTCGGTATTGGTGGCTATCTATACTTTGGGCCTAGGTCGCGGTAAAACAATGAAAGAGGTTATGGATTCTGTAGGCAGCGCCATCACCGGTATAACAATGGTACTTCTGATTATTGCTGGTTCTGGCGCCCTAAAACAAGTGCTGATCGATAGTGGGGTTAGTGAATATATTGGGGCGATGCTTCAGGGGTCTTCAATTTCCCCGCTGGTCTTGGCCTGGTTGATCGCTACTGTCATTAGGGTCTGCGTTGGCTCTGCTACAGTTGCTGGGCTAACTGCCGCAGGTATTGTTCTGCCGCTTGCACAAGGAACAGGCGTAAGCGCAGAACTGATGGTTTTGGCCATTGGCTCTGGAAGCCTTATGTTATCACACGTTAACGATAGTGGATTTTGGCTGTTCAAGGAATATTTTAACCTTTCGGTCAACGACACCTTAAAAAGCTGGACGGTTATGGAAACCACGGTAGGCGTAATGGGCCTTGTAGGTGTTTTGGTCATTGATCTATTTATTTAAAACGAAATCATATGCAAAAGAAACCATCAGAAAGAATAAAGGAATTAGGATTAATTCTGCCTCCTGCCCCACCCCCGGCAGGGCTATATAAACCTGTACTGGTCGTAGATCATTTTTTATATGTTTCTGGTCAGGGCCCTATGAAAACGGACGGCTCCTTAATCGTTGGCCGTGCCGGTGACACCATGAATTTGGAAGATGCCAAGGCGGCGGCGCGGCAGGTAGCATTGACCATGCTATCTACCATTCAAACACATTTTGGGGACATAGATCGTATAAAGCGCATTGTAAAAACCTTGGGCATGGTCAATTCTGCCCCAGATTTCGGACAACAACCATTGGTCATCAACGGTTTTAGTGAATTAATGTCCGATATTTTTGGTCCCGATCATGGCGTAGGTGTTCGTAGTGCCGTAGGCATGATCCTCCCAGGGGGCATTCCCGTTGAAATCGAAGCCCATTTTGAACTACATCGCTAAGGGTATGGAAAAAAAGAAATGGTATGCATTGAACCGTCCTGAGGAGGTAATATCACCATCCCTATTGGTATATCCAGATAGAGTTCAACATAATATTGATTTGATGATTTCTATGATAGGAAGCGTTGAACGTTTACGGCCGCATGTAAAAACGTACAAAAATGCGAACATCATTAAGATGCAAATGGCCCGCGGTATCCAAAAATTTAAGTGTGCCACTATTGCGGAAGCTGAACTTTTGGGAAATTGTGAGGCCCCTGATATCTTGTTGGCTATGCAGCCCATTGGCCCCAATGCAAAACGATTTCTTGAATTAGAGAAAAAATTTCCTAACTCAAGATTTTCAACGCTTGTAGATAATTTGGGTATGCTCTCCATCTTTGGGAGTTTGGCCAAGGCAAACGGTAGCAAAATCCGGCTTTGGATAGATATCAATAATGGGATGAACAGGACGGGGATAGCGCCGGATAAAGAGGCTCTTGAACTATACACCAAGTTGAATGCACACCCAAACCTGATAGCAGAGGGCCTTCATGTTTATGACGGGCATTTTAGAAATACGGATCCAAAAGTTAGGGAGGTACAATGCAATGAAGCATTTGATACCGTTTTAACCCTAAAGAAAAATATTGAAGATAGCGGTATAGCCAGCCCTAAAATAGTAGCAGGTGGATCGCCCACCTTTCCCATTCATTGCAAAAGGGAAGGTGTTGATGCCAGCCCAGGCACCACCTTATTATGGGACGCCGGTTACGGTGGGCTTTTCCCCGAAATGGGATTTCTTCCCGCAGCGATCCTATTGACCCGAATTTTAAGTAAGCCCACTACAGGCATACTTTGCTTTGATTTGGGCCATAAGTCCATTGCACCGGAAATGCGCTTTCCAAGGATTGAATTCCTAACCTTAAAACACGGTAAACAAATTAGCCAGTCTGAAGAACACCTTGTTGTGGAATACGACGATCTTAATATCCCTGGGGTTGGGGATATCCATTATGCAATTCCCAAACATATATGCCCCACTGTAGCAAAGTATGACACCTTAGTGGTGGTTCAGGATGGGGAAGTTATAGATCATTGGGATGTTGTTGCCCGAAATCATAAAATGACGATTTAGATGTTCATATTCGATGCCCATTTAGACCTCTCCATGAACGCCATGGAGTGGAACAGGGACCTTACCTGGCCCGTAGATGAAATACGAAAAAGCGAATTTGGCATGACAGACAAACCTGATCGTGGTAACAATACGGTCTCGTTAGACGCCATGCGCAAGGGGAATATTGGCCTTTGTATGGCCACCCAAATTGCCCGCTATGTACATAAGGACAACAGCCTTCCTGGTTGGAAATCTCCACAACAGGCCTGGGCCCATACCCAAGGACAATTGGCTTGGTACAGGAGCATGGAAACCCTTGGGGAAATGGTCCAGATTAAGAATAAAAAGGAACTAGCGGAGCATCTAAAGCTTTGGGAAACCGATGGGGAAAAAAAGCCCATCGGCTACTTGTTAAGTTTAGAAGGTGCAGATTCCATAATCGACATCTCCTATTTGGAAAAATCCTATGAGCAGGGTTTGCGTGCTATCGGGCCGGCACACTACGGCCCAGGAACTTATGCGCATGGTACCAATTCTAGTGGTGGTATTGGAACAAAGGGAAGGGAATTGCTAAAGGAAATAGAGCGCTTGGGCCTTATCTTGGATGTTACCCACCTTTGTGATCTCAGTTTTTGGGAAACAATGGTGAATTACAGTGGCCCGCTTTGGGCCAGCCACAACAATTGTAGGGCACTTGTGGAGCATAACCGTCAATTTACAGATGAACAGATAAAGGAAATAATTGCCAGGGAAGGCGTTATAGGAGCGGTCTTAGATGCCTGGATGATGGTCCCCCATTGGAAACGCGGGGTGTCCACCCCCAAAACTGCAGGGGTAAGCCTTATGCAAATGATTGACAACATTGACCATATTTGCCAATTAGCAGGTAATTGTGATCATGTGGGCATAGGCTCTGATCTTGATGGTGGTTTTGGTAAAGAACAGGGCCCGGCAGATCTGGATACGATTGCCGATTTGCAAAAGGTCCATGGTTTATTGAAATCAAGAGGATATTCTGAATCTGATATCGAAAAAATCATGCATAAAAATTTTATAGAATTTTTAAACAGGAACCTTAAATAAAAAGAAGTTCATCGAATAAGAATCTCCACTACAACATTTTAACGAAGCCTTAAGTCCCTATGGAAGGGTATTTGTTATCTTTATTTATTTGTTACAACCACTGCTAATGAAGAAATACATTTTTCTTTTTTTTATTTTTTTGGGATGTGCATTTAACATGGTAAGTGCGCAAGGGGATATCCCTACTTCGAATCCAATTAAAATCGAAGCAGCGAATCCTATTGACCCAATTGGTAAGCCAAGTGCCGGGCCCGTCTTACGAATGCCCTCCCTTATAAAAGAACAACCGCAATTGAACATGAAAGATCCCAACCCTGTAAAAATGCTGCCAGACGAAGAACTGGTACAAGCGGGTACAGGAATGAAAATAGATCCACGAATTGGTCCCGGTGAACGTTTGGGGGGCTCCGGACAGTTTTTTCCCGATCAGTATCTTGGGGATATAAAAAGTAACGGCAAGTTCATTGGCATTGTCTGCCGAGACCATGAGTATGTGGATGGTGACCGTGTTAAGATTTATATGAACGATATGGTAGTGGAATCGAATTTGCTGCTCACGGGCGCTTTCAAGGGCATAAATGTAGATCTTCAACCTGGTTTCAATAAGCTTGATTTTGAAGCCCTCAATCACGGATCATCTGCCCCAAATACCGCCCAGGTAGATGTTTATGACGAAAATGGACAACTTCTCTATTCCAATAAATGGTTATTATCTTCCGGGTCTAAAGCAACCTTGATCGTCACCAAGGAATAAGACATCACCTATGCACTACAATTTTAGTTGATTTGTAACCTACATTCTGGATGGTGCATCTAGATTGTGGGCTTCGCCTAAAAAACGTTGCATTCAATTTTAATATCTTTGAAAATACAAATGAACAGTAAAATGGCAAATACCTATAAAGTAGCGGTGGTTCAGCTAAATCTGGACAATACGGCCGATGAGAATAGAAAAAAATGTTTGGAATGGATACGAAAGGCGGCAAACCAAGGGGCAGAAGTCATTTGCTTGCCTGAACTATATAGCAGCCACTATTTTTGCCAAAGTGAGGATGTGGCCAACTTCTCTATAGCGGAGCCCTTGGGTGCAGTTTCCTTCACCGCATTTAGTTCAATCGCAAAGGAATTGGGCGTTGCCTTGGTTGTACCATTCTTTGAAAAGCGTATGTCTGGCATCTACCACAATAGTGCCTACATCATAGACACCGATGGTTCCCGAGCCGGGCTATATCGTAAAATGCATATTCCGGATGATCCCCATTTTTATGAGAAATTTTACTTTACCCCCGGCGATCTAGGTTTTCAATCCATTAAGACCAAAAAAGGGAATATTGGTACGTTGATATGCTGGGATCAATGGTACCCAGAAGCCGCACGATTAACCGCAATGAAAGGGGCCGAGGTTTTGTTTTATCCAACGGCTATAGGCTGGCATCCATCTGAAAAAGTCAACTATGGCGAAAATCAATATGGGGCTTGGATGAATGTCATGAAAGGCCACGCCGTTGCGAACGGTATTTATGTTGCAGCAGCAAATAGAATTGGGTTGGAACAATACCTCCCCGGCACGGACGGAATCGAATTTTGGGGCAAGTCGTTTATTTGTGGCCCCCAAGGCGAGATTTTGGCCATGGCATCCAACGACAAGGAGGAGCTATTAATTGCCGAAGTGGATTTGGCACATCAAGAAAATGTGCGGCAAAACTGGCCATTTTTTCGCGACAGGCGAATAGATGCTTTTGGGGAATTGACGAAACGTGCCTTAGACTAATTGAAATGAACAATAGGAGATTTCCCGCAGAATGGGAGCCACAAAAAGGAATATTGCTATGCTTTCCACATAACGGAAAAGACTGGCCCGGCAAATACGAAGCCGTGCAATGGGCATTTGTGGAATTCATAAAAAAAATTTCACTTTTTGAAGATGTACTTCTAGTCGTGGCACATGACCATCTTAGGGAAAAGGTCTCCGATTTCCTGACAATGGCATCTGTAGACCTCGGTAAAATTTCGTTTATCATCTATAAAACAAATCGAAGCTGGATGCGTGATTCTGGACCAATCCTTATTAAAAAGGACGGAAAATCCGAGGCCCTGAACTTCAATTTTAACGGATGGGCCAAGTATAACAATTGGCAATTGGATAAAGAGGTTCCGGCTACGGTCGCCGATTATCTTCAGGTGCCATTAACCAAAGTCTCGTACAAAGGAAATAAAGTTGTTCTGGAGGGCGGTGCCTTGGAGGTGAACGGAAAGGGAACATTGATCACTACGGAGGAATGTTTGCTTCACCCATCCATTCAAGTTCGTAATGAAGGCTACACCAAAAACGATTATGAAGCGATCTTTAAAGAGTATTTAGGAATAACGAATACAATTTGGTTGGGCGAAGGTGTGCTAGGTGATGATACCCACGGGCATATAGATGACCTGTGCAGGTTTGTAAATTCAACTACCGTTGTGGCCGTAGTCGAAGAAAACAGGAGCCATAAAAACTACAAGCCGTTGCAGGACAACTTAAAACGCCTTAAAGCGGCAACCTTGGAAGATGGAAAACTACTGAATATTGTGGAATTACCCATGCCTAAACCCATTATTTTTGAGGAACTGGAACTACCTGCCAGTTATGCAAATTTCTTGATTATAAACGGTGCCGTTTTGGTCCCTACCTTCAATGATTCCAATGACCGGATAGCTTTGAACCTACTATCTGAATGTTTCCCGGATAGGGAAGTAATAGGTCTTAGTTGTATCGATTTAATATGGGGCTTTGGAACCCTGCATTGTTTGAGCCAGCAAATACCGGTATAAAGAATATTTTACCATTTTCAGGGCAATGATTCCAATAAGTAAATTCAATCAACTATATTCATTTGATTAATATCATTTCCTTTTACCGGGCATATAAGTCTCTGCTGCACGCTTAAGTACATCCTCCCTATAATACGCCGCATCTTTCCAATTCACATTAATATATTTATCAATTTGATCATCAAAATGAGGTGATGCAGGGTTACCACTTTGTCCGCCAGCCAAAATGGTTTTTGCTTTTACCTTTTCTCCAAATTCTACGGCAGCCACAAAACTGTTTCCACGCGTGCCATAGATTTTCTTGGCTCCTGGAGTGGTATACCTTGCCCCATATGCCGCTAAAGCGCCCCAAGTACCCGATGCAAAACCTACGGCCCTACTTGGCAGGCTATCGTTGAACTTTTGCACGATGTCCCCGCTCAACCTTTGGTAACGGTTGACTTCTCCCCAAGGCATTTTCCAAGTTCCGAAATCAGTTTTTAGCTGGGTAATGGTTTCTTGAAATAGGTTCAATTTCTCGGTATCGGGAGAATCACTGCCCCAATACTCAATCAGTTCCATACCGTTTAATCCATCTGGTCTATGTCCCTTGGCATAACTCAACATTCCATAAAAATGTCCCAAGGTCATGGCAACGGTTTCTTTTGAAGTTCTATAATCCCACGCTCGTAACACCTCAATGGCATCTTTTAATTCTGAAGTTGGTTGTGCATCAAAAGCTTTAACCAATCCAGGGATTAATGCTTTAAAAGCAGGCAAATAAGGATCATGGGCCAATTGAATAAGGCTGTCTATGGTATATCCATTTCTATCCGTTAATAGTTCTATAGCATGAACTCCCCTAAAGTTTTCTTGATCTTTGGACATGTAATACGGATAATTTTCCTTTTTAGGACTATATTCCAATGCCGAAGTATATGGTGTAGAATTACAATTCTGGATCCACCCATTTGCAGGGTTCAATACCAAAATGTTTTCGTCAACCGTATGCAATCCTTGCCAATCGGTCTTGGGGTTACTTCCGTCTACGGGCTCAGAATAATCAAATCGTATATCACGTTTCGGAACAAAGTTGCCGTGGAAATAGGCAATGTTTCCTTCCGCATCGGCATACACCGTATTATTACTTGAATTGGTGCGGATGTCCATCATTTCCCGAAATCCCTGATAGCCTTTTTGCTTGGTTCGTATAAACGATTGCTCCAATGCCTTTACAGGGGCCCACATCATGGCGGAGGAAGTCCACTGCCCATCCTCCATATGTGTTATTGGACCATGGTGCGTTCTATAGGCCGGAAAAGTTTTATCTTTTAGTACGCCTCCATCGCTATATTTCAATGTTATCTTGGAACTTTTGACTGGCCTTAATTCCTCCCCATATTGATAGAAAAGGTTTTCCTCATTTTTTATGATTGTTTCCTTGAATTCATCCATTACATCAGTATACGTGGAGGTGTGCATCCAGCCCGTTTTCTCGTTGAAACCTTGATACACGAAAAATTGACCCCAAGTTACCGCTCCGTAAGCGTTCAAACCTTCTTCTGACACGACATGCACCTCGCCCCTAAAATAAAAGGAGGTATGTGGATTAATGAGCAACATAGCGTTGCCAGACTGGGTCAAATCCCCAGAAATGGCGATACCGTTTGATCCTTGCGGTTCTTCCGCTTCTTTTTCCTTTTCCAGTTCTAATTCCTCAAGTTCCGGTAGTTCCATCGCGCTATCGTAGAATGCAGCTATCTCTTTGGTCGAAATTCGTTCAATATCACCTCCAATGGAGCCTTCGCTAAAATACATGGGCATCCAAGGCTCAAAACGGGTCAAAAGTTTAGGCTGCACCTCTGGATGGGTGTATAGGTAGTAATTAATACCGTCCGCAAAAGCATCACATAACTTCTTTAACCAATCCGGACTACCATCATAATACGCTTTTGCCTCTGCTTCGGTCATAAAAAGTTTCGCACGCAAATCGCTATATAACGCTTCCTCGCCCTCGACTTCGGCTAAACGGCCCGTGGCCCAGATGTAATTTTGCTCCACCCGGTTGAAATCATCTTCGCACTGCGCGTACAACAAGCCAAAAACAGCATCGGCATCGGTTTTGCCATAAATATGGGGAACTCCAAAATCGTCCCTTATGATTTCAACGTGAGAGGCTTGTTCCTCCCATTTTTCCACTTCGGGATTGGCCTTTTCCGCTGTACAGGAAAAAAAAACTAAAAGGCTTAAAAAATATAAATATCTCATTCTATTTATTGTTATAAGTCACCAATATAATCACAAACAACGAAACTACTTACATTGCATTCCTGATAAAAAAGTTTTTTAGTTTCAATTGAAGTACCTTGCAGCTTTTAAAAATAACCCTTCATGCCCGAAAAGAAAGTCAGTATCCTTTCCGCCTTTAAAACAATAATTTGGCCCCGAAGAAAATTGGTCCTAATAGGCCTGGTCTTAATCGTTATCAGTAAAGCCGCAAGTTTTGTAGCACCATTGTCCCTTAAATATTTGATGGATGACATCATCCCGAATAAGAATGTAGCCTTTTTAAAAATATTGGTTACTGCGGTGGGTTTGGCCATATTAGTTCAGGCCGTTACCTCTTTTTTACTGACTAAAATATTGAGTGTACAGGCACAGTACATGATTTCTGAACTACGGGCCCAGGTACAAAAAAAAGTGCTCTCCCTTCCTATTCGCTTTTTCGATAACACAAAATCCGGTGCTTTGGTTTCCCGTATCATGAGTGATGTGGAAGGCGTTCGCAATTTAATAGGTACGGGATTGGTACAACTCGTGGGTGGGAGCATTACGGCGATAGTTTCGTTAATTCTATTATTGCGAATTAGCTGGACAATGACGTTGTTTACCCTGGTCCCGTTGGCCATTTTTGCATTGATCGCATTAAAAGCCTTTAAAATAATTCGCCCCATATTTAGGAATCGAGGAAAAATAAATGCGGAAGTTACCGGCAGATTGACCGAAACCTTAGGTGGCGTTCGTGTTATTAAAGGGTTTAATGCAGAGGAGCAGGAAAACAAAATTTTCGAAGTTGGTGTGGAGCGCCTTTTCCAAAACGTAAAAAAAAGTTTGACCGCAACGGCATTCATGACCAGCTCCTCTACCTTTCTTTTAGGTTTGGCCACAACGGGCATTATGGGAATTGGTGGCTATAAAATTATGATGGCCGAGCTAACGATCGGTGATTTTTTGACTTTTACCTTTCTATTGGGCCTCATGGTAGCCCCCATTGTACAGATGAGTAATATTGGAAGTCAACTAACGGAGGCCCTGGCCGGTTTGGACCGTACGGAAGAACTCATGAACATGGTGCCGGAATCCGACGAGGAAAACAGAACCATTGCCCTCTCCAATTTTCAGGGACATATCGTTTTTGACGATGTTTCCTTTGCCTATGAGGAGGATAAGGAAGTTTTGCACAACATTAGTTTCGAGGCTAAATCTGGTGAGGTCATTGCCTTGGTTGGAAGTTCTGGATCCGGCAAAAGTACTATTGCCGGTTTGGCGGCAACCTTTCTGAATCCGCAATCGGGAATCATTAGGGTGGATGGTCAGGATATTTCAAAAATCAATTTGGGTAGTTTTAGAAAACACCTCGGCGTCGTTCTGCAGGACGAATTCCTTTTTGAGGGAACCATTCGCCAGAATATATTATTTCCAAGGCCCAATGCATCGGAAGAAGAATTGCAGGCAGCGGTCAAAGCCGCCTATGTCAATGAATTTACGGACCGCTTTGATGACGGATTGGAAACCCTGATCGGGGAACGGGGGGTAAAACTATCTGGCGGCCAACGCCAACGTATCGCTATCGCCAGGGCCGTTTTAGCCAATCCCAAAATATTGATTTTGGATGAAGCTACCTCGAATCTCGATACTGAAAGCGAGGCCTTGATCCAAAAGAGTTTGGCCGAACTAACGAAGGGGCGTACCACTTTTGTCATTGCCCACCGCTTAAGCACCATTAGGAAGGCGGACCAAATCCTAGTCATTGAAAACGGCCGTATTGCAGAGCAAGGCACCCATGAGGAATTGATTGCTACCGAGGGTAGGTATTACAATTTGTTTACGTATCAGGCGAGGATATAAGGGTTGATCGTTGATGGCAATTAAAAAAAATATGTTTGAACTGTAATCGCTTGAAAAGTCTAGGACCTATCTTTCGAACTCAAACAAAAAAATTGCTTAGTCGTAATAACCCCGTGTAGAGACATCTCAAAGCTCCTCCGGAGCAAGCTCAACTTCCAGGCCATCCATAGCTTCGGAAATATGCAATTGGCACCCTAATCGTGAATTGTCCTTGACATTAAATGCTTCCGAAAGCATTGCTTCTTCATCGTCCGATTTTTCTGGAAGATCATGCTCCGATAAAACATAACATTGGCAGGAGGCGCACATGGCCATTCCGCCGCAGATGCCAATGGTACCTTCCGGGGCCAATTCATAGGAGCGTACGACCTCCATGAGGTTCATATTCATATCGGTTGGGGCATCAATCTCGTGTAGTACCCCCTCGCGGTCGGTTATTTTTAGTTTGATATCGGACATGGTCCTTTTAATGATTTAGTGGGTTAGTGGGCCGGTTTCTTGAAACCTGATTGTTTTTAAGGATTTAATGGGATTAGTCGAAGGACTTGACCACAGCTTTCGGGGCTTCCTTTCTACTTCCATCAAAGCCCTCTACACCGCCAACGGTTGTGTATTTCATTACATATTTTTTGTCGGGAAATATTCTTTGGTAGGCACTCTGGCACATAAGGGTCGCTTCGTGAAAACCACATAAAATCAATTTTAATTTCCCAGGATAGGTATTGACATCACCAATGGCATAGATACCGGGCACGTTGGTCTGATAATCGAAGGTGTCCACCTTTATGGCGTTTTTTTCGATTTCCAAGCCCCAATCCGCTATAGGCCCAAGTTTTGGGGAAAGACCAAACAGGGGTATAAAAGCATCGACCTCCAGCGTAATATCCTCTTTCGCATCGGTCATCTTTCGTACTAAAACGGATTCCAACGAATCCTTTCCATTGAGTCCTACAATTTCTCCGGGTGTAATCAAATTAATCTTTCCCAGATTTTTGAGCTCCTGTACTTTTTCCACTGAATCCAAGGCGCCTCTAAACTCATTACGTCGATGCACCAAGGTTACTTCAGAAGCTACGTCTGCCAAGAAAATACTCCAGTCCAAAGCAGAATCCCCGCCACCGGCTATGACCACTTTTTTATCGCGGTACAGTTCAGGGTCTTTGATCATATAGGCTACGCCTTTATCCTCAAACTTTGAAAGATTTTCCAATATTGGTTTTCTAGGCTCAAAACTACCCAGCCCCCCGGCTATGGCAACAATAGGCGCATGGTGTTGGGTTCCTTTGTTCGTGGTTACGATAAACGAACCGTCCTCCAGTTTTTCTATTGATTGCGCCCGTTCCCCTAGCGTAAAACCAGGTTGAAACGGTTTTATCTGTTCCATAAGATTATCTACCAACTCCCCGGCCAAAACTTCTGGAAAACCCGGTATATCGTAGATGGGTTTTTTTGGATAAATTTCGGAGCACTGACCGCCAGCTTGAGGAAGTGCATCTATTAAATGGCATTTTAATTTTAGGAGTCCGGCTTCAAAAACGGCAAAAAGACCCGTAGGTCCCGCGCCAATTATTAGTATATCTGTCTCGATCATTCTTCTTTCACATCTATTTAAAAATTCGCTTTTGGGTTAGGGATAGAGGCCTTGTTGAAGCTCTTTTTATTGGCTACTGAGCGGAGCCGAAGTAAGCAATAAAAAAGCGACTGCCGAAAGCCCGACCCGACCCTTTTTGGGAGGGGAACACACTTCTAACTTAAATTAATGACTTCGTCTATTTGCGGGGCATATTTTTTTATGGTCATTTCCACACCGCTCTTAAGGGTCATTTGATTGACGCTACACCCAACACAGGCACCCTCTAGACGTACTTTTACGGATCGTTCGTCATCTATGGAAATCAAGGTAATATCCCCACCATCGCTCTGCAAGAAGGGTCGAATCTCTTCCAGTGCTTTTTCCACGTTACTTTTTAGTTCTTCTGGTGTCATCCTATTTTTTCTTAACGGCAGAACAACCTGCCATTGTTGTAATCTTTATTGCCTCTGTAGGGGGAAGGCTTTTATTTCTACCCACAACTTCCGAAACCACCTGTTTGGTCAACTCCTCAAAAGCCAACTCTACCGGTGTTGCCGTTTGTAATGCGGCTGGTCTACCTACATCGCCAGCCTCTCGAATACTCTGTACCAAAGGAATTTCCCCCAAGAAAGGCACCTTAAGGTCTTCTGCCAAATGTTTAGCACCCTCCTTACCAAAAATATAATATTTATTGTCCGGTAACTCCGCGGGCGTAAAATAGGCCATGTTTTCCACGATACCCAAAACCGGAACATTGATGGAATCTTGCTGAAACATCGCCACCCCTTTACGGGCATCTGCCAAGGCCACTTCTTGGGGGGTGCTAACGACTACGGCACCCGTAACCGGTAAGGCCTGCATGATACTTAGATGAATATCACCTGTTCCCGGAGGTAAGTCGATCAGCATAAAATCCAACTCGCCCCAATGGGCATCGAAAATCATTTGGTTCAATGCTTTTGAGGCCATGGGGCCTCTCCAAATTACGGCCTGGTCCCTTTGTGTAAAGAAGCCGATGGACAGTAATTTTACGCCATAACTTTCTACAGGTTTCATCTTTGATTTGCCACCCACGTTGACCGCCAATGGTTTTTCATTGGCCACATCGAACATGATGGGCATTGAAGGTCCATAGATATCCGCATCCAACAACCCTACCTTGAACCCCATTTTCGCCAAGGTAACGGCCAAATTTGCGGTAACCGTAGATTTACCTACGCCTCCTTTACCGGAAGCTACCGCTATAATATTGGTGATACCGGGAATTGGTTTTCCCTTTATTTCATTCACTTTTGGCTTAGCGGCAGGCTTATCGACCTTAATATTGATTTTTATCTTTGCCTTTTCATAAACTTCGCGATGGATAATCTTAAGGATTTCCACTTCAGTCTTTTTACGGGCCTGCAGGCTTGGGTTATTGATGGTGATATCTACCTCGACCTCATCGCCAAAAATCTGAATATTGGTCACTGCACCACTTTCTACCATATTCTGGCCTTCACCAGGTACCGTAATGTGCTCCAAGGCTTTTAAAATGTCTTTCTTTTCTATCTTCATTATGTAAACTCATTCTAAACAACAAAGATAATCCTTAGGCGGGAGATTAGGAAGTTACATGATTGAAAATGAAGATATCATTATAAAAAGATCCTGTTAAAGGTAGAAACAAAAATCTGGTGTATTTGGAATTCCCAAGGTAGAAAAAGCGTTCTAAAAAACGTAAATTCGAATTTTGAAAACCATCTACGCATCTTATGATTCTATTTAAAAGAACCCATTTACTTTTCATGGCACTTCTTATTGGCTTAAGCAGCTGTACCAGTTCCAAAAAAGAATTTACGAAACGGGACGTTATCAGATCTCAAAAAATCATAGGCCTGAATTTTGACAAGAAATATATAGACACGCTATACCCCTATCTTGAACGGAATAGGGAGGGTTTTGACTCCTTACGAAAATATACCTTAAGCGCAGATGTATTCCCAGCCATACGTTTCGATCCCATACCGCAAAACTTTAGTCCAAAAGAGCAAGAAGGATTTCCAGATTGGGAAATTCCCGAGAATGTTACTGTACCAGATAACAAATCGGAATTGGCGTTTTATACCATTCCTCAATTGGCATCCTTAATCAAGAGCAAGAAAATAAGTTCAGAGGAACTGACCCAATTTTTTATTGATCGATTGAAAAAATACAATCCCATTTTGCAATGCACCATCACCATTACCGAAGAATTGGCTCTGGACCAGGCAAAAAAGATGGATGACGAACTGGCCAATGGCACCTACCGTGGCATCTTACACGGCATCCCTTACGGCGTTAAGGACTTGATGGCGGTTGAGGGCTATAAGACTACATGGGGAGCAGAACCCTACAGAAACCAGCAAATCAATATGACCGCTACCGTGGTAGAGCGTTTAAAGGCTGCCGGTGGAGTGCTTGTTGCCAAATTGGTGTCGGGTTCCTTGGCACGCGGGGATGTTTGGTTTGACGGTAAGACTAAAAACCCTTGGGACACGGAACAAGGTGCAAGTGGTTCCTCGGCCGGATCGGGATCTGCAACTTCGGCCGGTTTGGTGCCTTTTGCACTGGGTACGGAAACCTTAGGTTCCATTACCTCGCCCAGTACACGCAATGGCATAACCGGTTTACGGCCTACGTACGGTAGGGTAAGCAGGCATGGGGTCATGAGTTTGAGCTGGTCCATGGATAAGGTAGGCCCTATGGCTAGAAGTGCGGAGGATTGTGCCATTGTTTATAGTATCATTACCGGGAAAGATGCCAAAGACCCAACCACAACGGATTATCCTGACGGATTTGAACCTGAAAAGGACATTCAAAGTCTCAAGGTTGCTTATTTGAAAAATGATATTGAAAAGGACACTTCGTTAAGCAAGGGGAATTTAAGCAAAGCCATAGCCACCTTTGAGAGGATGGGCCTAGATTTACATGAAGTAGCCTTGCCCGAGGATATCCCCTATGAAAGTTTCGATATTATTTTAAGGGCCGAGGCTGGTGCTTTCTTTGACGACCTGGTGCGGTCCGAAAATGTTGATAAAATGGTGGAACAGGACCAACGATCACGCGCAAACTCGTTGCGGCAAGCCCGTTTTATACCTGCAGTGGAGTATTTGCAGGCAAATAGACACCGGCAAGTCCTTATTGAGAAAATGCAGGACATCATGAAGGATTATGATGTCCTTATCTCTCCTTCCTTTGGCAATAGGCAACTGATCATTACTAACCTTACCGGGCATCCGGCAATTGCAATCCCAACAGGATTGGATAAGGAAAAACACCCTACAAGCCTTACCCTTGTTGGTAATCTATATGACGAGGCTAGTATTCTATTATTGGCCAAGGCATTTCAACAACAGACAGCATTTGACGAAATGCACCCTGAGGGGTATCTGGACTGATAGGTTGTTATGTGATGATATTTCCTAATTTTTTTAAATTTTACAAATATTTTTATATATTTGAAATACACTAATTTTCCCTAATTTTTAAAAATTTAGGAAATAATAGAGTATTTATGATTGAGAAGGCGCCTCTTATAAACGTTACGGAGCTATCAGCACCAATACTTGATGACCTGTTAAAAATTAGTAATGACTTAACTCAGATTCAAAAAATTGAAGAGAATTACCTCTATTGGGATAAAATTAAACATTTGGGTAGTGGTGAATTGACCAATAACCACTTATGGGCAACAATTAAACTGATAAGACAGTTTAAAGAGAAAATTGCTGAAGTGCGAGGATTGAAAGGCTCCTTAACTTTTAAATATAATGTAAACGAATATCTACAACAAAGGCTACACTATCTTGATTTCAACTTCGGAGCGGGAATCCAAAAAGAGAAGCTACTTTCTGACTTGGATAAGGAGCAGTATCTAAATAACGCATTAATGGAAGAATCTATTTTCTCCTCAATGGTCGAAGGCGCCACCACTACTAGGGTGAAGGCTAAGGAAATGCTCCGGAAAAAGAAAAAGCCAAAGAACAAGTCGGAGCAGATGATTCTGAATAATTATCAGGCTATCCGATACATTAGTGAGCATCAAAATGAAGACCTGACCGTAGAAAAGTTATTTGAGATCCATAGGCTGGTCACCGAACATACCCTAGACGCTTCCGAAATTGGAGTTTTTAGAGAATCTAATGATGTTCATGTGATGAATGAAATTACCGGAGACATAGTACATACACCTCCCAAATACAAGGAACTAGATGAATTGATGCAATCATTTTGCGGATTCTTCAATTCCAATCCAAAAGCGAATTTCATACATCCATTGGTTAAAGCCTCCATACTTCATTTCCTAATAGGCTATATTCATCCTTTTGTAGATGGGAACGGACGTACAGCACGAGCTATTTTTTATTGGTATTTACTTAAAAATGGGTATTGGTTAGCGGAATATCTTTCTATTTCAAGAGTCATCATGAAGACCAAGGTACAATATGAAAAAGCATACATCTATACCGAAATCGATGATATGGACGTCACCTATTTTGTCCATTATCAAATCAAAATTTTAACCCAGGCTTTTGAAGATTTAAAGAAATACATTGCTAAAAAGAAAAAGGAACAAACAAACATCTCTAGATTTTTAAAACTAAAAAAAACGAACGAACGCCAAGCCCAAATTCTTTTTTGGATTGAAAAAGAAACCAATCGTTCGTTTACCGTCAAAGAAATAGAAACTATTTTCTCGGTCACCAATCAAACTGCACGTAACGACTTAGAAGAACTAGTAAGTCGAAAGCTCCTTAAAAAAATAGCGATAAATGATAAATCCTCAAACTACTGGAAAGGTGATGAATTTGATACTATCCTCTTAAACTTTCTCCCATCCAACAGTTTAAGAATACGTGAACCGTAAGCAGCATTCTTCTCTGAGTGGGTAACTTGTATAATGGTAACACCATCCTCCTTATTGAGTTTTTTGAATAACTCCATAATTTCCTCACTTTGCTCTGAATTGAGGTTCCCTGTAGGTTCATCTGCCAAAATCAATTTTGGGCTCCCGATCAATGCCCGTGCAACGCCTACCAGTTGCTGTTGGCCCCCACTGAGCTGGGAAGGAAACAAATCCTTTTTCCCAACAATATTGAAGCGATCCAAGGTATCCGCAACTAAGGCCTTGCGTTCGGAACCTTTCACTTTTTTATACAATAAAGGCATCTCCAGATTCTCCTCTACGGTTAGCTCATCCAATAAATGATATGACTGAAACACGAAACCAATATATTCCTTATACAAATTGGAACGATACTTTTCCTTTAAGGTGTGCACGGATTTATCCAGAAATTGATATTCCCCCTCATCAAACGTATCCAACATACCAATGACATTTAATAAGGTGGATTTTCCGGAACCTGATGGCCCCATAACGGAAATGAATTCCCCTTCTTGAACCTCGAGGTTTATATCCTTCAACAGGAAGAAGCGTTGACCTCCAGAATTGACCCATTTAAAAATATTATTTAGTTGTAGTAGCATTGTTCTTAGTTTTTATCCCATATAACGAAGTCAAGGGATTAAGTTTTATTTATTTCCAAATGGTTTCAACTGCGCTTGAAATGACATTTTAGATTAATTCTTTATTCGTCTCTAAGTGAATCCACAGGATTCGTGATTGCTGCTTTCAAACTTTGCCAACTTACTGTTAGTAAGGCAAGGTCAAGAGCCAAAATTCCAGCAAGAGCAAACATCCACCAACTCATATGGTTTTATAGGCAAAACCTTCAAGCCACTTGTTCATGGTATACCATGAAATAGGGACAGCAATAATAAATGCAAAACCAACCCATTTCACAAAGTCTTTATTTAAGAGCGTAAGCACTTGCCCAATAGTGGCACCATTTACTTTTCGTATCCCAATTTCTTTTTTTCGTTGCACTACCGTATATGAAGTAAGTCCGAAAAGACCCATTGAGGCAATAAGTATGGCCAATATTGTAAAGACTTGAAAGGCAGACCCAAAAGCTTTATCCTCTTTATATTGCGCTTCAAATTTTTGATCTAAAAACGTATAATTAAAGGTGCTTTTTGGAAATATCCGAGTCCATTCCGATTTTATTTGTGCAATAGAAGATTCAAAACCTGCTATGGATGCTGAATTAGCTTCCATTTTTACCAATACATTACTTACATTACGCTCATAACGTATTACCATAGGCAATAAAGGACTTTTCAATCCGAAATGATAATAATCCTTTATTATACCGGTGACCCTCCATTCATTATTTCCCCAAAAACCTAAAGTTTTATTTAAAATTTCTTCTTTTGATGAAAAACCCATCGTCTTTAGAAACGTTTCATTAACTATTACTTGTTTTCCTTCCCCCTCTGCTGATGGTAGAAAAGTACCCCCAGCCAAAAATTGGATATCCATCAAGTCAAAATAGTCTGGTTGTACATGGTAAGTGTAGAATATTTTCTCGTCTTCCTGCCGACCATCAGGTAATAAAATACCGCGTGTTGAAGATAGATTATCAAAGCTATCGCCAGGATAGCTTTGTGCGATTGCAACTTTTTCAACAAAGGCTAATTTCTTCAGCTCTCCTTCTAAAACCTTATAGTCGTTTATCAATAAAGAATCTACCTTATCGGTAACCACTTCTCCCTTTAAAGCAATAACTTGATTAATGTTCGTGCCAATAGGTTGGTTTTCTAAAAAATTAATTTGTTTAGTGACTACAATGGTGCCAATCAATAAGATAATAGTTGCTAAAAACTGGGTGACAATAAGACCTTTTCTGATTGCAAAACCTTGTGAGGAAGTCTGTATTTTTCCCTTTAGCGCTTTTGCCGGAGAGTAACCACTTAGCAATATAGCCGGATATAGACCAGCTAAAATCATACCAAATAAGATAAAAAGAAAATAGGGTAAAAAGGCCGTCATATTTGATGAGGCCATGCTAAGTTCCTTTTCCGTAAAACTATTATATAAAGGCAATAGTATGGCCACCAAAATAACTGCAATGGAAATAGCTATTACATTCAGTAAGGATGATTCTATTAAAGACTGGATAATTAATTGCGATTTCTGGGCTCCTGAAACCTTGCGTATACCTGTTTCCTTTGCACGCTCCATAGATTTTGTTGCAGAAAGGTTTACATAATTTAACCATGAAAGTATTAGAATAATAAAGGCAATAGCAATTAGAAATTTTACTCGGACTATGCTGCCGTTGGCTGAAACCTCATAAGGTTTGTTAGAATATAAATGTATTTCCTCAATAGGTTCAATATTGTGTTGTTCTTCTGTGTCTTCTTCTATATCACTATCAATAATTTTTTGACGAAGCAGTTCTGCGTTGGCATTTGCGTCTAGTTTTATAAAAGTGTAATAATTATTCATGTTCCAGTTAAGTTCATGTGCTGTTGGACCCCAATCTGTCCACGTTTTTTCAGTCTCGTAAGAAATTAAGAATGAATTCCTATAATGAGCCGTTTTAGGAACATCGGCCATTACACCTGTTACCGTAAGAACAGCTTCTTGACCATCTCTAAACGCTGAAATTGTTTGTTGCAACGGATTATCATTGCCGAATAACTTTTTTGCGAATGATTGTGAAAGCACTATTGAGTAAGGCTGAGATAGCACTGTTTTCTTTTCACCTTTTATTAAGGGATAATTGAAAATATCAAAATAAGATGGATCAGCCAATGAACCTAACGGTTGCTCTAAAATGCGGTCGCCCAATTGAAAAGTCATTTTTTCAAAGTAATAGAAACGAACATAATCCAACACTTCTGGGAACTCACTTTTTAAGGAAGGACCGGATAAATTATAGGTTTGCGCATCGCCTGCCACAAAGGCATCGCCTTCTAAATAATCCATGTACACCCTATATACATTTTCAGACCCTTCAAACTTATCATAGCTATGCTCATAATTTATATAAAGAATTATTAGAATAAAAGAAGCAATACCGATGGCCAACCCGAAGATGTTAATAAAAGAATATAGCTTGTTCTTAAAAAGGTATCGTGTGGCAATTTTGAAAAATAGTTTGTACATAGGTTTTGTTTTACTCGGTTCGTAAACTTTTTACCGGGTTTTTCTTTGCGGCATTAAGGGCTACCAGACCAACGAGCAAAGCAGTTCCTAGGAATACCACTAGCCCTACTATTAGGAATACATATTGTTCTACATCAATTCTGTAAGCAAATCCTGATAACCATCTGCTACTACCATAATAGGCAATAGGCCAGCCAATAAGAAAGGCTATAACAATAAAGAATATGTATTCCTTTACCGTAGTTTTAATAATATGTGCATCTGAGGCCCCAAGAACCTTACGAATCCCTATTTCCTTTCTTCTGGCCAAGACCAGAAAAACGGTAATTCCAATAATACCCATGGAGGCGAGTATAACCGCTAAAATATTTAAATAGAATACAAGGTTCACCGCTTGTTCTTCCTGTTCGTACAAGCTGGCGAGATTGTCGCTCAAGAAGTTCATTTCCAAAGGAAAGCTTTCATTTATTTCCCCATAAACTGTTCTAATCTTATCCATTACAATAGCACTATTCTCCGGTTCGAACGCAATAATACTAGTACCACCCATGCGAACATTTGGTGAAAGCGTAATAAAGTACGGGGTTACTTCCTCCTTAAGGGAAAATAAATTGATATCCTCAAAAATACCTCCTATGGTGAATGGGAATCCCACTTGGCCATCTTCGGAAACGTATTCCGGCTCCGTAATGACCACCGTTCCTATTAATTCTTCAGGAGTAAGGTTTTTTACTTTTGCGAATTTCTCCGCTGCCGTTCTATTGATAATCGTTGTTCGCGCTGTTTCATTTTCCCCGTCTATGGTAGATTCAATCCCATAGGCCTTTAGGGCTTCATAATCAAGGTAAAGCTGGTTCGCATCATCAAAAACGGCATCCACGCCCTGCAATTTATAAGTTCCCTGGTTAAAGGTTTCAATCCCAAGTGTAGAGCCATTGCCTACCTGTTTAATCTCCGGTATTTGCCGTAATTTTTCTTGAAAGGCATTTTGTTTTTCTTCTGAAGTATAGGCATATAGTATCCCTTCCTTGTTGAATCCTAAATCCTTATTTTCAATAAAGTTCATCTGGCTGTTGACGAAGTAGGAAACGGATATGATGATGATAAGAATTGCAAATTGACTTATAACCAAATATTTCCTAACCGAGAAGTGTTCAAACCGATTGTCCTTCAAATTTTCTTTAAATAGCGTAAGTGCATTTTTAGAGGATAAAACAACCGCAGGGGCAATGCTTGAAAGCGTCCCAAAAAGAATAGCAAGTCCCACTAAGACGATCAAGGCAATTGGGTCTTCCAATAAACTTACACTTAGGTTTACGTTCATCAGGTCGTTGAAAGCAGGCATTATCATCATAATCAATAGTGATAATATGGGAATAGAAAATAGCGCCAGTAAAATCCCTTCCATAAAAAATTGCAACGCCACCGATTGATTTTTAGCGCCCATCGCCTTTTTTATTCCAATGGATTTTCCTTGTTTCGATTTAATGGCCAGGGTAAAATTGGCATAATTGAAAAGCGTGATCAAACTGATAAAAAGCGCAAACCCGCCTATTAAAATTAGAAACATATAATTTCCGGGGGTCTTCATTTCATAGAGGATATTGGACTTTAGGTGAATATCTTCAATGGGTTGTAAAAAGTGTTCTTTATAAAGCGGATCCGCTGTTACATTGGGATTAATAATGGGCATAGCCGCATTGATCTGTGCCTCAATAGCTTTATAAGAACTGTTTTCCGAAAGCCCTAAATAAACCCGACTGCCCCAATAAGCAATACGGGAATCGCTGATAGCTACGGAAAAATCAAAATGGGAGTTTTGTGGAACATCCTCTATTACTGCTGACACTTGGTAGCTCTCGCCTCCGATCTGTATCGCTTCCCCGATCAACGATTCAAAATTCCCCTGGTGTTGGTCGTAAAATTTATTTGCGTTGGTTTTGGTCAAGATCAAGCGATTTAAATTCGCGCTAAAGTCCAACAGGCTACCGGCCAAGGGTTTCCACGTAAATACAGAAACAAAATCTTGGGCAGTATTCGTAGTCAGAAAGTTATTTTCTTGTACCCGTTTTCCCTTCCATTCCATATACTCCAGATTCTGCGACGTAATAAACTGGGCAGCCTCTTCAACACCTGGAATATCTTTCAATCCCGAAATAAGAACTTGTTGTTCCTCGGCAGTAGCATCGTTCCAAGTTTTAAAGCCAATAATACTATAATCTTGGGAGCGATAGGTACGCGCCAACCTATAGGTGTTTTCAGAATTTTCATGAAAGTCATCATAACCAAATTCCCATTTGATGTAACTGAACGCTACAAATGCAACGAACAAGCCAATGACTAAACTCAATAAATTAAAAACGGTGAAAAATCGGTTTCTTATAAAACCCCGAAAGGCAATTTTTAGACTTGTGCTTAACATATTTTTATTTTTTTTGCCCTTCGCTTATTGGCTTTACATTCTTTATTCGGTTCGTAAACTTTTTACGGGGTTCTGCCTTGCAGCCTTAAGGGTTCTTATCCCAACAGTACATATAGCAATTATAGCAGCTATTAAACCTGCCTCGATGAAAAATAAGGGACTAAGGGTAATTTTAAACGGGTAATTTTCTAACCACTTTTCCAAAAACCACCAAGCTACCGGTGAAGCCATTAAAAAAGATATTCCAACCAATTTCAAGAAATCTTTGGTCAATAAAAACGTAATGTTCGTTGTACTGGCGCCTATTACTTTTCTAACGCCAATTTCTTTGGTACGCTGATTTACAATTAATAATGAAATGGCAAAAAGGCCAATACAACTCAAGGCAATTGCCAGGATAGAACCGCTCGTAATCATAGTGGTCAATCGCTCTTCCTTCCGGAAGGTTCTATTGATATTTTCATCCAAGAACGAACCTAAAAATTCTGAGTTAGGAGAAATCTTCGCCCACGCATTTTCAATGGCATCGTAGGATTTTCCAAGGTTTCCCGGGGCCACTTTCACATAAGCGTAATAAAGTTCATAATCACGGCTCATCATCATGGTAAGCGGTGCTATTGCCTTGTCCAAATTTTCAAAGTGGTAATCTTTGACCACTCCTATCACTGGAAATCGTATTGAATCGTTGAAGCTGACATATGCGGTCAAAGGGTCCTTTTCCCCAAACTCCTTGGCCATGGCCTCGTTGATCACCACCCCAGATTTGTCGCTAGAAAAGTCTCTGCTAAAATTTCGGCCAGCTACTAGTTCCAAATCCAAGGTCTCCACATAATCATAGTCCACCGTTAAATAGTTCGTATTTATTACCCTGTTCTTGTATTCAAAGCCGAACATACTGCTGGATACACCACCATCTTTCCCATATCCCAAATTGTTGTCGGCTCCGGATAGCTCTAAAACATTAGGATTATCCGCTAATTCGTTCCGTAATAGTTCCAAAGCATCATAACTGTCCTTTTTTCCATCCAACGGAAAGGAAAGAACTAGTTCTTTGTTAAAGCCAAGATCCTTGCTCCGCATAAAATTCAACTGACTGTGCAGCACCAATGTTCCCGTTACCATTAAAATAGCGATCCCGAATTGTAAAATCATCAAAGCATCTCTCACGCTATTTTTACCGGAGGCATTCAGCTTGCCTTTTAAGGATTGAATTGTGCCTAATTTACTCATTAATATAGCAGGATAGCCGCCAACCACTAACGTGATTATAAGTATGCCAAGAACAAAAATTAGGATAGGAACAGGGGAAAAAAGCAAATCAAACGAGACAGCTGTCTGGAATACTGTTTTAAATTCATCCATAAGTAAAATGCTGATCACTAACCCGATGCTTACAGAAAATAGAAAAACGACTAGACTTTCCATCCAAAATTGCAAAAAGAGCTGCTTAGGTTTCGCTCCCAATGTTTTTCGCATACCAATTTCCCTAAGGCGGAGCCCACTTCTGGCAATACTCATATTTATAAAGTTGACACAGGCTATGAAAAGAATCAAAAAAGCAACACCCAACACCAAATAGGCATTGCCACGGCTTACGTCAACATACCCATTTCGGAAGGTTGCAAAATTCTCGTCCAAGAATGGTAATAGTTCAAACTTATAAAAAAGGCCATCCGCATCGGGTTGTGCACCATCTCGTTTTGCGTTATCTATACGTTCCTTAAAATTATTATTTACCAATGAGCGTGTTGCCATCTCAAACTGGTCCGGGACGGTGTTTTTGGCCATTTGTATGTAGATATCATGATATCTGGCGCCCCAATCATTCTTGCTTTCCATATATTCCGGTTCTTTTTCAAACCGGACGGCAAGGTCAAATTCCAACGTACTTTCTGCCGGGTAGTTTTCCACTACGGTTCCCACGGTAAAAGGCTGGTCTTTTCCATTAATTAGAACTTGCACGGTTTTGCCCACAGCTTCTTCATCTCCAAACAAGGATTTTGCCGCCGCAACTGTGATGACGATATCCGATTGATTCTCTAAAGGGTTTTCCATTTTCCCTTTGACAGCAGGGAAAGTGAACATATGGAAGAAATCGGCATCGACCCAAATAGCATCCATATTGATTTCTTTTTCGCCATAGGTCAGGACCGTTTCTTGCTGTAAATGCCGGGTAGCTTTCTCTATACCCGGAACTTCCTCCACCAGGGCAGGCAATAATGGAGCGGCATGGCTTACACTTACCTGTGGCCCTTTCGGGTTCTGCCACTTGGCGTATACCTTATATATGTCCTTGGCATTCGTATGGAACTTATTGTAGGAAAGGTCAAAAAAACCGGCCATGGATAAAAGAATGGTTACAGCAAAGGCAACGGACAACCCGATTACATTTAAAATGGTAAATGTTTTGTTCGTGATAAGACTACGCCAAGAAATTTTTAAATAATTGTAAAACATGATCGGTCCTTATTAACTGATGTCAAGTGAAGCAATTACTGATTCCAACCTGACTGCCGTACTAAGAAATCGATTACCATGCCAAAAGTATAATTAATTGATTATAAGTTATTTATAATAAAAATAGAATGTTTCATTGTCCAACATTTTTACAAAAGATGTAAAATATATTGACAACTGTTCGATGTAACGACCTAGGCATAAAAAGTAAAATAGCGCTACTCCGTTCGCAAACTATTCACCGGGTTGGCAGCTGCGGCTTTTATTGTTCTTATTCCCACGGTTATTAAGGCAATCAAGGCTGCTAAAAACCCTGCTCCTATAAAGAACCATATACTCAAGGGTACATGAAATGCATACTCTTGTAACCACCTATCCAACGCATACCAAGCGATCGGAGTTCCGACAACAAAGGCAATACCCACTAATTTTAAAAAATCTTTGGTCAACAAAAGTGCAATAGAAGAAACACTCGCACCTATGACTTTTCTGATGCCAATTTCTTTGGTCCTTTGGGCAACCACCAACAATGACATGGCGAACAAGCCGATACAACTGAGCACAATACCCAAAATAGAACCACTGGTGATAATGGTAGCCATTGTTTTTTCGCGCCTAAACGTACGGTCCACATTTTCATCTAAAAAAGAACCTATAAACTCGGCATTGGGTTCTACGGTTTGCCATGCCCTCTTTATCGCTTCATAGGATTCGGTAATATTCGTAGGCGCCACTTTTATGTAAGCATAGTATAGATCATAATTCCTGTCAAGAAATAGGGTCAAAGGTTCAATTTTTCTACTCACATCCTTAAAATTATAATCCTTTATAACCCCTATTACCGAGTAGGCTACGGAATCCTCATCAAAATAGACACGTGTTGCCAAGGGATTTTCCGTCTCATTAAATTCTTTGACCATGGCCTCATTGATGACCATACTCAAACTATCGGCACTATATTCCCTACTGAACATTCTACCCGCTACCAATTGAAGGTCTAAGGTCTTGGCAAAATCATAATCAACAGTTTGAACGTTAGTCCGTAACCCGCGCCCCTTATAATCAAACCCCATAACACTCGTTGACGCACTCCCATCTCTACCGCGCCCTAGGTTATTCTCCGCACCACTAACACTAAGGATATCTCGGTTTCCTTGTAGCTCGTTACGTAACAATTCAATAACACGATAACTATCTTTCTTTCCGTTCAAGGGAATAGAAACCACTTGTTCTTTGTTGTAGCCAAGGTTTTTATTGCGCATGAACTGAATCTGTCCTTGAAAAACCAAAGTGCCACTTATCAAAATAATAGCAATGACAAATTGCACCACGATAAGCACATTCCGCAGCCCATTCTTGCCCATTTCCCATTTTCCCTTTAGCGCGTTTAACGTATTCAACTTGCTCAATAATAATGCTGGGTACCCCCCTGCTATAAAAGTGATGGCCAAAATGCCCAATAAAAAACCAAGTAAAATAGTAGGCGTCATTAAATTAGCTAAAGTGGCATCGGAATTAAAAAGGGTCTTAAAGGGTTCTAAAAGTAGATTACTCAATATAAAACCCAAAATAAAGGAAACCAGAAAGACTACTAAACTCTCTAACCAGAATTGGACGAATAACTGCCCCTTAATGGCGCCTAGGGTTTTCCGCATGCCTATTTCCTTAAGGCGCTTTTCTCCTAAGGCAATATTCATATTTATGAAATTGGCACATGCGATAAAAATGATTAAAAAAGAAATGCCCAATATCATATAAGGGAAGATGCGCTGCACGCGCACCACACCTGTTGCAAAAGAAGCAAATCGTCTGTCTGAAGATGACAATAAACTCAACTGCACATAACGTCCATTGACATCGGGCAAGGCTCCATCACGTTCCCTGCTCTCTATTTCTTCTCCATAGTGCAACTTTGTAAATTCAACGGTGCTTTCTTCGAATTGTTCAACAGACACCCCCTGTTCCAATTGTAAAAAGACCGAATGGTTCCGGCTACCCCAATCGTCTTTATTTTCAGCATATTCACGATGGTTTTCAAAAGGGATGGCAACATCAAAATTGGCACTACTGTTTACGGGAATATCCTTTAAAATTGCGGAAACAGAAAATGGTTTTTCTTCTTTTCCTATTTTTAATCTTACGGTTTTTCCAATGCCATCTTTAGTACCAAATAATTTGTTAGATGCTTTTTCTGTAATGGCAATGCTATTCCTATCCTGAAGAGGCTTGTTCGTATTCCCGTTCACCACAGGAAAGCTGAATATAGAGAAATAATCAACATCCATATACTCTGCATCTAAATTCAATTCCTTGTCTTCATAAGTTACCAAGACACTGGTGCTAAGTGCCCTCGCAATGTTTTTTATTCCAGGCACTTCTTCTTTTAGGGCCGGCGCAAAAGGCACTGATTTGGATAGGCCAATCTCGGAACCCTTTGGAGTTTGAGCGGATGCGTATACTTGATAAATCGAGTCTTTATTCTCGTGGAATTGATCATAGGACAATTCGAACAAAGCATTCATCGCCAAAAGAATGGACACAGCAAAAGCCAAGGTTAGACCTACAATATTGGCCGTAGTGAATACTTTGTTCTTTATTAAGTTGCGCCAAGCGATTTTTAGATAATTCTTGATCATATTTTTTGATTGTTCTGATTGATGTTTTTTCTATTCTGTCCTCAAACTTTTAACCGGGTTGGCCTTGGCGGCCTTTATGGCTTGAAAGCTTACCGTAACCACGGTAACCGCCATTGCCCCCAACATGGCCAAAGCAAAGATCCACCACTTTAAGATTACCCTATACGGATATTCCTGCAACCAACCATTCATGATATAGTAGGCAATGGGAACAGCTATAAAACAAGAAATAATGACCAGTTTTAGAAAATCCTTGGACAGCATATTCCATACATTGAATATGGATGCGCCCAATACCTTTCTTACCCCTATTTCCTTTTTCCGCTGCTCCGCCACAAAAGAGGTTAAACCAAACAGGCCCAAACAACTGATCAAGATGGCCAAGGCCGTAAAGACTCCGGAGAGGGTCCCAATACGCTCTTCCGACGCAAATTTTTCGCCGTACTGTTCGTCTATAAATTGATATTGAAAGGGGATATCTGGAAAATGTTCCTTAAACACACGTTCCACCACCGCTAAATTTTGGCTGGCACTCTGTTTTGGATTCAGTCTTAAATTGTAGTAACTGGAGTTGTTATAGCGGTCATACACATAAATGCCCTGTTTTACGGGTTCGTACGGGGACTGCGTAATCATATCCTGTACTACCCCAATTATTTTTAATGGGGGATTGGGATCTTCGGTATCATCATCCTTCAAAAACTTTCCTACCGGTTCTGCCATGCCCAAATACTTTTTGGCCGTTTCGTTGATGAGTACACCTAAGGAGTCCGTCGCAAATTCCCTAGAAAAATCCCGGCCCTCCACAATGGTAAGATTAAGGGATTTTGCGTATTCTGGAGAAACCTCGGTCCAAGCCAAATCTTCCTGAAAGCCTTCGGGCTTGCCCTCCCAAACAAAACCACTTCTATTGGACCAAATCTGCGTAGTGGGGCTGCTGGAAGTAGACATTTCCACCACAGCATTCGACCCTATAAATTCACTTCGCATTAAATCATACTTACCTTCAAAATCTTGGCTAAATGTGGGTATTTGTATCAACCCTTCCTTATCATACCCAACCGGGCGGTTCTTTGCATAGTTAATCTGTTGCATTACAATTACGGTTCCTATTATAAAGGCTACGGATACCGTAAATTGCAATACCACCAATATCTTTCTGGGCAAACCGGCATATTTACCCGCTTTAAAGGTGCCCTTCAATACATCTACCGGTCTAAAGGAAGACAGGTATAATGCCGGATAACTACCGGCAAGTAGGGAAGTAAATAAAATAAAACCTAAAGAAACCAACCAAAAAGTACCATTGGCCCAAGGAAACGCAATCTCCTTACTTGATAATTCATTGAACCCGTTCAAGGAAAGCAGCACAATTAAAATGGCCAAAAAATAGGCGAGGAGAACCACCAAAAAAGATTCACTTAAAAACTGATATATCAGCTGACCGCGCTGGGATCCTATCGATTTTCGTATACCCACCTCTTTGCCACGCTTCTCCGATCTTGCCGTACTAAGGTTCATAAAATTAATACAGGCCAAAAGCAGAACAAAAGCCCCTATAATTCCAAATAACCATACATATTTTATGCGCCCACCAGCAGGTTTGCCCTCAACAAAGGTGCTCCTCAAATACCAGTCTTCCATGGGTAAGAGAAATAGCTGTGGATTAAATTCAGCAGAATTTTCGTTCAGGGTCTTCTTTACATTCGCTATTGTATTGGTTACTTTATCAAAGGAGGTATTGTCCGCAATTTGTACAAACATTTGAAATGAATTGTTGCCCCATTGATCTACAGCATTTCGTATCCATTCATTATTGGCAAGGTATTTTTCCCAAGGAATTATATAATCGGTATCATTGAACGAATTGTTTACGGGAATATCCTTGTACACTGCACTTACGTTCATATCATGCTGATTGCTGACCCTAACCGTTTTGCCAATGGGGTCCTCACTACCAAAAAGGGCACTGGCCGTAGATGCCGATAACATAATGGAGTTGATTTCCCTAAGCCCGTCCTTTTCCCCTTTGACGACCTCGAGACCAAATAGTTCGGGTCCATCGCGCTGCATGTAATTTCCGGCCCTAGAAATATTCTTCTCCCCGTATTTTAGATAATGGTCATTGGTCCAGGAACACATGATCAAATGCTTAAAATTATCTCCGTACCCATCGCGCAATGCCATTTCCAGTGGTCTGGGAATGGCCGGTCCGGTTCCTGTTTCCCCGTTAAAGGTCTGTGATTGAAAAACTTGGGCGATTTTAGCTTTGTTCTTAAAGTAACTGTTGTATGAAAGTTCATCCTGTACCCAAAGGCCTATCATAAGGGTTACCGCCATTCCTAAGGCAAGGCCCCCAACATTGATCAATGTGTAACCCTTGTTTTTCCAAAGGTTCCGCCATGCGATTTTTAAATAGTTTTTAAACATGATTTGCTGTTTTTTGATGGTTCTGCCATTTCAACTCTGCTCAATGCAGGTCGTGCAGCACTGGTTGATGATTTTTATAAAGACATACTTTTTTTAAAATTGTTTCACTCCGTACGTAAACTTTTAACCGGGTTGGCCATGGCCGATTTTACCGCTTGTAATCCTAGTGTAAAAGAAGTAATAATTAGAGCCACCAATCCTGCAAGGGCAAACATCCACCATTTGATAGTGATGCTATAAGCAAAACTTCCTAACCAAGTATTCATGACAAACCAGGCGATAGGAAAGGCGATTAAAGCGGCGATACCAACCAACAGGATATAATCTTTTGATAAAAGCAATACAATTTTTGCTACCCCTGCGCCGAGTACTTTCCGGATGCCAATTTCCTTGACCTTTCTTTTGGCCAAAAAGGAAATGAGCCCGAACATGCCCAAACACGAAATAAAAATGGTCAATATGGCCGTAATGTTTACCGATTTTAGAATTCCTTCTATCAATAGATATTGCGCACTTACCTTATCGGTCAATCGCAATTGTTCGTATTCCCTCCTTGAGGAAATAGTGTGGAATGCTGCCGTAATTTGAGCTTCCACTTGGTTTTCCTGGCCTTCTACCACGCTCACCGTCAAAAATCGATGTTTATCAAGTTCACTTTTATTACGATAAATATGCACCAAGGGTTCAACGGCATTCTGCATATCCTGGTAATGAAAGTCTTTAACTACCCCAATTATTGGATGTCCTGCTCCTGCGTCATTTTTATACTTTAATCGTCTCCCTTCAATACTTGTCCACCCAAATGCTTTCATAGCCGCCTCGTTAATGATAACAGCCCGTTCTTCGGTATCGTCTACGTTTCTTTCAAAATTCCTACCCATTACGATAGGCACTTCAAGTGTTTTTAAATAGCTTTCGTCGGCATAAGATCTTCGTATTCGAACATCCTTTTCTTTGGAGGCATCATAGTAGTTGGTATAGTTGAAATAGTAGTCGGACGGAATAGCTTCGCTGGTCGCTATGTTTTTTACGTATGGATTGGCTTCCAGTTCATTAAGTAAGGCATTGAATTTAGATTTTGCAGCATCCAAATTTTTATAGTCCAAATCAATATTACCCACTAAAATATTGTTTCGCTCAAAACCTAAATCGGCATTCTTCATAAAACCTATTTGTAGGTTTAAAATAATGGCTATACTGATAAATAAAATCGCGATGGTAAACTGTATAATGACGAAAAAATTTCTTAGGATGAAATTACTTTTGAGTTGATCAATTTTCCCTTTTAGCCCAATAGAAATAGGAATTTTTATAAAACGGAGCGTTGGAAGAATACCAACCATTAAAGTGGCCATAATTCCAAGGCATACAATACCGACTACTACCGGGTAATCATTAAAAATATCAAATGATATAGTGCCAAATTCAGGTCCGAACGTATCATTCAATCTTGGTAAGTTGACCAAGAGGAATAGGACTGCTGAAATAATAAGGGATATAAAAACCAGAATACCATTTTCAATACAAAATTGTACGATGATGCTTTTTTTATTACTCCCTAAAACTTTGCGAACCGCAATGTCCTTGGTGCGTTTTAACATTGTGGAAGTATTCAGGTTTAATAGGTTGACCAAAATAATCAGTAACACAAAAAACGATGCGGCGATAGATCCGCCAATAATGGTGTGTACTACAGGAATAATATCGGTGCGTATTTGAGTATAGGGCATGACATCCATTTTGGCAATGAGCGATGGGTCAGTATAATTTTCTTGTACCAAGGCCTCGATTCGACTCTGAAGTGCGGCAATATCGGTTTCTGGCCTAATTTTAAAATAGACGGGTGAAAAACTGTTGGACCAATCTGTCTGTCTTACAAATATGGGATTGTTTTCTAACAAGGTATTCGGTAAGACCACCCCCAAGCGAAAAGATGAATATGGACTTATCGGTTCTAATACCCCGGTTACCGTTAAGTTCAGGGTATCTGCACCAATAATAGTTTTCCCTACCGGATTTTCGTCACCGAACATTTGCTGACTTACCTTATTCGTAAGTATAATAGAGTATTTTTCTTGTAATGCCGTTTCTTGATTCCCATACTTTAGCGGGAGTTTAAAAACCTCAAAGAACTCTGGATCAGCATAATCGGTACGGTTTTGAAATTCTTCTTCACCATATTCCAGCCATATATTTCCCCAGCCATGTAAATGTGTTCCGGCCACAACTTCTGGAGAGGTACTCACTATTTTCTCCATAAGCGGGTAGGGAACTTCTCGATAGCTATTACCATCCGCTAGCTGTGTTTTTAAATACACGATATTTTCTCTTTCGGGGATCGTATTATCTGCGGTGTAGTAGGCGTATACCGAAAATAGAAGCGTTAGGACACTGGATATCCCAATACTTAGCCCAACAAGGTTTAGCAATGAAAGGGTCTTGTTTTTCCAAAGGTTTCGTAGAGATATTTTCAAATGGTTTTTGAACATGGTTTCGTGTTTGTTGCTGTTTATGCCATTTAGGTTCCGCTCAATACAGGTGGCTAACCACAGGTTACCGATTCTTTATCGATACATACTTCATTTATATCATTTTACTCCGTTCTCAAGCTCTTAACAGGGTTTACTATTGCCGCTTTTATACTCTGATAGCTAACGGTTACAATGGCCACTGCAACTCCTAGAAATGCAGCAAGTGCAAAGACCCACCAGCCAATCTCTATTCTATAACTAAAATCCTCCAACCACTTGTTCATTGCATACCAACCAATAGGCAACGAAATTACGATGGCAACAACTACCAATTTGAGAAAATCCACCGTAAGCCTATACGAAATCTGGCTTACGGTAGCCCCCATTACTTTTCTAACCCCAATTTCCTTGGTTCGTTTTTGTGCATTAAAGGCAGCTAATCCAAATAATCCCAAACAAGCAATAAAAATGGATAGAACAGTGAATATGATAAAGATCTTACTCAAACGTTGCTCCGCCTCATAAGTGGTATTAAAGGAATCATCCATGAAGCGATAATTAAAAGGTTGCCCAGGGGCAAAAGCCTCCCAAACTTTCTCTAATTCAGCTAAGGTTTCTGTGTAAGCACCCGGACCGATTTTTGCCGCTAAAACTCCAGGGGTTTCGTTCCAAAAAAGACCCAGGGAGGCTATATTTTCCCTTAAAGATTCATAGTGAAAATCTTTCACTACCCCAATTATTTTATAGAATTGGGGTGTTTCCAAGTCTATGTCTTGAGAGATTTTGGTTCCTATAGCCTCTTCGGCGTCCATTCCCAATACCTTTAAGGTGGCCTCATTAATTATAACCGCTGTAGAATCTGTAGCAAATTCTTTATTGAAATTTCGACCGGCGACCAACTCCATATCCAAGGTGGTGATATAATCTGGATCAACGCTCCAAGACTGCATTTGAATAGCGTTTTCCTGCGTCATGGCCCCCTCCCTAAAATAAGAACTGTTGGATCTTGAAGACGGTGTTGGCAAATAGTAGCTTATTGTCGCATTTTCTACATCGCCAATTTTTAATACTTCTTCTTTGAACGACGCAAGCCTATCACCCACAGCGAAAATATCCTCAACAAGAACTATTTGTCCTTTGGAAAAACCTAAATCCTTACTCTGAATAAAATTTAATTGCTGAAATACGACCAGTGTACTTACAATTAAAAACACTGATATCGTAAATTGAAACACAACCAAGGCGTTTCTGATATTTCCTCCTCCCACACTACTTTGTGCCCCACCTTTAAGCGTTTTTACAGGTTTGAATTTTGACATAAAAAAGGCGGGGTAACTTCCGGAAAGTAATGCTAAGAGAATGGTGGCTACAAGTAAGAGTCCCCAAAATATTGGATTGGAAAACGGAATGGACACCGCCTTACCGGATAGTTCATTGAAAAATGGAAGGACTACCATGGTTAGTACGAGAGCTACCAACAGAGAAATAAATGAAATTAAACCCGATTCCGTTAAGAATTGCCTGATCAATTCCCTTTTATTCGAGCCTAGCGTCTTACGCACTCCTACTTCTTTGGCACGCTTTAGTGAATAGGCCGTGGAAAGATTCATAAAATTTACGCAGGCCAGAATTATTAGAAAGAGACCTATAAAGGAAAGAATATAAATGTTTTGAATACTACTATTCGCACTCATTTCGGAATCGCGATTGGAATAAAGATGGATATCGGTTAGTGCCATGGTATGGTACCGTAAATAATTGCCTGCTTCGATAAAGGATTTTTTGGTAATTCCAGGGAAGTGCTGTTGCGCCCATGGTAACATGTAGGTATCCAACATTCCGGCCAATGGTTCTTGAAAATCTGCAACATCTGCCGATGGAATAAGCTTTACAAATGTGTAATAATTATTACTCCCCCAATGATTCAACTGGGCGTCTGCATAACCGGACATGGCCATAAAAACGGAATGGTCCCTTAAAAATGAGTTTTTTGGCAAGTCATCAATTACTCCCGTAACCGTATACGTGTCATTATTGTTCAACAACATGGTTTGCCCAAGCGCTTGATCAACTCCAAAATGCTTTTCTGCCGCAGTTTTAGTTAGCACCATCGAATTTGGTTGCAGCAATGCTGTTGCGGCATCACCTACTAACAAATTAATTCCGAAAAATCTCAACATTGTAGAATCGGCAAACGACACCCTTAATTCCTTGGTATTGGTCTCGGTACCAGTTTTTCTTAATAATAAGCTCCCTCGATCACGGAACCTAACGGTGGATTCAACTTGTGAAAAGTCCTTCTGCATTGTGGCGGCCATTGGGGCAGCCGCTTCGGCCGACCTCATTTCGGCTCCGCCAAATTTAATATCGCTGTCAATTCTGTAAATACGCTCGGCATCGGCGAACATTTTATCAAAACTTAGCTCATCATGGATATATAATGAGATTAACAGCGCGCCCGCCATTCCAATGGCAAGACCAAATGTGTTGAGAAAAGTAAAAAAGGGTTGCTTTTTGAGACTTCTCCACGCTATTTTAAGGTGATTCTTGAACATGATTTGATTATTTTTGATTGATGATGCACTCTAATACCTCTTGTAACGACTAATTTCATGCCAGACATTCAATATATTGAATATCAACTTATTACAAAATATATTAAAACGAAAGTGTAAAATATTTGGACAAAAGTTGTACAATATATTTACAAAAAACCTCAGCTCATTACCCTTACTGCTGTATTTTGCCGGGCATCCCAAATAGATAGGAAGCTTTCAACAAATACCAATATCATTCTGTACGCAAGCTCTTTACAGGGTTTGTCCTTGCCGCTTTTACCGCATGAAAGCTTACCGTTACCACGGCTATGGCCAAAGCAATACCTCCTGAAAGCGCGAATACCCACCAGTTAATATCTATTTGGTACGCATAATCGCTTAACCATTGGTTCATGGCAAACCAAGAAAATGGGGTGGCTATAAAAATTGCGATGAGTACAAGTTTCATAAAATCCCTTGATAAAAGAATGACGATACTGGAAACCTCCGCCCCTAAAACTTTACGCACTCCAATTTCCTTGGTCCTTTGTACGGCACTATAGGTGGCCAGCCCAAGTAATCCTAAACATGCGATTAAAATAGCAAGAAAGGAAAAAATGGTAAAAAGGTTTTTGAACTTGAAATCCGCTTCGTACTGGTCATTGAAAGAGTCATCCAAGAAACTATAGAGAAAAGGTCTATGAGGTGCCAATTCCGCCCATTTCTGCTCGATATTAGAGATGGCTTGCTGCATATTAGCAGATTTCACCTTTAAGGAAAGGTATTTTCCAAACCGCGAATACCGTAAGGCCAATGGCGCTACCTTTTGATGTAGTGACAGGTAGTTGAAATCCTTTACCACTCCTACAATAGTTCCTTCACGTCCCCATTGTTCAAAACGTTTTCCGATAATATCCGACGCATTCGCATATCCAAAGCTTCTGGCAGCAGATTCATTGATAATCATGGCCTGAGTTGAATCGGTTACAAAGTCCCTCGAATACGGTCTTCCTGCAACCACTTCAATTTCATAATGAGGAATAAAATCAAAATCGATTTCATACAAGAAAGGTTCAAAATGTTCCATATTCCCCTCAAAGGTTTCTATTTCCGTTCCTGCGGCTGGAAAATGACTTCCCGGTAACGTTCGTGAACCAGCTACTGAAACCACTTCCGGCAATGTTAAAAATTCATTTTTAACGGTTTCCATATTGTCAAGGACCTCCCCATCCCCATTAAAATCGATGACCAGCTGCTGCTCACGATCAAAGCCCAAGTTTTTATCCAACATAAAGCCTAACTGGAAGTAAACGATTACCGTGCTGGCTATTAAAGCGATCGAAAGACTAAATTGAAAAATAACCAACCCTTTTCTAAGTCGGTTTCCGTTTTGGGAGGTCCTGAATACACCTTTTAAAACGCTTGACGGTCTAAAACTAGATAGAACAAAGGCAGGATAACTTCCAGCCAAAAGCCCAATTACAAGGGCCATTCCGCCGTATGTTAAAAGTGTAAAGCTATTGTATAATTCGTCGGTCAAGAATGGTTTTCCTGTGATTCCCCGTATTGCGGGAAGACAAAGCATGACCAAGCCCAGCCCTAATAACGAGGCCAAAAGCACCATTATCATGGACTCGCCCAGAAACTGATAGACCAAACCTTTCTTATTCGCTCCTATTACTTTTCTAATACCTACTTCCTTTGCCCTTTCCAAAGATCGGGCCGTGGCCAAGTTCATAAAATTTATGCTTGCAATTATAAGAATGAACAAACCAATAATCGCAAAAATGTAAATATTGGAAAGGCTACCCGTGATTCCTGGTTGCCGGGCTGCTTCCGATTGTAAATATGCCTTATTCAGGGGTTCAAAAGATAAATCATAGTAATATTCCGCATTTTCCTCTGGGCGATTCCTCTTTAAAAACTCAGGCATTTTTGCTTGAAAAGCGGCTTGGTCAAAATTTTCATCGACCAAAAAATAAGTGTAGAAATCTACGTAACCCCACCAATCAAAAATTTCGGGTCTGGTTTGGTAAAAGGAACTCATGGACATGAGCACATCAAAGGTGAAATGAGAATTGTGAGGCACGTCTTTGATTACCCCGGTTACCGTATAGATTCCGTCATTGGCCCTGCCACCAACACCATCGATGGTTTTACCCATGGGGTCTTCGTCCCCAAAATATTTCTTGGCCGTACTTTCCGTTAAGACTATAGAGTAAGGAGCATCCAAAGCAGTTTTTGGATTACCGGATACCAATGGCCATGTAAATACCTCAAAAGCACTGCGGTCCATATAGAAGCAATTCGCTTCTTGAAAAGAACGGTTATTATACTCCAACAGAATATCCGACCGACCAGAAAATTGAACTTTTTCTAGAACCTCTGGGAAATCGGCTTTTAAGGCCGGTCCAACCGGAGCATTTCCCCAAATCCATCGGTCCTCTATATTATCAGGACTACTGTGGTGCACCACTCTATAAATTCGATTTCCTTTTTCGTGATAGCTATCGTAGGAAAGTTCATTCTTTATGAACATGGCAATCAATAAAAAACAGGTCATGCCAATGGCAAGACCACCGATATTAATTGCTGAGTACCCCTTATTTTTTAAAAGATTTCTCCATGCTATTTTAATATAGTTCTTAAACATGATTCTCGTTGTTTGTTATTAAATGTCACTTTGACTACGCGCAGTGACCCTATTGGGTACAATTTGTTATTCCGTGCACAAACTTTTTACCGGATTGGCCCTTGCAGCACTGATAGCTTTAAAGCCCATGGTGAATAAGGCTATTACAAGTGCCAAGACACCAGAAAGAATAAACACCCACCATGGCATATCAATCTTATAGGCAAAGTCCTGCAGCCATTTGCTCATAAAGTACCACGCGAACGGTGATGCTATGAGCAAGGCAATTACAATTACCTTTATAAAATCAATTGCTAGAAGTTTGACGATTTCGGTAATGCTGGCTCCTAAAACTTTTCTAATTCCTATTTCCTTGGTTTTTTGTTGGGCCGTGAAAGCGATCAAGCCTAACAATCCCATACAGGCAATGAAAATGGTCAAGAAAGAAAATACCCCGAACAAACTGGCCTGTCTTTTGTCCGTTATGTAAGCAGCATTTAAATCGTCGTCTAGAAAGGAATATTCGAAGGGAGTGTTTGGTTGAAAATTCTCCCACCTTTGCTGAATAGTCTCAATAATTTCATTTGTTTTTATGGCATCAATTTTTAGGGTGATATAGGAAACACCTGTATCATAACTTTTTGAAGCATTCGAAAACAATGCGAAGGGTTGTATATGGCTATGTAGGGATTCCAAATTAAAATCCTTTAAAATTCCAATTACCTTATAGGACTCCATATTTCCACCCGGGTAACGAATCATACTTCCTATGGGATTTTTCCATCCAATTTGTCTGGCAGCAGATTCATTTATAATGACGGATAAGGAATCATTGAACTTTTCCTCAAAGCCTCTTCCTTCCATTAACTCCAAGTTCATTGTTGGAATAAAAAACTCATCCACTAGATAGGATTGAAGCGTAATATCTTTAGCTATCCCTTCATTCTCGTTAAATGTTTCTGGCACATAAAAATCTCCAAAACTCCCCTTTGTAAGCATGCCTGATGAAATCGTTGCACTTTTAACGTCTAAAAGACCCTCCAATTCTTGCCTAAAAGTCTCTTGACTCGTCCCAAGTTTTTCCGCATTTTGAAGAACTATTACGTTTTCCTTATCATAACCCAAATCGCGATTCTGGGTGTATCTCAATTGCAGGTATACCGTAAGGGTTGCAATGACCATGGCAATGGCTACGGAAAATTGAAAAATTACCAAACCATTTCTTATGAAACCATCTTTCTTACTGAACCGTACGTGGCTACCTTTTAAAATATTTACAGGTTTGAAAGATGTTAGATAGAAGGCCGGATAGGTACCGGACAACAGTGCTGTTAAAATCCCCAACGCAATGATAAATAACCATATACCGTCTTCAAAAATTGATTGAAAAGTTAGGCTCTTCCCTGAGAGTTGATTAAAATAGGGAAGTAGCACCCAGACCAGTATAACTGATATTATTATGGATATTAGGGTATAAAAGGTAGCTTCTGAAAGGAACTGCTTAATGAGTTGCGACCTAAATGAACCTAAGACTTTCCGAATTCCAATCTCTTTGCTTCTTTTGGATGATTGCGCTGTAGCCAAATTGATGAAGTTAACACATGCCAAAACGATAATGAAGAAGGCAATGAGCCCAAAGATGTAAATGTTTTTTATACTATTTTGCGCTGTAATTCCAGATTCTATCTCCCCTGAATACAAATGAATATCTACAAGAGGCTGTAGATGCAAATCCCATTTATTCCCTTTTTCCAAGAACTCTTCATAGGGCTGCCCAATTCGCTCAAAGGCACCCGCCGCATGGGTTTTTAACAAAGCGGGGAACTGGGATTCCAAATGTGCCAAAACGTTCGTATTGGCAGCCGCTTGCTCCGTAAGTTTAACATATGTCGCCATATTCAGCCAAACCCAACTCCAATCAAAATACTTAACACTTCCAAAATTATTGACGGGAATCAAAATATCGAACTTAACGGAGGCCGGTAAATAGTTCATGTCCCTCAATACACCGGTTACCTTTAATGGTTTCCTCTCTTTCCCGTAAAAAAGGGTTTTTCCCATCGGATCAACATCACCAAAATACTTATCGGCGATTCTCTTGGTAATTACTATGCTATTGGATTCGGACAGGCAGGTTGCCGCATTTCCGTTTAATAAGGGATAACTAAGGACCTCTAAAAAATTAGAATCTACGGCATAAATATCATTTTCATTAAAAGTTCGTTTTTCACTATCGTTTGAATATTCCATAACGTCCGCACCTGGGCGGTATATTCTTGTATAGCTCTCTATTTCTGGAAAATTATCGACCAATGTTTTGCCTGCCGGGGGTGGCGTGTAGCCCGCATAGAACTCACCATCACCCATTTTCCCGTTTATGTTTACCCTATAAATCTGTTCGGCATCCGTAAAGAAACGATCATAGCTTAATTCGTCTTTTATGAATAGGATTATCAGGATGACACTGGTCAATCCAATTGCAAGTCCAGAAATATTTATGATACTGTTACCCTTATATCTGAAGGTATTCCTAAGGGCTACTTTAAGATAGTTTTTAAACATGACTGTTCTATTTTTTTGGTCGATTAGTTTGGTTGGTTATTTTGAACTGAAATTGGTTCAGTATGGTTTGATGAATAAACTCCAGACTGAGCAATACGGCGACTTTAATTGGCTGATTAGACCATCGCCCCAATAGCTCTGTTTTGGCTTTCCGTAACTATTTGACCATCGAATAAGTTTACGACCCTATGGGCATAGTGCGAATCCCTGTCTGAGTGTGTTACCATTACAATGGTTGTTCCTTCCTGGTTCAATTCTGTCAACAGGTTCATTACCTCAATACCATTTTTGGAATCCAAATTACCTGTTGGCTCATCTGCGAGAATCAATTTTGGGTTGGTCACTACGGCCCGTGAAATGGCTACACGTTGCTGCTGTCCTCCGGATAATTGCTGCGGGAAATGTTTTTCCCTATGGGCAATCTTCATACGCTCCAGTACCTTCATCACTTTTTCCTTACGCTCACTCTTGGCCATTTTTAAATAAATAAGAGGAAGCTCTACGTTTTCATAAACCGTAAGTTCATCTATGAGGTTGAAACTTTGGAATACAAAGCCTAAGTTCCCTTTACGTAATTGCGTACGTTGACTTTCCTTGAGTCCGCCAACTTCGTTCCCGGCAAAGTTGTAGCTCCCCTCCGTGGGGTTGTCCAACATTCCAATGATGTTCAATAGGGTAGATTTCCCACATCCTGAGGGGCCCATAATAGCGACAAACTCGCCATCTTCTACTTTGAGGTTTACATTGTTCAATGCTAAGGTTTCTACCTCCTCTGTTCTGAAACTTTTCTTTAGGTTTTTTATCGTTATCATTCGTTCGCTTATTAGACCTGCCAAAACGCAGATTGGTTATGTTTCCTTTTTTAAAGACTTTTTGGACGTACTGTCCGTTACACTATTTGTTTATTTTAACACTATTCTTTCCGCTTCTCCGAAGCTATCATAATTACTCGTTATCACTTCCTCTCCCGGCTCCAAACCTTCCAACACTTCATAATATCTAGAATTTTGTTTTCCTACGCGTATGTTTCGTCTTAATGCTTCATCCGATCCGGGAGCGACTACGAATATCCATTGACCACCGGTACTCTGAAAAAAGCTTCCTTTAGGCAAAAGCAAGGCATCACTGGATTCGCCCAATTGTAATTTTATATTGTAACTCTGTCCTGCACGGATAGTCTCAGGTTTATTAGCAGTAAAAACTAAATCTACACGAAACCTTCCGTTACGTACTTCAGGGTATATCTTCCGCACTCGCAGCGGAAAATCATTTCCGTTCCTTTCAAAGCTGGCGGTCAAATCCCGTTTAACGCGATCTATGTAGTGCTCGTCTATTTCCGCCTCAATTTTATAGTCTGTAAGTACATTTAGTTGCCCAATTCGCTCTCCTTGTGAAATATTTTGACCAATTTCGGCATCCAGAAAATCCTAACTGACCGTCGGCAGGAGCACGTACATTGAGATGGTCTAAGCGTTGGTAAACCATTCCCAAGGTTTTCTGCATACGGTTTAGATCGGCCTCCAGAACAGGCAAGGATTTTTCCCGTAACTCATTATCGTTCTCTGTCTGTACTTTTACAATTTCATATTGTTTTTGAGACAGTTCATAATTTTCCTTTGAGAGCTGAAACTCCTCTTTGGAAATAAGTTCCTCATCATAAAGTGCCTTGTTTTGCTCATAATTTCTTTTTAACCGCTGCAAATCCGTGCTTGCCGTGGCCAATGACCTTCTACCTTCCACTTGCCTGGAGTCAAAGGTCAGTTTGGTTGAACGTAGGTCATTCTGCTTTAATGCCAGATTACTTTCGCTTGCCAATATTTGCTCATAAAGGTTCATGTTCTCCAATTTTAGGATAATGTCCCCCTTTTTCACCATGGCGCCTTCTTCAATCAATTTTTCAGTCACACGCCCACCTTCGTAAGCATCCATATAAATAGTGGTTATGGGTGCGACCGTACCGTTTATAGTGATATAATCGTCAAATTTGCCCTGGGTGACCGCAGCAATGGAAAGCTTATCCTTTTCAGTCCTATACGTGGAGACCGAACTCGCAAAAAGAAGCTGATAGCCAACGAACAATACCAATAGGCCAAGGGCTATATATCCGTAATGTTTGGGGCGCAATCCTTTTTTCTTTTCTAATTTTATATCCATCTTTCTAATTAATCGGTTGTTGTTAATATTAAATACCGGAAGTCCTCTGTAAAAGTCCAAGGTACTTTTATTTATTTCGGACCTCAATCGCACTTGTAAATTTTCATTCTGTGCACTAGCAAATAAATTTTTTGCCGTAAACAGCTCCAAAGCATTGATCAATCCTTTTTCATAGCGCTTTTGGGCAATTGTAAAGGAGAGGCTTTGGGCCTTCACATTTTGGTTACTCTGCGCCACCTCAACTACTAATGAATTATAATCCAGTACCAATTGCTGGATAGTTTGCTGTAATTCCTGCTCCCTAACATCTAGCGCATTTTGTGCTTGTTTGTAAGCAATTTTTTGTTGTTTTACATTGGAACGCCTAGACCAACCATTACTAATAGGTACGGATAAAGACAGCCCTATGAACTGAAAAGTATTGTTCCTAAACTGATCTCGAAACGGAATTGTGTTACCCAAACTGTCCCTTGTCGTTTCAAAATAACCCGTACCTACTCCACCAAACATTTGCAAGGAGGGAAATAAATTGCCCCTAGCTACGGCTATTTGTTTTTTGGCAGCCTTTGTTCTAAGTTCCTGGGCCTTCATGAGCGGAATAAAGTTCTTGGCTTCCTCGTAAATGGAATCCATTTGAATAGCAGACACCCTGTTTGCGTCATTTTGTTCCTTAAGCTCCGGGACAATATTTATTTCGGTAGTATTCTCAAGGTTCATTTCCTGAATCAGGGAAAGTTTAGCTACGGCCAGTTGATTTTTACTTTGGGTAACGTTTAATTTATCCGCAAGCAATAAAGACTCCGCTTCATACAGATCTGCTCCCGCCATGAGCCCTAACTCAATCTGCTTTTCAACTAGGTCATAATTGTTTTGGGAAACAGCCTGTTGTTCTTTGGATATGGCCAAAAGACCTTCAAAGAATTGAATATCATAGAATGCTTGCATCACCCTAAAAGCCAAAAGGTATTTTTGCTGTTCGGTTTCTTCTTGGGTGGCTTTGTACAAAAACTTAGAGGCCTTGATACGATTTATTTTTTGAAAGCCCTGAAATAGGTCTATAGAAGAATTTATATTGTAACTGTTGGAGAAAAAGTCGGTCGTAACTACATCATTGGTAAACGGGTCCGTACTTCTACCAAAATTGATGGTATAGTTAGAGGAAGCATTCACACTTGGTAATAAATCCCTTATTGATTGGCGGTAAGACTCTTGGTTTGAATCTGTGGTATACTTAAAATCCTTTAATTGTAGATTATGCCCCAAAGCATAGGCCACACATTCTTCTAGCGTCCAATCATCCTGAGCCGTTAATGTCATGCCAAAAGCGAGCATTAGTAAAATAGTTATTTTGAATTTAGTAATCATATTCTTTATTGGTGTGCCAATTAATTAACTATTTGTATGCCAAGAATACAAAACATTGATTATCAATATTTTATTTAAAAATATCCTATTTGTTTTGTAATGCATTGTAAAATAGTTGTACAGAGATTGTCAAAATATTTGACAACTCTATATTTTTCTGAATTAAATATTCTAGCTTTAAACAACCTTGTAAAAACGAATAGGTTTTCAAAGTCTTTCGATTAAAGACCGCTAAAAAAAAGAATCGTTACAATGACCGATGCAAAAATTCTGGTAATCGATGATAACAAAAGTGTGCTTAGCGCTTTAGAAATTCTATTACAATTTGAATATAAAACCGTTCAAACACTGTCCAACCCCAATCAAATAGCTTCCTTTCCAAACCTGGCGGAAATAGACATTATTCTTTTGGACATGAATTTTTCCGCAGGGGTGAATACAGGGAACGAAGGTTTGTACTGGCTCAGGGAAATTAAAAAGAAAGCCCAGCATATCTCCGTCATCATGATGACCGCATATGGTGCCATTGACCTTGCTGTGGAAGCGTTGAAAGAAGGGGCGTCCGATTTCATACTAAAACCGTGGAACAATGAGCGGCTCTTGGCCACGGTCAAATCTGCCTACGAACTCAGAAAAACCCAAAAAGAAGTGCACCTTCTCAAAAAGAAGGAAAACAACCTTAAACAAGTCATCAACCAAGACAAAAATTATATTGTAGGTAATTCAAAAGCGCTGAATTCCGTAATGAACTTGGTACAAAAGGTAGCCAAAACAGATGTAAACGTTTTGGTGACGGGAGAAAACGGAACCGGTAAAGAATTAATTGCGCGGGAGTTGCATAAATTGTCACGTAGAAACAATGAGGTTTTCATCTCCGTGGATATGGGCTCCATCTCCGAAAGTCTTTTTGAAAGCGAGCTGTTCGGTCACGTTAAAGGTTCTTTTACGGATGCCAAGGAAGACCGTGTTGGGAAGTTCGAAGCGGCTAACGGAGGCACCTTGTTCTTGGACGAGATTGGGAATTTATCGCTTCAAAACCAGGCTAAGCTTCTATCGGCCATACAGAACAGGGTCATTGTTAAAGTGGGATCTAACAAGCCCATTTCAGTAAATATTAGATTGATCTGTGCCACAAACTGCAATCTGGACCAAATGGTCGCAGACGGACTTTTTAGGGAAGATTTGTTATATCGCATCAACACAATACGGATAGAGGTTCCTCCATTACGCGAAAGGGAGGGTGATATTTTGGTGTTGGCAGATTTCTATTTGAATAAGTTCATCAATAAATATGGCAAGCAGGGATTACGGATTAACCAAACGGCACAAGAGAAATTAATGGCCTATAAATGGCCCGGTAATATTAGGGAGCTGCTACACACTATGGAGCGATCGGTAATTTTATCCGAGGGTAATGTTTTAAAACCGACCGATTTTCTATTAGACCTCAAAAATGCCGTCTCTATGGAAAGTGGACCCAGTACCTTGGAAGAAATGGAACTTCTAATGATTGAAAACGCATTGAACCAAAATGACGGTAATTACAGCGCAGCGGCAGAGCAGTTGGGTATTTCGCGGCAAACGCTTTATAACAAACTAAAGAAAAAGCCTTCCAAATAGTGGGCTGCCTAAATTTATAACAGATAAACTGACAAACACTACCATACCTTGAACTTTGAACCTCATACTTTAACATGGTAAGCCGTAACATTTATTTACAATTGGTGTTCCGCATCGTTTTTGTAGCAGTGACCGTAGTCATTTCTACATACTTCTTCTTTAAGGGGCAGTATATCATCGGCGCTATGGGGGTTCTTATTTTGGTCGCTCAAATTGTTTCTTTGATAAACTACGTCAATCAGACCAATCGTAAAATAGCCTATTTCTTCGATGCTATAAAAAATGAAGATTTTACGCTTCGTTTTCCAGAAAAATTAAGCGTAAAGTCATTGGAAGAACTGAACCATAGCCTAAATATGCTGAATAGTATGATTCAGGATATCCATTTGAAAAAGCAGGCTCAGGAGCAATATTATCAAGAAATACTACGGCAAGCGGATATCGGGATATTTACCATAAATCAAAAAGGCCATATACTTTATGCTAATCCCACAGTTCAAAATTTATTCAACTACAGGCCACTAAATCATGTTAAACAACTTAATCAGGTAGATAAAAAGCTCTATGAACTTTTTAAAGATTTAGAGCCATTTGATAATATTATTTTTCAATTGGGAAACGAACGCGGTAAAAGGGCAATGAGCCTAAAATGTACTCCAATTACCATTGAAAAACAGCTTTTATTACTAGTGGTAGTTCATGACATCCACAAAGAACTGGACGAAAAGGAAACGGATTCCTGGGTGAAACTAATTCGAGTTCTTACCCATGAAATCATGAATACGATAACCCCCATAACTTCAATTTCCGAGTCGATTCTCAAATACTTTAAAAAGGGAAATCAACTAGCGTCACCCACTGACTTTACTCTCGATCAAATCAAAAACACAGCTAAGGGATTGGAGGTTATCAAAAGCCAAGGTAACGACCTCATGAGTTTCGTACAATCCTACAGGACGTTCTTGAGTGTTCCTGAACCGGACAAAGAATTGATTGCTGCCACGGAACTATTGGAGAAAATGAAGTTGCTTGTGGAAGAGCAAAAACCAGACAAGGCGGTGTCGATAGCTGTTTTTGTACATCCTGAGGATTTAGAAATTTTTGCCGATGAAAAACAGATTACACAGGTATTGCTCAATTTAGGGAAAAACGCGCAACAGTCACTTCAATATTCGGATGAAGGTAAAATTCAATTTAGGGCGGGAATTAACGAACTGGGTAAAAAATATATTCAGGTCATCGATGATGGTCCCGGAATAACACCTGAACTGATTGACGAAATTTTCGTGCCGTTTTTCACCACTAAAAATACGGGAACGGGAATTGGTCTTAGCCTTTCCAAGCAGATTATGCGTCTTCATGGTGGAAGTATCAGTGTTACTTCAAACGAACAGACCGTATTTACACTGACCTTTGATTAAGCCTGGTTATGGTCTTTTGCACAAGGGGTAATTCCTAGTTGAGTATCACACATCCGCTTCTCCCAACTCCTTCCAGGGGTCCCAAAAATGCTTCTTTAGGTCTACTATTTGATTGTCAACTACCGCTATACCTTCGCTTTCCAATAACTGTTGCATGAGGTTGGTACCGTCAAAATGATGTTTTCCTGTCAACAGTCCTGCTTTGTTGACCACCCTATGGGCAGGAATATCCTGCATTTTATGGGATTGGTTCATAGCCCAGCCCACCATTCTGGCACTGCGCGCCGCACCCAAGTATTTGGCGATTGCCCCATATGAGGTAACCCTACCGAACGGAATTAGCCGTGCTACCTGATATACTTTCTCAAAGAAATTCTCATTTTTAGGTTTCATCTACGCCTTAACTGAAATTAAAGAGCCTTACCGCGGTAATTACGAATAAAAGCAGCATTAAACCGCTCAAAATATAATTACTGTTTTTGGAAAACGTATTGGTCTTATGCTCCATTTTATTGAAGTAGAAAACATAGAGGTACATTGCCAAAAACGTACCGCTACCTGCTGCAAGGATAAACAGAATTTCATCGATGACATTATAGCGCATAAGCCCTTGCCCATGAAACAAGGTATTTAACCCACTGTAATAGGGCACCGCCAATAAATTGATCAAGGCCAGGAATACTCCCCTTGAAAAACTATTGCGTTTCTTGCCCTCTACCAGAACAAAAGACTTTCGATGTTGCTTCTTGCCTTTCAAAAAAAAGAAAATAGCCAGTATTAAAAAAAGTACCAATGCGAGCTGCAACAGTACTTCAACAATATGTTGGTTCCTGGAAATAAACTTTGCAATACGCACCGCAATATAGGTCTGTAGCATGACCGCTACCGCAACGCCAAAAGCGAAAATTACGCCGTTGGATTTTCCTTTCTCCACACTTGTTTTAGCCGCGTTTAAATTGAGCAATCCCGGCGGCAAGGAAGCCAGGAAAGCGGCTCCAAATGTAAAAAAAAACAAGGTTGGCAATTGTGGCATGGAATCAGTTTACTCTAAACCTGATAAAGGTAATGGGTTTTCCTTTTTCAAGATACTGATTTTCATAGAAAGTCTGTATTTCTAGTACTTCTTGAGGGCTGCCCTCATTTTTATAAATATCGTGATTGGCGTAAAGCACTTCCAAATCCAAGCCGTGTAGCAAACCCAAGGTATACCCGTGCATAAACTCGCTATCGGTCTTTAGGTTTACGGTACCATTGGGTTCCAAAATGCGCTGATACCGCTTCAAGAACCCGATATTGGTCATACGGTGTTTCGTACGTTTATATTTTATTTGGGGATCGGGGAACGTAATCCAAATCTCGGTAACTTCATCTGCCCCAAATACCTGATCTACCAGCTCTATTTGAGTGCGTAAAAAGGCTACATTAGGCAAGCCTTGATCAATGGCGGTTTTGGCACCTTTCCAAAAACGGGCCCCCTTAATATCAATCCCTATAAAGTTTTTATCTGGAAATCTTTTTGCCAATTCAACCGTATATTCCCCTTTACCACAACCCAGTTCCAGCACAATGGGCTTATCATTCTTGAAATGGGACTTCCAATCTCCTTTAAGCTTAAATCCGCTCGTTATTTCTTCCCGTTTGGGCTGCAGCACATTGGAAAAGGTTTCGTTCTCCTTAAAGCGCTTTAGTTTGTTTTTACTTCCCACCGTTTTAAATTCTTAAACAGCGACAAAACTACTAAAAATGTGGGGTCTGTTCTCATTTGGCGCCCTTTAATTAAGGTTTGCTTTTCTATAGGGTAAATGAATATTCTGAACCAACCTCAACCATACTACTTAAAAATAAATTGTAGCTTATCATACTGATATAGAGTATATTAAAATGATTGTTTTACTTTGGTATGAATTAATTCAAGATTTATTCAACCCTAGGTAACCTTTAATTTACACCTTAACCTTGAGCGTACATAACCTTAATACAATGCTAATTTTAAGTATCCCTTAACATAAGGGTCTCGCTATAGTTTTGCGGTATTATAACCTTAAAACTGTATTGAAAATGAAAAAATCAAAAAATCTTTTATTAAAAACTGGACTCCTTTTCACTTTAGGGCTTGCTATCGTAAGTTGTAATCCCGAAGATGGAATGGACGGAATAAATGGTATTGACGGCATTGATGGAATAGATGGCGTTGATGGTGAAGACGGGAAGGATGGTGAAGATTTTACACCTTCTACCACAATGTTTGAAAACAAATCCGCACTTGAGCCATTGGTAGCGCTTCAATCACAATTCAATTTTGTAAAAGCGTATTCCTTACTAAGTTCCAGAGACACTCTTTCCAATGGGTTTCAATTGGTAGGGGCCCAAGATGGCGCTGGCTTTGTGAAAGATCCCAATAGTGATGGATACATTTATTTAAGTAATGCTGAGGATGATTACGGAGTGGCAAGAATTAGACTAGACGCTAATCTGAATCCCATTGAAGGGGATTGGTTATTAAACTCAGGTGTGGCAGATTTTGCCAGACAATGCTCCGGTACGATGTGGGAAGCAAGTATTCACGGTGGTAGTACTGATTTATTTCTATCAGCTTCCGAAAGTTTTAATTACGATGTTAAGGGTATTGACCCATACATAGCAGTAGCTACCCCAACTGCAGATTTTGGCTTGGATGCATTGGGTGAATTTGCTTGGGAAAATGCGGTACCATTACCAAAGAATGCTTACACTGGAAAGACTGTAATCATAGGTGGCGACGATGATTCTAGTGGATCGGAAGGGCAAGTTACGTTATACTATTCCGAAGCCGGTGACGCAGATTTAAACGGAGGTAAAATTTATGTACTTCGGTTTAAACAAGTTTCTGATGGGGCAGGTGGAATACAGGATGTTACTGCAAACACCATCTATAATGAGTCCAATTTGGATTTTCAAGAAACCTACGATGTTGAGTTCGTTGAAATTGAGAATGGTGCAGCTCTGACCAAGGACGAGATGGAAGATGCCTGTGTAGGTGTTTTTGCTTCTGCTTTTATGCGTGTAGAGGATGTTGATTATCAAAAAGGCTCTGATGAAAAGGCTAGAAACATCTTTTTTGCGGTTACCGGTAGAGGCCCCGGTAGAGGGACCTATAATGACTGGGGAACCGTTTATAAACTGGAGTTGGACGAGGAATCCCCATTAACCGGAAAATTGACGCAAATCGTAAGCGGTAACACGGATACCAATAACGCGGACGGCAACAATCCAATGCTACAAAGTCCTGATAATATAACAGTTACCGAAAACTTTGTTTACTACCAGGAAGACCCAAATTCCTTTGATAGAGGACATTCAGCCTACATCTACCAGTCAGATTTAAATGGTAATAACTCACGGGTAGTATTGGAATTTGTAGTACGTCAAGATTTAGACCCATCGGGTAGTACCGGTTTTAGCGGTGAGTTTGGTGCTCTGGAAGATATTTCCGATAAAATAGGAGTACCAAATACTTTCTTATTGAATTTACAACCACATTACTGGGAAAGCGATGACTTTAAAGGACTTGACGGTCATGATATGGAAACAAATCCTGAAGCTATAGCGGCGGGAGCAAGAGAAGATGACCAAGGTGGACAGATTGTAATTTTAAGAGGGCTTCCTAGATAACCAATATCCAATTAAATTTTAAAAGTTAGTCTCCGTGTACTTTTCATGGAGACTCTTTTTTATTAAAATATCCGCAATGAAAAATTATTTCTATGTATTAAGCGTTTTTTTGCTGTTTCTCTCTTGTGTCGAAGAAAAAGAAGAAATTTTAGTTGATTGGACTACGGTTCAAAACCAATACTTGGCTAATATTGTTAATGCAAGCGCATACTTGGATAGCTTACTGTACTTGGCACCTAATGATTTCGAAGCCAAGCGAATATTCACTTTGGCAAGGCAGGAATTTAAAAAAGGGGAAGCCTATGCATCCTATTTAAATCCGGAGGTAGGACATAGGGCCAACGGTCCTGCCTTACCCTATTACAAAGAGGATACCGGTAAAATAATGCGTCCTTTTGGATTACAAAAATTAGAGGAAAGTATTTTTGACGGTGGTACGTCAGAAGAACAATTTCATGTTGAAGTAAGATTGACCAAAGGCTTGTTGAAGAATTTGGAAAATAATATCAAAGACCGTCCCCTAAATGCACAACGTTTCTTTATTGCAACACAACAACAATTACTTCGTATTTTGAGTCATGGAATTTCTGGATTCGATACCCCGGTCAGTCATTTGGGTTTAATGGAAAGTGGCATTTCCCTTGGTAGTTTAAAAGAAGCCTACACGAATTCAGTGGCCACAATTATAAAAGCAAAAGATAAGGCACTCGATAGTCTAATCAGCCAACAAATAGATGGTGCCATGGACTATGTAAATACCCATACAGATTTTGATTCGTTCAATCGATACCAGTTTATCCGAGAGCATTTAAACCCAATTACCAGAAGTTGGACCAACATCAGAAATAGTTCTGGTCTTATGGAAAAATGTAGATAACAAACCGTTCAATTTTGATGCACCTACTTTTTTTGAAAAGAATTCCTTTAATACCAATTATTTCACTCCGGCTATAGATAGAAAACCTTCCAAAGCAAAAATTGAGCTGGGAAAAAAGCTGTTTTTTGAGCCAAAACTTGCAACTAGTGGAAATATGGCCTGCGTTAGCTGCCATCTTCCAGATAAGGCATATGCTGACGGACTAGTTACAAACTTGGATAACAAGGGCAACCCTCTGGCAAGAAACACCCCTACCTTAATAAATTCCATTTTTCAAAAAAACTTTTTTTGGGATGGTAGGTCACCTACACTTTCAGACCAAATTACCTCTGTTTTTAATAATGAGAAGGAGTTCAATTCTAATGTGCATCAATTTTCAGATGAAATTCTAAAGGATACTATTTATCGAAAAAAGCTTGAACACGTATTTCCAAATACCAAATTAAAGAACATTCACATAGTAAAGGCAATATCTGCTTATGTTGGAACCCTAAATGGATTCGACAGTAAGTTTGATCGTAATATGAGAGGAGAGGAAACTACGTTCTCTGCAGAGGAGAAGCTAGGGCTTAATCTATTTATGGGCAAAGCACTTTGTGCAACCTGTCATTTTATGCCCTTGACCAATGGCACCGTTCCCCCATTCTATACGGAACATGAAAAGGAAGTTATTGGGGTACCAGAAAAATCGGATAATCTTGCATTGGATGATGATTTAGGCTTTTTTTGGATGTATGGCGAGGAATTGCACAGAGGTATGTTTAAAACCCCAACAGTTCGTAATGCAGAAGTAACAGCTCCCTATATGCATAACGGTGTTTACGCAAGCTTAGAAGAAGTCATGGATTTTTATAATAAAGGTGGCGGTGGTGGTTTGGGCTTTGATTTAGAACGGCAGACCTTACCATTTGATGAACTAAACTTAACGATAGAGGAACAAAATGCATTGGTCGCTTTTGTAAAGACCTTAACAGATACTAAGGTGGATATCTATTAGAACTTTTCAAAAAAACCTTCGACTGAATTCGGTAATATTCAGAAAGACTTTAATCTACACTGCCAGCAAACAGTGTTCTTTATTATAAAATCAAAAGAGGAAGTAAGGAAATGGGCCTTTACTAAAATGGGTTTTGATGATAGCAGTATTAGTTTTTCATATAGGTAACTTTTCAAATTTTGAGGCGATTAATTAAAATAATAGGATGAAAGAAAAAGGATTTGTTAAATCGCCATTAAAAGAGATTACAGATTTATCCAACTAGGAAATCAGAAAATACTTAGAATTGCCAAGGTTATGAAAAAAAGGACGAAATGAAAATATGGGTTCTATTCTTTAAAAACGTAAACTTTCCCATTCAAAAAGAGCTAATCAATATCGCCTATTTTCCAAGAAACAATCAATAACGGAGCATGGTTTATTGATTCTCTAAAGTCAAAAACTGAATCTTTTTTCAACGTTTCGAAAATAACATTTCGTCTTGACTCTAATATTTCCTAACTAAAAAACAGAGATGGAATCACATTTACTTCGCACCGTTTTAAATTCTTAAACAGTGATAAAACAATTAAAATTGAAGGGCTAGTTGTTAATTGGCACCCTTTAATTGAGGTTTGCTTTTCTCTAGGGTAAATGAAAATTCTGAACCAACCTCAACGGCGCTTTCCACATATATTTTTTCGCCGTGGGCCTCAATGACATGTTTAACGATGGCCAATCCCAATCCAGACCCGCCTTCACGTCTACTTCCACTTTGGTCTACCCTATAAAAACGTTCAAAAAGCCGGGGTATGTGTGCGGCAGGAATTCCTTCCCCATTATCGGTCACCCTAATGATTACCTTATTTTTTACCAAATTCTCTACGCTCACCTCTGTGGTACCGTTGTCATTACCGTACTTAATGGAATTAACCAAAAGATTGGTAAGCACTTGTTGTATTTTTTCCTTATCCGCATAAACGAAAATGGGTTCGGGATAAACGATATCAAAAGTGAGGGTAATGTTCTTTTTGGCGGCCTTCATTTCCAAGAGATCAAAAACACTTTGTATCAATTCAATGATATTGAAGGACTTCTTTTCCAAATTAAGATCGCCCACTTCAAGCTTTGTAATTAGGTCGAGGTCCTTTACGATATAGATTAACCGGTCTACTGCCTTATTGGCCCTAATGAGGTATTTTTTACGTACATTTTTATCATCAATGGCGCCATCCAACAGGGTTTCCAAATACCCTTGTACGGTAAACAAAGGTGTTTTTAGCTCATGGGACACATTGCCTAAAAAATCTTTTCGGTACTCCTCCCGTATTTTTAAGGTGTCTATTTCAATCTTTTTGTCCTTGGCAAATTTTTCAATTTCCGCGGTCAAGGTTCGCATATCGGTAGTAACTGGATAGGAGGGAATAGTCGACGACTCCAATAACGCTACGTCGTCATAGATTTTTTTTATCCGCTTGTAAATAAACTTTTCGATGCGTATCTGAAGGGTAATAAAGGAAGTGGTGAAGAATAGGATTGACGCCAAGGCCAATATGCCCCAATGCCAAGCGCTAAAGGCCCATTGTAGAAAGGCCAATACCACCGTAGCAATGACTGCAATAAAAATGGAGGAACGAAATGCAAAACGATACGATTTTCTAGAACGTAAAGGAGCTGCCATTTAGAGTACAAACTTATATCCTACCCCCTTCACCGTTTTAAAATGGTCCTCACCAATCTTTTCGCGAAGTTTCCTAATATGGACATCAATGGTACGCCCTCCAACAACCACTTCATTGCCCCAAACCTTATCGAGAATCACCTCTCTTTTAAATACCTTGCTCGGTTTAGAGGTCAACAATGCCAAAAGTTCAAATTCCTTTCTTGGTAAGATAATTTCCTTCCCCTTTTGTATAATCTTATATTCCTCCCTGTTAATAACAATATCCCCAACCTTGGTAATGTCGTCTTGGGTATTTTCCTCATTTTTAACACGACGAAGCAGTGCATTTACCTTACTGACCAATACTTTGGGCTTAATGGGTTTGGTTATATAGTCGTCTGCCCCCGCATCAAAGCCAGCCACTTGCGAATAGTCCTCTCCCCTGGCGGTTAGGAATGTGATAATGGTATTCTCCATACCCGGTGTACGTCGTAGAATCTCACAAGCTTCGATGCCATCCATTTCGGGCATCATCACGTCTAGTATAATAAGGTGTGGCATTTTCTTCTTTGGCTTTCGCGACACCATCCGCACCATTTTTGGCGGTATAGATGTCATAGCCTTCTGCGGAAAGGTTATAGCCAATTATCTCAAGAATATCCGGTTCATCATCAACTAAAAGTATCCTAATATCCTTCTTTTTCATCTGTTGCAGTTTATGTGGTTTTTATGGGTCTGATGGAATTTACCAAGAAAAAATTCAGTCGGGATTTAGAATTTACTTGGCTCATTCCATGGTTCTTATATTGGTATTGATTCAACTCAAAAGTAAAGATAATACTATTACGGGTACCTGAGTTTACATTGATTTAATGTTGTAACGTTTAGGTAACACTAATAAAATAAAGGTTTAACATGAGGGTAACCCGACTTTTACAAGCGCTATCTTTCTTTGCCATGCTAATTAAGAGCGAAGTAGAATGATTAACTAAACATCGTAAACTAAATTATTATGAAAAAAATTTTAACATCAACCTTTATTGCTCTCTCTCTTTTATTCATTGGATGTTCAGATGATGACACAGCTCCAATTATAGAAGTTACGGAGACTTGTAATGATGGTATTTTAAACAATGGCGAGACTGAAGTAGATTGCGGAGGTCCTAATTGCAGTGCCTGTCCAGTAGAAGTTGCGACATGCAGCGACGGAATTTTAAATGGCGATGAGATAGAAGTGGATTTTGGAGGGTCATGTGCTGGAGAAATAACCGTTGTTGGCGAAATTACAGAGAATGTTACTTGGACGCGTGACACAGTGTACATTTTAGGTGGTAAAGTGGTTGTAGGCGTTGGTGTAACATTAACTATCGAGCCAGGTACAATTATTAAAGGTAGTGCTGGAACAGGTTCTTTGGCATCGGCACTAATTGTACAAAGAGGATCTACCATCAATGCGGTAGGAACTGCAGAAAGACCAATTATTTTTACCAGTATTCAAGATAATATCGCAGTTGGCCAAACCGCTGGAACAAACTTAGATCAAAATGACAACGGTCTTTGGGGTGGTGTCATAGTATTAGGAAATGCGCCAGCTTCCTTATCTGGTGATGTTAGTGAAGAACAGATAGAGGGTATCCCGGCAAGTGACTTGTTCGGCTTATTTGGAGGAACTGATGCTGCAGATGATTCTGGCGATTTAGCCTATATCTCTATTAGACATGGAGGTGCTTTGATAGGTGAAGGAAATGAAATTAATGGACTCACCTTGGGTGGTGTTGGAACAGGAACTTCTATCGACCATATAGAAATTGTAGGTAATGAAGATGACGGCCTTGAAATATTCGGTGGCACTGTAAACGTTTCTGATGTCTTCGTTTGGTCGGTTGCTGATGATGGAATTGACTTAGACCAAGCCTACTCTGGAACTATTACAAATGGAATGGTGGTACAAGGTTTACGTTCGGATAGCGCTTTGGAACTTGATGGCCCAGAAGGTAGCGTTACCGGTGGATTCACTTTAAACAACATTACCTTGTTGGGTAATACCGATGCAACAGGTGATGGTTCTAGAAGAATCGCCGATTACAGGGATGGTCTAGAGGCTAGTATCAACAACGTTTATGTTTCTGGCTTCTCCGATGCTCAGCTTGTTCGTTTAAATGGAGACAAATCAGCCACAACCTATAACAATGGTTTGTTGAATTTCTCTGAATGGCAAATCGTACTTCCAGCAGGTGTAACCGATGTTACTGCAATGCATACCTTAAGTGGCGTAACTATTGCTACAGACTTTGTTGCGGAATCCTCAACATGGACTACGGCCATTGTTGCCGGCGAACAAACCGTAGGTGCGGATACTGCTGAATTTGCATGGACCTATGCAAATGCAAAAGCTGGTTTAGGCTTCTAGTACAAAAGCAAACCAAATAAAAATGCCCGTTGGACAAAAAGTTCCGACGGGCATTTATTCCATTAAAATAACAATGAAAATGATTAAAAACTCTCTTACACTAACTGTACTATTTCTATTCGGTCTACATTTTAGCTTTGGCCAAAGTGGCATTGCGGGAACCCTTAACGATGGGGAAATAAATGATGTACTACCCTTTGCTAATATAATTATTAAAGGTACAACAAAAGGTACAACCTCTGATTTTGATGGTAAGTATTCCATTGAAATAGAACCCGGCACCTATACAGTACTATTTTCCTATCTTGGATACGAAACAAAAGAAGTAACCGAAGTAAAGGTCGAAAGTAATTCCTTTACTCCTTTAGATGTTACATTAAATGCTTTGGCCAATCAATTGGATGAAGTAGTCGTTGTAACCACGGTAACAAAAAACACAGAGGCCTCAGTATTACAGGTGCAAAAAGCAGCGGTCAAGCTTCTGGATGGGTTATCGCTCCAAAGTATAAAACGTACTGGAGCTAACGATATAGCAAGTGCTGTAAAATCCGTTCCTGGAGTTTCCGTACAGGATGGCAAATACGTTTATGTAAGAGGTTTAGGGGATCGCTACACGAAAACATTGCTTAATGGTATGGATGTACCAGGTTTAGATCCAGACAGGAACACCCTTCAACTTGACCTATTTCCAACCGCTATTTTAGACAACATACAAGTTGTTAAATCATTTACTCCAGAGTCTTCAGCTGATTTTACGGGAGGCTATGTTGATATTATCACAAAAGATATTCCTACAAGACAGGAATTCGGCATATCCTTGGGTGCCAGCTACAACTCCAGTATGCACTTTAATAACGACGCGCTTTCGTCTAAAACTAGTGGAACTGATTTTTTGGGTTATGATGATGGATTTAGATCACTTCCGATAAACCCTGCACAGGTTATTCCACCAACATCTGCCGGAAGCTCACTTTTAACTCAAATAACTCAAACATTAACCCCTCAAATGGGTGTTGAACGGGAGCAAAATTTAATGAATTACAATTTTGGCGTCAATTTAGGAAATCAGTATACTTTAGGTGAAGAGTCTAGATTAGGATTCCAAGCTGCCCTTAATTACAGAAGTACATCAGATTTTTTTGAGGATGCACAAAACAACTTTTGGTTTAAGGATAGGTCTAGCAGTAGCATATACGAATTGGAACCAGACCGATTACAATCTGGCGATATCTCCGTAAACAACGTATTAATTAGTGCACTAGGTGGTTTAGCCCTTAAGACCAAAAAATCCAAATACAGATTAAACCTCTTACATATTCAAAACGGGGAGTCGAGAAACGCATTTTTTGACGTTCAATCTTTGTTGTTTGATGAAGTTACTGGGGTTCGTGATAATATTGAATATACGGAACGATCAATATCAAACGCATTTTTATCTGGAACGCATACGAACAGCGATGCAAGTTGGACCTACGAATGGAAGTTGTCGCCCACTCTTTCCCGAATAAATGACAAGGATGTTAGGTTTACTAGTTTCGAAGTTAACGACTTAGGTAATCTTATCATTCGCCCAAGCAGCTTTGGTCCACCTACTAGAATCTGGAGAGACCTTGAAGAAATAAATTTATCCGGGAAAATCGATTTGACGAACAAGCACAGCTTGTTTGGAAGGGATGCTAAAGTACTATTCGGTGGAGGTTACACTTATAAGAATAGAGATTTCGGAATTAATCAATATTTTTTAACAACAACAAATGATCCTGCAACCCCTATAAACGGAGAACCTAATAATTTGCTACTTCCAGAAAATATATGGACCCCTCAAACAGATCAAGGTACTTATGTTGTCGGGAATTTTGAGCCTGCCAATAGCTTTGAGTCTTATTCAACGCTAAGCTCCGCCTATGTTTCCGAAGAATTTAAATTTACTGATAGGCTTAAGAGCATCCTCGGGCTGAGATTTGAGAAGTTTGAACTCTTTTATACAGGCCAGAATAACCTAGGAGATGTGATTCTAAATGAGCAAAAGATTATTGATGCAGCAGATTTCTTTCCATCGGCTAACTTAATCTATGACTTCAATGAAGAAGGAAACACAAAATTAAGAGGTTCCTTTTCAAGGACAACAGCAAGGCCATCTTTCAAGGAAGCTTCAATTGCTGAAATCTTCGATCCGCTCACAAACCGAGTATTCATTGGTAATTTAGACATAGAACCTACGTACATCAGTAATTTTGACCTTAGACTTGAACGCTATGGTGACAATGGCCAATTCTTTGCATTAAGCGGTTTTTATAAAGATTTTACAGATCCTATTGAACTTGTTGCATTTGAGCAGGCACCAGATAATTTTACCCCAAGAAACGTATCGTCTGCCACAGTAATTGGTGCAGAATTAGAAGTACGGCAAGGCCTTGGAGTTTTAAATCAAGGATTGAAAGATATAACCTTCAATGCAAATATCTCGGTGATTAAATCTGAAGTAGATATGAGTGAAATCGAATTCAATTCTAGGCAATTGGCCGTTAGAGATGGAGAAACGATTGAGCCTACAAGAAACTTACAGGGACAATCACCATTCTTAGTCAATGTTGGTTTTAATTATAAAGGAGAGAGCAATGGTTGGCAGAGCGGTCTTTTTTACAATGTACAAGGTAAGACATTGGAAGTTGTAGGTATTAGGGCAGTACCAGATGTATATACCCTACCTTTTCACAACCTGACCTTTAATGTTTCAAAAGAGTTTGGAAAAGATGACACTTCTAAACTAACGCTGCGGTTTACAAATCTCCTTGCCGATGAAGTGGAAAGTGTATACCAGTCTTTTAGAGCTACTGATCAAATATATTCATTGCGTAACCCTGGTCAAGCAGTTTCTCTGGGTTATAGTTATCAATTTTAAATTATCCCAATTTTTGAATAAAAGCCCGCAAATTGCGGGCTTTTTTGCGTTTCATCGAAAAAACGCAAAGAATTGATGTATCCCCTTGACATTCAGGAAGCAATATCGCTATATTTGTGGTATACAATTTGTATTGTAGTAGCGTATGAAGCAACTTTACCCTATCCTCTTTTTTCTATTTATTTCTTTAAGCTATGGGCAAAGTACCCAGAGCACTTTGGATATAGATGGTTTTAGCATGTATCCCAACCCTGTCACCACTGGTAAAGTGTATATTTCCACGGCAGCCAATGCCCCAAAAGAAATTTTAATCTATGACGTTTTTGGAACCTTACTTTTAAAAACCAAAATTTTGGGCAAGGAATTGAATCTTACGGACTTGGATGCAGGTGTATACGTTCTTAGAGTCTTCGAAAAGGATAAGGTCGCTACCCGAAAATTGATTATAAATAAGTAGTTTTATTTAGCTACAAGCATTCACTTTCCCTAAAAACAACATCGGTGAAAAACACATATTCCCGATGAATTGCAGGTCGTATCTTATTGACCTACAAAATCTTAGCTTTCACAACATTTTTATGCTCCTACTGTAGCTAAAAAGTACCTTTATGCTGTTGATCCCAAATCAATCCACCATGAAGAAAATCTACTTTATATTAATAATGCTATGTTCCATTGGCCTATATGCCCAAGATACCATAGACTTCAACAACCTACGGAATGACGAAATCGCAGGATTTAAGCTTTATCCCAATCCGGTTCTTGCCGATGTAGTGTACGTAACCACCGAAAAAAATTACACGAAACAAGTACGGGTTTACGACGTCTTTGGAGAATTAGTTTTAACGGATCGGTTGACGACAAAAGCAATGGATATTACCCGCCTATCGCCAGGTGTGTATGTGGTTCAGGTTACCGAAAACGAGAAGTCCATCACTAGAAAATTGGTAGTAAAATAATAGCGGCACTTTAAACTAGTGCAAATCCAATAAAATAATAAGGTTCTGTACCTTTGCTTCAACTTGGAAATTCCATGAAGCATAACACCATTTTCGATATACGTACCGAACGGGATTTTTTAACCCAAGCGCTACGTATTTTTGAATTTCAGTACACCAATAACGCCGTTTACCGCTCGTTCTGCAACCATTTGAATACCAATCCTTCCACCGTGGAACGGCTAGATCAAATACCGTTCTTACCCATAGCATTTTTTAAATCGCATCGCATTGTCAGCTCACAGGAAAAGCCAGAAATAACCTTTACCAGTAGCGGTACCACGGGTAGTGCGACCAGTAGGCATTTTGTTACCGATCTTGAACTCTATAAACAAAGCTATCGCCTTGGCTTTAAGGAATTCTATGGTAATGTTGCCGATTATTGTGTCCTAGCGCTGCTTCCTTCCTATCTAGAGCGTGAGGGTTCGTCACTTATTTACATGGTAAATGATTTAATCTCCAAATCCAAGCACCCCAATAGCGGTTTCTTTTTAAACGAGTATGGGAAATTGAATCAGCTCTTACAAGAGCTCAATGCTAGGGGAACCAAAACATTGGTCATAGGGGTTTCCTTTGCCTTATTGGAGTTTACGGAAAACTATCAGCTTTGTTTACCCAATACCATTATTATGGAAACCGGGGGCATGAAAGGCCGCCGCAAGGAATTGATTAGGGAAGAGCTACATGAATTGCTAAAAGCTGGGTTTGGCGTAAACGAAATACATTCAGAATATGGGATGACAGAATTGTTGTCACAGGGGTATTCCAAAGGCAACGGCATCTTTGAAGCTCCCCCATGGGGGAAAATTCTAATACGGGACACAGAGGATCCGCTGAACTTTCAACCCTTGGGCAAGACAGGTGGCATCAATGTCATTGATTTGGCCAACCTTAACTCCTGCTCGTTTATAGCCACCCAAGATTTAGGAAAAACAAACCATGACGGTAGTTTTGAAGTAATCGGCCGATTTGACAATTCTGACATCCGCGGATGCAACCTTTTGGTACTCTAATTGACCAGCCTATAATCCAAACCTGGGCCATCGCAAGCTTGCCAGGTACTGGACAGTAGCGTAGAAGACCTATACATCAATAGTTCATTGGCCCCTTCACCACAGTTCCCTACAAGATCAAGTCCGGTTTCAAAAGTTAACAGCACATAATGCTCCGGGTCTGTCTCAAACTCAACGATTTCAAAGGTACCCGTAGCCTCCGTAACCACGTCATTTCTGGTTCTTGACTTTATAAAAGTGCCCTGAGGCGAAAGTATATAATATTCCTGCCAATCCATAGCATCGCCTGTAGTTTCCGAACCCACGAAGCTCCCGGTCATCCTAACCAATTCCCATTTTTGATTACTGTACACGAACTCGGTAGATTCCAACCCAAAGTCATCTGGATTGGAACAGGAAAAACAAACTAGTACTAGAACTAAAATTAATTTTACGGTTTTCATTGGAAAGGCCTTTCAGTGACTAAAAGATACCATATATACTAAAACGTTGCGCGCCGGTCGTGTTAAATAAACATCAAATACCGTCTGCCCTTAGTTCCGCCTTAAGGTATAGAATACCTCATCATCCGCAATTTCAGGTTCGTCCTGGTAGGTAAGGGTGAGTAGGGAACCGTTAATTTCAAAACGATAAACACGATTATCGCTAAACCCTATCCGGTCTCCTTGCCCTCCATAATAGTAAACCCCCGCCTCCCTAAAAAAGCTTATATCCCCATCCTGGATTACGGTAATTTTACTGTTTTCGGGTTCAAAAATCAGTCTGGTTAGGGTAAAATCGGTATCCGGCTCAAAGCCACAGAAACACGCTACATTGGTCAGAATCCATTCTCCCTCAAGTGCAGCATCGGCAATAACAGGTTCATCATCTGGATCGCATGAGACAAATAAAATGGACAAAACCGTAAAAAAGATTGCCTTCATACTTCGATTGGTTTTATTTTAAGATGAGAATTGGTGTAAAGGGTTGCTTTATCTAGTTGAATACAAGAACAAAATAATTTTTTTTCCCGCGCTGTAGCAATACAAATTTATCGTTGATCAAATCTTCTTGGGTAATGAGGTAGTCTTCCTTTACTTTTTCCTTGTTGACGGAAATAGCGTTCTGTTTCAACTCCCTTCTTGCCTCTCCATTGGAACCCAAGAAATTTGTCTTTGCAGCCAAGGCACCGACCATATCCAAACCATTCTCCAATTCAGCTTTGGCAAGTTCGGCCTGGGGTACGCCTTCAAAAATTTCTAGAAAGGTCTTTTGGTTCAATCCCTTCAAATCGAATGCAGTAGACCTGCCGAATAAAATTTCACTGGCACGAACGGCATTATCCAAATCATCCTTGGAATGCACCATAACCGTAATCTCATCGGCCAATCGTTTTTGAAGCAAGCGCAAATGGGGGGCTTCCTTGTGTTGGGAAACTAATTGCTCAATTTCTTCCTTAGGCAAAAACGTGAATATCTTAATGTACTTTTCGGCTTCTTCATCGGAGGTGTTCACCCAATACTGATAAAATTTATAAGGGGAGGTACGTTCCGCATCCAACCAAACGTTTCCACTTTCCGTTTTGCCAAACTTGGTGCCATCGGCCTTTGTAATCAACGGACAGGTGAGCGCATAACCCTTACCATTTCCAATTCTGCGTATAAGCTCCGTACCGGTAGTAATATTGCCCCATTGGTCACTACCGCCCATTTGCAATGTGCAATTGTGCTCCTTGTACAAATGTAGAAAATCATAGCCCTGCACCAATTGGTAGGTAAACTCTGTAAAGGACATGCCAACCTTGTCTTCTGCGGAGAGCCGTTTTTTAACGGAATCCTTGGACATCATATAGTTTACGGTAATATGCTTCCCAACATCCCTAATGAAATCCAAAAAAGAGAAGTCTTTCATCCAATCGTAATTATTGACCAAAACTGCGGCATTGTCGGTATCACCGGTAAAGTCCAAGAACCGTGACAATTGTTCCTTCAATGCATTTTGATTATGGCGCAAGGTTTGTTCATCAAGCAAGTTACGTTCGGCAGATTTACCGGATGGATCTCCGATCATGCCCGTTGCACCCCCAATAAGCGCAAAAGGTTTGTGCCCGGCCAACTGAAAGTGGCGTAACATCATAACACCTACGAGATGACCTATATGCAATGAATCTGCGGTTGGATCTATACCCACATAGGCAGCCTGCATTCCTTCCAACAAATGTTCCTCTGTTCCTGGCATGGCATCATGCAACATACCACGCCATTGTAGCTCCTTGACAAAATTTGTCATCGTATCCTGAATTTTGTTTAAGCTGCAAATATAAATGGAATTCTTGCCAGTACCCAGCACTTCAAAGCATGAATTTATCCGGTGCTATTCCCTAACTTTGAAATATGGTATTGGTAACTGGAGGTACAGGATTGGTGGGCTCACATTTGTTGCTGCGTTTGGCCATGGATGGTACCAAGGTAAGGGCCATTTACAGAAGAGCCGACACACTAGAGAAGGTCAAGAAAATCTTTTCTTACTACACTACGGAAGCCACATCTCTTTTCAACACCGTTGAATGGATTGAAGGGGATATATTGGATATTCCTACTTTGGAAGAAGCCTTTGAGGGGGTTACCCAGGTTTACCACTGCGCCGCGCTGATTTCCTTCACGCCGTCTGACTTTGAAAAACTGGAACAGGTAAATAGGGAAGGCACTGCAAATGTTGTAAACATGTCCATTGCCAAGGGCGTGCACAAAATTTGTCATGTAAGCACAATTGGGACTATTGGTAGGCCCACAAATAATAAAGCAGCTAACGAAAAAACCGAATGGAGCAGGCAGCATGCAAATCCGTACGCCATTACAAAGCACTTGGCGGAAATGGAAGTATGGAGAGGTGCACAGGAAAATGTAAATGTGGTTATCGTGAACCCTGGCGTAATTCTGGGGCCTGGGTTTTGGAAGAACGGTAGTGGTGCCTTTTTCAAAACAGCCTCCAAAGGATATTCGTATTACCCTCCCGGCGGCTCAGGTTTTGTTACGGTTACGGATGTTGTTCGGAGTATGGTGCAGTTGATGAATTCCGATATACACGGGGAGCGCTATATTATCGTGGCCAAAAACCTTTCTTATAAGGAAATTCTAAGCCGCATTGCGCTATCCATGGATAAAGAACCTCCAAGGAAAGAACTGTCAATAGGATTGCTCCAAATTGGACGGTTTTTTGACTGGCTCAGGAATCTGTTTACGGGGAAACCTAGAACGATAACGAAAAGTACGATCTATGGCCTTGAACATCCTGTCGAATTCGACTCTAAGAAGGTAAAGGAAGCGCTAGGATTTGAATTTGAAAACTTGGAAAACACAATTACAAGGGCATCCAAACTTTTCATTCAGGAACATTCTTAAATTTATAAGCTATCGGTTGTGGTTGTAGGAGTTATTGATGTTGGGGATTTATTGAGCATTTTTAAACTATCCATTTCTTTTTTATCGGCCTCTAACTGCACTCTTTGGTTTTCTAAACTAGCCTCCACTTCCTTATAAATTGATTCGTAGACAATGGGCAAAGAAGCGTAATACCGATCGCTATCCACAAATTGGGCACTGTCTACCTCATATTTTTCAAAAACATAGGTCGTTGGATCGACTCCATTATCTTTGAGCTTACCAAGATTAGTTCCTTTTGCAGCATTAATAATGGCCATATCCTTTAAAATTAGAACCATTTTATCCTGAGGGATAACATTATCCGGCTTTTCTATCAACTTTTCCGCACAAGAAAAGAGTAGAAGCATCAACACCAATAGCATTCCCTGTTTTTTCATGGTCTATTAAAAGTTAGTCGCCTGGCATTTCGCAGTTCCGAAAATGTACCGTCCGTATATGCCAAATGACCGTTGATAATCGTATGCGATACCTTGCTTGAGAACGTGACCCCCTCAAAAGGGGACCACTTACATTTGTAAGCGATATTCTCCTTTGAAACGGTCCAGGCGCTGTTCAAATCTACTACAACAAGATCTGCGAAATACCCTTCACGTATAAATCCACGTTTTTCAATATCAAATAGAAGCGCGGGATTATGGCACATTTTCTGAACCATTTTTTCAAGTTCTATTCTTCCATTGGCCACATTTTCCAACATTGCAGGAAGTGCGTGTTGTACTAAAGGTCCGCCAGACGGTGCTTTGGTATAAACATTGTCTTTCTCCTCCAACAAATGGGGGGCATGGTCCGTAGCCACAACATCAATACGATCATCTAACAAAGCATCCCATAGTTTATCGCGGTCGTGGGCGGTCTTCACTGCAGGATTCCACTTGATCAGGTTTCCCTTGGTTTCGTAATCCGCACTGGAAAACCATAAATGATGGATGCATACCTCTGCCGTTATTTTCTTTTCTTCCAAGGGTATATCGTTCCGGAACAAATCCATCTCCTTTGCTGTGGAAAGATGAAACACATGCAATCGAGCCCCTGTTTTCTCTGCCAGGGCAATTGCTTTGGAAGAGGAAAGGTAACAAGCTTCCTCACTTCTTATACTAGGATGGTACTTTACAGGAATATCGTCTCCATATTCTGCTTTGTATTCGGCCAAATTTTTACGAATGGTAGTTTCATCTTCACAATGGGCAGAAATGACCATCTCCGTATTTCTAAATATAGTTTCGATTACCTTTTCATCATCCACCAGCATATTGCCGGTAGAGGAGCCTAAAAATAGCTTTATACCAGAGCATGCATTTTTGTCCAAACGTTTTAATTCCTCCAAATTATCGTTGGTGCCACCAAAAAGAAACGAGTAATTGGCATAGGACGATTTCGCTGCCAAAGCAAATTTCTCTTCCAATTTTTTTATCGTGGTGGTCTGCGGTGTTGTATTGGGTTGTTCCATAAAAGTGGTAATCCCCCCAGCAAGCGCCGCCCTACTCTCTGTGGCTATAGTGCCTTTATGGGTGAGTCCCGGCTCCCTAAAATGTACCTGGTCATCAATGATTCCGGGCAAAATGAATTTATCACTGGCATCAATAACCTTGGCGTCAGCATCTGTAATATCCTTAGCAATCTTTACAATTACATCATCCACGATGAGAACATCATTCTCTTCAATGCTACCCTCATTGACCGTACGGCCATTTTTAATTAGAATTCTACCCATGCTCAAAATTTATTTCTTAAAAATAGGCTCCGCATCTTCATTGCAAAAACCCCCCAGATAGCTTCACTGATAATCGAGGAACTCATTTTTGATTTCCCCAAGACCCTATCCCTAAAGATTATGGAAACTTCCTCAATTTTAAATTTCTTAAGGTAGGCCCTAAACTTCATCTCTATCTGGAAAGCATATCCTACAAAACGAACGGAGTCCAAATCTATCGTTTCCAACACATGTCTTTTATAACAGACAAACCCGGCTGTGGGATCATGCACCCGCATTCCGGTAATGAGCTTTACGTAAACGGAAGCACCGTAAGACAACAACACCCTGTATAGCGGCCAGTTTACCACATTTACCCCTTTCTTATACCGGGAGCCCACGGCAACATCGGCCCCATTGATACAAGCACGTTGCAGACGGACCAAATCTGAAGGAGTATGCGAAAAATCCGCATCCATCTCAAAAATATAATCGTATCCCTTGGCAATAGCCCACTTGAAGCCATGAATATAGGCCGTACCCAAACCAGACTTTTCAATCCTAGTTTCCAAGAACAACTTTCCATCGAACCCAAGCTGCAACCTTTTCACGCAATCGCCCGTTTTATCAGGGGAATTATCATCTACAATGAGGACATGAAAATCCTTTTGCAAATCAAATACCGCCCTAATGATGGCTTCCACATTCTCAATTTCATTATAGGTAGGTATGATTACAACACTATTGGCCATATGCAGTTCAACGTATTTGCACAAAAGTAAGGTTTTAATAGTCGTATTAAAATGTGACCTATTAGCTTTATGAAATTTTTAAACGAGCTAGCTAACCTATAATTTGTAATTTTGCCAACAAGTACACGATGCGCATGTTGACTCAAATTCCCAAGAAGTTCTACTTTTTTTTAGCTGCGATATTTATTTTAAACCTTGTTCAATCGAGTTTTACTCAACTTATATTTGATGAAGCCTATTATTGGTATTACAGCCAAAATATGGCCTGGGGCTATTTTGACCACCCCCCCATGGTCGCTTTGATTGTAAAATTGAGCAGTTATTTCTTTGAAGGGGAACTTGGTGTGCGTTTTATTAGCTGTATCCTCTCTACTATCAACATCCTGCTATTGTGGTTGATGATCGATGCTCCCAAAAAGCAAGAGTACATCAACCATTTTTTCGTGCTCGTTTTCTCCATGACCCTTTTAAATGCCTATGGATTCTTTACGCTACCAGATACCCCGTTACTGTTTTTCACCAGTTGTTTTCTGTTGACCTACAAGTATTTTGTAAAAAACCAATCCATTGGTTTGGCCCTTGCTTTTAGGGGTGTTCATGGCAGCTTTAATGTACAGTAAATACCATGCAGTCCTAGTCATTTTCTTTGTATTGCTGTCAAATTTAAAATTGGTCAGCAACAAATACGCTTGGCTTGCGGTAATCATTGCGCTATGTTGTTATGCTCCCCATTTCTACTGGTTGTATGAGAACGATTTTGTTTCCATAAAATATCATCTCTATGAACGACCTAATGGCGCCTATAGCTTTGAAAAGTACACTTTAGGGTTTTTTGTGAATTTGATCGCCATCTTTGGGCTTACATTCCCTTTTATTTATAAGGCGCTCTACAAAACTAAAGGCACGGATCTTTTTAATAAGGCCCTCTTGTATCTTACGTACGGAGTTATCCTATTCTTTTTTGTCTCCAGCTTTAATAGAAGGGTGCAGACGCAATGGATAATCATCATCTGTATTCCTCTGGTGGTGATCACCTTTAATTATATGCTACGTAATACCCAGGCCTTGAAATGGGTTTTTAGACTTGGGCTAATAAATGTTGCACTGATTCTTTACCTAAGGGTGGGACTGGCCTACCAACCATTGTTATTCAATTTTTATTATGAAAGTCACGGGAATAAGGAATGGGCAAAAGCGATCAAGGATGAGGTTGGCACTATACCCGTAGTTTTCGAGAATTCATACCGAAATGCGCCCATGTATTCTTTTTATACGGATGGCACCCCCACTTTTTCCCTCAATAACTTTATGTATCGCAAAAACCAGTATTCCATAAATGATGCGGAAGAGAAGGTTCGTGGAAAGGATGTCGCATATATTTCAAAATACATCAATGATTATTCGTTTTCTTATGAAAAGCCAGATGGTGGCTTGTATAGAGGCAAATATATTTCAGATTTTGAATCGTTCCGGAAACTGGAATGCATCGTGGAGGAACCCGATGTCTCCCTAAATTCAAATAAAAACCTGGATTTAAAGGTATATAATCCATACCGGCAGGAAATCAATCTTAAGAAATTGAAATTTGCGATCGTTTATATGGATGCCTACAAAACCCCCTTGGAAACTATAGGGATTACTCCAGAACCTGTTCTTGCAAATACCGCCAGCTTGATTCAAAAAGACACGACCTATTTTAATTTTAAGTTACCGGACACAAAAAAAGAAAACATTGGTTACTTTAGGGTCGTTATTTCCGAGAACAATCTGTATTACGGGCTAAACGGGAAACCAATTCCTATTCATTGATGGAACCTATCACCAGAACATTTGCACAAACAGATTGGATTACCCTAACCTTAACGGGGAGTCTTTTGTGCATGCTTTTGGCAAAAAGTTTTTACTACTCGCGTTTTTTCAACTTTATCATCCTTCCATTTAACAACAAGTACATTGGCATGTACACAAAAAAAGAAAAATTGTTCAATTGGTTTCACATCCTTTTGAGCATTTTTCAAATAATAAATACAACGCTCTTTATCTTCTTTCTCTGGCGAGCCTTTATTCGCCCTACCGATGAAAAAAATCCATATATTTTCCCCTTACTGCTAGCGGCCGTTTTTATATTTCTTAGTGCCAAAACCCTGTTGCAACTTATAAACGGTTTTATATTCAATAACTACAGGACTTTCAATGAACTGATTTTCAAAAAATTATCCTATCTAAACTATTCCGGTATAGTTTTGTTCATATCCAATGTACTATTGACCTATGTTTTCATCGATTCAAAAATTGTAATCCTGGCTGCATTAATTCTGTTCCTGATCATAAATATAATGGGCTGGGTGACAGTGATAAGGAATTATCAAAAATTCATAAGCTCCTATTTTTTCTATTTTATTTTGTACCTTTGCGCACTCGAAATTGCACCCTTAGTAATAATGGGAAGCTTTCTTAAATAGTGCAGCATATGAAAGTAAAAACGATTTTGGTATCGCAGCCGGAACCAAAAATGGAAAATTCTCCCTATTCTAAACTCATTGAGAAAGAGAAAGTAAAGGTAGATTTTAGACCATTTATCCATGTAGAAGGCGTAGACGCCAAGCATGTGCGGCAGCAGAAGATAGATCTTAATGATTTTACGGCGATTATTTTAACAAGTAGAAATGCTGTAGATCACTTTTTCAGAATTGCCGAAGAAATGCGTTTTAAGGTGCCGGATTCCATGAAATATTTCTGTCAGTCTGAAGCGGTAGCCTATTACCTTCAAAAATATGTTGTTTATAGAAAACGTAAAATTTATGTAGGAAAGCGATTGTTTACGGATTTAGCGCCCCTTATCAAAAAATATAAGGACGAAAAATTCTTACTTCCTTCTTCCGATGTTTTAAAACCAGATGTACCCGAAACCTTGGGTACGCTCAATATTAACTGGAAAAGAGCAATTTTTTACAAAACGGTCATCAGCGACCTTTCAGACCTAAGAAACGTGTATTATGATATTCTTGTTTTCTTTAGTCCCTCCGGAATTGAATCCCTACTACAGAACTTTCCAGATTTCGAACAAAAGGAGACCAGGATTGCCGTATTTGGCAATTCTACCGTAGATGCCGCAACCGATGCAGGATTACGTATCGACATTAAAGCACCTACCCCAGAAACCCCTTCCATGACCATGGCACTTCAAAAATATATTACGAGCGTAAATAAATAATCAAATACGCCGAAGCATAAAAAAAGCCTTGCATTGCAAGGCTTTTTTTATGCTTAAAATGCGTATCGCTGTGGCCCTCCCCTTCGGATTTCCTCACTGGCATAACTTTCAAATTTTTTAAAGTTCTCCCTAAAGGCATTGGTCAGTTTAAAGGCGGTAGTATAATACTTTTCATCATTGTTCCATGTAGCCCTAGGACTTAGGACAGACGTAGGAACCCCTGGGCACTCCCTAGGTTGGGCTACCCCAAATACGGAATGAATGTGGTATTTGTCATAAGAATACAGCCCGAGATTCCCATTTAGGGCAGCAGTAATCATTGCCCGCGTGTATTTCAATTTCATGCGCGTGCCTATTCCGTAAGGTCCACCGGTCCAACCTGTATTTACGAGCCAAACATCTACACCAGATTCCTTCATTTTCTTACTTAACATTTCCGCATACTTCGTTGGATGTAACGGCATAAACGGTGCCCCAAAACATGCAGAAAAAGAAGGTTGTGGTTCTACCACTCCCGCTTCCGTGCCCGCCACTTTTGCCGTATAGCCCGATATGAAATGATACGCGGCCTGGCTTGGCGTTAATTTAGATATTGGAGGAAGTACCCCAAAAGCATCGGCCGTAAGGAAAAAAATATTCTTTACATTCTTGCCTATAGAAGGCTCTTGTATGTTGTCTATATGGTGGATAGGATAACTAACACGTGTATTTTGGGTGATGGAAGTATCCGCGAAGTCTACATTGCCCTCCGCATCCAACACAACGTTCTCCAAGATGGCACCGGGTTTGATCGCCCCATAAATCTCAGGTTCCTGTTCTTCGGATAGATTAATGACTTTGGCGTAACATCCTCCTTCAAAATTGAAAACACTATTTCTACTCGTCCATCCGTGTTCATCATCACCAATTAATTTTCTATTGGGGTCTGTGGATAAAGTGGTCTTACCTGTACCCGAAAGTCCAAAAAAGATGGCCGTATCACCTTCCTTGCCTACATTGGCGGAACAATGCATGGGCAAGGTTTCCTTGTAAACAGGCAAAATAAAGTTCAATGCGGAGAAGATACCTTTTTTAATTTCACCGGTGTATCCCGTGCCCCCGATAAGGGCAATTTTATCTGTAAAATTGAGAATTGCAAAATTATGTTGTCTTGTACCGTCCACTTCAGGGTCTGCCATAAATCCAGGTGCGTTAATTACGGTCCATTCTGGAGTGAAATCTTCCAATTGGTCTGCAGTCGGCCTCAAGAACATATTATAGGCAAACATGTTGGACCAAGGATATTCATTGATTACCCTAATATTCAACTGATATTCTGGATCGGCACAGGCATAACTGTCGCGCACAAAAAGCTCCCTTTCGTTTAAATAGGAAATGACTTTTTTATGGAGCGAATCAAATTTATCCTTTTCAAAAGGGATGTTAATGGCCCCCCACCATACCTTGTCCTTTGTGATATCATCTTTTACGATAAAGCGATCAAGTGGTGACCTCCCTGTAAATTCCCCAGTATGCACAGCTAGTGTTCCATTGCTGGTTTCTACGCCCATGTTCAACGCCAAGGTTGCTTCTTGAAGTTGTTCTGGTTCTTCCTGATAGTGAATGTTATTGTGGGTAATTCCGTATTCCTTAAGTGAAATCGATTTTGCGTTGGCAGCAGAGCTTTTCATCTTGTTGAAAATTTGATGCTGTAAAACTAAAAAATTTAAATCTGAACCCTTGGTTTTCAGGGCTTAATTCAGCCTAATACTCGTCGAAATACGAAATAGGCGAAAGAAACTGCAAAAAGCCATGATTTTCCACACCACTTTTACGAATTAAATATACATAATGCACCTATTTAGTGTTTTTGATGCAAAATTATTATTTATGATTCGTTTTTTTATTAAATAGACAAAAAATACCCTTTTTATTATCGATTTATTTTACCCATTTTTGGAAAAAATCAGTTGTTTTCTGCGTTAACAATTCTGCAGCGTGCCCCATGTTGTAGTCAAGATCTTTAGAGGTATCCTGGATTTCGATTAGTTCATAAACCCCTCTCTTCTTCAATTCCTCCGCAGGAATAGCCAACTTTCCACACACAGCCAAAACGGGAATATCATAAGTTTTACCTAAAATCAAAACACCTTGTATAAGTTTCCCACTTAAAGTCTGCCCATCAATTTTTCCTTCGCCAGTAATCAAAAAATCGAACTTCTCCCTTTCCAATATTTTTTTTACTTCAGAGAGCTCAAGTATAAAGTCAATTCCGCTTACATAGGTAGCTCCAAAAAAACTTTTGAGTCCGTAGGCTGCCCCGCCTGCCGCTCCGGAGCCCGGTACAGCAGCATTGTTCAACGCAAACTTTTCAGAAACTACAGTATCCAAATTTCGAAGTCCATCATCCAATACCGCAATCATTTCTTTCGTTGCCCCTTTCTGTGCAGCGTAAACATGCGCCGCACCATCCTCACCAAATAAGGGATTAGTGACATCGTTTACTGCAAAAAACGAAACATGCTTTAATTTTGGAGCGGTGTTAGAGGTATCAATACCCGCAATATGCCCTAAATTGCCACCGGTAGGTGCGAGGAGTTTACCCTTTGCATCCATAAAGGTATAGCCCAAGGCCTGCGCCATACCAATACCGCCGTCATTGGTGGCACTACCTCCCAGACCAATGTAGATATGCCCAATCCCTTTTTCGACGGCATCCTTAATTTGCAACCCTGTACCAAAGGTACTGGTGAGCATTGGATTCCGGTTTTCCGGTGAAAGCAATTCCATTCCTGAGGCATTGGCCAGTTCTATAAAGGCGGAATTACTTTCTTTGTTGTACAAATAGTACGATTGTATTGGATTCCCCAATGGATTTTCACTAATCACTTGCACAGAAATACATGCTTTGTATTGCGCCACGGCTGCCATGAAACCATCCCCCCCATCCGAAGCTTTAATATAATGCGAAGTGCATTCTACACCCGCTCTTTCAACTCCGGCCATAAAAGCCTTTGAAACCTCTTCACTGGTCAAGGAGCCTTTAAACTTATCCGGAATCAACAATAGTTTCATTTTTTAAGATTTTGTGGAGACCCGGCAATGGTAATTTCCCAAAGCGCAGGCAAAATAAAATAGACAAACAGCGTTAGTACAATAATGGATACGATGTTCATGAAAAAACCCTTTCGTACCATATCGGGTATTCTTAGATACCCCGAACCAAAGACTACAGCATTGGGAGGTGTTGCCACGGGCAACATAAATGCACATGATGCAGCAACTGCGGCCCCCACCATTAAAACGAACGGGTGAATATCTATACTTAATGCCATAGGCGCCAAAACGGGCAATAACATGGCGGTCGTAGCCAAGTTTGAGGTTATCTCGGTCAAAAAATTTACAGCGGCAATGAGCACGAGGATCAAAAGTAAAATAGGAAGGCCGGAGAGTGAGGTCATCTGGCTTCCTATCCAATTGGCAAGACCTGTATCCTCAAAGCCTTTGGCCAAGGCCATACCACCACCAAACAATAAAATGATACCCCAAGGCATTTTCACGGCCTCATCCCAATTGATCAATTGTTCCCCTTTCTTTTTCGCAGGAATCAAAAACAAAACAATGGCGAAAAATATGGCGATAATGGTATCGTCCAATCCCGGTAAGACTCGCTGTAAAAGAAACGACCTGGTAATCCAGCAAAAAGCAGTCAAAGCAAAAACAAATGCCACCACCTTCTCTTCATAAGTAATCTTGCCCAATCCGGACAATAACCGTTTTATTTCCTGCTTTCCGCCCGGGAACGACTTTTGTTTAAAACTGAATGCGTAAGACGTTAAATACTTCCAACAGATAAATAGCAGTACGATGGAAATGGGAAGCCCAAAAACAAACCATTGCATAAATGTAATTTCGTACCCATAGGTATCCAATACAACGCCAGCCAATACAAGGTTTGGCGGTGTTCCTATTAAAGTTGCCAGCCCACCAATAGATGCACTATAGGCAATAGCTAGCATCAAGGCCTTGCCAAAGGTCTGGTTTTCATCCTCTATAGTATCGGGGTTGTCACGCAGTTGCTTTATAATGGCCAAACCAATGGGAAGCATCATTACGGAAGTTGCCGTATTCGATATCCACATGGATAAAAATGCAGTGGCCACCATAAACCCGAGAATTATCTTACGCACATCGGAGCCTATTAGATTTATAATATTCAAGGCGATACGTCTGTGCAAATTCCATTTCTCTATGGCGATGGCGATTATGAACCCGCCCATGTAAAGAAACACATACTTATGGCCAAAAGAGCCAGATGTTGCGGAGAGATCCAAGCCACCCGTTAAAGGAAAAAGAACCAAGGGCAGTAATGCGGTTACGGCTATGGGTATGGCCTCCGTTATCCACCAAATAGCGATCCAAACGGTAGAGGCCAGTACTGCATTGGCTTCTTTTGACAATCCCTCTGGATGAAAAAAGCAAAGAATCAATACAAAGGAAATAGGACCCAGTAGTAGCCCTAGTAATTTGGTCTTGCTCATACGGTTGGCGTTAGTGATGAAAAATACATATTTATAGGCAGTAAACTACACTAGCCGAATTATTTCACACTATTTGATTTCAAAATTCGATATCCCAAGAGCGCCCAAGCGGCAATTAAAAATACTCCTCCAATGGGCGTTAGGAAACCTAAAACTTTAAAGTCGAACTGCGTAAGATCGTTCAAGGCCAAGACATAGATAGAAAAGGAAAATAGGAAGATCCCTATTATGGTAAAACGAAAAATCCATTTTTTTGACCGGATAAGGGTTTCCGGTATCAAGCCAAGTACGAAGAGAAAGAAAGCATGGTACATTTGGTAACGCACACCTGTTTCAAAAGTAGCTACTGCGTCCATATCCACCAATTGCTTCAATCCATGTGCGCCAAAAGCGCCAAGCACAACGGCCAGCATTCCAAAGAGGCACGCCGAAACTAAAATTGTTTTTTTCATAACTATATTGATAACTATTTTTATAAATGTAACAATTTGATACCTTAGTAATTCGTTACAAATCAAAAGTAGTTAAATCGTATGATGCGCAAAATTCTTGTTATTGGTGCAGGCAAATCCACCTCTTATTTATTGGATTATTTATTGGAAAAAGCGGAAACCGAAAAAATTCAGATTACCATTGGGGACATCAATCCAAAAGCCATTCCACAACGGATTGCCAACCACACGCATTGTACCGTAATTGCGCTGGACATTTTTGAAGAGGACGAACGGTCCAAGGCAATTTCCAATACAGATATTGTTATTTCAATGCTACCGGCCCGGTTTCACATTAAGGTAGCCGAAGACTGCCTTAACCATAAAAAACATTTGGTTACCGCATCCTATGTGAGTAAGGAACTATTATCACTTGATGCAAAAGTGAAGGAGAATAATCTTGTTTTTATGAATGAAATTGGTCTTGACCCGGGGGTGGACCATATGAGTGCCATGCAGGTCATTGACCGCATCCGCGAAAAAGGGGGAAAAATTATTTTGTTCGAATCGTTTTGTGGTGGCTTGGTCGCCCCTGAAAATGACAATAATCTATGGAACTATAAATTTACCTGGAACCCAAGAAACGTGGTATTGGCGGGACAGGGCGGAACGGCTAAATTTATACAGGAAGGCACTTATAAATACATTCCCTATCATCGACTTTTTAGGCGGACTGAGTTTTTTGATGTCGAGGGGTATGGACGCTTCGAGGGCTATGCCAACCGTGATTCCCTAAACTATAGGGAAGCCTATAAACTAGAGGATGCCCTTACCATTTACCGGGGAACCATGCGCCGCGTTGGTTTTTCCAAGGCCTGGAACATGTTCATTCAGTTGGGCGTTACAGATGATACGTACACCATCGAGAATTCCGAGAAAATGAGCTACAGGGAGTTTATAAATTTATTCCTGCCCTATTCGCCAACTGATTCCGTAGAACTTAAATTAAGATACTACCTAAAATTAGATCAGGATGATATCCGCTGGGATAAGCTTATGGAACTAAACATTTTTGATGATGACAAGAAGATAGGAATCCCCAATGCCACCCCGGCGCAAGCATTGCAGAAAATATTGGAGGACAGCTGGACCTTACAGGCCGATGATAAGGATATGATCGTTATGTACCACAAGTTTGGGTACGAACTTAAGGGTGAAAAAAAACAAATTGATTCAAAATTGGTGGTCCTAGGGGAAAACCAGACCCATACGGCTATGGCAAAAACCGTAGGATTGCCCGTAGCCATGGCGACACTAAAAATCCTCAATGCTAAGATTACCACTCCTGGGGTTCAAATTCCAATAAACAGGGAGGTTTATGAGCCAATTCTAGAAGAGCTAAAAACGTACGGAATCAATTTCAAGGAATATGAGGTCCCTTACTTAGGGTATAATCCCAATTCTGTAATTAGTTAAGTAGGTATCAGCATACATTTGAAACCAAAAGGCTAACTTTAGCTTTCAGTTTGAATTGTAAGTATGAAAAACGAAAACTCCTTGGCCAAAATTGATGGTATCGATAAAAAGATTCTACGCTTTTTAATGAACGATGCGCGAAAACCGGTGCTTGAAATTGCCCGCAGCATTGGAATTTCGGGGGCTGCCATTCACCAACGCCTACGAAAACTGGAAGCATCGGGCCTTTTATCAGGTTCCAAATTCGTTCTAAACCCAAAATCGCTTGGGTATACCACTATGGCTTACATCGGCATTTATCTTGATAAAGCGATGAGTAACCCGATGGCCGTAAAACAGTTGGAGAAAATCCCTGAAGTTTTGGAATGCCATTATACCACCGGAAACTGGTCCATCTTGATCAAAGTTTTATGTCGTGATAATGAGCATTTAATGCAAGTATTGAACAAGGAAATACAACAGATTGAAGGCGTTTCCAGGACTGAAACCTTTATTTCACTCGCACAGCAAATAGATAGGCAGATTACGATTTAGGTTGAAAACAACAACAGTTCTTCATTATTCCCATCCGGTTTTATTATCCCCTTTTTTTGGAAACCTAATCCGGTTAAAAGCCGGATAGACCTTTCATTAGCCTCCATGCAAATGGCATAGATCTGTTTTATATTCAACGCTAATGTTCCATGCTGAAGCACTGCACGAACCGCATCACGGGCGAGTCCTTTCCCTTCAAATGAAGGTAAAAAAGCAAAACCGATATCTGGATGATCCAGATAGTTTCGTTGTAAAAATCCGCAAAGACCAATGGGCGTATCGTGTTCTTTTAAGCAGACAACCAATAATCCAAATCCGTTTTCATCATAACTGGTCCATAAAGAATTTTGAATGTAGCCGATAGCTTTTTCCTTTGTAGAAATTCCCCTATCGCCAATAAATTTTATCCAGCCGGGACTATTCAACAACGCAAAAATAAAATCAGCATCTTTTAATCCAGCAGGCCGCAGGTGAAGTCTTTCCGCATCAATCCTCATAATAAGGGAAGCTTAATCTAAAAAGACCCGTCCAGGCTTTGGACAGGTCTTTGTTCATTTTACATTAAATAGTTTAATCCCTACCTCCAAAAACTTGAAGTCCCCAATAGACCAGCATCGCCAAGGAGCCAATAGCCGCAACCAAATAGGTCCTTGCCGCCCATTTTAGCGAATCCTCCGCACCATCATATTCTTTGGGGGTTATCATGTTATTATGCTTTAACCAGGCCAAGGCCCTGTTACTTGCATCATATTCTACCGGAAGGGTGACAAAACTAAAAAGAGTGGCCATGCCCATCATTACCAAACCGGCAACGGCTATCCAATACCCCAACCCTATGCCAGCGGCGGCTCCTAACATTAAACCCCCAAAAACGACCCAGGTAGACATCCCGGAGGTAACACTTACCACAGGCACCAATTTAGACCGAATTCCCAACCATTCGTATGCCTGGGCATGTTGTACGGCATGTCCGCATTCATGGGCCGCAACTGCGGCAGCGGCAGCATTTCGTTGATTATACACCCCTTCACTTAAGTTTACCGTTTTGTTCTTAGGGTTGTAATGGTCCGTTAACATTCCCGGTGTGGAAATTACTTTCACATCCCTAATGCCATTATCCGCAAGCATTTTCTGGGCAATTTCCGCACCGCTCATGCCATTCTGCAGATGCACGGTTGAATAATGTTTAAACTTGCTCTTCAGTTTTCTACTTACCAACCAGCTGACCAGCGCGAGTGCCCCAATCAATATATAATATCCCATCATAACTTTTCAATTTTTATTTATATTAAATATAATAAAGATACACCCATAGCAGCATATCATTGACTTTATAAATGCAAAAACCCCGCCAAATTCCAAACGGACTTTTCGGGGTCTTAGTATACTGACAATTTGTACGTTCTATACCGTTACTTCTTCCCAATCAAAGGCTTCTATAATTTCTTGGTATACCACCTCCCCTTCAACTATATTAAGACCTTTTTTCAAGGAAGCATCCCGTTCACAGGCCTCCTCCCAACCTAGATTAGCCAACTTAAGGGCAAAGGGCAAGGTAACGTTCGTAAGTGCCATGGTTGATGTACAAGGAACTGCACCGGGCATATTGGCTACGGAATAGTGTACCACATCATCTATGATATAAACTGGGTCTTCATGGGTAGTTGGCCTTGTCGTTTCCACACAACCGCCTTGATCTACCGCCACATCTACGATAACCGTACCGGGGCGCATTTCCTTTAACATGTCCCGCGTTATTAAGTTTGGTGCTTTGGCCCCTTTCAGCAATACGCCACCAATTATTAAATCATGATTTTTTATATGCTTTCTGATGTTGAACTCATTACTGAACTCCGTTACCACATGTGGCGGCATTACATCGTTTACATAACGCAGGCGTTTCATATTGATATCTAGTATGGTTACATGAGCGCCAAGGCCTGCTGCCATTTTAGCAGCCTGTATCCCTACCACCCCGGCCCCTAGCACCAAAACTTTTCCAGGGGCTACGCCTGGCACTCCTCCCAAAAGAACCCCGCGCCCCTTGACCGGTTTTTCCAGATATTTAGCGCCTTGCTGTATGGCCATTCTACCCGCTACTTCAGACATGGGCGTCAATAACGGCAAGGTACCTTCCTCATCTTCCACTGTTTCATACGCGATACATACGCCCTTTTGCTTGATCATGGCTTTTGTAAGTATCTCGCTCGAGGCAAAATGAAAATAGGTAAATACAATCTGGCCTTCCTGTATTAAATCATATTCCTCCGCTATGGGCTCCTTTACCTTTACGATCATCTCACTCATGGCGTAAACCTGCCCAATGGTATCTAAAATAACGGCACCCGCCTGTTGGTAATCCTGATTGAAAAAGCCACTGCCCTCTCCAGCATTGGATTGAACATATACCTTGTGGTTATGCTTCACCAATTCAAATACTCCGGCCGGGGTCATACCTACCCGGCTTTCATTGTTTTTAATCTCTTTTGGGATACCAACAATCATGATACTATCATTTAAAGTTATCCGGCAAAGTTGAAGTTAATTTTGCGGATAACAAATATAAAACCGTTAAAAGAGGGGATAAATCGTATTAAATTGATTTTATTTGGTTATACACCCCTAATTTTTGTGGGGTATATTGTGTTATTTTTTAATTATTGAACATATTGACCCTATTTTTTCAAGAGTCCCCTGACAATAAATTAAATTATTGGACTCCTATCCCGAAAGGGCAGAACACTTCGTCGTCCCTCCTCGAGAAGTCATAATGTGACAGTTACTGAAGCAAAAGGAATTTACACTCAATTTTGATGACGTCATTGTGAACGCAGTGAAGCCATCTGACTGATTCATGTTCCAAACCGGCAGATCACCTCGACGAGCCTCCTGTTGCAGGCGATTATCCTACAATATTAACAATTTTACCAGGCACTACAATCACCTTTTTAGGTGTTCTTCCCTGTAATAGCTGTTGGGTCTTTTCATTGGCCAATACCGCCGTTTCTATCTCTTCCTTGGATAGGTCTAACGAAAGCTCCATGGTAAATTTCATTTTACCGTTAAAGGAAATTGGATACTCCTTACTGCTCTCGACCAGGTATTTCTCTTCAAACTTTGGAAATGGTGCCGTAGCTATTGACGTTGAATGCCCTAATTTTTCCCAAAGTTCCTCTGCAATATGGGGCGCATAGGGCGAAATCAAGATAGCCAAAGGTTCCAATACTTTTCTGCTGATACATTTTTGCGACGACAGTTCATTCACACAAATCATAAAGGTGGATACCGAAGTATTAAAACTGAAGTTTTCAATATCCTCTTCTACTTTCTTAATAGTCTTGTGCAAGGTTTTCCAAGATTCTTTACTCGGTTCCGCTTCCGAAACCATAAAGGCTCCATCTTGCCCGGTATGGAACTGACGCCATAGTTTCTTTAAGAAGGAATGTGTGCCACTAATACCGGCCGTATTCCAAGGTTTGGATTGCTCCAAGGGCCCTAAGAACATTTCATATAGGCGCAAACTATCCGCTCCATATTCCTCACAAATTGCATCTGGGTTGACCACATTGTATTTGGACTTGGACATTTTTTCGACTTCGCGGGAAACTGTAAAGACCCCTCCCCGACCCTCCCCCAAGGGGAGGGAGTTGCTACCATAAACCTCACCATCATCTAAAATAAAAATCGCGTCTTTATATTCTGGTCGCCATTTTTTGAAACCTTCGAGGTTTAATTGGTCTGAAGAATTAACTAACGAAACATCAGCATGAATTTTAGATAAAGAATTTGGTGTATCGGTAATAGTCAAAATTCCTTTTTCATTTTGGCCCTTCTGATGAAACCTCATTATATTATCTCTAGATTTTCATAATTTTCAAAAACATCTTCAAGAAACATTGATCTCTGAGACATTTTTTCTACAAGCCTTTCACTTACAAAAACTGCCAGTCTTTCTGCTTCTTTATTCTCCTGGATTACATAATCCCACCTGTAAAGAAATGCACTAGTCCCCGTAATCATCCCTTGGTTGATCAACTTCTTGGCAAACTCATCTTTGGGCACCAAACCTTTGTCGAACATGAATTTTTGCCAAAAACGGGCGTACAACAAGTGCCCCGTGGCGTGCTCACTTCCTCCTATATACAAATCCACATCTTGCCAGTACTCGATGGCTTCCTGGGAAAAGATTTCCTCCGTATTATGTGGGTCCATATAGCGGTTAAAGTATTGGGAACTTCCCGCCCAACCCGGCATAGTATTCAATTCCAACGGCCACACCGTGCTAATATTCAGCTTACTGTTATGCACCACTTTATTGGCGACCGTATCCCATGCCCAAACCTCGGCATTACCCAATGGGGGCTCGCCAGTTTCGGTAGGTAAATATTTTTCAACTTCGGGCAGTTTAAGCGGTAGGTATTCCGCATCGATCATCTGCGGCATTCCATCCACATAGTAGACCGGAAATGGCTCTCCCCAATAACGTTGCCTACTAAATACGGCATCGCGCAAGCGGTAATTTATTTTTCCTTTACCCTGTCCTATTTTTTCCAATTCAAAAATGGCGCGTTTTAATGCTTTCTTGTAGGGCAACCCATTCAAAAAATCAGAATTTGTGATGACCGTTTTACCCTTTTCTGAAAAGGCTTCCTTTGAAATATCGACCCCCTCAAAAATATTGGGAATTGGAATATTGAAGTGTTTTGCAAAATCATAATCGCGCTGATCCCCACAAGGAACGGACATGACCGCACCGGTTCCATAACCCGCCAAAACATAGTCCCCGATCCAAATGGGAATAGGTTCCTTTGTGAACGGATGCTCGGCAAAAGCACCTGTAAAAGCTCCGGTAATGGTTTTAACATCTGCCATACGATCGCGTTCAGAGCGTTTGGCTGTGGCTGCTCTATACGCTTCCACCGCAGCCTTTTGATCCAGAGTAGTTATTTTGGACACCAAATCATGCTCTGGCGCCAAAGTCATAAAGGAAACACCAAAAATGGTATCGGGTCTTGTTGTAAACACCGAAATTTCCCAATCCCCGAAAGTGTCATTTTCCATACTTTCTAAAGCTGGCTCAACATCCTTTGGCGAAGGGACCTCCCCAACATCCTGCGAAGGGACCTCCCCCCGACCCCCTCCCAAGGAGGGGGAGTTAAGGGTTTTTTCGATTTTTGAAAGTACGTTGTCGATACTATTCATTACTTCTTCGTTTGTGAATCGAAGCACTTTAAATCCTTTTTTCTGCTCCAAGGACAATTGTCTTTCGGCGTCTTTATTCAATTGACGTTCATGAATTTTACCATCAACTTCTATGATGAGTTCCTTTTCAAGGCACACAAAGTCCACTATATATTCATAGATCGGATGTTGCCTACGAAATCTAACGTCCAGGTTTCTTCTACGCAGTGCATCCCAAAGTTTTTTCTCAGCTTCGGTAGGGTTTTTTCGCATTTCCTTGGCCCTTTCCAACAGGGCACCATAAATATTGGAATTACTCGTCATGTACCTGGGTGCACTTCCCCCTCCTTGGGAGGGGGCTATGGGGTGGTCCGCCGGGGTTAAAACTCGGAACTTGACCTCAGCGCCTTCACTTCTTCCAATCCAATTCGTCTGTGAATCCTTTAGGGGTTGTGGCCAATCAATTTTTTCCAAGCCATCTAAAAGGCGCTGTGCGTAAGCGGAAATACGCATACTCCATTGGGTCATCTTCTTACGAACAACAGGATGGCCACCACGCTCAGACACCCCGTTTACGATTTCATCATTGGCCAAAACCGTACCTAGCGCCGGACACCAATTAACCTCCGTGTCCGCCAGATACGTTAATCTATATTTAAGCAGGATTTCCTGTTTTTTGATTTCAGAAAAAGCATTCCAATCCTTGGCTGTAAATTCCTCAATAGCATCATCACAAACGGCATTGACAGTGGTATTTCCATCGGAATTAAAAATAGCGATGAGCGTATCAATATCTTCGGCTTTATTAGTATCGAGATTATACCAAGAATTATAAATCTGAATGAAAATCCACTGGGTCCATTTGTAATATTCCGGACTCGATGTACGTACCTCTCGGCTCCAATCGAACGAAAAGCCCAATTGATCTAGCTGCCTCCTATACGTTTTAATATTTTCTGCGGTGGTTATTGCCGGATGTTGCCCTGTTTGTATCGCATACTGTTCTGCCGGAAGGCCAAAAGAATCATAGCCTTGGGGATGCAATACATTAAAGCCTTTATGCCGCTTGTAGCGCGCGTAGATATCACTGGCAATATACCCCAAAGGATGACCAACGTGCAGGCCCGCACCTGAAGGATAGGGGAACATGTCCAACACATAGAATTTTTCCTTGTCCGATTCATTTTCCGCCTTAAAGGTTTGGTGATCCGCCCAGTATTTTTGCCATTTGGCCTCAATTTCATTGAAATTGTATTGCATGATGTTCGCTGCTTTGCTATAAGCCGCAAAAATAGGTGGAATCGACGAAAGTTAAAAAGATATTGACGATTAACCCCATACTCCCCAAAACAGATACTTGTTTGCTACAAATCGCTATCTTTAATGCCGTGAAAATTTCGTGTCCCAAATCTATATTCGTCACGCTACTCCTTCTTGTTTTTTCCACGCTCAAATTGCAGGCACAATTGGGTTTTTGCGGTGGAAATTCCGGGGACCCAATTTTTACCGAAGATTTTGGGGCCGGTTTAACAGATGGTCCGGAATTACCTCCAGGAACCACAACCTATAATTTTACTACCGGCACTCCAGAAGACGGCGATTATACCATTTCAAGCACCACTAATTATTTTGACTGGATCAACGTTCAAGACCATACACCCGGGGACACCAATGGTAAGTCTTTTATAGTGAACGCCAGCTTTACGGCTGGTGAGTTTTATCAACGGCAAGTAAGCGGACTGTGTGAAAACACGTCTTATGAATTCTCTTCCTGGTTGATAAACCTCCTGCCTTTGGGTAGCTGCGAAGGAAATGGCATACCCGTTAATGTGCGTTTTCAAATTTGGGATGAAACCGATACCAATCTTCTTGCCCAAGGAGATACGGGAAGTATTTTTGCAAGCGCAGTGGCAAACTGGGAGCAGTACGCCCTGGTTTTTAAGACGGAACCTGGGCAAACCTCCGTAATTCTAAAGATGCGAAATAATAGTAATGGCGGTTGTGGTAATGACCTGGCCATAGATGATATTGTGTTTAAATCGTGTGGAGATACCGTAACGGTCTCCAGCGGCACAAATGAATCCAACCTTATCGTTTGTGCGGATCAAGGCCCAGTATCGAGAACAATCACGGCAACCCCTGATTTTTCTATCTTCAACACCCACGCCTACCAATGGCAGCAGAGTGTTGACAGGCAGACTTGGACAGATATTCCCGGAGAGACGAATGGTAGTATTACCACTCCTCCCGTAACGGCTACGACCTATTATAGGGTAAAGACCGCTGAAGACCCCATTAATGTTTCCAATGATTTGTGCAATGTAGTATCGGATATTTTTGAAATACAGGTGTTGCCAATTCCATCAGCCCCTATCAACAACGGGAATAGTACGGTTTGTGAGGGAGAGACCGGAACGCTTCAAGCAACGGTGCCTGACGGATATACCGTAAATTGGTATGACGCGCCAACCGCGGGCAACCTCCTTTTGGAAAATAGCACCTCATTTGAAACACAAACCGCCGGCACCTATTATGCAGAGGCCAACGCAATAGCGGCGGCATGTGCATCGGCCTCTAGAACAGCGGTCAGTTTAATCGTAAATCCACTCCCCGTAGTCCCCGAAGACACCAACACCTATTTTTGTGAGGGTACCGGGCTTACGCTAAATGCCGCAGTAGCGAACGCCAACTACCTGTGGAACACGGGAGCGACCTCTAGAACTATTACCATTTCCGAACCGGGAGCTTACGATGTGCTAATTACAAACGGCAACGGCTGTACGAACACCCAGCGCTTTTTTATTGAACAGATTGATGTGCCACGAATAGAGGGCATCCGTTCTGATGGGCCTTCCATACTAATTACCACATCGAACAATGGAGATTTCGAATTTTCCTTGGATGGTATAAATTTTCAGGATAGTCCGCTATTTGACGCCGAAGCGGGTGGATTGTATACAATCTACGCTCAGGATAAAACAGATTGTGGCCCCGTTACCCAGGAATTTTTTCATTTGGTAATCCCCAAGTTTTTCACCCCCAATGGAGACGCGGTAAACGATGTTTTTGAGTTGGATGGGTTGGAAGCCTTCAGTACTATTTCCTTCTCCATTTTTGACCGCTACGGCACCCTCTTAAAATATGGAAATTCAAATACCTCCTTTTGGGATGGTACATTTCAAGGACAGGAAATGCCCGAAGCGGATTACTGGTACTACATAAAAGCGGACAGCTCTCAATTTAAAGGTCATTTTAGTTTGAAACGCTAAGCGATTGGTTTTTTAAGTTCCATTTAACAATACTTTGCTATTTTTACAGCACTTTTAAGTACTATGGGCAACTCTTTCGAAAATTATCAACGGCGCAAACTCATCTCCTCCTATTTCTCGGTGGTGCTTAGTATTGCTTTGGTCCTATTTCTCTTGGGCATTTTAGGCCTCTTGGTCTTGAATACCAAAAAAATGGCGGACCGCTCCAAAGAGCAGATTACGATTTCCATTTTCTTGAAGGAGGACACCAAAGAAATAGAGGTGGATCAATTACAAAAGACCTTGGCCATGTCTGACTATACCAAATCAGCTACCTATGTTTCCAAAGAGGAGGCAGCAAAACAACATAGCGAGGATATAGGTGAGGATTTCGTGGATTATCTGGGCTACAATCCCCTAAAAAACTCTATCGATGTAAAACTTAAGGCAGACTTTGTTACGGCTGAAAAAGTAGCAGAAATTGCCGAAACCCTGTCAGAAAAAAGTTTTGTGGATGAAGTAAGTTATGACAAGGTCTTGGTTGGCATGGTTGCCAAAAGCGTAGAAAAAATAGGTTTTTGGATACTTGTTGCAAGCGCAATATTCACATTTATAGCTGTTTTATTGATCAATAGCTCTATTCGACTCTCCATTTACTCAAAACGCTTTATCATTAAAACCATGCAAATGGTGGGTGCCACAAAAACATTTATCAGGAAACCGTTTATTTGGCAGAATATTAAGCTGGGTATGATCGGGGCGCTTGTGGCGCTGGTAGGCATAACGGGCGTTGTCTATTACATAAATACAAATTTTCAAGACCTTGGTCTCTTGGAAGAACCCACTATTTTGGTTGTTTTATTTATTAGTGTTTTTATTTTGGGTATCCTTATTTCATTCGTCAGCACCTATTTTGCAACACAACGCTTCCTCAATCTTAGAACCGACGAATTATATTATTAAATTTGTGCCATGAGCAAAAAGAATAAAGTTGACCGACAGCCTAAACAGGAATTTATTTTTCAAAAGAAAAATTACCTGTTCATGTTCATTGGTCTTGCCTGTATTGCACTAGGTTTTATATTAATGAGCGGCGGTGGTAGCGATGACCCCAATGTTTTTAATCCAGAAATTTATAATTTCAGAAGAATTAGATTGGCCCCTACCTTGGTCCTTATCGGGCTGGGTATCGAAGTATACGCCATTTTATTGAACCCCCACAAATCTAACTAATATCCTGTGGATATAATTGAAGCCATAGTTCTCGCCATTATAGAGGGCATTACGGAGTATTTGCCCGTTTCCTCCACGGGGCACATGATCATTACCTCCTCCTTTTTTGGAATTGCACAAGAAGAATTCACCAAATTATTCACTATCGTAATCCAACTAGGAACGATTCTTTCTGTGGTTGTTCTTTATGTTAAACGTTTTTTTCAAAGTATCGATTTTTACTTAAAACTGCTTGTAGCATTTATACCGGCCGTAATTCTTGGCCTATTGCTCAGTGATGTTATTGATGCACTCTTGGAGAGTCCAATAACCGTAGCCGTATCCTTGGTCATTGGGGGTTTTATTCTACTTAAAGTAGACGATTGGTTTACCTATAGTGAAGAGGAACAGGAAAAAACCATCTCGTACGGAACGGCGTTAAAAATTGGTTTTTTTCAATGTTTGGCGATGATTCCCGGAGTTTCTAGAAGTGGTGCCAGTATCGTTGGAGGAATGACGCAAAAACTTTCCAGGACCGCGGCGGCAGAGTTCTCTTTCTTCCTTGCCGTACCCACCATGTTGGGAGCAACCTTAAAAAAGAGTTATGATTATTATACCGCAGGATTTACCTTGACCGATGATCAGATACATCTTTTGATAATTGGGAACGTAGTAGGGTTCCTGGTCGCCTTATTGGCCATTAAAACCTTCATTGGCTACTTGAGCAGGAACGGTTTCAAAATATTCGGTTATTATCGCATCATCGTAGGCTGCCTTATCTTAGCTATACATTTTTTCGTATCACCCTTAACCGTCATCTAAGTGACCCAGGACGAATTTCTTAACGGTCAGGTTTTATTGATAGATAAACCAATGGGCTGGTCCTCCTTCCAAGCAGTCAATAAGTTGAAATGGGCAATCAGAAAGAAATTCAGTCTAAAGAAATTTAAGATAGGGCATGCAGGAACGCTAGATCCCCTTGCTACGGGTCTTTTAATTGTATGCACCGGTAAATTCACCAAAAAAATCAATGAATTTCAAGGTCAAGAAAAAGAATACACCGGGGTCATCACTCTAGGGTCTACCACAGCCTCTTACGACTTGGAAACGCCAATTGATCGCGAGTATCCTACGGACCATATTACTCCGGCACTCATACAAAGTACTACCACATCTTTCATTGGTGAAATTGAACAGGCACCCCCTGTATTTTCGGCCTTAAAAAAAGATGGTAAGCGCCTTTACGAGCTTGCACGCGAGGGAAAATCTGTGGAAATAACTAAAAGGAAAGTGACCGTTAGTTCTTTCCAAATCACCAAAATAGATAACTTAAATGTTCATTTTAGAATTACCTGCAGCAAAGGGACCTACATACGTTCCATTGCCCATGATTTTGGAAAAGCACTGGGCACCGGCGGACATTTAAGAGCACTTCGAAGAACCAAAATAGGTGATTTTAACGTAGATAATGCCCAAGACCCTTTGGTGTTCGCCAACACACTGCTAGGGAATACGGTCAACGAATAGGTAAACAAAGCGGGGTCTTTTATCGATTCCTTGAAATATTTTAGTATTATTAAGGTTATATATTCATGAACCTGAACAGAAAACAATTATCATTACTCATTACCATATTCAGTATGGCTATCGTAGTATTGATATTGTTCAACATTCAGCTAGGCGGTAAGGAGGAAGAGGACCAATATATTGTTGAATTGGTCTTGGATCTAGAATTGTTGGAGGAAATTCTGGAAGAAAAGGAAGCACTGGAAGAGCAGGCCAATGCGGACCCGATAAAGAGCCATATGGCCTATAATGAAACCGCCAAACCAAGTTACGGAAATCCAGAACCTTTAAAGACTTTGGACGAGCTACTGGAAGAACGCGATGAATTGAGCGAGGGTGAAACTTCAGATGATGCACTTTCCGATTCTGAATACGCGGAACGCGTAAAGGCTTTGGCGAAAAAAAGAGAGGAAAAAAAGCAATTGTTGGGCGAAAAAGAAGCTCAAAAACAGGAGTTTACCAACAATTTGGCCGCTAGAAGGACTTCTGTATCCTACTCCTTGGTAGACCGGAATAATTATAAGTTACCCCCACCAATTTATACCTGTATTGAAGGTGGAAAGGTCGTCATCAATATTGAAGTGGACGCCTTGGGAAATGTAACCGAAGCCGATTTTAACGAAAAAAGTTCCGGAACCTCAAATGGCTGCCTTGTGGAAAATGCCATTGCGTATGCGCTTAAAGCTCGGTTCAATTCTTCGGACAGGGAGAATCAAAAAGGAACCATCACCTATCTATTCCAAGGGAAGTAGTTCAACCACTTCGTTGACAATAGATTTTCCCTTATCCTTATTATACCATTGTTGTAAAGATTCCCTAAAAGCCGCGGTCAACTCTCCATGCTTCTGTTTATGGTCATTCACCATTTGTAAAGCTCCATTTGGTCGAGGCCCCCAAGTTTTCAAAACCGACTTTAGTGAAGGATCCCATAGTATGAGTTTAGGAATGGAGCGCGCCTCATTGGTCAAGAAATTTTGCATCAACTCCAGGTTTTCATCCCGCAATACGATGTATAAATCTATATGACTTGATAGCTCGGCTATTTTATTTAAAACCGGTAAACTGGGCGCCGCATCCCCACACCAGCTTTCCGTTACTACAATAAATGTAATAGGCCTGGCAAGCCTTTTGATTTCTGATTGTGCGGCTTCCGGTATTTTTAAAGTCTTGTCCCAGCGCTTCATTCGGGCATCGTTCAATTGGGTATATGTTGAAAGGTCCTCAGACTGCAAGGGCCCTGTTGCTTTCCCTTGTTTGGCTAAATGGGATACTAGATTCCGATATCCTTGGTACGAGAAGGCCTTTGTTATAGCTTTTGCCAAAAGTTGTTCAACAGGTTGTTTCATAGGTATATTGGTAAATTTAACTTGATTCATTCGTTTTCCCAAAAAGCAACTATTACTTAAATCGAATTTAAAATCGGCAAAAAAGCGTCATTGTATTGATGCTAAATGAAGAAGGTGCCAATCAAAGACCTAAAGTCCTTTTTGACACCTTCTTTATTCCTTACGTAGTAGCATTATCCATTTTTAATCCGCACAGGAATAGGGATTAAAATCCTTCGGTAAAAACTTACTTGTATCAAATCCTAATTCTGGCTCCTCGTCCTCCATTACTATTTCGAAGTCTATATTTTCTTCGGTCGGAGGCATTCCATCAAAAGGATTGAAATTTTTAGGGAGGTATGGATAAGTGTCAAACCCTAGGTCGACCTCTTCTTCCAATTCAATCAACACCAAATCTGAAATTTTAAATACATTTGCATTTTGCTCGACATCATTAGTGTTGACTCGATCGCACTCATTCATCGGGATTTCTTTTTTTGTCCACTCACCAATGCTGCCATCGCTAAATGTTGCGGCGTTCAACGACCCTAACATTCCCAAAGCTAAAAAAACAACTACTTTATTTTTACTATTTCTCATGTTTAAAACTTAAAATTAATTTATAATTCTATTATTTCTTTTGCTGTAAATGCCTTCTTTATTTCCGCATAGAGGTGCTGTATCTCCCCGCCAAAACTATTTTTTTGTGGGCTGATTAAAACCGCGTAATGCTCCCCGTTTCGCATTTTTAAAATACTGCGTACGGTAACCTCCATTCCTTCAACTGCCAACAGGTCCCTAAAATTGTGTAAACTGTGATTTTTAAAATTAAGGGACGTATGAATATATTGATAATACCTGTTCGAGGGCCTTCCAATTCTTAGTTTGGAATTTGGTCTAATTGCCTCCCACTTTTTAGCCTCAGACGCAACCATAACCACATCGCTTTCAAATTCAGGATAAAATACGGGCCTACTCTTTTTCATACATTGTTTACTTTAAAATACTATCCCTAATACTAATTGACAGTGCAAATTTGATGGGGCAAAAATAAGGAGCAAAACTGAATTTAATAGTTTTAATCCGTTAAATAATAGTTAATGTGTCGTATACTAATAGTATTACTTTTATTTATAAAAATATCTATTTATAACCATGTATCATTTTTTAATTTTAAAGTATCGAATTATAAGGGTCTTCTAGACATTTGAAGAGGTACCAACATTAAAAGTTAGTTTTGAATCTAATTATGAGTGCCTGCTTAAATAAGCATTTTTAAAATTGAGGGATAGGCTTAAATGGCACGTTTTTTTATCATGCCGCCCCTTGTGTCATTTATTTTGCTCATTACTACAAAAGCTTTAGGGTCTATTTTTGAAATTTCTATATTCAATTTTCGAATCTCCAACCTCGTGATTACCGTAAAAATTACATCATACTCATTATGGACTCCATGCCTGCCGTAACCGCCCTTGGCCTTATACACGGTAAGACCCATCCCCAATTTCTCCGTAATCATGCTTCTCATCTCCTCACTTTTTTCTGAAATAATGCTTACTCCGGTGTACTCTTCAATCCCTTCTATCACAAAATCCAATGTTTTGGAGGCGGCCAGATACGTTAGCATAGAATAAAGCGCGGTTTCTATGGATAATAGATAGGCCGCTGCAAGAAAAACAAAAATATTGATGAGAATAATAATGTCACCAATGGTAGTCCCCATTTTCTTACTTAGGTAAATGGCCAAAACTTCGGTGCCGTCCAAAACACTACCGCCCCTAACAGACAAACCTATTCCGGCACCCAAGAAAAAACCCCCAAATACGGCGACCAACAACTTGTCTTGCGTAATTTCAGGAAAATCTATAAAAAATAAGACCAGTGCCAAACCTAAAATAGCCAATGCGGTTTTAAAGGCAAACAATTTACCTATGACTTTGTAACCCAAAATAACGAAAGGTACGTTGACTAAAATAATGAGTATGTACAAGGGAATTTCCAAAACCTCTGCAATGAGGAGGGAGATACCAGTGGCACCCCCATCAATAAATTTGTTAGGCAATAAAAAACTTTCCAAACCAAAGGCAGCAAATAAAATCCCTGCTACGATGAAGAACCCGTCCTTTAACCATTGCTTAAAATCTATGGTTTCGCTACCCTTGCCTTCTCTGGTTCTCATTACACTATTCTTTATAGGTTTTCCGGATTCAATGCCAAACTATTAAACAATTTAGCCTTGGCCGTAAAATACTTGTTTTCTACTTGGTTCTGTTTTAAAACTGCATCTATTAACTTACTTTCCCTTGAATTTATAAGAAATAGAGAGCTTTCCCCAAAACTAAACTTACGTTCCTCCGCAGCCAATAAGGCTTGGTAATTATCAACGATATTATCAATGAGCACATTTTGATTCTGAAAAGAATCCAACTCATTATAAATGGCCAGTATTTTATTCTGTATCTGTACTTCGGCATTATCAAATTCGAACTGGGCATCCCGTAATTTTAGCTTAGCCAATTTTAAATCCCCTCTTTCCTTTCTTAGGAATAAGGGAAGTTCAAAGTTGAGACCTCCCTTATAATTTTCCGTCACAAAAGAATTCATATACTCTGGCGTTTCTGTTATAAAGTTATATTCCACGTCTATCCGAGGCAATAACTTATTGGTTTTTAAACGCTTATCTACACGCAGCCCGTCTATCTTGAATCCGAGCGATTTGAGTTTTGGATGATTCTCCAAATCAAAGCTATCCAAGGGTTTTCCAAATATTTCCAAGGTCTGGTCAATTTCAGTATCCAACGACAAATCTGGAACCACGTAGGGTTGTAATTCCATGGGAATATTATCTCCCATCCATAAAAAACTGGATAATTCAAGTCTGGTATTTCGTAACACCACCTTAGCCTGTTCCAATTCCAAAGCTCTATTTTGTACCGCAATTTTAGCCTCCACCGTATCTATGGCGGCAATATCCCCTGCTAGGGCGCTACTTCGTATACCTTGAAACCTAATTTCGGCATTCTCTAAGAAATCCACGAATACTTGGTTGTTCCGGTACGCCTGTAGCCAGTTGAAATAGGCCAGGGAGGCATCAAAAAGTATCTGGTTCACCAATAAATCTCGATCGGCTTTGGATTGTTCCCTAAAAAACTTCGCTTTTTGTACCGTGGCCATACGCTCGTTGATCCAGGACCCACGACCTAGGGCCAAGGAAACTCCAGCACTATACAGACCATCGTCAGGAACAGTTTCAATCGGATTTAAAAATTCACCCGTATTCTGTTCAAAATTTCCCTTGAGCTCTATCCCATACCAGGTGGGAATTTTAAAGGTGGCATTAAGTAAGTCATAATACTCAGAGCCTTTGAACTCCTTACCGGCGTAATCCACTTGAACTTTTGGATCGAAACCTCCCCTAGCCTTCATTAAATTCGCCTGGCCCACATCTAAGGTCAGCTCTGCTTGTTTAGCGATGGGATGGTAGGTTTTGACATATCCAAGATACTCCCCAAACTTGAGCTGAAGGGAATCTATATCTTGGGCTTTTGTTGACCCAACCGCACAAAAACAAAGTAGATAAATTATCGTCCGCATGTTTATTGCTTTACCGGTTTCGCCTGGGCACCATTAGGCTGATAATAATTTGGCGGGAAACCATTCAACTGCCTCCATAACTCAAACCATATCGGAACATCCTCCAAGAGCGCTATCGTATTTGCACCGGATCCAACCCTGAGCGCATTGGGCCAAGGGTGATCGTCTGGATCAGGGGCCAACAATATTCTATATTTTCCATTGGGACTAATAAAGGTCTCTATAGCTACAACCTCACCTCCATAGGTCCCGTAAGATACATTAGGCCATCCGCTAAAAACGATTACCGGCCAACCATCGAACTGTATCCTCACCTTCTCGCCCAAATGGATCAAGGGTAAATCTATAGGTTCCACAAACATCTCCACCGCCATATCATAATCTGCGGGCATAATTCCAACGAGTGGAGTTCCTTCCTTAAAGGTCTCACCAATTCCTGCCTTGATTGCAGTATTGATATATCCATTTTGCGGTGCCCTGATATAGCGCAATTGATTACGCATTTCGTAATTCGTATAATCGTTCTCAAGTTTACTCACTTGTGCTTCGGAATCGAACTGATTTGACATTGCCGTAAATTTATCACTCTCCGCTTTGGAAATTTTATCGGTATAGGCAGCTTGTACACTATTGATTTCTACTTCGGCATTTATAATCTCATTTTTAGCGGCCAACAATTTATTCTCCTGCGAAATTAATTTGGCCTGGGTTTCTTGAAGTTTTAAACGTTTTTCCTCTACATCGGTGACCGCTTTTAGACCTTCACTTTCCAATTGCTCCGTACGCTCAAACTGCCTTTCGGCAATTCTGATATTGGTCTTTGCCGCCTCAAATTCAATACTATCGCTCTGTGCCTTTAGCTTGGCCTGTAACAATTTGTTCCGCGCCTGCTCTAATTTTAACCTCCGCTCCGTTAACAACGCAGCAACTTGGTTGTCCAAGGCGTTCACCTTATCTCCATAGGAGAGCACAGATGAACTTTTAGCCCTTAATTGCTGTCCCGTACGCTCGACCAGATCAGGGTCAAAATACTCGGATTTCACTTCCGATATAAACAATATCGTATCCCCTTTCTCCACATAATCCCCTTCCCTTACAAACCATTCCTCTATTCTTCCCGGTATTTGGGACTGGATTGTCTGAGGGCGCTGGCCTGGAGTTAGGGTAGTCAAAAAACCCCTGGAAGCGATATTCTGTGTCCATGGAAGAAACAAAATTAGTAAGCCCACCATCGAAAAAGCGAACAAAAAGCGGTTAAAGTGTTTGTAATGCCTTTGATGAAAAACTTTCTGTGCCGATTTAAACCGGTCTAACGAAACTTTTTGATTTAGTTTCCTGTGTGATATATTCAGCATGTTCTTCCTATCGTTCGTTAATAATACTTCCTTTATCCATTGTAATGATCCTAGAACATTTCTGCTCCCATTTTTCATTTTCGCTTACGACCAATAAGGCCCAACCGTTACTTGAATCCGTTAAGAAATTAAGGATACGGTCTGCCTCCTCCTTATTGAATTGATCTAAAGGATCTTTTAAGATGAGTAATTTTGGTTTCCGTACGATACTTCTTGCGAGTACTATTTTCTTTGAGACGGTGTAAGGTATCTGTTTCCCCTCTGGATACAATATGGTATTCAACCCCTCAGGTTGTCGCTTTACAAATTCTTTTAATCCTACATTGTCCAATGCCCAATACACTTGTTCATTGGTTATCGTCTTGTCTCCAAAGGTGATGTTGTTCAAAATTGTACCTTCAAAAGGTGTTTCTTCGGGTAAGGATTGGCCTAAATGTGATCGGTAATAATTAAGATTCATTCCTTTCAATGAAGCTCCATTGACATACACCCCGCCAGTATCCGGATCCAAAATACCGGCTATAATACGCAAAAGCGTGTTTTTCCCGGATCCGCTCTTCCCCCTCAAAAGAATCATACAACTTGGTGTAATGGTAAGGTCTAGGTTATCTATAATCTTTCTTTTAGACTCCGGAACGCTGTATGTAATATCACTAAGCTCCACAGTAAACGGCTGATCTTCCGTAAAAGGCCGCTCTCCTTCTTGCGGCTCCAATTCCTTGTCCACCACCTGTCCCATCTTCTCCAAAGAAGTTAGAAGATCATAAAAAGATTCCAGACCAAGAATCAATTTTTCAACAGAACTAATGACCAAAAGAATGATAATTTCTGCGGCAACGAACTGACCAATATTCATTTCTTGGTTTAAGACCAACAGCCCCCCTATCAATAAAAGCCCGGCGGTAACCAATACCTTAAAACCGATCATTTGAATGAACTGCAGCACCAAAATCCTAAAGTGACTTTCCCTAGCTTCCAAGTAGCCCGCAACGAGCGTATCATTTTTTTCGAGTGCATGCGATGTTTTGCCCGAAAGTTTAAAGCTTACAATAGACCTGGCCACTTCCTGTATCCAATGGGCTACTTTATACTTACTTTTCGACTCATCCAAACTGGTATCCAATCCGCGTTGTGCCGTAAATTTGAAAACCACGTAAATCAATAGCAATAATAGAATGCCGTATACAATAAAAAATGGGTGGTAAAAAGATAATAACAACAGACCGAATATAATCTGTAACAGGGCCGCTGGAAAATCGATCAGGACCTTCGAAAGAGATTTTTGAATGGTCAAGGTATCAAAGAACCTGTTCGCCAGCTCCGGTGGATAATAATTATGGAGTTCACTCATTTTAATCTTTGGAAACCTGTAAGCGAACTCGAACGAGGAACGGGTAAATATTTTCTGCTGAACGTTCTCAATAATCCGTATCTGCATTAATTGTAGTATCCCCACAAAGGCTACCCCCAAGGTGACCCCGATTACCAAAACAATCCATGATGTACTAATCTGCGCACCTTGAATAAGGTTGATAATGGCCTGGATTCCTAACGGTAGGGATAGATTAACCAGACCCGCAAAGATGGCATAATAAAAAACTTGGAAGATATCCCTTTTATCCAGTTTTAAGAGCCCCAAAAAGCGTTGCCATGAGGTTAGTATATTTTTAGCCATTAAAATTCTGATTTAAGGTGTTGAAAACAAGATTTGTTAAATATTCTGTGGGCGTTACAATGGCATCGCAATCTGTCATTGAGGAAAAATGATCTTTTAAAAAATGTTGGTGTAGCGCACTTTCCAAAATAGTGCTTGCCAAGCTAGATGGATATAGATAGGTAGGGTTTACCATTTTTATACTATCCCTAAGTCTGGCAACCAATCTTTTGTAAATTAAAAAATAACCTTCCTTGTTTTCTACATCTACCTCTTTAGTGAGATAGGATTTAGAGTATTCGTTGATGACAATTTTGTTGAGCAACACCTCGTTGATATGCGAAAACGACGAATCCTCCTTTGTCTGTCGTGTAATAATTTCGATAGACCGAAGCAATTTGTCGTTCGGATTTTCAATATTATTCGTGGCAAATACGAGCTGATACTCTAACCAGGCCCAGTACCAATTAGTTAAATACAATAATAATTTATGCTTATTTTCAAAGTACCTATAGATAGAGCTTTCGTTAGACTTAATTTTACTCCCAAGCTTTTTAAAGGTAAAACTCTCAAAACCCATTTCGTTGATCATAAGGATACTCTCCTTGATTATGCGCTTTCCAAGATCCGAGGATTCAGGATCTTTCACATAAATCTTTTTATTAATGGTGATTTTTAAGGACTGCAACAAACGCTCCATGGCTTTTCTTTTTAAGTTCACAAATATAATAGTATTGCTATCATATTATGATAGTTTAACTTATATTTAACCAAGGCAATACTTTTGATTTTATTTTTTTTATTTAAATTTAAATGGTTTAAGCTCGAAAGCAATGAAAAAACTTATCTGCATAACACTTTTTTTAATCTTAATGCATAGTGCCCAAGGTCAACAACTAATGAAGTTACGGTTTCTAGGTGCAGGCGAAGCTGAAACACCGTTTGCTACGATGTGGACATCAACGGATTTTGACAATGAAACTATAGTGGCCGTTATGGGAGGTTTGAATGACTTGGATGGGATGAACAATTATTTTAATGTTTATGGAAGCAAAGTGCTCATAGAAAGTAAGGATATTGCCTATAATGGTATCATTAATATAACCTTAAGGCGGGAAGATGGTAGAAATTTCTATGGCATTTATCCTACGATACGGGCACAACTAGTCAACTTTGAAATCGATAATGCACTAACAAACCCTGAACTGGCTACTAAAAGACCAAATGCTGGGATATGGTAATCCAAAAATTGGTGTGCTTGCCTATAATGTATCCACTCCTATTTCAACGGCTATTTTCACGAAGAGTAGCCCAAAAATAATTCAATATGATTTTAGCGCATATCATAGTGCCTGATATAGAACAGACCATGGATATCATAAAAGTACTCATAGAAAATGACCTAATTTTCAATGCCGGCATTTCAACCAAAAACGTGTACGAGAAAAATAAGGAAAATGGCACCTTGGATCACTACGAACAAACATTGATAATTGGTAAGACCAAAGCAATGTTATTCAGCAAAATCAATGATGTACTTAAAGCAAAGTACCCCAACAATATGCCAATGTTGTACGCAATTCCTATCGTTTATATGGATGAGGAGCAATACGACCTTCTACGGCATCGTACCGCGAGCGTATAGTACTCTTTCAAATCTGAGACAGAGCCTGTAGTTGTATTCAGTTTTATTTCTGAATCAAGAACTAGATTAAAGAAGTATAAATTCCTCTATGTAAATTCAACATAACAACACGAACTTTGGATTGCTTTTAAGTCGCCTCGAACTACGACAATTCTAAATGCTAAGAGTCTCATGATAGTAATACTATCTTTAGTTGCATGCTTAACAATTTTTAACGATTGTAATACTCTTTTTACAAGATTTTTCGTTATTTTAAATAGTGTCTGGAATTCAATATTCCACTAACTAAAAAGGGCCTTGAGTCCGTATTTTTAGCAATTAAAAAATGTTTAACCTAAAACAATAAATTTATGAGACAGTCAATTATATTAATCGCATTTCTATTAGTAATCACAAGCTCTTATGGTCAAGAGCACTATAACAACTTAAAGACGGGAGATATCCTATCCATCGATAAGGAGTATAATACCCCTTTCAAACACCTTGATTTTCCAAAGCCAAATTTTATAATTAAACGTGGTGCTATTGCAAATTACAAAGCATTGGATGGCATGAAAGTTCAAATTAAGGAAATAGCAGAAGACGCTACCGTAAGATTGGTCCCTCTTGATGGCCAAAAATTTTTTAATAAGTTTACCTATGTTGAAGCGAATCTAGAAAAAGCCTTGGATTCTGGAGAATTAAAACTATTGAGTTCATACCCAAACACGTTAACGTTCAATTCCAAAACCAAATAAGGGATTAAGTTCGCAACATAAGGATTGAAATAATCCCAACCAGTACTTTTATTACCCTGTGCTGCTTGGGATTTTTTTGATTTCTACAGGTAAGCTATTTTTGGGCTTGCGCTGTTTCAACGCAATTAAACTACATTTGTTCAAATCATATTATGGAAAAGCATAGGTGTGGTTGGTGTAAAGGAGATGCTCTTTATGAGGCCTATCACGATTTGGAATGGGGTGTGCCACTTAAAGATGATGCATCCTTATTTGAATTTCTACTATTGGAGACTTTTCAAGCAGGATTAAGCTGGATAACCATTTTGCGTAAACGAGAGAATTTCAGGGCCGCTTTCCATGGTTTCAAAGTGGAAAAAATAGCAGTGTACCAAGAGCCGAAAATACAGGAACTCCTCAGCAATGAAGGTATCATTAGAAATAAATTGAAAATTCGTTCTGCCGTCACCAATGCCCAGTCATTTATAAAGATTCAAAAAGAGTTTGGGAGTTTTAGCACCTATATTTGGGGCTTTGTTGATGGGCAACCCATTAAAAACTCCGTTCAAAACTACAAGGAAGCTCCTGCGAATACCCCAATATCAGATGCCATTAGCAACGATTTAAAGAAAAGAGGTTTTATATTTGTGGGTAGCACCGTTATATATGCCTTTATGCAAGCCACAGGAATGGTCAACGACCATGAAGTAGCTTGTTTTAGGTATGAACAGGTACACTAGTTTTATTAAAAATAATATTTTGAAAAAAGCATCCATTCGTATACTCATTGCGCTCATTGGTTTTTCTTTTCAATTCGGCACAGCACAGCACAAATATGAGCGGGAATATCGTATTCGCAAATCACAATTCCCTGCCAACGCATTGGAGCTAATCGAAGAGAAGATAACAGATGCCAAACGCATTAAATTTTATAAGGAAACTGACAGCACCAAGGTGAGCTATGAAGCAAAGCTGAAAAAAGGAAGGCTTTGGTACAGTATCGAATTTAGTGAGGACGGCGTATTGGAAGATATTGAAATTCTAATAAAAACGACAGATATCCCAGACGCCACCTTATCCAAAATTGAGGCCTATCTCAACAACAATTTCAATAAATACCGCATCAAAAGACTACAGCAGCAATATCCCGCGCGAACCGACGCGTTGGAAAAAACCCTTAGAAATGCTTTTCAAAACCTAATTTTACCTACCAATAACTATGAAATAATGGTAGCGGGAAAGAGAGAAGATGGTTATATGGATTATGAAATACTCTTTGATGCCGACGGAAATTTTAAAAATCAAAGAAAATCGCTTCCACCAAACTATGACCATGTCCTTTACTAAGTGTAACATTCTGCTTTTATTGGTCTTTCTGGTATCCTCTTTTTTGCTCCAATCCCAGGATAATACCACGGTTTATTGGCAACCGGAAGTTTCGCTCAATTACAAAATCTCCCCCGTTTATGCACAGAATTTTTCAATTGCGAATCGCAATTATGTCTATCAGAATCAAGAAACCAAACTCAGTGTACGGCAAATTGATGTTGCCCATTTTTCAAACCTAACCGTAGATTTCAACAAAAGTGTTGGCTTAGGCAGTTCAATACAGGTTTCGGGAAAATTTTGAAACCGAATCGTAATAACGAACTACGTTTTACGGAACAATTCAACATGACCCACAACGATAGGAATATTAGATTGGGAAACAGGTTTAGGACCGAGCAACGAATAACGCCAGAAAATACGGTCCACCGCTTTCGGTACCGCTTTGCTGCGGATCTTCCCCTGGAGGGATTGGAATTGGATACCGGTGAAACTTACTTGGTACTAACAACGGAATCTCTATTTAGCTTAGGAAAAGGCATGTTGCACCTATGTATGATCAACGGCTAACCACCCAAATAGGTTGGTCCTTACCAAAAGGAATGAAAGTACAAGTTGGAATTGAATACCGTGCAGAGGATTATGCTCAAAACACCGAACACGTATTCTTTTTTTTAAATAGCTTTGTCGTGTCCCTTTAAAAACTTCATAAATAGCGGTCTGGCTATTTCCTGTGCACCTAGACTGGCAAGATGATTTGTATATAATTGGCAATCTATTAATTTATACTCTTTGCGAATTTAATTCCTGCGCCAATTTAATAAAGGCGAATTTAGAAGCGTTCGCACTTAAACTGAACATGCTTTCCCCACAGAACACATGTCCAAGATCCACGCCGTACAAGCCGCCCACCAATTCGCCATTTTCCCAAACCTCATACGATTTGGCATAACCTCTTTCGTGCAACTCTAAATACGCTTTTTTCATATCACCGGTAATCCAAGTACCCTCTTGGCCTTCCCTTTTTACCGAGGAACAATATTCCAGCACCTTTTCAAAGCAGGTGTTTTTTGTCAATCTAAATTGATTGCCCTTGAGTACTTTACGCATACTTTTGGCAATTTTAATCTCTTCTGGGAAAAGGACCATCCTCGGGTCTGGGCTCCACCATAGAATTAGTGAATCCGTATTAAACCAGGGGAATATACCGCTGTTGTAGGCAAGCAATAAGCGCTCTGGGGAGAGGTCGCCACCAACCGCCAAAAGACCCTCACTATTGGCCGAAGCTACCGGGGGAAATACCAACGTGTCCGTTAAAAAGAACATCCTGTCTTGCGGATTGGCCACCATGACTTTATTATTTTTAACTATTAAATACGTACAAAATAAAAAACTTGTTCAACTATTTCAAGCCAAACAAGTTTAATCTTTATACGATACCGAGGCCGGTATCCTTATTTACTTAATTTATTATGTTAGAATGGCAAATCGTCATGATCCTCCTCATTAAGATTATCGGCAGGCTCAAAAGCTTCCATTGGAGGCACCGGTGGCATCCCTGCGGTTTGCGATTGCGTAAGGTTTTCTATGCGCCATCCTTGAATCGAGTTAAAATATTTCACCTGACCTTGCGGGTTGGTCCATTCCCTACCCCTTAGGTTAATACTAACCTTAACATCTTGTCCAACTTTATAGCTGTTCAATAAATCACATTTATCCTGAACAAATTCTACCATTATATGCTGTGGGTATTGCTCATCTGTTGTTACGACCAATTCCCTTTTTCTAAAACCATTACTACCAAAGGTTTGGGTTTCTCCGATCAATTTAACTTTTCCTTCTATTTCCATCTTGAACTCATTTTACGATAAAGACCAAAAATACATAAAATGATGCGGTAATAAAACATGCAGGCGAGATAACAACACAACAATTATTTACATTTTAGGTTATCTTTAATAGTAGAACAGAATTGGATGAATTTTAACCCTAAAAACAAGATTTCCAACATTTTTCTTCTGATTGGCTCCTTTGCCGTTGTGAGTCTTATCCTTTGGAATACCAATAGTTTCTTTAAGCAGTTTAAGGAAGAGGAACGTTTAAAAATGGAAATCTGGGCTACGGCACAATCAGAATTTCTGCAGTATTCCGAGAATGTTGATTTGGGAAGCCTTCATTTGAAAGTCTTCCAGAACAACACCTCTACCCCTATGATTCTCATAAATAAGGATGGATCGATCAGGGTAAACAATTTTCCTGCCAATAAAGCCACAGATTCGCTGTACATCCAAAATCGTTTGGAGAGATTCAAAAATGAAAACATCCCTATATCCATTGACCAACAAGGGGAACATTTAGCAACGTTATACTATGGTAATTCTGAGGTTTTGAATAAACTTAAGTTTTATCCCATTGCCTTGTTGCTGATTATTTTTCTATTTGCCGCCGTCATTTATTTCCTATTTAAAACCAATAAAGCGGCCGAGCAAAATAAATTATGGGCAGGTATGGCCAAGGAAACGGCGCATCAGATAGGTACTCCATTGTCTTCCTTATTAGGCTGGAACGAGTTGTTAAAATCAGAGGCCATCAACCCCAATATTACCAAAGAAATCGACAAAGATATAGACCGCTTGCAAACCATTACTGACCGATTTTCCAAAATAGGATCCTTGCCCAAATTAACGGAAAGTGATATTGTAAAGGAAACCCAAGATGCCTATGATTACTTAAAACGTAGGAGTTCCAAGCTTATTCACTTTACCTTTTCAACAAAAGTGGAAAAATTGCCCGTCCTCTTGAATAGCTCACTTTACAACTGGACGATTGAAAACCTCGTGAAAAATGGTATTGATGCCATGCGCGGTAAGGGGAGTATTGCCATTGAGATAGTTCCTGATGGTAAATATGTGAATATCCTTGTAGCCGACACAGGTCATGGTATTCCTAAAAGCAACTATAATAGTATCTTTACACCTGGTTTCACCTCTAAAAAGAGGGGTTGGGGCCTTGGACTTTCCTTGGTAAAAAGAATAGTGGAGGAATACCACAACGGTAAAATAAAAGTGTTATCCTCTGGAAAAGAGGGTACGATAATGCAAATATCCCTTAAAGTAGTTCATTGATTATGGCAGTGGAAAAACAAGTAGTGATAAAAGAAGCGGTGTTGAACAATAATTGTCCGGAATGTTTCAACCAAAATCTTAAGTTGACCTTTTTTCAAAAGCATACCTATGGTAGTTTCTTCCATAAAACCACTGGGGACCTCAGCCATAAATTAGTTTGCAATACCTGCCATTCTACCATTTACCCCGTTAGCTGGACGGAAGACATTGAGCGCATGTTCACCTACTACCAAAAAACCGCGGTTCCCGCCCAAAAATCTTCAAAACCTACACTTCTTTTTTACATCTTGATGTTGGTAGCCCTGGCCCTAGTGGCAGGTAGTATTTACCTATTCATTTCCGGTGCTATTCAACTTTAGCACTTATGGCTGAAGCCATATTTTTAAATTCGGCTTCGGTCATCGAAATTTTATGGCTGAAGGTCGCATCCTTCATTTCGTTTAAGGGAATGAGATGTACATGCACATGCGGCACTTCCAATCCTATCACCGTCATGCCCACCCGTTTACAATCCACGGTTTGCTCTAAGGCCTTCCCTACGGTTCTTGCAAATTTCATCAGACCCACATAGGTCTCCTCGTCCAAATCCAAAATTTTGTTCACCTCCTTTTTAGGAATACACAAGGTGTGGCCTTTGGCATTGGGGTTAATATCCAAAAATGCAAGGAAATCATCATTCTCGGCAACCTTGTAAGACGGTATTTCCCCAGAAATAATTTTAGTAAAAATAGTTGGCATAGGTTTTCATTTACGCGATAGTCGAGATTTACAAGCCTCCGACGGTGGAGTGGAAATTATGTTAATTTTACAATCCATGTCTAGCCGCATCACCCCGAAGTTATTTTCGATAGAAATAAAAAATCCCATCCATTGATAGGATGGGATTAAATATAAGTATTTATAAAAATCTAAGCTCTTGTAATTTCAAGAATTTCAAACTTTAGGGTGCCATTGGGTACTGTAATTTCTGCCGTGTCCCCAACTTTTTTGCCCAATAGTCCTTTCCCAATGGGCGAGTTTACCGAAATTTTTCCTGCCTTTAAATCGGCCTCACTTTCGGCGACCAATTTGTAGGACATTTCCATACCGTTGTTATGATTTTTTAGCTTTACGGTTGAAAGAACAAGTACTTTGGAAGTATCTAATTGCGATTCGTCTATTAAACGCGCATTGGCCACGGTGGCCTCTAATTTTGATATTTTCATTTCCAAAAGACCCTGTGCTTCTTTGGCGGCATCGTATTCGGCATTTTCTGAAAGATCCCCCTTATCCCTAGCCTCAGCAATCGCTTGGGAAGCTTTAGGGCGTTCCACATCCCTTAAATGGTTAAGTTCCGCTTTGAGTTTTTTTAAACCCTCTACGGTATAATATGATACGTTACTCATTACGTCTTTGTTTATAAATAGCGAAATCCTCTGCAATTGCCCAACGGATTGGCTTTTAAGAGAGGATTTAACACAAATATACATAAATTTTATGCAATTTTGACCACGATTCCCCAAAACAAAATCGAGGTATGAACCGTTTTTTGCCCTGTCTGTTTTTATTTTTAATCCTTGCCTGCAGTAGTGACCGTACCAACAGAAATCCTTATTTGCAGGAAATAGGTTTTAGATTTGATGCGAATTTAAATTTGCCGCTGTATAGCCCTTTGACCAATTTGGGCAGCGCGGTGTTGGTACAAAGCGAAGGCATTGGAACTAGGGGCGTTTTTGTAATAAATGCAGGCATTGACCAATTTAGGGCCTTTGAGGCCAGTTGTCCCAACCATGCACCCAACACCTGCTCTACCATGACCTTAAGCGGCCAGGTGGTTACCTGTTCCTGTGAAGAATACCAGTACAGCTTATTTACAGGTCAATTGCTAAACAGGCCGGATGATGCCAACCGCTACTACGATTTGCTTGAGTATCGCGCCACCTTAAGTGGTAATACGGTAATCATTTCAAATTAATTCCTTTCTAGTTGAACGGCGTCTGTACAAAACCCAAAGCGTAGGCATACCCAAATAACCCTAGAAGAAAACAAGCACTTCAAAAGGGCTATTCAAAAAACTATGCATATTCCATAGGATACTATCATACGTTACAACCTCAGGACTAGCTCTGTGTAACGTAGCGCTCCCTTTTCCAAACCGTTATCTTGAAGCCACGTTAAAAAACGTTGCACATGTTTCTCTTCCATGAGCCCCCAAGTATTGGAATCCCCATAATAGCGGGAAGAGAGTTCTTGACTCTCAATAAGGTCTATGTCCTTATCCTGCTCCGAAATAAATGGACGGATAAAGGCCACCGCCTCACTCGGATTATCCTTGGCATAAAGGTATCCCCTTTTTGTTGCCTCTAGGAAAGCACCAATCAACTTTGTTTGCCCTACAGTTTGCTGTTTGCCTGCCATTATTACGGGTGAATATCCATAGGGCACATCATAATCCCGCATCCTAAAAAGATTCAAAGCCACCCCTTCGTTCTTTGCACGAACACCTTCCCAATTTTCAAAAATCCAGGTAGCATCGGCTTTACCGGTCAAAATTGTTTCCCAGATGCCCAGCTTTTCCGGGTATACCAGCTTTATGGCCCCCGTACCACCGTCGTTCCTCACCAATTGTTTTACAATCTCATCTTCGTAACGTGCTTTATAGGAGGCGTACACCAGACCATCCAAATCTTTTGGACTTTCTACAGCTTCACTTTTTAATGTAGCGATTGCACTAATATCCTCTTGAAAAATTGCGGCAAGCGCAACCGCATCAAACGGGGAATTTTTTGTTCTATAACTGATAATGCTTTCAAAAGGACATAATGCAAAATCTGCGCTACCAAGTTCTACTTTTTTCGCAGGGGTAACGGCATAATTATCCTGATCCGGAGTCTCAATTACCAAATCAATACCAGCCTGCTCATAAAACCCTAGTTGTTGTGCTGCATAAAAGCCCGTATGGTTGGTATTGGGGGTCCAATCCAGCGCTATTTTAAGTTTTTTCATCCTAAAAATTTACAGTGGCCCCCATTAAAAAATTGATTCCGGCCTGGGGATAATACCCTTGAACTTCAAAAGAATTTCCTGGTGTGGAGAAATCATCCAAAAAGGTGTATCCGTTGGAAACATACTTCTCGTCAAATATATTGTTTACCAATGCTGAAAAAACGATGGATTTTAATATCCGGTTCATTTTCAGTTCATAGTTCACATTGAGGTCCGTAGTAAAATAGGCGTCCAATTTAGAAGCCTGCGTATCGGTATTACTCAGGAATTGCTCGCCAACGTACTTGGACAATAATGAAATATCGATGGCACTAGTTGGTGTATACTTGAAGATATTCCCGGCTATAACCGATGGCGAAAATGCAATGGTGGTATTTCCTAAATTTCGCAATACATTATCCCGATCAATAAAAAAGTCAATGTTTCTATTATCGCTTACAGCTATATTAGGCCGTATGCTAAATTTAGTCCCTAGGTTTATATTCGCATCAATTTCCAGTCCCAATCGATAACTATCCCCAACATTTTCACGTAACGGGGCTCCTACATCATTCAATGCACCTGTCAATACCAATTGATTCTTATAATTCATGTAATATAGGTTTGTATTGACCTGAACATCCTCAGATAAATACCTCCACCCTAACTCAAAATCATAAAGTCGTTCCGGTTCCGGATTGCCACTTTCATAATCATTTCTATTAGGCTCCCTATTGGCAACTGCAAAAGAGAAATAAAAGTTATTGTTTCTATTTAAATCAAAGGTTAGGCCCGCTTTTGGGTTAAAGAAATTGAACGTATCATCTACCAATCCTGTATCTTCTCCGTTCGCTTTATATCTGACGGTCCTATATTGTAAATCTCCATATAAGGACCATTGATCTGTCAATTGATAATTTGCCTTGGTATAAATATTGAAATCGGTTTTTGAGGAGGAGTCGTCGTAATACCGGTCTTTATACTCACTATTACTTGCAAATCGTGCCCATATAACTTCCCCAAAATGGTCTCCTTTGTACCTATTATATCCGCCACCCATAATTAGGCTTAGCTTATTTTTGGTATACTGGGCGGAAAATACGGTACCATAAAAGTCATTATCCAACCAACGCCTTCGTATCAAATCTGTCGTTGTTACCGCTGCCCCATTTACGGTTAATGGTTCAAAACCGTAGGTCGTAAAATCATCATCTTCCCTAAATTGCTCAAAGTAACCTCTACCTCTCGTATAATGTAGCGCAATATTGGTACTCCAAAAGGGAGAGACTTGTTCGTTCCATAGTAATTGGGCATGATCCTGCTTGTAATTGTCCACCTCATTCTCATAGAATTGTGTATTGCCATTCTCATCCGTGTAAATACCGGAAGGATTAAAGGTCCTATCTGTTCGCAAGGTTTCACCATCAATACCGTACCATGCCTGATAAGTAATCTCATGGCCGCCAAAAATAAGTGCCTTGATCAAGGAAGTATCATCCTTGTAAACCCCTTGCAAAAAATAAGAATCCAGGTCTGATCTGGCCCTGTCAATGTAACCATCGGAATTTATCTTTGAGAGCCGTCCGGATATTTCAATGTGGTCATTCAATAAGCCGGTACTGAACTTTAAGTTGTTTCTTAGGGTGTTAAAACTGCCAAATGAGGTCGCTATTTGTCCATAGGCATCCTCGGAAAATCCGTCGGTCAATAAATTGAGACTTGCCCCAAAAGCGCCTGCACCATTGGTAGAAGTACCTACGCCACGTTGCAACTGCAAACTCTCTGTAGAGGAAGCGAAGTCTGGCATATTTACCCAAAAAGTACCTTGGGATTCGGCATCGTTGTAAGGGATGCCATTAATGGTGACATTGACCCTTGTAGCATCGCTACCCCTTACCCGAATTCCCGTGTAGCCTACACCGGCACCAGCATCTGTAGTGGTAACTACAGAGGGTAAAAAATTCATTAAAACCGGGATATCCTGACCCAAATTTCTGGGCCTGATATCTTCTTTGGTAAGGTTTGAAAAGGTTACGGGAAATTCTTTGGTTACCCGCACCGCGGAAACAAAGACTTCATCGAGGACTACTTTTTTTCCTTCCAGGGAATCCGTTTCCTGATCTTGGGCCTTTACGCCCATGCTTAGCGCAAAAAGCGCGGTAATTGTGAAAATAGATAGTTTCATTCGTAAAATTATTACGAATAAAAGGGGCTATTATTCTAAGTTAGTATTGATTTTAATTGCCACTAAAACGATTTTAGCGCAACATATAGTACCTAATGGCGATTTTCGCCTCCCTTGGCAGCATTACCTGCCCAGGTTCCTTGGGTATAATCTCAGCTTCCTCCTAAATTTTTAGGATTCGGCACCCCTTTGAGATGGGTCAAAGGTAATGCAGTAAAGTATACCGTCATAATGAAATTTGTAAAAAATAGTTCTAGGAATTAACATGCTCTTAGAACTAATTTCTTCAATTTTAACGTACATCTACCAGGAACTTATATCTGCCCCTAATGGATTCGAAAAAGAACCAATTCACCTTCAAAATAGCATTTAGCTACTTATTATTGGTCGTTCTTGGCGCAGTTGCCTCATACTATATCTATAATGAGGTACGTAACTATGTCACCAATGAGACAGCAACAGTCAATGATGATAAACTATTGAAAACGAATTCATTCCTAGCGCAGCTCTATGAGGCGGAAAGTCTTTCCAAATTAGCCTTTCAATCGAAGAACAAACTTAATTTTATAGCCTATGAAAACAAGATAGATTCGATTCACATAAATATTGAGGAGCTCAAAAAACTTACTGAAAGTGAACACCAAAAGAGCTTGTTGGATAGCCTAAGTTCCCTGTTGATTAAAAAGGCAAAAAACATAAATGCGCTAAGGAGCCTTAGAATGCAAAACCAAACGGGGACCGCCATTAATACCGCCCTAAAGGAATTCGATAAATTGGAAGCGTCTTTAGGTATTATTACCCCGGAAAGTCTTGCACCAAACTTTAACGAACTTTCCCCAAAATTACAGGAGACTTTAAAAAAATTAGCCAACTATTTAAATGCCAATATTCCAGAGGAAAACAATCCACAATTAAAAGCCCAACGCATGGATAGCGTGCTCCAAGTCTCAAAAAATCTTTTGAAAGAGGTACAGCAAGAAAATACGCTAAATGAAAATTCCTTGGCGAGACGTGAAACCGCAATCAATAGAACAGATGTAGAACTCTCACAACAGCTAAGATCCATTCTTTCCTCTTTTGAACAGGAAATTTTTATGAATAGCATGGCCAATACCCTTAAGAAGGAATCGCTATTAAAAAGAAGCATACGCCTCGCCGCCCTCGCCGCCCTACTAGGATTTTTGGTCGTAGGTATTTTTACATTTATCCTTAACCGCGATTTTTGGAAAGTCAATCTTTTAAGGGAAAAATTGGTAAAGGAAAAAGACTATTCAGTATCACTTTTAAAAAGTAGGGAACAGTTAATTGCAACTGTAAGTCATGATTTACGCACCCCGTTAAACACCATCAGTGGCTTTGCTTCGCTAATTGAAAAATCTGGCACAAAAAAAGAAAAGGAGTATGTAGCGCACATACAATCTGCCTCTACGTATGTAAACAATCTGGTAAACGATTTGCTTGATTTTTCGCAACTGGAAGCTGGAAAAATGGTTGCAAAGAAAACCACTTTTAGAATGGATACCTTAATTACTGAAAGTGCGAAGAATATTGCCTCCCAGTACGCATCAAAAGACATTGAACTTAAGCTCGATTTGGATACTTCCTTACATAGACCCCTTATAACGGATGCCTTTAGAATGCGCCAAATCCTATCTAACCTTTTAGGAAATGCGTTTAAGTTTACAGAAACAGGCAGCATTACCCTAACCGGAAAAATATTACAGCAATCTCAAACCCTTGTCCTAGAAGTCAAGGATACAGGAATTGGAATTTCAAAGGAAAAGCAGAAATTAATCTTTAAGGAATTTATCCAGGCCGAAGGGGATACCGATAAGAAATACGGAGGTTACGGACTAGGATTGACCATTACAAAAAAACTAACGGAGCTTTTAAAGGGTACCCTTTCCGTAAAAAGCGAACTTGGAAGCGGAAGTTCATTCACCTTGCAAATCCCCATTGAATATGGTGAATTTCCAGAAGCGGCGTCGGAACCGGAACATGATTACCCAAACCTGAACGCATTAGTCTTTGATGACGATAGCGGCTTTCTAATATTAATTGGAAAGATGATGGAGTCTCTTGGAATTACAGCACTTTTACACACAGATTTCAATGATTTTGACCCTAAGAGTGATTCTGTTTTTGATTTTGTGCTGACGGATATTGAAATGCCAACCGTATCCGGTTATGAGATTAGCTCAAGGTTAAGGTCTGGCACCTACCCTATGTATAAAAACCAACCCATACTGGCCATGACAGGTAGGCGAGATCTTTCGCTTGAGCATTTTGCCGAACAAGGTTTCGACCAACTTCTAAGGAAACCTTTTTCTACAAGCGACTTGGCCCAAAAATTAAATAAACTCCTTTACAGATCGGACTTACAAAGTACACTTAAAGTCAGCAAGCCTATAGCTGAAACAGAAGGGGAATTTAGCCTAAGTACCTTAAACCAATTTCTTGGAGATGATACGGAAGCCCTACACGAAATTGTATTTACGTTTAAAAAAGATTCACTGCAAAACTTAGACCAGCTTCAAAAAGCAGTGGATGAATTTAACATCCTAGACATAAAGCAAACCGCTCATAGAATGCTGCCTATGTTCCGGCAGCTTAAAGTAATTAGAGCGATACCCCTATTGGAAGCGTTTGAAATACTGGAACAAGAAAGGTACGATAAGGAAACCTTGTTAAAGATGAATAAGGAATTAAAACGCTATACCCTTGCGGTTTTGGATGCTATCTCAGTAGAACTTCCCTACACATCCAAATTATAATGGCTAATGCGGTTGTAAAGCGTTTTTCTAGTAACCTGAAGTAGTTTTGCCGCTTTGGACTTGTTATAGTTTGTTCGTTTTAACGCAGTAAGAATTTGTTCCTTTTCAAAATCTGCTTTGGAAAGGGTTCCATGTTCCACAGCCTTCGCTACAGGCTGTAGCAATTCTGGAGGCAAGACCTTTTCGTGGATTTTTGGTGTATCCGTCAATAGAACCGCACGTTGTATTACATTTTGCAACTCCCTAATGTTACCAGGCCAGTGGTATGCTTTAAACACATCCCAAACCGTATCTGAAAAACCATTGATTGCTTTACCAAGTTTCTGATTGGATTTGTCCAAAAAATAATTGGCAAGGACAGGCAAATCACCACGTCTATCTTTTAGGGACGGTATTTGTAATGAAAATTCGTTTAACCTATGGTAAAGGTCTTCCCTAAAAATACCCGTTTCGACCGCGGAGTTTAAATCCTCATTGGTTGCGGATAGGATTCTAACATCGACTTGTATCTCCGTATTGCTACCAATTCTCTTAATTTTACGTTCCTGTAGGGCCCTTAACAATTGAATCTGGTTTTCGTAGGAAAGATTGCCAACCTCATCCAAAAAAAGCGTTCCTCCATTGGCGGCTTCAAAACTACCTGCCTTGTCCGCAACGGCACCCGTAAAACTTCCTTTGAGGTGACCAAAAAACTCACTTGCCGCCAATTCTTTGGGTATTGCCCCACAATCCAATGCAACGAATGCATTGGTACTTCTTGTGCTTTTTTCGTGTATCGCTTTTGCGGTAACCTCTTTTCCGGTTCCACTTTCCCCAATAATCAAAACAGACATGTCTGTTGGTGCGACCAAGGAAATGTATTCTTCCAGTTTTTCAGCAGGCTCGCTCACCAAAATCAAATTCTTAATCGTGCGAGATGTACCTGTTTTATTTTCCACTGTGGATGGCCCACCTTGAGTAGGACCAGGCACGTTTTCCTTAATAATTATAGGTTTGGCGTTTAAAGCTCCGTCAATCACGGATAGCATTTGATCAGGGGTAAAGGGTTTTGAAATGTAGTCATAAGCGCCCAATTTCATTGCCTTTACGGCGGTAGCCACCTCGGCATACCCCGTCATGACAATAACCGGAACCTTCCCGTTTAATTTAGAGACCAGTTTTAGACCGTCATAATCGGGTAATCTTAAATCTGTAATGACCAATTTAAAAGTGGTTTCGGCTATCTTTTTTTCACCGTCCAATCCTGTCTGACTTACACTAACATCAAACCCATTTCGGGTCAAAAACTTCTGTAGCATTTGTGCAAAGGAAGTATCATCTTCAATAATTAAGATTTTGGGCATAGGGTTCTGTGTAATCTTGTAAGTACTTACGTAAAAATACCACAACCCGACTATTAGTGCTTTAAAAATTTTCTTAAACCTTTGCCTTAAACGACACAATTAATAGTAAAAGAAAAGGGTAGCATAACGCTACCCCTTCCTGACCAAACCAACTTGAACAAACAAGTTTTCTCTACTTACAAATCCAACCAATTACCGTCCTTATCGGCAAATACGGATCCAGATGTTCCATCTTCCAAGGAAAGGTCTAATTTAAACTGTCCCTCTTCATTTGTGTAGGCCTTGTCCAAAGTCGCTGTTGGAAAATTTTTGGCAATGGCATCCATCACTGGTTGTGGCACTTCAGATAATGCGATTTCAGAAAAATTATCGGCAGTAACTATTATCCCATGTGTCTCATTATGGACTATACCTGTTTGGGAAAGTGCCGCTTCTTGGGCCGTTACTGCAAACCCTCCAATAGTCAATGCTCCCAATAAAAATAAATTTTTCATCTTTTCTGTTTTTTTAGATTAATAACTAATTCTTACACCACTACCTATGGGAAAAAAGTGCCAAAACCTTTGTCTAACCTAACTAATTGAATTTCAATTATCTATAAATATTCCGATAAAACGGTAGTTGGGTAAAACTGTTCCTTTTGGGTAAGCCTGTGTAAAATTTACACAGACGCTTGGTTGAATATTATTCTATTTACAGATACTAAAGCCTCCGAACAAGAAATAAAAAAAGAGGTGCAACTACACCTCTTTATATCCACCTTTGAAAACTTCCATTAAAATTCTAAATGAACATCATTCTAAAAAATAGCTGCTTAATTAGCACAAGTATCAATTCATTTCGGGGGTTCGTTTTAACACTTTTATTCTTGGCGGCACATTCATAATTAACGGTTAGTGTTTATACGAAAGTTTCTTTTATTCCTAATTTCTATAAGATTCAGAACAGACCGTTACTCAGCAATTATAAAAACTCTTATTTTTTGGCGATCCAATTTCCATATTTATCGATATATACCGTTCTTCTTGTACCACTCTTTAAAACCATGACCAATTTGAAATCACCATTTTCATTTTTATAGGCAGCACCAAGCATTGATGTAGGATATTCCTTTAGGATTTCCTCAACAACAGAGGCAGTCAATTCACTCGATTTTATTTTTTCATATTCATCGGTAAGCAGTACTACTTCATTAAATCTTTCGATATCTTGGGTAGCGCTAGCATTTACGCTCATTATCACTCCTGAGACCAATAGGGCAAAAAAAGCATTCTTTATCATAGTTAAAATTTTAATCGTTACTACGGGTTTACATTTATGTACGGTGTAAACAATTATGTGGATTATAACTTAACTAAAATTTATGCGTATTGACCATAAAAAAAGCTGCCGAGGCAGCTTTTAATAAACAACTAAATACTTGAAAGCTTACATCTGTAGCCAGTTCCCTTCTGCATCTGCATAAAGTTCCATGGTTGTACCATCTTCCATTGCTACTTCTAATTTATAGTTATCGTCCCCATTTACATAGGCCTTGTTAATAATTGCCCCCACATAATCTGCCTCTAAGGCTTCAGTGATTGGAGTGGGCACGTCTGCTACGTCTATTTCCTTAAAATCTTGGATAAAAACCTCTTCCATAATACCATCATGGAAAATAATTGGGGTAGCTGCGGTACCAATCGTTAAACTTCCTATTGCCAAAGCTGTTGCAAAAACTAATTTTTTCATCTTTTTTATTTTTTAATTAAACATTCTTGCTTTGTTTAAAGGAAAAATGATGCCAAGTCATAAAATCATAGGCTATTATGTGTATCATATTGATATTAAGTCATTTATAGTAACAAAGTAAAAAAGGCTGACTGGATAAAATTGTATCAAAAAAATAAAAGTGTGTAGAAACTACACACTTTAGTATACAATGGGTACCGTAAGAGTTTATACTTGGTGGGAATCCTTTAAAAGGTCGATGACACTTTTGACTGGATTAAAGGTAACCAACGGAACTTCTACAAAAATCGTATTCCAAAAAGCCATAGCCCCATTCCAAAGTCCTGGAAGTTCCAAGGCCTTTAATTCTTTCCCATCCTTTGTCTTTCCGGTAATAAAACCTTGCTTGTCATCAACGAATTTGAGTAAATCGTACTTTTCACCATTATAATTACGCACACCACATACCAAATCAACTGGATTAAAATGGGTGGAGTTTTTCATAATTTCCGCTTGTTGGCTATTGTCCATGTCTATTTGGGCAGATTCAATTATCTGAAGCGATACCGCTCCCTTGGAATCGATTACCCAAAATGGACCCCCACCTGGTTCTCCCTCGTTTTTTACCATACCACAGATACGTATAGGTCTATTGATCTTGTTTTTTACCTCCGTAATTTTATCGGACTTGGATTTGTCATCAAATTCTGTTGAAAACCTGACATTTAAATCGTCCTTTAAAAAGGATAGTATTTCTTTCAGTTCCGCATCTGAAATTGCTCCCTTGTCCAATTGCGCAGCATACCCAAATGCTTTTTCCTGCCTTTTTAATAGAACGCCTGCCAAAACTTTCTTACTATCCGCAACGGCTTTAGCATCTTCCATTACGGCTACATTATCTATATTTTTGATGAAAATTATATCTGCATCCTGCTCATTTAGATTTTCGATTAACGCACCATGCCCGCCTGGTCTAAAAAGCACGGTACCGTCTTCGTTTCTAAACGGTTTATTATCCATATCCACGGCCAAGGTATCTGTCGAAGCTTTTTGGAAGGAATAGTCTACTTCGTAGGTCATGCCCGTATTTTTTGAAACCCGGGGCCCTGCCTCATCAAATTCTGACTTGAACATAGCCTCATGTTGCTCCGAAATGGTAAAGTGCAATTTAGCTTTTCCATTTGCTCCAGCATAAAGGGCACCTTCTTTCAAATGCTCCTCGAAGGGAGTTGCGGCAACATTCTCGTACGCATGAAATGGTAGTAATCCTTTTGGATAAAATCCATAATTAAGGGCATTTTCACCTAATAATTCAGAAACAAAAAGATAAACTTTCTTGCCGTGTGTATCTATATTATTTGGTAATCGCTTCATAACCTTACTATAAAATGGGAAGCGCTCCAACCCTTCTGAAAGTATTTTTATGTCCTTATCATTCGTTCTCTTTAGATAGACCTCCAAAGACTCCTTGTCTGGATCGTAAACATCTAAAAAATTGAACAAGGCCTTAAACATACGTGAAGCTGCGCCAGATGCGGGAACAAATTTTAAAATATCAAGACCTTTAAGTTTTGCGTCGTATAAAGCTATCAATTCCTTCTCCTCTTCCTTAGAAAATTTTAATATTCCATTTCCAATTACGGCCGCATTTTTCAATGTTACAAAAGGGATTCCCTCTTTAAACGTATTGATGTGGTCCACCATTTTTTCTTTGGTAATTCCCTTTTCCCGCAATTGTTTCTCGTCTTGTGCTGTAAGTTGTATCATCTATTTAATAACTGATCTATATGGTTAACGGCCTTTTCTAAACGTTCCTTTTTGTTCCCTTTCAAGATAATAAAATTTTTGCCGTATTTTTCCAGCGTATCCTTAAAATAAGTGAACATTTCTTTCCTTTCCGTTGGTTTATCCCTTAAATCATCTGCTTCCCAAGGTATATCGATATAGGTAAGAAGATAAAGGTCATACGTATTCTGCAAAGCATATTTCTCCAATATAGGATCACAGGCACCAACATAATAGGCTTCAGAATATACTTTTGTTTCCAATAAATCGGTATCGCAAATCAGAATATTTGTAGCTTTTTTGGTCAGTTCATTTTCCAAAAGCATTTGCCCCTCCGCAATAGGCAACAAATCCTTGGGCTCACAGGTCTTGCGCTCGTTGTTCCACTTTTTTTGCAAATATTCCCTTGCATATTCCGGTACCCAGACCGTATTATAGTGCCTCGCCAATTGCTGGGATAGGGTAGTTTTGCCCGTAGATTCAGGGCCAAAAAGAACAACTTTTACGATAGTTGAAGGTTTTTGTCTATACTTTTCTTCCATGCCTTATAGCCATAAATAGCCAATATTGTAAAAATGAGATATTGAAAGCTAGTAAATGTAAGGCCTTTATAAAAGTATAGGGGCACAGAAATTAAATCCCCTATAATCCAAAAAATCCAGTTTTCCACTTTTCTTTTTGCCATCATCCACATCCCAACAAAAAATATCGCGGTGGTGAGTGTATCCACGTAGGCCGTCCAACTGGTCCATTTTTCAAAAATCCAATAGATAACGAATACAAAGATTATGGTAGCCAAAAATATAAATATGGAGGTTCTAAGCTCTTTTTTCGTGACCCTTGTAATTGGGGTAACATGCTCCGCACCTACCTTTCGCGTCCAAATGTACCATCCATAGATACTCATGACAAAGTAATATATGTTAATCAACATATCCCCAATTAGTCCCCACTTCAACAGTAGATACACGAAAATGGATGTACTGAGCATCCCCGTTGGATATACCCAGATGTTGTTTTGTTTTGAGAACCACACCGAAAGCAAACCAAAAATGACCGCTATGATTTCCAAGCCAATGTCTAGGGTATCATAATCGGCATATTGCCCAAAGAAATAATCAAAAATGGGGCTCATACGCGCTTCTATCAGACTTAACGATTTTCATGTACAACAATCCCTTATCCATCAATTCAAAAGCTGTTTTAATCTCCTTGTTCAATACGGCCATTACGGTGTCATAGGGGCCGTAAACCTGGGTGCTTAATGGGTTCTCGAGAATGGTTAAACCAGAGGACCTTAGTTTTTTGATGAAATCGATGATATGATTTTCAAAATCATCTTGTAATGGAGAAAATGTCAATTCTACTGATATGTTCATGTTCGTTGTTCGTTGTTCGTTGTTCGTTGTTCGTTGTTCGTTGTTCGTTGTTCGTTGTTTAAAAAGCCAAAAAAGTTTTGGGTATTGGCCCCTTCTTTATTTGTTATATCCAATTATTAACTTTTTCTACGCTTGCCTTTCCTTAATTTTTCAATGCATACACACAGGTAAAATCTTCAAATTCCAAGAAGTAAATCTGATAGGCTGATGTGTGGCCCTGATAATTGATTTCTGCCGTGGTCTCAAAGGAATCAAATGAGAAATCCTTTACATCGATATGATTCAGAAAACTCAAGCCCTTTTCACTCAGTATTTTATATAAAGATTCCTTTGCCCCCCATACAATGGTCAATTTTCGTATTACGGCAGCAGTATTTGCCATTGTCCGATATTCTTCCAAAGGGGTAAACTTATGGGCTATGCGCAGAATTTTATCACGCTGCATTTCAATATCAATCCCCACCTCCGCAGAGCTACTTATAATTAAACCGGTAAAATTATGGGAGTGGGTAATGGAAATGTACTTGCCATCACGTAAGTGCGGCTTCCCGTTCTCATCGTAGATCAAATCAAAATCCGTATAGCCATATTGGGCCAATAAATGCCGAATGCTAAGAAATGCCCTACGGTGGAGCTGCGATTTCATACCGTTAAACCTCGCTTGACAATGTGGGGTCAGTTCCACATTATTCCATAGGTTTTCCTCAGATTCTTCCACCTTCCAAATGGCTGCGAAAGTATCCTGGTCAACTGTAATTGTTTTGTAAAGCGGCATGGGATTCCTAGGGTTATTTGTACCTTTGTCGCAAAATAAATTTTGCTGAAAATAGAATAACGAAAGTATAAAATATTAAAGATATGAGCACCAAAACTATTCCATATGTGCCCTACAAGGTTAAGGATATTTCCCTTGCAGCTTGGGGAAGAAAAGAAATTGAATTGGCCGAAGCGGAGATGCCCGGTCTTATGGCCTTACGGGAAGAGTACAAAAACGAACAACCTTTAAAAGGCGCCCGAATAGCTGGATGCCTGCACATGACCATACAAACGGCGGTCTTAATAGAAACCCTTAAGTCTTTAGGCGCTGAAGTTACATGGAGCTCCTGTAATATTTTCTCCACTCAAGATCAAGCCGCCGCCGCTATTGCAGCCGCAGGAATACCTGTTTATGCATGGAAAGGTATGAATGAGCAAGAGTTTGACTGGTGTATAGAGCAGACCTTATTTTTTGGGGAGGACCGCAAGCCTTTGAATATGATTCTGGACGATGGTGGGGATTTGACCAATATGGTATTGGACAAGTACCCAGAAATGGCGCAAGGAATTAGAGGCCTTTCCGAAGAAACCACTACGGGAGTTCATCGTTTGTATGAGCGTGTTAAAAAAGGGACGCTTCCTATGCCTGCCATTAACGTAAATGACTCCGTTACCAAATCTAAATTCGATAATAAATACGGTTGTCGCGAAAGTGCCGTGGATGCCATTAGAAGAGCTACGGATACAATGCTAGCAGGTAAACGTGTGGTCGTTGCCGGTTATGGGGATGTTGGCAAAGGTACCGCAGCATCCTTTAAAGGGGCTGGTTCCATTATAACAGTAACCGAGATCGACCCTATTTGTGCACTTCAAGCTTGTATGGATGGGTTTGAAGTCAAAAAATTGGAAAATGTTATTGGCAATGCCGATATCGTTATCACAACAACAGGAAATAAGGATATCATACGGGCAGAGCATTTTAAAGCTCTCAAGGATAAAGCTATCGTTTGCAATATTGGCCATTTTGACAATGAAATTGACATGGCATGGCTAAATAAAAATTACGGCTCCACGAAGGATGAAATAAAGCCGCAGGTAGATAAATACACTCTTGACGGTAAGGATATCATTATTTTAGCCGAAGGCCGATTGGTCAATCTAGGTTGTGCAACCGGTCACCCAAGTTTTGTAATGAGCAATTCCTTTACAAATCAGACCTTGGCACAAGTAGAGCTTTGGAAAAATAGCGACAAGTACGAAAATGAAGTGTACATGTTACCGAAACATCTAGATGAAAAGGTCGCCAAGCTACATCTTTCGCGTTTGGGTGCAGAACTTACGGAACTCAACAAAGACCAGGCAGACTACATTGGTGTTACCGTTGAAGGTCCTTTTAAGCCAGAATACTACAGGTATTAAAAGAAGTCTAAAATAGAAAAAGGTCCTGAATCGATCAGGACCTTTTTTTTATGCTCAATTTTAATGTTTACCTACTTTCGGCAAGCATTCCTTCCAAGTAATAGCAATCTGTTTGCTCCCTTAACTGCGCCAAGCCCTCTTCCTTGGAACTTAACGGGTTTATTTTTACTTCCTTGCCATTAGGCATGTAAACGATATAGAAACCTTCCTCAAAGGAGGATAATTTAATTATCTCGCCGTTAGGGCGAATGGCATTCCAAGACTTTTCACTTGGCTTGTAAACCAGGTCAATTTTTTTTCCTTTTTTTGGACCTTCCACTACCGTTACCTGCATTCTATTTTTGCTGGCAATCATTTCAAACGTGTTACCGTCACGTTCCACCATTTGGGTTTCCTGTTCCCCTTCATTCATGGCAATGGGGTTAGAACCGCTCCAAAATTCGATAACGTTAAAAATAATAGCATCTCCCAAAAAGAAAAGACCATAAACCGGAATAATGTTTAACCCCCAAAAAACAAGGTTATTTACGAACCTACTTTCAGATACACCTTGGTTCCAGTCCTTTAGATTATTAAAGGCACTGAAAGAACCCAAACAGCTTGAGAATAAAAACGTACTGGCCAATGCTACACAAATAATTGATTTTTTCATGATTTAGTATATTTAGAATTAAGGTAAAATTTACTCAAATTTCTATAGGGATTTATGCTTTTATAAGACTATTATTAACTTAAAAACCACGGTTGCAAACCAATCCAAATCCTGTTTATTTATAATTTTGTTTACTTCACATGCTGTTATGTGTGCCATTCAATGGGTCAAATTTTATTTTCATTTTCTCTTTTTAAAGGTTTTACCGTACTTCGTAAAAAAAATGGATATGATATTATTTGTAGATATGGATGAGGTCATTGCGGATACCTATGGCGCGCACATAGATTTGTACAATGCGGAATTCAAGGGTACATTGACTAAAGATTCATGTGCCGGTAATGAAGTGTGGCGTATGGTTCCAAAAGCGCATCAAGACAGTGTTCGAAAACATGCTACCCGAAGAGGTTTTTTTAGGGCGCTTAAACCCATTGCCGGGAGCCAAGAAGTACTAGAGAGCCTTTCCTCAAAATACGAGCTATATATTGCTTCCGCCGCCATGCAGTTCCCTAACTCGCTGGAAGAAAAAAGCGAATGGCTAGACGAACATTTCCCATTTATTCCTTGGCAAAACAGAATCCTATGCGGCCATAAACATATTTTAAAGGGGGATGTACTTATTGACGACCGAAGTTATAACTTGGAAAAATTTGATGGCCGTAGCTTGCAATTTACTTCACCGCACAATATTAACACAAAGGGGTTTGAGCGCGTAAATTCTTGGTTTGAAGTTGCGGAGGCGCTTCTGTAACTACCAACAAAAGTGACACTATTCCTTAGGGCAAGTGCGACTAGGTTGGATTAAAACAAAAACCCCTTTTCACGAATGAAAAGGGGTTTTTTGGTAAAAGTATCTTATTGATTAAGCTTCAAAAGGTTCTATGGATACAAATGATTTCCCGCCTGCCTTCTTTTCAAACTTCACCATACCATCTATTCTTGCGTGTAGTGTATGGTCTTTTCCTGCATAAACATTTTCACCAGGATTATGCTTTGTTCCTCTTTGTCTTACGATAATGTTACCGGCAGTAGCAGCTTGACCACCAAAAATCTTAACACCTAATCGTTTCGATTCTGATTCCCTACCGTTTTTTGAACTACCTACACCTTTTTTATGTGCCATTGTCTACCGTTTTATTTTGTTATACTTAATGGTTTAGCTTATTTGGCTACACCACCATCTAATTCATCTTGCCATTTCTGTAACTCGTCCCATTTACCGTCAGCAGCTAATTTCGCCTGCTTTGGCCAAGTGTCGGTTACGTGATTTCCCCTAACATCGGCAATAATCTCATCGATTTTGGCCGAATCCAATTTCGCCAACGCTGCGTAGGTCTTTATTCCAGCATCGTTTAAGGTTTCAGCTATTTTTGGTCCGATACCTTCAATCTTTTTCAAATCATCACCCTTGGCAGTAGCCTTTTTAGCTTTTGGTTTGGAAGCTACCGATTCTTGTACCGGCGCAGCCTTACCTTCCGCTTTTTTTGCTTTTGGCTCCTCTTTTTTGGTTTCTGATTTTTTAGCTCCCTTAGCGGTAATGGTTTCGATAACAATCTCAGTCAAGGATTGACGGTGTCCATTTTTCTTTCTGTAACCTTTACGTCTCTTTTTATGGAAAACGATTACCTTGTCACCCCTGAGGTGTTTAATGACTTTAGCCTCTACTGCGGCTCCGTCTATAGCCGGGGCGCCAACGGTAACGTTCGATCCATCTGCCAAAAGAAGTACATTGTCAAAAGTAACTTTCTTTCCTTCCTCTACTTGCAAACGGTGAACGTACACTTTCTGGTCTTTTGCAACTTTAAATTGCTGCCCTGCCATCTCTACAATTGCGTACATATTATTAAATGTAAAAATTAAACCTGATGGACTTTTTCCATAGGCGGGTGCAAATATACTGCTTACTAATTAATTTACAAGCGTTTTTTTATGTTTTTAAGACCGGTTCTTTTTAGGTGTATTCCTACTCTTAAAGAGCTGCATAAATGCCAAGGTCAGAACTATGGTCGTAGAGAATCCCATAATGGCCACGACAAAGAAAACGATGGCCTCAAAACTTTGATAGGTACTGGCCCATTTTGTTGAAAGCTGTTCCAAAAAACCGGGCTGTAAGTCTTCGGAATAAATTGCAAAAAATAGTGTGAATACGATGGTGGCAATACCGCCCGTGACCAATCCTGTTTGAAAACCTCCTGTATAGGTAAACTTATCCCCCTGTTGTAATTTGTAGTATTTGATTGCCTCATAAATAGCAAATCCTGTTATTACCCCATTAAAGAGACTATAAAACACGTTCGTATGCAAGTCTAATAGAGATAGTATCAAAAAATAAGCTATAAGTGATCCGCTTGCGGCAATTCCAAATCGTACGGGTAAGGTAAATCTATTCATGTTTGATTCTTGGTTTGTTTTTTAAATTAACAATTCATTCAACTAAAACAAATTGTTAAGGGAATAATTACGCTAAGATATTACTTACAAAAATGTATTTTCGTAACATTAGCACTAAAATACATACTAATTTTAAAAGTTTGTGCATTTTTAATTAAACACTATTTAAATGAAAAAGAAATTGCTCATGGCTTCGGTCATTCTGATCACTGGGTTTTACGGCAGTGCCCAAGAAGTTACTTACGAAGAATATGACTTGGATAACGGGCTCCATGTTATTTTGCACCAAGACAAAACTGCGCCGATCGTAACCACTTCGGTGATGTACCACGTGGGAGGAAAAGACCGTGCGGAAGGTCGTACCGGTTTTGCCCATCTTTTTGAACATTTGTTATTTGAGGGTACCAAAAACATTGAAAAAGGGAAGTGGTTTGAAATTGTATCCTCAAATGGAGGCACAAACAATGCCAATACAAGCCAGGACCGTACTTACTACTACGAAGTATTTCCATCCAATAATTTAAAATTAGGCCTTTGGATGGAATCTGAACGTATGTTACACCCCATAATAAACGAAGATGGTATTGAAACACAAAAAGAAGTTGTAAAGGAGGAAAAACGCTTGTCATATGACAACAGACCCTATGGACAGTTTATTCCAGAAATAGGGAAAAATCTTTTCAATAAGCATCCCTACAATGACCCCAATATAGGTTATATGGAAGATTTGGATGCCGCTACACTTGAAGATGTCATCACCTATAACAATAAATACTACGTTCCCAATAATGCTGTACTTGTGGTTGCAGGTGATATAGACATCGCTGATACCAAGAAAATGATTCAAGATTATTTTGGGCCTATTCCAAAAGGAGAGACTATTTCAAGAAACTACCCGCAAGAAACTCCAATTTCAGAACAAAAAAACGCGAAAGTGTTTGATCCCAATATTCAAATACCGGCTTCCATGATTGCTTATAGAACACCCGGTTTTAGGAATAGGGATGCTTACGTATTAGATATGATATCTACCTATTTAAGTGATGGGCCTTCCTCTAAACTTTATAAGAAAATGGTAGATGATCAAAAGCAAGCGCTTCAAGTTGGTGCATTACCTGTAAACCAAGAGGATTATGGAATGTATATCATATTTGCCCTGCCCGTGGGCCAAACAAGTTTAGAGGTGCTTACTTCTGAAATAGAAGAGGAAGTTGAAAAATTAAGAACCACCCTAATCACGGATAAAGACCATCAAAAATTACAGAATAAATTTGAAAACCAATTTGTGAATTCAAATTCCAGTGTAGAAGGCATTGCTAATTCATTGGCCAGATATTACCTGTTATATGGAGATACATCATTGATTAATAAGGAAATAGACATTTATCGTTCCATTACAAGAGAAGACATAAAAGAAGTAGCCAACAACTATTTAAAGCCCAATCAACGATTGGTATTGGAATATTTGCCGGCAGAAAACACTTCAAACTAAAACACTATGAAAAAGATACACATACTAGTAGCAGCATTTTTTATGGTCTTTGCTGCCCAGGCGCAAGTTGACCGAACCATTATGCCAAAACCAGGTCCAGCTCCAGAAATAAATCTAAGCGACCCGGAAAGTTTTCAATTGAACAACGGCTTAAAGGTATTGGTGGTTGAAAACCACAAACTACCAAGAGTCTCCATTCAACTTACCATAGACAATCCGCCCATCCTTGAAGGTGAGAAAGCAGGGGTAAGTAGTCTCACAGGTAGTCTTTTAGGAAATGGTTCTAAGAATATTCCAAAAGATGAATTTAATGAAGAAATCGACTTTTTAGGAGCACGGCTTAGTTTTGGTTCCCAAAGTGCCTATGCACAATCCCTTTCTAAATACTTTCCAAGAATGATGGAGTTAATGGCAGACGCTGCTATTTACCCAAACTTCACACAGGAAGAATTTGAAAAGGAAAAAAATCTTTTATTGACCGGATTAAAGGCCCAAGAAAAAGATGTTTCGGCCATTGCCGGTAGGGTACAACGTGCATTGGCCTATGGCAAAGATCATCCTTATGGTGAATTTACCACGGAGGAGACCGTCAATAATGTCACCCTTTCAGATGTTGAAGGATTTTATAGGGATTATTTTGTGCCTGCAAATGCCTACTTGATCATTGTAGGGGATGTAACCCTTGCCAATGCAAAAGAGTTGACAGAGAAATACTTTACTTCTTGGACCAAAGCTGTTCCACCTAGTTTCAGCTATTCAAACCCTAAAAATGTGCCCAACACGCAGATCAACTTTGTAGATATGCCCAATGCGGTACAGTCTGAAATTGCCGTACAGAATATCGCAGATTTAAAAATGAAGGATCCTGATTATATTCCGGTTTTGGTGGCCAATCAAATTCTTGGAGGTGGTGGTGAAGGTAGATTATTCCTAAATCTGCGGGAAGATAAGGGCTATACCTATGGATCTTATTCTTCGATTAATGATGACAAATACGCTGCCTCGAGATTCCGTGCTATGGCCCAAGTTAGAAACGCGGTGACCGATAGTTCTGTTGTGGAACTATTAAAGGAAATAGAGCGCATCAATACAGAACCTGTTAGCGAAAAGGAATTAATTAACACCAAGGCCAAATACGCAGGTAGGTTCATTATGGCGCTGGAAGACCCACAGACCATTGCTCGTTATGCCCTAAATATTGAAACGGAAGGCCTTCCCAAGGATTTTTTCAAGACCTATCTGGAAAGATTGGATAACGTAACGATTTCAGATGTACAAAAAGCCGCACAAAAATACTTCAACCCAGATAACGCTAGGGTAGTTGTGACCGGCAAAGGAAGTGAAGTACTTGAAAATTTGCGAAAGGTAGAATATAAAGGGAAAAATCTTCCCGTGTTATACTTTACCAAAACTGCCGAAAGAAGCGATGCTCCGAACTACGAAGCTGTGGTACCCGAAGGGATGACCGCGTCAACTGTATTGGAAAAATATATAGAAGCTATTGGTGGAAAAGCAAAATTGGAAAGTGTGGAATCCTATTCCATGATTGCCGAAGCAGAAATGCAAGGAATGAAACTAGAGCTTGAGGTAAAAAAGACTGATAGTGATCAATTCATGCAAGATGTGAAAATGATGGGAAATTCCTTAAGCAAACAAGTTTTGGATGGTGATAAGGGGTACATGGTAAACCAAGGACAACGGAAGGATTTGTCTGCCGAAGAAATAAAAAATCTAAAAGAGGAATCTGCTCCTTTTCCAGAACTGAATTATCTTGCCGCCGGTGGTATTGAATTGGAAGGCACTGAAATGATTGGGGATAAAAATGCCTACAAGGTCAAGATAACGGATGGAAAAACAGCTTTTTACGATACGGAAACCGGACTCAAACTACAAGAGGTGAGTGTTGCCGAAGTACAGGGGCAACAGATGCAAAGTACCTTTGACTTTGAAGATTATAAGGAAGTATCCGGTATACTTTTTCCCTTTAAATTGATACAAACCGTAGGCCCGCAAAGTTTTGAATTTATATTTTCGGATATAAAAGTAAATGAAGGGGTATCCGCTGCCGATTTTGAATAGTCTACTTGCTTTTAATTATAAAAAACCCGCCAATTGGCGGGTTTTTACATTTAAAAATTAAATAAACACTAGCCTATTTTTCTAATTTTTGCCTCGCCTATAATTATTCCCATATCCACGTTCGCATCACCGGTATAATTGACGTTGGTTTCCCCGTAACAGGTCACCTTTAGTCTTTCCAATACATTAACCCTAAAATTACTCTCACCATAAGCCGTGATTTTGGTTTCATCGGCAGCCATACCCAAGGTATTTACCTCGCTCTCACCATAAGCCCTAAAAACTTGCCTTTTTATACGACCCTCCCCAATTTCCAAATAGCTGCTCCCGTAAATAGCTACCGTAAGTTCCTTAATATCAACATTGGTAAAATATACCTTGGTTTCCCCATATAGGGACATTTTAAAATCATCTGCCTTCAACATACTTTTACAACGTACTACTTCCTCACCGCGTATAGAAATGTTTTTTAAGGATTTATAGGTAATGGTAGCCGTTGCCATAGTGCCGCTGTACAATGGCTTCTTACCCCTCCATTGGTCATTTGAAGTCCTTTCAGATTTTGTTACCACCTTGGCATCATCCAGATAGAGTCGTAATGTAGCACCGTTCACCTCAACATTTATTTTATCCAGGTCAACCTTTGCATTTTCGATGACAACGCTCTCCTGTTCGCCTTCCACCAGATTTACTTCAATATGTGGACTTACTATAATTTTGGAAAAACCTTTCACTTTATAGGTTTTGTCTTGGCCCTGTAGTGCGCTCACCATAAAAACTAAAATGAGCAGGGTTGGTAGAATCTTTTTCATAATTGTTCTATTTTCAAATTTAGTTTCATCCTAAAGACAAAGACCTTCAAGTTTTGTTACAGTAATTAATTAAATTTCTACGGATGGTAGACTTTTTTTCCTATTCACCATCCAAACCCCAAAGAGTATAATGAGTCCCCCTGCCAATTGTATCCATGAGATTCGCTCACCATCAAATAAGCCCCATAGTAAGGCCACAAGCGGAATTAAATAGGTGACCGATGCCGCAAAAACAGGACTCGACAATTGTATCAATTTATTGAAAAGAATATTGGCAAGCGCAGTTCCTAAAAGCGCCAGGGCCAACAAATACCATAATGAGGTTTGCATTTCAAAATTACCCATGAATTGGGAGAATACCCCAGAATAAAGAAGTAATATCAATGCAGGGAGAAAAGCGACTCCAAAACTTGCCGTAGTAATTGCCAAGGGTGTTATATGTGATAAGTGTTTTTTAATGATATTGATATTGAATGCATAGCCTAATGCAGAACTGATTATAAAGAATGAATACCAATAATTTTGGTTTGGATTGTGCTCCATGCCGGAAGCGATAAGAACTACCGTCCCCAAAAAACCGATGCACACGCCAAGCATTTGCCTACTTTTAAGTATAAGCCCAAAGAGGGCTACCCCAACCACAGTAGTAAAAAGTGGCGCTACAGAGTTTAGTATTGAGGTAACTCCGCTACTAATTTGCGTTTGACCCAATGCAAAGAAAAAAGGCGGAAAAAATGAACTACATAGTCCTGCGACCAGCATCCATTTCCAATCATTTTTAGACAAAGTACATAATGACTTGAACCCCAGAGCAAACAATAACAACGATGCAAAAACGATCCGTAATCCGCCCACCTGAATGGGAGTAAACCCAATTAGGGATTTCTTGATAAGGATAAAAGAAGACCCCCAGATAAAGGAAAGAACCATAAGGTAAATCCACTTTTGCTCAACTATTTTCAAGTTTAGAATTTTGGAATACAAATGTTGGCTTTTTTTACGATAAAAGCCTTTATAATCTGAGAAACCTAATCTCTTGGGAAAATAACATTTACTTCAGGCCTCAAATTGCTAGGGTCTATTGGTAAAAAACTTACTTAACCAAGTTAAAGACGGATCAACCAAATTAAATGACCTGATTTCAACCCACATCGAAAAATTGTTTTACCTCTAGACCCAATTCAAGTTTTTGTTATTTGTTATCTTTACAAACAGGATAACTGTGCCAATTTTTTCAATTTCACCGAAACCATAAAGGCAATGAAAAATAAAATTTTACTAGTAATTACCGCATGCATGCTTGCTACATTTTCTTGTAAAGAGGAAAAAAAATTGGAGGAACCAACACTTATGAAAGAAGTGATGGCAACTCATGACGAGGTTATGCCAAAAATGGGCACTATTGGTAAATTGGTCGGTCAATTAAAGCCTATGGCAGACTCTCTAGGGACAGCATCAGCCGAAGCCAAGGCAATGAGAGATTTACAGGAAGCCAATAAAGCCATGATGGACTGGATGCAAGATTTTGGAAATCGTTTTGATTCTGATGAGATTATGTACGGCAAGGAACTTTCCGAAGAAAAAAGGGAACTGCTGAAAGCAGAGCAAGAAAAAATTAATGATGTTAAAGAGGCCATCAACTCGAGTATTAAAAATGCCGAGGAAATTTTGAAGAAATAAGGCAGGCCTAAAACTGCAACCACCAATCTTCTGATGGTGTTTCTTCCCTTCCAATATATATGGGTTATCCTATTTTTAGTGTTACCATGGGTAGACCTTAAGTTGTTGTAGTGGAAGGGCTAAAACGGTAATTTTTCCAAATCCACGTTTCCGCCAGAAATAATTATTCCAATTTTCTTACCCTTTAAATGATTAGGGTTCTCCTCAGCTTCCCTTAGTACCGCCGCAACGGTAACGGCACTAGATGGCTCAATTATGATTTTCATCCGTTCCCAGACCAAGCGCATTGCTGCCACTATTTCGGCCTCCTGAACCCTTACAATTTTCGAGACCAGACTTTTAATGATGGGAAAATTCCTGTCTCCCAAGGTAGTTTTTAGTCCGTCCGCAATGGTATTTACAGTTTCATTATCCTCAATCTTCCCACTCAATAAGGAACGATACGCATCATCCGCTTCATAAGGCTCCCCTCCGATTACACTGCAATTATTTCCAAAAAATTTTGCGGCAAGGGCTGAGCCCGCAATAAGTCCGCCTCCACCCACCGGGCAAAACATAAAATTAAGATCTGGTTGCTCCCTCAAAAGTTCAATTGCCGCGGTTCCTTGACCAAGTATCACATTTTCATCATTGGATGGGTGAATAAATGTGGCCCCCGTACGTAAAGAAATATCATCTGCCATCGCTTGTCTAGCCGCCAGCGTTGGTTCGCAGAGGTACATGTTACCGCCATATTCCTTAACACCTACTTTTTTTACTTCGGGCGCTGTTTTGGGCATCACAATATGTGCCGCTATGCCAAGGCTTTGTGCAGCCAAGGATAGGGCCTGTGCAAAATTGCCTGAGGAATGGGTAACCACACCTTTGCTTTTCTGGGTATCCGTTAGTTGTAAAATTGCATTTGTGGCCCCCCGTATTTTATAGGCACCTGCCCGTTGAAAGTTCTCAGCTTTAAAAAAAACGCTGGCCCCAATTTTCTTATCTACCAATCTAGAGGTAAGGATTGGCGTATTGTGGATATAGGGTTGAATACGTTCATGACAGTTTAGTATTTCCAATGCCGTCATTCTTTCCATCTTTATTTTTTCCATTTTAAGGTTTCCATAATGCCCCTAATATCGTTTTGAAGATATGCAGCCGCCGGTAGAATTGAATCATAATTTGGCTTCGTATAAAAATATACGGACCCCGTTAAGAAATGTGTAGTACTATCCGTTACGTAAAATTGGGATTGGGAAGCTGCATTTCCCTGTACTTCGAATAAGGCGCCATAAACTTCATCCCCTGGATTTACAAAAGGTTGTTCCACAATATTATCGGCCTTAACGGCATGTTCATAACTTAAACGCTTAGAATCTGTAATCAACTGGCCCAAATTATCATCTACTTTTTTATAGCTTAGAAAGATGGCCCCTTTCATATCTGGATATTCTATGGTAAAAGCATTTTCTTTATTGACCTTGGCTTTTGCAAGTTGGTTGTACTTAAACTGAAAATTATTGGTTTCCAAATCAGCCAATTTGCCCTGTGGATATTCTAACCGCATTTTGGCCTTTGGTTTTGGAATTGGCTCATCTTGGCAGCTTATTGCAAGAAGTAGGGCAGCCACAATGCTGATGAATTTTTTAAACTTCATGGGGCAACGTTACTTTAATTTGTTTCAATCGTTTTTTGTCCATCCCTTCCACCACAAAGGTGTACGATTCAAAGAGTATTTTTTCTCCCCGTTTGGGAAAACTTCCTGCTTTTTCAAGAACAAAACCGGCCAAGGTTTCCGACTCTCCTTTGTTGTCCTCAAAAATATCACTATCCTCCAATTTTATAACCCTGTAAAAATCCTTTAAAGGCGTTTTCCCCTCAAAGACATAGTTATAATCGTCTAACTTTGAAAAAATAAGATCTTCATCATCAAACTCATCGCTGATATCACCTACGATTTCTTCAATAATATCCTCTAAGGTTACCAGACCGGAGGTACCTCCATATTCATCTACCACAATAGCAAGGTGATTTTTCTTTTCTTGGAATTCAGCCAACAAATCGTCCAATTTCTTGTTTTCGGGAACAAAATAGGGTTCCCGTATTAGGGTCATCCAATTAAATGTCTTCCGATCCAAATAGGGTAGTAGGTCTTTAACATATAGCACTCCTTTTACCGTATCTATATTTTCGCCAAAAACCGGAATACGTGAATACCCGTTTTTTTTAATTTCCGATAGGACTTCAGGAAATTTCATTTGCTCGTTCAACGCAAAGATGTCTATACGTGGCCGCATTACCTGTTTGGTATCTGTATTTCCAAAGGTCACGATACCCTCTAAAATTTTCTTTTCTTCCTTAGTGGTGTCGCCGTGGGAAGTTAAATCCAAGGCCTGTGATAAGTGGTCGATACTCAAGTTCGACTTCTGTTTTCCCAATTTGTTGTAAAGGAACAAGGTGCCCGATCGCATTGGCAGACTTAAAGGTGAAAATAGCACATCCAAAAAACGCAGCGGGAACGCCATGAGATGTGAAAAACTCATTCTGTTTCTATTGGCATACACCTTGGGCAATATTTCCCCGAACATTAGAATCAAAAACGTGGCCACAACCACTTCCAATAAAAACCTTACGGAAACCAAGCCAAATAGCACTTGATTCACAGATGCGAAAAGCGTATCACCAATGATACTAAAAAGCAGTACAACCCCTATATTGATGGCATTATTTGCAATCAATATGGTTGCCAAAAGCTTTTTAGGACGCTCCAATAATTTGATGAGGATGGTGCTCTTTGCGGATTTTTCATCATCTAATTCCTTGATTTCCGTTGGGGAGAGGCCAAACAAGGCCACTTCTGCGCCAGAAACCAATGCGGAACAAAGAAGTAGTACTACCAGAACTACTATATTAATTGCGAATACACCGTTCAAAGCCAAAGATGTTACGAATAACGGTAAGGGGTCTGGGTCCAATAGTTCCTGTTTATTTAGTGTTAAAAGGGAAGGTCATCCTCGGCCGTTTGGCCTAAAGGAGTAGCTTCCTTAGGAGGTGTTCGATCATCGCTACCCGTATTTTGGGAAGCTCCTCCAGATGCATCACCAGCATTTGCCATACTCTCCTTTTTTGTGGTCAAGAATGTAAATTCCTGTACATGTACTTCTGTGGTATAACGGGTATTACCGTCTTCACCCTGCCATTGGCGGTTCTTTAACCTACCTTCCACATAGACCTTATCGCCCTTACTCAAATATTTTTCACAAATCTCAGCCGCTTTATTGCGTACAACAATATTGTGCCAGTCTGTATTGGTAACACGTTCACCAGTAGATTTATTGGTGTAGGTCTCATTTGTGGCGATAGGAAATCTTCCTATACTACCACCCCCTTCAAAATAATGCATTTTCACCTCATCCCCTAAATGCCCAATCAACATTACCTTATTTAATGTACCACTCATAGTATAAATGTATAAATATTCAAAAGTACTAAAATTTAAACGCTTTTATAAAATCGGCAATTAAAACAGGTACTGGATATTCTGTCAAGGTATTTATTGGTTTTCCATTGGGAATTGCGCCTTCGGTAGTCAAAATCCAATATTTGACATATAAGGTTTGGTGCGATAGTTTATGAACGATTAAATCATAATTAACTAAAAAATCCCGTAAGACCTATTAGAAGATTCTTACGGGATTTTATTATTTGCTTGAATACAATAATCTTGATTCATGTTAATAAGCTGGCATGTCCCATATAGGATCTCCACCACCTAGTTGACCAGATACGCATTTAGCGTAATCTGTTTCGGCCGCTAGTATTTCACCTCTAGCCTGAACATATAACCCCCCTAGACCAGGAGGGCAACCCTGTCCTTTTTTTGCAAAATAATATACGTAAAATCCATATTTTGCTTCTACGGCAGATAATCTTCCTTTCAAAATTTTATCACAAGGCATCTGCTCTGAATATAATTCCAGTACATTATTTACATTATGGTTAATTTCTATAATATCTGTTTTATTTTTAATTTTTGACTCACAATTGCAATCTCCAACCATACCAAATGTAAAAGTTACAGATAATAGAAAAATAATAGAAAAAATAATTTTGTTCTTTTTCATAATTTCATAGTTTAAAGTTTGACTTAATTTTAAAAACTAAAGAAAATTGTAATACATGCAAATATTACAATGAATATAAGAATTTTCTTTCTTTTGAAACTAAAATTTAAACGCTTTTATAAAATCGGCAATCAAAACAGGAACTGGATATTCCGTTAAGCTATTTATTGGTTTTCCATTGGGAAATTCTTCTTCCGTATTCAAAATCCAAAATTTTGTGTGTAAAGTTTGGTGCGATAATTTATGGACGATTGGTTTTTCATTGTATTCAGAAATTGTAGTCTCCCCCAAAGACCCTAAAATTTCTTTGTAGCCATTTTCAATGGCGTCCCTATCCAGAAGGGTTTTGGACTCCAAAAGGGGAAATTCCCATAAATTTTGCCAGATTCCTTTTCCTTTTCTTTGCTTTAAGCTCGTATAATATGTTCCTTTTTTATCTGCGTAAACGGGAACCAAATAATTGAAATAACGGTTCCTAACTTTGGTCTTATTAGTTTTAACGGGTAATTGGTCCTGTAAGCCCTTTTGTAAGGCAACACAACTTTCGCCTAGGGGACAGTGCAGGCAATATGGATTTTTTGGGGTACACTGCATTGCCCCAAACTCCATAATCCCTTGGTTATAGTCCCTAATCTGCTTTGGATCCATGACTTCCTGGGCCAATTTTTTAAAGAACTTTATACCCTCAGTACTATTAATAGGGGTTTCGATACCAAAATAACGTGCGAGTACACGGTAAACATTGCCATCGACTACCGCTTGTGGCTCATTGAAGCAAATTGAGGAAATAGCGCTCGCCGTATAGTCCCCCACACCCTTCAATGTTAAAAGTTTCTTATAATTATCAGGAAACTTACCATTATTTTCATTGACCACGATTTTTGCGGTATCGTGTAAATTACGCGCCCTAGAGTAGTAGCCCAAACCCTGCCAAAGTTTTAAAATCTCATCTTCCTTGGCCTTTGCCATATCCCAAACAGTTGGATAAGCGCTTATAAACTTAAGGTAGTAAGGGGTTCCCTGAGCTACACGGGTCTGCTGCAGAATAATTTCGGATAACCAAATTTTATAAGGGTCAGTAGTTTCACGCCAAGGTAATTGACGTTTATTTTGGTGGTACCACTTCAAAATCTTACTAGAAAAGGACATGCTCTTGAATACTAAGCGATAAAAGTAGCAGTTTATACACTTAAAATTAATCTATTAGAAAGAAAGATTGAATTTAATTTATATATTTGCAACCCGAAAAAACATACAGAAAATCTAATATTGAAAGATGACGAAAGCGGAAATTGTATCGAAAATCTCAGATAAACTGGGAATTGAAAAAGGAGATGTACAAGCTACAGTGGAGTCCTTTATGGAAGAGGTAAAAACATCATTGGAAAGTGGTGATAATGTTTACCTTAGAGGTTTTGGAAGTTTTATAATCAAGACCAGGGCTGAAAAGACTGGTAGAAACATTTCCAAAAACACAACAATTAAAATACCCGCTCATAACATTCCGGCATTCAAACCTGCCAAGGTTTTTGTTGAAGGAGTAAAGAGCAACGTACACGTAAAATAATTAAACTTAAAAAAGAACTTTATGCCCAGTGGTAAAAAAAGAAAGAGACATAAGGTAGCTACCCATAAGCGCAAAAAGCGTAGAAGAGCTAACCGACACAAGAAAAAGTAGTTTTTTAACTACTTTTTCTATTTTCGTTCATTGACATAGAAATTCTAGAAATGGATTTCGGCAGGTACACCAGGTATCTGTTTCAGGTATTGTTTAATCAGTTCGTTTCTTGACCTCATGTTAGAAACGACTAAAAATATATTCAGGTGAATAGAGAATTAATCGTAAGATCTAGTTCCCAAGCCGTTGACTTTGCCTTATTAAAGGACGGTAAACTCACTGAACTGCATAAAGAAGAAAACAGCAATGATTTTTCTGTGGGGGATATTTTTCTCGCTAAAATCAGAAAACCGGTAACGGGCCTTAACGCTGCATTTGTTAACGTTGGGTATGAAAAGGATGCTTTTTTGCATTATCATGACCTAGGTCCGCAGCTATCTTCCATGCTAAAGTTCATCAAACAAGTGAGCTCAGGAAAATTAAGGGATTATACCTTGCAAAATTTTCCTACCGATGCCGATATTGATAAAAATGGTGTAATCACCGATGTCATTAAGGCCAACCAATCCCTATTGGTTCAAATTGTAAAAGAACCCATATCCACCAAAGGTCCAAGAATAAGCTCAGAGCTATCCATAGCAGGGCGTTATTTAGTAATGGTCCCTTTTTCCGACCGTGTTTCCGTATCTCAAAAGATAGCGAGCAAAGAAGAAAAAGACAGGTTAAAAAGACTCGTTAAAAGTATTAAGCCCAAAGGTTTTGGGGTAATCATTAGAACAGTTGCAGAGGGGCAAAAAGTAGCGGAACTGGACAAAGATCTAGAAAACTTGCTGAAGAAATGGACAGCAATGTGTAAAAAATTATATCGTGCCCAAACACCTTCAAAAGTATTCGTAGAGCTCAACCGGGCATCCTCCATATTAAGGGATGTGTTCAATGATAGCTTTACTGGAATTCATGTAGATGATGCCACATTATATAGTGAAATTAAAGACTATGTGGCCGAAATTGCTCCGGACAAGGAGGATATCGTGAAGCACTATAGCACCAACGTACCAATTTTTGAAAAATTTGGTATAGAAAGGCAGATTAAAACGTCTTTTGGCCGCACGGCAACCATGAGCAAAGGTGCCTATTTAATTATAGAGCATACCGAAGCACTTCATGTCATCGACGTCAATAGCGGTAACAGGTCTAATAAAGCCAAAAATCAAGAAGATACCGCCTTGGAGGTCAATTTATTGGCAGCTTCGGAAATAGCAAGGCAATTGCGCCTGCGCGACATGGGAGGCATTATCGTTGTCGACTTCATAGACATGGTAAAATCCCAGCATAGAAAAAAGCTTTTTGAACACCTTAGGGATGAGATGAAAGATGATCGAGCCAAACATAAAATATTACCACCAAGTAAATTTGGTTTAATTCAGATTACCCGCCAAAGGGTACGTCCTGAGATGAATATTAAAACAACCGAAGAGGATCCCAACAATGCAGGGAAAGAGGTTGAAGCACCTATTGTTTTAATAGACAAAATTACGGTAGATCTTGAAAAACTCCTTAAGGGACCCGCAAAGGATAATACTATTATACTAAATATACACCCCTTTATTGCGGCATTTATCACCAAAGGATTTCCATCCATGAGAACCAAATGGTTCTTGGAATATAAAAGATGGATCAAAATACAACCTAGGGATGCGTATACGTATCTTGAATACCGATTTAAAAATAAGGACGGTAAAACGATATATTAGAAAAAAAGCGACTTCGTAATGGAGTCGCTTTTTTTATGTCCGTACTTTATATAATACCTTTACTACAATTACTTTTCCAAACAGAACCCGTAATGAAAAAAGACCTCCTGTATCTTTCTGTAGTACTTGTACTCTTTAATGCCTGTACCATTGAGGAACAAAATAATAAGCTGTCGACTATACTGCTTGATACCCCAACTATTGAGGGGAAAAAAGAATACCTGGATTCCCCATTCCTGACAGCCGGAAATAGAGTTTATATGGTTGGGCATCAAAATGGAAATTTTCCGGCACTGGGTTGGCATATACAAGACGAAATGGGAGGAATTTGGAACCATCCCATCAAACTTATGGACGGCTTTGATGCGGCACTTAATTTTGATGGTGCGACTAGAATAACTTTGGACAGTGCAACCACTTTTGTTAATTATCCCTTTGCGAACAAACATGTCTATGAGCTACCCTTACACCATTTACAAGTTGAACGGTTTCAATTCGTTCCAGATGACCTACAGGGTATCTCAGTTCATTATACTTTTAAAAATACCGGTGATAGTGATCAACAATTTAACTTTGAATTTACCGGTCATTCAGACCTAAGACCAACCTGGTTGGGTGAGCGTACCCAAATGATAGATGCAGAAGATATTGCAACCTTCATGGCCAAAACTGGGCAATGGTTGGTAAAGGATGCCAATAACCCGTGGTTTACAACATTTGGTGCCGATCAAAGTCCCATAGACCAATCTGCAATCCCTAATACACGGCCTGGCTTAGGTACATCCAACAGATTGGATTACACTTTTTTGGTGCCCGCCAACGCACAAAAAACAATCACATTTTCCATGGCTGGCTCCTATACTTCCAAGGAGGATGCGCTGAGCACATACTCCAGCATACAAGAACAATTTCATGCTCAATTGGCTGACAAAAAAGAGCGCTATGCACGTTTAGCCAATCGATCAAAATTGACCATCCCAGACAAGCAATTGCAACAGGCATTTGAATGGTTAAAATATAATTGCGATTGGCTGGTACGCACCGTTCCGGAGATTGGTACGGGAATCACCGCCGGTATACCAGATTACCCTTGGTGGTTTGGCGTAGATAGTGAATATGCCCTTAAAGGATATATGGCCATTGGCCAAACAGATGCCGTATATAGCACTATTCGCTTATTGGACAGTGTTTCCAACGCCGTTAACGGTAACGGTAAAATTATCCATGAGATGTCTACCAATGGAGCTGTTTTCAATCCGGGAAACATTAATGAAACCCCCCAATTTGCTTCGTTGATATGGGAGGTGTACCGCTGGAACGGGGATAAGGAATTTTTAAAGGAATACTTCCCAACCATTAAAAAAGGTTTACAATGGTTGCTAACGCAGAACGACGCCAATGGTAATCTGTTTCCGGACGGATTCGGTATGATGGAGATTCATGGGCTCGATAGCGAGATGGTAGACGTGGCCTCTTACACCCAACGTGCTTTTCTTGATGCCTCAAAAATAGCATTGGAATTGGGTAACGATTCCATATCCAAAACGTATTTACAAATGGCGACCCTTTTAAAAACTAAAATAAACGAAGCTTTCTGGTCCCCAGAGTTTAATTCCTATGCCGATTTTTTGGGTACGGATAAGCAAGCCCTTCATTTAATTGATGACGCCATCATAAGGGCAGATACCTTGAATAAACCTTGGGCCGTTGCAGAGCTAAAGGAGACAAAAGAAAAGATAAAGGCCAATCCTTCCAGCGGTCTTAGGGAGTTCGTGGTACACCACAACTGGGTTGTGAACACACCAATGGAAATGAATATTGCGGACTCCGCTAAAGCCACAACGGCATTAAATACCGCCGAACGCTTCGTGAACCCTTATGGGGTCTTCGTTACTGGCATAGATCGAGACGATTCCGCCGGTACCGAAGAAGGTTCTTTTAAAGGAAGTAAAGTCTTTTCGTATACCGGTGCGGTGATGACCTTGCCCACAGGAGTACAGGCCATTGCGGAAAATAACTATGGAAGACCTGATAAGGCCTTGGATTATTTAAAGCGGATGACAAGAACTTTTAGCTACGCTTTTCCTGGCAGTATCTATGAAGTCTCCCCGGATTATGGTATGATTACACAAGCATGGAACATCTACAGCTATGCTGTACCCATTGTTCAACAATTTTTTGGCATCAACCCCATGGCAGCAAACAAACATGTAACCATTAAACCGCAAATGCCAACCGAATGGAATAAGGCCTCCTTGGAAAATGTACTCATCGCAGATAATTCTATTTCAGTGCATTACGAAAAAACGGAAGCATTTTTAAAGCTTGTTATAGAACAAACCAATCCGCTATGGACAGTAGACCTTGTGCTGCCCTTCATTGGGGGAGTGGACTATTCAACCATGGACGGGTATAATGCCTTGAAAAGCACGAATAAGGAAATTACATTTACCAGTTCCCAGGAATCGTTCGAAGTAAATATCCCCCTGCAATAAGCCTATGCAAAATTCACGTAGAGCCTATTCGATCCAGGAGGCCACAAAAAAAATAGAGCACTATTGTGCTTATCAGGACCGTTGCCATAAAGAGGTCATTTCAAAACTAAAGGAAATGGGAATGATTCCTATGGCCATCGATAAAATCCTAGGCCAACTTATACATGATCGTTTTTTGAATGAAGAGCGTTTTGCCAAAAGCTTTGCACGGGGAAAGTTTAAAATTAAAAAGTGGGGCAGGAACAGGATTGTCAACGAACTGAAACAACGCGACATCTCCAAGTACAATATTACAACAGCCTTAAAGGAGATAGACCCTATTGAATATGCAAATAGCTTGGACGAACTCGCTAAAAAAAGATTGCAACAATTAAGTGAGCCCAATCCTCAAAAAAGAAAGAAAAAACTAGCGGACTATCTTTTGTATAGAGGTTGGGAAAGCCACCTCGTATATGAAAAACTTCAGGAACTTATATCAAAATAGCCCTACAGACTAAAACTAGCCCCGATCGCAAATATAAATTGATTGTTCAATTCCTCTGCTGGCGTTAGTTCGTCATTATTATATTTTGCTATAGGTAGACTAGCCTCGGCAAAAAGCCCAAAGCCATCCGAAAAGAAAAACCGCGTACCTAAATGCCCACCAAAGTTCTTAAGTCCCAAATGTAATCCTGGGTAAACATCAAATCGTTCGTCGATATTGAGCACGTTCCCCAAATTGGCATTAAACCTTCCCTTGATATCGAACCGGTCGCCAAAATCGGCATTTATATCGCTGTTCACTCCCAATACATACGTTCCTTGAACGCCAATGGAAATGTTTTCCCCTATGCCCAAATCATACGTTGAAACTATTCCGGTGCCATTTTCCTGAAAATTTGCACCGATCTGAAATTTTTGGTCACCATCACCAGAATACGCTTGTTGCGCACAAAGATTAAAAGAAAGTATGGTGCATAATGCAAAAAATAATCCTGTTTTCATAGTAGCCTAATTTTTTGTAAAAGTATTCAATATTTGTTTTAATGGCTCATATTTGTTCTTATAATAGCCTGTTCGTTTTTCCAATCAATCCATTTTTGTCCTTTAAGCTTTCGCATAAGTACATCATAATAACGCATCACCAATACATTGTAAAATGCTTTGGACAGGTTCTTCGGATTTCTGGCTATGGCCCTTAAACTCATAGAAAAACCGGGCGTGTGGTACTTCATGTAATGCCAATATCCTTCGGGCATATACAGGACCTCTCCGTGGGCGAGTAGCGTCCTAAACCCTGATGCCATTTTTAGCGCAGGCCAGCGATTATAATCCGGATTTGAAAAATCGATGCTTTCATGCGTAATGAGCGAATGCGGTACTTTGTAAAGCTTTTTTGTTTCGGATTGTGGGAACAGAATCACCTCCTTTTCACCATCAAAATGAAAATGAAAAATATTGGCAAGATCAATATCGTAATGCATGAAGGTATACGAGTCCCGCCCACCAAAAAACAGCATGGGCAAGCCCTTTAATAAGCTTCAATCCAAAATCTGGAAACTTATAATCTTTTTGCAGTTCCGGTACTTCCTTCAATATATTCCAAAGAAAGATCCTGTACTTGGTAGGTTCCTTCATCAACAAATCCACATAATCTGCCATTTTCATCTTGGCATGCGGCTCGTTAAACCCATCTTTATGTTGTACAGGCCTGTTATCGTACAAGGGAACCATTTTATCCCCTGCAATCTGCTTCATGTAGGCAAGGTTCCATTTCTCGAAAGCAGGCCAGTCCTCTATAGCCCTTTGAATAACGACAGGCTTTTGAGGCTTAAAGTAGTTCTCGATAAATTCTTCCTTGGTAATCTTACCCACCCTTGGAATCTCAGCTAACTTCAATGAAACATGGTTTTTAGGGAAGCCAAAGGTAATTAACGTTAAGAAAATAACTTCTTAAAAATGTATTAATGTAAGATTAGTCGGTAATTTTCGCTTTCTGCTTAGCGGACTCATTACGTTCAATGGTATGCCCTGGCCTGGACCATTTTGGCTTTTCTCCCAGTTGCTGTAATTTAGAATCTGCGGCTTCCACCGTTTTTGGCTGCGATACCTTTGTAAAAGCTTTTTGTGGATTTAAACCCAATAACTTGAACATTTCCATGTCATCATTAACGTCTGGGTTAGGAGTAGTCAATAGTTTATCTCCCGCGAATATTGAATTGGCCCCAGCAAAAAAGCACATGGCCTGCCCTTCCCTGCTCATCTGCGTTCGCCCTGCGGATAAGCGCACCTGGGTCTCTGGCATTACAATTCTTGTCGTTGCCACCATACGTACCATCTCCCAAATAGAAATAGGCTCAATAGCCTCCATTGGGGTACCTTCTACGGCGACCAGTGCATTGATAGGAACCGATTCTGGTTGAGGATTTAATGATGTTAAAGCTACCAACATACCGGCTCTATCTTCCAAGGCTTCGCCCATACCTATAATTCCCCCGCTACATACGGTTACATTGCTCTTACGGACATTGTCTATCGTCGCTAGGCGGTCTTGAAAAGCCCTTGTAGAAATTACGTCCTTATAATAGTCCTCTGAGGTATCCAAATTATGATTATAGGCGTAAAGACCGGCTTCGGCCAACCTTTTTGCTTGATTTTCGGTAATCATACCCAAGGTACAACATACCTCCATATCCAGTTTGTTGATGGTACGCACCATCTCCAATACCTGATCAAACTCTGGGCCATCCTTAACATTCCTCCATGCGGCACCCATGCAGACCCTAGAGCTTCCAGAAGCTTTGGCGCGTAACGCCTGTGCCTTTACATGTGGCACGGTCATAAGGTCATTACCTTCAATGTCCGTATGATAACGCGCCGCTTGAGGGCAATAGCCACAATCTTCTGGGCAACCCCCTGTTTTAATGGATAGCAAAGTGGATACTTGCACCGTATTGGGGTCATGATGTTGCCTGTGTACGGTAGCTGCTTCATAGAGCAGCTCCATCATAGGCTTATTATAGATGGCAAGTATTTCTTCCTTGGTCCAGTTGTGTCTAGCTTCGTTCATAAAATCATATTCATTGAGGTTCCAAAAATAGAGGAATTCCTGTAAAAATGAGGCTATCCATTTTCAAAATTTTTGCTCAAGATATTATTGCTCCCCTTTCTTTTTGCTCGAATCCTGCTTTTTTAATTCCGCCTCTAGCTCCTCCGCGCTCACATCCTTTCCCTTAAGATATTCTGGCAATTGCATTCCGGCCATATTAAACATCTCCTGCAATGGAGGTACGGACTTATACATTCCAGAAATAAAATTAGCAGTGGAACTTTTGCCATCTTCACCTTTACTGCCTGAATCCCAAACGGTAACCTTATCGATTTTGATATTCTTAATGGCCTCGGCTTGGGTACGTACGAGTTCTGGAAGTTTATCCGCAATCAATAGCAATACCGCATCCTTTGGATTATTGCCCGCTGCCTTCACGATTTCGTCCAAGCCTTGTGCCTGTTTGGTCAAAACCTCCAATAGACCCTGTGCCTCTGCCTGGGCTTTGAACAAAATAGCATCTGCTTCCCCTTTTGCTTTTCTACGAATCATTTCCGCTTCGGCTTCCGCATCAATCTCTACTTTTCTTTTATCAATTTCCGCAGGCACTACAATATCTGCCATTTGTGAACTCCTAACCCGCTCCGCTCTTGCCAATTCCGCATCACGTTCTGCTGCGTAGGATTCTTCGAGCGCCTTGGCAGATTGTACTTTCTCTGCTGCTATTGCGGTACGCTCCGCTTCGGCCTCCCGCTGTCTTCTCAAGGAATCTGAATTTGCGACATTAATTTTCGCAATATTCTCGCCTTCTACCGCTTGAGCATTGGCAGCCGCAACCTGAGTACGTTCATCTTGCACCGCATTTGCTTCGCCAATAGATCCGTCCCTGTTTTTTTCAGCAACAGACTTACGTGCCGCATTTATAGCATGGGCCGCAGCTTCTTTACCCAGAGCCTCTATATAGCCAGACTCGTCAACAATATCCGTTATATTGACATTAATAAGTTTCAGCCCAACTTTCTTTAATTCAGATTCTACACTCTGTGAAATGTTGGTCAGGAATTTATCCCGATCCGAATTTATTTCTTCGATATCCATTGAAGCGACGACCAAACGCAGTTGACCAAAAATAATTTCCTTCGCTAAATCCTGTACCTCCTGCATGCCTTGGCCCAATAAGCGCTCTGCGGCATTTTGCATAATACCGGGTTCGGTAGAAATTCCAATAGTGAAACGTGAGGGTACGTTGACCCGTATATTCTGTTTACTTAAGGCGTTCACCAAATTAACCTCTATTGAAATTGGGGTAAGGTCCAGATACTCATAGTCCTGAATAACAGGCCATATGAACGAGGCCCCACCGTGAATACATTTTGCCGAGTTACCAGTGCCAACTTTTCCGTAGACTACGAGAATACGGTCAGACGGGCATCTTTTATACCTTCGGATAAAGGAAATAATTATGATAAAGAAAAACAGAATGGCAAAGCCAATGGCTAACAATGATGCACTTCCGCCAATTTGTATGGGTATTAGCATAGGTTTATTTATTTAATAGTTCAACAATCAATATTCCATTGGCGGTAACACGCTTTACCCGAACAACGTTACTTTGTACCAAATCAACATCCTCATCCGTTAAGGCCTCAAGTTCCCTTAATGTACCCTGTACATTAATACTCACCTTTCCTATGCTTGATCGATTGGCCCCTATGGTAAGGTAAACCTCCCCGATTTGATTTAGCGCATTACTTAATTTCAAGGTTCCACTACTTTGTAGTTTGGACAAGTAGTAAAACAAACTTGCCATTGCCAGCATCATTAATAGGCCACATAAAACCGAAATAAAAACCGTAAGTATTTTTGATAAGCCACCATCCAGACAGGCTATACCCGTCCACCCAAAAATGGTAAAAAAGCCCATTAAATTTTTAAAGGATAAAAACTGGAACCCAATACCTTGATCTCCTTCAATTTCGGCATCAACATCTCCCTCAATATCATCCACTTCCCCTCCTACAAAGGTTAGAATGACCAAAATTGAAAGTATAAAAGAAGCACTTAAGGCAATGAGCCAATATACTTTTTCGAATATTGACAAGGCGGCAAACCAGGTTTCCATTGTTGATTTTTTTGGTTGGTCGGTGTAAGATAGTACATATCCTTTCTTACGGGAAACTTTGCACTAATTTTTACTAAAACTTACGCAGAAGTTTCAGCCCTTACCAGCAAAATACTAACGGCATTGCCTCCAAAACCAACTGCGTTGACCATCACTTTATCCACGTTACCTTTAAAAGGCTCCTCATCCAAATAAGGAACTTTTACAACTTGATTGTACATTAACATTAAGACTGCCATTTCTAAATTGAACATACCGGAAGGTGCAAACGTATGTCCTAATTTCCATTTATTGCTCGTTAAGAAGGGTGTTCTAGGCCCAAAAACTTTTTGGATGGCGTTATATTCGGATGCATCCCCTTTCATGGTTCCTGGTGCATGCATCACGATGACGTCTATTTCCGATGGATTCATTTCTCCCAATGCCATTTTCATCGATTTCTTAAAACAGACGGCATCCGTAGAGATAGAAGTATTATGCTCCAGCACTTCCGTTGCGTACCCCACACCGGCAATCAAAGCCATGGCATTGTTTTTTATTCCCCTTTCCAAACAAGCTACGGATGCCCCTTCCCCTAAAATTAAACTGTTGTACTCCTTTTCCAGATTTAAGGCTTGGCAAGGATAGTTTATACGATTTTGGTCTTGTACGCTCCCCTGTTTTACAACCCGAGGTTTAGTGGTAGACGCCAATGAACTTGCATAAATTTTCAAGGCCTTCATTTGGTCAATGGTAAAAGCGGTCAGGGGCGCTTCGCTACCGCCAACCAAAAATCGATCTGCCATTCCGCTATTGATCCATGCAATCCCGTTTAAAACCGAATGTAGGCCTGTGGAGCAGGTTATGGAATGGGAAATTTCCGGGCCTTGTGTCCCAAGATCGTGGGATACCCAAGAAGAAATATTCCCTAAAGTTGTGGTAGGGGAACTTAAGGTAGACGCCCTTCCTGTTTCCAAGTACTCTTTGTGGTAATTTTCGAACAAGGTCGTTGCCCCCCTTGAGGACCCTAAATTAATTCCAAAATCTGTATCGTTTTGCCAATTGGCATCAGCAGCCGCTAGCCTTGAAGCAGCAATGGCGTACAGGACGCTTTCGTCCAATTTTTTGTATTTCACATCAAATGAACGTAGCTCATGAACAAGCTTTTTGGCTGATTCCGCCAATGGTGCCATCCATGTAATGGAACCATTAATGTCTTCTTGGACAAAATGATGTTCCAAAGCTTGGTACGCCTCCCAAGTCTCTTTTAAAGAACAGCCTAAGGGCGATACGGATGCCAGTGCGGTAATTGATATTTTTTCCTTCAAAACAAGTTTCAGATAGTTTCCAATACCGTGGTTATAGTATCGTAAATTTTTTGCAGTTGATTGTTGGTGATAACAAATGGAGGCAATACATAAATGGTATTCCCCAAAGGCCTCAGCAGTACACCCCGTTCCATGAAACGGGTATATAGCAAATCGCGCAAATTGCCGTAACGCTCGGTATTAATATTCAAGTCTATGGCAAGGATTACCCCAATGGTCCTAACCGCGTCAATTTTTTGGTGGCCCTGCATTGTTTGGACAAACATGGCATGTGCTTTTTCTATATAGCGTCGTCGTTCCACTATTTCCGGCGAATTCAATAAATCGATTCCCGCAATAGCTGCTGCACACCCGATAGGATGTGCGCTAAAGGTATGGGCGTGAAAAAAACCTTTCTCTACGGTATCGCTCAAAAACCGATTATAAACGGCCTGGGAACAGCTCGTTATGCTCAAGGGGAACATACCCGCAGTGAGTGCCTTGCTCAGGCAAACAATATCCGGTTTGTTATCCAAAAAGTCGGAGGCAAAATTACGTCCCGTTTTACCAAAGCCGGTCATAATTTCGTCAGCTATGCAGAGCACATCGTTCTCTTTACAAATTTCAATAAGTGCATCCAAGCCCATTGCCGAATGAAATTTCATTCCGGCGGCCCCCTGTACCAAGGGTTCAAAAACAAAGGCGGCACACATATTATTCTTTAGGATTTGAAATAAGGCACTTTTCACTTCTTCTAAGTTGTGCTCATTGGGGACGGGAATTCGTTCTACCTTCAGTAAAAAGTCTTCAAACGGACCATTGTAGGATGAGAGTCCGGATGCACTCATGGCCCCGAAGGTGTCACCATGAAAACCGTCTTCAAACGCTATCAAGGTATCCCTTATTTCTCCGTGATTATGATAATATTGCAATGACATTTTAATTGAAGCTTCTATAGCTGTAGAACCATTGTCATTAAAAAAAAGTTTCGCCTGATTTTTGGGCAGAATTGCCATCAATTTTTCCGAAAGTTCTATTGCAGGTTCGTGGGTTAAGCCACTGAACATTACAAAATCCAATTTTTTCATCTGCTTGGTCATTGCCGAGACAATGTCCTCATTACAATGACCGTACATGACCGTGTACCATGACGCGATACCGTCTATATATTCCTTTCCGTCCTCATCAAAAAGCAATGCCCCTTTTGCACTTACAATACCCAACTGTTTTTTATTCAG